>JAWVXD010000004.1:0-263027 GCA_033723415.1 Sulfurospirillaceae bacterium
AAATTGCGTCCGAGGTGGGCAACTCGGACGCTCTTTCAAAAAATATATTCGTTCTATAAAAAGGAGGGTTGCGTCTTGGTAAAAGAATTATAGGATTGTTTATTAAATGTGAAATTAATCTTTTTTAAACAAATAGTAAATTAGATGTATTTTGTCTTATTTGTGATATTTATAAATTTTTCCAGAAATTCTCTGCAGACTTTAGATCATCCTCGCTGAAGACAGCAATATTATGGCTTTTTAGGAGGCTAGCACTTACACCGTCATTTTTAACAAGCTTCTTACTAAAGCTTCCATCATAAATATATCCAACGCCGCAAGATGGACTTCTACTTTTTAATATAGCCATCTTTATGCCTTCTTCTTGTGCTAGATCATAAGCTTTAGAAGCACCTAAGTGAAATTCTTTGGTTTTATCATCACCGTTTTTATCTATAGCTTTTTTACCTATAATTTCTACAGGCACTCTGGGAGTCGATAAACCTCCTAATATCTCAGGACATACAGGAACAAAAAGATCTAAATCCAATAAGTGTTTTATAAAAGGGTGATTACGGATATCATTGTTTGTGCCGTCATATTTTACATTTTCACCTAGTAAACATGAGCTGATAAGGATTTTTTTCACGGATTTTGTTGTAGGTGAGGGGCAAAGCCCCTCCAAGTAAGTGAAATCGCCAGTATCTTGCAATACTTTAGCAATCTCAATAAATTATCTTTTAGAAAATTGTGGACTTCTTCTTGCTTTTCTTTTACCAAATTTCTTTCTCTCAACTATTCTTGAGTCACGAGTAAGTAAACCATAAGGCTTTAAAATAGTTCTGAAGTCTGCATCCATAGAAGCTAATGCTTTTGAAATTCCGTGTCTTAACGCATCTGCTTGTGCAGAATAACCACCACCGAATGTTGTAGCTTTAATATCTACAGCTTCTATTTGCTTTGTTAATTCTAGTGGTTGACGAACTCTTTTTTTGATAGTCTCTAAACCACCAAGCCATGCTTCAAAGTCAATACCGTTAACTATAATATTTCCGCTTCCAGGAGCTACCCATACTTTGGCAATAGCTGTTTTTCTTTTGCCTGTTGCATATACTTTTGCCATCTATTTTCCTTCTAGCTTACTAATTTGAGCTGTGTGAGGATGCTCACTGCCAGCATAAACTTTAAGTTTTTTGATCATGTCTTTAGCGAGATTTGACTTAGGCAACATCCCTCTAACTGCTAGTTTATACAATTTTGCCGGATTATTTTTAAGTAGATCATCAAGCTTGTCGCTTCTTACTCCACCAAAATATCCAGTGTGCCTATGATACTGTTTTGTATCCAATTTATTTCCACTAAACTCAACTTTCTCTGCATTTATTATGACAACATAATCGCCACAATCAACATTTGGAGTAAAGTAAGGCTTATGTTTGCCTCTTAGAAGTGTTGCTACTTCAGTCAAGATTCTACCGAATCTCTTACCTGTAGCATCTACGATTATCCATTCGCGTTTTACTTCGTTTGGCTTAATAGCAATTGTTGCTTTCATCATTTTTACCTTTGCCAAAATTATTTTGAAAGGTGATTGTAGTTAAATAAAACTTTTATTTAGCTTAAATTCAGTTAATTTTCAGCTTTTATCGCTTAAATTTATTATTTCACAACTTTCATGCTTCAAGTAACACAAATATGCCGAACACTTCTTTTTATATATATCTTCAAGTGCTCTCTTATATAGTTCTACTTGTACCAAATGTGACTCGTAAGAAAAATTTGAAGTTTTATAGTCAAGTACGATAATTTCGCCTTCTTTTTCTATCAATAGATCAAGCTGTTTTCTCTCAGAATCATAATAAATCGGCTGCTCTTTATGTATCTTCCCGCCATCTATCAAAGATAAAAAGACCTTATCTTCCAAAAGACCAAGGACTCTATTTTTTATTTCAATCAGATCTTCTTCACTAAGAATCAAACCATATCTGTTTTTCAATGCATTATAAGCATCATCTACAAATACTTTATCAAATCCTCCTATGATCTCTAACATATAATGAAGTCCTAATCCAAAGTCAATAGAGTATATATCACCGCTTTTCATGTTTAAACTATCATTTTTCTCTTGCTTTTGACTTCCGTATTTTTCAGGAATATAAATATCTATGTCTTCTTGTATAGTAGTTTTTTCTTTTTCTTCAGATACAACGATTTTTCCTGTTTCATAAGATTGAAGATCAAGATTTTCAAATGCTGAATTTTTTTCTTTTGCAAATATGATCAGATTATTTTTTGCTCTTGTAAAAGCAACGTATTGAGCGTTCAGCAAATCCTCACCCTCATACACTTTCTCTTTCTCTTTTGCCAGAGCATAATCTGTGTCTACGTTTTCTCTGCCTTTGATCCTTAAAAATATGTTGTTTAGCTGAATTCCATCATAATCAAACAATAAAGTTTCAGTCGAATTTCTTGGTCGCTTCAGCCTATCCATAATTAAAACAGTTGGAAATTCCAATCCTTTGGATTTATGTATGGTTAGCACTCTTATACCTTGTTTATCTTTTGATATAGATGATTGAGTAAGCTTTGTGTAATTAAATACAAAATCTTCTACATCTTTAAAATTTCGACTTAACTCGGTAAAATACAGCAAATCTTCTTCATTATAAAATATCTCAAAATGATTTATAATATCCGTGATCAATTCAAAAACTTCTACATTGATATTGAAATTCCATGGGGCATAGTTATCTAGACTCTTTGCACATGCAATTTCAAAATTTTTAAGATAGATCTCTTCATCAAAATACAAATAAAAAATAAAATCAATAATTCCACTGATTATGGGTATATTTATAAGCTTCTGCTTTGCTTCCATAGTGACTTTTATGCCTTCGATCTCATGTTTTATAGCATCTTTTATACTTAGTGCCTCACTGTTGGTAAAACACAAAATAGCAATATCACTTTCTAATATTCCATCAGATAACAAAGATTTCAAATTTGATATAAAGTTATCTATCAGATTTTCACTAAAATCTACTTTTACAAATCCATCAGGTTTCTCAGGATGCGGGTTTTGTTTCTTGTAGCCTGTGATCTTATCCATAAAGATATTGTTTACAAAATTAACTACATTATGTGAACTTCTATAATTTGTGTCTAACACACCCTTTTGCAAATGCATCGAATCGGCAGCATACGAAAATAACTCTTTTGAGCCTCCTCGAAACCTATAGATCGATTGTTTTGTATCACCTACTATAAAGAGCGACCTATGCTCTTGTGTGCCTTTACCTGCTACGATCTCTTCCATAAACGGCTCTATGATCTTGTACTGTACTATACTTGTATCTTGAAATTCGTCGATCAAAAGATGAGTAAAATTTCCATCCATCCTAAAATACAAAAAATCTTTGGAAATTTCATCTTTTAAAATTGAATAGAGTCTATTTGTCATATCTAAAAAGCTCAGTTTTGATTTGTTTTTTGCTTCATCATACATGGCTTGTTTGAATGCAGAATATTGCTTGGCTATCTCTCTTAATATATATGCTTCTTTTTCTTTTGCGTATAAAACAAGTTCTGATTTTAGAGTTTTATGTAGAGTGTTTATATTGTCGTCTGCATATTTTTTGTAACTCCAGTAATTAAAATCTTCCTTTGATATGAAACCTTTATCCAGTAATTCATCTATATTTGACACATCAAATGTTTTTAACAGCTTTTCGCTAAGTCCATTTTTTGCAAAATGATATTTTATATCTTCCAGTATCTTCCATATAATCTGTTCTTTTGTGTATGAAGATGTAAGAGTCTGTACAAAATTCACCATATCCAACTCACACTCTTTTTCATAGATGGTTTTAAATAAACTAAAAATATCTTTTATTTTTTTGTTTTCTCTGACAGAAAATAATATCAACGATTTATATAGACCTTGTTTTTGACATATTTTGACAAATCTCTCTATCAATTCATCATCTATTAGTTCTTCATCAATAGAAAAATCCGGCATCAAACCTATATTGAAAGAGAATTTTCTTAAGATAGATGAGAAGAAGGAGTCAATAGTCGAGATTTTTATGTCACTGTTAAGAAAAAGTTTTAAGATCTTTGGCTTTTTACTCAATATCTTGTCAGTGCTTATTTTTGTTAATCGTGAAATTTCATGCAGTTCATTTGAGTCTTCTAAATTCTTTAAGGTCTCAAAGATTTTGACTTTCATCTCCAATGCCGCTTTATTTGTAAAAGTAAGAGTTAGTATCTTATTTGGATTTACTCCAAGATACATCAAAGATATATATCTCACGCTCAATGCAAAAGTCTTTCCGCTCCCGGCACTGGCTTCTAAAGCTAAATACGGCAACATATTAATTTTGCCTTAAACATATTTTATTGTAAGGGCAATATACACAATTGCTCTCTTTTTCGCATAGATCAAACTCAGTGATAGGCTTTTTAAAGTCTTTTAATATATTTTTAAGTATTTCTACTTTTTCATTTAAAAAAACTTCTTCTAAAAGCTTGCCCTCTTTTAGATCATAATAATAAGCACTATCTACATTTCCTAAACTACTTGCTAGAATGTAATAAAATTCCAATTGAAAATTATTGTCTGTTTCTAGATTTTTTTTCAATAAATCTTTTGTGTCTCCACTCTTATAATCTATCACGTACAACTGATTATCGTTTTTATCTATCCTGTCTATTTTCCCGTACAGATTGAAACCGCTAAAGTTCAAACTTAAACTCTCTTCTTTCTTGTAAATTCTGTATCCCTCAATATATCTTTCCGACTCGTTTTTTGCAAATTTTTTTAGATTTTCCAGCCATACATCAACATAAAATTTGTCCAAAGTATTTGAGATGTCTTTGTGCAGAGATTGTGCTAGCAACTCATGTAATCTTTTTTCATCGCCCAAAATAGATTGATCTGAAAAAGCTCTATCCAAGGCATTGTGTAATAACAACCCTATCTTAGCATTTGATTCAGTAGTCGCATTTTTAGGATCGTCAATTTTTTGTATGTATCTATAATAAAATTTTCTTCTGCAAGTCAGTAATGTATTTAATTTTGTTGCAGATAATGGATATTGATCAAGTTCATATGAGACATTTTCAATTTTATACGTTTGCATATCAGAATACGCAGATCTTTTAAATAAATTGATATTGTAGCTATTCCCACTTTCCAAATTTTTATATTTCAATCCTAATTCATCCAAAAATCTAGATGGCATTTCTAGTTCATTTTGCAGGCAGGATATAGATATTTTTTGCGCCGATGAAAAGAGCTTATGATAGTAGTATCTTTGCAAATTTTCTCTGTCATTTATTGTTGGTAATGAAAGGTTATTCCTTATCTTTGTGTTTAAAAATAGATCTTTATTGTTTATCTTTGGCACAAAGCTATCATTGAAATCAGGAACTATAACTCCCTTAAAAGAGCTTCCTCTTGTTTCCAGTAAACCAAGAACCGTGATGTTACCGCCGGAGATATCATCTTCACTTTCATTGCTTAAACGGTTTAAAAACAGTTTTAAAATTTGTTCTAAGCTATATAGTTTTATTTTGGATAAAAAGTTGGAAAATCTAAAAATAATTTCTTGAAATTTTTCGCTTTCTGCTTCTTTTGGCTCCAATGCACATATTTCATTTATGATTGATATAGACTCGGAAAAATCAAGCTTCTTTCTCCACACATCATCTATCTTAGATATAAGTTCATCAGGGATCTGCAATCTTTTTAATCTCAGTTTATCTTCATCTTCTCTTTTTGTTGCATATAACTCTATGGCTTCGATTCTTTTATATAATTTTGAATTTCTTAAAGAAAAACCCATAGCAAAATTCAGATTCTTTGACTTATCAAATTTCTTTAAAAATGGAGCAAAACTTTCATCAGGTAAAACTACGACAATATCTTCAGGTTTCAGACCATCTTTGACAAATTCGGCAATTGATGAGAAAATAAATCCAACTTGTGCCAATCTAGCATTAAAAACTCTTATTTTGGCGTTTAATTCCCTATCCTGTGTTTTTCTCTGCTCAAGTATCTTACCATTACTCAAGTCGATCATGTAATAATGTCCGATTGTCAGCTCAAATCCTAGTTTTTCAAAAGTTTTTTTTAGTTTGCTATTGTAATTATTTAGCTCAAAACTAAGATACACTGGAATAATTTGTGATGTTTTCAAAAAAAGATCTGTCTCAAAACTACTCAAAAATCCATCTATCCTGATGTGTATTTCATCAAGACTTGATATATAATCTTCATTTAGTTTGTACAGATCCTGTAAATTTATCTTATCTACGTAAGAGTGAGTATCAAGAAGTCTTTTGTACTCATTCAATAGAAATTCTAAAATATCCAAATGCTCTTCATATTCGGCGTAGAAATCAAGGTTTCGTATATCATCTATAGTAATGTTTTCATTTGCCAATTCTTCAAACAGACCAAATAGATATTTTGAATGATTTAAAAATATAAGGAAATTTTGATCAAATTGAAGTTTTTTAAAATCTTTAAAGTCTGATGCTTCGTGTAACAATAAAAATCTAGTATCATTATCAATAAAGATTCTATTTTCTATTATTATCGCTCTTGATTCAAAGTCGGCAATTGTTATAGATTTTGGGAGTATCGCATTTTGTTCACTAAATGCTGAGTAAAATTCTCTTACTCCCCTGTTCGTAGAAAATATTTCAACCATAATGAGGCATTATGTTAGAATATTATTTTGCTGCATATACTTCGTAAGTGTCATACCCATCAAATTTATTTACTTTTATATTGGTCAAAAGCTTCCATCTACCTAGCTTATTTATCTTTATATTTGTAAAAATATACTGACCTTTTTCAACTTTACTAGGTTTAATAAATTGGTTAAACTCATTTGTTTCGGGTCTTGTAACTAGCAATGTAATATCAGCATTATTTACTAGCTTATTGGTTTTTTTATTATGTAGCTCTATATAAAAACTGTTTAACCCTGTTTTCAACTTTTTCGAAGAATAAGTTATATTAAAATTGTTATCAAATTTTATTTTTTCATTCATCAATTTGTTTATATTTTTGTCAACTTTTTGGTATTTTTCCATAAAATAAGTGTCTTCTTGCACTGGATTATGTATAGCTAAATTTACAGTATATGCTCCACCTGCAACAACTGCCAGTATCATCCCAATGATTCCCTGCGGCCAATAATTTCTATTTTTTTTCTTACTCATATTAAAACTGCCTTTTTCTTGTTCTAGCTATAAAATATCTGACAATTATAAACAACAAAAACAGATAAATTGATATTTTGACAAAAAATACAATATCTCTATTTGTGCTTCCTATTCCGCTTGTTAATTTCACGTCTTTACTACTAGCAATCTGTTCTACCAGATCAGCATACCCGTTTAACATAGCAGCACTAACACTCACATTTTGTTTTTTACCAACAAGAAGAGGTATTATACTCCCGCTCCATGGATAAGGAGATAATATCTGTGCTTTATCAAAAGCCTTGCTAATATCAGGTGAACTTATGATATCTACCTTTTGCTCTTTTAGTGTAATCATCAAAACAACAAAGGGTGATTTCTTGCCTTGTGTAATATGCTTTTCAAAATCAAACAGACTAGAATTATTAATATCTTTAATTGCGTATAAATAGGCTCTAACTCCGGTTTTTGCCAGAAGTTCATTGCCCATTTGTTCCATTTTTACTTCAGTTTTATTGATCAAAACTCCATCATTAAAGATAAGTTTTTCTGCATACGCAGAAGTTGTTGATAAGAAAAGTGTTGATAAGAAAAGTGCAAAAAGAATAAACTTTTTGCACTTTAATAGATGTATACTTATCATCTAACCAACATAAAGATGATTAGAAGTTAAAACTGCAAAGGCTGTTACAACAGCCAGAACAATCAAACCAATTGTTATGATTTTGTCCATATTTTCTGCCATAATATCTCCTTATCTTTCAATCACTTTAAATTTTGCGTTATTTTTATCTCGCATCTTTAAACTGCTAATATTTTTAATTGTATATGGTTTATTAGCAACTTCTCTTTGCGCTGAAATTCCTTTAACTGTAAGAAAAGCAAGTATACTAAGCAGTAAAACTGTTGCAATCAACATGCCTGCAACTCCGTTTAGTCCAAAAACGTTTCTATTAGTATTTTCTTCCATATTTAATCCCCTTATTTGTGTAGAGACTCAACGTAGGTGCCAACAGCTGTTTTTTGAACCTTTGTTAGTCTTCCATCGTTAAATGCCGGCATATCGCCTATAAAGCCTTTTTTGCCATGATTTAGTACACTAACAACAAAGCTAGCCTTGCCGAAATTTACTAGAGATGGAGCACTTCCACCCATTCCTTTTCCATCCATACCATGACAAGCTGCACAAGTTGCCCACAAAGACTTTCCTGTTGCTACTAGCTCTGGATGTTTGGAATTGCCCAATTTCGCAATATCTTGAACGACATAAGCTGCAACTGCTTTAGCTCCATTGGCATCAAGTAGTCCTGCCGGCATCTCGCCAAGAGGATAACCTTGTCCTTTTGAGCCATTTAATACAGTATCAACTATTAATTGTTCTGTTCCTCTTTTTGTCAAATCTGCTGCTTTTCCTTGCATACCATCTCCGGTAATACCATGACAAGGTGCGCACTGAACTAAGAAAACGCCTTCACCCATACCCATAAGTGTTGCATGATCCGGATTTGCCCATTTATTTTCAAATTTCTGATTATAGTGAGAAACTTCATTGTTATACTGACCAATTTGTGAGAATGTTCCTAATGGATAACCAACGAAGAAATACCAAAGTGCCCAGATTATCGTACCAAGGAAAGATAATGCCCAACCTATTGGTAGAGGGTTTTTATATTCTCCAACACCGTCCCAATCATCTCCCGTTAATTCTCCACCGCTTGTGTCAGATTTTATTTGCTTAATATACTTTCCGACTATACCGATGGTAAGAATTATAATTGCTGCTGCACCGGCAAGTGCTAACACGTTTACATTGTCATTCAGCCAATTCATTTTTAACGCTCCTATTTATCTTTAATGATTATTTTGTGGATACTTGTTTTTCTACCGGCTTATCATCAATATCGTCGTGCAGTGCCAAATTAGAGTACTTCTCATAATTTTGAACACCATCTTTTTCTGACTTGTAAAGATGATAAATATAAGCATAGAGTCCTATTGTTAAAATAAAAATCATAGCAACATAACTATAACCCTGCACTAGCCTCATAAATTCCATATCCACAACTAATTCCTTATTTTAAACTATTCAAATACGCAATTAATGCAACAATTTCTTTGATCTGTCCATTTTTGAATGCATCTTTTACGCCTTGATTTTTCATGTTGTTTACTATAACACTAGCCTCTTTGTAGGCACCTGCTTTAGCTTCAGCAAATGTACCTAGTTTTGGCATATTTGGCTGATCGTAAGGAACATCAAAAACTTTTTTAACTGTGTAAGCTTCTGCATAAGCAGTTTCTAAATCCGTATTTTTCTTAAACATAAAACCGTATTTTGGCATGATTGAACCAGGAACTACACTTTGTGGATCCAACATGTGGTTTTCATTCCAGTCAGTTGTTCTATAGTTGCCGACTCTATGTAAATCAGGTCCTGTTCTCTCACTTCCCCATAAAAATGGTCTGTCATACGCATATTCACCACTCAAAGAATACTTACCGTATCTATCAGTTTCTGATTTAAATGGACGAATAAGCTGAGAATGGCATGCATTACAGTCATTGTTTATATATATTTGTCTTCCTGCTAGTTGAAGCATTGTGTAAGGCTTAGTACCTACAAGAGGTCTAGCACTTTCCATGAAATCAGGTAGTACCGTAACGATACCCGCATATGCTATAACAACAAATACGCCTACTGCAAAAAAGAATGGATTTTTTTCTAACCAACGAAACATCATATACCTCCTTATGCCATAGGTGAAGCATATTGAGGTTCTTTCTCAATTGCTTTGCTTGAAGTGGCTGTTTTATACATATTGTATGCCCACATAAAAACACCGACTAGATAGAATATACCGCCTACGCCTCTTAAAGTATAATATGGGTGAAGTACTTCAACCGCATCTATAAAAGAGTAAGCTAGGTTTCCGTATTGATCGGTTGCTCTCCACATCATACCTTGCGTAATTCCGGCGATCCACATACTAGAAAAGTACATAACAATCCCTGTTGTTTGTAACCAAAACTGCGCTTCAACTATCTTTTTGCTAAATATTTCTTTTTTATACATTCTTGGGGCCATATGGAACAATGCACCAATAATCATAAATCCAACCCAACCAAGAGTACCATCATGTACGTGTCCTGGAATCCAGTTTGTAAAGTGTGCCAATGCATTTACTGATTTAATAGCTTGAATCGGACCTTCTAATGTACTTAACATATAGAATGTTGATGCAAGTACATAAAACTTGATAAGTGGATTTTCTTTTAGTTGTCCCCATTCACCTTTCATTGTAAGCAGCATATTGATAGCGCTACCCCATGAAGGAAGAATTAGAATAACCGAGAAGATCGATCCCATAGTCTGTACCCAGTCTGGAACAGTTGAATATAGCAAGTGGTGTCCACCTGCCCAAAGGTAAACAAACATCAATCCCCAGAATGATAAAAGTGACAATTTATAAGAGAAGATCGGCTGTCCAGATTCTTTTGGTAAGAAGTAGTAGATCATAGCGATAATAGGAACAGTTAAAACAAATGCAACGGCATTATGTCCGTACCACCACTGAACCATAGCATCATTACTTCCAGCATACATAGAAACTGAATGATACCATTTACCCATACCTGCTACAAAGTAAGTAGGAATCTCCATGTTGTTAAATAGATATAACATAGCAACACCAAGAAAAGCAGCTATATAATACCAAACTGAAATGTATAGAACCTTTTCTCTTCTTATACCTATAAGTCCGAATATCCCTATACCCCATAGTACCCATACTACAACAACGGCGATATCGATAGGCCATTCAAACTCTGCATACTCTTTTGATGTTGTAATTCCCATTAGCAACGAAACAACAACCGCTGCAACGGTTAAAATATACAACCAGAAATGAAGTTTTCCCATGAACATTAAAAATTTTGATTCTGCCATAGAGACTTTCAAAACTCTTTGTCCAACATAGTACCAAGTAGCCCAGATTCCACTAAGCGTGAAACCAAATATAGCCGCGTCTGTATGAAGAGGTCTTAGCCTTCCAAATGTACCATACTCACCAGCTAAATTATTTAGTTCTGGATAAGCCAATTGAAAAGCTATGATTACACCAACAAGCATACCTACAATACCTAAAACAATAGTAGTAATTGTAAAATATCTCGCTACCGTATAGTCATACTGAATAGCATTACTAGACTGCATCAATTCCTCCTGAATTAATTTTTATGTCACAAAAATATCACATAATTATAAGAATTATAATATATCTTAGGTACAACAAAGCTTAATAGGATTAAATTTGTATTAAATGGATGTATTAATCTTATAACCCAAGCCAGGAATGTTTTTAATAAAATTTTTGCCTGTTTTACCTCTAATTCTTTTTACAAACGTCCTTATTGCGGCATCGCTGACATTTTTATTTATCCAAACATATTTTTTAATTTCTTCATGTAAAACAAAAACGCCCAGATTTTTTACCAAAATTGTCATAAATAATAACTCTTTCTTCGTCAATGTTATAATAGAATCATTTTTAATTAAGACTTTTTTGCTTCTATCGAACTTATAATTATTACCTAAGTCTATAATATCATCCAAAGACAATAGATCCTTTCCGATAAAATTAAGAGCAACCATAAGTTCGTCTGCATCAATCGGTTTAATAAGATATTTGTCTATACCTATATCTATAGCTTCCAAAAGTCTTTCTTTTTCATCAAATGCACTAAGTACCACAATAGGAGTGTTTCTCGATATCTTTTTAATCTCTCTAGCCATTTCCAGTCCATCTTTTATAGGCATCATTATATCTGTTATGACTATGTCAGGTTTGTATTTTTGAAATTTCTTAAAACCTTCATCTCCATCTTTTGCTAGTATAAAATTTGCAAATTCATCACCTATGGCGCCTTCTAAAGCATCTCTAATGCTTTGTTCATCTTCAACAAATAAAACTGTCATTTTTGATAAATCGCTCACACTCGTCTCCTTTGAGGTACAATTAAATTGAATTTCGTTCCTTTACGATAATTTACCGCACTTATTTCACCGTTCATACTATCTTTGATAATCATTCTGCTCATGTAGAGACCTAAACCTGTCCCGGCACTTGAATGTTTTGTCGTAAAATATGGATCAAATATTTTTTCAATAATTTCTTCATCTATTCCTCCTGCATCATCTGTGTAGGAGATAGTAACATTTGCTTTATTGTCAATATCTACAGTAATTTCAATATTTCTGTCTTTTATTTTTTTATTGGCAAATGCATCTTTTGAATTATTTAGCAAATTCATCAAGACTTGAGTAAATTCGCTCAAAAATCCATCTATAAAAGCTGCTTTGTTATAGATAACTTTTATCTTGAGCTCGTGTCTTTGAATTGTAGCTTCCATGATTCTTAACATTTCATCAATCGCATCTTTTATGTAAAATTGTTCTACTTTTTTATTTGGATTAAAAAAATGTCTGAAATCTTCTATTGTCTTTGACATTTTCTTTATAACTTCTTTTGAATGATTATAGCTTGCCATAAACTCATCAGAATTATTATTTTTTGTTGCTAAAAAAATCTTCTTTATTTTGTAAAGCGTTATGCTAAGTTCAGAAAGAGGTTGTCTCCATTGATGAGCAATATTTCCGAGCATCTCTCCCATACTTGCAAGTCTTGACTGTTGAAATAAAAATTTATCTTTTTCTCTATTTTTTTCAACTTCTTCCTCGACTCTTTTTTCCAAATTTTGGTTGAGAGCAATTAACTCTTTTGTTTGTTTTGCAATTCTCTCTTCAAGAGTTGCATTAAAATCTTCTAGTTCTTTTTCTTTTTTTTGTAATTCTTTAGTTAGTTCTTCTTTTCTCGTCACATCATATCTTATCGCCATAAACTCTTCTATTTTACCGTTTTTATCTAGCATAGGGATGACCGTTGTATTTACATAAATAGTCTTCCCGTATTTAGAAAGATTTTTGACGGTTGCTTTATAAGTCTTTTTTGCAAGAATTGTTTCCCATAACACTCTAAAAACATCACTTTGAACATCAGGATGCCTGACAATATTGTGATTTTTACCTATCAATTCTTCTCTGCTATATTCAAAAATCTTGCAAAATTCATCGTTAACGAAAGTAATTATTCCGTCCAAATCGGTTTTTGATACTATATTACTGGCTTCAATCGCATTTTTGTACTGATTTAGAGTCATTTTGCCAAGCCTTTAATGACGGACATATAACCAAGATAAGCTATGTATATACCATATAATATAATTACAACAGACGCTAATCTTATCATGATCTCTCTAAAGCCGCTTCCTTTTAAAAAACCTATAATGTAACCAAATCCCAGTAAAGATGGTATAGTCGAGAGGCCAAATATCAACATGGTTATTCCACCGTAGAAAATAGAACCGGTTGCTGCAGCCGATACAGCAAAAAAGTAAACTAAACCACAAGGTAGAAATCCGTTCAACATACCTAAGCCGTAGAAGCTATAGATGCTTTTAGAATGTATCAAAGAAGAAAAAATCTTTTTAACAATAGGATTAGTGGCAATGGATGATTCAAGTGAAGTGAGAAATCTTATCTGCCCCATCAAGGAAAGCCCCATAAGAATCATGAATGCTCCTATCGCAAATAGAAAATATCCTGTTGAAGTTTGAGAAAAAGATATAACACTTCCTAAATAACCAGAAATCATACCTATGAACACATAAGACGTAACCCGTCCTAAACTATAGAAGAGATGACTGATAAACTGTTTGCTTTTGGAAGATTTGGCATCGATCTTAGAACTGCTGTATGCTACTATAAAACCTCCACACATCCCTATACAATGTCCTAGACTACCTAAAAATGCAACTGCTATAATTGCCGTGAAATTTATAGTATCTATGACATTTTCCTTTTAGATTTTTTGTGCAAATTCTTTAAAAATATATTTACTATCATGCGGACCTGGACTAGCTTCTGGGTGATGCTGGACTGAAAAAATAGGTTCATTTTTATAAGAAACACCCTCTATCGTATTATCAAACAGGTTTATATGTGTAATCTCTGCGATTTCACAAATAGATGATGGAACATTGTAATTATGATTTTGTGCCGTGATCTCTACTACTCTGTTTTTTTCATATCTCACAGGATGGTTTCCTCCATGCTGACCAAAATGCAATTTGTATGTAGGGTAACCGTGAGCAATACTAAGTAGTTGATGTCCCAAGCAGATAGCAAAAATAGGTATCTTTGCATCTATAAGCTTAGCAATCTTCTGCGCTTCTTCTTTATAGAACATAGGATCGCCTGGTCCATTTGATAAGAACAAAGCATTTATATCACCTTTTTTGTATCTTTCTATCAAAGTATCTATACTAAAGTCATAAGGTACAACTTCTACCTCTAAACCAGCTTCACAAAGCTCATTTAGTATATTTCTCTTAACTCCAAAATCTAATACAACGACTTTTTTCTTTGGTTCATTAGAAATATCTTTATATTTAAATTTTGCACCGTCCCATGCTCCACTTTTATGTATATAACTTTCCTGAGTACTAACTTCTTTTATAAAATTGACTTCTTCTATTCTTGGGAAAGATTTCAATATTCCTTTTAATTCTTCTTTATTTGAAACCTCTGTTGATGCTATCATCATCTTTGATCCGAAATCTCTTACACTCTTAGTCAGATACCTTGTATCAATGTCGCATATACCTATGGCATTATTGTCTATTAGCATATTGTCAAGAGAATCAGTAGCTCTGAAATTTGAGTGTAATTCATTAAAATTACGGATAATCATACCGCTGGCATGAACACGAGAACTCTCCATATCATCATGATTGACACCTACGATCCCGATTTCAGGCATCGTGAATACAACAAATTGTCCGGCATAGCTAGGATCGCTCATGATTTCTTGATAACCTGTCATAGAAGTGTTAAAAACTATCTCTCCTACCCTAGTTCCTGTACTTCCAAAACTCTTAGCTTCCAAAAAAATACCATTTTCGATATATATCCAAATTGGTTTCAATTTCATATTAACATGCCTCTTCTTTTTAATTCTTCTTCATAAAGTCTCTCAAATACTAAATCATATTCTGCAGAACCTGGGATAAGCTTTCTTTTGTAATTGTCTATTTGTTCGGCAACAATATCTTCTATACCTTCAAAGTTTTCCAAATAATGTTCTATAGAAGTATATATGATATTTTTAACTCTATTATCAGATACTGAATAATCAATAAGATTTTGTTTCCATGATTTTTCTAATATTTGGTGAGAAATATTATTAAACCTATCTTCATATGACAAAATAACATCGTATTCTTTTGCTAATTTTTTCTTAATTAGCCAAAACATACTTCGTCTATCTACCTGTCTGAATTCAATCTCATCGTCATTTGCATCCAGTATTTCATCAACTTTTTTTTCTAAAGCAATTTCTTTTTTTATATCTTCTTCTATAAGTTCTTTTGCGATCTTTGCTATTGGCTCAACTCCTTGCAATAACTTTACAAATCCACAATTCAACAAGTCTATTGCTATTTTATTTGATATATACGGAGCGTGAGGTAATCTGACTTTCATCAACCAACCTTATTTTAGATTTTGTCACATTTTATCTAATTTAAGGTAAATATCTGTTTATACAGAAAATTGTCACGAAAAAGTTTTATGACTTTGGAGAGATTTATCTTTTTACTACCAGTAAACAACCGATCAAAATCATTATACTGCCTGCAGTTTTATTCATGATATTTTGAGTTTTCGGCCTTTTGATCGCATCTTTTGTCTTGGAAGCAAAGTATGCATACGTCGTCAAGACAGTGGAAAGTACGCCCAAAACTAAAAATGTCACCAATAAAATATCTTTTGTAGTTAATCTAGATATATTTACAAATGTCGGAAGAAATCCTATATAAAAGGCTATAACTTTTGGATTGCCGAGAGTTATAAACAAACCGGAGAAGAAATCACCGGAGTAGCTGGTCTTTTTTTCAAGAGTCGTATCAAAATGTGAAGTCTTTGCCATAAATATCTTATATCCAAGATATACCAGGTAAAGGCCACCTATAACTTTTATAACCTCAAAAAGCGTCCCTAAAGTAGAAGCAATTATGCCTAAACCAAATATTGAAAGAAGTAAAAATATTATATCTCCTAGAACCATGCCCCCAGCCATAAAGAGTGCATGTTTAAATCCAGATCCTAGTGATCTTGACACAACCGCCAATGTTCCGGGTCCAGGCGTCGCCATAAATATAAAAATAACTCCCGTAAATGTTAATGCGGTTAAAAAATCCACTATTTTTTCTTCTTGGTCGCAGTATTAAACGGAGGTCCAACACTAAGCCTTATTGTTATCTTTGATGCTTTTACAGGATCCATCTTTGCCAAAATCGTAGATATTTTCTTTGCTTGTAACATAAATAGTATTGAAGATGCCTCTTCTGTAGATAGACTTTCAAAAATCGTAGCAGCAGCAGAGTCTTTCATCTTAGAGTATGTCTGACTTATTTTATCACTTTTTAGACCTTTGATCTCAGCCAAGATCTGTTTATTCTGTGCTATTAAATCTTCTATCTTTTTTCTTGTAGCATTTAGATCTTCTTCTTTTTGAGCCAACTCTTGTCTTCCTTTTTCTATACCGGCTCTTTGCTTGTCAAACAATGCATTTGTAGCTGCTTTCAATGCTTCAAATGATTGTCTTGCATCATCAATCTTTTCAACTTCTCTCAATAATTCAGATTTTCTACTTTCAAATATTTGAGTACAATCGACACTTTGAGCGAAAGAAGAAACGACCAAAATAAATATCAAAAATAATGTTTTCAAACTTTTGACCTTTTGTATTGAAGTATGTTAGATATCTCATCCATATTTTTTTGCTCTTCTTTGTTTAGTTTGTCAATTTTTTGCATCAGTTCTTGCTCCTCTAAATATTTTATTTTCTCAAAATCAATCTGGGCATTTTTGTATTCAAACTGCTTTTTTGATAATTCAATATTTTTGGCTTCTAAATTTTGTTCCAAATGCTTCTTTTCAACATTTAAAATTCTTCTTTGTTCTTGATAAGAAGCTAAAATGTTAACTGCTCCATGTTTTGGGACAGTTAACTTTTTTATGCTTACGTAAATTTCATGTATACCTGTTTCTATCTCTAGTATATCGAGTCTGATACGAGCCAATTCATTTTCGATCTTATTTAGCTTTTGTTTCTTTACTTTTGAGATTTGTGAAAATGCCGACTTCATCTATAAATCTACAAAATAATAGTTTCATCTCTATCTGGACCGGTAGAGATCAACCCAATCTTTGTACTTGTCAGTTCTTCAATCTTTTGTACATACTTTTTTGCATTTTCAGGAAGATCCTCATACTTTTTAATACCACGAGCTTGTTCCCATCCATCAAATTCTTCATAAATCGGTGTAATATTTTCAAGTGATTGAGGTAAAGTCTCTAACCTTTTTCCATCAACCTCATAAGCTACACAAACTTTGATCTTGTCAAATCCGTCTAACACATCCAATTTCATCAGAGCCAATTGATCACAGCCATTTATACGGCTAGCATACCTACAGGCTACAGCATCAAACCATCCACATCGCCTTGCACGACCTGTTGTCGTTCCGAATTCATGTCCTTTTGAACCTAACGCTTTTCCTTCTTCTGTGAAATCTTCTGTTGGGAAAGGTCCATTTCCAACTCTAGTACAATATGCTTTCACGATGCCTGTAACATTTCCTATGTCTTTTGGACTCAGTCCCAAACCTATACATGCCCCTGCACTTATCGTAGATGAACTTGTAACAAAAGGATAAGTTCCGTGATCAACATCTAGTAATGTACCTTGAGCACCTTCCAATAATATTCGTTTATTGTCATCTATTGCTTTCCATACCATAGCTGTCGTATCTGAAATATAAGGTAATAGTACTTTCGCGTATGAATCCAACTCTTGTTTCAAATCTTGGTAATTCAATGTTTCGATTCCAAGTGCTTCAAAAAGTACACGATTAACATCAAAATATTCTATCAGGCTTTTTGCCAATTTTTCAGTATTTTGCAATTCTCCCATTCTATGCCCGACTCGCTCGATCTTGTTGCCATAAGCCGGTCCTATACCTCTGCCTGTAGTTCCTATAGCTTTTGTGCCTCTTAATTTTTCTCTTGCTTGATCTATTAGCACATGATGTTTTAAAATCATGTGCGCTTTGTCGCTTATAAAGAGTCTACCGTTTAGATCACCGAATTGTTCCATCTCTTCAATAAGCGCTTCTGGAGAAATCACAACCCCGTTGCCTATTATATTGATCGCATTTTTATTTAAAACACCTGATGGAATTAAGTGTAAGGCTAAAGTTTTATCTCCGACAACTATCGTATGTCCGGCATTGTGTCCACCTTGATACCTACAAACTACGTCATAATTTTGTGCCATCAAATCGACAATCTTGCCTTTTCCTTCATCTCCCCATTGAATCCCAACTATCAAATCACTTTTCATACTAATCCCTAATTTTTATCATTGTATCTATTATTGCATCCGTATATAATGCAAATCCCGAAGATTTAGTGTTTTCACACTCATAATTTCCACCAAGACCCAAGGTCAAATTCTTATCTATAAATCTAAAGAAAAGACCATCATAATACCTCATCCTTGCATAATACAGCGGAGAGAAAACAACTTTCTTGTACGCTATCTTATGATACATGTTTTTCATCTCCAAAAGCTCTTTTGAAATATTTTCCGGAGCTTCATCAATAATTTCATCAATTTGTTCTATATTTTGTGCTTTTACCAGCTTATCCAACCAAGAAGTTTTCAAAGCAAAAAGTTTTTCTATCTCACCTCTCTCAAATATCCCGATATCCAGACCAAACTCTTTTGCTATAGTATTGGGTATATTTATATTGCATATTTGAAGAAGCGGGAAAATTGAAAATTGTTCAAATATCAAGCTGCTTATCTCTATCCCAAAAGATAGATCTTCAGCTCCTACATACTCAGCACCTATTTGATTTATCTCAAAACTAGGAAACTTAAAAACAGGCTGTATATAGAACCATCTATCTTGATTGACGCTTCTGCCTAGTCTCTTGCTCATGAGCCTGACAACATCCATCGTACTGTCTGCTCTTAGTGAAAGTATGTGATTATCGCCATCGGAAAATCTTATCAACTCTTTTTCCGATATACTGCCGTGTTGATGATACGATAAAAAAGGCGTAACTATCTCTTCAAATCCTTGTTTTATAAAGGTCTCACTAGCCACATTTTCAATCTCTCGTTTTAACTTGGCACTTTTACCGAAGTACAGCTTACTTCCAACAGGTATTTCGTGTTCGTATATCATATTTTCTACTTATATTGTGCTTCACAGAAAACTCTGTTTGCACTTCCGTCAAATTTTCTTCTACCGAGCTCATCTAACGCTAGTTCTATAGCATTTAGCGTCCAAGGCACTTCATATCCTTCAAAAATCCCCATATGATTTATTCGAAACAGGGTGTTTTTAATATGCTCTTGTCCTCCTGCTATATTCACGCCATATTTTTGTTTTAAGATCTTTCTGATGCTTGAGGCATCTTCATCAAAAACTGCACTCATAGAGTTCGCAGGAGTTTTAGGATATATCCTAAGACCTAAAGCTTTCAGGGCTTCTCTTGTTGCGAAGGCTCTCTTTGCAGTATCTGTATATAATTTCTCTATGCCATCTTTTTTAATTAATTCCAAAACTGCTTTCAAACCTATAACCAATGTCGTAGGAGCAGTCCAAGCAGTAGTGTTTTTTCTCTGATTTTTGAGTTCAATCGCGAGATTGAAATAATAACCTTTTGGCATACTCTCAATCTTGTTTATAGCTTCTTGACTTAGTCCGATCATAGATAATCCAGGTGGCAGCATAAAAGCTTTTTGACTTCCGGAGATCAAAGCATCTATATTTGTTGTATCGATCTTCTCTACACCAACAGCTGTGATACCGTCTGCTATTATAGAGATATCTTTATTGATCTCTTTGGCCTTCTTTGCAATTTGCTCTATCGGATGTCTTAAACCGCCGGCACTTTCACAAACCTGAACACAAATAACATCAATATCTTTGTCCTCTTTTAAGACTCTCTCGACATCTTCGATATTACATGGTGTATTCCAGTCATATTTTAATTCTTTAAAATCTATATCATACGCTTTACAAATCTCACCGAATCTCTCACCGAATTTTCCTGAATTTACAACGAGTGCTTTTTTTCTGCATAGATTTAATACCGATGCTTCCATAGCGCCTGTTCCGCTGCTTGCAAGCATTAAAACTTCCGGCATATCAAAAACTTCTTTTAATAATTCTCGTGTTTTACCAAATATTTCTTCAAATTCCGGAGTCCTATGATGTATAGTAGGCTCACTCATGGCCACCCTAATAGCTTCAGGCACAGGCGTAGGACCAGGCGTTAGTAGCAACATTTTCATTACCTTTATGTGATTTTTAAGACTATTTTATCAAAAAATTACTTTTTCTTTGTTTAGTAGTGCCAAGGATTTAAAATGCGCATACTTTTAAGCATAAGCCAAAATGACAACAAAGGAAGAAAAAGAACCTGAATAACAAATATGCCTAAATATAAAAAGCTCAGACTCAAAAGATTTTCTATGATATTACCGGCATTGTTGATCGTGTTTACAAAGATAGTTTTAAATTCTGTAGTCTTTTCGCTCACATAAGTAGAACTGTTTTTTATTGTACTGAAAATACCATCTGATTCAGGGAAAGAAATATTGTGCATCTTATCTACTCTTGCAGTTTCCAGATCAAGATTCTGTCTTGCTTGCGAGATTTGATCTTCAAAATAGTTCTTATATATAAAATCATTAGCTATTGATGAGATGGGAAGGCACATCCTAAAAATAAGGACAATGATCGACAACTGCAATAAAAATGCTTGGAATCGTTTGATCTTGTTGCTATCAAACCACATAAGAGTTGAAATAATCAAAAGCAAAACTCCTATGATCTGAGGTGTCATATGTAGGCTGATCTCATAAATCAATTTTTGAACACCAAGTGAAGTGATAGCCAATATGAGTATATTTGATAGCTTTTCAACCATGTCATAAACAG
This sequence comes from Sulfurospirillaceae bacterium, assembly GCA_033723415.1. Classification (GTDB taxonomy): domain Bacteria; phylum Campylobacterota; class Campylobacteria; order Campylobacterales; family Sulfurospirillaceae; genus JAADIZ01. The sequence continues at coordinate 21,334 of JAWVXD010000004.1, forward strand.
GACCCAGAACTTGACCTATCGCTAGTGACATACCTACACCTGCAGGTTCTAACTGAAGATTTGATTCTTTAACAACCGATACAGAGGCATTGACGACACGACAAGTGGCATATGCTATACCTGCTTTTTCTATAGCTTTAGTGAAATACTCATGTGTGCTTTTATCAACAAGTGGAATAGAATAAATATGTGAGAACAGTAAAAAAAATGCAGCAATAAAACCCAATAGAGATTTTATGATCATCTTCCTATCTAGTGTTTTAATCATGCTTGTAAACTTCCTTTTAAACTATAAAAAATAAAACTGCAAAATAGTGACATATGCTACCGCCTAACACAAAAAGATGCCAGATTGCGTGATTGTACGGTATCTTTTTCCATAAATAAAATACTACTCCAATAGAGTAAGAAAGCCCGCCTATTACGATTAACCACAATCCTCCCGGTGCCATGTTGTGGATGAGTTGATTCGTGGCTATCACGATAAACCACCCCATAAGCAAATAAAGCAAGATAGAGAGTTTTCTAAATTTAGCTGAGTCTATGAACTCCAATATTATACCGAATATTGAGACGGCCCAAACAACACCAAATATACTCCATCCCAAAATCCCTTTTAACACGACTAAAGCTATAGGGGTGTAAGTACCTGCGATCAAAAAATATATACTGGCATGATCAAATTTGCGAAATATTTGTTTAGCTTTTTCATTTGTTATAGCATGATAAAGAGTCGAAAAAGTGTATCCAAAGATCAAAGATGCCCCAAAGATCGCACAGCTTACTATGAGTATAACTGAACCATTAAGTGTCGAAAAAGCCACTAATACGCTTAATCCAACAATACTTAGCAATATCCCCAGACCATGAGTGGAAGCATTTAATATCTCTTCTGCTAGACTATACCTTCCAACTAATTTTTCCATGGATTCATCGCCTTTAAAATATTTGCATTTTCTATTTTATCATAAACTAATACAATTCTTTTAATTTATGAATGAAGCTTTAAAAGAGTTCTCCACTAGTTTTTTGATCTCGTCTTTACCGGCATTAAGAGAATCTGCAACAGCCAAAAGATTTTCGTTTAAATATCCACCGAAATATGCAGGATCATCAGAATTAGCTGTAACAAGCAAGCCTCGTTTTAAAAGTCGCAAAATATTGTGATCTTTCATATTTTTCACAGCTTTTAGTTTTACATTTGAAAGGGGACATACCGTCAAAGGAATTTGTGTTTGTTCTAGATATTCGAGCAATTTCTCATCTTCATCACATCTGATGCCATGGTCGATCCTTTTTACATGAAGCAGATTTATAGCTTCCCAAATATAAGTGCTGTCTCCTTCTTCCCCGGCATGCGCCACAAGTTCATAACCTGCTTCTTTTGCTTTTTTAAAAACTTCTTGAAATTTTGAAGGTGGATTGCCAAGTTCCGAAGAATCCAGCCCCACGCCTTTGATCTTATCTTTAAAGTGCAATGATTCTTCGAGTGTTCTAAAAGCATCTTCCTGACTCAAATGCCTCAAAAAAGACATGATCAAAAAAGAGGATATATTAAAATTCTTTTTGCCATCATCCAATGCTTTTGTAATACCATCAACAACTGTTTTAAAAGATATTCCTCTTTGCGTGTGAGCTTGAGGATCAAAGAATATCTCTGTATGTACAATGTTTTGTTCTTTACATCTCTGTAGATACGCATATGTAAGATCGTAAAAATCAGACTCTTCGATGAGCACCTTTGCACCCTCATAATAGATATCTAAAAAAGATTGCAAAGATGTGAATTTATATGCTTTTTTCACTTCTTCTACACTTTTATAGGGTATTGCAACTGCGTTTTTATTTGCTAATCTAAACATCAGTTCAGGCTCTAGGGTTCCTTCTATATGAAGGTGTAACTCTGCCTTTGGCAAGTCTTGTATAAATTTTTTCATTCACTACATTCTTTTTTATTATTTGAGATTTTTTCTATAACTTTTATCGCATCAATTGGTGTTTTTACGACAAAACCTGCCCCGTTGCTCACTAGTTCCTCTTCATCTCTAAATCCCCATAATACACCGATGGAAGTGATACCTGCATTTTTTGCCGTTATCATGTCAATTTTAGTGTCTCCTACGTATAAACACTCACTAGGTTTGATGTTTAATTCATTTAAAATAGCAATAACACCAGCTGAAGAAGGTTTTCTTGGTATATTCTCTCTTATGCCGTAAACTGCATCAAAACTCCAATTTCTCAGATATTTATATACGCATTTTTTAGTAAAAGCATTTGGTTTATTGGATAATACTGCAAGCTTATAACCTCTTGTTTGTAAAAAGGTAAGTAATTTTCCAATACCGTCATATAATTTCGTATTTTTATCAAATTGCTTAGCATAATGCTTTTCAAATAGTAGCAGGGCTTTGTCTATGCCCTCTTTATCTTCATCAGGAAGAACATCTTGCATCAACTTTTTTGCGCCCTCGCCTACTAAATATTTATATTTTTCAACGGCTATTAGTTCTTTTTTAAATTTAGTCAATACATAATTTACACTGATTGCGATATCTTCTAAAGTATCAAGAAGCGTTCCGTCTAAATCAAATATAACGGCTTTTAGTTTCATCTATTCTGTTCTTTTTTTGAACAAGGCAACTCCTATACAAAAGAGCTGCCTTGTTATTTTTACTTTGATAATTTGCAGCCTTTTGGCTCGCTCTCTTCATAATCTTTTCCAAGCATTGCAAATATTTTTTCTTTGATGCCTTTTGTGGTGATGTGAAACTTTTCAAACAATTGCTCAGCCGGTGCACTCGCTCCAAAGCTATTCATACCAAGTACCTCATCAGCAAACCTGTACCATTCTAGTCCACTTGCTGCTTCTACAGCTAAAACTTTAGTGTTGGGGTCGATTACTTGATTGATATACTCTTTATCTTGCTCACACAAAATATCAAAACAAGGAACACTTACGATATTTGCATTGATCCCTGCAGCTTCTAGTTGACATCCAGCCTGAAGAGAAGGCATGACTTCGCTTCCGCTTGCCATAATAGTTACAACTGCATTGTCTCTTTTTCTTACTAAATATCCACCATTCTCAACACTTCCAAAATCCACTTTGCCTTTTTTTAGCGTTTCAAGTTTTTGACGGGAAAGCACAAATGCTGAAGGAGAATTTTTAAGTCCCAGTGCTATTTTCCAGCAAACCACATTTTCACTTGCATCTGCAGGACGAAATACATAAAAATTCGGTAGTGCTCTAAACTGGCTTAGTTGCTCTATCGGCTGATGTGTCGGGCCGTCTTCTCCAACACCGATACTGTCATGTGTCCATACAAAAAAGTTTTGGATTTCCATCAATGCCGAAAGTCTGGCTGAAGGTTTTAAATAATCGCTAAATATAAAGAATGTTGCACTAAATGGGATAAATAAACCATAAAGACTCATAGCATTTGTAATCGCAGCCATTGAGTGTTCTCGAATACCGAAATGGATATTTCTACCGTTTGGAAAAGAACCCATATCTTTTAATTCGCTTTTGTTTGATGGAGCAAGATCTGCACTCCCGCCTATAAATCCAGGCAGTGCTTTTGCAATTGCATTTAAAATCTTTCCGTTACTGTCTCTTGTCGCAACGCCGCTTCCGTCTTCAAACTCAGGCCATTGGATAGAGTCTATTTTAGGATTTTGCAGATTTTCCAACAATGTTTTTACATCATCATCCAAATCAGATACCAACTTATTCCAAGCAGCTTCTTCCAAATCTCCTTTTTCTACGGCACACTCAAATCTTGCTTTTACGTCAGCGTCTATAAAAAATTGCTTCTCAGGATCAAATCCTGCCTTTTCTTTTGCCTCTTTTATAATTTTCTCACCTAGAGGCGCCCCATGTGCATTGTGGCTACCTTCCATCTCGCAAGCGCCTTTTGCTATAAGTGTATGCGCTATGATCAAATACGGTTTTGTTTGCTTTTTTGAATTCTCAAGAGCTTCATTGATCTCTTCAAAATTATTTCCGTCAATCCTTGCGACTTGCCAACCTTGTGCTTCAAAACGCAATTTTACATCTTCACTCCAAGCTAAATCGGTATTACCCTCTATTGTAATCGCATTGCAATCATATATCATGACCAAGTTATCTAAACACAGGTGACCGGCTAAGGAACAAGCTTCATAACTGATGCCTTCTTCTAGATCACCGTCTCCGCATAGTGCATAAACTTTGTGATCGATTACTTTCTTGTCTTCACTATTTAGCATATTTTGCGCCAATTTTTCGCTCATTGCAAAACCCACGGCATTTGCTACGCCTTGACCTAGAGGTCCGGTAGTGACTTCGACTCCAGGGACTATCCCATATTCCGGATGACCAGGTGTTTTACTGTCCAACTGTCTGAAATTTTTTAGATCTTCCAAACTTATATCATATCCGCTTAAATGCAAAAATGAATATATCAATGACGAAGCATGACCTCCGCTAAAAACCAATCTATCTCTGTTTAACCACTTTGGATTTTTTGGGTTGTGTTTTAAATGCTTACTTAAAATCGTGACAATATCAGCCAATCCCATAGGCGCACCAGGATGTCCGCTGTTTGCACGTTGTACCATATCGGCACACAAAAATCTAATCGTATCTGCTTGTTTTTGCAGTATATCAATACTATCCATTAAAATATTCCTTTACAATATATTCAAGTTCTTTGGCTAATTTGCCATCTAATGTTTTTAATTCTAAATTTAGAGATCCTAGAAACTCATCTCTATATTTGATGGCACCTTCTAAGCCCATCAAATTTACAAATGAATTTTTATGCCCATCATTACCTATAGGCTTACCTGCAATCTCAGGAGTTGATGTTGCGTCTATTATGTCATCTTGAATCTGAAATAACAACCCTAATTTCAATCCGAAATTATAGATATTTTCTTTACTTTTTTCATCTAATCCGCAAATTATAGCCCCCATAAGTAAAGATGCTGCTATAAGCTTTGCTGTTTTATTTATATGCAAAAATTCTAGCTCTGCTTGAGATAAAATTTTATCTTCGAACTCACAGTCTATTGCCTGTCCTATCACCATACCACCGCTGCCGCCATTTTTTGACAAAGCCTTTACCAATTCAATTTTAACTTCTGCACTTAAAGGGGCATTTGAGATTTGATAAAAAGCATCTGAATTGAGAGCATCCCCAACTAAGATAGCTGTCACTTCGTCATAAGTAACATGAAGTGTCGCATTACCTCTTCTAAAATCTGCATTGTCCATAGCAGGGAGGTCATCATGAATCAAAGAATAAGTATGCAACATCTCAAGTCCCAAAGCAACAGGATAAGAGTTTTTGATAAGCTCAGGAGCGCAGGTATTTACAATGCTCAGCAACAATAAAGGTCTAAACCTTTTACCGCCTGCAAATAAAATTTCTTTATATGCTTTGTCAAAATGAGGATGAAAACCTTCTATAGAAGGTAGGTTTTCTCTAAAAAAATGTTCAAAATCGTCTAATAATTCTGCTTTTACCCTCACAAACTAACCTTTACAAAAAACTGAAAGTCATTTCTATCAAACAACAGGTGTATATCCTTTTTACTCATTTTTGAAAGGTATCTTTTCACGTCATCTTGATTTTTAACGCTTTTCCCATCGACTTGCAACAGTTTATCTCCGACCTTCAAACCATACTTAGAAGCAAAACTATTTTTTTCAATCATCTTTATATTTAATTTTTTATCAAAATACATACCTTCACTTTCCAAGAAAGTATCGCTCAATTCTCCTCCGCATTTTCGTTTATATATTTTAAATTTTTCTTTTTTGAATATACCGTTTCTTGTAAATTCAACTTCAACGGTTTTATTTTGATGAGAAAATAGAATATAACGTTCAAGGTCATCCATAGTATCTAATCTCTTGCCATCGATTTTTCTTATAATATCACCAACTTTTAGTTTATTGCCTGGATGAAATGGATTGACAAAAGTCACATAGATCTCTTCTCCGATTTTCTCAAATCTTGCACCTATACTGCCATAATATATATTTTTTGATTTTATGAATCTAGTTATCAGTCTGCTTGGGATAAATTTTCCATTTCCCACGCCAATGCCGTATACTTTATAACAAAGGCAGGTTATCATGCTATTTGGTTCAACTTTTGAATTCAGCGAATAAAGCATATCTATTCCACTTCCTTTTTTCGCAAAGTTGCCTATATACAATGAATTTGAACCAATACTAGCCAACCATTCGCCAAGGGCAAGCTTACTTGTATCTTTAAACTCTATAGGCTTTAACTCTTTTTTGCTATAAAAAAGATATAAATCAAGGAAAGGATCAAATTTTACGTATTTATGATCCGGCCTCTTTTTTTGATAAGATACTGCATAATGTTTTGAAACTGCTATAGCCTCTGTTTTGCCGAAGTAAACGATAGATTTAATATTTCGATTGTAGATTTGTTTAAAATCCGGATAAGTAAAACTTACGCCAAATAGTACTTGCCAGAACAAAAGCAGACTTAAAAAAAATTTCATAAAGGCTCCTTTATTTGTTAAAATTTCCCATGCCGCTTAACATTTGAGTAGCCGCTAATTTTTTATCTTCTTCCACCATCTTATAGCAGTCATTTATGGCACTGATCAAGAGGATTTGTAGGGATTCTTTATCTTCTAGCAGTGAATCGTCTATAGAGATATCTATAACTTCTCCATGTCCGTTCAAACTTACTTTAACCAAGCCACCGCCGCTTTTTGCAGTAAACTCTTTAGAACCGGCTTCTTCTTCCATTTTCTTAGCTTGTTTTTGTGCCTGTTCTAGCATTTCACCCATTTTGGAAAAATCTAAATTTTCAAACATTTTTAGTCACCGCCTATATTCCTACGAAATCTCTGATTTCTTCTATATCGTTCTTTTCATTTACCAACACTACTGCAGGTTTGAAAACTTTTGCTTCTTCTTGAGTCATGGAGGCATATGCAATAATGATGATCTTATCTCCGACTTCAGCTTTTCTTGCAGCTGCGCCGTTCAAGCAAATATCTCTATTGCCACGTTTACCTTCTATTACATATGTGCTGAATCTCTCGCCGTTATTTATATTTACAATTTCAACTTTTTGTCCGACTATAAGCTTTGCTGCTTCCATTAACTCTGAATCAATAGTTATGGATCCTACATAATTTAAATTTGCATCACTTACTGTTGCTCTATGAATTTTGCTGTAAAGCACATCAAATGTCATCAATTTTTACCTCATGATATTTTATCTATTTTTTACTTAGTAATTCGTTTTTGATTATTTCTCGATCATCAAATGGAAATTTTTTGCCTTTTATCTCTTGATAGGTTTCATCGCCTTTTCCTAAAACCAAAAGGACTTCATCGCTGTCTTGCCAATCCAAAGCCAATTGTAGAGCCTTTTTTCTATCAGGTTCAACTTGCAAATTTTTTGCCTGTTTTACACCTAAAAGTATATCATCTATGATCATGTTAGGATCTTCGCTACGAGGATTATCGCTTGTTATCACTATCTTTTTTGCGAATTTTGAAGCAATAAATCCCATCTTTGGCCTTTTATTTCTATCTCTGTCTCCACCTGCTCCAAACACCACAACGATATTCTTTTCTTTTAGACTGTCCATCACTTTTTCCATGCCATCAGGAGTATGAGCAAAGTCAACAATAACCAGTGGTTTATCACTAACTACTTCCATGCGACCCTCCACTCCCATGAAGTTTTCGACAGCTTCACAGATTTCATCTAAAGGTGCTATATCAAGCATGTCAACTGCTCCGACTGCAGCTAGAACATTGTAAAGGTTGAAAAAACCGTGCAATGGAGAGTGTAACTCATAAACTTTTTCTATTTTAGACATCGCAGCGCTTATCCCATCATCTAATGAATAAGCAAGTATTTTATAAGTTGCCGGATTCTCTATACCGTATGTTCTACAGTTTTTTGGATTATACTGTATTTTTTTATCATCTTTATTGATGAGTTTAGGAGTTTCATCATCGAAAAAGCTGCTCTTTACTGCTATATAATTTTCTAAACTTTTATGATAATCTAGATGGTCTTGCGTAACGTTGGTAAAAACTTTAAGTGCAAATTTTAAACCATCTATTCTATTTTGAGATATAGCATGAGAGCTGACTTCCATAATAAAATACTCACAACCCTCATTCAACGCAGTTTTGATATTTGCCATAGTCTCCAATATTGTAGGAGTAGTCAACCCTTTATCTTGAACTCTCACATCATTGATAAAGCACCCTCTAGTACCTTGTAAAGCAGCTTTAAATCCTAGATCTAGCAGTATTGAGTAAATAGCAGCAGCTGTTGTAGTTTTGCCGTTAGTTCCTGTTATTCCGATTATTTTGATATTTTCAATTTCGAGTATTTTGGAAGTGGATGCTGCATCAATAACTGCTGCACAGCCTTTACTCTTAGCATCTTCTAAGTACTTCTCATTTAAACGTGTTAAAAAAAATGCACTCTCTTTGTCACAGTTACTTGAATCATCACTTATATAGCTAAAGCCATATTTTTTATCAACTGAGACTTTCAAAATTTAATTGCTTTTTCTACTAATGAGATGAGTTTTGTGTCATTTGGATACATACTTATAGCACTTTCCAAATAGCTGATTGACATCTCTTTAAAACCATTATCTATAAGTTTTTCTAAGAAATCAACAAAGTCGTCTTTGTTTGATATTAAAACTTTTGTAGAAAACATAATATCTTCAAATGCCTTTTTAAAGCTACCTCTTTGATTTATAAGGTTTATAAAATCCTCATATTCTATACCATTTTCTTCATTCATAGCAAATTCTATTTCTTTTGAATCGATCATATCATAAATGGATTCAATGCTTCCATCTGCCAACTCAATGATCTCTTCAATGATTTCTTCATTGTCACTGTCTTTTGTGAGCATAAAATATTCAAATAGTGCCTCTGCTTCTTTTCTTTTTTGTGTTGCCATATCTGAAAGAATCGCACCAAGTCTGGCTTCTTTTGAATTATTATCTTCTTGTAAAGCTAGAGAAAAATAAAAAAGAGCCTTGTCAAACTCTCCTTTGTAAAAATAGTCAATTCCCAGCGTTACATTTAAACTCATTTGTTATCCTAACTTTTCTATATCAAAATCTGTACCGATCGGTATACTTATAACTTCTAATTCTGGATGTATGTCGATTCTTAGTTGCCTTTCAATACCGTACTTAAGTGTTTGTGATGAAGAAGCACAACCATGACATGCACCTTGAAGTTGTACAAAGACCTTACCGTTTTTGATGCCAAGGAGTGTCAATCCACCACCATCAAGTGCCAACATAGGTTTCACTTTATCTAAAGACTTTTCAACTGCAGGGAGCAATTCATCGTCTGTAAATGGAATCATTTTATCTCCTAATTTTTATTAAAATTGTTATTAAACTGTTGGTCTATTTTTACAATATATTTGGTTAAAAACGACTGAATTTCAAATGCTAAGAGTGTAGAGTGTTATTATATTTAGATAGTATTGGAGACCATAGCGGTCTCCGAATATTTGTTATACCAATTGTAGGAAAGCCATAGGGGCAGCATCGCCTCTTCTGGTTCTTGTTTTGATTATACGGGTATAACCACCATTTCTCTCTGCATACTTAGGTGCAATTTCTTCTACAAGTTTTTTGGTGCATTCTTTATCTTGCAACAAAGCGAAAACAGCTCTATGTGCATTGAAATCGCCTTTTCTTGCTCTAGTAATTAATTTTTCTACATATCCTCTAAGCTCTTTTGCTTTTGGAAGAGTAGTTTCGATTTTTTCATATTTGATAATCGCAATCGCTAGGTTTTTTAAAAGTGCCCCTCTGTGAGTAGAAGTACGGCCTAATTTTCTATATCCATGCTTATGTCTCATTGTTAACCCTCGTTATTTTCAGATTTTAAATCTTCAATTTTTTTTCTAAGCTTTTCGGACGAATCATCTGGAAATTCATAACCGACAGGAAATTCTATATCTTCCATCACTTGTTTTATCTCTTCTAGAGATTTTTTTCCAAGATTTTTTAGATTTTTTAGTTCTGCCTCATCCATCAATGCTAATTCACCGATAAATTTTACACTAGCTCTTTCTAGACAATTAAAACTTCTAGCACTAAGATTTAAATCTTCAATACTTTGCAAAAGTTTGCCAAGTTCGATCCCTGTGCCTGTATTCTCATCATTTGTAGTAACTTCGATATCTAAGATACCTTGGAATACTGACATTTGAGCATACATAGCTTCCATAGAATTTTTAAAAGCTTCTATAGGAGATATCAAACCGTCTGTCTCAACCGTAAATACGATTTTTTCAAAATTCGGGTTATCTTCAACCAAAACATTTTCTATATCATATACAGCTTTGATAACAGGTGTAAAAAATGCATCAAGAGCAATATAGTCTGATCCTATATCTTCTCTTATATTTTCACTAGGAACGTATCCTATACCTTTTTCAACAATAACAGAAAAATTTAATTCCGCATCTTCATTTAGTGTTGCCAAATAATTGTCAGGTGTTACAGTTTCAACGTAGTCATTATTTAGATCTACGCCTCTAATCTCTTTTGGCCCTGAAAAAGAGTAATTCAAAACTACTCTTTTTTCATCACTTTTAATTTTGAAGCGAATGTTTTTCAAGTTAATAATAAAAAGAGCAACGTCTTCTAACATTCCTCTTATACTGTCAAATTCGTGTGTTACGCCTTCAATTTTTACTGCAATCGGCGCATAACCTACGGTTGAACTGAACAATAGTCTTCTTAAGGGATGAGCTAGTGTCACAGCAAAACCAGATTCAAAAGGATAAGCAATCACTCTAATCTTATTTGGAGCAATATTTTCAACTTCTATTTCTGTTGGTATATGTGCTGATGTATTAATACTTTTCATAACACTCCCTACTTATTATTTAGAGTATAGCTCAACGATTAATCTTTCTTCAACCGGAATAACTACTTCTTCTCGATCTGGTATACGAGTAAATATACCAAACACTTTGCTTGTATCTATGTCAACCCAAGGAACTATTCCCGTTTGTGCAGTTAACTCTAATGCACGAACAATTTGTGGGTTGTTTTTAGATTTTTCACATACTTCTATTTTATCACCTGGTTTTACTGTGTATGATGGAATATCTAATTTCTTTCCATTTACAAGTACATGACCATGTGTTACTAATTGACGAGCAAATCTTCTAGTTGTTGCAAAACCCATTCTGTAAGCAACATTATCCAATCTTCTCTCGATCAATAAAATAAGGTTCGAACCTGTGTTCCCCTCTTTTTTATTTGCATCTGAAAAAAGTCTTCTAAACTGTTTTTCAGAAACACCATACATAAATTTTGCTTTTTGCTTCTCTCTTAATTGAAGCCCGTATTCACTAATTTTTGTTCTTCTTTGACCGTGTTGACCAGGGGCATAAGGTCGTTTATCCAGCGCACTTTTACCAGCTAGGCGACGCTCACCTTTAAGAGCTAGACTTACGCCTAGTCTTCTTTCCAACTTTTCAACTGGTCCTCTATATCTCGCCATCTTTTCTCCTAATTTAATGCATAACCAAAAAAATTAATATTATATTATTAAGTACCTAATTCTATTTTAGAATTAAACTCTTCTTCTTTTTGGAGGTCTACAACCGTTGTGCGGTAAAGGAGTAATGTCTTTTAAAAAACTAACTCTTAAACCCTCTGATGCACCTACGCTTTTAACCGCTGTCTCACGACCGCTTCCAGGACCTTGAACTTTTATTCCAAGCTCTTTGATGCCATGTTCTTTTGCTTTTGCTAATGCATCATCAACTGCTTGTTGTGCTGCATACGGAGTTGATTTTTTGCTGCCTTTAAAGCCTAGGCTTCCGGCACTGCTCCACGCAATAACATTTCCCATCTCATCAGTTACAGTTACTACAGTGTTATTGAATGATGCAGAGATAAAGATTATCCCTTTTGCAATATTTTTCTTAACAACTTTTTTTCTAGCTACTTTTCTTTTTGCCATCTGTTTCCCTTTGAGACTCTATTTAGCTTTTGCGCCGACGGTTCTTTTCTTACCTTTTCTTGTTCGCGCATTAGTTTTTGTTTTTTGACCTCTAACAGGAAGTCCTCGTCTATGTCTTAGACCTCTGTAGCTACCCATATCCATCAAGGATTTTATATCCATAGCAACTTTTTTTCTTAAGTCACCTTCAACTGAATAATTTTGTTGCAATTCATTTCTGATCGCAGCAACTTCATCTTCGTTTAGCTCACTAGCTCTTTTGTCATAAGAAATGCCTGTAGCATTTAATATTAATCTTGAAGTAGTTAAACCAATACCGTAAATGTATGTTAAAGCATACTCTACTCTTTTTTTGTTTGGAAGGTCTACACCTGCAATTCTTGCCATGCTTATCCTTGTCTCTGTTTGTGTTTTGGATTTACGCAAATGACTCTAACGACACCTTTTCGTTTGATCACTTTGCATTTATCGCACATCTTCTTTACAGAAGGTCGTACTTTCATGTCTTTGCCTTTGTCTAATTTTCCACTTAATTTCGAGTAAACTGTCACAGGTTTAGAGACTTTTGACTAAACCAACAATTGAAAAAATAGTGGGTTTTTTTCAATTCTTCTTCACACAGTTGTACAAAAGGTTTGTATTATACATAAAATAAGCTAATAAATTACTTATACCTATATGTAATACGTCCTTTATCTAAACTATAAGGCGTCAGTTCAACTTTCACCTTGTCACCTGGCATTATTTTAATATAATGCATCCTCATCTTTCCAGCTATGTGACATAAAATCACATGGTTGTTTTGAACTTCGACTTTAAAAGTTGCATTTGGTAATGCTTCTACAACTTTACCGTCAATTTCAATAACATCATCTTTTGCCATTCTACCTCCTATTTAACGGTTTCCTTTGAAAGCAGCCAAGCTACTTTCAAATTCCTTGCACTAAAGCTTGCGCCTTGCGCAGAGTGTTTTACTCGATGATTCGTTAAAACACGCTTTTTTGCTCTTGTTAGGTGGCTTGTAAAACTGTAAGTTTCACAAGCCACCTAACATACTATTCTACAGAAAGAATTTCTGCTTTATTGTTTATGATTGCAATGCAGTGTTCATAGTGACTGCCACGCATTCCATCAGTTGAAACTACTGACCATTTATCACCTAATACTTTTGCCGTAACGTCTTTGTGACATATCATCGGCTCAAGACAAAAAACCATACCGTTTTTTATTTTTGGACCCTGTTTAGGGTTGTTCCCATCTAGATAATTTGGTATTTCCGGCTCTTCATGCGGCTTTTGACCGATTCCATGACCACAATAACTGTGAAGCGGTACAAATCCTCTAGCATTTATGAACTTTTCCATTTCAAAGCTCAATTCTTTAAAACGCATCCCTGCTTCTATAATGTCTATAGCAAAATAAAGTGTATCTTTAGCACATGCTATCAGATTTTCATCATCTTTTGATATCTTTCCTACACCGACCGTCACAGCTGCATCACCAAACCAACCATCTAGTTTTGTGCCGATATCAAGACCTACGATATCTCCTTCTTTGACAACATAATCAGTTGGAATGCCGTGTATTATAACTTCATTAACCGAGGTACATACTCCGGCTGGAAATCCATAAAGACCTTTAAAAGCTGGAGTTGCGCCATGTGAGTAGATAAAATCTTCACCCAAGGCATTGATCTCTTTAAGACTCATACCCGGGCGAAGTTCATTTGATAGATAATTTAGTGTTTTTGCTACAATCTTATTTGCCGCACGCATTTTCTCGATTTGTGCCAAGCTTTTAAGATTTATTGCCATTTTATAATCCGACTGCACTTAAAGTTTCATATTTGCTCATATAAATCTGGGCTTCGATCTTTCTCATTGTATCAAGTGCGACTTGAACAACTATCAGTACAGCTGTTCCACCAAAATAGAACGGCACACCCATAACTTTTACCAATATCCATGGAAGAGTTGAAATCAATCCAAGGTATATAGCTCCCCAAAATGTAAGGCGACTTGCTACATCGTTTAAAAAATCAGCCGTGTGAATTCCTGGTCTAACACCTGGAATAAATCCGCCTTGTTTTTTCAAGTTTTCAGATATATCTTTCGCGTTAAATACAATTGAAGCATAAAAATATGAAAAGAATATTACAAATAAAAAGGTTAATACATTAAATACATAGCTATTCGGGCTTAAAAAATCTCTAATACTGAGTACGATAGGATTCGTACTTGTTTGTAATAAAGTTGTTGGAAACATCAAAATAGCACTTGCAAATATCGGTGGTATAACGCCACTCAAGTTGACCTTGATAGGTACATAATTCATAATTCTTTTGTGTTGATTTTGCATCATTACTTTTCGTGAGTATGATATAGGCACTCTTCTCTCACCCATTTCAACATAGATGATAGATCCAACGGTCACGAGAATAACTACAAGAATTGCCAACACTACTAAGAAGTTAAGCTCTCCTGTGTTTACTAGATTGATCGTGCCTCCGATGGCATGCGGTATTCCTGATACTATACCTGCAAAGATGATTAAACTGATACCGTTACCTATGCCTCTTTGGGTGATCTGCTCACCAATCCACATAAGCAACATCGTGCCAGAAAGCATTGAGGCTGCTGCAATTGCAGTAAATGTTGTCATGTCGATCATAACAGCACTTTCTCCACCTCTTCCTGTTAATCCTCCTAGTCCCATAGATACACCGATAGCTTGAACTATCGTAATACCTATAGTTGCATAACGGATTATCTGCATATATTTCACCATACCGTCTCTCTCTTTTTTCATCTTTCCAAGAGTCGGAAATGTTGCTGCCAACAATTCCATGACGATTGATGCAGTAATATAAGGCATAATACCCAAAGATATAATACTAAGTCGTTTTGCTGCATTACCACTAAACATGTTAAACATACCGAGTGCATTTGAGCTATTTGAATTAAAAAATTCTTTTACAACATCCAAGTTTACGCCCGGAACCGGAACATATGCTAGGATTCTGTATGCAAATATAAAGCCTAAGGTGATTAATATTTTTTTAGTTAAGTCTTTACTCATTCAGCTATCTCCTTTAGCTTGGACGTTGTCCAATCTAAATTTCTCTCGCAAAAATATGAAGCCGATATTTCTCTGTTAATAACAGACGCGAGAGAAACAGTTAAAATTTGTTTTTTGTTTTTATTGAAACAAAGTTGTTTCACTTATTCATCCCGCTATAAAGCACATTTTCATCTTTTATCTTGGATGCAAGATCTTCAACCCCATTACCGATTAACTTAACTTTTTTAACGGAATTAGATATTTTATGCACACTTTTCAATGAATCCAAAGTGATCTCTTCTAGTGCCAATACTGATTTTATCTTCTCTATATTTATCACATAAGGTTTAACTAATCCAGAATAAAAACCAACTTTTGGAAGTCTTCTTTGAAGAGGCTGCTGTCCACCTTCAAATCCTCTTTTTATACTGTAACCTGTACGAGATTTTTGACCGTTTGATCCTCTACTCGCAGTTTTTCCCATGCCGGAAGCTTGTCCTCTACCAACTCTTTTTGTCTTATGTGTTGAGTTATCTGCCGGTGTTAGATTATTTAATGCCATCTGTAAACCTTCCTTTAGCTTTTTATCATGCTAAGAGCTTTTAGAGTTGCTCTTACCACATTTGAAGCATTGTTTGAACCCAATGACTTAGTCAAAATGTCTTTTATACCTGCAAGTTCAACAACCGGACGTGTTGCACCACCTGCGATGATTCCTGTACCTTCGCTGGCAGGCTTCAATAAAATACGGCTAGCATTGAATTTTACTTCTACGTCATGTGCTATAGTTGAACCTTTAACATTGATTTCAACAATATTTTTGAAAGCATCGTCAACAGCCTTTTTAATTGCGTTAGGAACCTCTTTAGCTTTACCGAAACCATAGCCTACAAGTCCATTTTTGTTGCCAACTACGACTAAAGCAGTAAATCTAAATCTTCTACCTCCCTTGACAACTTTTGTAACACGGCCAATATTAACGATAACTTCTTCGAACTCTTCTCTGTTATATTTTTCCATTATATCGTTCCTCTTAATTTACAGTGTGATACCGTTTTCTCTTAGTCCGTCTGCAAAAGCAGCCACAACACCATGATAGAGATAACCATTTCTATCAAAAACCACCTTGTTCAAGCCTTTAGAACTTAGAGTTTCTGCAAAAGTTTTTGCAAGTTTAACTGCGTCTTCTTTATTAGCTTTCAAACCAAGTTTATTTCCGTCAATACTTGCTAAAGTCACACCATTTACATCATCAATAGCTTGAGCATAAAGTGCTCTGTTTGATTTGTATATAGATAGTCTAACTAATTCGCTAGTGCCAGAAATATTAGCTCTTATTCTTCTTTTACGCTTAATTCTTAGATTAATTTTGCGTCTTAAAACATTTGTTCTCATTTTTACCTCTATTTCTTAGCTGTTTTACCGGCTTTGCGGATAATAACTTCGTCTGAATATTTAACGCCCTTGCCTTTGTATGGCTCAGGTGGTCTAAATGCTCTCACTTCTGCTGCGATCTGTCCAATAACTTGTTTATCATCACCTGATATAGTTATAATATTTTTTTCTACCGTTATTTGAACATCTTTTGGAAATTCATAATTTATAGGATGTGAAAAACCAAGTTGCAATTCTAAAACATTACCGTTTACGGCAGCTCTATAACCAACACCGTTGATCTCAAGAATTTTTTTGAAACCCTCTGTCAATCCTGTTATAATGTTTTGGCTTAGAGATCTATATGTTCCCCAAAATGCACGATCTTTTCTATCATCGCTTTTAGATGCAAAAATAATGTTGTTATCTTCAACTTTTACATCAACATTGCCCTTAGTGTCCAATTCTTTTGTAACACTGCCTTTTTTAAAAACCACTACCAAGTCATTTATTGATACTTCAACACCGCTTGGTATTACTACTGGTTGTTTTCCAATACGAGACATTTTTTTCCTTTTACTTGTCTACGATAAGTCTACATCTTAAAATGGATATCGAATACCATAAAAAGAAAACTTCTTACCAAATACTACAAAGAAGTTCGCCGCCAAGTCCTGCTTTATGAGCGTCTTCATTACTAAGTACACCTTTTGATGTACTAACCACTATCGTACCATAGCCATTTTTAAAGCGTTTTATTTCATCTTTGCCTTTGTAGACTCTTCTACCCGGTTTTGATATTTTTTTCACTTCAGTAATAACACTATTGCTATCATTTCCATACTTGAGTACGACTTTTATAAATTTTTTGTTACCATCTTCAACAACATTAAAACTTTCGATATAACCTTTGTCTTGGAAAATTACCAAAACAGATTCTACTAAATTTGAATGCATAAGTTGAGTAACATCTAATTTTCTCATTGACGCATTTCTAACTCTTGTCAACGCGTCCGCTAAGAGATCATTAATCATTGCTATTCCTTACCAGCTTGCTTTTTTAAGTCCGGGAATCAGACCTTCGTTTGCCATTTTTCTTAGACAAATTCTACAAATACCAAAATCTTTATATACTGAATGTGGACGTCCACAAATTTGACATCTAGTATATGCTCTTGTACTAAATTTCGCTTTTCTCTGTGCCTTAGCTATCATTGATTTTTTTGCCATATTAACGACCCTTTGCAAATGGTAGCCCGATTAACTCAAGAAGCCTAAAAGCTTGCTTGTCGTCACCGGCTGTTGTTACAATTGTTATGTTCATTCCGTGAGTCTTTAATATATTATCATATTCAACTTCTGGGAACATTAATTGCTCATCTAAACCAAAGTTGTAGTTAGCCCTACCGTCAAATCCATTTCTAGGTAAACCACGGAAATCTTTAACTCTAGGAAGCGCAACAGAAATAAGTTTGTCTAAAAACGCAAACATTTGTTCATCTCTTAATGTAACTTTTACGCCAACTGGGTAACCTTCTCTTACTTTAAAACCTGCAACAGATTTTTTAGCAAGAGTCACAACCGCTTTTTGTCCGGCTATAAGAGAAATCGTGTCAGTAATATTTTGAATTACTTTATTGTCTTTTCCTTCTTCTCCGGCACCAACACTGATAACCACTTTTTCAAGAGCAGGTATTAGCATAGGGTTTTTGATATCAAATTCTTTAACTAATGCAGGTTTGATCTCAACACTTAATTTTTCTTTTAATCTATTCATTACTCACCCTCAACTTTTGCTACATTTGAAATGTGAATTGGAGTCTCTTTGTTGATAAATCCGCCTTTTGGGTTGTTATCATCAGGCTTGATCGCCTTTTTGACAACTTTACAGCCTTCAACAATCACACTAGAGTTTTTTGGGAATACTGCCTTGACTTTTGCAATCTTTCCTTTATCGTCTCCGGCGATTATCTTCACGCTATCGCCTTTTTTAATCTTAAATTTAACAGACATTATAGTACCTCCGGAGCAAGTGAAACTATTTTCATAAAGTTTGCATATCTTACTTCTCTACCGACCGGTCCAAAGATCCTTGTTCCGATAGGCTCTCTTTTACCGTCAAGTATTACAGCTGCATTTTCATCAAATCTTATTAAAGAACCGTTTTCTCTTTGGATCTCTTTTTTTGTTCTAACAACAACAGCTTTGATCACTTGACCTTTTTTAACTTTTCCATTAGGTATTGCTTTTTTTACAGAAGCTACTATAACATCGCCGACGCTAGCATATCTTCTTTTACTTCCACCTAAAACTTTTATACACATAATCTCTTTTGCACCACTATTATCGGCAACAGATAGTTTTGTAAAACTTTGGATCATTACTCAACTCCTACTGTTACGATTGTTTTCAATCTAAAAGCTTTTCTTTTAGACAGTGGTCTACACTCTATCGCAATAATTTCATCGCCTGCTTTTACTTGATTGTTTTCATCATGTACAAGATATTTTTTGAAGCGCTTAACAAATTTGCGATATTTAGGGTGCATAACTCTTCTCTCAACTAATATCGTAGCCGTTTTATCACCAGCTTTTTGTACAACTACGCCTTGTATCTCTCGGTTTAAAGCCATTACTTTCCCCTAATTACTTATTTTGAGCGGAAATAGCCGTATTAATACGTGCAATATCTCTTCTAACTTCTCTTAATTCATTAGGATTAGTTAGTTGCATTGTTTTTAGCTTTTGTTTCAATGTGAACAAAAGCACCTTTTTTTCTTTTAATAACTCTAAAAGCTCTAAAGCGCTTTTTTCTGCTAAATCAATATACTTCATTTTCACTCGCTTTAGTTATAATCTTCGTCTTAAACGGTAGTTTATGCATCGCAAGAGTTAAAGCTTCTCTGGCAAGTTCTTCACTGACTCCTGCCATTTCATATATAATTCTACCAGGCTTGACATTCATAACCCATTTGTCTACTGAACCCTTACCTTTACCCATCCTAGTTTCTAACGGCTTTGCTGTTAAAGGTTTGTCTGGGAATACGCGGATCCAAGTTTTTGCTTGACGATTAACTCTTCTTGTCATAGCAATCCTAGCAGCTTCGATTTGTCTTGAGTCAATACGTCCGGCTTCTGTTGCTTTAAGTGCAATTTCTCCAAAAGCTATAGAATTTCCTCTAAAAGACTTTCCACGATTTCTGCCTTTCATCTGCTTTTTATATTTTGTTCTCTTAGGCATTAACATTAGTTTTTACCTCTTCTTCTTGGTTTTCTGTTCTCTTCCGGCTCCGCTTTTTCAGCAGGAACACCCTTGCTTAAAACTTCACCTTTAAATATCCATACTTTTACGCCGATGATTCCATAAGTTGTATGAGCTTCTGCGAAACCATAATCAATCTTAGCTCTTAGCGTATGAAGAGGAACTCTTCCTTCAAGATACCATTCAGTTCTTGCCATCTCAGCTCCGCCAAGACGACCGGCAACTGCAACTTTAATACCTTTTGCACCAGACTTTTGAGCACCTTGAATTACTTTTTTCATAGCTCTTCTAAAGGCGACTCTTCTCTCTAGCTGCATTGCAACATTTTCTGCGCACAGTTGAGCTGAAGCTTGAGCTTTTCGCTCTTCTTTAATATTAACGTTTACATCTTTACCGATAAGTTTATTCAGCTTTGCTCTTAATTTTTCAATGTCAGAGCCTTTTTTACCTATGATAATACCAGGTCTAGCTGCTACTACGGTAACTCTTAGTTTCTTTGCAGTTCTTTCAATAATTATCTGGCTAACGCCTGCATAATAAAGTTCTTTTTTCAAAAAAGTTCTTATTTTATGATCTTCGCCGATATTTGTTGCCAAACTTGCGCCATTTGGAAACCATCTTGAGTCCCAATTTCTATTTATGCCAAGTCTTAAACCAATTGGATTTACTTTTTGACCCATCTTAGTCTTCCTTCTTTGCAGCTTGATTTACTTCAACAAATACATGTGAAGTAGGCTTCCTGATACCACTAGCACTACCTCTTGCTCTTGGTCTAAATCGCTTAAGTACAGGGCCAGCGTCAACTCTACATGAAGATACAATAACTTCCTCTGGCTCGTAACCACCGTTTGCAACAGCAGAAGCGATCACTTTAGCTATTACTTTAGCACCTTTATTTGGAGTAAATTCCAAACTTGCAAGCGCTACTTCTGCATTCATTCCTTGCACTTCACGTGCAATTAATCTTGCCTTTGTAGGAGATAATCTAATAAATTTTAATATTGCCTTACTCATGCCATACCCCTACTTACCAATTTTCTTTTGAACAGAGCCTTTATGGCCTTTAAATGTTCTTGTTGGAGAAAATTCACCCATCTTGTAACCGATATGGTTTTCAGTTATATACACAGGGACAAAATTTCTGCCGTTATGGACATTAAATGTCAATCCGATCATATCAGGAGTAATTGTACTTCTTCTTGACCAAGTTTTAATTGGCTTATTAGAATTTTCATCTTTTGCTGCTAATACTTTCTTAGCTAAATGCTCATCTACAAAAGGACCTTTTTTTAGACTTCTTGCCATCTACTTTCCTTTTTTTCTAGAAATTATCAGTTTGTCACTCGCTTTTTTTCTACGAGTTTTAGCACCCTTAGTTGGTTTACCCCAAGGAGTAACAGGGTGACGACCTGAGTTCTTTTTACCTTCACCACCACCATGCGGGTGATCAACTGGGTTCATGGCACTACCTCTTGTTTGAGGACGAATACCACGATGACGATTACGTCCAGCTTTACCAATGACGACATTTGCCCAATCTTCACAGCCGACTGTTCCTATTGTTGCCATACATTCACTTAAAACTTGTCTCATCTCACCGCTTGGAAGTCTTAGTATTACATACTTTTCTTCTTTACCCATAAGTTGCGCATAACCGCCGGCACTTCTTGCCATTTGCGCACCATGACCAGGTTTCATTTCTATGTTATGAATAATAGTACCGACAGGTATATTTTTCATTTTCATAGCATTTCCAGGTTTGATGTCAAGTCCAGCTTCAGCAGAAGAAATTTTGTCTCCTACTTTTAAACCTGATGGTTGAATTATATATCTTTTTTCACCGTCAGTATATGTTATCAATGCAATACGACAATTTCTGTTTGGATCATATTCAATAGCGCTTACAACGCCTTCAATATCAAACTTTCTTCTTTTAAAATCTATAATTCTATAAAGACGCTTTGCGCCACCTTGCTTATGACGAGAAGTAATTCTACCATTGTTGTTTCTACCTGCACTAACAGGAAGTTTTTTTAACAATGAAGGAACGCTCGCCTTAGCAGTAATATCGCTGCTGTCCAAACCTGTAACATATCTACGGCTTGGAGTATATGGTTTATATGATTTTATTGCCATATTACGCCTCCAAATTCTCTAGTTTAGCACCCTCAGGCAACTGAACATAGAATTTTTTCGTATCGGTTCTTTTACCCTGAATACCTTTAAATTTCTTTACTTTTCCCAAAACTCTCATTGAGTTAACTTTGAGTGGAGTAAAGCCAAAATACTCTCTTAAAACCTCTTTAAGACGGTTCTTTGTCATTCTAGTTGATGTCTGAATAACAACTGTACCGTTTTCTTGAAGGCTTAAACTCTTTTCAGTATAAAGGATTGCTTTTATATCGGTTATATCTGCCATGATTAGCCCTCTTTTGTAATTGTTTCAAGTACTGATTTTTCAATCACTACAGTATAGTATGCAGTAGTTAAATATGCATTTAACTCGTTTGCTTCTACTAGATAGCAATTTTTAAGATTTCTAAATGCTAAAAATGTTTTTTCATCTACTAATTCTTTTACTATCAAAGCATCTCTTGCACCCAATGTTTTTATCAAAGCTGCTGCATCTTTTGCTTTACCGGACTCAATAGAAATAGAGTCAACAACAAAAAGTGAGTTAGCAGTTGCTTTTTCATTTAACGCATACTGCAGAGCCAATCTTTTTTGTTTTTTGTTTATCTTTTGGTTGTAGTTTCTATTTGCTTTTGGTCCAAAAGCAGCACCACCGCCAACCCAAACAGGACTTCTTGATGAACCCGCACGCGCGCCACCCTTGCCTTTTTGTGCCCAAGGCTTCTTACCACCACCACTTACATCAGCTCTAGTCTTTGTATGTGCAGTATTTGCACGAACGCTTGCTAGATATGATTTAACGTATAGGTATAAGTTATGTGAGTGAATATTGTCATAATTTTCAGGAAGTGAAAATTCGCCGGTATTCTCAAATTTATCATTTAGTACTATTGCACTACTCATTTAACTATCCTCATTCTTCCAAGTGCTCCATTTGCGCCAGGAACTGAACCTTTAACAGCCAAAATCCCGTTTTCCGCATCAAAAGAAACAACTTCATTTTTTACTGTTGTTTTTGCATTTCCATAGTGTCCTGGCATCTTTCTGCCCTTTTGAACACGACCAGGCCATTCACAGTTACCTATTGAACCTGGAGCTCTATGAAATCTACTACCATGGCCGCCTGGACCACCTGCAAAATTATATCTTTTCATAACACCGGCAAAACCTCTACCTTTTGAATCAAAAGATACTTTAATAGTTTTTACTTCATTTATTGCCGAAGTGTCAAGATCTCCAACTGTAACATCAGAAACATCTAAAGTTGCAAATCTGTTAAACTCTGCACTTAAATTATATTTCTTTTGCTGTCCTGCAATAGCTTTGTTCATTTTTTTACCGCTTGCATAAGCTATGATAGCTTGCTTGTCGTTAGTAATTTCACAAACTTTTGCTTCTTTTACCTTTAGTAATGTTACGGGAACACTCGGCACTGCAATGGTTCTGCTCATTCCGATTTTTTCTACTATATATTCCATCATTACTCCCTACTTACCCATCGCTCTAACTTCTACATTCACCTCAGGAGCAAGATCAAGCTTCATGAGAGAATCGACAGTATCAGTTGTTGCCGATATAATATCTATCATACGAGAATGTATTCTAATCTCAAATTGTTCTCTTGAATCTTTGTTTACGTGTGGTGATTTAAGCACTGTATAGCGCTTAATTTTCGTAGGCATAGGAATTGGGCCTTTTATTTCGGCTCCAGTTCGCTTAACAGCTTCTACAATAGCTGCAACAGATCTGTCTAAAACTCTATGGTCATGTGCCTTGAGTTTAAGTCGTATTTTTTCCATAATTACCCCTAAAAAAAGAACTTGTCACCTCAAACGATGACGATTAAGGAATGAGATTTTACTGAAATTTAAATCAAAAGTCAATATTTTAGGGCATCAAAGAGTTTTAAAGTCGATTTTATTTCCTTTTAATAAGGAAAAGATTATAATAAATTCATGAATTTACTTGAAACCTTATATGAAATAAATTATAAAAATGATACTTATTATGAACGAAAAGCAAAAATCATATTTGATAAAACACTGATTTTAGGTCCTAGAAAAAGTGGAAAAACTCATCTTATCGTTGATTACCTGCAAAATTTTAATTCGACTGATTTTTTGTATATTGATTTTTTGGACGAGCGTCTAAACGAAGAAGAATTAGACGGGAACAAACTTAGTATTTTTCTTAATGAACACGGTATAAAAATTTTAATTCTTGAGAATTTTGATTTTTCTTTTGAATTGCCCAATGTTGACAAAATAATTATTACTTCTGATCTTTGCGATAAAAAACTTGAAAATTTCCATACCTTATATCTGCACCCTTTAGATTTTGAGGAATTCATTTTATTTGATAAAAAACATTCAAATATAGAACAACTTTTTAACCAATTTACAAACCAAGGTTCTCTCCCTGAAATTGCTATGTATCATGAAAATGACCGCTATAAGAAAATGCAAAAAGTATCTAAAGATATATTTCAAAATAGAAATGAGTTTCTGATATTTAAAAAATTCTGTGAGATGCAAGGCACTAAAATATCTCTATTTCAGCTCTATAATCAACTCAAAACCAAAATGAAAATATCAAAGGATTTTGTTTATAAAACAAGTTTAGAACTGCAAGAGAAAGAATTGATCTTATTAGTAGAAAAATACCAGCAGAAAAAATCGGCAAAGAAAGTATACTTGTTTGATTTTGCTATCAAAAATGGACTTACCTTTAAAAAAGATTTTCTAAAAAGATTTGAAAACATGGTTTTTTCAGAATTATATAAACGAAGAAAAGAAGTCTTCTATACTGATTTTATAGACTTTTGGATTCCTTTAGAACAAGAAGGTATCATCTGCGCGCCATTTAGTACGATAATCTCGATCAAAAACAAATCAAATAAGATTCTCTCTCATGTAAAGGCATTAGAAGGTAAAACGATCTGGATAACAACTCTTGGAAACGAAGGTGAATTTGAACAAGAAGGAATAAAATTTATCTTGATCCCATTTTGGAATTGGGCGTTGCAAAGTTAAATTTTAGACTGAATTGTTTCTGATTTGTTATCTTAATTGTATAAACTTCTAACATCAATCATGAGAAGGTTTTAGATGAAATTTATACACATAAGCGATACCCACATAATCTCCGGAAATAAAAGCCACTATGCTTCTGATCCTATCTATAAACTAAAAAAAGCGGTGGAAAGCATCAATAAATATCAAAGTGGTGCTGATTTTGCAGTTATAACTGGTGATCTGTCTGATAATGGAGCATTAGAATCTTACGAGATATTAAAAAATATCTTAGATAACCTCAGCATCCCTTACTATCTCATACTCGGGAACCATGACGATAGAGAAAATTATTTGAAAGTTTTTCCGGACCCATTTGCTACTCAACCATTTACGCATTTTAGTAAAATAATAGATAATTCTCTACTGCTTTTTTTAGATACTCTTGATGTGAGTTCTCACAGCGGTCATCTTTGTGAAAGTCGTTTTGAATGGTTAGAGAATGAACTAGCACAAAACAATCATCTGCCAGCTTATATTTTTATGCATCATCCACCTGTAGTGATACATCATGACATGATGGATAGTATGGGTTTTAACGACAAAGAAGAATTTTGGAAGACAATTGAGAAGACCCAAAATGTAAAACATATCTTTTTTGGACATGTACATTTGATCATCAATGGTGTATTTAATGGAGTCGGTTATTCAAGCACAAGAAGTACAAATCATCAAGTAGCCCTACACTCAAGTGTCAACGAACACTACAATTCACATGAAAGTGCAACGTATGCCATAGTCAGTATAGACTCAGAACAGGTCAATTGTATCACACACGAGTATCTAAATGAAGAAAACATTTATCCAAGCAATATGTAACAAAACAGTGCTATAAATACGATACTTTTTTTGTAACTAATTTGTTACCTTCTTTATGTAAACTTGCGATCGAACAAAAAATTTAAATTTGATAAAGGCTATGTTTTGGCACATACAGAAGATGTCACTTCTCATATAGATATCATTTCTCTTTCAAAATCTTTTGGCGGGAAACAAGTGATCTCTGATATCAGTTTTACGATCCAAAAAGGAAGTTTTACCGTCTTATTAGGTCCTTCAGGGTGTGGGAAATCTACAATTTTACGGATGATAGCAGGACTTGAAGAATCAAACAGCGGCAAGATTTTACTAGATGGTGAAGATATCATACATAAAAATCCTTCTCAAAGATCACTGTCAATGGTATTTCAGTCTTATGCCCTCTTTCCGCATCTAAGCATTAGAGAAAACATCATATTTGGATTAAAAATTAGAAAAGTCAAGAAATATATACGTGAAGAAAAGCTAGCAAAAGCAGCCGAATTAGTTGGTCTGCATGATGTCTTGGACAAGAAACCAGGACAATTATCAGGTGGACAAAAACAAAGAGTAGCTCTTGCTAGAGCTTTTGTTGCAGATCACTCACTCTGTCTTATGGATGAACCTCTTTCAAATCTCGACGCAAAATTAAGACATGAAATGAGAATAGAGATAAGAGGCTTACAAAAGAGACTTGGCATGACAGTGCTTTACGTCACACATGATCAAACAGAAGCAATGAGCATGGCTGATCATGTCATTTTGCTCAATAACGGGAAAATAGAACAACAAGGTACTCCTCAAGAGTTATACCAAAAGGTAGCAACGACATTTGTCGGCAAATTCATCGGAACACCTCCTATGAATATAATCAAACTCCACAAAACAAAGGGGGTAATATCTATCAACGATAAAGCAATGAAGGTAAATGATTTAAACAGTTTATCCGATGGAGAATTTTTTCTTGGTATCCGTCCTGAAGATGTGAAAATAAACAAAGATCAAGATGGTGTTGAAGGAGTTGTTTTATTTCAAGATTACCACGGGTCCGATGCGATTCTTGGCATACAATTGGATAAGAATTCCCACGAACAACCATTTTTGGTACGCATCGAAGGACAAGACGGATACAACGTCGGCGAAAAGATAAATGTGGCTTGGGATGAGAACAAAATAAATATTTTTGACTCACATGGCAGAAGAAAAGAGATCTAATCTTTTTTTAATTTTATATATTTAAGGAATATTAATATGATACCAAAAATCAAAACAGCACTTCTTGGCTTTTTCGTTTTATTCGGATTTATGAGTCAAGCAGTAGCAGCACAAAAGACAGAGTTAACGATGTATTACCCTGTAGCGGTAGGTGGTCCTTTGACTAAAATCATCGACGGTTTTGTTTCGGATTTTGAGAAAAAAAATCCTGACATCACTGTAAATGCAATCTATTCGGGTAATTACAATGATGCAAGAATCAAAGCATTGGCAGCCATCAAAGCAGGAAAACCTGCACAACTTGCAGTAATGTTCTCGATCGATGTTTATGATCTCATCGAACAAGATGCGATCGTCTCTTTTTCCGATCTTGCTAAAACAAAAGCAGATCAAAAATGGCTTAAATCTTTTTACCCTTCACTAATGGAAAATGGAACGACCCTTGGCAAAGTTTGGGGTATCCCGTTTCAACGTTCCACGATCGTTATGTATTACAACAAAGACATGTTTCAAAAAGCCGGCTTAAATCCTGAAAAACCACCGAGAACGTGGAGTGAGTTAGTAAGCATGGGTAAAAAACTGACAACAAAAGACCATTGGGGCGTGATGATACCTTCTACGGGTTATCCTTACTGGATGTTTGGCGCGCTTACAAAAGAAAATGGCAGAACGTTGATGGACCAAGACGGTAAAAAAACATTTTTCGATGACAAAAAAGTTATAGAAGCTCTCGAATACTGGAAAGATCTGTCTACAAAATATCACGTCATGCCAAAGGGCACGATCCAATGGGGAACGCTTAGAAAAAACTTTTTAGAGGGTAAAACTGCGATCATGTGGCACTCTACCGGAAATCTAACGACCGTTAAGAAAAATGCACCCTTTAACTTTGGTGTTGCCATGTTGCCTAAAAATGTTATGAGAGGCACTCCTACAGGCGGCGGAAACTTTTATATCTTTAAGAAAACAACACCAAAAGAGAGAATCGCGGCTTTAAAGTTTATCAAATTTATGACAAGCCCTGCAGTGTCTGCTAAGTGGTCTATGGGTACTGGATATATCGGTATATCAAAAGCTGCTTACAATACGGCCGATCTAAAAGCTTATGTCAAAAGTTTTCCGGCAGCCAAAGTAGCGAGAGATCAACTCAAATATGCAACTGCAGAACTTTCAACATATCAAACAGGAAGAGTCAGAAAGCTACTTGATGATGCGATCCAAGCTGCACTTACAGGTGCTAAGTCTCCTAAGCAAGCGCTTATGGATGCACAGAGCGAAGCAACAAAATTGCTTAGACCTTATCAGTAAACGGTTAGATTTAAAAATATGAAGCACTTGTATGGATGGTTGTTATTATTACCTGCTTTTTTATTGTTGAGTATGTTTACTTACTATCCTGCTATTGCAACATTGATAGACTCTTTCTTTACGAACAAAACAGTTATCAGGCCCCAAAAATTTGCGGGGCTTGATAATTTTGCGTTTATGCTCAAAGATGAAGTGTTTATTACGACGCTGAAAAACACTTTTTATTTTGCTTTAGGAACCGTGCCGGTATCCATCGCTTTGGCGCTTATCATGGCGCTGTTCATAAATCAAAAGATATACGCAAAAGGCATCGTCAGACTAGCCTATTTTACGCCGACTATTCTGCCGATGGTGGCAGTAGCAAATATTTGGTTATTTTTTTATGCTCCCCAAATCGGTCTTATCAATAAGGTTCTTGCATTTTTCGGCTATGGCGGAGTCAATTGGCTTGGAAACTCAAATACGGTTTTAGAGGCGCTGATGGTCATGACCGTTTGGAAAGAGGCCGGCTTTTTCATGATCTTTTATATAGCGGCATTGCAATCGCTCCCAAAAGAGTTATATGAGGCTGCCAAGATAGAGGGTGCTTCCTCCTGGACCAGCTTTTGGAGGATCACGTTTCCACTGCTCATGCCGACGACTTTTTTTGTCATGATCAATGCCGTGCTCAATGCTTTTAAACTGGTAGATCATCTTTTTATACTCACAAAAGGCGGTCCGGACAATGCTTCGAACTTGCTTTTGTATTACATCTATGAGACGGCTTTTTCGTTTTTCGACTACTCGTATGCCGCAACGCTTACGGTTGCGCTGCTTACTATATTGATACTTTTATCACTGTTTCAATTTTCAGTCATCGAAAAACGCGTCCATTACAAATAAGGAAGAGAACTTTATGAAATACTTACAAACACTAGCTACCTGGGTCTTGGCGATACTATGGTCCCTTCCTCTTCTTTATGCCTTCTGGGCTGCCTTTCATCTTGAGAGCAGTGCGACGCATTTTAGTTTGAGTGCACCCTTGACCTTGAACAATTTTAAAA
The DNA here is from genome assembly GCA_033723415.1 of Sulfurospirillaceae bacterium. Taxonomy (GTDB): domain Bacteria; phylum Campylobacterota; class Campylobacteria; order Campylobacterales; family Sulfurospirillaceae; genus JAADIZ01. The sequence continues at coordinate 50,619 of JAWVXD010000004.1, forward strand.
TAGCCCTGAGCCAAGCACCTTTTTTTAGATACATGTTCAACACGATGATCATGGTCACAATGATCTTAGGTGTTCAGTTAGTGTTGTGTACGCTGGCGGCATATGCGTTTGCCAAATTTGATTTTTATGGAAAAAACGTTGCTTTTTTCTTAGTGCTGTTGCAGCTCATGATCGTCCCGGAAATCCTCATCATGAAGAACTATCAAACACTCGCAGACCTTGGTTTGACCGACACGATTTTAGGTATCGGTCTGCCTTACATGGCTTCGGCATTTGGTATTTTTTTACTCAGACAAACATTTAAGACCATACCAAAAGAGTTGGATGATGCCGCAAAAATAGAGGGATGTTCCCAGATGTGCATACTCTGGAGGATTTATATTCCTTTATCAAAACCGACTTACCTAGCCTATGCCTTAGTCTCGATCAGCTATCATTGGAATAATTTTTTATGGCCCTTAGTCGTCTCAAACTCACAAACCGTGAGACCCTTGACCGTAGGACTTGCGATTTTCGCAGCTCCAGAATCCGGTGTTGAGTGGCCTATTCTTTCGGCTGCCACTTTACTCTCCGTAGCCCCGCTTCTTTTGGCTTTTTTATTGTTTCAAAGGCAGTTTGTCGAATCATTTTTACATACAGGAATCAAATGAAATATCATATATCAAGTAAAATAAAATTTGTAGTTTTTGACTTAGACGGCGTTTTTTATAGAGATCATGAAGCCTTACACGGCGGAAAAGATATCATAGAATTTTTAGATGCAAATGACATCGGATACTGTTTTTTGACGAACAATTCTTGTTTTCCACTCCAAACGTATCAAGACAAACTAAAAGTTTGCGGCATCACTATAAATGAAGAGAAAATAATCACAACCACGTCTCTGCTCACGTCTTATATAACAAGCAGGCAGTTTAAAGATATTTACGTGCTCGGCAGTCCTCATTTAAAAAGTATTTTATATGAAAACTTCACATATAATGATGTCCTACCTGATGCTTTAGTAGTCGGGATGCATGACCACATCACGCTAGAAGATATCTCAAAAGCGATCAGTGTGCTTGGAGAAAATAGTGAGATAATCGCTGCGAATCCTGATAAACTGATACCAAAAAGCGGCGGTTTCGGGCTAGAGTGCGGTGTTATCCTGGACATCTTACACAGTGCCACGGATAAAAAATCTTTTGTCGTAGGGAAACCGAACAGATATGCTTTTGATTTTATCTTAGAAAACTTTAACGTCCGAAGAGAAGAAGTATTGATGGTAGGCGACACTTACGATACCGACATCTTAGGCGCGATCAACTCAGATATAAAGGCAGCCTGGGTAAAAACCGGCAATGCCTTGCCAAAAGATATTGATTATGATCAATTTATATCTTTAGACTCATTGCATGATTTGATAAAAATTTTACTATAATACGCAAATACGAGTTTTGACTGGAGACGTGATGTTATGTGGGATTGATGAAGCCGGCCGAGGCTGTATAGCCGGACCTTTAGTAGTAGCCGGAGTCGCTTTAGTGAGAGATATTCACGGATTAGCCGATTCAAAAATATTGAGTGAAGTAAAAAGAGATGCTTTATTTGATATCATCAAAGAATTCGCTGAGTATAAAATAGTATTTTGCGACAACCAAATGATCGATAAAAAAGGACTGAGCTATTGTCTTGGATACGCTATAGCAACTATCAAAGATCACTTTATATCACTGGATGAAAACTATGAAATATTGATGGACGGCAACAGTTCTTTTGGAGTCAGAGGGATAGAGACCATGATAAAAGCAGATACAAAGGTACCCGAAGTCAGTGCAGCAAGTATTTTGGCAAAAGTCAGCCGCGACCAATATATGTACAGCGTGTGTGAACAATATCCGGATTATTCATTTTCAAAACATAAAGGTTACGGCACTGCTTTACATGTCGAAGAAATTAAAAAATATGGCTATTCAGATATACACAGATCAAGTTTTAAGATAAAAAGCCTCAGAGAACCTAGTCTTTTTTGAGCTTACTACTACAGCTTGGGATTTTGCCGCTATCTTTGGCAAAATACTCTCAAAATTCAGCTAAATACTTTTAAGCTCAAATCTTACCTATCCACTTTCACAAAAGTTTTGCCGCTAAGTTTGAGATTTACCAATCAATAAAGTAAAATTATTTTAAATATTATTTTACTATTATGATGATACAAATTTACGCTATTTATAAAAAAGAAATTTTATTTTATGCAAAATGTTGTAACTCTTAAACTTATATTGATATAATTTTTTAAATTTAAAATAAGGGAGTAGCGATGAAACTATTTAAAATCATTTCATTGGCGGCATTTGTTATATTTGGGTTAAACTTACAGGCAGCCAGTACAAGGATCACTTATAAATCAGCAAAATCTTCATCTTCATATTATCAAATGGCTGTACAAGTGGGTGAAAATGTTAACAAAGTTACTAATGGCAACTTAAGCGTTACGATAGAGGAGAGTCAAGGCTCTGTTCAAAATGTAAAAGAAGCCAGAAAAAGAATGGGTAATTACGTATTTACCACCCCTCCTGTTTTAGTTAAACTAGCACTTGCAAAAAAAGCAATGTTCAAGAAAGACAATCCAAAAGATTATCAAAAGATCAGGGCTCTGTTCCCGATTCCTTTCTTGACGATGCATTTCGTTGTACGCGCGGATTCTCATATAAATACATTTGCTGATCTAGCAGGAAAAAGTATCTTGATAGGAAAAGGAAGCTTTGGAGCCAAAGAAGCTGCAAAATACATAAAATTGTTTGGGCTTGAGGGCAAAGTGAAACTAATCAGTGCTGAACTCTCAGGTGCTGTTGCAGCTCTGAAAAATGGTCAAATCGACGGTTTTGCAACTGCTGGATCATATCCTGCACCAAACGTAATAGAAGCAGCAGCCAGCACAAAGATCAAAATTCTTAGCATGAGCAAAGCAGAACTCAAGAAAACAAAAAGAGATGAATTGATCATACCGGCAGGAACTTATCCCGGCATTGATCATGATATAATCACAACAACCTTGCCTGTTGGAGTATATACAACTACAAATATGAGCGACAAAACAGCATATGAACTCACAAAAGCGTTCTGGGAATCAAAGAAAAACCTAGACAAACAGAACATCTGGTGGAAAGCCGTCACGCTTAAAAACCTAAATATGTTTCATGTAAAGCTTCACAAAGGAGCACTCAAATATTACAATGAAATAAAAGCAAATATACCTGCTAGATTTAAATAACCGTATAAATGACTAAAGGCATCAAAAACAAGCTACGGATCAATACACATATGATAGTAGCTTGTTTTGCTTTTGTAACTGTTGCCTTTCACATATATCTTATCTTCACGGGTCTTATGCCGAATCTGGTCAGCAGACCTATGCACCTTGCTCTGGTTTTACCTTGGGTGTTTTTGTTTAGAAAAGATGACAATATCTCAAAATTCACCAAATACTTTGGCTATGTTTTGTTGGCGGCGGCACTTTTTTCTTCTTTTTATATTTTATTGAATCACGCAGATCTCGAAGACCAATACGGCTCACTAGATGGACCTCTTCAATATTTTGTTGCGGTTACTCTGATAATAAGCGTTCTAGAGATGGCACGAAGAGCCATCAAACTTGCGCTTCCGCTCACTGCGATTATCGCTTTGGCTTATGGTTTGTTTGGGCATCTGATACCTGGTAACTTTGGTCACCAAAAAATACCGCTTGACAGCTTTCTCGGAACTCTGGTCATAGCGGAGGGAGGGATATACGGCAGTCTGACCGGAATCTCGGTCAACGTTATCGCAGTATTTGTTATCTTGGGAGCATTTGTCGGAGTCGGAGAAGGAGGCAATGCCTTTATGGCACTCTCAACAAAACTTGCAGGAAAACTGCGAGGCGGAGCTGCTAAAGTTTCGATTTTGGCTTCTGCTTTTTTTGGCTCTATCTCCGGTTCCGCTTCGGCAAATGTTGCATCAACAGGAGCTTTCACTATCCCGACAATGAAAAGGTTGAACTATCCTCCATCTCTTGCAGCTGCCGTTGAAGCGGTAGCTAGCACAGGCGGACAGATCATGCCTCCACTCATGGGAGCCGGAGCCTTTATCATGGCTGAGCTTCTTGGGGTAAAATACTCAGTTATTATGGCTGCAGCAATTTTCCCTGCACTTTTATTTTTTCTTACTGTTTGGATCGGTATAGATATATTTGCTAAAAAATACAAACTAGAAGCAATGAAAGATGAAGAGATACCTACTTTAAGATTAGTTTTACAACTGGCTCCATTTTTCCTTATACCGTTCTCAGCTCTTTTGATCGAACTTTTAGTCATGAATAAAACCCCACAATATTCTGCAGCCATTGCGATCTTTATAACAATTTTCCTGCTTTTAGTTGATAGGAGCTGGAATGTCTCATTCAAAAACTGGTCGTTAAAATTTGTTCAAGGCTGTATCGAAGCTTCCAAGCAGATATCAGTGATCGCTTCGGTCATTATATGTGCAAGCATCATCATCGGAGTTTTAAACATAACCGGAGTGGGAGTAAAGATTACTTCTGAAATTCTGTTTTTATCCGGTGGACAGCTCTGGCTTGCTCTCATCTTAACGGCTCTGGCCTGTTTAATACTCGGCATGGAAGTCCCGACAACAGCTGCATATATAATCTGTGTTTCGGTCGCAGGACCAATTTTAGAGCAATATGGCCTATCACCGCTGCAAACTCATCTTTTTATCTTCTGGTTTGCACTTTTATCTACTATAACACCGCCGGTTTGCGGCACTGTGTTTATAGCTGCCGGAATAGCGCAAACAAATTGGCTACAGGTAGCTTCAAAAGCTATGCGTCTTGGAGTCGGTTTATATCTTATACCAATAGCATTTATAGTCAATAAGCATCTCATATACCCTGAACAAAATTTGCTTTTGGCCGGCTTGGACTTTATCAAGATCACAATAGGATTAATCTTTATATCATCAGGTTTGGTCAACGAAACAAGATCAAAGATCATAAGATTTTTCATATTTCTAATCGGTCTATCCATAATCTTACTTCCTCTTTAACAAATAAGTTCAATTTTAGTGATATAATAGTTACTTGTTTCAATATTACACAAGGAGACTATCATGAAAGGGTTCTTGAGTTTTTTATTTTTATTGGCTTGCACTTCCAGCATCAGTGCAATGGGAAAATTTGTAACATATAACGTAGATGACAAAGAGTATGAGGGTTATTATATAACGCCTTCAAAAAATGCACCATTAGTCATCATCATACATGACTGGGATGGCTTAAACGATTATGAGATAAAAAGAGCAAAAATGTTAAATGATTTGGGATATGCTGCATTTGCAATAGATCTTTACGGTAAAGGGGTCAAGCCAAAAACAGTAGAAGAGAAGAAAAATCTTACAGGTGCTCTTTATAAAGATAGAGCAAAGATGCGTAAACTGCTAGCAGCAGGATATCAAGCAGCAAAAGGGCAAGGTGCCAATGTAGATAATGCTGTAGGTATCGGTTACTGTTTTGGTGGAGCAGCCCTGTTAGAGATGGCTAGAATGGGGATAGATCTAAAAGGCTTTGCAAGTTTTCACGGAGGTCTGGATACTCCAAAAGGTGAAAATTACGACAAGACCAAAGGCAAGATCATCATATTTCATGGCGGAGCCGATACAAATGTGGGGATGGAATCTTTTGTTAATCTGCAAAAAGAGTTAGAAAAAACAAAGCTGGATTATGAGATGATCGTTTATAGCCATGCAGTTCACGCGTTTACGGTATTTGATACGGATAGATACAATGAAAAAGCAGACAAAAAATCTTGGACTAGATTTATCGAATTTTTAAAAGAGACTCTCAATTAACCTCATCAGGTTGTAAAATTATTGAGTTTCTCATTTAAGTCTTTGGCAGATTTAAATAGATTTTGATTGATCTGTATTAATTCTGCCATTCCTTCATCATTGTCTTTTGTAATTTTATTGAGCAGGTCGATCTGCTTGAGTATATTACCGTTAAAAGTCAATATGTCATGAGAGTTATTCACGCTTTGTTTCGTCAATAAATTTGTTCGCTCTATAGATTCTACGCTTTGATTGATATTGTTTTCAACATTTTTTGATATTTGAGATAGATTTTCTATATTTTTAGTATTATTATGCATTTGATCGCCTACTTGACTCACAGATTGAGAAATGATGTTGATCGTAACATCTATCTCGGACAAACTTTTTTGTGTTCGATCAGCCAATTTTCTTACCTCATCGGCAACAACGGCAAACCCCCTTCCGTGTTCTCCTGCACGAGCGGCTTCAATTGCTGCATTTAAGGCGAGTAAATTTGTCTGATCGGCTATGTCTGCGATAATGGTCAGTATATTTTTTATCTGTTGTGTTTGTGAAGTAAGCTGATTTAATTTTGCGTTTAATTCACTCTCCAATTCGACACTGTGATCTACACCCTCGATAAGATGGACAATATATTCTCTTGCATCTAAAAGTTTTGCATTGGTTTCTTGCATATTTGTTTGTGTTTGGTCAAAATTTTTTGAAGTCGTCTCTATGATATCTTGTATGGCGTGAATCTGTTCTTTGGTTTTCTTGGCTATTTTAAATTCGTCATTTACATGATCTTTTATATTGGTGACTATCTCATTCATCTTTTGTGCATTATTTTGATTTACGCTTGAGACTTTTTTTGTTTCTAAAACGGTAGTTCTTAGTTTTGATATAAATTGGTTTAGACTTTGAGCCATGACTCCAGTCTCATCACGATTTGCCACGTAGATTACTTTCGTTAGGTTATTATGTTCCTTAGAAACGATATCTGTCATACTTAAAACCGAGGAAGTTGTTTGTTTTATTATAAGATATATATTTATACCTGAAATTATTAATCCTACAATACCTACAGTTATGTTTTTCACGACTACTTCACTGATTGATATATCCGAGTTTAAAAGCGACATTGCGATGCTAAAGAGCATGATCAACGTAATATTTCCGAGAATCGTACTAAAGATAGATAAAATCATCTTTTTCCCAAAAGACAGAAACGGATATCTTGCAGACAATTCAATTTTTTCTGTCCATTTTTCCAAGTCATTTACAAAAATTATAAACACCGGTATAACAAACAATAAGATCAAAGGAATAGTAAAAAACTGTGCCAATAAAAATTTTTCAGTCGTAACAAAATCAAAGTTCACGATCACGCATAAAGGACCAAGTGTGCTATACAAAAATTCTACTAAAATGAACAATATGGGAAGATTGGAGATAGTCTTGTTGATATCATCTGATGATTTTATATGCTCTACAGCGTATTCAATGCTTTTAAATTTTTGATTGAAGAAATACACGGCGCCTGAAGTAACAACTAAAACATAAATTATCATTTGTATAGATGTCACAATAGTAATAATCTGCTCGATGCTAAATACATTTGAATAATAAACTATTAAAACCCAAGCAAAAGGAGGAATCATAAATCCACTAATCAATAACAGTAAAAACTTTACACGAAACTTCATCATCTACCCGATATTTTACGATTTCCCTATCAAAATATTTTTCTACTCAATATACAATTTTTTAATATTTTGAATGTTTGAGCTCATATTTAAAAGAAGCATATCGACCATTACGATCGCCGCCATCGCTTCTGCTACCACACTGCCTCTTATTGCGATACAAGGGTCATGTCTACCCTTAAGAGAGCAGATTTGTTCTTCGCCTTGGATATCTACGGTTTTTTGATCTAAAAAGATCGAGGGTGTCGGTTTAAAATAGATCTTGACATTGATATCATCACCGTTTGAAATTCCACCAAGAATGCCACCGCTTCTGTTGCTTAAAAAGCCTTCTTTTGACATTTCATCATTATTGACAGATCCCACCGCACCTGATGATTCTATGCCATCTCCGATTTCGACGGCTTTAACGCCGTTGATGCTCATCATGGCAGAAGCCAAAGTAGAATCCAGTTTATAATAAATAGGCTCACCCAATCCTGCAGGAGCATTTTTTATGTTTACGAGAGCGACACCGCCTACCGAGTCATGTGAGTTTTTAGCCTTAAGAATGATGTTTTTCCACTCATCTTCTTTGTCAGCATTTAGTGCAAATATCTCACTATTCTTGGCAAAGGAAAAATCATATTTATCTGTTGTCACTCCACCGATAGAGCAGATACCGCTACTCACCTCTATGCCTAACTCTCGCAGAATAAGTTTTGCAACTGCACCTGCAGCTACTCTTGAAGCTGTTTCTCTCGCACTGCTTCGTCCTCCGCCTCTATAGTCTCTGATACCGTATTTTTTATAGTACGTAAAATCCGCATGACTTGGACGAAATAGATCTTTTACATTTGTATAATCTTTACTTTTTTGATCTTCGTTGTAAATGATCAACTCGATTGGAGTTCCAGTACTCTTTCCTTCAAAAATTCCGCTTATAATCTCAACTTTGTCGCCTTCTTTTCTCTGTGTAGAAAATTTGTTTGATCCTGGTTTGCGCTTATCTAGTTCGCCTTGTATAAAATCCATATCAATATCAATACCGGCAGGCATGCCATCTATCAAACACCCTATAGCCTTTCCATGTGATTCACCGAAGGTGCTAAATGAAAATCGTATACCAAATTTATTCATATTAACTGTCTCCTTTTTGCCGTATACAAAATTTCATATGGCTTCTTTTCTGAGTATTTCCAATGCCAACTCTGCCGAAGCTTGTTGTGCCCATTTTTTACTTTTCCCTTTTGCTCTTGAGATTTCTTTACCCTGAACGATAACAGCCATCTCAAACTCTTTTTTATGATCCGGTCCATATGAATGAATGAGTCTGTATTCGGGTGTTTCACCAAATTTGGCTTGTGTAAATTCTTGTAAAGTAGTTTTATAATCTCTAAAAACGGCTTCCATATCAATTTTCGGATATGCCTCATTTAGCAACTCAATTGATATCTCTTTCGCCTTTTCCAAACCTGCTTCAAGATAGAGTGCTCCGATCAGTGCTTCAAAAGCATTTGAGAGAAGAGATGATTTTTCTCTTCCTTTATTGTTCTCTTCAGCCAATGAAATATATATATGTTCCCCGAGATTTAGTATCTCTGCCAGTTTTTGAAAACTTTTTTCATTGACCAAGGATGCTCTAAGTTTTGAGAGTTCTCCCTCTGCAACTTTTGGGAATTTGTGGAATAAGAATTCACCTATGATTAGATCCAAAACAGCATCGCCTAAAAATTCCAATCTTTCATTGTTATATGACTGTTTATAGCTTTTATGAGTAAGTGCCTTGATTATCAGATTCTCATCTTTAAACTGATAACCCAAACGCTTTTGCAATATTTTCAATTTCCGATGCACTAACATATACCTCCTCTTTCCAAATTAATCCCTCACCTTAATCCCTCTGCTTCTTCTTTGGCAATCAAATCACATTTTTCATTTTCCGGATGTCCGTCATGCCCTTTGACCCATTTTGCCGTTATTTTATGTACTTTTGAAACTTCAACATACTCTTTCCATAAATCAGGATTTTTTATTTTCTTAAAGTCTCTTTTCTTCCAATTTTCCAACCATTCGTTAATCCCCTTAACTACATATGTAGAATCACTGGTAATCTCAACTTCACAGGGACTTTTCAATGCTTTCAGCCCTTCTATGACGGCTTTTAGCTCCATTTGGTTGTTTGTAGCTAATTTTTGTCCTCCTTTGATAATCTTTTCATGATCGTTAAATCTCAAGATAGCACAATAACCTCCCTCCCCCGGATTTCCAAGAGAAGATCCATCAGAGAAAAGATATATTTTCTTCATCATTTGCCTTAATTATTGAACTTTGTATCTTTGCCGTTGCTATTGATTGGCAATTTGGACATCTGTAAAAATAGATAGGGAACACATTTTTACATTCAATGCACATGTAGTGAAAACTAAGATCCGCTTTTACTACTTTGTCTTTTTGTAAAATACCTAAAACTTCTAATTCAAAAGATGGATTTTCAGATTTTTTAAATTCGATAAAACCTTTTGCCATAGCGATTTGCTGCAACATATCATCATCATATTGGGAGAGATCGATCCATTTTTGATCTGCATTCCAAAGTAAATCTATAAGATTTTTATATTCAAATTTTTGAAAATCCTCATCTGCAATTTTTATATTGTTCTGCTGTAAAAACTCAAAATATTTTCTTTGTAAAAAATCTTCTTTTTCAGAAAGCTTTTTTAATTTATTTGCTTTTTGAACATTACTGAGTTTGGAATCACCATTGACCTGCAAAGACAATATATAACTTCTTTGTTTGCTTACTTTTGCTCCTAATTCTTCAAGAGCATCTAAGACTTCTATGGCTTTTTTGTATTCTTTTAATTTTTCATATACTACGGTTAAATATTTCAGAGATTCTTCATTTCTTGGATGTAGTCTGAGAGACTCTAAAAACACTTCTGCACTTCTGCTTAAGAAGCCTGCCTTAAAATAAGTCTTACCGAGTACTGAGAGTATATACTGTTTTTTATCTCTGTCTTTGACTCTTTTTAGTGCGACAAGATAGATATTTATAGATTTTTCATAATCTCCGCCTTTACCGTAGGCATCGGCTAAAAGTGCCAACGATTCCACAGGAATCGCAGAATCCTGCAAAAGTTTTTTGTACTCTTTTTCGTCACTTATAATTTCGAACTTTTTAACAAATTTTTCTATACTGTCTTTTTCTTCTTTACTCTTAAAGACTCCCCACCAGTAATTTGCAAACGAGATGATAAAAACGATAGAAAAAAGTATGATTATCCCAAACATAGGATCTCTGTATTCAATGAAAAAACTGTTCAAGACAAAACCTTGCTTTTTTAAAATAGGACATTATACCAAATAAGTTTTTAAATGCTATAATTTGAGAATGATAGATAACCAATCAATAGAAAATTTAAAACAAAGAATCGATATCGTAGAAGTTGTCGGCAATTATTTAGAGTTGAAAAAAAACGGTGCAAACTACAAATGTGTGTGCCCTTTTCATAATGATTCTAACCCTAGTTTAGTAGTCAGTCCATCAAAACAAATTTATCATTGTTTTAGCTGTCAAGCAGGTGGTGATGCTATAAAATTTGTTATAGAATATGAAAAGATCAACTACCCTGAAGCAATAGAAAAATTAGCCAATATGTACAATTTTTCGCTCACATATACGAATGAGGGCAAAAAAACAGAAGACAGTAAGCTTATGGAAAACCTTACTGTGTTTTTTAGACAAAATCTTGATAAGAATAGTTTTGCAAAAGATTACTTATACGGCAGAGGCATAAAAGAATCGACAATCGAAAAATTTGAATTAGGCTTTGCCGGAAGCTCTTTTGAAACACTGAATTTTTTAAAAAATTACGGACACAGTATAGATGAGGCAAAAGAGTACGGAGTAGCCGATTTTTCACAAAACGGGGGAAATCCATACTGCAGATTCGTGGATAGGATAATATTTCCGATAAGATCAAAAAATGGGAAATTTGTAGGATTTGGAGGTCGTACCATAACCAATCATCCTGCAAAATACATCAATTCTCCACAAACAAAATATTTTAACAAATCAAGACTTCTATATGGTTATTATTTTGCAAAAGACAGTATCTTTAAAAACAAAAAGATCATCATAACAGAGGGCTATTTAGACGTCGTCATGTTGCATCAAGCAGGCTTTGAAAATGCAGTAGCCACGCTTGGAACGGCTCTCACTGAAGAGCATCTTCCACTTATCTCAAAACTGGAACCTGAGATCATTTTGGCATATGATGGAGATGAAGCAGGGATAAACGCTGCTCTGAAAGCATCTATATTATTGAGTCGCCACTCTTTCAAGGGAGGAGTGATACTATTTGGTGAAGGCTTGGACCCTGCCGATATGGTTAAAAATGGACAATCGGATAAACTCAACAGACTATTTTCACAAGCTCAGCCTTTTGTTGAATTCGCAATAGAGAGGATCATAAAAAAATATAATCTAAATGATGCCTTAGAAAAAGAAAAAGCCCTCAATGAAGGAACAAGCTATCTTCAAACTCTTCCTCAGTCGCTTCAAGAAAGTTTCAAAGGAAAATTAAGTGGAGCTTTAAACCTACCGGCACACTTAGTAAAGATAAAAAGAAGCAAAACCGTAAAACAAAACAAAGAGTCTTTTGAAGATTTTTTAGAATTGACTATCATCAAGACCATACTTCACAAGCCTTCTCTGATAGACACTATATTAGACACTATAGATATAGTGATGTTTAAGACACACAATATAGAGTTTAAACTTCTCTTGGAAAATAATCTAGAAGATCCAAAATTGAGAAGAATCGAGCTTTGGGATGATATAAAAATTTATGAAGAAAAAGATCTTTTTTCTGCTATGATTACGTTTTTGATTCGATTTTACAATGAGAAACTGCAAAATGTCAAAAGAGACAACCTCTTAAACTATCAAGAAAAACAGTTTCATATAAGATCAATTCAAGAAAAAATATTTAAATTAAAAAAAGGCGAATTAGTCGCGTATGAAGAGGATTTTTGAGATATGAGATGTTTGGCACTTTTTAGCGGCGGATTAGACAGCATGCTTTCGATCAAATTAATGACCATGCAAGGTATCGAAGTCATAGCATTAAATATGAACATAGGATTTGGTTCAAAAACAGATATTAGCGAAACCATGAGAAGAAGAGCAGCGATCGCAGGAGCAGATTTTAGAGTAATTGACGTCAGAGAAAATTACATAAAAGATGTACTTTTTAGCCCTAAATACGGTTACGGCAAAAATTTCAATCCCTGCATCGACTGCCATGGTTTTATGTTCAGGACTGCAAAAAGTTTATTAAAAGAATATGACGCATCATTTTTAATAACAGGCGAAGTATTGGGTCAGCGACCTATGAGCCAAAGAGCAAATGCTATAAAATCCGTAACAAAACTTTCAGGCGATGAAGAGAACTTGATACTTAGACCCTTATGTGCAAAATTGATGCAACCTACCAAACCGGAACTTGAAGGGTGGGTTGATAGAGAAAAGCTTTATGGCATAAGCGGACGTAGCAGAGACACTCAGCTTGCACTGGCTCAAAGTTTCGGCTGGGATGATTTTGAAAAACCTGGCGGAGGTTGTTTGCTTACTGACGTAAACTTCACCAAGAAAATGAGAGATTTTATAAAATTTGATAATTTAGAAGTTGACGATATCAATGTTTTAAAAAACGGCAGACAGTTAAGATTGCCTGAGGATTCAAAACTTATCATAGGCAGAGATGAAGCAGAAAACGAGAGAATTGAAAAAATAAAAACCGATAAATATCTGTTTATAAAAGCAAAAGATATACCTGGTCCTTCAGCACTTCTAAGAGCTACTGCTTCAGAAAATGACAAAAAATTAGCCCGTGAAATCGTACTTAGCTTTTCAAAAACAGATAAAAACAAAAAATATGATATAATTTGCGGCGAAAATTTATACCAAGAGTCTCCTCATGAGGATAAAGAGTCTGTGTATAAGTACTTTGTAAATTGATGGGGTATTAGCTCAGCTGGGAGAGCACGACGCTGGCAGCGTCGGGGTCAGCGGTTCGAACCCGCTATACTCCACCATACTTAATTTTACGGTTTCTAACAAAAACTTCTTATTTTTGATAAAGCGATCTTCAAACTCTTTTTGTTTTTACAATAAAGATTAGAATATAAAAAATTTACGTATAGGAAATATTATGAATGTAAAAGAAAAACTTATTGCAAGAAGTAACTCAAGTTGTGAGTTATGCGGTGAAAAGTCTGATCTAAGCGTATATGAGGTACCACCAAGTGATGGCAGTGCAGAACAATCTATATTGGTATGTTCTACGTGCAAAGGACAGATCGAAAATCCTGAGTCAATAGATGCAAATCATTGGCGTTGCCTAAATGAAAGTATGTGGAGCACCGTTCCCGTAGTTCAAGTCATGGCGTATCGAATGTTAAAGCGTATAGCACATGAGGGCTGGCCGCAAGATTTGCTTGATATGCTTTATTTAGATGAAGAAATCCAAAAATGGGCTTTAGTTGACGAAAAAAGTGAAGATAAAAACATCATCCATAAAGATTCAAACGGTGTTACTTTGCAAAATGGAGACACCGTGACAATTATAAAAGATTTAGATGTCAAAGGAGCAGGTTTCACTGCCAAAAGAGGAACGGCTGTTAGAAATATTTCATTGACATCCAATCCGGAGCAGATAGAAGGAAGAGTCAACGGAGTAAAAATTATTTTGCTTACCTGCTTTCTGAAAAAATCTTAATGCTTAAAAAGCATTAAGGTTAAATCTTTCAATAAATATAAAATATTTCTTATTTTAATAACAAACAATATAAGTTTATATTTCTTTTAGTTAGGATATTTTTTTATTTTTTTGTTTACATTTTGACTCTATACAAATGGCTTTTATCAATCTTTTTATAAAGATTCAAAAGAAGTGTATAGTATATTGTTATATAAAATATTATTATAAAATATCATGCTATAAATGCCCATGTTTTACAATGCTACATATTGTAACAAAATCGAAAATTTAATAAATTTCGTCTATTTTGAAAAATAAAACAAAATAAGTCCTATTTTTCAATTTTGGCTTTGATTATTTTCATATAAACTGTAAAGCAATATAAAATATTTCAAAAAAAAATATTTCACACTATAATGTTTACTTAAGTTAAATAATGACAAAATTGTAATGTTTTAAATACTGTTTAAATTCTTAATAGTATTTAGTATTTGAAAGGAGTTATAATTGAAGGAAAATAAAATAGACGAAAAATCTTCTTACTCTGCCTCTGAAAAACAATTAGTTCAAGAAGTTGGTAGAGATCTTGAAGAAATTCCTAAAAAGAGCAGAAGAGACTTTTTAAAAAAAGGCTTTTTCTTTTCTGTAACGGCAGCTGCTGCTTTAGGTGGAGTTGGTGCTTCCAAGTTGTATGCTGAGGATCATGTAAATCCAAAAAATTTGCCACCTAATAATCCTGAATGGGGATTAAAATGGGGAAGAGATATAAATGCAAATCCTTATGGCGTTCCATCAAAATTTGAAAAAAATGTCGTAAGAAGGATGGTTCCATGGCTGACTGCTGATAAAAAAGCGTCTGTTAGCTTTACTCCTTGGCAAGATCTAAAAGGTATCATAGTACCAAACGGTCTCCATTTCACTAGATGTCATGGCGGCGTTATAGATATTAATCCATTAGAATGGAGACTTCTCATCCACGGTCTTGTAGATAAAGAAGTTGTTCTTACTCTAGAAGATTTGAAAAGATACCCTAGTATAAGCGTAATTCACTCGTTTGAATGTGCTGCAAACAACGGTATGGAATGGAGAGGACCTGGAATCAATTCTCTTCAAGCAACTCACGGAATGTTAAGTTGTTCAGAATGGACAGGTGTACCGTTAAAGGTTATTCTAGAAGATATAGGTTTGAAGCCAAATGCCAAATGGATGTTCCCTGAAGGTTCAGATCCGGCAGGTGTCGGTAGAAGTATACCTATCGAGAAAGTTCTGGATGATGCGATGTTAGTTTATGCAATGAACGGTGAAGCATTAAGACCGGAACAAGGTTATCCTGTGAGATTATTCCTCCCTGGTTGGGAAGGCGTTATGCAGGTAAAATGGCTAAAAAGATTGAAATTTGACGATAAGTCATGGATGGTAAGAGAAGAAAGTACAAAATATACCATGTTGGAAACAGACGGACACGCTTTGATGTACAACTGGTCTATGGAAGCCAACTCTGTTATTACTTTCCCATGTCCTGAGAGAACTCTCAAAGATGTCAAAAAAGGCACTTTGATGATTGAAGGAATCGCTTGGTCAGGTAAAGGAACAATCACTCATGTTGATATTTCAACTGATGGTGGTATTAACTGGAAACCGGCTAAATTCACAAGTATAGTATTACCAAAAGCTGTCACAAGATTTGCTGCGGAGATCAAATGGGACGGAAAACCAATGATGCTACAAAGTAGAGCAACCGATGATACCGGTTATACTCAACCGACAGCTACTCAACTAGTTGCAGCCAGAGGTAGAGAGGCTGTTTACCATAGAAATGCTATCCAAACCTGGGAAGTAAAAAGTAACGGGGAGGTAAACGATGTACAAATCTATTCTTAATTTTCTATTCTTACTAAGTTCGGTAGCATTTGTCTCATCAATCAATGCACAAACATTGAGTTATACTCCTGCTAATCCGGATAAATATCCGTTTCCTGATGTGACCACTAACAAAAAAGGTCAAAAAATTGGAATTGACGGCGCTATCATCTTAAAACCAGTAGTCAAAGTCAACTCAGTTTATAAATCTCAATTTAGCGGCAAAAACTTTGCTTTAGGTACAAAAGCTACAAAAGAACAAGTAAAAGCTTGGAACACTGATGTAAGACCTGATGGTAAAGGTTTACCGGATGGATCTATGACAGTCGCTAAAGGTGCTGCAGTATTTCAAGCAAAATGTGCATCATGTCATGGAGATTTCGGTGAAGGCGTTGACAGATTCCCAGTCCTAGCAGGAGGGATCGGAACTTTAAAACTTCATCCAAAAACCGGCGGTGATCCGGGTCCTCTAAAGACTATAGGAAGTTACCTACCATACATAGCTCCGCTTTATTGGTATGTACAAACAGCTATGCCTCTATCGGCTCCTAAATCTTTAAGCAATAGCGAAGTTTATGGGATACTTGGGTATATATTACAGTTAAATGAAATTCAAGTAAACGGTAAAGACATAGAAGACAGTACAGTCATAGATAGAAAGTTTATAAAAGCTGTACACTTGCCAAATGAGAAAGGTTTTGAGTATAATAATCTAAGAAAACCGGATACTCACAACACAAGATGTATGAAGAACTGCATAAACCCATCTAAGATGACTGTAATGCACATCAAAACAGATGCAACACAAGTTGATCCCGGATTTGGTAACGGAAGATACTATTTCCCGGATAATACAAAAAAAGCAAAAGAATCAGCAAACGATATAGGAAAAAAAGTGTATGAAAATACATGTGCTGGATGCCACTCTTCGGGGATAGCAGGCGCTCCTGTATTTGGTGACAAAAAAGCATGGGCTAAAGTTTTAAAACTTGATATGAAGACAATCTTTTCACATGCTATCAACGGCTTCAATGCTATGCCGGCAAAAGGAGGAGATGCATCGCTTAGTAACAAACAAGTCGAAGATGCAGTCAAGTATATGATAGACAAAAGTAAATAAACTTAAAAGGGAGATAAAATGGATTTTGTAAAGAAAATTGCAGCAGTTGCTATTATTTCAACTATGTTTTCAACTGCTATTTTTGCAGCAGATCAAAATGCGATGGTAAAAGAAGGTCGTAAGGTTTTTGTAACTAAAAAATTGGGAAATTGTTTGGCTTGCCACACAGTACAAGGAGATCCAAGTATACCACAGGCTGGCGATATTGGTCCAAAACTTGCAAATCTAGATACTTACCCTAAACAGTATCTGTTTGATAAGATTTGGGATCCAAATAAAACAGTTCCAAATTCAGTAATGCCACCTATGGGTAGAAGTCACAAGATCACAAAAGAGCAAGTAAACGCTTTGGTTGCGTATTTACAAGCTGTAACTAAAACAAAATAAGGAGAAATATATGGAAAGAAGAAAATTTATAGGGCTTGGAATTTCAGCGGTAGCAGTAGCTGCAATACAAACTGTTTCTAAGGCAGATTTATTAAAAGATCATTCAAAAGCATTCACTGATACAACAACAGACAGTGCTCTAAAAGATTTATACGGTACATCAACAACAACAAAAGATGATAAAGTTGAATTGAAAGTTCCTGATATTGCCGAAAATGGTGCTGCTGTGCCTATTACGGTTTCAACAACAATTCCTAACCCAAAGACTATGTCAGTAATCATAGACGGAAATCCAAGACCACTTGCTGTTGCTTGGGAAATACCTGAGGGAACATTGCCTGAATTCTCAACAAGAATTAAAATGAGAAAAACAGGTAAGGTAATCTTGGTAGTTGAAGATACAAACGGAAAATTATATTCTATGACAAAACAAGTCAAAGTTACTGTCGGTGGTTGTGGTGGTTGATACCAACACTAATCAAGCAAAACATTAATTAAAAAATAAAAGGAAAATAATATGGGAATAAAAGCGATAGCAAAAGCAAGAAATGATGTAGCAACAGTTAAATTGCTAGTAAAACATCCAATGACACCGGGTTCGATAGCCGGAGGCAAAAAGCCGCCAAAATATATAACTCATCTAACAGCAAAAGCTGGTTCTAGATTAGTTTATGATATGTATCCAACATCTGCAATTTCAAAAAATCCTTATATAAAATTTGCTTACAAAGGAGCAAAAAAGGGCGATGTAGTTACTGTTGAGTGGGTAGATAATACAGGAGCAACAGAGAAGGCAGATATCAAATTAAAGTAAAAAATTTATTTTACTAATAACAAGGAGAACAGTATGTTAAATAAACTAATAAAAATTGCTGCCATTTTCATGATCAGCAGTACCATTGTGTTTGCAGCAAGTTTTAATGCTCAAGCAGAAAAGGATAGAATTGCATTTGTAAACTACTTTTTAAAGAAATTTGAAAATCCTGTTGCAAATCAAGCAAAATATTTTCCTAATGTATCAAAAAAAGAACTTGAAACGGATTATATATATCCACTGAAGTTTCAAGATTTTCAAGATGGGCCTATGAGTTGGTACAAACCTGCTAGAGAGCAATTTGCTGAAATAAACGCATTTCCTCCTTATGAGATTCCTCTTGATGATGGAGAAGCTTTGTTCAAAAAGCCTTTTGCAAACGGAAAAACTTACTCAAGTTGTTTCCCTGATCCGGCAATAAAACAAAACTACCCATACTATGATACAAAAAGAGATGAAATAGTTACAATCGGTATGGCTGTAAATGAGTGTAGAGTAAAAAATGGTGAAAAACCATTGAAATACGGTAAAGGTGACCTAGCAAAAGTTGTTGCTTATATCGCATATAAATCTAGAGGCAAGAAGATCAATATTAAGATCCCTAATGAAAAAGCTGCTCAAGCATATGAAGCAGGTAAAAAACTTTTTTATAAACAAAGAGGATACCTATCTATCAGCTGTAACGAATGTCACGTTCTAAGCTCAGGAAAAAGAATCAGAGCTGAAGCTTTAAGCCCGGCACTTGGTTCAACTACAGAAATGCCTGTGTATAGACTAAAATGGGGTGGACTTGGAACACTTCAAAGAAGATTGGCAGGATGTGTGAAAGATACAGGAAGTGAACAACCAAAACTACAAAGCAAGCCTTTAAAAGAGTTAGAGTACTTCTTGACATATATGTCAAACGGTATGAAGCTTTATGGCCCAGATACAAGAAAGTAAAGGATAAAACATGAAAAAATTACTTTTAACAAGTACTATTGCAATTGCGTTTTTAACTGGTTGTGCTATGACAAATCCAAGTGCTTCAAATGATTTAGATTCAGTGATCGCTAGTGCTCAAATGAAATATGATAAAGCACATAAAGAGATGGTCGCTTGGGGTAAAACTAAATCTATCCTAGAAGAAGCAAAAAAATTGGCGAAAACATCTCCTGAAAAAGCGATGAAATTAGCAAAAGAAGCAGAATATCAAGCAAACACTGCATTGGAACAATCTGCTGAGTATGAGAAAACTTGGAAGCAAGAAGTACCACAATAACAAAGGACAAAAATGAGTTCATTAAATAGAAGAGAATTTTTATACATGATGTCAATCTTGGGATCATCCCAACTATTTGCAAAGTCACATGAAAAGCTTAGTGATTTTAATAGTCTGGAAGATTACTACAAACTTAAAAATTTTGGTAATGCCAGATTTATGCATATGACTGACTCTCATGCTCAACTATTGCCAGTACACTTCAGAGAACCTAGTGTAAACCTTGGATTTGACTCAAACTTTGGGAAACCTCCTCACATAGTGGGGAGTCACTTTTTAAAGCATTACGGCATCAAAGCAAATTCAAGAGCAGCCTTTGCCATGACTTGTGTAAACTATGTAGAAAATGCTCATAGATTTCACAGAATAGGCGGTTTTGCTCACATAAAAACCTTGACTGACCACCTAAGAGGCAGTTTCGGCAAAGATAAAACACTATTTTTAGACGGTGGCGATACTTGGCAAGGAAGCGCAACTTCTCTTTACACTAGAGGTAAAGATATGGTTGGAGCTATAAATCTGCTAGGTGTTGATGTTTGTACAGGTCACTGGGAATTTACTTACAAAGAAAAAGAAATTTTAGAAAACATCAAATCCCTAACTTCTGACTTCGTAGCACAAAACGTATTTGTCAAAGAAGAATCTTTGATGAACGGTGTTGCCGCTTATGACGAAGATAGCGGAAGAGCATTTAGACCATATGTCATGAAGAAGATGGGAGATCACAGAGTAGCTGTCATAGGACAGGCATTCCCATATACTACCATAGCAAATCCTCAAAGATTCATACCTGATTGGTCATTTGGTATTAAACCTGATGAGATGCAACAATTGGTTTATGACATTAGAACAAAAGAAAAACCTGACGCTGTTATCGTACTTTCACACAATGGATTTGATGTTGACAAAAAGATGGCAGAAGTTGTTAGCGGTATAGACTTCATCATGGGTGGTCATACACATGACGCAGTTCCTGAAGCTGTTCCTGTCAAAAACAAAGCAGGCGTTACACATGTCATCAACTCAGGTTCAAACGGTAAATTCATCGGTGTCTTAGATATAGATATCAAAGGCAAAAAAGTCAGTGACTTTAGATTTACCCTTTTACCTGTCTTTTCAGATCTTTTACCGGAAGATCCAAAAATGAAAAAGTACATAGATGATGTAAGAGCTCCTTATTTGGCAAAGCTTACTAAGCCTCTTGCTACAACCGATGAGCTTCTTTACAGAAGAGGAAACTTTAACGGAACATTTGATCAAATCATATGTGATGCTCTTAGAGAAGTCAAAGGTGCAGATATCTCTATGTCTCCTGGCTTTAGATGGGGAACTTCCGTGTTACCGGGCGAAGCTATCACATTTGATGATTTGATGAATCATACTTCTATGACTTATCCTGAGACTTATACCAGAGAAGTCAAAGGTAAAGACTTGCATGCTATATTGGAAGATGTTGCAGATAACCTCTTTAACAAAGATCCATTTTTACAGCAAGGTGGAGATATGGTACGTACAGGCGGTCTTTCATATACGATAGATCCGATAAAAACCATCGGTCACAGAATCACAAATCTTCAACTAAGTTCAGGTCACAAGATTGAAGCGAACAAGAGCTACAAACTTGCCGGCTGGTCAACAGTTGGAAGTGCATCTACGGGTGAGCCTGTTTGGGACACAGTCACAAAATATCTAGAAGATCACAAGCATATCAAAAACTTGAAGTTAGAGACTCCTGATATAATAGGCGTCAAAAACAATCCGGGTATTGATCTCGCTCTTTACAATAAATAAAAAATCTTAGCAAGAGTACATCTCTTGCTAAGACTACTTTCACTATAGGAAAATTATGAAAAAAAGTATATTAGTCTTGGTTTTACCAATTTTTTTATTTGCAAATTTTTTTGATTTCAAACCATTGAAGATCACAAAAGACATAAGCTGTTTTATAGGTGATTTTAATCCACCTCTAAAATCAAATAAAGGTTTTGTATCAAATGTATGTTATGTAGATATGGGGAAATTTCTTGTTCTTCTCGATGCGGGTGCCACTTACAATTTTGCCAAAGAACTCGATGCATTTATAGAAAAATCTACAAATAAAAAAATCAAATACGTAGTCATCACAAACTATCATGACGACAGACTGCTTGGTGCTTCTTACTTCAAAGCAAAAGGCGTGAAGATCATAGCTGCCAGTAACGTACCCGAACTCATAAAAAAACACAAAGATTCATATGATAGAATCTTGAAGCACCAGCCTAAAGATTTACTAAAAGGCACAAAAATCGTAAATCCTGATATTTTAGTCGATACAAAATACGAGATCAAGGGAGACAAGAAGTCTTTGTTCGTACTCAAACCATCCAAAGCAACACAATCACCTGCAGATATCTTGGTTTACAGCCCAAATGACAGTTTTATTTTTGCCGGCAACACTATATTTAACGGACGATTTATCAACTACGCTAGCAACAGCTCGATGGACGGATGGATCAAAGCTCTAAATTTCATCAAAAATAAAAAAGCAAAGTACGTCATGGGTGGACACGGCAGAGAATATGACAAAAACTCATATAAGCTAACTCTTGATTACTTGCTGATGCTAAAAAAACAAGTTAAAATTGCCTATGATAAGGACATCGATCCTGCAGATCTAGACAAAAATATACATACGGATATATATAAAAATATTCCACATTATGACGAATTACACATCAGAAATGCTAGAAATTATTTTGATCAATTAGAATGGCAATAAGGAAAAGATCATGAAAAAATTATTACTTATCTTACTTATAGGAACTTTTGCTTTTGCAAAGGTAGATTATGCCGAAAAAGCACCCACTTTCGACAATCCTAGAAACTGGTTGATCCGGGTAAACAACAGTAATACAGAAAAAGTGAACCATATCTTAAATGCCGTAAACAATGTGCTAAAAGGTTACCCTGAGGAAGCATTGCACATAGAAATAGTATTTTACGCAAACGGCATAAGAGCAGTAAGAAAAGACTACAATAAAGAGATCTTAAAAAGAATCAAATCTTTAATGCTGTATGATACTATAAGATTCGTAGTATGCAAAAATACTATGGATACTATGAATTGGCACAAAAAAGACTTTATTAGCGGTGTTGATTATGTCCAGATCGGTATAGCAGAAGCGATTGAGCGAGTTGCCGATGGCTGGATAGATGTTTCTCCATACTAAGACTGGATAGAGTATGAAAAAAGTATTGATCTTTGTAGTTTTATTTATATTGTCGCTGAGTTTAAACGCAGATTATAAGACAGGCAAAGAGATATTTGCCAAAAAATGCGCTTCTTGTCATACAGGATATATCCCAGGTAAGATACTAGAAGAAAATTTTTACAAAAAAAACAACAAATTGCTAAATCTTACGGCACCTACGGTCAATATGATCGCATATGCCATGAAAGACAGCCCTACGCATATAGGTGATAAAAGCGATCCTGACATGCAAAAGATCGAGATGAACTCATACCTGCAAGATTATCTTTATCATCCAAACAGAAACAACAGTATATGCGACAAAAGCTTCTTGAAATACTACGCGATCAAAAAGAGTATGAAAGGGCAAGTGAGTGAAGATGAGATAGCGCAGATCACAGACTATTTGTTTGATTATAAAAAGATGAGACTGTTAGAGCATCCAAAAGCTAAAAAGGTAGTTTCAGGTGAGCTAGACACCAAGGCTCTTTTAAAAAAAGCAAAAGACGAGAATAAGACTATCATCATAGAAGCGATGTCTCAAACTTGCCACTTTTGTCAAACCATGAAAGCAGATGTTTTATCTAAAAAAATTGTGCAAGATGCGATAAAAAAAGACTTTATATTTGTGCAAATAGACATAGACAAAACAAAACTGCCATTTGATCTTACCAAAAAATATCAAAAGATCACACCTTCTTTCTTTACTCTCACACCTGATGGAAAGTTCTTGAACTCTTATCCCGGAGCTTGGAAAACTGACGATTTTTTAGAGATACTAAAAGAAAATAAAAACCTACGATAAAGATTTGGCTGCATTAGCCGATCTTTATCAGCAAATATTTATAATTTTCAGATAATATTACAAAATAACTTGCATAATGCTCAAGGTTTGAGCCGACATCAGCTGCATAAAACTTCTTTCATGCAAACTCATTGTCCCCACTTACAAAATGCAAAATACCTTCAAGGAAACCATTATGGAAAGAAGAGCGTTCTTAAAAACTTCAGCATTTACGATAGGTGCAGTGTCTATGCTGCCAAACCAACTGTTAGCAGGCGAAAAAAGCAGAAGATTCAAAGTGATCTTAGATTATGACATCAAATATGACGAAAAAAACTTTGCCGCAAAGCTTTGGAATCCGATTCCATTTGACAGTGATTACCAAAAAGTAAAGTTTTTAAAATTTAGCGGAAATTACAACGATTACAATATCAATGAAGAAAATCCATACGATGCAAAAATGTTATACGCAAGCTGGGACAAAGGTGAAACAAAGAAAACCCTACATGTAGAGATGCAAATCGAGACGACTTACCGAAAAGTCAGCTTGAAGTTCATCAAAAAAGCAAGTCATGAGAATCTTCCGATCCCGGAAAATGTGAAGATGTACCTAGAAGCAACTGCGCATATCCCGACAACCGGCGAACTAAAAGAGTTGGCAGAGAAGATCACAAAAGGTAAAACCGACCGATTTGACAAAGTCAAAGCGATCTATGACTGGGTTACTTACACGACTTTTAGAGATCCAAAAGTATTGGGTTGCGGTGTCGGCGATGCAGGCAAGATGGTAAAAAGCGGATATTTCGGCGGCAAATGTACCGACATCAGCTCGCTTTTTGTAGCCCTACTTCGAGCTAGCGGCATCCCGGCACGTGAGGTTTTCGGCATCCGTCTTGGAAAGTCTGAGTACTCTAAAGCTCTGGGTAAATCCGATGCAAAAGGCTTTGCAACGATCTCATCATGGCAACACTGCCGTGCGGAGTACTACATCCCGGGTGCAGGTTGGATACCGAGTGATCCGGCAGACATCACAAAACTAGAACTCGTAGAGAGACTCAAATACGATGACAAAAAAGTCAAAGAACTCACATCAAGATACCTACACTCTTGGGAGATGAACTGGGTAGGCTTCAATCACGCGCGTGACTTCGTGCTCAGTCCAAAACCGACACAATTCCCGCTCAACATGCTAGGTTACCCATACGCAGAAGCAAACGGCGATCCGCTCAACTACTACTCGCCGAAAACTTTCGCATACAAGATAACATCGCAAGAGATAAAATGACCCGATCTATAGATTGTAAGAATTTAGCCTGCCCGCTTCCGGTCATCCAAGTCAAAGAGGCTTATGAAAAGCTCACCGACGATGGCATTTTGGATGTGGAACTAAACTCTTACTCTTCTATAGAAAACGTGAAACGATTCGCTAAAAACCAAGGCGTCTTTTGCAAAGTCAAGTCAAAAACAAAAGAGATGACCGTACTGACCTTGGTCAAAGGTTACAACTGTGAGCTCGAAGATGCCAAGAAAGATCGCTCTTTTTATGCGCTCATCATCGGCTCACTCATCTCGGCATTTTTGGCGAGCACGTGCTGTCTCGCACCGCTTTTGTTTTTGATATTTGGTGTGAGTATGGGGTCACTGTCGTTTTTGCAAGTATTTGCACCCTATCATCTCTACTTTTCGCTCTTTTCACTTCTCATCATCGCTTATCTTTGGTATGATTACTTTAAAAGAACAAAAGAGAGACTGGTCTGCGCGACACCGCTTTGTAAAAACTACAAACTGTATCTTGGCATCGGCACGCTCTTTGTGGTGGTTCTCATCACGTATCCTTACTGGGCAAATTATATACTGGAGTAGATCATGAAATTTTTATGGATATTTTTAACCCTTTTTACTTTTTCTTTCGCAGCGACCAAGGTAGCCGTGATCGATGTATCGGGTATGACTTGTCCGCTTTGTACCAGTGCCGTAAAACACAGCCTAAAACACACAAAAGGCGTACAACAAGCCAAAGTCTTACTCAACACAAAACAAGCAACCGTAGTCTATGACGACGCGCTTACTTCACAAAAAGAGCTGCTAAAAGCGGTAAAAAATGCAGGCTACAGCGGAGTGATCAAATCTATAAAAGACAGGTAAGCTTTTTTTTACACAATTTGCGCTAAAATTCTCCACATGCGGGGGGTATCTGACCCTGGTGGGCAGTACGGGCTTCAAACCCGATGTCTGGGCGGTTGACCGTCTGGAGGTAGGTTCGATTCCTACACCCTCTCGCCAGTCTTATGAAAAAAGAATTAACTTTATAATACTTTTTTTAAGTCTTTTTACTCTCATAAGATTTGTTAAAATAAACTTCAAGATATATGAGTTCTCATATTATTGTATTGTTTGTTGTGTTCAAATAAAATTAACACCCTGTTACTGATTTAATGAATAATAAGTTTAACCATTCAAAAACTATATATTATAATTTGCAATACCAATATCTCAGCAATCTATAATATATATTAGAATAATATATGAAATGAATTATAAGAAGCTGAGAAAATTCACATCGATTTTACAATTCTTGAATCAAATTAATTTTCTTTTAGCATTATATTGGTTGCAAAAATTCAGGGCAGCTAAAAAATGATCCTAGCAAATCCTAAAAAATATTTCCTCCTACTATTTCGAAGTCAAATCATACAAAATGAAACACAAAAAATTTCAACAATACTAATCGCTTATATGGTTATACTTATTATATATACCAGAATGTGATGTGATATTATAATATTAAGATCAATAGAAATGAGATGAAAAATTATTTATAAACTATAAACTACAACGATATCTTGTAATATTAGGATAAATATGAATTTTTATAACCTGAAAGCAATATTTGATAATCAGAAAGCAACACTATTGTGGGAATATAACCTTGAACTCAAAGAAGAAGATTTTGAAAATATTGAAAGTCAAATTTTTGATCCATCTAATTCAGATGAACTTACAGAGCTCATCACTACTTTATATCTTTTTTATATTGCATTGGAAAAATATAAAGATGGAAATTTTTGGGACAATACAATTGCGAGAAATGATTCACAAGAGAGAAGAAAATTTCATCAGAGTTTTAATAAATTTTTAAATCGATATAATTTATTCGTGCCCCCTTTACAGACTCATGGGTATAAATTCGTTACTCCACTTTTAATTCACGCTGTTTTACCAAAACACTATGCTAACCAATTTTTAGGAATATCAAAAAAAATTTATGAAAAAGAACGCGATTTAGATTATTTACTTTTCATGCCTAAAAATGAATTAGAAACCTATTTTGAACATTCAATTGAATCAATAAAGAAATTAATTTCAAATGACACAACAATTTTAATTATTAAAGATTTAGTTTATAGAACTGTTAAAACCATTGATTATATTTATGATAAAAAAACTGAAAATCTTTTTAATCTTCCAATATGGTTTTTTGAAAAGATTAAAATCTTTTTAAAAGATACCAGCAAAGTAATAAAATATACTAATTTATCTTTTATGCCTAATGGCTATGTCACAACAAATTTCGATTTTAATGATGATGTGGATTTATTTTTTTTTGATGAAAAAGAAATGTTAATAACAACGAAACAAGAAAATAATATGATATATTTTACCAAAGAACCAAAATTTTTAATAATTAACAAAAATTCTACTGAACTTATAGAGGAAATCGAAGATTATTTTTCATCTCCTTATTATAGATGGAATGTCATCAATAAAAATTTTTATTGCTATGAATTAGAAGAAGAGCTCATTAATGAAGAATTAGGGAAATTTCAATGTAAAATATTTGAATTAAATTATGATGAAATCACCCTTGAATCAATTAAAAAACAATTTCCAATTTATCTAAAATCAACAAATAATATAGAAACTTATTTTGATGGCATAATAATTAAAAATTATTCTAAATTTTCTAAAATTTACTTAAATAATAATGAAATGCACGAGAATTACCTTAAGCTTAATGTAGGGTCATATGAGCTAAAAGCCATAAGTAGTTTAGGACAAATAGTAAAAAATCAAAAAATACAAATTATCCCTTTTTGCGAGATAGAAGAACTAAATAATAAAATTTGTATTGACAAAAACCAATTTGAATTCAATGACATTATTACTATCAATGGTTTTAATTTTGAATATGACAATTTAAATATATTTTTGCAAGATAAACTTCTACAAAATAAAAGTGATATTATGCTTTTTAGACAAAAAAACAATTATCAGATACAAATTCAACATAAACCAAAGTATATAAAACATTTAAAAATTAGCTATGAAGACATCAATAATAAAATTTTAGACAAGAATAGAGTTAACAATAATAATCAAAAGATTGAAATCTCAGAAGAGATAAAAAATAATTCAAGTTTTCCAATAAAAATTTTCATAGAATATAGAAATTTTGATAAATATAAAAAAGTTTTAATTGGAACAATATATCATATTGAATTGAAAGATACTTCATCTACTATAACTATAGAACCGGATATTAATATATTCAATGTTGTAATTCAATCAAAGTACGATATTTTTTCAAAACCTTTAAAAACAGATGATCGAATAGTTGAGTTTACGAAATTCCCAACCCCTAAATCTGGTGATTTTAATATTATTATTTATGATAAGGATACAAATACTCAGATATTAAAAAAAATTATAACACTGAATCATATAAAATCAAATGATCCGCTAGTAAATTATTTTGCTAATAATCAAAATTTTCGTCCTCCGAACATATCAATTAAGAATTTGAAAACGGTTATACGTCATTTAAAAAATATACATTATCACTATCTTGATGATGAGATAATTGAAAAATTAAATTTTTTGCTGATTAAGTTATATAAAGAAAATTCAAATGATATTGATAGTTTTATTTTAGAACAAGATAATCTACTGACTAAACTAAAATATATGATTTTATTTAATAAACAAATATCAATATCTTATCAAAAAACTTCTCTTAAAGATAATATAATATTAGCTATAAAAATAAGATTTCCAGAAGCAATTTCTTCATTGAAAAATGAATTCTTAGAAATATTTTTTAATGTTTTGCAAAAAAATAGTGAGAAGAATAGAGTTAAAATATTTGAGATTCTAGAATATCATAGTATTCAAGAAATTATAAATAAATCTATCATAAAGGAAAGAGATGAGGCTTAACCCAATCAGCACGTACAAAAGGATAGAAGAAAATTATAAAAACTATTTAAAAACACTTTTTTATTCCAGAAATGAGTCTATAAATAAAAAATTATCTAAAGAAATAGATGAAACAAAATTTACCAAAGGTCCATTTGTTGAACAAACATACAAATTTGAAAAAGGTAGGTCAACTATTGAATATATAAAAAATAATATATTGCACAAAGATATAGAAAAGATATTAAAACCTTTTGAACTAAACAGTCTATATTATCATCAACAAGAAGTAATAGAAAAATCAATCATTAACAATCAAAATATTATTATTTCAACAGGAACTGGTAGTGGCAAAACTCTTAGTTTTCTAATTCCTGTTATTAATTATATTTTAAAAAATAAAACACATGGGGTTAAAGCTATATTCTTATATCCAATGAATGCTTTAGCAAATGATCAACTAAAAGATTTAAGAATACGATTAAAGAATTTACCAAACATAACATTTGGAAGATATACTGGGGAAACTCAATACAGTGAAAAAGATGCTATAGAAACTTATAGAAGCCAAAATATTGAAATATTGGAAAATGAGAAAAAAAGTCGAGAAGAGCTTTTGAAAAATCCTCCAGATATTTTAATTACAAATTATTCAATGCTTGAATTTTTATTACTTCGCCCAAAAGACAATGTACTATTTAACGATAACACTTGGAAATATATAGTTTTGGATGAAATCCATACTTATGATGGAGCAAAAGGTAGTGAAATAGGGTATTTACTGAGAAGATTACAAGATAGAGTCTTTCGTGACAATAGTCCACTTTGCATTGGGGCAAGTGCAACATTGGGAGATGAAAGAAACAATAAGCAAGTTGCACAATTTGCACAAGATATTTTTGGAGTGATTTTTGAGAAAAACGCAATTATTAGAGCAAAATATAAAGAACAAAAAATTTTAAACAATAGCCTGTGGAAATTAAATTTCAAACCAAGCGAACTTTTAAAAGACATTGAAGATAATCCATCAATAGCTGTTTTACAAAAATATAAAAAAGGTTTTCAACCAAGTAGTGATAATTTTAAAGAAACGCTATATCAATTATTAGAAAATAATTATGAAGTAAATAGAATAAAAAAATTGCTTTTAAAAACACCTCTTACAATTCAAGAATTGTCAAAAGAATTAGAATTTGATGATGAAAATGAATTGGCCTCATTAATTGAATTGTCTTTTAAAGCAAGAAAGGCTGATGAAGAATTGCTTTACGCAAAATATCACTTTTTTATCAAGGCTTCAGATGGATTATATGCAATATTAAATGACAATGGAGATGTTAGTGAAATATTCTTTGATAAAAAGATAACCTACAAGAATAGAAAAGTTTTTGAGTTGTCTGCATGCGCTAATTGTGGTGAAATATTTTTAACTGGAATGAAAAATAAAAAAGATTTTTTAGAAATAGATGCTGGTGATGATAGCGATATACTAAGGTTGAACTCAAACAAAAGGATTTATTTGTCAAATTTACTAGAACTAAATATTGATGAAGATGAAGACGAGAATACAAAAAAGCATGAGCTAAGATACCTAGATATAAGAAGTGGAGAAATATCAAAAGAAAAAAAGGATGGTTTTTTAAAGTTTTTAGAAATCAAAACACGCGATGATAAAGATTCAATAGAACTTTGTCCAAATTGTGGGAAATATGCTAAGAAGAATTTTCCTGCGATTAATTATAGATTTGTAACTGGAGATGAGATTCCACAAAGTGTCATTTTACTTCCACTATATAATTCATTATCTTTTAAAAATAAAAAAAAAGTATTAGTATTCTCAGATAGTAGAAAAGATGCTGCTTTCTTCGCGCCATTTTTTGAACGTATTTATAATGATGCAATAAATCGAAAAAAATTGCTTTATATTTTAACAAAAGAAAATAGAGGAATAGGATATGATGAAGTTATTGAAAACTATCTTTTTAATCAATTTAAAGATAAAAAGAAACATGATTATGTAAATTTATTGATTAATGAATTTTCTCTAAAAGATAATAAATCATTGGAAAACATTGGCTTAGTTAAATTTACATTAGAAGAACAAATTGAACAAGAAATTTTGAAGAGACTTAATTTTCTATGTGAATATCTCCTAACAAAAAATGATATTAAAGCTTTGCTATATATTCTTCTTTCGACAATGAGAGCATCTTTTGCAATAGATGCCGAAGCAAGTATTGCAGATGCTTTAGATTTACCATTTAAAAATAATGCACCAAGTTTTAAAAAAAGAGTTGATCAGCCATCTATAGGCTGGGTAGGAAACAATAAAAGAGTAAAATTTTTAGAAAAGTTATTAAATATATCTGATAAAAAGTCTAAAGAAATTATGGAAAAGATTTGGGACAGTTTAACATCTACTAATATTTTTAGTAACGATGAAGGAGCAAAACGATTAAAAATAAAAAATTGGAATATTAGTTTGAATAAAAAGATCTACAGATGTAATAAATGTGGAAAAATTCATATCTGGAGTGCTAAAAAACAATGTAAAGTTTTTGGCTGTAGTGGACTATTGAACGAGATAACTATAAATGATATTGAAGATGCTAAATATTATATCAATCTATATCAAAATTTTATAGATAGTAAACATTTGAAGTTAGAATCAGTTATGTGCATAGAAGAACATACAGCACAATTAGGTAGAGAGAATGCCCAAAAAGTTCAATTAGCTTTTGAAAATGGCGATGTAAATATATTGAGTTGTTCAACAACATTTGAGCTTGGAGTAGATATAGGCTCATTAGAGTGTGTGTTCCTACATAATGTGCCGCCAAATCCTAGTAACTATATTCAAAGAGCTGGAAGGGCTGGTAGAAGTGGTGATTCAACAGCTTTTATTGCAACATTTTCCAACCGAAGAGCTCATGACATAAAATATTTTGAGAATCCTATGCCTCTTGTTATGGGGCAAATGAAAACACCTGTAATTAGTATTGAAAATATTAGGATCATAAGAAGACATATGAATTCTCTAGCATTATCATATTTTTTAAAAGAAAATTATTGTGGTTATACTAATATTAAATTAAAAGAGTTTTTAGAACAAGATTCATTTGAAAAATTTAGAATATACATTAATTCAGAACCAAAAAAATTAAAAGATTCAATTAAAAATATTTTATCAGACAGCTTATATCATGAAATGGGGATAGAGACATGGCAATGGACAAAAGGGATCAAAGATGAAAAATATGAAGGATGTTTAGATTTATGGAGTAAAATAGAAACAGAAGTGAAAACAGATATTTATGAATATACAAATTTGGAAAAAGAATATGTTGAGCAAAGAGAATATACAAAAGCAGAAAAAATAAAACATATTTTAAGTTACTATGAAAATATAGACATTATATCTCTTTTTAGCCAAAAGATATTTATTCCTAAATACGGGTTCCCTGTTGATACAGTTTCCTTGGATACTAAAAAAATTGGTTTAAAAAATATATCTTTGGATAGAGATATGAGTATTGCATTAAGAGAATATGCTCCTAATGAAGAAATAATAGCTGACAAAAAATTAATTACCAGTAACAACATGAAAATCATCAAAGGGAAAATGCCACAAATTGTAAAATTTTATTTTTGTCCAAAATGCGGATTTTTTGAAGAAGGTATCAATTTAAACTACCCTTCTCATTGTCCAAATTGTGCTGTAAAAATCAGAAATTCAAGTAAACTTAATTATATTGTTCCTATTTTTGGTTTTGAAGCATTAAAACCTTATAGTAAAATTCCACATAGAAAACCGATACCAAAATCAAAAATAAGAAGTTTTTATATTGGAGGAGAAGCTGAAATTGAAAATAAAAGATTTTCTACACTATCATTAAAACTTGCAAAAAGAGGAAAAATTACTTCAATTAATATAGATGTAAGAATAGATCTTAATAATGGAGAGATAAATAACTCCATGACAAATGAAAATCGGTTAGGATACCATTTCTATACTGATGTTTTAATTGTTGAAAATATAAATCTTGGCAATAATCTTACAAAAAACTATTCTTTACTTTTTGCTTTGCTAGAAGGATCGAGCGAAGTTTTAGCAATAAAAAGAGAAGATATTAATGGTGTTTTAGTACCTTCCAAAGACTCCTATAAAATAGTTTTATACGATAGTGTTCCAGCAGGAGCAGGCTTTATGCAAGAAATTTATAAACATTTTGATGATGTTGTGAAATCAGCGATTAATATAGTAAAAATTTGTAAATGTGATGAAAATAGTTGCTGTCCAGTATGCTTGGAGCATATATCAAATCAACATCTAATTAATTTTATTAAAAGAAAAGAAGCACTCACAATATTGGAAAGTTTGGATACTATTGATGAGAAATATAATGTAATCTAAAAAAATATTTTCTTTATTCTTTATCTATTCTTAGTCCTAAATAAAATCAAAGAAAAAAGAGGGCAGTGGAGACGAAGCTACTTTTCTAGATATTTTTAGACATATCTGTGAGAACTATATCATATCCTAATCGGTTCATCCACTTTTGCTTGCACCGATGCGATCTTTTGATGCAGACCATCGACGCGACTCGCTCTTATGTCAAATTTTGCACATGCATAGACGCGGTCATTCTCTTCAAGTTGGGTGTAGGCTTTTTCTAAAAGCTGTAGTGCTTCATGCATCGTTTTGGTTTCGATCACGGTGCTCATCGGTGTGAGTTTATAGGGAAACCCGCTATCTTGGATCAGCTTGATGATCTTGGCGACATCGGCACTTTTACTTTCTCCTCCGCTTAGCGGGAACATACTTAACTCCATCAAAACACTCATAGTCTCTCCTTAACTGTCAAATCCACTTTTGAAAGTGTTGGTTTTTTTACTCACGACGATCTCTTTTTGCTTCTCTTTTCGCATCGTGTCTTTTTCTACAAAAAGAGGCTTTCTGCTTTTTGGCTCCAGTCCCGTGTAGTACATCAATGTCGAGTAGGTCGAGGGTGTGGGTGTGAAGACTTGGGCTTGTTCGGGACTCATTTTGAGCACATTGGTGGCAAAGTCTTTGAGATTGTACATATGCTTTTCCTCACAACCCGGATGCGCTGCGATCAGGTAGTAGGTCAAAAACTGCTTTTTGCCCGATTCTCGGTTCAGTTTATCAAAAAGCGCTTTGAACTCTACAAGTGATCGTTTTCCGGGTTTTCCCATGAGAGCAAGGATGTCATCATCGATATGCTCAGGAGCGATCTTCATCTGTCCGCTGATGTGATGGTTGATGATCTCTTTGAGGTATTCATAGCCATGGGCTTTGTCATCGCTAATGAGATCATACCGCACGCCTGATGCGATAAAAGCTTTTTTGATGCCTTTGATCTTTCTCACCTTTCGCAACAGATCTATCTGCCTTTGGTGCGTTGGTTTGAGGGCTTTGCACATGGTCGGGAACATACAGCTTTTCTCTTCACAGGTGCCTTTTTTGATCTTTTTGCTGCACTCGTATCCGTACATGTTCGCAGTCGGTCCACCGATATCGGAGATGATGCCTTTAAAATCTTTATAGGTCGTAAAGAGCCTGGCTTCATCTAGTATCGACGCTTCACTTCGGCTTCGGATCGTGCGCCCTTGATGCACGCTGATCGCACAAAAGTTACACTCACCATAACAGCCTTGATGCGTAGAGATCGAGAATTTGATCGTCTCAAGCGCTTTGACCTTGCCTTCACGTTGATGATACGGATGCAGATCACGCTCGTAAGGAAGCGCGCTCACCGCGTCTAGTTCTTGGGTATCAAGATACATCGAGGGAGGATTTTGGATCAGGTAGCGACTGTCCACTTTTTGGCACAATCCTTTGGCGCTTATGGGGTCATTGTTGTGATAAAACAGATCAAACATGTCGATGAACTTGTGCTTGTCACTGAGCACTTCATCATGACTCGGTAGTTGGAGGTAGTCGCTTTTTGGCTCTTTTGAGATATAACTAAGCCCTCTTACATGATGAGGCTGGATGCCCTCTTTCAGCGCATCGGCAAACTCTACCACGCTTTTATCTGCCATGCCGTAGATCAGATAATCCGCCTTGGCATCAAAGATGATCGGCTTTCGGATCTTGTTCGACCAAAAGTCATAGTGACTCACCCGCCTCAAACTCGCTTCGATCCCACCAAGGACGATGGGTGCTGTCTCTTTGAAGTGCTGTCTTATGAGATTCGTATAGACCAAGCTCGCACGATCGGGTCGTTTTGTGTTTTTGCCACCCGGGGTATAGTCATCCTCTTGTCTGAATTTTTTAGTCGCCGTGTAGTTGGAAACCATCGAATCCACACTCCCGCCGCTGACGCCCCAAAAGAGTTTCGGCTCTCCCAGTCTTTTGATATCCACATCCGATGTCACATCAGGCTGACCGATGATACCCACACGATACCCCGCTTTTTCCAAGATCCTACCCACGACGGCAACACCCATGTAAGGACTGTCGATATAAGCATCAGATGTCACCAAAATTACATCCAGATGTCGCCATCCTCTTTTTTTCATCTCAGCTCTGGTGGTGGGTAAAAACATAAATCTCCTAAGTGCATTTAGTAAGACAAATATACCATATCGGCTCTATAAGTTGGCTTTAGAACCCAAAATCTCAATATTTACTTTTTTTGGATATTCTTTGCAAAAATGAAAGAGTCACCATGGAAGAGCGAACCATCACCTGTCCTTATTGTTGGGAGTCGATCAGCTTGTATCTGGAGCCTGATATCGGCGAAGAAAGTATCACGGTCGTCGAGGATTGCTATGTTTGCTGTAGTCCCATCGAGATCACTTATGCAGCCAGAGACGGCGTTGTGAAGATCTATGATCATCACGCTATCGAGGGCAATAGTTTTTAATTTTGCACGATTGGCTGTAAATTCAGATATGATTGCATTTAAATAAAGGAATTATACATGATATTTGAATTAGAAGACGATTATATAGAGTTATTTAAGCTGATCAAACTTGTGAATCTAGCCGATAGCGGTGCTGAGGCAAAGATACTCATCGAAGAGGGACAAGTTAAGCGAAACGGAGAGATCGAGCTACGAAAACGAGCGAAGATCTTAGCAGATGAGACGATCCAGATCGCAGATGATATCATCGAAGTAAAATCAAAGAATTAAGCACTGATCATATTCCTAAAAACTCCTCTACATCTCTTGCAATCTCATCTATCGCTTGGCTTGCAGGTTTGTAGAGCACTTTTGTATAGAGCGTGTCGTCTATAGCAATACTTGGTTCTAGGTTGTTGAGGATGGAGATTTTGATATCTGGATTCAAGAACATATCAGTATGGATCACATAACCGCTTGTTCCGATGACCACGAACATCTCACAATCGTCAAACTCTTGGTACATGACTTGATAATTAGGCGCTGCTTCGCCAAACATCACGATGTGAGGTCTCACTTTTTCACTCTCACACCTCGGGCATCTACCGTCATAACTTTCGGCAGTTTTTTGGTATCCTACTTCGTAAAGTTCGCCGCATCTCTCACACTCCAAGTTGGTTAAAAAACCGTGCAGGTGAAGTACATCATGATGTACTATGCCTGCCTTTTCAAAAAGATCATCAACATTTTGCGTGATGATGGCGATGTCATCTTTGTATTTCTCTTTGAGTTTGGCGATGGTTTTATGAGCGTGGTTTGGCTCTTTGTCGATCAAATCAGCTCTTCTTTTGTCATAAAATTCCAAAGTCTGTTTTCTGTTTGTTACCAAACATCCCACGGTACAGATATCTTCGACCCGATACTGCTCCCACAGTCCACCGCTGTCTCTAAACGTGCTGATACCTGACTCCGCACTCACCCCGGCTCCGCTTAGTATGATGACCTTTGCCATGTGTTTTCCTCTTTTATATCTTTTTTAACAGCTTCAAAAACAGCTCTTTATCCCCATCATGATAACTCTCAAACTTCTTATCATATATCTGTGTGAGCTGATTTTCTAAAACACCCAAGGCACTGAGTGCCAAAGGCGTGAGCTCTATAAGCTTGACCCTTTTGTCCTTTGCATCCGTACTCTCGATCAAAAAGGAGGATTTCACGAGACGCTTGATTATCTCGCTACCTTTGGATATCTCATGATCAAAGCTGTTGATCAACACGCTTTTAGATAAAATCTTGTGTTTTTTCAACTCTTGCAGATAAAAATAATCATCCACAGAGTTAAGATTGCAACTTTTTAGCACTTTCCTACTCATATCTCGCATCTTGGAGTTTGATCTATTTAGGGCAAAAACGAGCGAAGAATTTGAGATCTTTTTAGTCGGTTTTTGTAGTTTATTTCTATGACACAGCCACTCTATAAATGCGTCTATAGAATCGGCTCCGTTATTATCGCTGTATTCTTTAGACAATTTCAATATATCTGTCAGTATTCCGATCATACAAATGCCCTTGATTTTATTTATTATGATATTGTACTTTTTTATTACAAAAACATTGTATATTAAATTGATTTATATTACAATAAACGAACCGATAACAAAGGAGAGATCGATGTCTTTCGTAGTCGTAGAAACATATACATACAAAAAAGGACAGCTTGCAAAACTGAAAAACTCTTTGGGCTCCTTTCTTCCTATCCTTGAAACACTTGAGGCGATCACTAATATCGAGATCCTAGAAGACAAACAAAATACAAAACTACTCGGTGTCACTACTTGGGATTCAAAAGAAGCGTTTGATGCATTCTTGAGATCACCCATCATGACACAGATGCTTGAATCAGAGCAGATGAAAGAGATCCAAGAAGCAAGTCTTGATCTGGATGTGCAGATGTATGAAAAAGTGGAGTTGAAAGATGATAAAGATTAAAAATATCCTGCTTTTCCTGCTCCTCTCTTATGCCATGCTACACGCTCAAAGTGCCAAAGAGATCATGCAAAAAGTAGATCACAACATGCGAGGTAAAAGCGTCTATATGGAACTCACCATGATAGTGAAAAATTTAGGCTATACCAGAACTATGAAACTTCAAAATTGGTCTGAGGGCAAAAACAAAAGTTTTGTAAAGATCACCTACCCTCCCAGAGACAAAGGTATCACTTTTCTGAGCTTAAACGGACAGATGTGGCAATATATCCCAAAGATAGAGCGAACCATCAAAATCCCGCCTTCTATGATGCTCCAAAGCTGGATGGGTTCAGACATCACAAATGATGATGTTGTAAAAGAAAGCTCTTTGGTCGATGATTACGATGCGACGATCCAAAAAACACAAGCAGATATAGTGACCATCCAACTCATACCCAAAAAAGCTGCGGCGGTAGTCTGGGGTAAGATCATCCTAGAAATCGATACGGCGACCTATACGATGAAAAAAGAGACCTTTTATGATGAGAGTGATAAAGCGGTGCGCTACTTCATCTATAAAAATATCAAAAAGATCGACGGCTACTATCTGCCGACCTATTGGAAGGTGGTTCCTTTAGACAAAAAAAACGCCGACACGGTGCTTGAGATCCAAAATGCGAGGTACGATCAGGTCATCTCAGGAGAATACTTTAGGCAAAGCGCACTCAAGAGGTTTTCACGCTGATGTTTGCTCTAGCGTTAAAGAACATCTTATTTTACAAAGGCAGAAGTATCACAAGTTTTGTCTTGATCTTCTTTTCCGCTTTGTTATTTATCGTCTATGTCTCCATGATGGACGGTTCACACAACTCTATGCTGAGAAATGCTCTTAACGTTTATACCGGAGCGATAGAAATCTACAAAAAAGGATATCGCGATATAGGCGGAAATCAGTATCTTATAACAAATGTTTCAACCATAGAACAAAAATTACAAAACATCAAAGGCATCAAAAACTTCACCTCAAGGTATGAGACGTACGGTCTGCTCTCTTTCAAAGATTTCTCTTCAGCTGCTATGGTAGCTGGGATCGATCCAAAGAGAGAAGAACACATGAGTGAGCTAAAAACCGCCCTTATAAAAGGAAAATATCTAGATCAAAACTCACAAAACTGCCTTTATGCAGGCTCTGAATTAGTCAAAAAACTACATATCAATATCGGCGACAAAGTAGCTTTTATCGGTGAAGCATCGGATTATTCTTTTGCAGCGGATATGTTAAAGTTGTGCGGTATCTTTAGAACCGGTTCTTTCGAGTTTGATTCGATGGCGTCTTTTGTCTCAAGACCGTACTTTGATAACCTCATGTACTCCCAAAACAAAGCTTCCTACATCTCGATAGACGTAAATAACCTAAAAGAAGTGGACAGGATCAAAAACGAGATCGCAGCCAAAATGCCGCCTGATCTTGAGACGTTGAGCTGGAAAACATTGATGGAGCCCATGGTTCAGGCGATGGAAGTGGACAGTGTTTTTGGATATATCAGTCTGGGACTGTTTTTCATCGTCATATTTTTTGTTGTCATGATCTTTGGATTTATCAATATCAGCTCCAGAGTCAATGAGTTTGGAATACTGCGCTGTATAGGCTTGTCAAAAACAGATATGTTCCTTTTGCTTTTTTATGAAATATTGATCCTCTCGACTTTGTCGATCTTGTTCGCAACGCCCATCGGCGCTTATATCGCGTATTATTTTTCGTTGCATCCCATCACGATCGCGGGAATCAGCGAGACCTACAAACAATACGGGATCGTCTCGGATCAAATACCTTTTGATTTTAACCTTTTTACGATTTCCTGGAATGTCGCCGTGATATACATTTTGAGTTTTTTGAGTATCTTGTACCCTATCTTGTATATCAATAAATTCACACCTACCGAGGCGATACGCCATGTTTAAAGTAATCGTAAAACTTGCTTGGAGCAACGCTTTTTTAAGATTTTCAAGAACATTTTTACTGGTTATCCTCATAGCCCTCAGCATGGCTTTAATGCTCTCCTTACAAGGTATCTATGACGGCATGACGCTCAATATGGTAGACAAAACGATCCGAAGCGACTGCGGGGAAGTCAGCATCTATCAAAAAGGCTACCGACTCAATCAAGTCTTGAGCAACAATATCAAAAACGCAGATGCAATTCTAAGAAAGCTAGATCATGATCCAAACGTCAAACTAGCTATCAAACGATTTAGTGTAGAGGGTTTGAGTTCTACTGCTAGAAAACAATCTTTTGCAAATATCATCGGTATCGATCTCAAGCAAGAAGAAAGATTTGGCAAGTTTAGTCTCTTTTTGACAAAAGGAAAACTGAGCTTTGAAAATTACGGAGCTATTATCGGGAAGGGGCTTGCAGATAAACTCAAAGTCCATATCGGATCAAAAGTGATCTTTTCGACACAAAATGCCAAAGGAGAGATAAATGCTCTGTATCTCAAAGTGGCAGGGATCATCCAGACGACCAACATCAACATAGATAATTTTGCCATTTATGTTCCGATCAAGAGAGTCTATGATTTTTTGGGAGTCCCTCATGACGAAGCCACGCAGATAGCCATACGAACCGATAATGAAGCGTTTATCAAAACGCTAAAAAAAGAATATTCCAATTTGGACGTAGAAAGCCTGCTGGATCTCTATCCGATGCTAAAACAGATGGAAGATATCATGGCGATCTTCAACTCGATCACGTTTGCGATCGTCATGCTGGTCGTTTTTATCGGTATCTTGGGTGTCATGTACGTTTCTATCTTAGATCGAATTCGAGAGTTCGGTATCTTGCGAGCCATCGGGATGCCTTATGCTTATATCCGCTTGCAGATCTTCTTAGAAGCTCTTTTTGTCGGTCTCATCGGCTATATCTGCGGCGCGATCCTGGGTTATCTCTCGCTCAAATATCTACATATCTACGGACTTGATCTGAGTGCTTACTCTGCAGGATTAGAGAAGTTTGGGTACAGTTCGATCATCTATGCAAACATACAGGCGAGCTATTTTAGCTCTACGTTTTATGCGATCATAAGTGCATCCTTGTTGAGCGTTTTACTGCCTCTGAGGAAGATCAAAAATCTGAACCCTATCAAAGTTATAAAGGCAAATACATGATTGTTTTAGAGAAGGTCAACAAATACTTTTACAAAGGCGAACCAAAAGAGATCCATGCCCTAAAAGACATCTCTCTTACTATCGAAGACGGTGAGTTTTCACTCATCAGCGGTCCCTCAGGGTGCGGCAAGACAACGCTTCTCAATGCCATAGGCGCATTGGATAATGTGGATAGCGGTAAAATTTTTCTTGATGATAAAAACATAGCTGCCATGAACGAAAAAGAGCGAACGATACTGAGGCTCAACGAGCTTGGTTTTGTGTTTCAAGCTTACAACCTCATCCCGGTTTTAAGTGTCGAGGACAATATCGGTTTTATCATGAAACTGCGAGGCTTTTCAGACAAAGAGATCAAAAAGCGCGTTTTTGAAGTCGCCGAACTTTTAGAGATAAAGGATAAGCTAAATGCCCTGCCAAATGACTTAAGCGGAGGGCAACAACAAAGAGTGGCAGTGGCAAGAGCGGTAGCTGCAAAACCAAAAACGATACTAGCGGATGAGCCTACTGCAAATCTGGACTCTACGAACTCGGAAAAACTCATGGCGATGATGCGCTCTTTAAATGAGAAAGAGGGAGTCAGCATCATCTTTGCTTCTCATGACGAATACGTGATGCAAAGCGTTAGACGAATCATCAAGCTCAATGACGGAGCTTTGGTTGAGTAAGATCATGAGTCAAAAGATCACGCTTGCTTTGTTGGTGATGGCAACCTCGCTCTTTGCAGATTCTCAAGTTAACATCAGCAATACAAACTTTACGCTCAGGCAGAGCAATACCACATACAATTACGACCGTCTGCGTTTGAGTGATAACTACACTCAAGGCGATTACTACCTGAGTTTCATCGGAGATCTGGTCAATTACTACGGACACGGCTATGTAAAAAGTGTGGATTTTAGCTATATCAAAGCTCTAAAATCCGATACGAACTTTGCCACGCAGACTTCTTTTTACGATTATGGAAGCGGTGTTGCGTATGCCAAGATGTATCGTTTTTACGCAGGCTTTGCAGATGAAAAGAACAATATCGCACTTGGACTGCAAAATATCCCGATGGGTGTGGGGAAATTTTGGAATCCGACCAACATCTTCAATCCGCAAAATGCCTATGCCCTAGAGCCAGATGAAGTTTTTGGCGTTATGGCGCTAAGCTACACAAGAAGCCTAAGTCCCACGAGCAGTGTCCGCATCGTCGCATCCCAAAGAAAAAACAACACGTTAAAATATGCCCTAAGATATAAGACCTTTGTGAAAATAGCCGACTTCGCAGTCGATGTCATAAAATCCGATGACACCACGATGCTAGGTTATGAGATACAAGGCAATCTGGCAAAAACCGGGATCGAATTGCAAAGTGAGGGTGCATACATAAAATCTTCGATAAAAACCACTGAGTCTCAAAGAGAAAATCAAGAGTTTTACCAAGCGACCTTGGGAGCCGATTATGGTTTTGTCAACGGTGTAACCGTGACTACCGAAATATTGTACAGCTCCAAGACATTTGATAGTTCGCAAATTCTTTTAAATTACAATTCAGAGATCGCGACCAATCTCACAGACTCAAACGTTCACCTTGCATTCTCGCTATCGTATGATTTTAACATCTTTTTATCAGGTTCCATGACCTATATAGAAGCTCTAAACAGATCAAAATCAAAGTTTTTCTCCCCTGCTATCACCTACACGCTAAACGATTACAATACTTTTACTTTAGGAGGGATGATCTATAACAAATCTCAAGATAGTAGATCCACCGATACCTATTATCTGAAATATGCCCTCTCCTTTTAAATCCCTATCATGTGAGGGAAGCTTAATCATGACTTCGCTAAAATTATGAAAAATTTATAGGAAATATTATGTCTCTCTCACATCAGCTCTTTGAAATAGCCATGCAGTGCCGCGAACTCTTTATAAAAGGATTTTATGCTAACAACAATGTAGATTATAAAGGTACGGTCGATCTGGTTACAGAGTATGATCAAGAGATCGAGAAACAATTGACAGCGAAGCTTCAAGTTGCATTTCCTGAGTATGTGATAGTTGGAGAAGAAAATACCAAAGAGATCTCTTATCCGCCACGCGCGATCTACATAGATCCGATCGACGGTACGACCAACTTCGTACACGGCATCCCGCATTGTGCCATCAGCATCGGCATGTGGGAAAACGGCGCACCCGTAGCCGGAGTTGTTTACAATCCGATACTAGA
This sequence comes from Sulfurospirillaceae bacterium, assembly GCA_033723415.1. Lineage (GTDB taxonomy): Bacteria > Campylobacterota > Campylobacteria > Campylobacterales > Sulfurospirillaceae > JAADIZ01. Next base: position 93,764 of record JAWVXD010000004.1, read on the forward strand.
TGAATGCTTTCGGGCAGACATAGGCAAAGGTGCTTTTCTAAATGATAAAGCAATACACGTCTCTAAGCAAAATGTACTCCAACAATCACTCCTTGCAACGGGATTTCCATATACAAAAGTACAAAAAAGCAAAGATTACGAATGGGTACTAAAGTGTATGGCAAATCTTTTACCGATTACGCGTGACATCAGACGATTTGGAGCGGCGTCTTTGGATCTTTGTTACCTTGCCAAAGGCACTTTTGATGCTTACTACGAGTGCAATCTCAAACCTTGGGATGTAAGTGCGGGTGTTTTGATCCTACAAGAAGCCGGAGGCATCTATACAAATGAAAACGGAGCACCGTACACTTTAGATGATCACATCATCGTAGCCAGCAACGCCTTGATCCATGAGGCACTTTTAGAGCATCTTTAGAAAAGGCGTGCTTTTACTTTGGTAATTTTTCGATCACTTCCTTAACCGAGCCTAATTCGCCGATTCTCGGGAAGATGTATTTGATGCTGTGATCGTGTGCTTCTAAGACTCTATCCGTTGTAGCATCAAGCGCAAATGTCAGGTTGTAGCCAAGTTCACTGGCAGCACGAGCGGTTCCTTCTACTCCGATACTGGTCGATATACCTGCAAGCACGATGCCGGTAACATTTTTCTCTTGCAATTTTCGATGAAGTGCCGTGTTGTAAAATGCATTCCAAGTGTTTTTTGTGACATAAATATCTTTTGGTGTTTTATCAAGTACAGGCGTGATCTCTAAAAATGCGTCAAGTTTCTCTTCAGTATCCAACATCTTGCTCATATCGGCTGCGACTTCCGCTCTCACACGTGTCCAAGTCGCCCCGATCGGATTGACATTGACGAAAATGATCGGTAACTTTGCGGCACGAAATGCCTGGATGAGTTCGTTTGCTTTTGCGAGAATGCTATCTGTAGGATGTGCTTTTTCACCCGCTATGATGCCTTGCTGCAAATCTATCAAAACAAGCGCAGTTTTTTTATCTATCTCTGTAATCATAACAATATCCTTCAATTTTATCTTAGAGGTACACTTATGATTATAATCTTACATTCTTTATAATTCAATAAAATATTACTAATTAGTGGAATAATTTTTGCTTGCAAACCAAATCTACACGAATGTGTGGAGAATCTTTACAAATGGAGGTCATAGTGACAGTAAACAGTGCAACGCAAGCATACGTAAACTCGTATAATAAGCAAAGTCAAAGCGATGTTAGCCCTGCTGCATCAAGTAATTTTGATGCGATGATGCAAAACATCAGCGGAAAATTGTTGAACTCTATGGACACAAATGGTAACGGCTCGATCGACAAAACGGAATTTAGCGCTGCAGCCAAACAGCTAGCTCAAAATTCTTCGAGTATTGATAGTGCGTTTAAGGCGATAGATACAAACTCTGATGGAAGTATCGACAGCAGTGAATTGGCAAAAGCACTTGAGCAGACCATAAGCACGAATCATATGCATAGACATAGACATCATCATATCCATGCTCAAAGCGGAGCGAGCGGTATGGCGTCTCTTGCTTCAGGGCAAGCACAAACAGTGTCAGGATCTCAAGTCGCACAAACATCTTCAAATCAAGAGAATTTACAATCCGTACTACTCGACAAAATTCTCTCTGCTTACGATGCCAATGCCAAAAACAGTACGAGCAATATAAACTTATCCGTATAAGTCATTGTATCGCTATCATTTTACAATTTTCACAACACCTTGTGAATTATATATCGGCGCGGCAAGCAAGCTTGCTGCCGATAATGCGATGCAAAAAGTATTTGCCGGGGCAAAAGCCTTGGAAGAAAAATATAATTACTTCAAAAATTCCTCACAACTCTACCAAGTAAACAATAGATCACACAATGAACTGGAGTTAGATACTGAGTTTATCGGTATACTAAAGCTGTGCCTGTTTTACACCTCAATCACAGAAGGCGCATTTGATATCGCTATGGCCGGGACTTTAAAAGAGCTAAACCTTGCAAAATCTGCAAAAGAGTATGAAAAAAAACTAAAAAAACTGCTCCCTTTTGCATCTTCAAAAGAGATCAAAATTCAAGACAATAGAGTGATCTTTTCAAATGATTTGACTAAAATAGATTTTGGAGGGGTTGTCAAAGAATATGCAGCAGATCAATCCATACTAACACTTAAAAAAGAAGGTATAGATTCAGCACTGGTAAATTTTGGAGGAGATATCGCGACTTTAGGCTGTTGTGATACCGAAAAATGGCGTATCGGGATACAAGATCCAAAAAATGCAGATAAAAATATAAATATCATAGAGCTGGATGGAAACTCACTTTGTACTTCAGGTCACTCAAAAAGATTTAAAAAAATAGACGGCAAAAAGATCTCTCACATAATCGCCAAAAAGAAAAACAATATAGAGCAGATCAGTATCATAGCACCAACTACGGTCGATGCAGGTATCTGGAGCACGGCTATGCTCGTGAATCCAACACTTTTACCCCCTGCTCATCTGCAAGTTACAAATATAACTTATACAGATGAGGATTAGGGTTTATTTATAATATCACTGTGGATATGAAACTACGTGAACATTTTTTAATTTGTTATCTACTATAGTGTACTCGATCTGTGTCCCAAGGCGTAATCTTTGTCTTACGTAACAGACATGACCATCATCCAGGGTTGTCTTATAGGCTTCTATCTCATTATTTGATAAAGCACCTATGATTCCGCCGATTGCCGCACCTATCAAAGCACCTTTGGCATTATCTCCACCAACCAGTGCTCCACCTACCGCACCGACACCGACACCCGTTAAAACTGCTACTTGAGAGTTATCAATGATAACTTTTTGCTGGGATATGACATAAGCTTGATGAAAAACTCTCTCTACCCTATTTCCATCCGGTGTATTTACCGCCATCCCATTGCTTGCACAACCTGAGAAAAATATCGAAATTGCAGATACGAAAATTGCGCTAAATATTAGCTTCTTCATTATAAAACTCCTTGTTTTCTGTTGCTTTTATAGATGTATCTTTCATGATATTATTCCATTTTTTGTCAAACAATTTCTTAACAAAAGCACTCTTATGAGGAACTATGCAGTTCGAGCAATCTTGATGCAAGGCACCCTCACTCTCAAAGAAGGAGCCGTTTTTGTGATTGATAGAGCAAAAACTGTACAGTGTCTTTTCTCCTACCTTTTTAACACCTTTATCATCAAATCTAAAGTGAGGACAGGCACAAAGGTAACAATTGAGATGCTTCATGTCATGGCATTTTTTATTCTCGGCATAAAGAAAACAAAAATCAGGTTCTTGCTGCTTCATGTTGTCATAATCAAAATACTCTATGATCTCATCGTCACTCTTGCCATCGAGTTTTGCGATAATCTCGGCGTGTTTTTTGGCGTGCTCGTCACACCACTCTTGATAGGTCATATCTTTCCTTGAAAATTTTCACTTAAAAATCCGAATCTCGTTTCATTGTTTCTCTTGGATTAAAAGTACATCTCTTTTGTGATTATATATAAAATTTGATTAAATATTTGTGGTAAGATATTATATGTGATCAAGACGGAGATTTTATGAAAACAACAATTAAAAATTTTGAAGATACGGCTTTTGCGCATCAGCTCTTTATGAACTTTGAATCTTTAAAACCCTCTATGAAAGATTTGATTGCGTTTCATAAGAGTCATAAATTCTTTCTACAATCAAAAGATGAGCTCCTTTATAGAAAACTGGGAAAGCTGGTGGGCAATCATGACAACAAGCCTTTTGATGAACTCTTGAGTGAATACAAAACGATCTTTTTACAAGCTCTCTCTAAAGAAAGAGATGCCAAAACGGCAAAAAATGCGCTCCAGCATATGGCAGGTTTCATCAAAACCGATCTAACAAAGACAGAAAAAACCTTGCTTCACACACAGATAGACGCGTTTGCAAATAAAGAGGTTTCTATCACGCTGCCTTTGAGTACTCTCAGATCCTATGCGCTCAAATACAACTGCACGTATCTCTTAGAACAAAGCCTTTTAAGCACTTACTTAGAAGCGTTTCCACCAAGACGTATCCTTTGGTTTAGACGCGATCTCAGGACCACGGACAATCCTCTTTTGTGCTATGAGGGAGAGGTTTTGCCTATATTTATATTTGATTCAAACATACTGGATTCTCTAGAGCCTAGCGATAAAAGAGTCTCTTATGTCTTTTACTTTGTCAGCACTCTCAAACAAGAACTTATAAAAAAAGGACTTGATCTCAAAATTTTTTACGGGAAACCCAAAAGTGTATTTGAGTATCTAAATTACGATATCTTTGATGAGGTCATAGCAAACGTAGATTATGATAGCTATGCTACAAAACGTGATGCGGAAATCTCTGCTTTAATGGACTTCAAACGGTTGTATGACACCTATATTTTTGAACCAAACGAGATCTTAAAAAAGGATCTTAGCCCATATCTTGTGTTTACTCCTTTTTACAACAAGGCTTTAGATCTTCTAGAAGAAAAGTACAAAAAATTTGATACCACTTTAACGTCGCAAACATTGTATGAGACTGATTATACGGGTATCACATCCATAAAAAACAAAAGAGCAAAACATCTACCTTTGACTTTGGAAAGTATCGGTTTTAGGGAACAACCCGTGATCAAGACGGATCCTCATGACACACTAGATTTGTTTGTAGATAAGCTCAAAGATTATAAAGAAAAAAGAGATTACCTTGATATTGACGGGACATCCTCCCTGAGCGTTGCGTTGAGATTTGGAACGTTGTCGGTACGTGAGATACTAAGAGAGATCAAAGGGAAGAAAGGCTCAGAAGCGTTTATCAGGCAGCTGATATTTCGTGATTTTTATGCGTATCTGCTGTATCATTTCCCGAGTCTTGAGCATACAAACTATAAATACCGATATAACGGTATCGAAGATCCCAAACGATTTGAAGCGTTTTGCAAAGGTGAAACGGGTGTACCCATCATCGATGCGGGGGTAAGAGAACTGCTGCAAACAGGTAAAATGCACAACCGCGTCCGCATGATAACGGCTTCATTTTTCACGAAAGACTTGCTGCTGCCTTGGCAGTGGGGTGAGGCTTTTTTTGCGAAATATCTGCTGGATTACGATGCGGCGTCAAATATCCTATCATGGCAATGGAGTTCCGGAACGGGTATCGATCCACAACCTTATTTTAGAATTTTCAATCCTTACTTGCAAGCCAAAAAGTTTGACAAAAATGCACATTACATCAAAAGATGGATCCATGAACTTGCTAATCTTGAAGCCGAAAATATTCATGATGAAGCATTTCTCAAAACACATCGTCAAGAAAACTATCCCACACCGATAATAGACCACACTATGGCTTCAAAGAGAGCGCTTGATTACTTTAAATCACACAGATAAAAGATAACAAACATTCCAAATAATATAGACATATAGAAATTTGATGTATCATGATATTAAAGGAGTTAGTTATGAAATACATCGTTTTAATGCTAGCCTATCTTTTTTCAGGGTGCAGCAGCAACTATCCGCATCTTGCAACAGTAGACAAAGTCGATCTAAATCGTTATCTTGGGACATGGTATGAAATCGCGAGATACGATCATGTATTTGAGCGTGGTTGTGTTAATGTAAGTGCAACATATTCACTCAAGAAAAACGGCAAGATTCAAGTAGTAAACCGCTGCGAAACCTCAGAAGGCAAGCAAAAAGAAGCCATAGGCTCTGCTTACGCGGTGGATGATAGCAACAGCAAACTCAAAGTAACTTTTTTTTGGCCGTTTTACGGTAACTATTGGATCATAAAGTTAGATTCTAATTACACTTATGCCCTTATCGGAGATCCATCTAGAAAATACCTCTGGATCTTATCACGTACCAAAAAGCTTGATGAAGATGTGAAAGCCAAGCTCTTAAGCTCCTTGCCTGCTTTGGGTTACACACAAGACAAGCTCATCTGGACACCACAAAAATAAGGATAAACGATGCAAATTTTTGAGAAAAGCTCTTTGTTAGATTGCGATATAGTAAAACTCTTTGATTTTCATCTCGATGTCAATAATCTCCAAAAGATCACACCTGCAAATATGCATGTAAGTCTTCTAAATCCCGATTTTGTGCCCAAACAAGGAGCCAGACTAAAGATAAAATCAACCAAATATATGCTTTCCAGTTATTGGGAGGTTGAGATACGAACGCTTCAATCTCCAAATCTGCTCGTTGATGTTGCGATAAAATCACCGTTTAGATCTTGGGAACACAGACATATCTTTACGCAAATCGGGAATCAATGCGAACTTAGGGACGTAGTGATGTTTGAGCTTCCTTTTGGATTTTTGGGCTCACTCTTGAATCCTCTTGTGCAAAAAGAGCTTAACAACATGTTTGAATTCAGGCATAATATCACAAAACAACTATTGAAGGAGGCATCATGAAATATCTCTTGGTAGCACTGGCACTCACTTTACATCTTTTTGGAGGTACAAATATGAGCATCTACGATATACAAGTCAAAACGATTGATGGTAAAACGATCAAACTGGACAAATACAAAGGTCGCGTCATGTTGATCGTAAATGTCGCGAGCAAGTGTGGATTTACGCCACAATACAAGGGCTTGGAAGATTTATATGCCAAGTATCACGATAAGGGTCTCAGTATCCTAGGTTTTCCTTGCAATCAGTTTCTCTCTCAAGAACCAGGAACCAATCAAGAAATCCAGAAATTCTGCACTCTTACATATGGAGTCAAATTTGACATGTTCGCCAAGATCAACGTCAACGGCGATGAGGCACATCCGCTTTATAAATATCTCAAAGACAAAGAACCTGGATTTATGGGAACAGAATTTATCAAATGGAACTTTACAAAGTTTTTGGTAGATCGAAAAGGTAATGTAGTAAAAAGATATGCTCCATCAACGGAGCCAAAAGAGATAGAAAAAGATATAGAAAAATTACTCTAAAGGATAGATCATGTTAAAAGAATTATTATACACGGGAGTAGGAGCAGCCGTAGTTTTCAAAGAAAAAGTAGAAGAAGAGATCAAAAAGCTCGAAGAAAAAGGCAAGATCAATACCAAAGATGCCAAAAGCTTTTTGGAATCCATCGAAAAAAAAGGCAAAGAAGAAGATGAAAGGATGAGAGAAAAACTAAAATCAACGTTAAAAGAGATCTTAGATGAATTAGGGATCGCCACTAAAGACGATCTTGAAAAATTAAAAGAGGATCTAAAATAAAATCTTTTATCTATACTTTGAAATATTATAAGATTACACGAGTCTATAGTATATTTAGATTTTTGCTGAGTATCTACCTTGTCATTAAAAAAAGAGAGTTTTTTTTAGGGATTAGGGCTCTTTGTCCAAAAGCTCTCAAACAAACGATCATAGATCTAGGAGCCAGTTTTATCAAATTGGCGCAAGTGTTGGCGACAAGATCTGATTTTTTTGATGAAGAGTACATAACTGAGCTCAAAGAGTTACACGACAAACTCCCGCCTATGAAGCAGGATGAATTTGAAAAAGTATTTAATAGGTCCTTTGGCAAAGATGCCTTTGCATCAATCGAACAAATGCCCATAGCCTCTGCTTCGATAGGCCAAGTCCATGTTGCATACACGCATGAGAATGAAAAAGTCGCCGTCAAACTAAGACGATTTGATATCGAACGAAAAGTCAAGGCAGACATCAAGATCATCGGTTTTTTCAATTCATTGTTCAAACCGCTTTTTTCACACTATACAAAAAATTCTATAGAAGCGGTCATCAGTGAATTTTCCAAGATGATCATGCAAGAAGTCAGCTTTTCGCATGAGCTGCAAAATCTCATTAAATTTTCACAAACCTATAAAGACAGCGGTATCAAATTTCCCACTCCACTTTGTGAGCTTTGCTGTGATGAAGCATTGGTCATGAGCTATGAAGAGGGTTTTAGATTTGATGATAAAAAAAATATCCTAAAACACAAGATAGACTTTCACTCCATCATATCCAAATTAGTCAATTTTTACACCGAGCAAATGCTCATCAACGGTTACTTTCACGCCGATCCGCATCCTGGAAATCTGCTTGTAAACAAACAAGGGGAACTCATCCTACTGGATTTTGGGATGGTAAAAACCATACCAAACCAGACAAGAATAGCGATCATCTCACTTATAAAAGCAGCACATGAACAAGATTATGAAGCCTATATAAGCGCTTCAAAAAAACTAGGCACGATCGCTTATGAAGCTCCTGTTTCGGAATTGGCAGAATTTACAAGCAGGATGTTTGATATATTTTCAAACAATAATCTATCCAGCGAATCGATGCAAAAACTGGCATTTGAAGTGTTGGAATCAACCAGAAATCTTCCGTTTAAACTCCCAAGTGATGCGATTTATATACTTAGAGTAAGTGCTATCATAGAGGGACTTGGAACTACATATATAGAAAATTTTAATGGTATAAAGGATATACTTCCTATTTTACAGCAAAACATTCCAAAGGCTCTGGGAGCCAAAGAGAGCATCATAGAAACCTTGATAGATGAGATAAAAGATATACCGTTCATCACCAAAGATTTCAAAGCAGCGATTCGCAAAATAAGCAGTGATGAACTAAAAGTCGAGATCTCAAATGATCAAGTAGAGTGGATCAAAAAGAGTTTACATGACCAGGTCAAATCGTACGCTCTATCCTTCACTTTTATCCTAGGCGGTATTGCAGTGCTGATTTACGATAAAGATCTCAAAGAAGTTGCTATTGGTCTTTTTGTATTTGGCATAGCAAGAATTATTTATAAGTAGTCTAAAAATTTAAGGCGTAACAATGCAGATAGAAATCTCAACTCCGGCACTTTTGTTTCCGGCAGTTTCACTTTTACTTCTTGCCTATACTAACCGCTTTTTGGCAACGGCAAGTTTGATCAGACTACTAAACTCTCAAATAAAAGATGAAGACAATTGTGAACTAACGGGACAGATCGACAATCTCAAAAAAAGACTAGAGCTCACAAAGTGGATGCAGTTTTTTGGAGTTGTATCCATTCTACTTTGCACTATATCTATGTTTGGTTTGTTCTTAGATTATGTAGAAATCGGGAAAAAAGTTTTTGGTTTAAGTTTAGTCACTATGTGCATCTCACTTCTCATATCTCTGTGGGAAGTTGTAATATCGACAAATGCGTTAAATCTAGAGCTTAAAAATCTAGATTCAAAATGCAAACAATGATCAGTAAAAGAGTATAAATGCTAGATTTACAACATATGCGAAGAGAATACATGAAAAGCGAGCTTGATATATCAACTGTGGATAAGAACCCCTTTGTGCAGTTTGAAAGATGGTTTTCACAAGCACTAAATTCTGAGATATCTGAACCAAACAGCATGATACTAGCAACCAGCGGAAGTGATAATATACCTAATATAAGAGCGGTGCTTTTAAAAATATTTGATGAGAGAGGCTTTGTTTTTTTTACAAATTATAACTCACAAAAAGCCAAAGAAATAAGTGAAAACCCAAATGTTGCATTAGAATTTTTATGGCTTGATCTAGAGAGACAGGTACGAATAATCGGAATATGTGAAAAAATATCGCAAAGCGAATCTATATCTTATTTTGCAAAAAGATCGCGTGGAAGCCAGCTTGGAGCTTGGATAAGCGAACAAAGCAAAATCATAAACTCCAGACAGATGCTTTTGATGCAAATCGAAAAAATGAAAGAAAAATTTAAAAATGGAAAAATCCCTCTTCCTGATTTTTGGGGCGGATATAGAGTCATACCGCAAAAAATAGAATTTTGGCAAGGAAGAGAAGACCGGATACATGATAGAATATTATATGAAAAAAAAGACAACACATGGGAGCTAAAGAGATTAGCGCCATGAGAGATGAGAGGGAAAAGAGATGAAGATAGCATTAAACGGGGCATCAGGGTTTGTAGGCACACGCTTAAGAGAGCGATTTCGTGATCATGTCATCATAGAAAAAACAGATAACGTAGATGAGATCTTGACAAAACTTGATGGTGTAGATGTCGCAATCAATCTAGCAGGTGCACCTATCATAAAAAAATGGGATGATGAGTACAAAAAGGTTTTGATAGACAGTAGGATTGAAAGTACTCAAAAACTTGTACAAGCCGTAAATAAAAGCGACGTCAAACAACTCATCTCTACTTCTGCGATAGGTATCTATCCAAATAATGCGCCTTATGATGAATACTGCAGAGATTATGCCGATGATTTTCTAGGAAAATTGGCACTAGCTTGGGAAGGCGAAGCAAAAAAATGCCATAAAACAACTGCTATCTTAAGACTAGGTGTTGTTTTAGGGAAAGAGGGAGGTGCTCTAAAGCAGATGTTACCGCCTTTTAAACTAGGTCTTGGCGGAACTATAGGCTATGGGAAGATGATCACCAGCTGGATCGATATAGATGATTTGATGAACATCTACGAATTTGTCATCGAAAAACATTTAAACGGTGTCTTCAATGCCGTATCTCCGAATCCTGTTACAAATTTTGAACTAACCAAAACATTGGGGAAAGTCTTGTTTAGACCGACTTTTTTACCTCTTCCTGAGTCATTTTTAAATGTAATGTTTGGAGAAGCTGCAAGTGTCGTAACTGATTCGAAAGAAGTTTATCCAAAATTTTTGCAAGAATTACAGTTCAAGTTTTCATATCCGGATATAAAATCTTCTTTGATGCATTTGCTGAAGAATAAGTAAATTAATTTTCTTGAGGAAAATCTGTAAAGACTGATTTGACTCCCCAATTAAAGAGCTTTTCTATGTCTGATCTTTTATTGACCGTATAGACGTTTACAAAAAATCCTGCATTGTTTAGCTTTTTTACCAAGGTCTCATCCGTAATATCAAAGTCCGGATTGTAACTTTTTACATGCAAGCCCTTTAGGTACTCAACAAGATTTGCAGGATGATGATCCTCCTGTAAAGCAGCTATCTCTATGTCAGGGGCAAGATCATGTATCTGTTTTAAGTACTCATGATTAAATGATGATATACAGACCATATCTTTCATATTGTGCTTTTCAACTATCTTCAACACTTCCTTTGCTGCTATCTCATCAAATCGAGTCTCTTTTGCATCTTTTATCTCGATATTTGCGATCATTTTGTTTTTTTTCAAGAAAGCCAGCAACTCATCAAGAGTCAATATCCTCTGGATATCCAGCTTATCTAATTCTGATTTTAAACCTTCGTCTTTTTTAATAGTACCGAATGGATCTTCTTTTACAAACCAAGAGCCAAAATCCAGCTTCAACAGCTGTGCATAATCATAATCTACAACATTGTAAGGCGCTTTGAATTCTTTATGATCTCTCACATCACTGGTACGCTCTAGCGTGTCGTCATGTATGATTACAGCGACTCCATCGCGGCTAAATCCTACATCGAACTCTACCATGTCACATTTGCCTAAAGATTGGACAAATGCCGACATAGTATTTTCTGCTCTTATGGATCTAGCTCCACGATGAGCGATTATGAGATGTTTGTCTTTTTCAAAATTATCCCAAAAATTCATCTTAACCTTGCTCTTTTTTTGTGAAAAACAGATTCATAACCGCCATGATCGAAGTCGTTACTATCAGTAAGAAAGATATGGCATTTATGATAGGGGTACTTCCATCACGCACTTGGAGGTAAAGATTTATAGGTAAAGTCGTGTCTGATCCGACCAAGAATAACGTCGTATTGAAGTTTTCAAAACTCATCAAAAACGCAACTGCTCCGGCACCTATGAGAGCCGGTTTTAGAAACGGTAAGATTATCAATCTGATCGTGTCAAATCTATTAGCGCCGAGATTCAAGGCAGCTTCTGAGAGCGAATTGTCAAACTTTTTGAGCCTTGCCGAAACTACAAGAAGCACAAAAGTAGATATAAATGAAAACTGACCTATAACGACCAGCCAAAAACTAGGTCTCAAGATACTAACATCTATACCAAATTTATTTTCGATATAAGTTCCTGCGCTGTTGGTCGCTAAAAGTAAAGAGATACCAAGTATGACTCCCGGTATGACTAAAGGAGCTAAAGCCAAGAAATACAAGCCTTGCTTAAATCTAAAATTTTCTCTCTCAAACAAAAATGCACCGACTGTTCCCATGACAAGCGAGAATATAGAAACAAAGAACGCTGTCTGTAAACTCACAAAAATACTCTGCAAGCTATTTGCATCATGTATCAATCCTACACGGTCTTTTGTATTTGCTAAGAACCAATCCAGAGAAAATCCTTTCCATGGCAGGGAAGGAAAATCCGAATTGTTAAACGCCAAGATACAGGTCACTACAAGTGGAGCAAATAAAAATATATAAAAAGCTATGATGTAAATCAGAAAAGTAGTATTGTACTTTTTACTTCTAGGTAAAGTTCTTATCATGACAGAGCCTTTGTTAGGTTTTGTCGGCTAATTTTTAGGCCAACCCAAATGATGAATGATGACAAGACTAAAAGCAAGAATCCAAAAGCTGCACCTTGATTCCAGTTAAAGCTTGCGATAAATTGATTGTAGATCTGTTCAGTAAACCAAAGAGAATTTTTGCCGCCCATGAGATTTGGTGTCAGATAGTTGCCCAATGTCAACATAAAGACGACAATAGAGCCTGAAACGATACCCGGAGCAGCATATGGAATGATGATCTTAAAGAATATAATAAACTTTGAAGCACCCAGATCAAGGGCCGCTTCGACATAACTATCATCCATACCCTCAAGCGAAGATATCAGAGGTACGACCATAAACAGCATGGAAGTATAAACAAGTCCCATAACCATGGTCACGTCATTGTAAAGCATCTCAATCGGCTGGTGTATCAGTCCGAACTTCATCAAGAAATAATTTATAACTCCACTTTCCCTGAGCAGGATCATCCAGCCGTAAACTCTTACAAGCTCACTTACCCAAAATGGCATCAGCAGCAGTATCGTCAAGAATCCTTTGTATTTAGGAGAAACGACTTTGGTTATATAAAATGCTATAGGGAACGTGACGACAAACGTCAAAAATGTAACGAGTATTGAATATATCGCGGTTCTTGCAAAAGTATACCAATACACTCTTTCAGTAAAAAATTCACGATAATTTTCCAAACTCCAGACCAAATTTCCAGCATCGTTTTCAAACTTTAACGACATTAAGAATAAATCGATTTGCGGTAGAACTATAAGTAGAAACAGCCACAGAAAAACAGGGATAAAAAATATAAAAAACCCTAGTTTTATATGCTTTTTCATACTTTATAACACTTACAATCTTCTTGATGGACACCAGCGTGTACGATGTCATCTTTTTGAATATGTGAAAATTCTCTGTTTTGAGGCAATGAAACCATTATCTCATGGTTATTATCCAAGAAAGTTGCCAATATTTTTGTATTTGAGCCGTCAAATAGTATGGTTTTAACTTTCAGATCAAAATAGTTCATATCACTAACACCGGATTTTGGAAACAAAGCAATAGCTTCAGGTCGCACAAATAGAGTACATTCCTTTTCGATATCTTCATCTATAAACACAGATAGAAAATGAAGTCCTTCTTTTGTCTTTACTGAGCTTGAACTTTCTCTGAACGCTTCAAATTTATTTGTCTCACCGACAAAACCTGCTACAAAACTTGTCTTTGGATTTGCATATAAATTTTGTGGAGTGTCGATCTGCTCTAATTTTCCTTTATTCATAACAGCGACCTTATCGCTCATGACAAGAGCTTCTGATTGATCATGTGTTATATAGATGAAGGTCGTACCTATCTCATTTTGCAATTTTTTCAATTCTATCTTCATCTGCTCTCTAAGCTTTAGATCCAACGCACCTAAAGGCTCGTCCAAAAGCAGTATCGAAGGAGATAGAACAAGTGATCTAGCGATCGCAACTCTCTGCTTTTGACCGCCGGAGAGTTCTTGTACGTTTTGTTTTTGATAACCTCTAAGCTGGACTCTATCCAACATCGACTCGACTCTTTTTTTTATCTCTGCTTTGCTGACATTTTGGCGTTTAAGTCCAAACGCTACATTTTCTTCCACGCTCATCATAGGGAAAAGCGCCAAGTTTTGAAAAACAAGATTTACAGGTCTTTTGTTCGGCGACACACCTATCATCTCTTCGCCGTTTATCAAAATATTTCCTGAAGTTGGTTCTAAAAACCCGGCAATCATTCTGAGTAAAGTTGTCTTTCCACAGCCTGATGGTCCTAGTATTGAAAAAAACTTACCCTCTTCTACTTGAAAATTCACGCCGTCAACCGCTTTGAATTTTCCGAAACTTTTTTTGAGATCGATTATCTCTAAAACATTTTGCATATATTATCCTGAAGAAAAGGGGATATAAATCCCCTTTGTTGTTTTATTGTGCTGATTTTACTATATCTAAAATTTTGCCTTCTATCTTTTCAAGCTTTGCTGGAACCGGCGGATACCATTTGATATTGTCGATATCTGCTTTTGTAAAAGTTCTCTCAAAGTTATCTTTTTTCTCTGGACTTAGAAGTTTGATAGCTCCATTTGATGCAGTACCATAACCTTGATCATTTGTGAAATAAGCTGCATTTTCAGGCTTTAACATAAAGTTGATCCACTTATAAGCAGCTGATACGTTCTTTGATTTTGCAGGTATTGCAAATGTATCAATCCAACCTAATGCTCCACTTTTTGGTGCAACAAAGTCGATATCCGGATTTTCTTTGTGCAGCTTCCAGCCGCCTCCGTCCCAACCCATAGCAACAGTAACTTCGCCGCTTCTTAACATACTTAAAAGTGCATCTCCGTTTGCCCAGTAGTTGTTTACTAAAGGCTTAGCTTTGATCAAGTCTTTACCTACTGAATCCATAAGTTTTGCGTACGCTTTTGAGTTAGAGTATTTTGCAAACGGATCATCACCTTTTGCAAATGCTATAGCTATAAGAGTAGGTCTTTTCAATCTATATGAGATCTTACCTTTGTATTTTGGATTTAAAAGATCACTATAATCTTTTGCATCAGGTGCAAGTTTTTTGTTTACGATCAATCCTGAAGTACCATAACAAAATGGAACAGCGTAAGATTTACCTCTAACTTTTGTATTTTTCTGAACTGCTTTTAGCATAGATGGAATAAACTCTGCCGTGTCTATTTTTGAATAATCCATAGGCTTGTATATCTTATATTTTGCCTGAACTGAACTGATTCTGTCTTGTGAAGGCTGAGCCAAATCAAAACCACCACCTCTAGTTGCTCTAAGTTTAGCTATCATTTCCTCATTGTTTGAGTATGTAAGCTCAACTTTTATACCTGTTTGCTTTTCAAACTTCGTAACTAACGCTTGAGGTGCATACCCTTTCCAAGTAAGTATCCTCAGTGTTTGTTGCGCCATCAAACTGCCGCTACATACAATAGTTGCTGCAATAGCAACGCTGGTTAATCTCTTCATTTTTTCTCCTAAGTAAAATTTAATTTATTATACTAAAAAAGGATAACATAATAGTTACAAAAACTGATCTAAATGCTATTATCCAATATCAACTTAGCCGATTGTAACTTTTTTGCATATACCTCATCACTCCAAGAAAACTTTTCTCTCAAAACAAGGGTAACTGCTTCTAAACTTTTTTTAGCAGCTTCAATATCTATCAATCCTAAATTTGAACGACGGACTATAAAATCCAAAGGCTCTTTTACGAACTCAAACTCTATGGCATAATAAACTTCGGCGATCAAATACTCATACTCTTCATGTAGTTTTTCTTGTCCATATTTATCTATAAAATCAACAACCTCTAGGGAAAGTGATCCATACGTCTCTACAAGATGTTGTTTTATTTTTATGTCTAGCTGCAGAGGTTCTATCTGTTCTTTGATCTTTTTTATATCCTGCTCACTACCTGAAAGTTTATAATTTTTTGTTTCACACTCTTTTAGATTTTTATATTGTGCTGTTTGTTGTATATAATCAACCAATTCTTCTGCCATTCTTCTATAACTTGTCCACTTACCCCCTGCAATACTTATAAGTCCGGAATCAGAAGTAGTTATAAAATGCTCTCTGACCAGCTCTTTGGTATCACTGACATTTTCACTCAGCACTAAGGGTCTAAGACCTGACCAACAAGAGAGAATGTCACTTTTTTGGATATCTATAGAAAAATATTTTTTCACATGACGCAAAAGATACTCTATCTCTTCTTCACTTACTTTTGGATGTTCTTGAACGGTTGATTTTTCATCAGTTGTCCCGACCAAACATTTACCAAGATAAGGAAGCATAAAAAGTACTCTTCCGTCTTCTGTTTGTGGGATCATCAAGCCCTCATCATTAGGCAAAAACTTTTTGTCCAAGATGATGTGTATACCGGAACTTGGCTCTACAAGATCTTTAACAGATCTATCATCAAGTCGTCTTATCTCGTCACAAAATACGCCTGTTGCATTTACCACAATATCTGCGTCAATATCGTAGACCTCATCTGTGATCTTATCTTTTACACTGACGCCAACGATCTTCTTATCATTATATTTAAAATTTAATACTTCAGTATAATTTCTTACATCACAGCCTTTTTCTTTGGCACTTTGAAGTAAGGCTATGGTCATCCTTGAGTCGTTAAAAGCACCGTCATAATATCTAACTCCACCCTTTAGACCCTCTTTTTTAACAGACGGAAATATCTCCATGATCTCTTTTTTGCCGACAATTTGAGTTCTTCCTAAACTTTGTTTGCCTGAAACAAAATCATAGATACTTAGTCCTGCAAATAGATAAGGGATTTCATACCATTTGTATAGAGGTGTTACAAGAGTGATTTTGCGTGAAAGGTGAGAAGCATTTTTTAAAAATAGATCTCGCTCATATAAACCTTCTTTTACTAGATTATATTGAGCTAAATCGAGTGATTTTATGGCGGCTTCCAAGTATCTTACTCCGCCGTGCACCAACTTGGTACTTCTACTGCTAGTGCCTTCTGAGAAATCATTTTTCTCTAATACTAAAGTTTTGAGTCCTCTTAATGTAGCATCTAGAGCAATACCTGAGCCGGTAGCCCCACCACCAATAATAATAAGATCATATTTTTTATGCATTATAAACTTTTATATAAAATTTTTGAGAATATTAGCTTAAATTTGCTTTGTCTACCCTTTAAACTTTTCCTTAAATTTGTAATGTTTTTGTTATTAAAACTTGATATGATTTAGTTTATGAAAGAAATAAAACAGTGGAAAGAAATTATTGATGAACTTGACTACGCTTACCAACCGATAGTCAGTTTAGACACAGGGAAAACCATAGGTTTTGAAGCTCTTCTACGAGGTGTGGACAAAACCGAGCTAAAAACAATAGACACATTTTTTGACAAAGCATATGAGAACAATATACTGCATATAGTTGAATTTGCTCTTCGTAAAAAAGCGATCATAAAATTTTTAAAATACAAAAATCCGGCAAATATAAAACTATTTTTAAACTTAGATAATCGGATTATAAATTCAAAAAAATTCGACAAAGGAAAAACAAAAAAATTCATAAATTCCCTGGCTATCGAGAACTCATTTATTGTATTTGAAATATCTGAGAAACATGAGATAAATTCTTATAAAAACTTTAAAGAGCTATTTGATCACTATGCAAAGCAAGATTTCCAAATAGCTATAGATGATTATGGTACCGGTTTTTCAAGTATGAAGCTTTTATATCATACGGACCCAGATTATATAAAGATAGATAGATTTTTTATTAAAGATGTTGATACGGATATTAAAAAACAAATCTTTTTAAGGAAGATACTGGAGGTTTCACATCTCTTAGGGCATCTGGTCGTGGCTGAAGGAGTTGAAACGACAAAAGAGTTTTTGTTTTGCAAAGAGCTTGGATTTGATATGGTGCAGGGGTTTTTAATAGAAAAACCAAATATAGATATAAAAAACTTACCGGATTATTATGACCTGAGTTCTATTTATCCTTCAAAAAGAGAAAAAACAGAAAATATTGATATTATCAGTAATATTGAGGTATTCCCTAGCATTCACTATAAATCTTTATTTAGTGAAGTATTTCATATCTTAAAACACAGCAAAAATCACAATTTTTTAGTTGTTGTCAATGACAATGATACTCCTTTGGGAGTCTTGGAAGATCGAACACTAAAAGAATATCTATATTCTCCCTACGGAAATGAACTTTTATCAAAAAAAAGAATTTGCGATAAGACAGATGAATTTCTAACACAATGCCGGACTACCAACTCAAATGAGTCTATTGAAACCATCCTTAACATCTTCAGCTACAGTGATGATTTTTCGTCTATCATTATCAAAGAGAAAGGACGATACAAAGGTGTATTGTCTGCACAGAAATTATTGGATATCGTTCATAAAAAACAACTTCTTGATGCAAGAGATCAAAATCCTCTTACCAAACTAGGAGGGAACAGCACTATAATTAACTATATACAAAAGTGCATGGATGCTACTACTCCATATCTTCATATATATTACGACTTGGATAATTTCAAGCCTTACAACGATAAATACGGTTTTAGAAACGGTGATAGGATAATACTTTTATTTGCAGATATTTTGCGCTCCTTCTGCAATAATGATGATTTTATGATTGGTCATATTGGAGGTGATGATTTCTTTATGTCAGTCTCAATCGGCACTAGAACACTTGAAGCGACACTGGAATTAGTTGAAAAAATAATCGAAAAATTTTCTAGGGATGTTGTGGCATTTTATAAAAAAGATGATATCAAACAAGGTTTTATAGAGTCAAAAGATAGAAACGGCAATGTAAACAAATATAAATTTTTGACAGTCAGCGCTGCCGTACTTGAAGTTAACGGTAAATCAATCAAATTTAAGAATGAGTATGCTGATATTTTGGCAGAAATTAAAAAAACTGCAAAAAAATCTTCCACACACTATAGTATTTCAACTCTTCTATAAAACTACCTATGTGACTTTGTCTCTTCCTCTTTCTTTAGATATATAGAGAGCTTTATCAGCATTTTCTACCAATTTATCTATATCATCATTTTCTTCTAGCATAGCAATACCGATACTGACGGTAAAATTTATCTTATGCTTTTGTATTACCAAACATTGATTTTTAATCTCTTGTCTAATCCTCTCTGCTAAACTGTGAGCGATATCCTTTCGTGTGTTATTTAGTAAAATTCCAAACTCTTCTCCACCTAGTCTTCCAAAGATATCGCTTTTTCTTAATATTGCTGATATTGATTTGGCAAAACATTTAAGGACTTCATCACCGACCAAATGTCCGTATGAGTCGTTAATATTTTTAAAATAATCAATATCAAGCATCAGAAAAGATATCGGAGTTTTTTCTCTTTTGGCTACCTTGATAAACTGATTTGCAATGTCAAAAAAACTTCTTCTGCTCAATATCCCCGTCAAAACATCAGTAGAGGCTAACATCTCTAATTCTTTGTTTTTATTTTTTAATATCATATTGTATTTTTTAAGTGTTCTTTCTCTTTGCACATATAAAAGTAACAGTATGAAAAAGAATATTCCTATATATGTTAAAAGTTTATAATCAACCCCTTTATCATATTTTACTGATACCCAGTGATTTAGTATATCTTGTTTTTCTTCTTGTGTAATGCTAGATAAAGCTTTGTTAAGGATACTTAAAAGGATCGGTTCATCACTTCTGAGGGCTATTGAGAGATTCAACTTTTCATCAAGTTTACCGGCTATCTTTAATTCACCGTAATAGCTTTTTTGTAAGTCCTCTCCTACAGCAAATAGCGTATCTATTAATCCGTATAACTTTCCATGACTTACCATATTGAGCCCTTCTTTTCTAGATTCAACCTCTACAAACTTCATATTAGGATGGTTTTTTTTGAAGTATTTTATAAAAGGGCTGCCTTTGACGATGCCTATTTTTTTGGATTTTATAGAATTTAAATTTTCTATGAATACTTTATCAAGTTTCGTTACTATCACAAGCGGTGCAAAGATATAAGGTTTTGTCAAATCCAGATTTTTTTCTATCTTGTTTGTTTTCAGTGCTAAAGGCATTATATCGCACTTTTTATTCTTTATATACTCCAAAGACTGTTTCCAGTCATCTGTTTTTATGAGGTCGATAGGAGTTTTAATATGCTTTTGTATAAGTTTCAAATATTCCGAACTTATTCCTGTGAATTTTCCATTTTCTATCATCTCAAATGGCTTCCAGTTTGAAGTGACACACATTTTTATATGCTTCTTGCTTTTTAAAAAATCTAATTCATCCTTGCTTAAATTCATATCCTGATTTGATAAATTATAGATAAAATCATCTAGTGTACTTTTATCTATATAGTCTCCTGCTATTGTATATATGTTACTGATATTATTTATCTTATCTTCGTTCATTTTTCCAAAATGTTTGCTGTTTATTTCCAGTAGATCTTTCATACTATTTGCTTCAAACGCTAATTTTTCATAAGTAAAATGTTGGGTGTTGTATTTTTTTAATATTATATTGATACTCTCATCAAGATGCGCATAGGCATATCTCCATCCTTTTAACGTTGCTTCAACAAAAGCTTTAACCTGTTTTGGATGAGTTCGCAACTCTTTTTCGGAAGTAAAAAGAATATCACTGTAAAAATCAATACCATAATTTTTAGGAGATATCAGATTGTATTGTATTTTTTTTAACCATAGCGTATAAGGTTGATCCGTCTTATAAACAGCGAAAGCATCGACCTTCTTATTTATCAACTCTTCTATATTTGAAGAAAATGAATGAGGTCTTAAGTTTTCAAGATTGACGTTTTTAGTGTAAAACATAAGTTTTATGTATGGATTTTCAAAAAATGCATTTGTTGCCATGATCTTTTTGTGTTTTAATTGTTCTATCTTGGTGATATGAGAGCTTTTCAATGTCATAATAGCCAAAGGAGAGTGTTGAAATATAGCACTTAATGCTACTATCGGTTTCCCATGAGCTCTTTCTCTGATCAAAGAAGAATCCCCTATACCAAATGTACTTTCACCGTTAAGTACATCGTTGACTATATTTGATCCATTATATTCCAATATCTTGACATCAAGTCCTAGATCACTATAAAAACCTTTCTCTTTTGCCACATAATATCCTGCAAATTGAAAGGCGTCTTTCCATTTGAGTCGTACAGAGACTTTGTCCATAGCACTCAATGTAGAAATACACGATATAGTGATAAGGAGCAAAATAGAAAGGTGTTTTTTCATATTAGTACTAACGGTCGCTCTTTTTTTTCACAAATTTCAGCGATAATCGCACTGTATTCAAATCCTTCATCTTTTAATCTTTGCAAAAGTGCTCTTGCATCATTTTGAGATACGGCGATCAAAAGACCTCCTGATGTTTGCGCGTCATAGAAAAAGATCTCATCTTTATATTCTGTTTTTACTTTTACCTTGTCTTTGACGTGGGTCATATTGTTATAAGTACCTGCCGGTACGATCCCCATATCCGCTAAATCATATGCTTCTTTCAATATAGGTATCGCTTTAAAATCAAACTCTATACTGACCTTGTCGGCACTCATCTCATAAGCATGTCCGGCTAAACCAAAACCAGTCACGTCCGTGCAAGCACTGACATCATAATCTTTCATGATCAAAGATGGTTTATAGTTTAGTTGTGACAATATTTTTGCTACCTTTACAACACTAGAGGCCTCAAGCATATCTGCTTTTATCGCTGTCGTCAAAACTCCCATACCTATAGGCTTTGTTAAGATCAAAACATCACCGATGCGTGGAGTATTATTTCTGTATATCTGTTTTGGATCTACAAATCCGCTAACACTTAATCCATACAACATCTCAGGAGTTTCTATAGTGTGTCCACCGACTATGACTCCTCCGCACTCTTTTACTTTGCTTTGTCCGCCCTCTAATATTTCTCGCAATACACTTTTTGGATGATTACATCCATCAAATCCTACTATATTCATAGCAGTCGCTACGCGTGCTCCCATAGCAAAAACATCACTAAGTGAGTTTGCAGCAGCAATTTGCCCATACACAAAAGGGTCGTCTACTACTGGCGTGATTATATCTACTGTTTGAACCAATGCTTTATTGTCATCGATTTTATAAACAGCTGCATCGTCACTGCTATCCATACCTACAAGAACATTATCATTTTCACAGTTTAATCCACCAAGCGCTAATGTAAGCTCACCCGGAGCTAGTTTGGCGGCTCAACCTGCGGCTTTAACAAACTTTGTTAATCTTGCATCATTGTTTAATTCCAAATTTTTTCCTTAAAGGGTTATCGTTCCCTCTGAATTGAGTAACATCTCTACCGTACCGTACGCATTACCGATTTTTCCTACTTTTAACTTATCAACAACATCAAAATACTCTAAACAAACCCCGCATGAATAAATCTCAACACCTTTATCTTCTAAGGCTCTCAACGTCTGTATAACTTCTGTTTTAGAACAAGCAGTCGTGAGTTTTACGGCCTCATTTACGCATATTATTTTATTTGGCAATTTTGGCAATTCCAATATGGATTTTAAAAATCCCACTATCAGTTTTTCACCTAGTTCTCCAGTACCGATTTTGTCTGATTTTAGAAAAACGCTCTTATCTAAAAATTTTTGCGAGTTTTCATTTTCTACGACTTTACAAGCATAACCTTTAACGATAGTTATGATAGTACTTCCATCGCTTTGATCTTCCATCTTAGGATCGTAACCTGCATTTTTTACGAATCTTGTCACATTCTCTTTAGAAGAAACCGAATTTACTTTAACTTCCAAAATAGAATCGGTAGCCAACTCTTCCAAGGCTTTTTTAGTTTTGAGAACCGGTTCCGGACAAGCCAGATTACAGCAATCTATCTTCATTCTAATATCTCCCTTTTCCTGCACTTGTTCAGAAAAATTTCTTTCATGAAAGCTTACGCTTTGAGCAGAATATTTCATCCTGGCAGTCTTTAAATTTTTATTTTTATTTTTCAAATGACAGATAAATTTTGTTAGTCAAAATATTGTCTACCTAAACCTTAGGTCTGTTTTTTTGTATGATTTATTTTAAAATACCGTCTACCCATTTTTTAGCATCTTCTATCGTTTCAAATCTTTTACTTTTGGCAACTTGAGTTACTCCTTCGTAAAATCTAACTCTGATGCCGTCTTGAACTTCGTCTATCTTGATTCTACTAATCCTGTCTTTATTTAGATAAACTCTGTCGTTTAATTTTATAAACATGATATTTTCCTTTTTAGTTTATTTTATATCTTCAACACACTAAGTACTATTTAGTGTCTCACAAAATAATTATTGTTTTGTAAGAAACCTGTGCTGCAACGTATTATACAGCACAAAACACCTATAAAAAACAATAAACTTTATTTTATCATGTTTCACGTAACATTATATTTATATTGGCTTAATATAAATATAATAGTAGCTACCTCAATGCATTATATATGGTTTCAGAGACTTCATCACAATAAACATCAAGCTCTTCATCAAAAACATGCTCTCCGCTTAAAAATGTCATGCCGCCTAATATTCCGGCTATACTAGAGAATGCAACAAAAAAGTTTTTTTCTTTGAACTCTCCGCTTTCAACTCCGTCTTGTACATATCTTTGGATTTCATTGATAAAATCTTTTGCTAGAGCAAACCCGCAATCTTCATCTTCACAAAAAAGCTCCCTGTTTGAAAGATAAACTCTAAAAAAATACTCTATCATCTCAGGATATTGTTGTATAAAACCAAAATATTCTGTGACAAAAAGGTAAATTTTTTCTTTCTGAGAAATTTCTTTGTTATTAATGTAACTAAGACTTGCTGCAAGTTTTTTTGTAACAAATGTTATAGCAGCTCTTGCCAAGTTTTTTTTCGAAGGAAAATAGTTATAAAAGTTACCTACACTCATACCTATATCTTGTGCGATGTTAGCTATTGTCGTGTTGTAGAAGCCATTCTTGGAGAAAACTTTAAGTGCAGACGCAATGATCAAATTTTGTTTTTTCTTTTTGTTCATTTAAAATTCCTTATCTTGCCCAATTGATTTTATCATTTTAACAAACGATTGATAACAGTCTGTGAACGACTGTTCATATTTATTAATTAACTATTATAACTATAATTGGTAAAATTTTTTTTATTTTAAAAGGAGTACGTTATGAAAAAACTGTTTACGATCTTAGCGATGTTGGTCATCACAAGTTTGACTCTAAACGCTGCTGTATCAAAAGAAGAAAAAGCATTAAAGACACAAATGATGTCTGCTTGGAAAGCTGAAGTTGCTTCTGCTCACAAGATTACAAAAGGGATAAGTGATCAGGAATTATTAAAATGGATGAAGGAAGACAAAAACTTTATCTTGGTAGATGTAAGAGAGCCTAAAGAAGTTGCTGCCGGCGTGATATTGTGGATGGATTGGAAAGCAATACCAAGAGGTATGGTAGCTCCTGCAATAGGTAAAAAAGTAGCTTTAAAACCCACTCAAACAGTAGTTTTTTATTGTAAGCTTGGAGCAAGAAGTGCCCTAGCGGCACAAGAGGTTCAACAATTTTACGGATTCAAAGATGTTTACTACCTCAAAGGCGGTATCATGGGCTGGATCAAAAATGGTCATGAGATCAGCAATATGATGGGTGAATTTAAAAAGTCTAAATGATCAAGTAAGCCGATAAGGCTTACTTGAATTTATTGTTTACCGTCCTGATAGCCAAAAACAAACATATAGAAACCAATATCATAGCTGCTGCCACAGGTGCTGAATATTTTAATCCATAACTGTTAAATCTATCAAATATCAAAACCGGAGCAACCATAGGATGATACGCTATGATAACTACTGCCCCAAATTCTCCAAGCCCTCTACTCCACATCATAAGCGCGCCGTTTATAATATCGTTTCTAGAATTCGGCAATACGATTCTAAAAAAAGTACTAAATTTACTTGCACCTAGAGTTCTTGCAACATTTTCATATTCTACATCAACTTTTTTGAATCCTTCTTTTGCACTGTTTATAAGAAAAGGCGCGGATAGGAACATCATAGCAGCTGCAATTCCGGTTGTCGTATCTATAAATCCAATCCCGAAAAAAGATAGTATTTTACCTACATAGCCATTGTCAAATGCGATCAAAAGTGCAATTCCCGCTGCCGTATGCGGAACCATAACAGGTATATCTATGATGGATTCCAAGATAGATTTTCCAAAAAATTCATACCTTGCTATCAAATAAGCAAGAGGAATTCCTGTCAGACAAACGAAAAGAACCGCATACAAAGCAGTCTTTAGAGTCAAAAATATTGAAGAGTATACTTCAGCATCTTTTAGTGAATCAACAACTCCAAAAAGCCCTACACTCATAAATAATTTAATAAGAGGAATCGTCAAAAACAAAATGATGACAGAAGACAAAAATAGAAACACAAGAATAAATCCTTTATCTTTTATCATATGAATGCAATGTCCTTTTTATTGATATTTATAAAATAGTGTTGACCTTCTCTTAGATTTAGATTTCCAAAGATACTTTTATGAATCTTTGCAAAAAAATGCAAATCTTTAGAATTAGCAAATACTTTATAATGGTCGCTTATACCCATAATAGTATCTATAGTACAAGCAAAATTATAGTTTCCCTCCACAACTTCATTTGAAAAGCTAATTCGATTCGGATCGATCGAAAAAAATCTGTTTTGCTGATCAAAACCCAAATGAGAAGTAGAAAATATATTTTTAAAACCTAAGAATCTGGCTACTTCTATACTGGTCGGTTGATTTAAGACTTCATCGGCTCTTCCTATCTGTAGAATCTTTCCATCTAGTATGATAGCTATATTGTCAGCCAAATATGACGCTTCTCTAAAGTTATGTGTTACGTGAATTATAGTGATATCATACCTAGTAACTATATCTTTAAGAGACTTCATAATCGAGTTTCTAAAAGTAGGATCAACTGCACTTAACGGCTCATCCAACAGCAGAAGTTTAGGTCTAGAGAATATAGCTCTAGCTATAGCGACTCTTTGTTTTTCGCCGCCGCTAAGATACATAATATTTCTATCTAAGATATTTTTTATACCTAAAAAATCTATCAAATCGGAAAACAACTCTTTTTGATTTTCTATTTTTTTATATTTAGATGAAAATGTTATATTTTCTCGAACGCTCATATTTGGGAAAAGTTTAAAATCTTGATATACAAAACCGAAATTTCTTTTCTCAGGAGGCATATTTGTAATATCTTTGCCATCACAATACATACTTCCTTCTATCTTCTTTAGTCCGGCAATTGCTTCTAAAAGCATTGTCTTCCCACTTCCCGTTTTTCCCAAAATAACAAAATAAGAGTTTTTTTCTACTTCAAAAGAGAGCTTTTGTAAAACAAAGCTCCCCTGTTTTAGAAAAAGATTTTCTATTTTTAACATTATCTGCCTAATATACTAGCATCACCTGTAATAACCGGTGGATTTATAACGCCTTGTCCATTTTCTTTCATTATAGCTTGTCCCTCTGGAGATAGAACAAAATTAACGAATTTAACTGCTCCGTCTTTGTTGATAGGAGATTTTGCATTTTGAACAACTGTAATACCATATACCATAGGCGCACCTTTTTTCACGACCCAAGTCCCCGGTTTCTTGCCGCTTATTTTAAATGAAGCCTCTTTGTAGAGCTTAGCATATTTTGCACTTTTTAGAGAAATCTGCTCAGGCAAAGTTATATATTTTAGATGATGTTGTTCTGCAACTGATTTATAAATATATAAATAATCATAAGCTCCGGCTTCTAAAAGTCCCAAGAGATCAGTCTCTTTTGGTCTGACAATAACTTTACTTTTATTTTCTTCTCCGCTTGTGTAACTATCGCCGTAACCAAACAGTTTGTTGAAGAATCCTGGTTCTTTATAATATTTCTCAGCCAATTTTGTAACCAACATAGTTCGATATCCGCATGGATCTAAATTTGGATTTGAATGACCGACTTTAACGCCTGGTTTCAAAAATATTTTTGTCCAATTTTTTTCGTTTATCTCATTTGCGAACTTTGATTTACTTGTGTAGGCTAAAACCATTTCATTTGTTGCAAAATGCGCATCAAACTTAGCATTTTTTGGGATCAACAAATTATCAATGACCTTATAATCAGCACTTGCCATAATATCTGCAGGCTTACCTATATCTGTTATCTTTCTAGCACAGGCTCTGCTTCCTGCAGGTTCTCTTAAAACCTTATACTGTGGATATTTTGCTTCAAATGCTTTTGACATCTGCTTAAACGGTACCGATAAACTTCCTGCATGAAAGATTATTATGTTTTCTTTTGCAAAACCAAGTGTTGCTACGAGTCCTAAAG
This sequence comes from Sulfurospirillaceae bacterium, assembly GCA_033723415.1. GTDB lineage: Bacteria > Campylobacterota > Campylobacteria > Campylobacterales > Sulfurospirillaceae > JAADIZ01. Next base: position 121,100 of record JAWVXD010000004.1, read on the forward strand.
CTAAAATCAATTTTTTCATAAAATGTCCTTAATATGTAATTTTTGCATATTGCTATGCCAAAAAAAATCTTACAAATCAGTTTTTAAATTCTCTTTTATTTCGAGGTTTTAAAAACAATTCTTTGAAACGTTCATTCGCAAATTCTTCTATTTCGCGCTCTAATTGTTTATAATTATTTATATAATCATCTGCTAAGGGTGTCAATTTACTACCGCTGTTCTCACCTCCTCCTTGTTGGGATTCTACTAGTACGTCATCAAGATTTTTTTGAAGTATCTTGACGTGTGTCCAGGTTTTTTTATAGCTCATATTTAACTTTTCGGCCGCTCCTGCGATAGAGCCTTCTTGTTCTATCAACTCTAAAACTTCCGTTTTACCTTTGCCAAATAGTAGCTCACCTTCTTGATTTTCTATCCATGTCTTTGTTTTTACATAAAGTCTGCTTCGTCTTTTTTCTTTAAAACAACCAAGCTCACAGTAAGTAACATCGATCTTCTTTTCTCTTAAAGTACCTCGTATCTTTTTCAATCCTATGCCACCAGCCATAGCTCTTGCATCTTTGCACTTTATCCGCTTTCTATCATCTATGAAAGGGGTCATCTTATCCAATGCTTCTTGGCTGAAATCACCTGTATTTCTGAGATTTCCAAATTGTCCTAGTTCACAACCTGTGATCCTTATACCAAGCTCTTTGGCTTTATTGCCGACATCTAAAATAGGAGTTTTTGTTTTTGCCGAGATCTTAAAAGCATCTTTACAATCAAGTTTCCCATCATCATTTAGATTTTCTTTTATTTGTGTTTCTAATTCAGACATAGATTCTCTCCGGATTACGATATATGTTCATGCTCTCTCCTCTAACAAAACCTATAAGAGTGAGACCGAACTTATCTGCTATATTGACACCTCTGCAGGTAGATGCCGTTCTTGAAGCAAGTATTGGGATCTGATGCATCACGGCTTTGGCGACCATTTCAGAGCTCAATCTTCCACTCACCATCAAAAAGGACTTTGTAACGTCATGTCCTGCCAAAAGTGCCTTACCTACGGCTTTATCTATAGTATTGTGCTGAGCTATATCTTCACCGATAAAGTAAGTTTCATCATCAATATAGATTTTTGCAGTATGCACACAGCCTGTCTGCTCATAAAGAGGACATTGGGTATAAAACTCTCCCATCTCCTTAAAAAGCAATTTTGCTTCTATATTAAAGTCGCTTTTGATCACTTTTGCCTCTATAGCTTTTAGTGAGATTTGCGTACTTTCTCCTCTACCGCAACCACTGACTATAACACTTTCCGTATTTAATTTTTCTATATTTTTTTCATTTGTGCGGGCAATTATGTGGGCTTCGTAAATTTTAGAATCAATATCTAAAATCTCCAAAGTATCAATATCTGAGACTTTTTCTATAATGTTTTCACTAATCAAATATCCAACTGTCAACTCTTGTAGATCTGTGGGAGTAGCCATCAAAGCAACAACTCTTTTATCATTTATATAAATCTCTAGCTTAACTTCGCGGATAACTGTATCATCAGTTACAAATTTTTTGTTACCTTTTATTTTGGTAACTTGAGTTGTAAAAATCGGTTCCATATCGTTTTCTCTTTTTTTATTATTAATATTCTATTTTTGCATATCTATAATCATAAAAAAAATTGCCAATACCTTAACCCGGTATTGGCAATATATCAAAAAAAAGATTAAATCTTTCCTTCTTTTTTCAATTTTTTATAATAAGAAGAGTGCATGTATTTCACTTCATCTTCTTCTTTATAGCCATCTTTCATACTTTTGAGTGAACCTTTTATAGCAAATACCGACATATAAATATGTGTCAGGAACAATGCCAAAACAGCAAAACCCAAGATATTATGAATAATAGCGCTTAGTCTCAACAAGTCGATCTGAGTCATACCTAGAGTACTAGCTATGCCTAGATCAAAATTTTGAAAGAACATGGCACCGCCTGTGAGTATCATGACAATACCGCCAAGTGTCGCTATCCAAAACCACGTCTTTTGCCCGGCGTTGAATTTTCCGGCTGGAATCATCTCTTTACTTTTTGTCAAATATCCACCGGCCATAAACAGCCATTTGATATCATCAAACGAAATGATCATATCTTTGAACCAAGATATCAGCATAGGAATGACAGCTACTATAAAAACAGGCGTAAATATCGCATGGAAGTGTCTTGCTTCTGTTATAAACTCTCCTCCGCCAAAGTATTTACCGAAAACCATCAGTAACCCTGTCGGGATCAAGACTATAAAAGCAATAGCAGCTATCCAATGAGAAATCCTATTTAAAATAGTAAAAAAGTATATCCTTTTACCACCATGTGAAAAACTCTTTGCACCTATTATAAGGTAATGAAGAAGGAAAACCAAAGGCACGCCAATGAGAATTCCTAAAAAGATCACCCTAAAATAGTGGGCTTGGAGATATGTAAACAAATCTCCAAATCTTCGATAACTGAGTATATCTGTTATCATTTGAGAGGAGACTAAAAGGTCTCCTCCATGCCCCGGAGCAATATCTTTAGATGCCAATGGTACTTTGCCCGCTAATTCCCCAGCAAAAGAACCGAGTATGCTAAGGCTAAGTAATATTAATTTTTTCATGACATCCCTTTAATTAATCTTTGTATGCTACGCCCCAGCCATTTGGAACCGACTGGACACCATGTCCTCTTGATGCTACACGCTCACGGTAGATCTTTGCAACGCTCTCGCCATCTCCGACCAAAAGAGCTTTTGTGGAACACATCGCAGCACAAACAGGAACTTTACCCTCAGCGATACGGTTTTGTCCATAAAGCTGTCTCTCTTTTGCAGAGTTTGTAGGCTCAGGTCCACCGGCACACATAGTACATTTATCCATAGCACCCTTAGTTCCAAAAGCACCGTCTCTTGGAAATTGTGGAGCACCAAACGGACAAGCATATAGACAATATCCACATCCTATACAAATATTCTTATCATGAAGCACTATTCCGTCTTCTCTTATATAAAAACAATTTACAGGACATACTTGAGCACAAGGTGCGTCAGTACAATGCATACATGCCATCGAAGTAGAGAATTCTTTTCCCTCGACCCCTTCATTTAATGTCACTACCTTTCTTCTACTGATTCCAACTGGGAGCTCATGTGCTTCCGCACACGCAACGCTACATCCATCACAATCAATACATCTGGCTTCATCGCAATAAAATTTCATTCTTGCATAACTCATTTCACACCCCCTACGCTTTTTCTATGCGACATAGGCCGCCTTTTGTCTCAGGGAGCTGAGTAACAATGTCGTAACCATAATTGGTAACAGTATTTGCACTCTCACCGACTGCATAAGGCTTATGCCCCTCTGGATAATGTGCGCTTCTGTCTTCGCCTTGGAAATATCCGGCAAAGTGCATCGGCAAGAAAATCCTATCTTCACTCACGCTATAAGAAAAGTGAGCTTTAACTTTGATTTTAGAGCCTTCCGGTGAATGAACCCACATCATATCCCCATTACGGATACCATGATCTGCTGCAAGACTTGGATGTATATCACAGAACATCTCAGGAGAGAGTGCTGCGAGATATTTTGATGACCTTGTCTCAACACCGGCACCATTCATATTTACGAGCCTTCCGGTAATCAAGTTGACTGGGAATTTCTTACTCCAATCTTCCTCATTTTGAACACTGGCATATCTCGTATCGACCCTAAAGTGGTTCGGTTTATCTGCATAAGTCGGATACTCTTTAACAAGATCCTGTCTTGGTGAATGCAGTGGTTCTCTGTGCATTGGAATTTGATCAGGGAATGTCCAAACAATCGCACGAGCTTTTGCATTTCCATAAGGTGCAATTCCAGCTTGCATACATTTTTCTGCAATGATGTTACTTGTGTCAACCTTCCAGTTAGCGCCAATTTTTTTCTTCTCGCTATCTGTTAGCTTGATTTTAAGAACTTTTTCAATATTTTTTGCCGTGATCTCTGGGTAACCTCCTGGCTCTACGGATCCTTTTGGAGCCGAGCCTTTTCCGGCCAACAGATCAACGCCGTTTCGCTCAAGACCAAATCGGTTTCTAAATCCCATACCGCCCTCAGCAACTGATCTATTAATGTCATATAGTATCGGGCTTCCAGAATGGGTTTCAGTCCAACAAGGCCAAGGCAATCCATAGTATTCACCTTTCATCGGTCCATATCCCATCAGAGTTATCTGGTCGAACTGATCCCAATTTTCTTGATGTTTTTTGAGTCGCGCAGAAGTCCAACCGGTAAGTCCGATGGTTTTGATGATTCTAGCGAACTCATCCGTTGCATCTTCAGGCCATTTGAACGTTTTTTTGTTTTCTTTCATCAACATACCCTTGGTCAGTTGATCATAAAATCCTAATTTTTTGGCGAGTTCAAACATGACCTCTTGATCCGGTTTGCTTTCATACATAGGTTCGATGATCTGACTTCTCCATTGAGCTGAACGGTTTGTTGCAGTAACACAGCCGCTTGTTTCAAATTGACTTGATGCTGGAAGTAAGAAAACATTGTCTTTTTTATCCGTTAAGACGACTGCTTCATTCACAAATGGATCGGCAATGACGAGTAACTCTAGATTATCAAGAGCTTCTTTGACTTTTGCCTGCTGATCGATTGAAGTGATACCATTACCCATGACGACAAGAGCTTTAAGATTTGTACCTCCGTTGTGGATCTTGTCTTCACCGGCTTTTCCGGCTAATACTCCCGCCCACCATCGAGCTAGAGAGAATCCTTTGGAGTTCATCATTTTTTTGTCTTTAAATCTACCTTTTAGCCACTCGTAGTCAACGCCCCATGATTTTGCAAAATATTTCCATGAACCGTCACTTAATCCATAGTAACCTGGAAGTGTATCTGCTAGACAAGCTAGATCCGTAGCGCCTTGAACATTATCATGACCACGAAGGATGTTTGCTCCACCGCCTTCTACGCCGATGTTGCCAAGTGCTAGTTGTAAGATCGGTGCTATACGTGTATTTGAGCTACCGATACTGTGCTGAGTCAATCCCATAGCCCAAAGCAATGTACCCGGAGTAGATTTAGCATAGACTCTTGTAATCTGCATTAATTTTTCAGCCGGAACACCCGTGACATTTTCTACTCTATCAGGAGTCCATTTTGCTGCTTCTTTTTTGATTTCATCCATGCCGTAAACACGGTCATTGATGTATTCTTGATTTTCCCAACCGTTTTTAAAGATTATATTTAGCATACCGTACATAAACGCTATGTCTGTACCAGGTCGGATTCTTGCATATAGATCAGCTTTGGCAGCTGTTCTTGTAAATCTTGGATCGATAACGATCAATTGTGCATTATTTCTCTCTTTTGCTAACAAAAGATGTCTAAACCCTACTGGATGGTTTACCGCAGGATTTGCTCCAAAAATAATGATAGCTTTAGCATTTTGAATATCATTCATCGAATTCGTCATAGCGCCATAACCCCATGTATTCGCCACACCGGCGACTGTTGTGCTATGTCAAATTCTAGCTTGATGGTCTATATTATTTGTTCCAAACATTGCGGCAAACTTTCTAAAATAGTAAGCTTGCTCATTGTTAAATTTTGCTGAACCTAAAAATTGAACGGAATCGGGTCCACTTGTCTTTCTTAGATCTTCCAGTTTTTTAGAAATACGATCAAGTGCTGTATCCCAACTGATGCGTTTCCACTGTCCGTTTTCTTTTACCATCGGATATCTAAGTCTTGCTTCTGCTCTGATCATATCGATCATGTCAGCACCTTTACAGCAATGTCCACCTAAACTAACAGGGTGGTCTTGCGCTACCTCTTGTCTTACCCAAACACCGTTTTGAACCTCAGCTATAACACCGCAACCTACTGAACATGAGGTACAGATTGTTTTTACAAGCTTAGATCCCGGGAATGGGTTTTTAACCTCTTCCTCCGTTGCCGCTCTTGTCACATCTCCACTTGCAAATGCAGAAGTGGCGCCAAACGCACCGGCAACTGCTGCCATCTTGAGAAATGATCTACGGCCAATTCTGGTAGAAAGAGCATTTTGAGTGGTATCTTTCATACTCAATGCCTCCTAATTACTATAAAGCTCCGTGGTAGTATTCTTCCCAAGCTTTAGTTTTCTTGTAGAGTATCTCTTTTTTATTAGAGTGTCCTACAACAACGCCATTTGAACTGTATGCATCACTTTTCGTAGCTGCTGTTGCAGCAACCGTACCCGCTGCACTGAGTGCACCGACGACGGCAGCTTTCTTCAAAAAGCTACGTCTTTTCTCTTCCATACTGTCCTCCTCGCTAAGATTTACTTCTTGCCATCAAGAAGTTTTGAAAAACAATGACATTTGTCTTTCAAAACTTCTATCTTACTTCTTCATGTTAAGCAAAGCTTAACATGAACGGATATGTCTATATATCAAGATCTTCTGTACTTGAAGCTTCTTCCATACTGCAAGATGTAAGCAGTGCGTCCGCTTCTCTTTTAGCTTTATTCTCAGCTCTTCTTTGAGCCTCAGCTTCACTAATATACTCGTCTTGTTCGACTTTTTTTACAATTTTTTCTTTTGGTTGCGGCTTACGAACATCAAAATATAATCTTTCAAATTCCATAAAAGCATTGCAAACTATTGCTAAAGATTTATAGGCATCTGATTTTTCATGTTCATATAAATTTACTATAAACTCATCAAAAAATTCATTGATAACTTCTACAAAAAGACAATGCTGTACGCTCTCATACTGTTTTTCTCCTGCCATGATAAGTTCTATCAACTCATGCATAAATGTTACGAGAAAACCGACGCTGTCTTCATTGTCCTTAAATACTGTTTCATTTCTCCTAATCCTGGTCTTTGCTAAAAAATTTTTTACTTCAACTCTTTTTTTACCGCTTTCCACGCCCTCATCATAATAACTTGCGGTATCTCTGATCGTTCGTGTTTCCGGATTATGAAAAATATCGTCATATTCATCGGCAAGTCTTTCTAGGCCGCGCTCTTCTATAAATTCTTTAACTTCTTTTAACGCTTCACAAGAATTTTCATCCAAAGGATTTGCTATCAATATATCCAATGCTTCAACTACACCTTCATAACGATCCTCTTTTGTCGTAAATACAAACATTTTACTCATAAGACCATAATATATAGATCTAGCCGGATTCACTGATTCATGATTCATAAATTTCTTCCTCTCTCTCAAGGTTCTATTGCTTGACTCAAAATGTGTATTTAGATTTTAATACATCTTCTACAATTTGGTCAACTGTTATTTTCCAATTATAAGTTTATAACCTTTAAAGTTTTATTAATTTTTTAACTGGAATATCGTTTTAAAGGGAGCTTAGAGTGAGTTTTGAGTTATTTTTTGTGGTAAATTTTATTGGTAAAAATAATTTTTTATTTTTTGTTTTTTTTGTTTTGCCCATCTTGTCGAGCGTTCATTAATATGCAAAAATTGCATATTAATTTTCAATATATAAAATTTGTCCACAACATTTTTTAGAACATTATGGACAAATTTACACAAAAGATTCATAAAATCTTATGCATTACTCCTAAGTTTCATTTGTTCATCGAGTCTTGCTTGCAAAAGTATTTTTGGTTTACACTCGGCGCAGCAATAGAGTGTTCTTATCTTCAGCTCATCACCTTTGAACATCGGAGTCATCATCTCAGCTATTTTATTCACGGCTTTTGTAGGTGCAAACTCTTTTCCACACTCAACGCAAGCAAACAATTCATCTTTTGCCATGATATTTTGTTTAAAGTATGACGGATTCAGTGATATTTCATCTCTTATGACGCTAAGACAGTCATTTTCAGGACAACTCACCTCACAATACGTACAATTGGTACAAATGGAAGGATTAAATCTTAGAGAATTATCTTCAGGATGTGCGGTTAGTGCTCTGACATTACAAGCTCCCACGCAACTAAGACACAGTGTACAATTGGCTTCGTTGATCACGACATTTCCATAGTGTATGTGTTCTCCTGTTTTGACCACGCCTAGATCATCATCGCCGACTAGGTGAGCAAGTCTGGCTGAAAAGATCTCTCGCTTTCTCAAGCCCTCTTCATTGATACCGTATTTACACTCTGGTATGGATTGCATTTTTGAAAAAATCTCTTCCAGTCCCTTAGTATCTTCACAAATGTATATAGCTGTTTTATGGTATTTTCGCTCAAATATTTCATTAACGATCCGAATAGCATCTCCGGTACCTTTTGATATGAAGTCCGTATAAAAGATGACAGGATTACCGCTTGTCTGAAGCAGTGTCATTAGATGCGCTTCATGTAGATATTTTTCACCCTCTATCATAAAAGGTAAAACATTTTCACTCAGCTGTACATCTATAGCATCCAGATTCATTTTTGAAGGGATCATAAGTGCAATACTATCTTCAAAATAAGAGCTTATCTTGGTAAATGCAAGACGAGGCATCTGGGTATAATCAAGTGCTCCACTCGGGCAGACACTGATGCATCCCCCGCATCCATGACAGTCAATATGAGAGAATGCCAAATGCTTGGTTTCATCTTCTTTTAAAATCGCAACGGTAGGACATACCTCAGCACATTTACCGCAGATCTCTTCTCTTCGCTCATGATATTGACAGATAGATGAATCATAAGTTATAAAGTTTTTATATTTATATCCGTCAAGATTATTCAAAGTTATTGTGAGAGCTTCATCGAATCCTAAAATATTTGGATCATAAGTACCGCTTTGTTTCATCGCAAAACCAGGTGCATCTCCCCAGACAATCTGGTCGCACTCGATCACGTACTCTTCATCATTTTTTTGTATAGTTACGGTTAATTTTCCTATATGCCCCTCAACATCAGTGATCATCTCCGGAGCCAAAGTAATCGCCGTAAAATTTTCATTTTCTAAAAATTTTGCATACTTTTCTTGATTTTCATCGCTTGTAACTATTAGTAACTTTGTACCTACTTTTTCTTCATAATCAATATATTGGGCAAAATCAAAATTATCAGCTCTAATATCGTAAAGCTTTGTTATATTTGCAATCTTTTTGCTGATGTCATCTGCAGAATTTTTGATATAGAAGTTGATCTCCGGAGCATAGATTTGAGTATTATTGATCGCTTCATTTGATACTAAATAATCACTTTCATCACTCTCATTCAATACTGTTATACTTTCATCTAGTGGGAAATCCAACTTTTCTTTTGTGAGAAATAAATATTCGTTTTGCATTTTTCTTATCGCCTTTGGTCAAAGTTTATTGACTAAATTGTAAATCTTTTTGAATTAATACCTCCTTAAAAAGATAATCATCATCCTTTTCGAATCAATGCTATTTAAAAAATTTTAAGCTATAATAATTTTCATCGTTTCCAAAGGAAAGTAATTTTGGTAAAGAAAAGTTATATAGCCTTTTTATTGTTCTTTATTGTATTGATCAGTTTTATCGGATACATTTTCATTGCTAAAACACAAGAACCTCATGAAATCAAGCTGGGTGCTTCCTTACCACTTAGTGGCATCAACCAAAATTTAGGTGAAGAAATCGTTGTGGGAGCAAACACTTACTTTCACTATATCAATAAAAAAGGCGGCATCAACGGTAAGAAAATAAAGTTCATCTACTATGATGACAAATACGAACCTGAAATCACTTGGTCAAACACAGAAAAACTTATAAATAAAGATAAAGTATTTGCACTGTTTGATTTTGTAGGGACTCCTACAGTAAAAAAGATTATGCCGATTATCGAGCAGAGTAATATCCCTTTTATCGCACCATATACCGGTGCTTCCTTTTTAAGAAATCCAAACATAAAAAACATTGTAAATTTCAGAAGTTCCTATCAAGAGGAGATCAATGCACTTGTAGATTATTTGGTAAAAAACAAGATGTTTACAAAATTTTCTATATTTTATCAAAATGATGATTATGGGAAAGAGGGATATATCGCTTTATTAAATGCTTTAAAACAAAAAGGCTTGGATCTTCTCAGCGAAGGGACATATAAAAGAAATACACTATTTATAAAACAAGCTATCTACGATATAAAAGCAAAAGAACCTGAAGCTATCATACTCGTAGGTGCCTACAAGCCAACGGCAAGATTTATAAGAAAAGCCAGAAAAGACGACAGCTTTAAAGATACAATATTTTGTCCTATCTCCTTTGTAAATGCCAATGCACTGACCCAGGAGTTACACAATAATGGTAAAAATCTACTCTTTTCTCAAACCGTTCCAACCTATACAAATAACACGCCGCAAGATCAAGAGTACTTAAGACTCCTAAGTATTTATTATCCAAATCATTCACCTACTTTTGCTTCATTTGAATCATTTTTGGCGGCTAAAGTGCTTGTCAACGCACTGAGTAAAATCAAAGGCGATATAAGCGCAAAAAAATTTTTGGAGAACATAAAAAGTTTGAATAGTACAACTTTAGGTGACATCAAGATACACTATAAAAATTCACAACTGTTAAATAGCGTATATCTACTGAAATTTGAAGACGAAAAATTTAAAACAATTTGTGAGACACAATGAAGTCTTTTATAGAACACGTAAATCAAAAATTAGAAAAAATAGCGTTTTCAAGTAAAACTAAAATTTTAATAATCACTATATTTGGCGGGACTCTTATAATCGGATTTTTGATGTTTATCTCTATATTTGCTCTCAAATATGATTTTGAGGTTCTTTTCCAAAAACATACCGCTCCGCAAGTAAAACTAGAAGATATCAAAGATATCTACCAAGTCAATATCAAAGAGACCCTGAGTGCTGTCAAAAATCATCAAATCAGCAATCAAGAGGGTATCGAAGTCATACTTCTGGCAACACAAATCATCAAAAGACAATGGAGCGAATACAAACTCCAATCCCAAAAAAAAATAGGTGGATTGCCTGAGTTTGCAAACAATTGGCTAAATTTCTTTTTGCCATCAAATGACGACTTAAAAAAGAGCGAATTTCAATCCAGGATCATTGATAATATCGAGAAGAAAATCAAAAGTATCGATGAGAAAACAGGGGCGTTGATACACTTTCTAAGAGAAAAACACAAACAAGGGATCTTGGAGAAAAAGATCGATGATATTATCTTGGAAACAAACTCCATAAGTATCTATCTCTCAAGCCTTATTACAAATAATCTACAAAGAGCCATCTCCAAAAAAGAAGCAAATGACAGACTTTTTACAACAAGCATATATATGCTTGCTCTGCTTATCGGTTTTACTTTTGCATTTGTAATTCTCGTATCTATTCTCATCATAAATAACTTCAAGCAGTTACACTATTCACTTGAGGAAAATATACTACGAAAGACAAAAGAATTAAGACTTCTCAACAGTTCCCTAGAGAGTAGAATAAAAAGAGAAGTCGAGAATAGCAGAAAAAGAGACAATATCATGTTTCAACAAGCAAGACTTGCCAGGATGGGAGAAGTCCTACAGAACATTGCGCATCAGTGGAGACAGCCTTTGGGAGCGTTGATGATGATAGTGCAAGGTTTTCAAAGCAAATATCAGGCTGGAAAACTAGATGCCGAATTTATAGAAAGCAGAGTGGAAGATGCCCAAAAGATAGGAAAAAATATGTCTGATACTTTGGAGGATTTTAGAAACTTCTTTATGCCTAATCGAACCAAACAGATATTTGACGTAAATGAAGCAATCCAAAAAGCCATAGATCTCTCAAAGTACCAATTACAAAAAGAGTACATAGAGTTAACAAGCAAAATATCTGGTTCTATAAAACTGTACGGCTTTAAAAACGAACTGATCCATGTAATACTAAATCTCATAAGCAATTCAAAAGACTCGCTCATAGCTCAACAGGATTTGAAGGAAAAAAAGATACTGATAATTTTAAAACAAACAAGAAAAAACATAATCATAAGCGTTATAGACAATGGCGGCGGTATAAAAGATGATATAATATCCAAGATTTTTGACCCGTATTTCACGACAAAACACAAAAGTATCGGTACGGGAATCGGTCTTTACATGTCCAAGCAATTGGTTGAAAAACATATGAACGGTAAGATCAACTGCAAGAACATCATACATAGATTTGGGCAGAAAAAGTTTTTTCAATGCGCAATATTCAGCGTAGAACTACCGTTAAAAGGAGAGGAATAGAATGCAAAAAAGAAACCTTGATCTATTGGGTAATTTTAATTTAGTTTATCTGGAAGACGAACCTGAACTATTAAAGCACACTTTCTCGGCACTCGAAGATTTTGTGGGTGCGATATTTCCGGCTCCTACTTGTGCTGAAGCACTCAAGATAATAAAAACAAACAAGATCGACATAATCGTAGCCGACATCAATCTAAAATATGAAAACGGCATAGAATTTCTAAGATCACTCAAATACGATCACGGCTATGAGATCCCGGCGATCCTCACGACTGCGTTCACTGACACCGAATACCTGCTCGATGCGATCAAACTAAAAGTAGAAGATTACATCGTAAAACCTATCAATGTAAAAGATCTGCTAAATTCCATACATGACACGCTTTTGCCTAAGATGCAGCAAAAAGAGATAGAGCGATCTTACAACATGATCAAGACCATCTCTGCCATTAGTGACGGTAAACAGATAGAACTCATCAAATTTATAATCAGAAATCTAGACGATGAGCATATGTTTAACTACTCTTATGGCGATATCATGGCGCGCGTAGACGTGAGCAAACCTACCGTCATAAAAGTATTTAGACAGTTAGCGGAGAAAGAGATACTGGTAAAGATACAAAATAAAAAGTATTTTTTTGATGAAAACAAACTACCAAACCCGAACGAGGATAGATATGAATAATCTTCTAAGAGAAATCCCAAAAATCGACAAAATTGCTCAAAATCCACTCTTTGACGGATTCAATGAAGCTTTAGTGATAAAAATAGCAAAAGAGAAGATAGAAGCCTTGCGACACGGTATATTAAACGGGAAAATTCAAGATTTTGATGAATCCCTACTCTTAGACGAGATAAAAGACACGTACCAAGATATCTTTGCCCCCTCACTCAAACAGCTCATCAACGCAACCGGCGTTATCTTACATACGAACATGGGAAGAAGTCTCATCAGCGAAGAACTCGTCAAAAGAGCGCTTCCTTTGATCTGCAACTATTCAAACTTAGAGTACGATCTGGACAAAGGCTGTCGCGGTGAGCGGTATGAACATGTCAGCAGGCATCTCATAAACCTCTTGGGTGTCGAGGATGTTTTGGTCGTGAATAACAACGCCAGTGCCGTATTTTTGATTTTGAACACCTTTGCAAGAGATAGAGAAGTCATCGTCTCAAGGGGCGAACTGGTCGAGATCGGCGGAAGTTTTAGGATTCCCGAAGTCATGAGCCAAAGCGGTGCGATCTTGCGAGAAGTGGGCGCTACGAATAAAACAAAATATAGTGATTATGAAAATGCTATCAACGAAAATACCGTGATGCTCATGAAAGTACATCAATCAAATTTCTCCATAGAAGGTTTTAGCGAAGACACCTCTTATGCCGACATCAGAGATTTGGCTGAAAAGAACAATCTGCTGGATTATTACGATCTTGGAAGCGGCTATATCCCGAATTTGCCTTATCATCTAGGGCAAAGGGAACACTCCTTGCCCGAAATACTCAAAACCAACCCTTCGCTCATCAGTTTCAGCGGAGACAAGCTTTTTGGAAGTGTGCAAGCGGGTATCATCGCCGGAAGAAAAGAGCTCATCGAAGAGCTCAAAAACAACCAACTCTTAAGGATGCTGCGAGTCGATAAGATCACGCTCTCTCTTTTGGAAGAGACTATCAAAGCCTATCTGAGAGAAGAGTTTGAATACATCCCGACACTTCATATGCTTTTCACAAGCACCGATGAACTAAGGGAGCGAGCAAGTTTGATGCAAAAAGAGATCGGCGAAGATTTGTGCGAGATCATCGAAAGCACCACCGTTATGGGTGGCGGAACCCTGCCAAATAGAGAGTTTCCAACCATAGCCCTACACATCAAAGGTAAAGCCGAAGCACTAGAGAAAAAGTTCAGAAAACACCACATCATAGGAAGGATCGAAAACGACAAATTCCTACTAGATCTCAGAAGCATCCTAGCAAGAGTGGATGATGAATTGATAGAAAAAACAAAAGAGATATTGGGGTGAAAAAAACAATTATAAGCTTTATAGATTATGAAAAGAGACAATAAGATATGAGATACACGATAGTCGGAACAGCGGGTCATGTCGATCATGGCAAAACCGCACTCATCGAGGCGTTGAGTGGATTTAGAGGGGATAGTTTAGAAGAGGAAAAACGCAGAGGGATCACCATAGATCTGAGTTTTTCGCATTTGCAAAATGACGATACAAACGTGGCGTTCATCGACGTACCGGGGCATGAGAAGCTTTTGAAGAACATGATAGCAGGGGCTTTTGGTTTTGATGCCGCTCTTGTCGTAGTCGATGCTAACGAAGGGCTGATGCCTCAGACCATCGAGCATCTGGAGATCTTAAATCTGCTTCATGTAAAGAACATCATCCTAGCACTCACCAAGAACGATTTGGCATCTGAAGAGACACTTTCACAAAGAGAAAAAGAGCTTCGAGATTACATCAAAACACTAAAAAATTTAGCGATATTTGATCTGCTACGTGTCAGTATCTACGACAAAGACTCGATCGAAAAACTAAAGACCACACTCTTTTCACTGCCGATTGTGGAGAAAAAAAGCAACGGGCTTTTTAGATACTATATCGATCGATCGTTTTCACTCGCGGGAGTCGGTCAGGTCGTCACGGGAACCGTGCTAGACGGTAGCATCAAAGTCGGAGACAAGATTTACGCACCGGAGCTGAATCAAGAATTTAAGATCAAGAATCTACAAGTACATGACACAGATGTGCAGAGTGCCTTTAGCTCTCAGCGAACGGCGATCAATCTGCAAGGCAGTCCAAAATCACCACTGAAACGCGGTACGCTTCTTTGCAAAAAAGGCTTCATCAAAGGGTTCAATACTATAGACGTCTGGGTTGAGGGTATCTCCGGTCACAAGATCAAACACGACTCCTCTCTTAGTATATTTGTCGGGACAAAACAAGTCGAAGCAAAGATACTCCTTTTAGAAGGAGTAGAACCTATAGAGAAAGGTTTTGCAACTCTTTGTTTTAAACAAAAACTGTTTTTGGTGCATAACGAACCTTTTATACTCTCAAGCAGTGGACGAACCATAGGCGGCGGACGTGTGCTAAATCCTATCAACGATCCTATAAAAAAGAAAACTAAGATAGAGTTGTTGAACTCTCTAAAAGATGATGATTTTAAGAGTACATTTTCGCTTCTTACTTCCATACATAAAAGAGGATTTGGTTTGATATCCTCAAACCAAAGGTTTGGACTAAATCATGAAGAGGCCATAGAGATAGCAAATGACCTAGATGATGTTTTTGTAGATGAAAAAGGTCTTGTCATCTACCCTATAGGTATCAAAACAGAGCTTAGAGAGAGCGTAAAAAAGATATATGAGAAAAATCAATATGCCCTGCTTTCTCCTGCTTCATTATCTTTGAAAATAAAATGGGCAAGTATCTCCTTGCTTCATGACATACTCTCAGAGCTATGCGATGAAGGATTTCTCAAGCTGGAGAACGGAATATATAAAAATGCTGCTGTTGAGATCAAAGATGTCGGCAAGCTCATGGAAGAACGAATATTTGAGATATTAGACAAATCTGCACTGACTCCTGACGCGCCTTATAACATTTATGACGATCTGGATATTGATAAGCAAATCGGAGACAATGCTCTAAAAAGTCTAACAAGAGCTAGAAAAGTAGTGAGATTGGCGCACAATCTATTTGTAGAGTCAAAGGCCCTCAGTCAAATAGTAGCAAAGATGAGAGAGATCATGACAAAAGAAGGCTATATAGATATCGCTTCTTTCAAAAAACATTTTGAGATAAGTAGAAAGTATTTGGTGGCCTATCTTGATTATTTAGACCATTTTGATGATGTAAAGAAACAAGACAACAGAAGATATCTGGCATAGAGAACTCTTTGTGAATTACAAAGAGTTCTCTCTTGGTATATGTATATCAACGAGGACTGACGACTATATATATCTCTCTACCGTCTTTTACCGTTTTGGAAAAATAGTGTCCCTCAAACCAGTAGTATGAAACTCCATTTAGTATTCTTTGTGTCGCTCCTGCCGGTAATTTGTAAAAAATATTTCCGGGGGCATATTTACTATCAACCGGAACCGAGTTGTTGATAACAGGACCCTGGTCTATGATTATATTCTGGGGTACACTTGGATCAACTACTCTATAACCGTTATAAGAGGGAGCCCATTCATAGTATGTATTGTCATAATAATAATAGTTTCTTCCATAAATACTGACTACTGAACAACCTATAGGCAATACAGGAACGATAGCACCAATTGGCGGCATGACTATAATAAAGTTTCCATTGTAAGGTCGATAAAAGATCCCATTGTCATAGTAATACCCTAACCCGCCAAAACTAAAGAATATTGATGAAACAGGCCTTCTATAGATCACCCTGCCCCATCTACGATCAGCCGGTATCGGCTTATGATACTTTGGTACGGTATTATAATAGCGTCTTGTTTCTATTCGGTTTTCATGTCGATTTTCATATCTTTCTCTTATTTCATAGCGCTTAGTTTCTTTTTTGACGTTTTGATGACCTCTATCATCATATTTGTCTTGCCAAGATCTAGCATTTAAAGATACTCCGACAAATGATAAAAGTACAAATGATATTGTTAATATTCTATAATTCATTATTTCCTCCTAACTTTAAAATATTCTTTAATCCAAGCTACTTTATTATTATATCACTTCAAACGTTACAAGTGTTAACCGATCACAAACAGATTAATAAAATATTTAATTAATTTGAGTAAAATAGCGCAGAAATAAACCCAAGGATCCAATAGATGAAAAAAAGTTTGATCTTATCTTTCATACTGATTGCAAGTGTTGCCTTCAGTGCAACAAATGAAGAGATTATAAAACACTTTAAAGCACAAATCCCGATAGCGAATATACAAATAAAAGTAACTTCAAGGAAACAAATATCAAAAGATCTAGATTTTGTATCTTTGTATATAACAGACGGTAAAGACAGCCAAAGTGTTTCTATATTTACCAATGGAGAGTATATTTTCCCGGATGCGATCAATGTCAAAACAAACGTAAGTTTAAAAGACGAGATGAGAAGAGTTCAGATAAACAAGAACATATCAGAAGTCTACAAAAAAGAAGACAAAAAGAACATAATCTCAATAGGTCATGATCCAAAAAAAGAGACTCTTGTGATCTTCTCAGACCCAGAATGTCCCTTCTGCAAGAAAGAGTTGGACAATATAGAAAACGAACTTACAAAATACAACGTCAAGATGATCTTTACACCAGTCCATGACAGAAACTCATTGGCAAAATCTTACCTGATATACAAATACATAAAAAATGCAAAAACAGACAAAGAAAAAATTGCTACGATCAGAAAGTATTTTGACTCAGAAACAGATGAAAAAGTCAGTGATGCAAATGTGAAAAAGATAGATGATCTAAGACAGAAGTATTTTGCTGCAGGCATTAACGGCACACCTTATAAGGTCATGGAAAAAGAAATAGAATAAAACTTTGTTTTTATTAATATATTGATGATATAATATACTTCATCCTGTTATAAAAAGGTTTCAAGATGGAGTATGAAAATATACAAGTGGCTCTCTTAGCCACGCTATTTTTACTCCTTGTCTATTTGCTTCTCAAGGCGAGGGGAAAGATTGCAAGCTTAGAAAAACGATTACATGACGAAGTCGAATACAAAAGTTTCATGGATTTTTTGCCGTTTCCTGTTTTTTATGAAAAAAAAGATATAAAATCAATATATACGAACAAAGCTTTCGACATACAATTCAATACCAACAAAAAACCGACTATAGAAACTTTATCAAATTCTTACCTCCGTCCAGTAGAAAAGATGGAATTGATGTACGACAATGACATCAAAAGACAAGTCATGGTCTACTCTTCAAATATCTTCAATGAGAACAAAGATGTTATAGCAACGATAAGATCCATAATAGACGTCAATACTCTTCAAGTGTTAATACACAGTTTATTGGAAAACAAACAAAGATATGAACTCTCTGTCGATAACTCTCTTTTTGGTGTATGGGATTGGGATATCAAAAAGGATCATTTCTATGTTTCCCCGCAATGGAAAAGGATCATGGGATACAAAGGAGATGAAACTCCTAAAAATTTAAATTTTTGGTTAAACTTGGTTGATCCAAAAAATATGGCAAATATAAATCAAGCGATCAACAGACACCTCGAAGGCAGATCAGATATATTCGCAGAAGAGCATGAAATAAAAATAAGCGGAGAGACAAGATGGATAAGTGTCACGGGAAAAGCCATATTTGACAGTAACAAGAAAGCCGTCAGATTTTCCGGTTTGATCTTTGACATAAGTGATAGAAAACAAAGAGAAGCAATCAACAGTAGAAGCCAAAGACTCTTTGCTTCCTTTATGGATAACCTCCCTGCAATTGCTTTCATCAAAGATAAAAAAAGCCGATACGTTTATCTAAACAGCTTTTACCAAAACTATATAGGATTTAAAGAGTGGAAAAATAAAACACCTCTTGATATCTTTGATAAAGAAATAGCTAAAAACATTATGGAAAACGATAGAAAGGCTTTTTATGAAGGATCAAAAGAGCATGAAGAGCTCATCCCGAATGTAGAAGGCATACCTAAATATTTTGAAGCATATAAATTTCCTATAGATGCAGGAAACGATGAACAATTTATCTGTGGTTTTGCGATAGACATAACGCAAGAAAAGATGTATTTAGACAAAATCAATATGTATGCCAAGATATTTAACAACACAACAGAAGGAATCCTTATAACGGATGAAAATTTTAACATCATAGCTACCAATAAAGCTTTTGAAACAAATATGGGATATAGTGAAAAAGAAGTCATAGGTAAAAATCCAAGCTTGTTAAAACCTCCTGAGCAGAGCAATGATTTTTATAACAATTTATATCAAATCCTCAAAAAAGAAAATAAATACTCAGGCGAGATATTAATAGCAACAAAAGAAGGTGTCGTGATACCGGAGCTCATAAATATAAACTGTATTAAAGATGCCAAAGGCAAAATAGTAAATTATTTTGCCATTTATCAGAACATAGCCGAACAAAAAAAACTTGAGAGGAAATTGACAAAACTAGCCCAATATGACACCTTGACGAAGCTTCCAAATAGATTTTTATTTAAATTCAAACTAGTAAATGCTCTGGATAGAGTAGAAAAGAACAATATAAAAGTAGCTTTGGTATTTGTTGATCTGGATGATTTTAAAAATATAAATGACACTTTAGGACATGATGCCGGAGATGTTGTTTTAGTGCATACGGCACAGCAATTACTCTTAAGCGTTCGTGAAAATGATGTAGTTGCTCGTCTTGGAGGGGATGAGTTTGTGATAATACTAGATGATATACAAAATATCGAAAATTTACAACATATATGTGAAAAGATATTGAAAAACTTAAATCAGCCATTTAAGCTTCTAAATACTAAATACAGTATAAATGCAAGTCTAGGCGTAAGTATAAGTCCAGATCATACTAAAAACTATCATGATCTCCTAAAGTATTCGGATAAAGCTATGTACCAAGCAAAGAACAGCGGCAAAAATAAAATAGTAATACATGAAGTTTGATTAAGGTCTCATTCACATTTCCGTGATATGATTTGTAATCATACCCAAATAAGGAGGCAGAGTTTGAAAGCAAATCTTTTAATGATAGAAGATGACACTGAACTAGCAGATTTATTATGTGCTTTCCTCTCAAAATACAATATAAACGTTACAAATTATGAAGATCCGTTTATTGGGATCAGTGCTTTGAATATCGGTAAATTTGACTTGGTTATATTAGATTTATCATTGCCAGGACTTGATGGTTTGGAGATTTGCAAAGAGATCAGACAAACATCAAATATACCTATAATCATCTCATCGGCTAGAAGCGATGTAGAAGACAAGATCATAGGTCTGATGCTGGGAGCAGATGATTATCTGCCAAAGCCATATGAGCCAAAAGAGTTATATGCACGCATTATCAGTGTTCTAAGAAGATATAAAGTAAACTTTGAAGAGAAAGAAAAAGCAGAGATCTTTCATCTGGATAAGGATGCCATGACTATAACTTTCATGGGTGAAAAATTACAATTGACAAAGGCTGAATATGAAGTATTGAGCTATCTTATAGAGCGAAGAAATTGTGCGATCACAAGGACTGAGCTGATAAATCACTCTTTATCTCTTGACAGTGAAAACGAAAGCAGAAGTCTAGACGTACTAATAAGCAGAATAAGACAAAAACTGGGAGAATCTTCAAAACATCCAAAATACATACACTCTATAAGAGGAATGGGGTATAGGTTACAAATTTGAAATGGTATAACTCTATAATTACAAAAATATCTCTAATCTTCATATTTGCTCTCATGGGCATAGGAACCGTATTATTTTTATTTGTTAAACATGAAAGACAAAAAGAACTGGACAATGTTGAAGGCTACGCTAGATACGCTCTTCACTACTCTTTTAACAGGATGACAAGAAAATTGAATTTTGACAATCTGGACAATCTAGGTCTCGTAATTTTGAAAGATCCTAGATTAAGAGATAAGATACTAGAGCAAAAGCAATATTTTGACACCCAGAGGATGGGCCCTCATATGATGATGAGACAGGCTCTCGGCTCTAGTATAAGTGCTGTGCCTTTTGATAAAAAGATATATATTGTTTTAGATAGAAGCGATTCTCAAGATCTCGTTTTTTCTACTCCGTATAAAAAAGAGGTTCTAGCTACAGTAATATATCCTTTGATCTTCATATTGCTTATTATTTTGCTTTATATTGCTATCATTAAAAATATTCTTCCTTTATATAGTTTGAGACGCAAGATCAAGCAATTTGCCAATGGAAATTATGAAATCGAGTGTAAAAGCGAACACAAAGATGAGATAGGAATATTGTCAAACGACTTTGACTATGCCGTCAAGAAGATCAAAAAACTAAGAGACTCCAGACAGCTGTTCTTGCGAAATATTATGCATGAGCTAAAAACTCCTATAACCAAGGGTAAATTTGTCACAGAACTGGCAAATGAAGAAAATCTAAAAAAGTCTCTAAACAACATATTTTTACGACAAGAAACCCTTCTCGAAGAGTTTTCAAGAATAGAGAAATTAAATGCAAACGAACTAAAGATCAACAAACAACCTTACTTACTCGAAGATGTTTTTGATTTTGCGGCCGATATTTTAAGTCATGATGTCAGCAAAGTCGAAAAAAACTTAACTCCTGTAAAAATAAATGTAGATTTTGAACTATTTGGTACGGCTCTAAAAAATTTATTGGACAACGGCATCAACTATTCGGATGATTCAAAAGTATCCATAACAAATGATGAATCAAAAATAATCATATCAAATATCGGGAAAAAGCTAGAATTTCCACTGCAAAATTACAAAGAACCTTTTCATTTAGATGGAGAAAAACAAAAAAGTTCGCGTGGACTAGGCTTTGGGCTATACATAACCTTGCATGTCATAGAGTTGCACAATATGTCCTTAGAATACAAAAGAGAAGGCAACCAAAATAATTTTATTATCCATCTAAAGAATGAATCTATAAAAATAGTCTAATTGTCATTGCAATTTTCATACTCTACCTGCCAAGTAGTATGACTTATCCCAAAATCGTTTTTAGCGATCTTCGTAAGTTCTCTCATAATATCATTTGATTCACTAATATTCAAATTTTCATTCAAACTCACATGAGCTTCTATAAACACATTCTTGTCATCCAACTGCCAAAGGTGTACATGATGTATATCTTTGATCTGAGGGTTTTTCTTTAACTTATTTTTCAATGCATTTGTATCCAAATCTCTAGGGCTGTGCTGCATAAGTATCTCAACACTTTGTTTGACGATATCGTAAGACATATAAATAAGATAAAATGCTATCAAAAGAGTGATAGCAGAATCAATCCAATATATATGCCAAAACATCATGACAAGCCCGCCTATCAAAACAGCGACTGAAGTCGCTACATCACTAAGTAGATGAAGGTAAGCTGATCTGATATTTAGATTGTGGTGAGAATCTTCTTTTATCAATATAACACTTACAAAGTTCAAAACTATACTCAAAATAGCCAGAAAGATAACCCAAGAAGATTTAATTTCTACAGGATTGATAAATTTACTGATCGCTTCAACAACAAGATATAATCCAATTCCTATCAAGACCGTTGCATTGAACAATGAAGCCAGTATCTCAGCTCTTTTGTATCCAAAAGTCTTTGTCTCTGTTCTTGGTTTTTTAGATATTTTATTTGCCGTATAACTCAACAAAAGTGCGATAACGTCACTAAAATTATGCAAGGCATCACTAAGCAAAGCCAAAGAGCCTGACACTATTCCTCCCACTATTTGAGCGATAGTAATGATTATGTTTAACACTATGGTTATAAAAAGATTTTTACCGCTTACTTCGTGGTGGTGATGTTCTGACATAACTTTGACCTTTACTTATATATGAGAAGTATTTTACCTAAAATATCTATCAAATATTAACTCTTGGCAGAATTTTCCAATATAGCTATAACTTCATCTTTGCTCAATACTTTTCCGGTTGATTTTACTTCACCCTCAACCACGAGAGCCGGCGTATTCATAACACCATAATCCATGATCTTTTGAATATCTTCTACTTTTTCCACACTGTGAAATCCCCCGATCTGTGCAACCGCATCTTTTACGATTTTCTCAAGTGTTTTGCATTTTGCACAACCTGTTCCTAGTACTTCTATTTTCACGTTAACTCCTTTATTTATAAAATTGCATTAAATATATAACCTATGGCGATGATACCAAGCCCAACGATTCCGAAAAACAGACTTATTAGTCTTATATGTAATATTCTTTTCAATATCATGGCCTCAGGCAGACTCAGAGCAGTAACTGCCATCATAAAGGACAATGCCGTGCCAAGGAGCATTCCTTTTGAGGTCAAGACTTGAACCAAAGGCATAATGCCTGCTGCATTTGAATACATAGGTATACCCATCAAAACAGCGATCAATACAGCGTAAGGATTGCTTCCTCCTGCATATTTTGCTATAAAATCAGCAGGAACGTATCCGTGGATGAAAGCTCCGACACCGACACCTATCATAACATAGATATAGATCTTTTTGAAGATATCTACCGTATAATCCCAAGCTTCTTTTACTCTTTGTTTTAAGGTCAACTTTATCTTGACTTCGTCTAATTCACCTTCCATCAGTTTGACATCAAGTAAGATATATTTTTCCATATTCATGCGACCTATGAAAAATCCTCCAAGAATTGCCACAAGAAGACCAAATCCTATATAAATAGCCGTAATCTTCCAACCAAAAAGACCAAACAACAGCGCTATTGCTATCTCATTGTTCATAGGAGAGCTGATGAGAAAACTAAAAGTCACCCCAAGAGGAATTCTCGCTTGAATAAATCCTAAGAAAAGAGGTATGGCACTACAACTGCAAAATGGCGTTATGATACCAAAAACAGCGGCCAGAACATTGCCGTAAAATTGTGATTTTCCCTGCAAATGAGCTCTGACATACTCAGTATTAAAATGCGTTCTGAGATATGAAACTACAAATATGATCACAACAAGCAAAAACCAAATCTTAATAGTGTCATAAATAAAGAAATTTACCGTTTCATTTACTCTGCCGCTTAAACCCAATATGTCAACTGTTAGAAAATCAACTGTCTCTTTCCACATCTTTACTCCAATATCTCTTTAATTTTTGGCAGTAATACTGCTTCGATCTCGCTATACAGCTTCTCAAATGCTTCGTACCCTTCACCATCAGGATCTACAAATCCAACATGTATCTTTTTCACTGCTCTTGGAAACATCGGACACGTCTCTTTGGCATTATCGCAAACCGTAATCACGAGGTCGAAGTCTTCATCAAACACTTCATCTAAAACTTTCGAGCGGTATTCATCTCTCCAAATACCGTGCTCTTCTAATACTTTTTTCGCATATTGGTTCACTTTTCCGCTTGCCTTTACGCCGCTACTTTTTGCTTCAACACCATCTAAAAATGCGTTTATTTGGGCTTCTGCAATGATACTTCTGCAACTATTTCCGGTACATAGAACCAATACTTTTTTTATCATTTAACTATCTCCTTTATCTTGGAACTCGTCCCAAGTTAAATTCCTCTCACTAAAGCTAACGCTTCGCGTAGAATATTTCATTAATTGTCTCCTTTAAACTAAGCTCAATAGTACGATCAGTAGCACCGGAGGTGTGACCAAAAGACCAAATTTACTATACTGCCAAAATCCTATCTTTATCCCTTTTTTTGCCAAGACATGAAGCCAGAGCAGTGTTGCCAAAGATCCAAACGGTGTCATCTTCGGACCTAGATTGCAGCCTATGATATTAGCATAAGCAAGGGCATGATTTTGTACGTGCTGCAAAGCTATATCCATTATCATAACCGTTGGCATATTGTTCATGATGGCACTTAGAAACGCAGATATAAAGCCTGTTCCTACGATAGCTACAATGTCACCTTTTTTACTAAGTTCATGCAAAATGATTGCCAAATGATCCGTCAAACCTGCATTTTTCAAACCGTAGACTACGATATAAAGACCTATGCTAAACCATACAACCTGCCAAGGGGCATTTTTTATAGTAAGCCATGCTTTTGCGCTTTTTGTATAACTGGCTATTGCCAGGAAGACCAAGCCGCCTCCTAGCGCAAAAAGACTGATCGGAAGATGAAAATGATCCCCTATAAAATACCCGATCAACAATAAGCTCAGGAAGAACCAGCTAAATTTAAACAATGTTTTATTTTTTAGTACGTCATCTTCATTTTTCAACAAACTTATATCTACGCTCTTTGGTATATCTTTGCGTAAGATAATCCAAAGTACCGCAATAGAAACAATCGTGCTGATAAAATATGGGAAGATCATATGTTGTAGGTACTCTAAAAATCCTATATGAAAGTAATTTGCCGTTACGATATTTGTCAAATTTGAAAATACAAAAGGCAGGGATGCACTGTCACTTATAAATCCACCCGCCAAGATAAAAGCTAAAATCGTCTTTGCATCTAACTTGAGGATTCTCATCTTTGCCAACAAAATAGGCGTCAAGATCAATGCCGCACCATCATTTGCAAACAAAGCAGATACAAATGAACCAAGAGCCAGAGAATAAACAAACATAAGATGTCCGTTGCCCTTTGACAGTTTTGCCATCTTTATAGCACACCATTCAAAAAAACCTATCTCATCAAGGACCATCGACAGTATGATAATCCCGACAAAAGCCAATGTGGCATCCCAAACTATTCCTGTGACTATCGCTATATCATTAAAACTTACAACGCCCAAAACCAAAGCGACTATTGCCCCAATGATGGCAGTAGTTCCTATCTGCAAGCCACGAGGTTGCCATATCACAAAAATAAGTGTTATTAAAAACAGACTACTTGCCAGTATCATCTACAACACACACATTATTAAGTTTTGGAATATTTAATTCTAAGTAGCTTATCTCTTCTAAGATAGCTTGCCTAAAAGCATCTAGTGGTTTTCTTATACTGTAATACGCCCATCTCCCTCTACGTTCAACTCTCAAAAAACCTGCATCTTTTAGAATTTTCAGATGTCTGGAAATACGAGATTGGATCATATCAAAGGAACTTTCTATGTCACATACGCATACTTCACCGTAAACGTCTATAAATCTAAGAATTTGTACTCTGGTTTCGTCATTTATCGCACCGGCAGTTTTTAAAAATATATCCATATACTTGCCTTCTTTTGAAAAATTTTTAGCAGTATATCATAATTATTACAACATATCAAGATATATTGATATGTTGTAATAATTATGATAATTTATTAAGTCTTTTTAAATACTAATAAAAGTATTATACGATTTAAAATTTATATTCTCTCCAGATGCTAAAAGGATAATTCTATGAAATTAGCTACCAAAACGTTACTTGTTGTTTTATTATTTTTAACACTAACAGCTTCATCTATAGTCGCTATTTCTGCGTACTTCAGTTATAGAGACACAAGAACATTCAGCCATAATTTTGAAGCACAGATACATAAACAAACGCGAGAAAAGGTTAAAACCGAGATAGATATAGCCATAAGTACAGCTCAGACTATTTATGATAAAGAAACAAAAGCCGGAGTCAAAGATGAAGAGATCAAAAAGAATATCAAAGATGCACTAAGAGGTATCACTTTTGACAACGGAGTAGGATACTTTTTTGCCTATGCGCATAACGGAGATAGAGTTTTTCACAATAAATTACCGGCAACTGAAGGAAAAAATTATATCAACCTTGAAGATTCACATGGTACACAGATCGTTAAAGAATTAATAAAAGCTGCACAAAACGGCGGAGGATTCGTTACATATTATTTTCCTAAAGAAAAAGGAGGAACTCCTTATCCAAAACTTAGCTATACAAAAGATTTCAAACCTTACGGCTGGGCGATCGGTACAGGAGAATACATAGATGGTATTGACGCAAAGATGAAAAAAGTTGATGCAAATGCACAAGAATCATTTTTGCATAATATGTATGTCTTCATCTCTATAATTATTATCTGTGCAATTTTTGGATCTATCGTTATTTATTTCTTGCTAAAATTCATCCTGTCAAAACCTCTATTTGAATTAGCAGAAACCACTAAAGACTTAGCAAGCGGCGATGGAGATCTAACAAAAAAATTAAAAATCAAAGGCAATGATGAGATATCAATAGCCAGCAAAGAGATAAATAACTTTATAGAAAAAGTAAGAGTCATGACAGAAAATGCAAAATCTCTCTCAGCTGAAAATTCATCTATATCCAATGAGCTCTCAAATACATCTTTAGAAGTCGGAAAACTAGTAGAAAATTCAACAAAACTTGTAAATACCACTACTGAAAAAGCAAGCCTTATCTATAAAGATATGTCAGAAAGTATAGAAGAAGCGAAAGTAGCAAAAGAAGATTTGGAAAATGCCAATACTTCTCTAGGCGGTGCAAGCGAAGCCATCTTGAAACTCACTAAAGACATCCAAGACAGTGCTGCACTAGAGATAGAAATGGCAGAGAAAATTCAACAATTAAGCACTGATGCAGAACAGGTAAAACAAGTTTTAAGCGTGATTAGCGATATAGCCGAGCAAACAAATCTTCTAGCGCTAAATGCAGCCATTGAAGCAGCTCGTGCAGGTGAACACGGTAGAGGCTTTGCCGTAGTTGCCGATGAAGTAAGAAAACTGGCAGAGAGAACACAAAAATCATTATCAGAAATAAATGCTACCATCAATGTCATAGTTCAGGCTATAACAGAATCTAGTCACCAGATGACACTAAATTCAAAAAATGTAGAAGAGCTTAGTCAGACTGCTTTTGGTGTAGAAAAGAAGATCAATGACCTGTCTGATGTTATGGTAAAAGCAAATAACATGGCTGAAAACAGTGTCGATAAATATATTCAAAGCGGCAACAGCATCAAAGAGATCATAGGAAATATAGAAGAAGTAAATAAGATCTCAACGAAAAATACAAGAAGCATAGAAGAGATAGCGAGTGCAGCAGAACATATGAATGATATGACAGAAACACTCAAGAACAAATTATCAGAATTTAGAACTTGATAAGAGTTTTATAGATTAGTTAAATTTTTAAATATTATCTTGAGAGCTTTTATATTAGCTCTCAACATATCATCACTTACTCCTGATAATATCTCTTTTCGTAAATTATTTAAAACGATTTTTGAATCTTCAAATTTTTCCTGCCCGTTTTTTGTAAAATGCACTATTTTTGCCCTTTTGTCGGTAGGATGCTCCATTCTCTCGATCCATCCGTCTTCTTCTAAAGTATTTAACAATCTTGCAAGTGTAGAATTTTCTATTGAGAGAAATTTAGCTAATTCATTTTGAACAATTCCGTCTTTATGGCGACTAAGTAACAACATAGCTGACCATTTTGCATAACTCAACCCTAAAGGCTTCAGTCTTTCACTTAAAGACATCTTCCATAATCTAGCAGTATCGCCCATCAATTGACCAAATTCTTCTTTCATTTTGCATTCTCCAATTTTTCTTAAACAATATTTTACATAAATAATGCTAAAATCCAGTTTTAATTTAGTTAGCAATGCTAACAATATACAAGGATTTAAATTGTCTGAAAAAGAAATCAAAAACAACAAAAAAAGAAATAATATCTTAATATTCTTAGCTTTATTTTTTATCTCAGCAGGTATAGGATATAGCATATATTACTATCTATACGCACAATTTTATGAATCGACCGACAATGCTTATGCCAAACAAAACATAGTATATGTAACACCTCAGATCAGCGGTATTGTGGACAAAGTATACGTAAATGAAACTCAATATGTCAAACGAGGACAATTGCTGGCAAGGCTTGACGATAGAGATCTAAACTTGACATTTGAACAGGCAAAGACAAATCTTGCAAATACGGTAAGAGATATCAGTAAACTTTATAAACAAAAAGAATCGGCTCTCTCTTCGTTAAAGCTGGCAAAGATCAATTTGCAAAAAGCAACCGATGATTTGAGAAGGAAAGAATATCTCAAAAAATCTCATGCGATTTCCGATGAAATGTATCAAGATTTCAAATATGCTTATGACAAAGCTTCGCAAAATCTGGATATTGCACAAAAACAAGTTGCAGAGTTAAACTCTATTTTGAAAAATGACAATATATATGATGATCCACAAATCAAAAAAGCAGCTGTTGAAGTCGAGCGAAGTTATTTAAATCTTAAAAGAAGTAATATAATGGCCCCAACTAGTGGGATCATAGCTCAAAAAAGACTGAGTGATGGAGAGTATGTCGGCGTATCATCAACACTGTTTGCAATAGTTCCCACAAATGGATTTTGGGTAGATGCTAACTTTAAAGAAACTCAATTGAACCATATAAGGATAGGTCAAAGTGTCAAACTATACTCCGATCTATACGGTGAGAAAGTGGAATATCATGGCAAGGTCGAGGGTATAAATCCAGGTACAGGAGCAGTCTTTTCACTTATTCCTGCACAAAATGCTACCGGCAATTGGATCAAGATCGTACAGAGGATTCCGGTTCGTATAAAACTAGATCCGAAAGAGTTGGCAAAACATCCTCTTCATGTAGGAAATTCAATGCAGGTTACAGTTGATGTTCACAATCAAAAAGGTGCAATTTATAGTACGACATCAAGTAACTCACATAATTCTTCATCGAGACTTTATCAAGATTCTATAAAAGAATCCAATGTGATAGTAAATAAAATTATTAAGCAAAATTTGTGAATAAATACGAACAGTTCCCGATACCGCTTCTTGCAGTCTTAACACTATTTTTAGCACTTGCTACATTTATGCAGGTGCTTGATACGACTATTGCAAATGTCTCGATACCAACGATAGCAGGAGATCTAGGAGTTACTCCTACCAAGGGTACTTGGGTTATCACAGCCTTTGCGGTATCAAATGCAATAGCCATGCCCCTTACCGGTTGGTTGGCAAAACGTTTTGGAGAAGTGAGACTTTTTGTATTTTCAACAGGACTGTTCTCCCTCACCTCTATGTTATGCGGAATGGCTCCAAATTATCAGCTGCTCATATTCGGAAGAGTTCTTCAAGGTGCAGTCGCAGCTCCTATGATGCCTCTGTCTCAAAGTTTATTGTTGTCAAATTACCCTGCACATAAAAAAGGTTTGGCTCTTGCTTTTTGGTCTATGACGGCAACTTTAGGACCGATCGCAGGTCCGCTTTTGGGTGGATATATAACCGACAATTTTACCTGGCCTTGGATTTTTTATATCAATGTACCTATAGGGTTGCTAAGTGCATTTATAGTCTGGCAGATGCTAAAAGACAGAGAAACAAAAATAGCTAAATTCCCTATAGATTATATTGGGCTAGGACTTCTTATAGTAGGTGTAGGCTGTCTGCAGATCATGCTCGATAAAGGCAATGAGCTTGACTGGTTCTCATCTCCGACAATCATAATACTTTGCGTCATAACCGTCATTTCCATATCCTTTTTTATCGTTTGGGAACTTTTTGACAAACATCCTGTCATAGATCTTATGTTATTCAAAAGCAGAAACTTTACAATAGGCGCCATATCTCTAAGTCTGGGATACACTATCTTTTTGGGAGGAGGAGTAGTTTTTCCGTTGTGGCTTCAAACACAGCTTGGGTACACTGCTTTCTGGGCAGGTTTTGCCTCAGCAACAGTCGGAATTTTTGCTTTTTTATTTTCTCCTATAGTCGGAAGCAATATGCATCGCCTTAACTTGAGGGTGCTTGTGACTATCAGCTTTATACTTTTTGGGATAAGTTATTATTGGATGTCAAACTTTACGACAGAGATAGATCTTTTCCATGCATCGGTACCTAGACTTCTTATGGGAGCGGCTATGAGTATGTATTTTGTACCTTTGACCGCTATCATATTGTCAGAACTTGATCAAGCACACACCGCATCTGCCATGGGACTCGTAAATTTCTTGAGAATTTTAGGTGGTGGTCTTGGAACTTCCATAGCCGTTACGTTTTGGGAGAGATGGGGCAAATATCACCATGCTATCCTTTCAGAACAGATAAATATGTTCTCACATACTACACAGACTGCACTCACTGCTATAAAACATGCTTCTGTCCCGGCATTGCCGATCATAGATCATCTTATAACGCAGCAAGCAATGACTAGGTCAAATGATGATATTTTATTACTCTCAAGCTATGCATTTGGCGGACTTATTTTATTGATATGGTTTGCTAAACCGCCGTTTATGCCTTCACATCCTAAGCGCTAAGAGTAAAAATGAAAAAGAGAGAATTGGCAATTTTAGTTTATATTATAACTATCTCTCTTTCCGTCATGTACGCAACACAGCCTCTTCAGCCTCTTCTTGCAAAAGTATTTAAAGTTGATGTCGTAAAAGCATCCGCATTTACAGCCGTCATGCTCTTTTCATTGGCGATTGCTCCTATCATATATGGATATATTTTAGAGAGTTTTTCGGCAAAAAAGATGCTCCAACTTGCTACTACTATACTTTTTGTCACAAACATATTTCTAGGGTTAAGCAATAATTATGAAACATTTCTGGCTATAAGAATAATCGAGGGTTTAGTAATACCTGCTATTCTGACTTCTGTCATGAGCATCTTGGCAAACTTAGATAAAGAAAATGTAAAATTTAATATGTCAGTTTATGTCGCTTCGACTGTTTTTGGAGGTATCATAGGAAGAGTAGCATCAGGTTTCATAGCAACAAATTTTGGATGGAGAATCGTTTTTATATCACTCTCCGTGGAGCTGTTATTTGCGCTTTATTTTGTGCATAAGATCAGCTATAGCGGTGAAGCTAAACTTGTTAGAGCCAACATATCAGATGTCATCTCAATCCTGAAAGACCGAAGATTTACAACCGTTTATCTGTTGATGTTTACTATATTTTTTGTATTTGGAGGTCTTTTAAATATTTTACCTTTTAGGATTAAAGAGATAAATCCAAACAGCACAGAAGCTCAAATAGGTCTAATGTACCTTGGATATAGTACAGGTATAGTAGTCTCTTTGTTTTCTCATAAAATCGTAAAGTTTTTTAAAACAGAAATAAGAACTATTATCGCGGCTACTTTATTTTTTAATGTTATCGTTATATTTTTTGCTACTAGAAACACTACTGTTATATTTTTACTCTTATTTATATTTTGTGTGGGAATGTTTACTATACACTCTATCTCTTCAGGTTTGGCAAACTCCATACGTGCAGACAAAAGATCTATCACTTCCGGCATGTATTTGACCTTTTATTATATAGGTGGTTCTCTTGGCTCAATAGTACCTGCTATGATCTATCAAAATCTGGGATGGAATACTACGATATTTATATTTGCCGCTATTTTATTTTTTATTTTCATGTTTGTTGTCTATAGCAGAAAATATTTCAGACAGTAAAAATACTATATTCTCCTTCTACAGCTCCTTTTAAGTAAAAATTAAGTAAAATGCTTGCCAATTCAGAACTTCTTATGGAACTTCTTCAAAACCTGCCGAGATTTGGTTAATACCGAGCGAGTATGTAGGTTTTTGCATACTAGTTTACCGGGTTAACAAAACACAAAATAACTCAAAATTTTTATGTAGTAAAGTATTGCTTTACAAATATATTCTTTAATATAGTTTTGAAAAATAAAACACATGAAAAAATAAGATTTTTTCAAATAGGAAACAAAATGGCAACAACCTTCGAAGAATTTAACTTGGACCCAAATATCTTAAAAGCTGTAGTAGATGCAGGTTTTAGAGAACCGAGTCCCGTACAAGAGATGGCTATACCGCTTATTATGTCAGGAAATGACATCGTAGCTCAAGCACAAACAGGAACAGGTAAAACAGCAGCATTCGGTCTATCTACTATGAGTATGATAAACCCTGAAGAAAATAGAGTACAGATACTAGTAATAACTCCGACAAGAGAACTCGCAACTCAAGTCAGTGATGAACTTTTTTTATTAGGAAAATATAGAAATATAAAAACAGTAACGATTTACGGAGGCAGCTCATACGCAAGACAACTATCTTTGATAGATAGAGGTGCAAGCGTTGTCGTAGCAACACCGGGCAGGATGCTAGATCTTCTGAAAAATGATAAGCTAAGAAACTTCGCTCCTTCAATAGTCGTACTAGATGAGGCAGATGAGATGCTAGACATGGGCTTTTTGGAAGACATAGAAAATATCTTGAAATTTTTACCTGCAGAGAGACAGACTTTACTCTTTTCTGCAACTATGCCGGATCCTATCAAAAGACTCGCTAAAAAAACACTAAAAGATCCAAAATTTGTCAGTATAACTCCAAAAGAACATACAACCAATGAAGATATAGATCAGCTTTACTACGTGATTGAAGAACAAGAGAGAGACAACGCTCTTGTGAGACTTTTGGACTCATTAGAACCAACTAAATCTATAGTATTTTGTAGAACAAAAAAAGAAGTGGATAGAGTTTCTACACAACTTATGGCAATCGGATATCCTGCAAAAGGATTACATGGGGATATGGAACAAAACCAAAGAGAAACTGTTATAAAAGCTTTTAGAGCTTCTCAGATCGAGATACTTGTAGCAACGGATGTTGCAGCTCGCGGTTTAAACGTAGCCGATATTTCACATGTGTTTAACTTTCATATGCCATTTGACCCTGAAAGTTATGTACACAGGATAGGTAGAACGGGAAGAGCAGGTAAAAAAGGTACTGCGATCACTTTGGTAACTCCTATGGAATATCACAGCATGCAAAGAATCGCAAAAAAAGTCGGTACAAATATACAATTTAAAATGGTACCAACTTTAAGTGACGTAAAAGAATCACAATTAGATAAATTTGCACAAGAGATAGAAAAAGCAGAATTAAATGAAAATGCACAAAAGATTTTAGACATTTTAGGTGACGATATAAATCTAAGCAAAATTTCACTAAAACTAATATCTATGCTTTTAAACAAAAATTCTTTGCAAGGTCCAAACAAGATTGGCTTCGATCATAAGTCATTATCAAATATTATAAAAAGAATAGAAGAAAGAAGCAATAGAAATGGTCGTGACAGAGATAGAGGGAGAAATAGTAACAGAAGCAGAAACAGAGATTCTAGCAGTAGAAATTCTTCAAGCAGCAGAAGACCTAGAAATCGAAGCAGAGGCTAAATCATAAATATTATATAGCCGGCAAGGTGACGAAATTGACGAAAAAAATACTTGAAATATTTTTATAAAATTGTATAATAAATAAATTTTATAAGGAGCAATAGTGAAAAAAGTCGTTTTATTAGCGTTAAGCGCATCTCTCTTGCTGGCAACCAATGGTGATAACCTTATAGGTCTAGGAGCAAAATCCAGAGCTATGGGTGGAGTTGGTATAGCAGCTTTCTTTGGGGCAGAGAATGTTCTCTCAAACCCCGCTTTAATCTCGCAAAGTAAAGGTACCGAGATCAATTTCGGAGCAACTTTATTTATGCCTGATGTAAAAGCAAATGGAGTCAAAAGCTCTGCAGACAAAAATGTCATCCCTGAGGTATCATTGTCTCAACAGATCAATGACAATTGGACTTTTGGTATCGGTATGTTCGGATCTGCCGGTATGGGTGTCGACTACAGAGGTAACCCTTCATTGATGGATGCGAGAACCAATCTTCTTTTAATGAAATTTGCTCCGGCACTTTCTTATCACAAAGATAAATTTTCTTTTGGATTTGCGCCTGTTATGCAGTATGGATCACTTGATATCGCTTACAACATGCATGGTATGGGCGGTATCAATCAAGTCGGAGAAGGCTCAAGCGACAATTTCGGACTGGGTTATGAATTAGGTGCTGCATATGACATCACAAAAGATCTCAAACTGGGACTTGTCTACAAATCAAAAATTTCTATGACATATAAACATACACTAAGTGTTGCATCTGCTCCATTTGTCACTCTTGGAGTTTTCCCAGGTGCATTTGCAGATGATCTGGAACAACCGGCTGAATACGGAGTGGGCCTATCTTATAATTATGGTCCTTTCAATATTTCAACTGATTATAAAAAAATCAAATGGGGAAGTGCAAAAGGATATAAAGATTTTGGCTGGAAAGATCAAGATGTCTATGCGATAGGTGCAAAATATGAAAAAGACGGTACCTGGTATGGTATCGGATACAATCATGCAAAAAATCCAATACCTAATCTTGCAGGAACAAATGCTGTTAATACGGCGATGAATCTTTTTAATTATCTTATGTTTCCGGCAACGGCAGAGAATCATTACAGTATAGGAGCAGGTACAAAAATAAGTAAAAATCTATCTGTAGATTTTGATATCTTATACGCTCCAAAAGTCACTGTAACTACTGCAACAACAATTGGAGCTTTGAAAGTAGAACATACTGAAACATCTGTAGCATTTTCAATGAGATACGATTTTTAGTCTTTCTTTATAGTATGTGAGAATTTCTCACATACTAATTTCTGTTTCTATAATCCTCATATTTAAACTCTTTGACTACTTGAAACTCTCCATCTTTTTTAATCACGGCAAGACTTGGTAGTTTTATCCCGTTGAAAGTTGTATTTTTCACTATCGTATAATGTATTTGATCCTCAAATATGATCTTATCTCCTATTTTTAAAGGTTCGTCAAAAGAGTAATCGCCCATAATATCACCTGACAAACAACTATTTCCTGTGAGTTTATAAGTATATTTTTTCTCCCCAGCGATTCCTGCTCCTCGAACCTCTGCGCGATAAGGCATGGCTAGAGTGTCTGGCATATGAGCTTCTGCGGAGGCATCCAAAATAGCTACTTGCATATTGTTATATATAATATCTTGCACACTAGCAACCAAAACACCGACTTCCCATCCAACTGCTTCACCAGGTTCAAGATAAACATCAACATTATATCTTGCTTTAAATTCGCAAACCAATCTTATCAACTTTTCTATGTCATATCCGGCTTTTGTTATATGATGCCCGCCTCCAAAGTTTATCCATTTCATCTTTGATATATACTTGCCGAATTTCTCTTCAAATGCCCTAAGGACTATTTCCAATTCATCGGCACCCTGCTCACAAAGCGCGTGAAAATGCAATCCTTCCAAACCATCTAGAAGCTCTTCTTTAAACTCTTTTACAGTCACACCGAATCTACTGTGCAATCCGCAAGGGTTATATAACTCAACCGGTGCACAAGAGACTTCCGGATTGACTCTTAATCCGCAAGATGTTTTGTTGATGGCTTTTTCTTTGTATTTTTCCCACTGTGCAAATGAGTTGAAAACTACATGATGAGAAAAGTCCAATATCTCATCGATCTCATCTTCTTTAAAAGCAGGTGAATATGTGTGGGTTTCCCCTCTAAATTCATTGTGCGATAATTTTGCTTCCCACAGCCCGCTCGCACAGCATCCATCCAGATATTTTGATACAAGCGGTTCTAAATGATAAAAGGAAAAACCTTTGAGTGCCAACAGTATTTTGGCACCGCTCCTTTCTTTTACATACGCGAGCGTCTTTAAATTTTTTTCTAGCAGTTCTTCAAAACATACATAACTGGGAGTTTTTATATTTTCAAACACTTTTTAACACCTTATCTAATATTTTTGTACTCAAAATCCTTTTTAAGAACCAAAATAAAGTCGTAGGAATCGTCACTCTGTAACGGGGTTTCGGATCTTTTGATCTGATTATTTTCTCCAATACTTTATACACGGCATCTTCGCCTAAGGTAAATATATCATCATCGCTTGATTCAAATCTTTTTATGGCTTTTGTATACTCTTTCTCATAAAAACTTCCATCAACTCTTATATGCTTTTTAAATTTTTCATAGGCATTTTTTCTAAAAGCGCTCCGTATAGGACCGGGTTCGATCAAGCACACCTTAATACCAAAAGGTGCCAGTTCAAGCCTTAACGTGTCGCTTAAACCTTCTATTGCATACTTACTTGCATTATACGCTCCTCGGTATTTTAGAGAGATAAATCCAAGTACTGAACTGTTTTGTACGATCTTTGGACTTTTAGATCTTCTAAGTAATCGCAAAGCCTCTATTGTCAGAGCAAAATTACCAAAGACATTGGTTTCAAACTGTTCTTTGAGTGCTTCTACGCTCAAATCTTCCAAAGCCCCTGGCTGTCCATATCCTGCATTATTGAAGAGTATATCGAGTCTTTGATGCTTTATCTCTAAAAAATTGATAGCACTTTTTATATCTTCTTCTTTTGTAACATCAAGCTTAAAACTCATCAACCCTTCACTTTTCAGCCTTTGCACGTCTGCTTCGTCTCTGACCGTAGCATAAACGATATGTCCTACTCTTTGTAACTCTTTTGCACAAAAATAGCCTATGCCGGAAGAACAGCCGGTGATGAGAATGATCTGGTTCATGAAAGGATTTTTATTTCATCTTGCACGTTTGGCACTAAACATAAAAATTCATAATCTTCATCTCCGATCACTTCATAAGAGTGTGCTGTACCTGCGGGTATAAACAATACGTCATCTTTGGTAGCGATTGTTTCTTTATCTCCTATCACCACTTTTGCACTGCCCCCAAGCACATACTGCTCATGCTCAACACTATTTGTGTGTAAGGGCATAGAACCGCCTTGCTT
Organism: Sulfurospirillaceae bacterium; assembly: GCA_033723415.1. Classification (GTDB taxonomy): domain Bacteria; phylum Campylobacterota; class Campylobacteria; order Campylobacterales; family Sulfurospirillaceae; genus JAADIZ01. Next base: position 158,485 of record JAWVXD010000004.1, read on the forward strand.
TATGATGAACTTTCTCATAGCAAAATTGGGTGCTTTGTCGTTTCCTATCAAAACACTCATAGAACCGCCTTTACCTGCTTCAAGATCCGTGAATTTATATTGACTAATATTTTTTATCATCTTTATTCCTTTTTTTTAATATTTTATTATATAATTTTAAAATATTAGATAAAGAGTAAATTTTGAATATAAATAAATTGATCTTAATAGGTGCATCAACAGGCGGACCCGGGCAAATACATAAAATCATAAGATCTTTAAGAGAAGATTTTGATGGTGCAATGGTCATAGCTCAACATATGGAACACACTTATATATCGAGCTTTATGGATTATTTGCACAACAATGCCCCTTTGGATGTGGTACAAGCCAAAGACGGACTTACTATAGAAAATAAAAAAATATACCTACTTTCGCAAAGTACGGAAATCAAAACTCAGCTCTCTTCTTTATATTTTCTGCAAAATAATGGAGAATTTAATTATAATCCAAATATCGATCTACTTTTGAATTCGGCAATGGAGATATCAAAAAAAATTCATGTCATGTGTATCATCCTAACAGGTATAGGAAATGATGGAGCCTGCGGAGCTTTAAACCTATATAATTCAAATGCCATCTGTATAGCTGAAGACGAAAAAAGTTCCATAGTATACGGTATGCCAAAAGCGGCGATTGAACTAAATCCTAAGATGAAACAAGCAAGTATCGATGAGATTTGCGAAGCGATAAATAGGTTTTAGATGTTTAACATATTTAAAAAAAAGAAGAAAGAGGTTATTACTCTAAAAGTACAACCTGTAGAAAATTTTACCAATATAGATAACTTTATAAAGTATTTCAGAGAAGATACCGGAATAGATTTTTCAAACAAAAAAGAAATAGTCAAAAATAAGCTCATTATTTTTTGCAGAAGCCATAATATTCACAATTTTGATGAATGTCTAGCAAAAGTTAAAAATAACGAATCAATAAAACAAGAATTAATAGATACGTTTGCAGTTAACGAAACATACTTTTTCAGAGAGCTAAAACAGATCCAAGAAGTGATAAAGAAAGCTAAAAACATAAAATCCAAGATAGAGATCCTTTGCGCGCCAAGCTCATCTGGAGAAGAACCCTACTCTATAGCTATATTGCTTTTAGAAGAAGGTTTTAGCGCAGATACTTTTCATATAGTCGGTATTGACATAAGCGACAAGGTCATCACAAAGGCGAGGGAAGCAATCTACAGTAAAAGAAGTCTACATCGTGTAGATCAAAGCCTCATTAACAAATATTTTACCCTCACAGAAGACAAATATATACTTAAAGATATTGTCAAAAGACAAGTGTCTTTTAGACGAGTCAATATATTTGATGTAGGCTTTAACAATCTAAGAAAGTTTGATTATATTTTTTCAAGAAATATGATGATCTACTTTGACGACGAGACAAAAAAGAGAGCAAAATCTATCTTGCAAAAACTTCTTAAAGATCCGCAAGAACCGATATTGTTTGGTCATGCGGATATGTCACATTGATATAAAAATCTCTATTCTTGAGTTGTGGTCTCACCTATCGGTAGAAATTCCATTTTATCATCATCGTAAAATTCTATCTCACCGCTTTCGATGCGATAATACCATCCTCTTATAGATAAGGTTCCGGCATTTACTTTTTCAAGGACAGTTGGATAAGAGAGAAGATTTTGTAAAGAAAAAACAACAGAAATTTGTTCAGTCATCTCTAACTTTTGCCTTGGACTAAACTCTTCTACTTTGTCGATATTTTCAATCACTTTTTTAGCTTTTTCTCCAAGTTCCAGCCATTTTTTTACATGGATCATAGAATCAGGATCTATCTTGTCTCTTTGATAAACTCCTTCAATAGCTCCACAATGAGAGTGCCCGCATACTATGATGTCTGTTACTCCCAGCATCGAAACCGCATACTCTATAGCAGCAGCCGTTCCGTGAAAATCGACATCAGGCTTAAAAGGAGGAATAAAATTGCCTATATTTCTGACAACAAAAAGATCTCCCGGATTTGAATTTGTTATCAAACTAGGTACTACTCTTGAATCACAACATCCGATAAAAAGAGCTTTGGGACTTTGTCCTTTTTTTACCAAGTCTATATATCTCTCTTTATGTTTTTTAAAACTTTGTTTTTTAAAATCTTCAGTCCCCTGCATCAACTCAGATATACCCATAAATACTCCTATGTAATGATTAAAATGTCAAGATCGGCTTACCTGATTTTAGCCAATCACTTAACAGCACACCGGTATAAAAAACCTCTACTCCGCAACTTTGCAGAGCATCTTTGATCTCCAGATTTTCACTGCATTTTTGACAGGCTTGCACTTTGACTCCTACGTCACTCATCTCTTTTATTTTTGCTTGAATCTCTTTATCTTCACTTAAAATTTTTTGCGATGCACCCCAAATGAGGAGCGTGACCTCATCAAACCAACCTTTTAGTTTTGCATTTAGAGTGTAGAGAAAAACCATATTGTGTATCGTTTCTTTGTTGTCAGTCGTCCAAACTACCATCAGTTCATTTTTCATTTTATTTCTCCTTTAATTTGAGACAAGTCCCAAATTAAATTCCTCTCACTAAAGCTTTCGCTTTGCGAAGAAATTTTGTGTCTTTATTCCTTCACTTCGTATGTTTCATCCGGTTTCATCTCAATCACTTTCCAAGGTAACCCTTGAACATTTAACTCATCCATAAAAGGTTTGGCATCAAAATTTTCCATATTGTATACACCTTTGCCGCTCCATTTGCCCTCCAAGATCATCTTTGCACCGATCATTGCAGGAACTCCCGTCGTATAGCTGATAGCTTGAGCACCAGTTTCTCTAAAACAAGCTTGGTGATCGCAAACATTGTAAATATATACTTTTTTCTTCTTTCCGTCTTTGATCCCCTCGATCACACAGCCGATATTTGTCTGCCCTACCGTTCTGGCTCCCAGACTCGCAGGATCAGGTAAAAGTTTTGCCAAAAGCTCCATAGGCACTACTTTGACACCGTTTACCTCTACTTCATCTATCCTTAACATCCCGACATTTTCCAAGCATTTCATGTGAGTGAGGTAACTCTGTCCAAAGGTCATAAAAAATCGAATCCTTTTCAAGCCTTTTATATTTTTACAAAGTGATTCCAGCTCTTCATGATATAAAAGATAGCTGTCTTTTGGACCGATCTCAGGATAATCCCAAACCATCTTGATCTCCATCGGTTTTGTCTCGACCCATTTGCCCTCTTCCCAATATCTGCCGTTTGAGCTTACTTCTCGCAGATTGATCTCAGGATTAAAGTTTGTAGCAAAGGGATAGCCATGATCTCCGGCATTACAATCGAGTATATCAATAGAGTTGATCTCATCAAACAAATACTGCTGTGCATAAGCACAAAAAACATTTGTAACGCCCGGATCAAATCCGCTTCCGAGCAATCCCATGATCCCGGCTTCTTTAAATTTTGCATCTCTTGCCCATTGCTCTTTGTATTCAAACTTAGCCAGGTCAGGATGTTCATAATTTGCAGTATCAAGATAGTCAACTTTAGTTTTTGCACAAGCATCCATGATAGTCAAATCTTGGTAAGGCAAAGCGATGTTCATGACAAGCTCAGGTTTTACTTTTTCTATTAATTCAACCAACTCTTGAACATTGTCCGCATCGACTTTTGCGGTATTTATCACGACGCCTAGATCATCTTTTATCTCTTTGGCTATTTGATCACATTTTGATTTTGTTCTGCTAGCCAGTGTAATTTGTGTAAATACATCGCTATTCATTGCACACTTTTTCGTGACGACTCTGCTAACACCGCCTGCGCCTATAATCAATACATTTGCCATTTTTTACCTTTTTAAAATTTTTAATATAATCTTCGCCAGCTCCAAAGCTTTCGAGCGATGCGAAATATCCTCTTTTATACCATCATCCAATTCACCCAAAGTCTTATCATAGCCAAGCGGTATAAATATCGGGTCATACCCAAAGCCGTTTTCACCTTTTTTTTCATCTATCACATTACCATGCATCCACCCATGGACACAAAATTCATTGCCTTTATACACTAAAGCGATCGCTGCTGTATAAAATGCTGGTGTACTCTTGAGATTATTTTGTTTCAGTACCGATATAAGCTTGTCTAGATTTTGTAGAGAGGTAGCACCTTCTCCTGCATATCTTGCACTGTAAATCCCGGGTTCGCCACCCAGTGCATCGACACTGATACCGCTGTCATCTGATAAAACGATCGCGTCTTTGTCATCTAATCTTTCATAAACGGATCTTGCTTTGATCAATGCATTCTCTTTGAAACTAGATCCGTCTTCTATGATCTCAAACGGCTCCATCACTTCTTCAAAGGAAAAAACATCAAAATCTTTCATATATGACTTAAATTCTTTTATCTTGCCTTTATTTGCAGTTGCCAAAATTATCTTCAATATAATCCTTTGTACATTTAAAGAAAAATTTTACCTATTTTTTGTTTAAAATCTATATATACGAATTTAAAATTCTCGTCCAAAGTAGATAAAATAGCTAGCGTTTTGATATTTTGGCAAATTTTTTCAAATACTCTTTAAATAAAAAGTAAAATATAAATATCCATAAAATTACACTGCTTATAACCGATAACCACCCTAGATTTTCAGCTACCTGCGTTAAAGATCGAGGATCAATATTTGCTATATCAAAAATATAATCAAGACCCAAACCAAACACTATACTTCCGATCACAATGCTCAGAAGATAGATGTAAAGCGATTTTTTGCCTAGTATCTTTTTGACGACACCCATTGTCACTATATTTGTAGCAGGTCCCGCGCACAAAAATACAAAGGCTGCTCCGGCACTGACTCCTGAGAGCATCAAAGAAGCGGCAATCGGAAGTGAAGCAGTTGCACAAACATACATAGGTACGGCTATTGCAATAGAGAGTATATATGAAAGCCAAGAATATTGTATCAAGATGTCACTCAGACTCTGAGGAATAGCTACACTAATAACGGCTCCTACCACAAGACCTATGAAAAGCGGTTTTGCTATATCTCCAAGAAGTGTTATAAATCCGTATCTAAGAGCATTTATGATGGAAAATTTTTTATTTGTCACATTCTCTTGAGGTATTGTCGTAAAAGATGTTGCTCTAAACGTTTTTGTTTTTAGAGTATTGTTTTGCATAGAGAACATTGGCTCTTTTATCGGAGCACTTTTATCAAATAAATTTGCAAAAATACCGGCAAACAATGCTATGACCATAGATGCAAAAACACGGTAAATAGTAAATAAAAAACCGAACATTCCATAAGTTGCCAAGATCGAATCGACCCCGGTTATAGGAGTTGAGATCAAAAATGACAAAGTTGCGCCTTTGCTTGCTCCGCTTTTTTTGATACTAGTAGCTAAAGGTACGACTCCGCAAGAACAAACTGGAAGCGGAATACCAAAGACCGTGGCTTTGATAACTGAAAAAATATTGTCTTTCCCTAGATGTTTTGTCACTAAGCCCTCAGGAACTGCTTCATGTAAAATTCCTGCAAATATCAATCCAAACAAAATATATGGGGCCATAGCGTTACTTAAAGAAGCTAAAGCTTCAAAAAAACTATATAAAATAGACATTCTTTAACCTTTTAATTTAAAATCCGTTTTTATTAACACAGTATAATCTATTTATAATAATATTAATATTAATTATCAATAAGGTTTAGATATGAAAAAAAACTTACAAATTATTTTTGATTATCATGAGGAGACAAAACACTCTTACTCAAGATATGCCAGGTCTTTAGGATATATGGATTGGGCAAATCAGCCAAATCCATACCGCTCATACAATGGCGCTAAAAACATAAAACTGCCTATCATGTTAGATTCCAAAACTCCGACATATAGTGAAATTTTTACCGATTCACTTCCAAATGCCGCACTCTGCATAAACTCCATATCAAAATTTTTACAATTTTCTCTAGGATTAGCCGCTATCAAAACAGACGGATACAACGAATGGGCGCTTCGATGCAATGCATCAAGCGGTAATCTTCATCCGAGCGAAGCATATTTGATCTTGCCTCCGACTCCAGATATAAGTGCAAAAACGACCATCTCTCACTATGCGCCTAAAGACCACAGTCTGGAGATCATAGGAGAGCTTGATATTGATATTTGGCAAAAACTTCCAAAAGAATCTTTTTTTATATGCGTCTCTTCAATCGTCTATAGAGAGGTCTGGAAATACGGAGAACGCGCATTTAGGTACTGTTTGTTAGATGCAGGTCATGCTATGAGAGCTATTCAGATAAGTGCTAAGATTTTAGGCTGGAGATATAATCTTATTGGCGATATAGAAGATCACCGACTATCAAAAATATTTGGTTTTGAGAACAAGGATCGTTTTAATGAAAATGAGACAGAAGTTCCGGAAATGATGCTTCTAGTGACGCCATTCAGCGAAAAAGATGAGTATATCTATGAAAACATACTAAAGGATTTATATCCAAATCTTGACACCATTGCGAACAACATAGCACAAAATTACCAATCATGGCCGCTCATAGATCTAATCGAGGAAGCAACCAACTCAAATATGCAAAAAACCAAAAACTATAACATTCCAGAGGCAAAGAGATCTTGTAAAAAAGAAGCAAAAGATGTTGTATTGCAAAGAAGAAGCGCACAGATCATGGATCATAACAACAGCAACATCGCCTACCGAGAATTTTACACGCTCTTGCAAAGCTCAGATGACAGTTTTAGTCTTCCCTCAAATGTAGTCAATCTTGTCATCTTTGTACATGGTGTCGAAGATCTACAACAAGGTCTATATATTTATATGCGAAACCAGGAACTCCAAGATGAATTAAAAACCTCTTTGGATGCATCGTTTTTATGGGAAAAGATAGATGAAAAATTATATCTACTAAAAGTTGGCGATTTTAGAAATACTGCCAGAAATATTTCATGTTCACAGGCAATTGCAAGTGATTCAGCATTTAGTTTGGGAATGCTGACACGATTTTCCGATGAAATCTTGCAAAACGGAGCTCACAGATACAAAGAATTATACTGGGAATGCGGGGCAATAGGTCAGCAACTCTATCTCGAAGCGACATCTTTAAACTTGAGTGCCACAGGTATCGGATGCTTCTTAGATGATATTTTTCATAATATTTTAGGACTAAGATCAAACAATTACCAATCCTTGTATCATTTTACGATAGGACGGGGATTTAAAGACGACAGAATAACTACAAAAAAACCTTATAGCTAAAAATAGCTACAACAATATGATTACTTTTTAATCATATTGTTGTATTATAATAATAGTTTATATTGTATACTCCTAATTAGAAATTCGTTTTCTAAAAAAATATTAGGAGAAAAACATGGTAAAGATGCTTTCAAAATGCTTATCTATACTTGCTATAGTAGGCATGAGTATGACTATGCAAGCTGCAGGTACGATCAAGATCGGAGTATTGCACTCTCTATCCGGTACAATGGCGATTTCAGAGACTGCATTAAAAGATACAGTTCTTATGTTGATTGCTGAGCAGAACAAAAAAGGCGGCGTATTGGGCAAGAAATTGGTACCAGTAGTAGTTGACCCTGCATCTAATTGGCCATTATTTGCTGAAAAGATGAGAGGGCTTTTAACCAAAGACAAAGTTGCCGTGACATTTGGTTGTTGGACATCAGTTTCAAGAAAATCTGTTCTTCCTGTAGTTCAAGAATTAGACGGCATTTTATTTTATCCTGTACAATATGAAGGCGAAGAATCTTCTAGAAATGTATTTTATACGGGAGCTGCACCAAATCAACAAGCGATCCCTGCCGTTGATTATCTTATGAACGAAGTGGGCGTTAAAAGATGGGTACTAGCCGGAACAGACTATGTTTATCCAAGAACTACAAACAAAATCTTAAAAGCATATTTGAAATCAAAAGGCGTAAAAGATAGTGACATTATGGTGAACTATACGCCATTTGGGTATTCAGATTGGCAAAGTATTGTCTCAAAAATCAAAAAATTCGGAAGTGCCGGTAAAAAAACAGCGGTTGTTTCTACTATAAACGGAGATGCAAACGTTCCTTTTTACAAAGAACTTGCAAACCAAGGCATCAGTGCAGAGAACATCCCTGTAGTCGCATTTTCAGTTGGAGAGCAAGAGCTTTCAGGACTTGATGCAAAACCTCTTGTAGGTCACCTTGCAGCTTGGAATTACTTTGAAAGCGTTGAAAGCCCGGCAAATAGTAAATTTATCGCAGAGTGGAAAAAATTTACTAAAAATCCAAAAGCTGTGACAAATGATCCTATGGAAGCGACATATATCGGTTTTCATATGTGGGTAAAAGCAGTTGAAAAAGCGGGAACTACAAAACCAGATGCTGTCATAGACGCTATGGTAGGTATTTCTGTACCAAACTTAACAGGTGGAATTGCTACTATGATGCCAAATCACCACTTGACAAAACCTGTATTTATCGGTGAGATACAAGCAAACGGTCAGTTTGAAACAGTATGGAGGACACCGGGTGAAGTTGTCGGAGATGCTTGGAGTGACTTTTTACCGGGAAGTAAAGACTTGATCTCTGATTGGAGAAAACCTTTAAGTTGCGGAAATTACAACGTAAAAACAGGAAAGTGCTCAGGACAAAACTTTAAATAACATACAGACCGGGAGTCTCCCGGTCTTCAATATTGGATTAACATGGCAAAACTACTTTTAAAGATATTACTTTTTAATTTATTATTATTTTCTTCGCTTTACTCAAGCGATTTTGAGAGTGAACTAGGTCCGCTCACAAAAAGCTACGGCTTTAGGCAAAAAGAACAGACGATAGAGAAGATTTCACAACAATACGCAAACAATGAAGCACTACGTACTTTGTTAAACGCTCTACTCAATGAAAATCTTTTTTTCGTTAAAGATAGCAAAAAATTTGTGGTAACGATCAAAAAAGATGGCGAAACTTATGAGGTTATAGATCTTATGACAAAAGAAAAGCTAAAACCTGTAAGCAAGTATCTACTGGAGAGAGTCAAAACAAATAATAAATTAAGAAGTATTGCAAGAGGTCGACTTGCAGATTTAAATCTTTTTTCCAAAGATCAAGAGATCCGACTAAGATCTGCAAAAAATATCTTAAAAAACTTAAATAAAAACTCGATTGTTCTAATCAATAAAGCATTAAAAAATGAAAAAGATGCTGCAGTTATAAGAGTTTTGGGTGAAGCCAGAAGTATTTTAGAAGTGGATTACGGTACAAAAGCCGAGCGATTGATCGCTGTAGAAAAATTAGGTAATTTTCTCTCACCTCAAGCTTTACAAGCTTTACAAAAGACTTATAATACAAGCACGGATCAGGATATTAAAAAATCTGCAGCTACCTCCATCGCTGCGATAAAATCTAAAAAATCTATCTATGCATTTATCGAAAAGGCCTTTTTTGGCTTGAGTTTGGGATCTATTTTGCTTCTTGCCGCGATCGGTCTGGCCATCACATTTGGAGTCATGAAGGTTATAAATATGGCCCATGGCGAGATGATGATGATAGGAGCTTATACTACGTATACTTTACAACAACTTTTACCGAACATGACTGAGTATTCTGTCATCTTGGCGATACCCTTAGCATTTATCGTAAGCGGACTTGTCGGTATCATACTAGAGCGCCTTGTAATAAGACATCTCTATGGAAGACCGCTTGAGACGCTTTTGGCAACTTTTGGGATAAGTTTGATATTGCAGCAACTTGTCAGGAGTATCTACTCTCCTCTAAACCAAGAAGTAAAAACACCACAATGGATGAGTGGAGCTTTGGAGATAAACGGCGCGCTGTCTTTAACATACAACAGACTCTATATCATCATTTTTGCCCTGCTTGTATTTGCGGGAATATTACTGCTTTTGAACAAAACGTCTCTTGGGTTAAAAGTACGTGCCGTCACACAAAACCGTGAAATGGCACAAGCCATGGGCATTCGAACCGGACTCATCGATGCACTCACTTTTGGACTAGGTTCAGGAATAGCCGGAATTGCAGGAGTCGCTCTAAGCCAACTGACCAATGTCGGGCCGAATCTTGGACAATCCTATATAGTAGATTCGTTTATGGTCGTGGTTTTTGGAGGAGTCGGCAATCTTTGGGGAACGCTTATCAGTGCCTTGACACTTGGAGAGATCAACAAATTCATCGAGCCAGTTGCCGGTGCTGTCTTGGCAAAGGTCATCATCCTCGTCTTTATCATTTTATTTATACAAAAACGACCTCGCGGACTATTTCCGCAAAAGGGTCGGGATGCACAGGATTAAAAAATGAAAACAAGAAAACCTATATTATTACAAATATTTGATGGTGACAAGGGTGGGAAGATCGTGCTTTCTTTGCTGTTCTTCATCGTTGCCTATGTTTGTGTTACTAATCTATTTTTTTCTCATGATTCAATATTTTATTCATCTACATATTTAGTCACTTTGCTTGGGAAATACGTTGCTTTTGCACTTTTAGCACTTGCTTTGGACTTGGTATGGGGATATATCGGGATTTTGAGTCTCGGACACGGTGCATTTTTTGCTCTTGGGGGATATGGCATGGGAATGTATCTCATGCGACAGATCGGAGATCGTGGCGTTTATGGAAATCCTCTACTACCGGATTTCATGGTATTTATGAATTTAAAAGCTCTGCCTTGGTTCTGGCATGGATTTGATAATTTCTTTTTTAGTATGTTTATGGTCGCCTTCATCCCGGGACTTTTGGCTTTCGTGTTTGGGTGGCTTGCTTTTAGATCACGAGTCACGGGAGTTTATCTCTCTATCATCACACAAGCCCTCACGTATGCTCTAATGCTGGCTTTTTTCAGAAATGATATGGGCTTTGGCGGCAATAACGGTTTGACGGATTTTAAAGATATCTTAGGGTTTAACCTAGATAATGATCATACAAGAGTTTCTTTGCTTATACTATCTTTTATAGCTCTTTTGGCAGGTTACATGATCAGCCGATTTATTATCAATTCAAGGCTGGGTCGTGTTTGTATCGCAATTCGTGATTCTGAAAGCCGTGTTCGGTTCTTGGGTTACAAAGTACAGCAATACAAACTTTTTATATTTGTAGTCTCGGCTGTCCTAGCAGGCATCGCAGGAGCCCTTTATGTTCCGCAAGTCGGCATCATCAATCCAAGTCTCTTCTCCCCTCTATTTTCTATAGAGGTCGTGATTTGGGTTGCAGTTGGAGGAAGAGGAACACTATATGGTGCTATCATCGGTGCTTTTATAGTAAATTATGCAAGTACTTATTTTACCTCTGCATTGCCTGAGATTTGGCTTTATGCTCTTGGCGGATTATTTGTGATCTCCACTCTTTTTTTACCAAAAGGTATCGTCGGATTTATGTCAAAATTAAATTTACGCAGAAGCAAAAAAAAGGTTTCCAATGTTCTTTCTTAAACACAATAATGCCGACAATGTCGGTAAACTAGAAGGCGGAGAGAGGATCTTATATTTAGACAATGTCACGGTGAGTTTTGATGGATTTAAAGCACTAAATGCACTGAGTTTAACTGTAGCTTATCGAGAACTTAGATGTATTATCGGAGCTAATGGAGCCGGAAAATCCACGATGATGGATGTGATTACAGGCAAAACAAAACCACAAAGCGGGGATGTCATCTTTGGGCGAGCCGTTAATCTGTTGGATATGGATGAACCCTCTATAGCAGAAATAGGTATCGGCAGGAAATTTCAAAAACCGACTGTTTTTGGCGGACACAGTATTACAGAAAACCTAGAACTTGCGATGAAAGGGGACAAAAGATTTTTTAAAACCTTATTTGCCAAGATGAGTGGAGAAGAAAAAGAGAGAATAGAAAGAGTCATGGAGTTAATAGGACTTCAAGATTTTTACAACAAGCAAGCCAGTATACTATCACATGGTCAAAAGCAATGGCTAGAGATCGGGATGCTGGTCATTCAAGAACCCAAACTTCTCCTTGTCGATGAACCGGTCGCCGGAATGACACCCGGGGAAGTTGAAAAAACAGGCGAAATCTTAACAAATCTTGCCAAAACAAACAGTGTCGTAGTAGTCGAACATGACATGGAATTCATCCGAAGCATCGCAAAAAAAGTAACCGTTTTACATGAAGGCTCTGTTTTGGCTGAGGGTAGTATGGCGAGCATCCAAGAGAACGAAAAAGTCAGAAAAGTATATTTAGGTGAGTGATATGTTAAAAATAAACAAAGCCAATCAATTTTACGGTGAAAGTCATACTTTATGGGATTTAAGCTTAGAGATAGAGCCTGCTAAATGTACTTGTATCATGGGCAGAAACGGTGTAGGAAAGACTACTCTTACTAAAGTCATCATGGGATTATTACCCATCAAAAGCGGCGAAATTTTATATGAAGGGCAAGACATATCAAAACTTAGCTCCGATAAAAGAGCCGGTTTAGGTATCGGTTATGTTCCTCAAGGACGCGAGATATTTTCCAATCTTTCAGTAAAAGAAAATCTTGAGATCGGGCTGCTTGGCAATCGCAACAATTTAAAAAAAGTTCCCTCAAAGATCTATGAACTATTTCCCGTTTTAAAAGAGATGTTGAAGCGAAAAGGCGGCGATCTTAGCGGCGGGCAGCAACAGCAACTTGCAATCGCAAGAGCTTTGTGTATCGAACCGAAGCTGTTGATACTAGATGAGCCATCTGAGGGAATCCAGCCAAATATCGTCCAACAAATCGGAGGCGTAATCGACTATCTTACAAAAGAAGAGAAACTCACCGTTGTGTTGGTAGAGCAAAAATTGCCCTTTGCCAGAAAACACGGAGATAGCTTTTATATCATAGAACGCGGGAGAAAAGTCGCAAACGGAGATATATCAGAGCTAAGTGATGAATTGATCAAGCAATTTTTGTCGGTATAAGATGAGTATTGCTCTAGCATTTAAAAACGATAGATTTAAGCTAAAGAAGCTAAAACTTCCTGCTAGATATTATCATTTTAATGCTAGTGAAAATTACATCAAACTACTCTGTATCGGAGAGGGAATCTTCCCAAAAGATAAGATTACCGTCCAGATAGATTTAGAGCATTCAAGCTCTATTTTTTCAACTGAATCTGCAACAAAAGTCTATCCGTCTACAAAAGAGTATAGCATCAATGCCATCACTATATCCCTAAAAAATTCAAATTGTGAATTTCTCAATGATGAATTGATCCTTTATAAAAACTCAAAATTGATCCAGTTTTTGAAGATCAGATCAGACAGCAACTCAACGTTTTTCTACTCTGATATTTTGAGTTCCGGCAGAAGTTTTGAAAATTTTGATTTTACGTCGATGAGAATCAGGAACAGATTTTTTATAGATGGAAAATTAGAATATTATGAAAATTTTGACATAAGCGGAGATGGGATCAAAGAGTATCTGCAAAGAAACCATGCCAAAAAGTTGATCTTTGCAAAAATCTATATGAAAACAGGCGATAATGGTGATTTTTTAGATACTTTATCAGCACAAGGCCTTCGATCTTTTAGCTATACTAGAAACAAACAAATGATCATAGGCGTACTCAGCGCAGAGAATATGTATGTCATAAAAAATAAGATAAATAGAATTTGGCATCTATACAGAAATAAACTCGATAAGAAACCGTTCAATCTGGGCAAACAATAGGAGGATAAAATGTTTTTGACAAACAGAGAACAAGAAAAATTGATGATCTATACGGCATCAAAGCTGGCATTTGAGCGCAAAAACAGAGGCTTGAAACTCAACTATCCAGAAGCCGTAGCCATCATAAGCTCTTTCATACTTGAGGGTGCACGCGATGGCAAAAGTGTGAGTGAGCTCATGGTAAGTGCCACACAAGTTTTAAGTGAAGATGATGTACTAGACGGGATTGCTTCTATGATGGAAACCGTGCAAACCGAAGCGACTTTTGATGACGGTACAAAACTTGTAACGGTTCACAACCCAATTCCTACAAAAAAATCAGAGACAACTCCCGGCGAATACTTCATAGATGAGGGAGAGATAGAGCTGAATGTAGGAAATGAAATCATCAGTATCGAAGTAGAAAACAAAGGTGACAGACCGATTCAAATCGGTTCGCATTACCATTTTTTCGAGGTCAATGCTTTTTTATCTTTTGATAGAGAAAAAGCCTATGGCAGAAGACTCGCTATCGCTTCCGGTACTTCTGTGAGATTTGAACCGGGCTCGGTTAAAAAGATAGAACTGGTCAATTTCAAAGGAAAACGATATATCAGTGGATTTAATGCTTTAGTCGAAGGGTACTTGGATGATGAGAGCACAAAAGAAACCGCAATGAAGCGATTAGAAATCTTTTTGGGAGAAGTGCAATGATAACTTTTTTGCAAAGCATTACAATAAGTCCGCGGAATTTATCTTGGGACTTGTTCCAAGTTAAAGAAGTCAGACTAAATTATTCTTGCCAAAGGCAAAGCTTTAGTGATAGGAATTTATCTTGGGACTTGTTCCAAGTTAAAGGAGACAGACAATGAAATTATCAAAACAAAAATATGCCTCGATGTACGGACCGACTACCGGGGATCGATTTAGACTCGCAGATACTTCTTTGATAGCCCGCATCGAAAAAGATTTTACGATCTATGGTGAAGAGAGCAAATTTGGAGGAGGGAAAACCATACGAGACGGTATGAGCCAATCTCCGAGGGCTACAAACACAGCTGATCTGATCCTCACAAATGCCGTGATCATAGACTATAGCGGTATTTATAAAGCAGATATCGGCATCAAAGACGGCAAGATCTCGGCGATCGGAAAGAGCGGAAACCCTAACAATTGCGATGGTATCACAGAGGGCTTAGAGATCGGAGCAGAAACAGAAATACTCTCATGCGAGGGTAAGATCATCACAGCCGGAGGGATCGATGCACACATCCACTTCATATCTCCAGGACAGATAGATGAAGCGTTTTCAAGCGGAATCACTACGATGATCGGCGGAGGTACAGGACCAAACACCGGAACCAATGCAACAACCTGTACACCGGGAGCTTGGAATATACACAAAATGATAGAATCAGTCGATGATATTCCACTAAATTTTGGTTTTATGGGAAAAGGAAACAGCAGTAACTATGAAGCTTTGAGGGCACAAGTCGAGGCCGGAGCTATGGGTTTGAAACTTCATGAAGATTGGGGCAGTACTCCAAAGGCAATAGACACCTGTTTAAAAGCATCCGATGATTTTGATGTACAGACAGCGATCCACACAGACACGCTGAACGAATCTGGTTTTGTCGATAACACCATCAACTCTTTTAAGAACAGAACCATACACACCTTTCACTCTGAGGGTGCAGGCGGCGGGCATGCCCCCGATATCATGAAAGTTGCAGGACTCGAAAACATCTTGCCCTCTTCCACGAACCCTACCCTTCCTTATACAAAAAATACGATAGAAGAACATCTGGATATGTTGATGGTCTGTCATCACCTCAGTCCAAAGATTCCTGAAGATGTCAGCTTCGCAGAATCAAGGATCAGAGGCAAAACGATCGCCGCTGAAGATGTTCTACATGACATCGGCGCCATCTCGATGACCAGTTCTGATTCTCAAGCCATGGGAAGAGTCGGAGAGGTTATCACCCGAACCTGGCAAGTAGCACACAGTATGAAAACGCAACGTGGGGCTTTAGAGAGTGATAACGAGCGAGACGACAACAACCGCATCAAACGCTACATCGCAAAATACACGATAAATCCGGCGATCGCTTGTGGGATAAACGAGTATGTCGGCAGTGTAGAAGTGGGGAAAATGGCAGACCTAGTGATGTGGGATCGAGCGTTTTTTGGAGTAAAACCTACGATCATCATCAAAGGCGGCTTTATAGCACTTAGTATCATGGGTGATTCAAACGCATCAATACCGACACCTGAGCCAAATCTTTACAGACCTATGTTTGGAAGCTTAGGTAAAGCCGCTGCTAGGACAAGTGCTATCTTCGTTTCAAAAGCTTCATTAAATGCTGGACTTGAAGAGAAATTAAAGATCGATAAAAAGATGCTTGCGGTGAAAAATACGCGAAATATCAGTAAAAAAGATATGTTGCTCAATGATTTTACGGGAACCATAGAGGTAGATCCTGAGACTTACGATGTCAAAGTCAATGGAGTATTAATCGAGTCAAATGCCATGGATGAACTCCCTATGGCAAAAAAATACTTTTTATTTTAGGCCATGTCATGATAAAAAAAGTCATCCAAATCACGAAAGAGACAGAAGCAAACGACAGCGTGGAATTAAGCTGGTTTGATATGCAAAAACCAAACCTTAGTGCACTCACGAATCTGGGTGTAGCGTTTATTATCAAAGCAAAATTTACACACCTTCATGTGGGTGACATCTTGATTTGCGAGGATGGATATAAGATTGAAGTAAAAAAGACTCAGGATGAGATCTATATCTTAGAGTTTACCGATCATATAAAATTTGCAAAAATAGCTTATGAGATCGGGAACCGACACCAACCGATCACGATAGAAGACTATAAGATCACGGTTTTAGACGATCAATCAATCTCTGATATTATCTCAAATCTCACCTCTGATAAAGAGGTAAAAATAACTAAGACGAAAGGATATTTTCATCCCAATGGAAAATCACACCATTCGCACTAAAGCTCTGAGCAGGTTTGTGCAAATCTTTGACGGTTCATTTCCATCAGGCGGGTTTGTACACTCATTTGGGCTTGAGCCGCATGTGCTTTTAGAAGTCGTGCATGATGAACAAAGTTTGAAAGATTATCTTCTAAACATAATATTGGATCAATATCAAAAGTTTGAATTCGCTTATGTTGAAAAAGTGTTTAGCAATCTTCAAGACAACAAATTGGGGCAGATCATCAAAGAAGATGAAAAATTTGTATCGATGCTCTCGTATGAACTTTCAAAAGCAACTTGTGACTTGGGAAAAAACTATCTAAAGCATATAAATTTTGATATAAAGAAAAAAGTTGTAAAGGATTATTTCAACGCTGCTCATGCAGGAGAAAGCGCGGGAAATGAGTTGATGATCTTAAGTGCCTATGCGTATGAATTGGATGTTAATTGTGATACTTTCTTGCTTTTGTGGTGCAAAAAAAATATCGTCAATATTGCCTACGCCTCGCTAAAGATCTCTCGCATCAAGCCATCAGAAGTCCAGAAGCTTCTTTTTGAATTTGATGACATACTGGAAGAGATGATAAGAAATAGCTCGAAAAGCATAAGCAATTTTAATCCAATATTTGAAGAAAATATTTTTCAACATAAAAATTTAGAACCAAAATTATTTACGACATAAGGAACGAAATGAGTGTAAAAATAGGCATAGCAGGACCGGTTGGAAGCGGTAAAACTTCTATCATCGAATCCTTAACAAATTTGTTAAAAGATGAATATAAGATTGGCATAGTCACAAACGACATCTATACACTAGAAGATGCAAACTACCTAAAAAAGAGACTTGACATCAACACTGAACTCATCACCGGCGTAGAGACAGGAGGATGCCCTCATACTGCGATCAGGGATGATATCTCGATGAATGACAAAGCCTGCAAAGAGCTTGAAGCAAAGTTTGATCCCGACATAATCTTTGTAGAAAGCGGAGGTGACAATCTATCGGCAACTTTTTCTTATGAATTAATTGATTACTATATCTATGTGATCGATGTGGCACAAGGAGGAGATATCCCGAGGAAAAAAGGTGCGGGACTACTGTTTTGCGATCTATTGGTCATCAACAAAACAGATCTTGCCCCTTATGTAAATGTAGACTTGGAAATTATGGAAGAAGACGTAAAAGAAAACAGAAAAAACAAACCCTATGTTTTTATAAGCAACAAAGAAGAAAACACTCTTTTAAAAATAAAAAAATGGATTTTAGCACTTATTGATTAAATGCTTGACAAAAACTTTTCTAAAGTATAATTAGGTTAAAATTTCTCTTATTTCAAATAAGGTGAATTATTATGATGAAGACAATTATGCCAATTACCGCGATTATTGCCCTAAGATTTATGGGACTTTTTATCGTATTGCCTGTACTTTCTGTATATGCGCTAGGTTTAAAAGGCTCAAACGAATTTTTAGTAGGAATTACTATCGGCGGATACGCTCTAACACAAATGTTACTTCAAGTACCATTTGGAATGCTTTCAGACAAGATCGGAAGAAAAATAACGATCACAATCGGACTCGTTATCTTTATAATCGGATCACTGATCTGTGGATTTAGTACAGATATCTATACTCTAATGCTTGGTAGATTTATCCAAGGTGCCGGAGCTATAGGAGCTGTTGCCATCGCAATGATAAGCGATATGGTAAGAGAAGAAGTCAGAGCCAAAGCTATGGCAGTGATGGGAAGCTCTATCGCTCTCTCTTTTGCATTTGCGATGATGGCCGGACCTTTGATAGGCGGTTATTGGGGTGTTGATAAGCTATTTTTTATCGTTGCAATCTTTACTATCGTTGCTATTATTATCCTTTTCGTAAAAGTTGAAAATCCTCCTACCATAAAACACAATTATGACAATAGTGAAAGACAACTTTTGGAAATACTCAAAAACAAAGACCTTATGCGTATGAATATCACGAATATGCTGCAAAAAGGTATGATGACCTTGGCATTCTTGGTCATACCGATCATCATGCAAAAACAGTTTGGCTGGGAAAAGAAAGAACTTTGGATGGTCTATATTCCTGCTATGGTTTTTGGAATGATCGCGATGGTGCCGGCTGCTATCATAGGTGAAAAATACCATAAAGCAAAAGAGATACTGATGCTAGGTATAGGATTTTTTGCAGTAAGCTACTTGATCATGGGATATACTAGTTCTGCATTTTTATTTATCGTAGGAGTTATAGTATTCTTTATAGGATTCAATATGCATGAACCTCTTATGCAATCTATGGCGAGCAAATATCCAAGGATACACCAAAAAGGTACAGCACTTGGGATATTTAATTCTTTTGGCTATATAGGAACCTTTATCGGTGGTGTATTTGGTGGATATTTCTTACAAAACTACGGCATGAAAGAGATAGCAGTAGTTATTGTGGTTGTTGCCTTCGGATGGCTTTTTATAGTGAAAAGCATCACTAATCCTAGAATAAACAAAAATCTATATATCGATGCGGACAAGATCGATGCAGCACAGGCAGAAAAACTACATGACATAGACGGTGTGGTAGAATGGTACAAAAATGAAAATGAAAATACACTCATCGTCAAACACAATACTCTCAAAACAAACAAAGAAGAGATCGAAGCATTTTTAGGTGTTAAACCATAATAGCACTATTTTTTGTATGCTTAGGCGCTGCCACCTTATTACCGGGTGGCAGCGAAGTTTTTTTCTTATACAAAATCCATCAATCACCTGACCTCAAATACATCTTTCTACTCGTTGCAACACTCGGCAATACTATCGGTTCATTTATCAACTACATACTAGGCAAATATCTGAGTGAATTTGCACTCTCAAAATCCTACTTTGAAGCAAAATCCATCAAAAAAGCAACCACTCTTTTTGATAAGTACGGCTTTATCTCACTGCTCTTTGCTTGGTTGCCCATCATCGGCGATCCGATCACGTTTGTAGCGGGACTTTTCAAGTATAATTGGCTAAAATTTTTAGTACTTGTCACTATATCAAAATTCTTAAGATATGCCTTTCTTCTTTATATGTTTGAATTTGCCTCAAAATAGCAAGCATAACTTCATTACAATGTTATAATATAACTTAAAAAAACACGAAAGAGAAAAAATGTTTGAAAACATCATACACTCACACACTTTTATAGTGTATGGGATACCGGTACTGATCTGTCTTGCGCGGATCACAGACGTAAGTATCGGAACTTTACGCATCATCTTTGTCTCTAAAGGACTCAAATTTATAGCTCCTATTCTGGGATTTTTTGAAATCTCTATCTGGCTAGCTGCCATATCACAAGTTATGGCGCATCTTGACAGTCCTGCAAACTTTATAGCGTATGCCCTTGGTTTTTCTCTTGGAAATTATATCGGTATGTATATAGAGAACAAACTTGCCATCGGGCTCGTTGTCGTACGTATCATCACCAAAAGAGATGCACATGTTTTAGTGGAAAAACTCAGAGAATTAAAGCATAATGTCACCGTTGTAGATGCACAAGGAAACGAGGGAGATGTCAATATCATATTTACAGCCGTAAAAAGATCCAAAACAAAAAAAATAATCCCGATCATACAGCATCACAATCCACAAGCAGTATACTCAATAGAAGACATAAGATATATAAGCGATCCAAATTTTCCTATAAAAACGCCAAGGAGCGCAAAAAAGTTCAGTCAGCTTTTAAGGCCTGTTAGAAAATAGATAACAAATCAAAGATGCAAATATGTAGATATCAAAAAGAGACAGAAAACATAAGCAACATACATCTTGAGCGTATAGCCGATATTGAGTTTAAAGATCCTAACTCCATCCAAATCGTATCTTGAGACCAAAGTGAGATTGACACCGCTAAACGGTGATGTGCAGACAGAAGTCGACCAAGCCATCAGTACCACAGCCGCCAAAAGCGTATGATTGACATGACTTAGGATGCTACCGAGTGTTGCGATCGTGATGATCGGATGCACACCGATGAAAGATAGCACGATGAACATCGCAAGCAAACCGGACGCTGCGATCCAATCAAAATGCTCAAAAGGCAAAGCAACATGCACTCCTGCGAGTATCGAACCTGCAGACACCCCAAACATACCCGCTATCAAAAACAGTGAGATTTCGGATTTCATATTTGGCAACTCATGTAAGATATGGTTACTCAAAACATGAAGGGCTGAAGTCTCCCCTTTTTTTGCAAGCAAAACAAATAACACCAAGATAATAGAAAAAACAGGGATCAGGATGATGATCTTGATATGCGGGAAAAAGTGATTGGACACAAGCACCAAAACCGCTAAGGCAAACGGCAGATAAAGCGAATCATAAGACATCGGATAACCCAGAAATTTCTCGATCTCAAGCTTTGGATTTGTCACGATATCACGATAAGTTATCAAAAAACCCACGATAGCCAAGCCAAGTCCCGCAACCAAGATGATCGAAGTCTTTACATGAGGTGCATACGTGATCACAGCGGCAAATGCCACAAAAAACGGAGACCACAGCGCATCGGTTGCAAATGCTCTGGTCAAAAGAACGATCTGGGAGTTTGATAACGGCGATTTTTTATAGAGTTTATCACCCACCAGAATGATCGAAGACATATTGATGACCGAACCGAACAAATGAAGACTAAAGTAGGTCTTTAGAAATGATTGTTTACCCTGAGGAAGTTCGTTTGCAAAATCCTTTTTCGGGCTTGTGATCAATCTCAAAAAACCAACACCGATCAAAAGAGCCAAGAGGTACTGGTTCACGGTAAAAGCTCTGATGAAATCAATATAAAAGTGATTGTAATACGAGATTGAAAAATTAATAACACTGAGTGCTAAAAAGATATTGAGCATCTTTTTCTTTTTCAGAGTCCCAAACATCATAACCAACGCTATCCACGCCATAATACCCGCTAAAATCAAATATTGCTGTCCTGCAAAATATGAAAAAATACTCAAAACAAAAGAAATAAATATAAATATTCCCGCTAATCGCAAGATCTTGTTCATTCTATAAAATCCTCAAATACTAAAATGTTATTTTAGTATATTTTCTTCAAAATGGTGTATGTTTATAACGATAAATTTATATGCCGCATAAATCAAAACAGGCCATGAGCAAAGCCACATGATACCTGAGATATGATCAACTGTCTGCATTGTTTCTCCTAATAGTGATGTGAATCAGCTTCAATCTCTGCTGAAGTGATCTTTTTTTTATCCATAGCTTTCCACACAAAATATATATAACCCAGTACAAACGGAACTCCCAAAGAGACATAGCTCATACTTGCAAGAGTGTAATGTGAGCTAGAACTATTTTGTATATTTAAAGAACTTTGCATATCAGCCAATGAGGGATAGATCGCCGTGGCGTTAAATCCCAACAGGCAAAGTAGACTTAAACTCACCATGACGACACCTACTCCACTGTACCATATAGATTTTTTTGAACCTTTGAATATCGTTGCATATAAAGCAAACAGAACCGACAAAGTCCCGATCAAGAACAATGCTAACAAAATAGGGTTGGCTAGAAAATTCAATAAAAATTTATGGTGCTGGATAAAAAAACCATTTTTGCCATAAGAAAATCCATCTAGATTAAGCAACATGACGATCGTCACTACAAAAAAGCCTATAAAGAAAAGCGCATCATTTTTTAATTGTCGTATAGTATTTTTGACAATTGCTTCTTCATCAATATTATTCACAAAATACATCGCAGCTTGAATACGAGCCAAAAATAAGAGCGTTAATCCCAAAGCTACATTGAACGGGTGTAAAACTCCCTCCAACCCATAAGCAGGTGATACCCAAGCAGATAAATTCATGTCTGTTCTTACAAAATTGCCTCCGGTAAAAAGCGTTCCAAGAGCTACCCCTATCAAGATAACTCCCAAGCTGCCGTTGATAAAAAGAAAGTATTCATAAGTTCTCTTACCTAGAAAATTATTTGGCTTGCTTCTGTATTCGTAACTCACAGCTTGGATGATAAAACAAAAGAGTATCGCCATCCAAACATAATAAGCCCCTCCAAAACTGACAGAATAAAAAAGAGGAAAAGCAGCGAACAAAGCACCTCCAAACATCACTAAAGAAGTAAATGAAAGTTCCCATTTTCTCCCTAACGAAGCGATCAACACGTCTCTTTGTTTCTCATTCTTTCCGATTCTATACAAAAGTGTTTGTCCACCTTGCACAAAAGTAATAAAAACAAAAAGTGCTCCTATCAAAGAGACGAGAAACCACCAATACTCCTGCAGAGCCAATAGAGAAAGATTTTCAAACATGATGTTCTCCTTCAGGTCCGATTTTTATCTGTTTTAGCATTATCTTTATCTCCGCGATCATAAGAGCCGTAAAAACGAATGCAAACAAACCAAGCGTGATAGCAACAGATGTCGAATTTATATTTGACGAGGATATAAAAGTCGGCAGCATATCTTGAATCGCCCAGGGTTGTCTTCCAACCTCAGCGACGATCCAGCCGACCTCTCCGGCAAGATATCCAAGCGGTATCGAAAATATTGCCGCAAAATACAAAGTCTTCTTATCATCTAGCTTTCCGATCATAGACAAATATAACACTATAAAGAACAATGCAACAAACCACGTGCCAAGTCCGACCATAATATGAAAACTGTAAAAAGTCAAACCTATAGGAGGGATGATGTCTTTTGGATTTTTCAAATAACCATATCCAAAAAATTTCTCATACTCCCTGAATTTTTTCAATGCCACAGTCGACTTTTGGATATCTCCAGTCTTCTTTGCTTGTTTATAATCCAGCAAAGCGCCTATAGCCTCCCTGCCTTTGTCTATCTTATTTTGTGCCGGTTCTATCCCTAGTTTTTTATTTCCCAGCACCAGATCATCGATGCCCGGGACAAATGAATCTATATTTCTAAAGCCCAAGAAAGAGAGCGCATAAGGGATCTTGATGGACCAGATAAACTCTTCTTGATCATCACCGATCTTTTTGTTACTGTTTAACTGACCTATAGCTATGATCCCGGCTCGTGATTCGCCCTTATACAAACCTTCCATAGCCGCTAGTTTTGTAGGCTGGCTTTGAGCTACTTGATATGCAGACTCATCACCCGTAAAGATCAAGAATATCGAAGCGAGCAGACCGAATGAGGCGCCTACTATGATGCTTCTTTTTGCAAACAAAACATCTCTTTTCTTCAGCAAAAACCAGCAGCTGATACCGACGACAAAAAGCGAACCCATGACATAACCGCTTGCTATGGTGTGTAAAAATTTTGAGATGGCATTTGGGTTAAACAGTACATCAAAAAAGTTACGCATCTCAAATCTAGCACTGTCAAGATTAAATCGCATGCCTACAGGATGTTGCATCCAACCGTTTGCTACGAGTATCCACAAAGCTGAAAGATTGGATCCGATCGCTACCAGCCAAGTTGACAAGAGATGCATCTTTTTTGAGACTTTATCCCAGCCAAAGAACATGACTGCAAAAAATGTGGACTCCATAAAAAATGCCATGATCCCCTCGATCGCAAGAGGTGCTCCAAAGATATCTCCCACAATCCAAGAGTAGTTTGACCAGTTGGTGCCAAATTCAAACTCCATGATGATTCCTGTCGCCAGTCCTATAGCAAAATTTATCGCAAACAGCGTCATCCAAAACTTCGTTATTTTTTTCCAAGCTTCATCACCGGTTTTCACATAGATACTCTCCATGATGGCGATGATAAAGGACAATCCAAGAGTCAATGGAACAAACAGCCAATGATACATAGCAGTTAATGCAAACTGAGCGCGTGATAATTCCACTAAAGTTCCATGATCCATACTCCGCTCCTTTATTTTGTAATATTTTCTATAACGTAATTTGCTCTATCATTATCATTTGAGAATTTTGTATATAAGATATTTGGGAAGAAGAATAATTTCAAAATTACAAAAATAATAAAAAGCTTTATCATGATAAGCACCCAAAGCTCTTTTCCTACTCTCATATTTTGAAATCCGTCAATATAAAAATGGGCAATTTTTCGAAAAATATTCATATTCCACCTCTATGATTTAGATTGTATAACATAATAATTTAAATAGCTGTTAAAATCATGATAATAAGGATATTACGTAAAATCTTTAGTGGTCTCTATGGCTTATTTTTCAAACAACATTTTGGCGCGGATCATTTTGTACTTTTTGGACTGCATTTTTGCGATCTGCTCTTTTGTTAGAGGCGTCGCACCGACTAGGCGCATCGGCACTTTTAGTCTTAGTATCTCATTGTTTCCACGGTAAGGATCGGTTATGAGAGGATTGTCATGACAGCGCTCGCAAGATTTGGCGACTTTGCCTATAGTGTGCGGCGTATAGGGGATCCAAGCTTCTATCTTTCTGCCCTCTGTTTTACTCACATCATCCAAGATCATCGTCCCGTTTGCATCTCTATAACTGATACGGTATTGATACAGCGGCCGCAGGATCTTTATCTTGCCATCATCACTATTTCCAAGCACAAAATCTTCCCATCTTCTGTATCGGTAGCCGCTATACCACACACCTTTTTTCAAACCGCCGCTCACCCAATCAGGCATCACTGGTTTGATCTTCTCTTTAGAGTTAAGGGCACGATGTAAAAAGTTGCTCAGATATTCATCTTCTTGCAGAGTCAGTTTTTTCCATTTTGCATAATCTGCCATGTCGTCTCGAAACACGGAAAGCTCGTATGAGCTGTTATTCCAAGTTGCATGACACGAAACGCATGCAAGCTTTTTGTGATATGCTCTATGATTTTTGACACTCAAGGTTTTGTGACAATCCGTGCAGCTTATTTTCTTGCCTTCATGCATATCCGCACTCGTGTGACAACTCACGCAGGTCATGCCTTTTTGAAAATGCACATCCTGGCTTAGATGATGATAGTCGATGCCGTATTTTACTTGCGGGAAATGTCCGTTTTTACTCAGCGGTGCACGATAACTCGCCTCTTCGTCTTTTGGGAAAAGCCCTTGAAAATCGCCGCCTACATAGTTTTTATTGTGACAGCTCAGGCACTTATCCATAGCGATCTTACTCCTTTGGCATCTGCCGCTTGTTTGGTGTGGCTCATGACACGCAAGACAACTCAACCCTCGCTTGATTCCTGAGTCTTTGATATCGGTTTTGCTGTCTATATGGCACTTGAGACACTTTCGTCTCAAAAAATCATCGACCAGATCCTTTGGTTTTTTAACATCTTTTTTTGCTTGTGGCAGCGTTTGGTAAGTCACGTTGGAATCTTTCACACCCCAAGCCTCTCGTGTCATGTTGATCGCTTTACTGAGTGTGTAGTGGATATTGTGTTTATAACCCAAGACCTCTTTTTTGTGGCACTGCACACAATTTTGCGCCATCAAAACAGAAGCGAAAAGCAAGGAGAGGATTATTTTTTGAAACATGACGTTTTCCCACTGTAAAAGAGCTTTTTCGATCGGTTGAAATCAACATAGATCGGATCGCTGTAAGTATCATGACAGATGATACACTTGTACGCACCTATTATCTTATGAAGCTCTTTTTTGTTGAAACTTCGGGCATATTTTCTGGAGGTACTTTGAAATTGTTTGCCTTTGGCTGAGACGAAACTATCAAGCGGATATGACACGGGTTGCCCGCTTTTAACGGAATCATAAAACGGCTGAAACTCGATGTGCCCTTTTTTGATATCCAGATTCCCTCGACCCAGTCCAAGGGATGCGGGTTTGAAGTGACAATCCACACACGTTCTACTCTTCTTTTGTGTAGTATGTGGATCCCAACCTGCCATCGCCAAAGAGTGAAAATGCTCTACTTTTTTATTTTTAAACACCGTGCCGATCACTTGACAACCTGGAGCAAAAGGCATGATCTTTTTGTTATAACCAACCCCCAAAGAAGGCTCTTCAAACCTCAAAAAGCTGCGAAGCTCCTGCCACTGTCCCGGAGTCACTTTTTTGGCTACCCAATCAAACTGTTTGCCCTTATCAAAGTACACTTCATGACATCCATAACAACTCGGAGCCACGGGGGCATGACACGCACTGCAATCAAGTCGCTTGTGGATTGCAAGAGTATGGTAGGGTTTGTCGCTCATCATCGTGACGTCAAATCTTTTACCGTCTTTTTTACGGTACATCACAGCCTTGTCAAGTAGCTTTTGAACATGATAAAGTGGTGCGTGTTTTTTCAATGTATAAGCGATCGTTTTGGATTCCGGCACGTGACCGTTTAGATCACTAAGCGTTTGAGCTAAAGAGTCTGATGGTGCAAAGTGCGGTTTATGGCAATCCTTGCATTTCACATCTTCGGCTTCTTCCATGTGAAAATGTTTGTGTCCATCTCCCATGACGCCGATTTCGCTGTGACAGTCGATGCAGCTCATCCCGGCTTTTGAGTGGTGGATGTCGGAGGGTAGATCGTAAAAAAATCTGCCGTCTTTCATCTTGTGTGTAAATTTTCCGTGTTTATAAGGCGTACCGTATCCTTCGCTTTCAAAGATACCAGTGTAGGCAAGTCCGATTCGGTTTGATCGGTTATGGCACTTGGTACAATTTTGAATCGGGATGACTGAGCTAAATGTAGCGTGATGGTTGCCTTTGGTATCCGTTACTTTGTGGCAATCCACACATCCACCGCCTCGCGCGATCTTTTGGTTTTGGAAGATTTTAGGATCTTGATTGACATGACAAGCCGCGCACAGTTTCCTAAAGTGACTCTCCGCCATCGAATCTGTGTTGATCTTACCTCTGATGTCTTGCACGCCGATCGTCGAGTTTAAGTCTTTGGATTCACCCCATTGGTATTTGAGAACATTTAAGATGCCACTTTGTGAGTTCATCATGGAACCCGTGACACGCTTGATGATGTCGCTGTGGCATTTTCCGCAAAACAGCGGTGCATGATCTAAACTTGCGGGATTGAGTACGATGCCTTTATGCGCGTCTATCTTGTCGGTTGCAAATTTATTGCCTCCATGACACACTGCACAGCCAAATACTGCCTTGGGATGCGCATGATCGATGTCGCTCATACCGGAGTGACAGCTGATGCATTGGTCTGGTCTTGTGATTTCGGACTTTGGTAGCGGCTTGTTTTGGAAGATCGATACCACCACAAACACAAGTGATAGCACCACCGCTATAAAAAGAATATAAGTTTTTTTTACCATACGAAACTCATCACAATATCCCAAAACCCAAACGATAATAAGGGTGTTAATTTTTAGATAATTGTATCAAAATTCGCCTTAGCAAGCGCCATATTTTCATGATACTCTAGGCGTCAAATCCATCGGTTTTGATATAAAATTTCTTACACGTCTTAAACAATAAATATTGCTGTACAATAGAATGATCTGCGATGCTACAACATTTCAGCTATTTAAAATTTAGAAACAGGAGTTCGATATGCAAAAAGGTTTAGCATTTATCATAGTTCTATTCGTGATACTCATGACGAGTGGTTGTTCGAAAACATGGGAAGGTATAAAACGAGATACGGCTAAAAATACCCAATGGAGCAAAGACAAGGTCAATCACGGAGCTAACTACGTAGAGAAAAAAACCGAGTAATTCTAAGCTACAGTGGAATTTAAGTATATAAATTGGAAAAATTCCAAGATACAATATCGGGTTTATGGGTTTACTTTATCATCAATCTTTGAGTAAGAAGTAAATCTTTGAGCCGTTAACTCCATGACTTTTTATTTTTATTTTCTTGTATCTTTTCTAACAGATGTTAAAAACTGATAATAAAGATATCCTAGTGCAATCTTATTCAAAGTCATTACTGTATATGAATCATTAAAATTATCTACTTTAGAAATTAAATTTATAAATTTAAATATATTATTTACCGTAATATCACATCCTAAATATATATTTGTCAAGAAACTAACAATAAATATCAAGATTAAAGGCAACCACCAATTGGTAGAATGATTAGAACTAATCCAATGTAGAAAAGAAACTATCCAAGTAGGAAACTTTTTTTCTTCCAAGAGGTTTTCTCTATTTTTACTGAGCTCTAATGAATGGTATTTATTAGCTTCTATTTTATTATTAATTTTTTCAAAACTATTTTTAAGAATTCGGTAGGTCTCTTGTGATGTTCCTTTTTTGTTAAGTTCAATATTATTAAAATTAGCTTCTTTGTAGAAAATAGAATCATCTAAATTTAGTCCCTCTTGAAAATGACATTTAGAAAAATTTACATATTCATCAAAACTCACATCTTCAAAAACTACTTTTTCATTAAAAATAGACTTTTTAATGACAGTAATTCCTTTGAAATGAATTGTTTTGAAAGTGCTTTTATCTGTTGTCGAATTTTCTAATTTAAAATTTAAAAAATCACTATTTTGAATACTAATATTAATATTTGGTTGATTAAGAAGTTTTATATTTTGTATGTCTGAATTATTTATATCTACACTATTGAGAAAAATGCCCAAATCAAATACTAACTCTTCACTAATAATTGAATCATTGATCTCTAATAATTTGATAGTATTCTTTTGAGTTTCATATCCAACAAAATAGTTTGTAAAGCCGTAATCAACAAAAAAAGTTCTGATATGATTAAATCTCAACTCATCAAAAGTACATTGAACAAATTCAAATTTGTTGTTAAACAAATTTTTATATATTTCTGCAAAATAAAATAGTTCAAATTCACAATTATCAAAACATATAAACTTGCTATCACTTCTTCCTTTTAAATCCTCTATAAATTCATCGATAAAGTTTTCATCAAAAATAATATTTTTAACTCTAATTCTTCTATCATTTTCTAAAATAAAATTTGATGTAGAAATTTCTTGATAATTATTCGTAAGAACAAATTGCTGAAAGTCATTTTTTATATCTTCATAATTTGTCAATTATTATATTCCTTATATTATTATTTCGTTGGGAATTTGAATTTCTAAAATAAAAAAGAGGACAGGTAACTTTTCATCATGAACAAAAAGCAAACTGCTAACCCCATAATTATGATTTTTATATCTAATTAATACTTTAAATCTTTGAATTTCAACATTCTACACTTATTATCCTCCCTCAATTATAGTCCTCTACTACTTAGCATAGTATAAATATAAATCAAATATTTTTTTACGAGTTATAAAACATTTAAATAGTAACTCCCTTATCATATTCTTCCCCACTATTAAACCTTTATTAAAAAAAACTTTGTAAAATTGCAGCTGCTTTTCAAAATATCCACAACTAGCTTGGGGAAACAAGGAAAAATATTGTCTATTAAAAGATCATTTAGCAAGTTATCATATCTTACATTGGGTTTGTTCGTCTTTTTAACCATCATTACTACAAAAATATATGCGCAAGAGATTCCATTGCCTCTGCCGCCGAGTATCGATGCCAAAAGCTGGGTGCTCCTAGATTATGACAGCGGGCGAGTTTTGATATCTAAAAACCCCGATGAGAGGCGAGCTCCTGCTTCGCTTACTAAGCTCATGACAGAGTACGTAGTAGCTTCACAGATAAAAATCGGTGCCATCCATATGAATGATCTCGTAAGGATCAGCAAACATGCTTGGCTTGGCGGAGGCGCTAAAACAGACGGATCGACTAGTTTTTTAAAGGTACACAGTGAAGTGTCGCTAGAAAATCTGCTTCACGGCATGATAATCCAATCTGGCAATGACGCAGCGATCGCTTTGGCAGAGCATGTCTCCGGTTCAGAAGAAGCATTTACTCATCTCATGAACGCTTATGCTAAAAAGCTTGGCATGAAGAACACGCACTACTCTGATGCTTCTGGTTATCCTGTGGCAGATCACTATAGCAGTGCTAGAGATATAGCGATCCTATCACGTGCGTTGATCCATGATTTTCCGAAAGAGTATGCGATATCTTCGATCAAAGAGTTCAAATGGAACGGTATCAAGCAACGCAATCGCAATGCCCTTTTATGGCAAGATTCACGGATTGACGGGATAAAGACCGGACATACCGCAGCTGCCGGATATTGTCTCGATGCTTCAGAACTACGTGGGCATTCGCGCCTGATCGCCGTCGTGCTTGGAGCCAGTACCAACAAAGCCAGAGCCGAATCTGCTATGAGCTTGTTGGAATATGGATTTCAGTATTTCAAAACTTACAAACTTTACGAGCCTTCCAAGCCGATCATCACTTCTCGTTTGTGGGAAGGTAAGAAAAAGACGCTTCAAGTCGGTGTACAAAAAGATGTCTTGGTGACGATAGGAAAAGGAAGATACGGCGATATAAAAACGTATGTAAATCTTCCGACTTCGCTGATAGCTCCTTATAAAAAAGGAACTCCGATCGGCACTTTGAAGATAACGCTGGAGGGCAAAACTCTCAAAAGCGTTCCATTGGTAGCTTTGAGCGATGCACCAAGAGGCAGTTTTTTCTCTAGAGAATACGATAGTATCTTACTGTGGTTTCACACACATCTGGGAAAATCTTAAACTCAAGAGGGTAGTCCGTATAACGATCAAGCACCCTTTTACTCGGGGATTCAGTATATATAGTTAGGTGGTTTTAGAATGATTGCATTTAAAGCTGTTAACCAGATTATAAAGATAACCAAGAACAAGGGTCAATCTACTTTTTTTTCTAAAACAGGTCTTTCTCTGTAAGGAAAGTTTTTCAAACGGATATCTCCTCGTTTATGAGGATTCGGTATGACTTTCGTTTTGTCGATCCAATCTTCCCATTTAAAGTTTTTGATGACCTCAGCCTGATAACTCTCACTCAGCGGATGACTCAGAACATCGTTGATATGCTTCCACTGATAATAACGCATAAGATCTACCTGATAAGGAGTAGGATTTCCTTTTGCGTTTTTGACGACTTTTTTCAGATCTATGACTTTGCGCATATCGACCTTTGTCTTCCATGTGATCTTACCGGGAAGCACGACGGGTTCACCAGGGATATTGTTGATCCCTTGTTTCCAGGTTGCCAAAACAGCGACTTTGGTATCTTCACGATATATGATAATCGCATGACTATACTTTTTATTTTTGAAGAATCCTAAAGTACCGTACTGAAGACGCGCTCCTGTCAAAAAAGCCAATCCGTCAGACCAGCAGGGACTTGTTCCCGAGATACCCCTTAGAACACTTCGATCTATGATCCCATCAGGGAAAAGTATCTTGAAAGCCACTTTAGCGCAATTTGCCACATGAGTTGTTCCCTCGCAGTCATGACCATGCCATTTGATCATGTCTTTTATCGTCACGGCATAAGTTCGCTGATAATATCGTCCTTGAGTACCTTTTGTCGCAAGCATTTCAAATACCGGGGCATACGGCATGGCAGCCATCGGAGCATACCAAGTCGGAACTTTGTCAGGTTGAGTCACGCCGGTTTCAATAAAAGTATTGACACCCTCTTTTGGAATCGGCTCCTGACACCAAGATGATGAATATATTAACGTTAAGATCATTAACAGTAAAGGAACTAGTTTAGTTTTCATTTTTCACTCCTCCTTTTTAGTTAAAAATTTAAAAACAATATGATCCTAACCACCTCACTATTTTATAGATACATATATTATATTCCTGCGATACTTAACATGAAATAAATAAAAATGAACGTATATTTGCGCTAGATTTGCTACTTTCTACTCTCTAACCCATCGTGCGATCTATGTGATGTCGTTTGATGCGAACAGCTCTTTTTTTCTACCAAATCACACTCATCGTAAAATATCCAACAACCCAAGAGGCAATGAGGATTTTGATGCTGTTTTTGTATTTGATATAAGGGATAAGTAGGAGTAAAGCAAAAGGGATCAATAAGATCAGATTGACCGTCAAAGAAGAGAAGTTGATACGCAGAAGATTTTCCGCACCCCAAAAAAACCAAGGTCCTTTGAGTGCATCTACTTTTTGAGTAAGCGCGATGTCAGGAGGCATCAAAAATGCCAAATATCCGGCGATACTCAGACCGACTGCAATCGTGAGGTATTCTATCTTTACTTTTAAAGTGTTGACATGTCGAAGAATCGCATACGATAATACGATCGGCAAGAACACGATGTGCCAGATAAAAAATTTATAATAATACACACTATCGTCTTGAAAAAGTGGCAAAAAGTGACTAAGAAGCGGAGTGTTTTTCATAAGATTATATGCCACGTCAGTCGCTGCTAGTGCGCTTTGATCTCCTTTGAGCACAAAACCCGTGAACATCAAGATCACCACGACTAAAAATCCTAAGACAGAATAATTCCAAGAAGTGTTTGATATCTTTATCTTTTTTTTCAGTATCTCAAAGGATATATGCAACAGCAATACAAGCGTAAATGCTTCGGAACTAAAGTAATGAAGTGCTCTAAAAAGATGCCCGTAAGGGATGATAAAGGTCATCTTTTGAACGCTGTCATAGGCAAGTGAGGGATGATACACAAAAGCTACGATCAGACCGCTTGTCATGCTGACAAAGAACAATCCCATGCTAAGCCATGATACAAATTTAGACATTTTCGACTTTCATCACAATCAGCCTATATAGAGGGTTTTATTTTTAATTTTGTAGCTAATTGTATCTAAATTCCTCTTAGCAGGTCCTCTGAGTCTCACGCCTTCTATGCTAAATCTACTTTTATGACACGGGCAGTTAAAGACCTTGTTTTGTTTGTCAAAATTCAAGATACATCCCATGTGCGTGCAATGCGCATCGTAAACCGTGATCTTATCAGCCTCTTTATGGATGAAATATTCTTGTTTATTGATCTTGGTTATACCCTCACTGATATCTTTAAGCGCTATCGAGATTTTTCTGTTCGGTTTTTCGTCAAAAAAAGTAAATTTGTAGATAGGATAAGAGAAAGCTCCTGCCACGACAAATGGCAAGAACTTTAAAAATCTTCGTCTCTTATCGAGTAAATAGTTCTCAAACTGGCTTCTAACACCCTTCAAACTGGCTACCACCATCATCTGGAACCGGAGTATTGGCTTGGGCAGGAGGTGTTGTATTTTTTGGAGTGTTGACAACCGGAGCATTGAAGTCTTCTACCTCTCCTTGAGCCACCATTCTCTTGACGATGTCATTGTAATTTGCCCAGGCTTTTTTACTCCAGCTATTTGCCTGCACGGCTTTTTGCGCATAAATACTAGCCAAACGCAGATTGTTGTTTTGAACCTCGACTCTTGATGCATTTATATAGTGTTCTGCTTTAATATTATCCATTTTGTAGTAATATCTATTTTGAGCAGGCAGATTGATACTTAAAATGCCCACAACAAGAAACAATACAATAGTCAATACGGTCTTTTTTCTCATTTTCCACTCCCCTTAATAATTGATAGTGATATAGTAGACATTCGGAAGCGTTCCTTTGTCTTCTTTTAGTCTAGTGATAGAAGTAGCATTTTTCATCATCTTTGCGACATTACTATCAGGATCATTTAAATCACCAAAATTTCTTGATTCGCCTACGCAAGTCGCCACACAAGCAGGGTCCAATCCGTTACTGAGTCTTGGCAGACAGAAAGTACATTTGTCTACGGATGATTTTGTCTCATCATAATATCTGGCATCATACGGACAAGCTACCATACAAGCTTTGCATGCGATACACATATCAGAGTCAACCAAAACAATCCCGTCTTCATCTCTCTTAAAACTTGCACCGGTAGGGCAAACATCAACACATGGAGCATTGTCGCAGTGATTACATAAAACAGGCAAAAATCTTATACTTGGATTTCCAAAGTTATCCTCATCCTCGATCTCCCATACTTTAGTTCTATAAGCATCCTTTAGAGGAGGAACTTCCCAATCTGTTTTACAAGCTGCATAACAAGCATCACAGCCTATACATCTATCTCCTACTATGACCATGGCAAGGTTTTGGTCTTTATTTTCTTTTTTGTTTATTATACTCATCTCTATGCCTTTACTATTTTTACAAAGCCGTTATTGAACGCTCCTGCCCCGCTGATTGGGTCAATTTCGTCACTTACAAAAAAATTATCTCCGATGCCTTTTCCATATCCTCTGCTCCAAGCTTTTGTTCTGTGTCCAAAACCATGATGAACAAAAACGGAACCTTCTTTGATCCTTTTTGTCACTTTTAATCGCTCAGGATGATTCGATCTCACACCCGTTTTAGAACCAACCAGAAAAACCATCTGACCGTCAAATAAACCCATCTTTTCTGCATCTTTTGGATTTATCCAGATTGGACTGTCATCTTGCAATTCTAATAACAGCCAATTGTTCTGAGTTCTGGCATGCGTGTGTCTTGGACTCTTGCCAAAAAGCAATCTTAATTCATCACCGGAAGTTGCCGCTATAGGGTCTTTATAGATAGGCAGAGGAGAAAAATCATCTCCAAACTGCTGATACATATCTTCCAAATTTGATGCATACAGTTGAACTTTACCGCTAGGTGTTCTAAATTTTGGTGTGGTTCCACTTGCTATAGGATACGGATCAGCCTCTTCAAATCTCAAAACACCGTCTTTTTTTAATCTATCTGCTTGTTCTTTACTTAAAACTTTAAAGAGATCATCTATCTGTTTGCTCGGAGAGTGCTCAAACCAGTGTTCTACCTTAAATTTCTCAGCAATACCTTTACAGATGTCAAAACACCCTTTTGTGTCATAGATAGGTTTTATTGCCGCGCGTCTTAGCGCGATAAAAGGTATCTTGTCTTTTTGCACATATGGAGCATCATCTCTCTCTAAGTACGTAGATTCAGGAAACACAACATCAGCATACATAACGGTATCGCTGAATTGTGTGTCTATAGCAATCAACAGATCAAGATTCTCTATGGCTTTATAGATATTATTTACTCCGGCGCTTGAGTGAAAGAGTGGATTTGTTCCATAGAGCATCCACGCTTTTATAGGATATGGTTTTTGGCTCAACGTTGCTTCATACATACCGTTTGTCCGTCCCAGATTTGCGGGTGCCAGAGGGTATTTTTCACCTTTGCCCGCACCATCTGCTCTTCTTGTGCTTGGCTGTTCAGGCTCTTCGTATTCCGGTAGTTTTACAGAGATAGCTGATCTCACCCATAGACCTCCGGGAACTCCCCAGTTTCCCATGAGCGCATTGATTATCGCGATCGCTCTGACAGTTTGCGTGTCATTGCCGTATCGTGTCATCCTTCTTGGAGGTATAGCTACTACATTTGGGGCATATTTTGCAAAATCCCACGCTATACTTTCTATCGTCTTGGCATCAATACCGCATTTTTTACTTGCCCATTCAGGAGTGTATTGAGCTATATGAGCTGAAAGTTCATCATAGCCGGTACAATATTTTGTAACAAACTCCATATTGGCAAGTTTATCTCGTATGATCACATGTATAAAACCTAAGGCTAAGGCGAGATCGGTACCAGGATTTATCTGCAGCCAATCTGTAGCATTTACACAAGATTCACTAAGTCTTGGATCTACGTATGTAAGTCTTGCACCTCTGGCGAGTCCTTCTGCAAAATCTTCAGCTTCTCTTACTTGAAGAGCTCCCGCCATATTTCGTCCGAACAGTATCATGTGTTTTGTGTTTGCCATGTCATAGGTCTCATGACCACTGACTCCTGTGCCGAATGTCAATATCCAAGCCATCTCTCTACTGCCTAAACATTGTGAATATGCAGGAACTACAATATTGGGACTTCCTAATGCTTTTGTTAGAGCGTGAACATAAGGCTCTCCGGTTCCGTGCATAAACGTTGCCAAAGTTTCAGATCCGTATTTTTTCATAAGAGGATTCAATTTGTCATAGACATATTGATTTGCCTCTTCCCAACTGACTTTTTTAAACTTGCCTTCTCCTCTTTTCCCGACTCTTATGAGAGGATATTGGATGCGGTCTGAATCGTAAGTCGAGTCAATACCAGAGTTTCCTTTCGCACAAATGTGACCATTGCTGTTTGGATGAAGAGGATTGCCTTCTAGTTTATGAATTCGCCCTCCTCTAGTATATACATTTAATCCACAGTTCCAAAAACACATCTCGCAAAAACTGGAACTTTGCACGCCTCTATCATATGTCAAAAACCTTTTGCTTTTTTCATCTTTGCTTTGTACCGCTCTAAAAGGAGAAGGGATACCTGTGACACTTGCAGCTCCTACAACACTTGTTACACCTGCTAACTTTAGAAATCCTCGTCTTGTCATGTTGTATCTACTCATGGCTGATCTCCTCTTCTAAGTTAAAAAACTTAGCTCCTAAAAAATAAACGATCCCTGCTACTCCTATGCTACTTATAAAAAGCGATAATTCAGAATTTGAAACCGTGTATGTATGCTGTATAAATTCTACATTATTGCTTGGTCTTGAAAGCAGCTGACCTCCGATAACGGCATCAAATCTTGCAAAGAAAAGACCTACTAGAACAAATAATCCAGCCAATGCACTAAGTGATGGAGTTTTAAATCTGCCTATGATTATGAGGATTATAGGTATTACCATACCGATCAATACTTCATAATAGTAAAAATTATGTGATAATACACCATTGCCTACAAATAGCTTCATAGTTGCTCCAAGTTCCGTATCTGAGGTATAAGAGTTGATAACAATATTCCAAAAATCAATAATCAACATAAGCGACAAAAAGAAAAACAATCCTTTGCTCAGCGCATTTACTGACTTTTGACATACGTCATAGATCTTATTTAAATAGATCATCAATAGTACGATTGCAAACCCTCCTGCGATGGCTGAGATGATAAAGAATAGTGCAAATGAGCTTGTATGCC
This sequence comes from Sulfurospirillaceae bacterium, assembly GCA_033723415.1. Lineage (GTDB taxonomy): Bacteria > Campylobacterota > Campylobacteria > Campylobacterales > Sulfurospirillaceae > JAADIZ01. Next base: position 195,898 of record JAWVXD010000004.1, read on the forward strand.
ATAGAGGTTTTGATCCATTTGAGTCGAAAACCAATGCCATAGTTCCATAAGCTATCAGTCCGAGACAAGAACCTATAAGTGATGCAAAAAAAGCCGAGTTTGCTTTCTTGCTTAATAGAAAATATACTTCCAACGCCAAGAAAGGCAGCTCTGAAGCATACAATACGACTAACCACCATATTGGTGATGTTATTTTAAATTCCGTAAAGTAGAGCACAAGTCGTAAAACTTGCAATTTGAAAGGTCCGCCTAAATCCCAAAAAATGATAAAAAATGCAGCGACTAAAGATGATAGCGAAACAAGAGCAACTTTTTTACTCAATATCTTAAAAGCTTCTATCTTAAAAACATGAGCCAACGCACCTACGACTGCCGTTCCTAAAGTGATCCCAACAAAAAAAGAATAACCGATGATGAGTATACCCCAGGGGACTTCTCTACTAACACCGTAAGATGCTTCTTGTCCATGCAAAAACACTTGAACCATGCCGTATATACCGACACTTGCCACGAGGCATGATAAGATCAACCAAAGGTTACCTTGTCTCTTATGTACAAATTTTATACTTCTGTGCATACTTGTTCCTTGAGAGAATTAATAATTTCTAGAGATATTTCTCCTGCCAAAGGGAATATTTCTAAATCAGTTGCATACTTCAAAGAGTCTACAAATCCCCCTAACCAACCTAAAAATTCTAAAAATTCATTTAATTCTGTATATCTTTTTTCTTCAGCTAAAATAGCGACGAATCGCATCATGAAACCAATATGATCAGCCGGTTTTTTCATATTTTGGGCATCAAATTGATATCCGCAACTCCTATAAAAATCATCTATTTTTGACAATGTCGCACCTGACATCTTGCCATCGATCCACCAAGAGGCATAAGGGATACATTTTAGAATTGAGGATTGTATGTTGAAAATCCTTATATACTCTGCTTCTATCTCGTCATAATCCCTAAATTCACAACCTAAATCACGGGATATCATCGAGTTGAAATCATCCAATGCTTTGTTCGTAGGATAATCAAAAATATCTGCACATAAGAACAGTGCAGATATTTTTTCTTCTTCCGGTAAAGTTATTTTTTTCATTATCATTTATCTAACAAGTGCTCGATTTTTACATCTTGTACATGATATAAAAAACCTATGCATGCTGTTATTTTCTCCTTTTAGTTCTTTCCTTAATACAATTAAATTAAAAATTTTTCAGGCTAGAAGCAAACTTAAATCTATCAATATGAAAGGACATTCACTTTTAAAATAATAATCCTAAAATGTTTAAATAGCACTGAAAATTTTATAATTCTATCGTAATAAAGTAAATATTTATTTACGAATTTGCCTAAAAAATCATATTTTCATACTTTATTATAATAATAAAAATAAGTCTTTATTTTATAATCATAAGTAAAGTAAAAGTATCTTTGATAAGTTTATATTATATATGGACGCAAAATTGATTAGTTTGTATTTTATATATAAAAGTTTGAGTCATTTTAAATTGAAGATTTTAAAATGCTCAAACCTATTTGAAATTTGTTGTAGTTAAGTAGTTAAATTGAGAAATCCAAAAGGAAAACATCTACAAGAGAGTTTTTTTCTATCATTTTCGTATCTTCATCAATACATAGCAAGGCTGCATTATCCAACATGTTATTCAAAATAGCACTGCTTCCTTCTTTTTTGCCATGTAGATTAACAAAAAGCTTTCCATCTTTTGTGCTTATGTTACAAGCTGTAAACTCTTTATATTTTGAACGTTTTTTGTAATCTTCTTGAATATATGCTTTTATAACCGGTAGATAAAACTCTTGCGCACTGATCTTTCGCAAGAAAGGCAAAACATACAAAAATGCAACAACACTGGAGCTATAAGGAAATCCTGGAAGTGAAAAGATGTATTTACGTCCGATCCTGACTACCTTTATATGACGCCCAGGTTTTATAAATGCACTATCCACTATATGGATCGGCTGAATGTCACCCAAAACTTCTTTGACAAAGTCAAAATCCCCGACACTTACTCCACCGGTTGTTATTAAGACATCGGAAGTATTTAAAGCATCAAGCATCACTTTTTTTATCTTGTCTTTATCGTCTTTTACTATCTCTAATCTTGAAGTCTGTGCTCCGTGCTCTCTTAAGATCGCTTCTATGGTCACATGATTAGAGCTTCTTATCTGTGAGATATTTTCTCTCTCCTCACCAAAATCAAGTATCTCACTGCCTGTCGCCAATATAGAGATACGCGGTTTTACGAAAACCGAAACTTGAACATATCCCAGTTCTGCCAAAACTCCGATCTCGGCATATCTTATCTTTGTGCCTTTCTTTATAAGGATTTCTCCTTTTTTATAGTTTTCTCCGATAGGTCTTGCCGAAAAACCTTTTTCTACAGGTGTTACGATATTTATAGTATCCCCTGTTACTTCTACATTTTCTATAGGGATTAGCGTATCGCTTCCCTCACTCATCAATGAACCGGTAAAAGTTTTAACGCAGGTACCTTTTGTGACAAGATTGCCTTTGTAACTTCCAGCAGGAAGTCTGTCTATAATAGTAAGTTTTTCCAAAGATTGATCAACTGAGCGAATCGCATAACCGTCCATGGAGGCTGTTACGTATTCAGGATTGTTAAAAGTTGCAACGATATCCTGAGATAAAATTCTATTTAGTGCTTCAGTTATAAAAACTTTTTCTGATCCAAGACTAAAGTCTATAGAATTTTCCAGTGCTTTTAGAGTATCTTCGTATTTTTCAAGCATCTTTATCCTCTTTGTCTGCAAGCAATCCGGCTCCGCTAAGCGGTAGACTTCTGCTCTTTGCATATATTCTTGCTCCATTTTTGAGATCATATTTCCAGATAGGGGCATTTGCTTTAAAATCTTCAACAAAGTCATTTATAATTCTCAACGCCGCTTTTCGCTGAGGCGACACAACAGCCGATATGTATGAGCTTGTATGATTTGGGACATCACCGAGAGAGTGAGCCATAAAGAGTATTGTATTTTCTTGTTTTGCTTTTTCCTGCCACGCATCGAACCAACTGTTTAGTATCGGCTCATATATGTCAAAACTAAGACCGTCTATCCCAAATTCATCACGTACAACACCGACAAAAGGAATAAAAGCTCCGTAATTTTTGTCTTTTATCTGATTGTACCAGCGGGCTAGGATCTCTTCAACATCTAAAGATCCCTTATGTATCTCTAACATTTATATCAACCTCCGCAAACAGGTGGTAAAAGAGATATTTTGTCACCTGTGCTTATTTTAATATCAAGCGAGTCAACGATCTGATCATTTACGGCAACTGCACAAATACTAAGCCATTCTTGCAATTCTTTATCCTCGGCAAATATTTCTTTCAATTTATCCAGTCTATCTATCTCTATTTCAAAACTATCTTTATTTATAGGTCCTAAAAATTCTATCTTCGCCATTTTATATCTCCTAAGTTAATTGTTATCATGAAGCTGATTTGGAAGATTTTGTAACATTATATCAAAAAAAATATACCCCAAAGTTAAATGAAAAATAAATCTGAAACTAGAAAAAATCTTAGAGTTTCGATTAAGTTTGATGTTGTTATAATTTCGGAAAATAACGGGGATGCCTTATGATTTTTGGAAAAATAGATTATATAAATCTGCTTCCTTTCCATATATTTCTTAAACAATCTTCCATGGGAAACTCTTTTAAAAAAGCTGTCTTGTTCAACCAAGGTGTTCCTTCTGTGATAAACTCAAAATTTCAAAAAAGACAAGTAAACGCTGCATTCATATCAAGTATCAAAAGTAATAAAAAAAATGCAAAAACATTGCCTGTCGGAATCGTTGCGAAGAAAAACGTAAAAAGCGTTATCGTCAAGAACGGTGATCAAAGAGATGATCCAGCATCTGCCACATCCAATGCGCTCTCAAAGATCCTGGGGATCAAAGGAGAAGTCAGTATCGGAGATGATGCACTTAGAAAATACATAAAAGAGCCTGATCTATATATTGATCTCGCAAGCAAATGGAATGAGAAGTTTCATCTTCCCTTTGTCTTTGCCGTCTTTTGTGTGAACAAACATTTTTCAACATATAAAAAATTAGCAAAAACTTTCAAAAACAAAAAAATCAAAGTCCCTCAATACATATTAAATGATTATGCTAATAAAAGAGGTATTAGGGCTAAGGAGATAAAAGAGTACCTAAAACTAATAACTTACCCAATTAATAAAAAAGAAGAGACAGGATTGAAGCTTTTCTTGAAGAAAAGTAGAAACCTAGGTTTTAAAAAATAAAAACGCCTTTTGGCAAAAAACACAAAAGAGGAAAGACATATGTCAGTTAAGAGTAGAATAGATGATGTACTAGAAAGTACTATGTACAGCACCCCGGGTCAATCAGAATTTTATCAAGCAGTAGATGAAGTATTACAATCACTAGAACCACTGCTTGCAAGAGAGAAAAAATACACAAAAAACAATATATTAAGCAGAATCGTTATCCCTGAGAGACAAATCATTTTCAGGGTTTGCTGGATAGATGATGCAGGTGTAGTTCAAACAAATATTGGTTATCGTGTACAATTTAACTCAGCGATTGGACCATACAAAGGCGGTCTTCGTCTACACCCTACTGTCAATCTTGGTATTATAAAGTTCTTAGGCTTTGAACAAATCTTTAAAAACTCATTGACGGGCTTAAACATAGGCGGCGCTAAAGGTGGATCAAACTTTGACCCTAAAGGTAAAAGCGATAATGAAGTGATGAGATTCTGCCAATCATTTATGACAGAGCTTTCAAAATATATCGGTGAAACAGTCGATGTCCCTGCCGGTGATATCGGAACAGGCGGTAGAGAAATAGGTTATATGTATGGACAGTACAAAAGATTAACTAACAAATTTGAAGGTGTATTAACAGGAAAAGGTCTAAATTGGGGTGGCTCACTTGCTAGAACAGAAGCAACAGGTTTTGGCTCTGTTTACTTTGCAGACAATTTCTTAAGAAAAGTCGGCAATGGTCTAGAAGGTAAAATTGCTACTGTGTCAGGTTCAGGTAATGTTGCAATTTATACAATTCAAAAGCTTCATGAATTAGGAGCAAAAGCAGTTACTTGTAGTGATTCTCGTGGTTTTATTTATGATAAAAACGGAATCAACGTAGAATCATTAAAACTTATTAAAGAAGTACAAAGGGCATCACTAACTGAGTATGTCAAGGCACATCCAGATGCTGTGTATACTCCTGTAGATAAGTATCCAGCAGATACAAATGCAGTATGGAGCGTTCCATGTGATCTTGCATTTCCAAGTGCAACACAAAATGAACTTAACCTAAACGATGCAAAGATCCTTCATAAAAATGGATGTATCATGGTAAATGAAGGAGCAAATATGCCTTCAACACCTGATGCAATCGAATTTATGCTGGCAAATAAAATGCTATACTCTCCGGGCAAAGCATCAAATGCCGGCGGTGTTGCGACAAGTCAATTAGAAATGGAGCAAAATGCCAGCATGGGTAAATGGTCATTTGCTGAAGTTGACAGTAAACTACAAGGAATCATGAAAAATATTTTTGATCTGTCTTTTGAAACAGCAAAAGAATTTGGAGATCAACACAATATAATGATGGGTGCAAATATAGCAGGTTTTAGAAAAGTAGCTGATTCTATGATCGACCAAGGTGCCGTGTAATATTATAAGAGTATAAAATAAACAGAGGGAGTAATAAAACTCCCTCAAATCCCTATAAAAGCATGTTTTTATATAATTACTGCTAGACTTGTTGTAGCTTCATAAACACAACAAGGAACACAATATAATGCGCAATATATTTTTAGTTTTATTACTGTTAAACTCTATTGCTTTTGCTAAAGTCTTTTCATTTACTACAGTCCCTGATCATAATGTCGAAGTTCTAAAAAAACATTTTTCAAAACTTGCTGTATATTTAGAAAAGAAACTTCATGTAAAAGTTCAATTCGTACCAACTACATCTTATAATGACTCCGTATCTGCATTTGCCAGTAATAAAGTGCAATTGGCTTGGTTTGGGGCATTGGCGGGGATCAAAGCCCGACAAGCAGTAAAAGGCTCTCAGGCGATCGTACAGGGATTTGAAGATACCCGGTTTTATTCATATTTTATCGCAAATACAAGTACAGGCATACAAAGAGCACGTAAACTCTCCAAAGAGATCGAAGGGAAAAGTTTTACATTCGGCTCAAAAGAATCAACTTCAGGCAGATTGATGCCCGAATACTATATCAGATGGATGCTAAAGAAAACTCCCCAAGAAGCATTTTCAAAAATCGGCTTTTCCGGAAGCCATTCAAAAACTATTTCATTGGTACAAAATGGCGAATATCAAGTCGGTGTAGTTAATTATGCCGTATGGGATAAAGAATTGAAAGATGGGAAAATAGACACATCCAAAGTAAGAATAATATGGAAAACGCTAAAATATCCTGATTATCAATTTTCAATCAGAGGTGATGTCGATCAACAATTTGGAAAAGGATTTATGCAAAAGGTAAAAAATGCTCTTTTAGAAATAAAAGATCCAGAGATATTGTCAGCATTTCCTAGAAGTAAATTTATCAAAGCAAATAATTCAGAATATGCGATAGTCAATGATGTAGCAACAGCCGTAGGACTGATAAATAAATAGATTTTTTCAAAGAGATAAAAAATCTCTTTGAAAAATGTAAGTCAATTAGTCAATCGTATTAAAAACTCTATCGCCTGCATCTCCAAGACCCGGAACGATATAACCGTTTTCATTTAATCCATCATCTACATGAGCCGTAAAGACTTTAACATCTGGATGAACTTTTGAAAATTTTTCCAATCCTTCAGGAGCTGATACTAAAGCAATAAATCTTATATCTTTGATGCCTTTGCCTTTTAAGAAATTAACTGCATCTATCGCGGTACCGCCTGTTGCAAACATAGGATCTATGATGATTGCCGTTCTTTCTTTATGATCTTTAGGAAGCTTAGCATAGTAAAATTCAGCCTCAAGGGTTTTTTCATTTCGCTGAAAACCAAGAAAACCAACACTTGCATCAGGTATCAATTTAAATATGCCATCCAACATACCGAGTGCTGCTCGTAGAATCGGGCAGATCATGATCTTTGTGTCTAGTCTTTGAGCATTTGCGACTGCTACAGGAGTTTGTACTTTTACATCACGAAGAGGCAGATCTCTCGTAGCTTCAAAAAGCATCAAATAAGAGATCTCATCTACTAACAACCTAAAGTGAAAAGGGTCAGTCTTTATGTCTCTCAATATTGAAAGTTTATGTTCTATCAGCGGGTGTTGAATTACGGTTACATTTTTCATTTTCATCCTAACATTTTAAATATATTTGAATTCACTTCTTTCTTGATTCTAGACTATGATGGTAGGATCAAGAAAAAAGATAGCGAGGGGCTGTTTTTGCTACCTCACTATCTATGTATCAATTACTTGTTTCTTTCTTCTTCTATTTTCCATTCTAATTTTGAACGATAAGCATCTATGTTGAAGCTCTCATCAACTCTAGCTACTCCATCTTCGATTGCTGCTTGTGCAACTGCCGTACTTACTCTAGGAAGAACACGTCTGTCAAATGGTTTTGGGATAATATAATCGTATCCAAATTTTAAATCAACCCCGCTGTAAGCTTCTTTTACATACGTAGGCACATCTTCTTTTGCAAGAGCGGCCAATGCACGAGCTGCTGCCATTTTCATACCTTCTGTTACCTTAGTCGCCCTCACGTCAAGTGCTCCTCTGAAGATAAAAGGAAAACCTAGAACGTTATTGACCTGATTTGGATAATCACTTCTTCCTGTTCCCATCATAACATCATCTCTGACTGCTTTTACCTCTTCAGGAGTTATCTCCGGAGTAGGATTTGCAAGAGCAAATATGATTGGATGTGGATTCATAGAAAGTACCATTTCTTGTGAAAGGATCCCAGGAGCAGAAAGACCTAAGAACATATCAGCACCCCTCATAGCATCCGCTAGTGTGCGATCTTCCGTATCCAAGGCAAACTCTTTTTTGTACTCGTTTAAATCATCTCTTTTATTGTGTATCACGCCTTTTGAATCTATCATCACAACATGTTCTGCACCCAATAATTTGTACATTTTGGCACAAGCGATACCTGCTGCTCCGGCACCTGAGACTACAATCTTCATCTCTTCTATCTTTTTACCGCTGATCTCCAAAGCATTGATAAGTCCTGCACTCGTGATCATAGCTGTACCGTGCTGGTCATCATGCATAACCGGGATATCCACCAATGCTTGAAGCTTTTGTTCAATTTCAAAACATTTTGGCGCTTTAATATCTTCTAGATTAATACCTCCGAAAGTCGGTGCCAAAGCTCTACAAATATCAATGATTTTGTCAGGATCATGTTCATCAAGTTCGATATCAAAAGCATCAACATCCGCAAATGTTTTGAAAAGTACCGATTTCCCTTCCATCACAGGTTTACTTGCATGTGCACCAATATCTCCCAAACCTAAAACGGCAGTGCCGTCACTAATAACAGCTACTAAATTTCCTTTATTTGTATACTTATATACTAATTCATCATCTTCTGCGATATCTCTACAAGGATAAGCAACCCCGGGAGTATACGCCATAGAAAGGTCTCTTGCCGTAGCACAAGGTTTCGTTATTGCGATTCCAATTTTACCACCTATGTGGTACTCTAAAGATTCTTCTTTAGTAACTTTAATACTCTTACTCACTTATAACCCCTTTTCCTATTAAATTGTTAATTCGCTTAACAACATCTTCTAATCCAACAATACTTAAGACTTCAAATACAGAAGGACTTACCGCACTCCCCACCATAGCAATTCTTATAGGTTGAGCCAAATCTTTCAACTTGAGTCCCTTCTCTTCTAAGAATTGTTTTACTAAATCTTCGAACTCTGCAGCACTAGAACACCCCTCATGTGCTTCCAAAGTCTGTTTAAACGCCTCTAAATTCTTAAGGGCATCACCTGTTATAAATTTTCTATACGCTTTCTCATCGTAATCAATCGGATCATTTATGATATCTTTGACCATCTGAGCCAATTCTTTTATCGTTTTAGCCCTATCTCTAAGTAAATCTATCAGAGCTTCTTTATTAGGATTTTCTCCGATAAAAAGATCAAAAAATTCCAACTCTTTTATCAATCTTTCACTGTCAAATTTTTTAATATACTGCGAATTGATCCATATAAGTTTCTCGTCATTGAAGGCTGACGCTGATTTATTAATGTGAGATGGATCAAAAAATTCGATCATCTCATCCATACTAAATATCTCTTGATCACCATGACTCCAGCCAAGTCTCACTAAAAAGTTCAACAATGCTTCAGGGAGATATCCCTCTTTTTTGTATTCCATAACATCAAGAGCACCGTCTCTTTTTGAGAGTTTTTTGCCCTCTTTGTTCAAGATCATAGGAACATGATAGAACTTTGGTATTTCAAAATTTAATGCATTATATATTACTATCTGCTTTGGTGTATTTGAGAGATGATCATCTCCGCGTATGACATCTGTTATATTCATCAAAGCATCATCAATAGTCACGACAAAATTGTAAGTAGGCGTCCCATCACTTCTTGCTATGATAAAATCATCAAGCATATCTGCTACTTTGAAACTAACCTCTCCTTTGATACCGTCAACAAAGGATATCTCTCCGCTTGTAGGTGCTTTTATTCTGATAACAGGCTCTACTCCGATGGGCGGTTGACCTTCAAAATCTCTATATCTACCGTCATAGCGAGGTCTTTGCTTATTTGCCATTTGTGAAGCTCTTAATTCTTCAAGCTCATCTTTGGTCATGTAACATTTATAAGCTTTGCCTTCTTCCAAAAGTCTTTTGACATATGATTTATAAATATCAAATCTGCTAGATTGATATATAATATCACCGTCATATGAGAGTCCTGTCCATTTAAAAGCTTCTTCTATAGCCAATGCTGCTTCTTTTGAGTTACGTGCAAGATCAGTATCTTCTATACGCAGTAAGAACTTACCATTATTTTTTTTAGACATTAGATAGCAATAAAGAGCAGTTCTAAGTCCTCCGATATGTAAATATCCTGTCGGACTCGGGGCAAAACGGGTGATTACCATATATTAACCTTATTTATGTAAAATGATGAATTAAAAGTTACCAATAGAGATATAGCATTATTTATAGACAAATTCTAATCACTTTTAAATTGAAATTACTAAAAATAATGTTATCATTCTAAGCTATTTTGTAAAAAATTATATAAGCTTTTTACTTAACATTACTTAACAAAGGACAATTAGTGAAAATATCTATGAAATATTTATCTAAAATCTTCATATCAGCAGCTTTTATCTCAACTTTTTCATATGCAGGAATGGTTGATGCAATATCTGTTATAATCAACAATCAGCCAATAACTTTATATGAAGTTTACAAATATGCACATGAGTTTAAAGTTTCTACTTCGGATTCTTTAGATTTGCTTATAAGAAAAAAACTGGAAGAAGCAGAGATAAAAAAGTTAAATATAACTGCCAGTGATTTTGAAGTAGATGACTATATCAGAAAACTAGCAACAAAGAACGGTATCTCTGAATTTCAGTTTTATGAAATGCTGAAAGCCAAGAATATAGATGAAACAAACTACAAGAAAGATCTAAGAAAAAAACTGGAACAAGACAAACTTTACAAAAAGATAATCCAGATGAAGGGTGTAAAAGTCACTTTGGCGGAGCTTCAAGATTTTTATCAAAAGAATAAGGCACAGTTTGTTTCAGCAGATGGCTTTAGTATCACTACATATAACAGTAAAAACAGAGCTTCTCTTGAGAGTATAAGAAAAAATCCTATGCTAAATCCTCAAGATGTACAAATGGCAGACAGCAACCTAAAATCTGGTTCAATGGATCAAAAACTTGAAGCTTTGCTGAATGAGACAAAATCTGGTGAATTTACCCCTATTTATAATGCGGGGGATCACTTTACGATGATCTACCTAAAGGAAAAATCCGGAGTAAAGACTATTCCTTTTGCAAAGGTTAAGAACTATATATACTCGGTTGTATCTTCAAAAGATGATAAAGCAGCTATCAATGATTATTTTGATAAGTTGAAATCTGTTGCAGATATAAAAATACTAAGAAGACCTAATTCTTAAAAATATATAAGGAGAACATAAATGAACAAATATGATAAAATCAGAAAATTTTGCAGAGTATTTAGAATAATTTTGGGAATTGTTCTTATAGGAGTCGGCATTTATTTGAGCAATCCTTGGTTTTACCTAGGGATCATCCCTCTTATAGCTGGCCTTGCTAACTTTTGCCCGCTTTGTATCATAAGTAAAAAATGCACAATCTAAAGTTTGCCTCTATTTGAGGCAAACTTTAATATTTTGATAAATAGTTCGTATCAAACCTATTTTCTATAAAGTCTTTATTATCCATCATATTTAAATGAAAATCTCTCACCGTTGCGACACCTTCAATCTGAAGTTCTACTAAAGCCTCTCTCATCTTTGCGATCGCTCTAGTCCTATCCTCTCCCCAGACTACCAGTTTCCCTATCATGGAGTCATAATGAGGAGGAATCACATAATTTTGATATATGTGAGAATCTATCCTTACATTTCGTCCGCCAGGTGCGATAAACTTGGTAACTTTGCCCGGACTTGGGATAAATTTTACAGAATCTTCAGCAGTGATCCTACACTCTATCGAATGACCACTGAGCTTGATTTCCTTTTGACTTGGAAGTTTTTCACCCTCAGCAACTCTTATCATCAACTCTATGATATCAATACCGCTTACCATCTCACTGACACAATGTTCAACTTGAAGTCTGGTATTCATTTCCATAAAATAAAAATTCTTTTCACTGTCTAACAAAAATTCAAAAGTTCCGGCATTTTCATAGCCTATAAATTTAACAGCTTTTATAGCTACGTCATGTAAATTTTTTCTCGTCTTTTCATCTAGTGCGATAGCGGGCGATTCTTCTATAAGCTTTTGATGACGACGTTGCATAGAACAGTCTCTCTCACCGATATGTATAGCATTGCCATGAGAATCACCTATGATTTGGACTTCTATGTGTCTTGGATTTTTGATGAACTTTTCCATATAAAGTGTTCCATCTCCAAAAGCACTCAAAGCTTCACTTTCAGCAGAAAGATATGATACTTCCAAATCTTGCTCTTTTTCAACAACTCTCATGCCGCGTCCGCCGCCGCCTGCACTTGCTTTGACGATAACGGGATAACCTATCTTTTTAGCAAGTTCTTTTGCTTCTGTTATACCATGAAGCGCACCTTCACTACCTTCTATGACAGGAACTCCTGCTTTCTTCATAACCTCTTTTGCTTTTGATTTATCACTCATCAAAACCATAGAATCAACAGACGGTCCTATGAATTTTATGCCGTGAAGACCACAAATCTCTACGAAATCTTGATTTTCACTCAAAAAACCATAACCAGGGAAGATCGCATCACATCCGCTTATTTCAGCTGCGCTGATTATAGCAGGAACATTTAGATAACTTTCGCTTGATTTTGCTCCACCGATACAAATACTTGCATCTGCATATTGCAAATAAAGTGCATCCTTATCTGCGGTAGAATACACGGCTATCGCCTGTTTTCCCATCTCTTTTATCGTTCTAATTGCTCGAAGTGCTATCTCTCCTCGATTTGCAACAAGAATTTTTTGTATTTCTGCCATCAAACTTTCTCCACTACAAACAACGGCATGCCAAACTCTACTGGAGTTCCATCTTCTACAAGAACTTCTGTTATCTTGCAAGTATATTCAGCTTCTATTTCATTCATAATCTTCATAGCTTCTATAACTGCTACAGGCTGTCCTTTTTGAACAATTGCGCCTACTTTTACAAAAGGTTCACTTCCAGGACTTGGAGCTACATAGAAAGTTCCTACCATTGGTGATTTTATAGAATTTGCAGCATTGGAAGAATCTTTTTTTGGAGCTTGTACAGCCACTGGTTCTTTATCTTCTGAAACAGAAGCTACAGGTGCCTGATATGTTGCAGCAGTAGGTACGGTAAATGAATTATTTTCAAATCCTTTTTGAAGTTCTATAGAAAATTCACCGTCCTTGATCTTTACTTTTGTGATATTACTTTTATCAAAAAAACGCATCAATTCTCTGATTTCTGTTTTGTTCATCAATTTCTCCTGAGTTTAGTAGTTGTGTGCCTGAGAGCACTTATATAAATTTTGCTATAATAACATATATTTAATTATAAGCACTTAAGGAATGAATTTATGGGATTGAAATCAGATAACTGGATAAGAGAAAAGTCACTAAAAGAAAATATGATAAGCCCGTTTTGCGATGAGCAGGTAGGAACAGATGTTGTAAGCTATGGTGTGAGTAGCTATGGGTATGACATAAGGGTAGGAGATGAATTTAAAATTTTTACTAATGTAAGTTCAACAGTAGTCGATCCAAAAGACTTTAACCAAAAGAATATTGTTGATTTTAAAGGCGATGTATGTATCGTTCCTCCAAATTCTTTCGCATTGGCAAGAACGGTAGAATACTTTAAAATTCCAAGAAATGTCTTGGCTATCTGTCTTGGTAAGAGTACATATGCGAGATGCGGAATTATCGTCAACGTTACTCCATTCGAACCGGAATTTGAGGGTCACATAACTATAGAGATCTCAAATACGACACCGCTTCCTGCCAAGATCTATGCCAATGAAGGTATCGCACAAGTGCTTTTTTTAGAAGGTGATGATCAGTGTCAAACGACCTATAAAGATAAAAAAGGCAAATACCAAGGTCAAGAGGGGATCACTCTTCCTAGAATATTAAAATAAGATGCCTTAGAGCATCTTATCCACTGCCTCTTTTAAAGTTTTTTCAAAATCTTTTTGACTTAAAACATCTGCATGGGTTGTTCCATGCAGTAACACAGATGAAACAAGATGCGGCACACTTTCTTTGAGCTTTTCAAAATGCTTATGCGTAACGGTCGTATCACCTTCTACTTCGATAAGAGCTACTGGATTTTGAACCTTAGCCATATATTTTGTAGATTCAAATTTATTTTTAAGCAGTAGATCAATCGGGAATATAGGATAATCATCTTTGGCAATTGAGACAATAGAATCATATGGAGTGATCAGTACCAAACCGTCTACTTTTCTTTGACTGGACAAATAAGTTGCCACTGCCGTACCCAGACTTCTTCCTATGATTATAACTTTTTTATTTTTTCCGTAAGTATCGTAAATCTTCAAAGCATCATTGAAAAGATTTTTTTCACTAGGTTTCCCGCTGCTTTTCAAATAACCCCGATAATTAAAAGCCACAATATTAAAATCAGTTAGGTCTTTAGTATATAGCAAAATTCTCGTAGCATCATCTGCATTGCCGCCAAAATAAATGAGCAATGGAGCATTCTTACTTTCAGAATGCTTATAAACCCCATCCAACACGGCAGAATCATGAACTTTTAGCGAAATATGCTCCATGTTCGGTACTTCAAACGCGGCTTCTTGTTTAATAGCACCTGCATTAAATAGTATCGAATTTTGGAAGAAGTACAGGTATGCCATAGCACTTAGGTATAAAAAAATAATAACAAACAATATAATTTTCATTTTGTAACCCTAAAAATCAAATCATTTTACGCTTTTGTACTATTTGTAGTTGCATAAGGAGGCGTACAATGTTTACTGAAAGCATTTATATCAAATAATTATAACCAAAAAAGGAATAAGATTTGCTTATTGCTGTTTTAAACATGCTGTATAAGGATTACAATTGTTTAACGGTAAAAAAATGGAATTTGGTTTTGAGTACGTTTCAAACACAAACAAAGATTGGCTTGATCAAGAGTCTTTGATAAATTTAATAGATTCAATATGATACCTTATAGCAAACAAAGTATCGACAAAGATGATATTGAAGCCGTTGTCAATGCATTGCAAAGTGATTTTTTAACAGGCGGTGACAGAGTAGGAGCATTTGAAAATGCACTGAGTCACTACTTGGGAGTAAAATACGTTTGTGTGTTTAATTCCGCTACTTCTGCTTTACACATAGCATATCAATGCGTAGGACTACAAAGCGGTGATGAGATCATAACAACACCTTTAACATTTGCCGCAACTTCAAATGCAGCTTTAATGACCGGGGCAACTCCTGTTTTTTGTGATATAAAATTTGACGGAAATATAGATGAAAACAGGATAGAAAAACTAATAACTAAAAAAACAAAAGCCGTCGTTCCAGTTGATTTTGGCGGTAATCCTGCAAATTTGACGTCTATCAGAGAGATATGCAAAAAATATAACCTTCACATGATAGAAGATGCAGCTCATGCTCTGGGAAGTGAATTAAATGCTAAAAAAGTTGGCTCAATATCCGATATCACGATTTTTAGTTTTCATGCAATAAAGCCGATAACAACATGCGGGGAAGGCGGAGCCATAGCGACAAATGACAAAGAGGTCTATGAAAAAGCAAAACTTTTAAGAAGCCATGGGATAACAAAGAAAAAATTGTGGAATTCTGATATGACCGAATTGGGCTACAATTATCGGCTCAATGATGTTTCCTGTGCTCTTGGACTGTCCCAGTTGAAAAGATTAGATAGTTTTATAGACAAACGCAACAAGATAGCTTCATATTATAATGAACGCTTTAAAGACAACCCTTACTTTTTTACGATTAAAATCCCTTCGTTTGTAAAAAGTTCCTATCATCTATACCCAATACTCTTAGATCGATCCTTTTGGTGCCAGAAGGAGGAGATTTTTGAAAGTCTTCACAAAAAAGGAATCGGCGTTCAAGTACACTACAAACCGACATATCAATTTTCATACTATAAAAAAAGATTTAAAGAGATCAGGCTTCAAAATACGGAAGATTTTTATAAAGCTGAACTTTCTCTTCCTCTGCATCAAGAGATGAAAGAAGATGATGTAAAATACGTGGCTGATACATTATTTGAAATTTTGGATAAGTATAAAGGATGCAAGATATGAATATAGCCATAATCCCGGCACGTGGAGGAAGCAAAAGGATACCCAGAAAAAATATCAAAGATTTTTGCGGCAAACCACTCATAGCATATAGTATACAAGCAGCATTAGATTCAAAGCTTTTTGACAAGGTGATCGTTTCAACTGACGACGAAGAGATCGCGGATATTGCTGAAAGCTATGGCGCTGAAATCCCATTTGTGAGACCAAAAGAGTTGAGTGATGATTTTACCGGGACAGGAGAAGTTATAGAACACGCACTAGAATTTTTTGAACAACAGAACATCTTTTACGATTTTCTCTGTGCTATTTATGCAACTGCCCCGTTAATTCAAACACAATATTTGATCAAAGGTTTTGAAAAACTCAAAAATAGCGATGCCATAAATGCATTCTCATGTACATCCATGCCTTTTCCTATACAGAGGACATTTAAGATCACTAAAGAAGAGAGATGCGAGATGTTTTGGCCTGAGAATTTTTACAAGCGCAGTCAAGATCTAGAAACGGCATATCAAGATGCGGGACAGTTTTATTGGACCAATCTAAAACGAAAGACAGATGAAATCATGTTTGGCAAAGACAGCCTTCCCATAATCCTTCCTAGACATCTGGTGCAAGATATTGATACTCCTGAAGATTGGGAAAGAGCTCAATATATGTATAAATCACTCAAAAGCCAAGCCTCATAAAAGAGGTTCAAATTACACTATAATCAGAATATGCCGATAATATGAAATAAATTTATGGATTACCTTATGATACAAAATATAGACAATTTGCCATTTTTTATTGCGGAAGTCTCAAGCAATCATAGTCAGAATTTACAAAGAGCTAAAGAATTTATCAAAACCTCATCCAAGATCGGGTGCCATGGAGTAAAGTTTCAACTCTTTAAAATAGATGAACTCTTCGCGCCTGAAATTTTGGCGAAAAGTGAACTACACAGAAAAAGAAAAGAGTGGGAACTTCCATTGAATTTTTTGCCTGAGCTCTCACAATATACTCATGAACTAGGTATGCTTTTTTCCTGTACGCCTTTTTATCTCGATGCCGTACAAGAGCTTGAGCCTTTTGTTGATTTTTACAAGATAGCATCTTATGAGCTTTTATGGGATGATCTTATCATAGCTTGTGCTAAAACCGGCAAAGACTTAGTGCTCTCTACCGGTATGGCAACACTCGATGAAATTGCTCATGCTGTAGAAACTTTTAGACAAAACTCTGATGCTAAGCTCACTCTTTTGCACACGATCTCAGGCTATCCGACACCTGTAATTGAAGCAAACGTCAAAGCTATCGAAACACTCAGAAAAAACTTTCAATGTGACGTTGGATTGTCTGATCATTCGGTCTCTCCTGCTGTGATCGCTAGAGCCATACACAAATATGATGCCTCAATGATAGAGTTTCATTTAGATTTAGAGGGTGAAGGTGAAGAGTATGCTAGCGGACATTGCTGGCTTCCAAACCAAATGCAAGATACAATAGAACTCATCAAAAATGGTTTTCTTGCAGACGGAGACGGGATCAAAGAGCCGGCATTAAGCGAGATATCTGACCGTGATTGGAGAACAGACCCGAGTGATGGGCTTAGACCATTTAAACGAGTGAGAGAAACATTTTGAAACAGCATAATGTTCTCATTCGCTGTGATGCTTCATCGGCAATAGGTTTGGGACATATCACTCGTTGTTTGGCTATCGCAAATGATTTTAGACACAATGGCCATCAAGTTTATTTTGCGACAAAAAACTTTGATTTAGGAATCAAGAAAATACAAGATAACAATTTTGAAATATTTTTTGCAGATGATGCAAGTTGTGATTATCATAATTGGATCATAAATACCGCAAAAGACAAAGATATCACAATCTTTATAGGTGATGTTAGAGATGAATTGCCTATAAAGACTATCCAGGAACTCAAAACACTGAATGTTTTAACTGTTGCTATTGATCAGTGTGGTCAATATGCAAAAGAGTGTGATTTATGCTTTTATCCTCCTCATGCAAAAATAAATAGTAAAGAATATAAAGGCAAAGTATATCAAGGCTTCGAATATGTTTTACTTAGAAATGAGTTTTATGAGCCATTTAAAAAAATTCAAAATGAAATACCGAATGTTCTAGTTATGATGGGAGGGACAGATCCTTATAGCCTTACTTTACCGGTCATAGAACAACTTTTATCTCTTCCTTTAAACATCAATATATCAGTAATACTATCAAAAGGACACGTTGATTATCACAAAATAAGTATTCTTGATAAAAAGATCCGTACTTATTCCGATATAAAAGATATGTCAGCTTTTTTAGGCAAAATCGACTTTGCGATTGTCTCATTTGGTATAAGCGCTTATGAAGTCTTGACTAAGAGTATACCGGCTATACACATCTGCCTAAATGATGATCATTTTCAAGCAAGTGAAATATTTGAAAAAAATAAATTTGCAAAAAGGTTTATGCGACATGATGTGCAAGATATAAAAGCCCTTCAGTTGAATCGTGCCTTTATATCTCCGATAAAAAAGAATAAAATATATGAGGAAATTATATGCGGTTAATTTGGAATACAATAGCAGATAAGTACCATTGCCATAACGAAGAGTATCTCATATATAGAGCTTGTCCCATTTGCAAAGCAGACAACAGCAAAACAATATTAACTATAGACAATTTTCAATTTTTTTCTGATGATGTAACATCAAAACAAGTTAATATTCATCAAAAACAATGTAAAAAATGTGGCACGATATATATGAATCCTTGTTATTCAAACAAAGGTTTTGAAATTCTTTTTGCTGAAGCAGGACAATCTTATGGATCTACCAGTGCAAGACCTACAGAACAAGTAGATTGGCTCAATCAACATAATTTATTGCAAGACAACAGTAGATTACTGGATATTGGATGCGGCACAGGTAATTTTCTAGCCAGTCTTCCAAAATCTATTAGAAAAGTCGGAGTTGATATAGATGCGCCCTCTATACAAATAGGAAAAGAGAATCATCAAGAAATTGAATTTATATGTTCTAGTTTTGAAGACTTAGAGTATAAAGAGGAAATAGATACTATCACTATGTTTCATGTTTTAGAACATCTACCCAAACCCTTAGAAACTCTTCAGAGGTTATACAAACTTTCAAATACAAACACTCAACTTGTTATAGAAGTACCCATCATTGAAAATGGATTGACAAACGATATAAATGGTTTTTTTAGTGCTCAACATCTAACTCACTTCAGCAGGATGAGTTTTAAAAATGTTTTGGCTCTCAGCGGATGGGGAGTTATTGATTGGTTGGAACAAAAAGACTATAATGGATGTAGGGTATTAGCGAAAAAACAATCAAAAACACAAGATATTGAAATAGGTAGCGAAGAATTCTTGAATACGTACAACTATTTAAGTTATTGGTATCATTCAGTCGCTAATATCGAAAAGAAAATTTTGGATATAACTTCAAAAAGATGTATTATTTGGGGTGGTGGTATGCATTTGGAATTTTTATATCAAATGACATCGCTCTTTAACAAAGGAATTGAGTTTATTGTTGTAGATAGCGACAAAAATAAACAGCATAAATCTTGGAGAGGGATAAATATCTATCCTCCGAGTATTCTTGAGGATTTTACAGAAAATATACCATTGATAATTTCAAGTTACGGCGGACAAAATTCTATATCCGTTGCAGCTACCTCTTTAGGCATAAAAGCAAACAACATTATCAAACTCTATGATAATTTAAGAGTGTATTAACAAAGGAATAAACTATGAATCAATTTATAAAATCAGCTATAAAGACAAGGATCAAATAAGATGTTATATACTACCGCTATTATCGCAAATATGATTAAGCAATTCACTGATAATCTTTATACGTATCCTGGCGGGACTATTGCGCCATTGTATTGTGAAGCAAAAAAACTTGGCTTAAATATTGTTGTTGCTAGGCAAGAACAAGGAGCTGGATACATGGCATTGGCAGAAGCTGCTTTACATAATCGTCCATCATTTGTTGCTGTCACCAGCGGTCCGGGTGCGACTAATATCATAACTCCTATAGCAGATGCTTTTTACGATAGTGTTCCTCTTGTTGTTATTTGCGGTCAAGTCTCGACTAATGATTTAAATCGTAGCCAGACAATAAGACAAAGAGGATTTCAAGAAGTACCTATTACAAAACTGGTTGAACATATTACAAAAAAAACTTTTCAGCCTAAAACTTTCAAAGATTTGGTTTCTATGCTACAAGTTGCTGTAGAAATTGCCAACACTGGAAGGAAAGGTCCTGTTGTCATAGATCTTCCGATGGATGTTCAACTTCAACAAATTCAAGATGACGATCTGGATAAATTCAACCCTAGAGTATCTTTTCCACAATCTGACAAAAGTATTTCTTCAGGCATAGATTTTAACTTCATTGCACGAACTATCAATAATTCACAAAAACCGCTTATTTTAGTAGGTGGAGGTGCACAAGAGGATTGGGCACAAATCAGAAGATTGCTTGAAAAGACTCATATCCCGGCAATCTCAAGTTTAAGAGGAATAGGTATATTAAATAATTCTCTTGACTATGGATGGATCGGGCACACGGGAACACCATATGCCAATACTCTTTTATATGAAGCCGATACCGTTATTGTACTTGGAAGTAGGCTTGACGTAAGACAAACAGGTACGAAAACAGATATCTTTAAAACTAAAAATATTATTCATGTTGATATTGATGAAGAAGAATTAAAATACTGCCGAATTGATAACAATATTAAAATAAATATACCGATTAAAACCTTTTTAGACACAATACAAGACCTTATACATCTACAAAACATAGACAAATGGATACAGTATGCCCAAGAACTAAAACTAAGACTAAAACTTGACGATATTGCAAAAGAAAAATCAAATAAACCGACTCCAAAGCAAATCTTGTCATTTATAAATGAAATGCTTCAAGATAAAAAATACTATATTGCCACAGGAGTAGGTCTTCATCAACATTGGGTTGCTAGATATGTAGATTTTGACAACGCCAAATCTAGATTTTTTACATCAGCAGGACATGGAACTATGGGATATGGTTTACCAAGTGCTCTTGGTCTGAGTTATATTGAAAAAGACAATACTTTAACAATCTGCATTGACGGGGATGGATCGTTTCAGATGAATTTACAAGAATTAGCCTTAGTCAAAACAATGAATTTAAAAATAAAAATTTTAATTATAGACAATAACCGTCTTGGACTCGTATCGCAATTTCAAAATATCACGTTTGATGATGATCCTACAACAGGACATATAATCAATCCTGATTTTGTAAAAATAGCCCAATCATACGGTATTAAAGCATATAGCATCAATACTTTTGATAAAGGTATTATTGAAGATTGGATTACAAGTGAAGAAGCAAGCTTATTACACGTAAAAATAGAACACGATACACCACTTTCACCTATGTTGCTTGGTGGTCAAGAATTGAATCAGATGTGGTATGAAAATGAACAATAAACTCGTATTTGTAACAGGTGCATCAAAAGGCATTGGGGAAAGCATAGCAAATCATTTTTCTGCTAAAGGTTATCATGTTGCATACGGGTACAATAAAACACATCCTAAAAATAAAAATTTTTATGTTCATGTAGATATATCAGATAGGGACTCTATTCAAAATGCTGTTGCACTAACTGAAAAAAAATTTGGAAAATCTATAGATATTCTAGTAAATAATGCAGCCATCTCTCAAGAAAAACCTTTTATGACGATTACTGATGATGACTGGAGTAAAATGCTAGATATTAATCTTCAAGGTGCTTTCAGATTTACCCAGGAAGTACTCACGAATATGATCAAAAACAACTGGGGAAGAATCATCAATATCACCTCTATCGGCGGTCAATGGGGAGGATTTAACCAGGTTCACTATGCAGCATCAAAAGCAGCACTCATAAATTTCACTCAATCCATAGCAAAAATATACTCAAACAAAGGAATTACATCTAATGCTATTGCTATAGGTCTTGTAGCAACGGATATGTCTGCAAATGAACTCCACACTGAAGGCGGAAAAGAAAAAGTGAAAAACATACCGATAGGAAGGGTCGGCACCAAAGATGAAATAGCAACTATATCTCTTTTTTTGGCATCATGCGAATCTTCTTACATAACAGGGCAAACGATCAATGCAAACGGAGGAATGTACTTTGGATAAGACATTACTTGTTTTAGGTGCAGGTCCTGATCAAATTCCGGGGATTGTTAAAGCTAAAGAAATGGGAATTTATACCATAGTCCTAGATGGAAATCCTGATGCAGCAGGGAAAGAGTTTGCAGACGAGTTTCACATCGTTAGCATTAAGCACATGCAACAAATTGAAGACTTTATCAAAACACGCCTAAAAAGAAGAGTAGATGGAGTTATCGCCTTTGGCGTCGATATACCCTCAATCATTGCTCAAACTGCAGATATGCTCAATGTTAATTTCACGATACCTCTTGCAAGCGCACAGCTCAGCGAAGACAAATTTAGCTCAAAAGAGTTTATGAAAAAACACAAGATTGCTATTCCTAAATACCATCTTGTCAATAATGTTGAAGATATCCGCACCTTTATCGAAAATAATGATTTACCGGTTGTTATAAAACCGGTTGACAACTCTGCTTCAAGAGGTATCAGCTATACAAACGATATAGAAAATATTGAGTCTTTTTACAACTATGCACTTGAGTTCAGTAATCAAAAAAAGGTACAGGTGGAAAAATATTTGCCGGGTCCACAAATAAGCACCGAATCTTTTGTAATCAATGGGGAAATACACAACATTGGATTTGCAGACAGAAACTATACTCAAATGCAAAGATTCTTGCCAAATATTATAGAAGACGGCGGTGATCTGCCTTCGCTTCATATGCAAGAAAAGCATAAAAATCAACTCAAGCACTACCTTGAGATAATAGCAAAAGAATTAAACATCCACAATGGCGTCATCAAAGGCGACATTGTTCTGTATAACGATGATTTATATATTATCGAGTTTGCACTCAGACTCTCGGGAGGAAATTTTTCTACCGTAGAGATACCTTATAGCACTGGTGTCGATTTTTTGAAGATAGCTATTAAACTGCACCTAAATCTAGAAGTATTTGAAGACGAACTCAAACAAACTAAAAATGCTTTTATCTCTTTACGATACAAGTTTCTTGAAGAAGAGAGTGGTGGGCTTATCACAGAAATCGAGTTACCAAGAGGCGATCAAAACATCATTTTGTCAAATTTTCATGCACGTGTAGGAGAGAGAGTTGGAGAAAAAACGACAGATCACGCAAAACGGCTTGGATTTGTAATCGCAAAAGGAAATGATAGAGACGATGCTATCAGCAATGCACAAAAATTTTTAGATAAAGTGAAGATATCTTTTGAGTAAAGTATTTTATAAGATATATCATGGAAATTTAGCATTTTCGGCCATTGAGGAAGAAGCTCTTTGTGAAGTGATCGATAAGACGTATTTTGCTCTTCTTGTCCTTATTGAGACAGAAGGTATAAAAGTAGGCTTAGAACTCAGCGGTTACACACTGGAGAAAATCCAAGAACTGAGACCTTTGTGGATCAAACAATTTCAAAAACTACACAAAAAAGGACTTATTGAACTCATAGGTAGCGGTTATATGCAGATGATTGCTCCTTTAGTCCCTTATGATGTCAATAAACAAAATCAACTGCTTGGATTAAAAGTATATAAAAATATTTTGGGCATAACTCCCTCTATAGTCTATGTTAATGAACAAACATTTTCTTTATCTCTAGTTGATTTGTATCATGAGACAGGATATAAAGCAATTGCTATGGAGTGGAATAATGCGTATGCACTGCACCAAGAGTGGCCAAAGCATTATGCTAATCAACCGGTATTAATCAAAGGATTAAAAAAGTCTATGCCTGTTTTGTGGACAGATTCTATCCTTTTTCAACAATTTCAAAGAACTGTGCATAATCAGCAAACCATAGATGACTATGAAGTTTTTTTTCAAGATTACTTACACAATGAATATAAATATGCACCGATCTATAGCTCAGATATTGAAATATTTAACTACCGTCCTGGAAGATTTGAAACTGAAGCGGTTATCGAACACGACGAATGGAAAAATATATCCGCATTATGCAAATTCATACAACAACACGGCTCATTCGAGCTTCCCTCTCATGTCCTAGAAACAGGATTAAAATCTGATATCGTACTATCTTTAACAGATGCGTCAAAACCTATTTTGGTAAAGAAACAAGACAAATACTCTCTTAGCAGATGGGCGGCTTGCGGACATGATGCCAATTATATAAACACATTGGCTTTAAATTATTATCATACAATCGACAAATCAAATCTAGAAGAATGGAAATTATGTTTGAAATATTGGGGGAGTGATTATCGAACACACACCACTCAAAAAAAATGGAAAGATGCAATAGCATTTCTGACATCAAAGATACCAAACACTGACAAAGAAGTCGAAATAGGCAAAGATTGTCTCTATATAAATAAAATAAAAGATAAGCTTGTATTTGAAAAAGATGAGTACAAACTTGTGTTCTTATCCAACAAAGGGCTTGCCTTAGATAGCATTGCTATAAAAAACAAAAAACTGCCTTTTGGAACCATGAAGCACGGAAGCCTGTCAAATATAGGTTACGTTGCCGATTTTTTCACCGGTTCAAGCGTCATAGAATCAGCCGCAACAAAAAAAATCACTGACTTGGTTTGCGTTGACAATTATCGATTTGTAGCACTTGAGCAAGGAAGATTCAAGCTTAGTACGACTATTAATATGAAAGGTATCGCTACTGAATACAAGGCTTGGATCATTGATACAGAAAAAAATTCACTCACCTTGCAGATAGAACTCCAACTTCATGAGTTAATACAAGGGAGCATACGCCTTGGGGCCTTCACATTAACCTCAGACAATACACAAGCTCCTCTTTGGTATAAGTGTAAAAATGGGGGAGAAGATTATGAACAATACAAACTAACTAATAAAAAAATAGACCAACATCTTTCTAAATCGCTGCTACAGAGTAGCACAAGCGGACTTGGGATAACAGACGGTACGATTATATTTGCAGAAGGCGAAAAAACAATCTTATCTTTAGATATCAATCAAAAATATTCATATCCTTTTGTGATGTTGCAAAACCATCCTGATTTTGATAAGAATCTCACAAGATTATTTTTTAGTCTCCAAGAAATTGATGATACACTCAAACATAATGAACAAAAACTAAAAAGAAAACTCTGCTTGGAATACTCCATCAATTTTTAAAGATAAAATATATGAAGGACTTAGATGATTTTAGATATCATTTTCGCATTTATCTTGCTATATAAAGCGCATTGCATAAATTTTAAAGGATGAGAATATGAAAATATTAGTTACGGGAGCAGCTGGTTTTATCGGTTACCATCTTTCTAAAAAACTTTTAGAAAGAGGAGATGAAGTCATAGGCATAGATAATCTCAATAATTATTATGATATAACTTTAAAATACGCAAGATTAAATGAACTTGGCATTAAAAAAGAAGAGATAAAAGACAATATCTTAGCTCCTTCAAAAACTTATTTAAAACATAAGTTCATCAAAATGGATTTAGTCGATCAAACAGCGCTGCTGAACCTTTTCAATACAGAAAACTTTGATGCAGTATGCAATTTGGCAGCACAAGCAGGAGTCCGCTACTCCTTAGAAAATCCTCATGCTTATATAGATTCAAATATAGTAGGATTTTTAAATCTTTTAGAAGCTTGTAGACACAATAGTATGAAAAATCTATGCTTTGCATCAAGTTCTTCTGTTTACGGGTTAAATGAATCTCAGCCTTTTAACACAAAAGATCATACGGACCATCCGGTCAGTTTATACGCTGCAACAAAAAAATCAAATGAGATGATGGCACATGCTTATTCTCATCTTTACAATATTTCAACTACCGGTTTAAGATTTTTTACCGTTTACGGACCATGGGGCAGACCGGATATGGCGCCTATGCTTTTTGCGGATGCAATACTACATGACAAGAGTATTAAAGTATTCAATAACGGAGACATGAGTAGAGATTTTACATATATAGATGATATTATTGACGGCGTTGTTAAAGTGATTGACAATCCGGCGCAGGCAAATAAAAATTTTAATCCAAAAGACTCAAATCCGGCTATTTCCTCTGCTCCTTACCGACTCTATAATATAGGCAATAACTCTCCGGTTAAATTGATGGATTTTATTAGTATATTGGAAGATTCAATAGGCATCAAAGCCAAAAAAAAATATTTACCGATGCAAGATGGTGATGTTGTTTCCACATATGCCGACACTAATGATTTAATTCATGATTTCAGTTATAAACCTGAAACTGATTTATCCGAAGGGATTAGAAAATTTGTGGCATGGTATAAATCGTTTTATGGAGTAGAGATATGAAGATAGCAATAGTCGGAACAGGTTATGTTGGATTATCAAATGGTATTTTACTTTCTTTACACAATGAAGTGGTGGCGTTAGATATTATTCCCGAAAAAGTGGAAATGCTAAATAAAAAAATTTCTCCCATAGAAGACAAAGATATAGAAACATTCTTGCAAAGAGATGATTTAAACTTCAGAGCCACCCTCAATAAGGAAGAAGCATATATCGGTGCACAATATATCATAATAGCAACTCCAACCGATTATGATGAAAAGAACAACTGTTTTAATACAAAATCAATAGAATACGTTATCTCTGATATTTTAAATATAAATCCAAATACAACTATCGTTATCAAATCTACTATTCCTGTTGGATATGTCAAGAGTTTAAAAGAGAAGTTTAACATCGACAATATAATGTTTTCACCGGAGTTCCTAAGGGAAGGTTCCGCTCTTCATGACAATTTATACCCAAACAGAATAATAGTAGGAGAGAAAAGTGAACGTGCTGAAATATTTGCACATCTTCTTGCTAAAAGTGCTATTAAAAAAGACATTCCCATCCTTTTCACTGATTCAGATGAGGCTGAAGCGATAAAACTGTTCGCGAATACATATCTTGCTATGAGGATTGCGTATTTTAATGAGCTTGATTCTTACGCTCAGTTACGCGGTCTCGACACACAACAAATCATAGAAGGCATTGGATTAGACCCAAGAATAGGGATGTATTATAACAACCCAAGCTTTGGATATGGAGGATATTGTTTACCAAAAGATACAAAGCAGTTATTGGCAAACTACTCTGATGTGCCAAATAATATTATAGAAGCAATTGTAAAATCAAATAGTACGAGAAAAGATTTCATAGCAGATAGTATATTGGCTATGAATCCAAAAACCGTTGGTATTTATCGTCTCGTTATGAAATCCGGTTCGGATAATTTTAGGAGTAGTGCCATCCAGGGGATCATGAAAAGGATCAAAGCAAAAGGCATAGAAGTTGTCATCTATGAACCGACTTTTCAGGAAAATTTATTTTTTAATTCAAAAATTATAAAAGATTTGGAAGAATTTAAAATCATATCTGATGTCATCGTAGCAAATAGAATCTCTGATGATATTAGAGATGTATCAGATAAAATATATAGTCGAGACATATTCAATAGTGATAGTTGAGTGCAATAAATAGAAGTAATTTTAGGGAGTACTAAATGAATCAAATAGAACAAAAAGCTATAGAAACTTTTCAAAACAATTTATCGCTTTTATCGGAAAAACATCCGGAAGTTTTTAGAAAAGTAGATATTTTAAATCAAGCTATTGAAAATGGCTCTTACAAAGAACGATATGCGCTAGAATACAAAGATGGGTATTTTGATATTTTAGATACTGTTACAAATGATTGGCTATATGGAAGTTCAAGCATAGATCAAGCTAAAAAAGCTGCAAAAGATATAAATTATAAAAAAAGTACCGGAGTAATTGAAACATTTTATAACTACAATTTTACAGAAGAGGCAATACAAGCAGCAAATAAAGAAGATCCTACCGCTTCACCGTTTGTTCTAACAGCCCCTGTGATCGGATTTGTTGGTAAACTTATTGACAAAAATACGATCATGAAGCATATCTTCAAATTCATATTTTTTGGAGCGGGATTAGGAGTTCATCTTCAAACCATACATGAAAAGATAGAAGCGCCTATGTATCTTATCATAGAAGATAATCTTGAAATTTTCAGATTATCCTTGTTTGTGACAGATTATTCAAAGATAGCAGATAACAGTGAACTTTATTTTAGTATTATGTCTCAGGATGATGAATTCAAACAGGTGTTCGACACATTTTATCACAATAGCTTTATAAGAAACAATTACATAAAATACTCGGTTTTTTATCAGCACTACAGAGAGAAGATAAGTAAAATCCAAAATTTCATAGTGACTCAATCAAGCAATACTTACCTTCACGATAAACTACTGATGAAAAATATACGTACCATCCAAACTATCCACGACAAATATAATTTTTTGGATGTCTCAAAACATCATAACGAGAATGCGACTTTTTCAAAAAGACCAATCATCCTCGTAGCTGCAGGGCCTTCACTGACGAAGGAAATCAAGTGGCTCAAACAAAATGCTCCTTTTGCAATCATTGTTGCTCTTTTTATGATCGTTCCCACACTTGAAAAGCATGGTATAAAACCTGATATAGTCATACATATTGATGAAGGATCGTTTGCTGTACAACAAACTTTAGAAAACGTCAACAATAGTTTCTTTGCTGACAACATACTTTTGTTGGCTCCAAGTGTGGATATGACAATATTTTCAAACCTCACCTCAGAAAAAAATATTTTCGTATTTGAAGATAGAACACGATATAGGTTCAATAAAGGATATCTAGAATCTTTTAGTGTCGGTGAAATAGCCTATGCATTATCTCTTATATTTGGAGTAAAAGATCTGTATCTTTTAGGTTTGGATCTCGCACTGGATGCACAAACCAAAAAAACTCACGCAGGCGGACACTTAAATGAAAACTCTCAAGCTAATACAAAAGATGCCGCTTCTTCAGAAGTTGTTTCATTGAGAGATAGTGAATTTATCATCAAAGGAAATTTTCAAGATCTTGTTCCTACCACTCCTTTATTTGAGATGTCGATACATGTCTTAAATGATTTTACAAAAAGATTTAAACAAGCATATCAAAATATTTACAACCTCAGCGACGGGGCATATTTCACAGATACTATTCCGACAAAATCCGATACGGTTGATCTATCGTCATATGGCAATAAAAACAGTGTTGTCCTAAAAGAAGAACTTCACGATTTTTTTATGAAAAATGCTTCAAAAGAGATGGATGAAGATGAAAGAAATGCTTTCGAAGAAAGAATCAAAGAGACAAAAGACAAAAGAGAAATGGTTCTCAAATTTGCAGGGCAAAGATATCCTTCTATGGATCAATTTAGAGAAGCATTTGTTGAAACCGCAGGGCATTTAATCTCAACTCAGGATGAAAAAACCAGTGAGCTTGCCGGAATATTTATAATATATCTTGAGAATATCGGCGGATATATTGGAGACTTTTTTAACACCGAAAATATTGAAAATCCAAAAAGGAACATCAAGCACTTTCAGAAAATTATCGTTTCTCAGTTATTAAAAATCATAGATAAATATTTAAGGATTTTAGAAGAGAAAAGTTAGTCAGCTAGACAAAGCCTCAACTAACTAACTTCCAATCAGATCATTGCCGTGTAGTAATGATCTGATTTCTACTAACGTAGAAGTTTAAGCACGTTTTCAAAAAAACTTATTTAAACCTTCTTATTGAAGAAGTTTTAAAACGTTTTGTTGAACAGAATTTGCTTGACTCATCGCATAACTTCCTGATTGTGCTAGGATGTTATGTTTTGAAAAGTTTGCCGATTCTGCTGCGAAATCCACGTCACGGATACTAGATGCCGCTGCCGTTACATTAACTTGAGTTACGGAAATATTATTGATCG
The DNA here is from genome assembly GCA_033723415.1 of Sulfurospirillaceae bacterium. GTDB lineage: Bacteria > Campylobacterota > Campylobacteria > Campylobacterales > Sulfurospirillaceae > JAADIZ01. Next base: position 225,933 of record JAWVXD010000004.1, read on the forward strand.
TTGACTGAAGTTGATTTTGAACAGAACCAAGACTAGATCTGATGGCATTAACATCGCTTAATGCATAACTAGCAGTAAGGATAGCTTTTTGAGCATTAGCTTGTGTTGTAACATCAACTTTACCTAGGTTATTTTTTAAACCTGCAGTTACAGTTGCTGCTAGTCCTGTACCACCAGTAGAACTAACTTTAAAAGTAGATGTAGCATCCAATCTTACAGTATAGTGTCCTGTGCCGGCTGTAGTTTCTATTGCACTAGCATGTACACCACCGCCTACATTTTGAGACTTTGCATTGAAAGCATCAACAAGAGCTTGAGTATTTTGCAATGAAGTATTACCTGTTGTGTTTGAAACAGTAACACTAATTGCTACTCCGGCAGCATTTGTAACAGTAAGCGTATGAGATGTTCCACCTGTTGTACCGATCGCAGTTGTTCCATCACCTAAAGCAAACTTACCTACTGCAGCTACTTGTGCATCGCTAACACTAATTCCTACAGTCTCACCGCTTGATGCTCCTACCTGAAAACTTTTATCATGGAAAGCACCATTAAGTAGTGTTTGACCGTTGAAAGATGTAGTTGAAGCTATGTTTTGTGCTTCTTGTAACAACTTTGAAATGTCACTTTGGATCGCAGCTCTTGATGCTGCAGATTGACCGTCAGAGGCAGCTTGGATCGCTTTGGTGCTTATTGTATTGACGATATTAGTATATTCATTCAATGCACCATCTGCTGTTTGCGCCATGTTGATACCGTCATTTGCATTTTTTATCGCCTGTCCCAAACCATTGGCTTGTGATTGAAGATTGTTTGCAATTGACAAACCTGATGCGTCATCTGCCGCTTTTGTGATTCTCAAACCTGAGCTTAGTCTTGAAAGTGACTGATTCAAGCCTGTGTTGTTCTGTACAGCATACATGTGAGCGGTCATAGCCGCAACGTTTGTGTTAATTCTGAATCCCATGATAAATCCTTTTATCTAAAATTTTCAGTGGCTTCCTTGCCATTGATGAAAATAAAATCGACAGTGTCAAGAAAAAGTTTATAGTTTGAATTATCTAAAATTTCTTTTTTTCTGGTACAATCACAGAAAAGTTTTATACATAATCACATATATAGGTAGAAGATGAAAAATTTAATCATAGTGGAATCACCGACAAAAGCTAGAACTATTAAAAATTTCTTAGGTAAAAACTATTCAGTAATAGCTTCTAAAGGACATGTAAGAGATTTGCCAAAGAGTAGTTTCGGCATCAAAATAGAAGACGACAAGTTTACACCGGAGTATCGAACACCAAAAGATCATTCTGCCATAGTAAAAGAGATAAAAGAGTTGGCAAAAAACGCAGATACTATATATATAGCAACGGATGAGGATAGAGAGGGAGAAGCGATAGGATTTCACATAGCAACGGCTATAGGAAAAAATCCTGAAGAATTACCTCGTATAGTATTTCATGAAATAACACAAACTGCTATCAAACATGCACTTGAAAATCCAAAAAAACTTGATTTTTCAAGCATAAACGCACAACAAACAAGAAGATTGCTAGATAGGATAGTCGGTTATAAATTGTCTCCATTGCTCGCTTCCAAGATACAAAAAGGATTAAGTGCAGGGAGAGTTCAATCCTCTAGCCTTAAAATAATAGTAGATAGAGAAAAAGAGATAAGAGCTTTCAAACCTGTAGAATTTTGGAGTATAGATGCACTTTTCAATAAAAATATAGAATCTTCTCTTGTAGAATTTGACGGTGCTAAGATAGACAAGATGACAATCAGTATGGGAGATCGAGCCAATGAGATAGTATCTAGGCTCAAAGATGAGAATTTTCATGTCTCAAAGATTGAGAGAAAAGAGAGAAAAAGCCAAACCAATCCTCCTTTCATGACCTCGACACTACAACAAAATGCCTCCAGTGTTCTGGGATTTTCACCTAAAAAAACTATGATGCTGGCACAGACTTTGTATGAAGGTGTTAAAACGCATCAAGGGACTATGGGTGTTATCACTTATATGAGAACCGACTCTTTAAATATAGCAGAAGTTGCTATAGATGAAGCTAGAAAACAGATATTAGAACAATTCGGAGACAAATATCTGCCAAAAAAACCAAAATACTATAAATCTTCTAGCAAAGGTGCACAAGAAGCCCATGAAGCAATTCGACCAACCGTACTTGATTTTACGCCTGAGATTGCCAAAACATACTTGAGTGCAGATGAATTGAAACTATATACCCTGATCTACAATAGATTTTTAGCTTCGCAAATGAATGATGCTTTATTTGAATCTCAAACACTTATATTTGAAAGTAAAAGCGGAAAGTTCAAAGCAAGCGGAAGAAAGCTTTTATTCGATGGATTTTATAGAGTTTACGGTGCCAGCGACAAAGATAAACTGCTACCTGATCTAAAACAAGGTCAAGAAGTAAATTTAAGTAAAATAGATGCAAATCAACATTTTACAGAACCTCCTGCCAGATTTTCTGAAGCAAGTTTGATCAAAAAACTAGAATCTCTAGGTATAGGAAGACCATCTACTTATGCACCGACAATATCTACTTTGGTCGCTAGAAGCTACATAAGCGTAGAAAAAAAACAGATAATCCCAAGCGAGGTCGCATTTAGCGTGACAGATATGTTAGAGAAAAATTTTCCAAATATAGTAGATTCCTCTTTTACTTCCGAAATGGAAGAGAAACTTGATCTTATAGCTGAAGACAAAGCAGACTGGCAAAAGACCTTAAGTGACTTTTATGGTCCGTTTATATTGAAGGTAGAAGAAGGAAAGAAAAATATAAAAAGTCAAAAGGTCGTAATCCCTACAGGTGAGATTTGTCCGGACTGTGGCGCAGAATTAGTAAAAAGAAAAGGACGTTTTGGAGAATTCATATCATGCAGCACTTTCCCAAAATGCAAATATACAAAAAATTTAGGTAAAACAGAAAAAAAAGCAGTAGTTACTTTGGATGTCAAATGTCCTGAATGCGGTGGCGATATAGTAGAAAGATTCTCAAGAAGAGGAAAATTCTTTGGTTGTGCAAATTATCCAAAATGCAAATTTATATCAAATTACGAGCCAACAAATAGAAAATGTTCAGAATGCGGTGAGATGATGGTCACAAGAGAGCTTCGAAAAAAACAGATTTTTGAATGCATCAAATGCAAACACAAAGAAGACGCAGATGCCTAGTCTTCTTCTCAAAAAGAAAGCTTTAGTGAAAGGAATTTTTAAAGATTTTACATCTTTAAAAAGGAAAAATTCATATGAAGGATAAAGAGATCAATAAAATAATCGAAGATACCGAAAATGCAAATGCTAACGGTGCTATATTCATAGAAAATTATCTAACAACTGCCGGCAATGAACCGCATATGAATATAGACATGATACAAAAAGCCGGATATAAGATAGCCAAATACCGTCATGAATGAAATAGCAATAATCGTCACTATCTCGGTGATCTTATCTATTTCTCCTTTTTTCTCAAAATTACTTCGTATACCAACTCCTGCCATAGAGATAATACTCGGCACGATAACAGCATATTTTGGTCTATTAAGTGATCATTATCTCTTTAAGTTGATAGCTGAAGTCGGCTTCTTTTATCTTATGTTGATGGCAGGCATGGAAGTCGATCTACGACTTTTCACAAGCAAAAAAGCACCTATCATAAAAGAAGGTTTTATATATCTTATACTCCTTTATACCGTCTCTTTTTTAGGGATCTTATACTTTGATTTAAACAAAATCTTGATTATATTGCTACCTATGATATCCGTCGGTCTTATATTGGCTCTGCACAAAGATTACGACAAAGACTCACGCTGGTTGAGCCTTTCTATGATTGTAGGCACAATGGGAGAACTCACCAGTATCACTTTACTGACCTTTGCCGGAGCAACACTGGAATTTGGCATAGGTATAGAACTGTATAAAACTATCGCTTATTTGATATTGTTTTTAGCCGGGATCTTTGTTTTATTTAAATTATTACGAATAGTTTTTTGGTGGTATCCTGAGTTAAAAACATTTTTGATGCCGCATTTTGACAAAGAAGAAAAAGATGTAAGACTATCTATGGCTATTTTCTTTTTACTCATCGCTATCATGGTGTTTTTACACCTAGAAGTTGCCTTTGGTGCCTTTATAGCAGGTATCTTTATCAACACATTTTTTGAGCATAAAAAAGAATTACCTGAAAAACTCTCATCATTTGGGTTTGGATTCTTAGTACCGGTGTTTTTCATATATATAGGTTCAACTTTTAAACTACAGGCAATCCTCTCAGAAGGACTTGTGATAAATTCCCTTCTTATAACATTTCTGATGATAGGCGCACGTGTGATTTCATCTTTTGTTTTTATAAAGATGTTACGCATCAAAGAGGTCATACTTTTTGGATTGTCCCACTCTATGCCACTTACTCTTTTGATAGCAGTTGCTACTATTGCGTACAATTCACATAGTATCACTTATTTTATCTATTTATCTTTTGTTCTTGCCAGCATATTTCAAGTAATTCTTGTAATGCTTGGCATAAAGTTAATAATGGCTTTTTATCCCGATCCAAAGACACAAAATAAAGAGACTTGAAACCCTTGAAAAAGATACTCCTTTTAGAAGATGATGAAATTTTGTCTCAGACGATTGCACAACTTTTAGTTGAAGACGGTTATGATGTCAGTATCGTAGGTGATGGAGAAGATGCTCTTGAAGCGACTTATACCAATAATTTTGATTTGTATTTACTTGATATCAATGTCCCATTATTAAACGGAGTAGATTTTTTGAAATTATCAAGAGATGCAGGAGATCAGACACCTGCCTTTTTTATAACTGCCCTTAGAGATATTGATTCGCTGACAAAGGCCTTTGACAGTGGATGCGATGATTATATAAAAAAACCTTTTGACCTTGATGAACTTTTACTCAGAATAAACGCTAAATTGAAAAAAGCAAATCCAAGTATAGAATACGGAAATATAAAATTCGATCTGTTTGAAAATAGAGTTTATCAAAATGGACAAGAGGTGAATCTTGGAAGCGTAGAAAAAGCTATATTTTCGCTTTTGATACAAAACCCTATGACTACCGTGCATAAATCAGTATTTTTCGATGAAATGATAAAGCCAAGTGATTCTGGACTACGAGTTTTGATAAATAAACTCAGAAAGACATTTGAGATAAATATTATCAACATAAAAGGCATAGGATATAAACTTGAAAAGTTATGAAAGAGAATCTTTTCTCAAAGTTTTTATTATATTTCTTCTTGTCTTATCCGTGCTATGGAGTATAATTTTTTATTTGTACTACAAAGAAAATGAAGATTATATGAATGAAGATCTCTACTATCAGATGAAAAATTATGCATTTGATTTTAAGGGAGACAAGTTTTCTCTTGATATCATCAAAATAAATAAAAATATTGAATTTTCAAAACTTTACAACCAAAAAGAAGGTCTGTTGGTATATTTTCCGATGCCGAAGAACGATAAGTATATGCTAAAAATTTTATATGACAAGAACAAATATCAAGCAAATTTAAATGCTTTAAAGATAAAAACTTTAAAACTAGCATTGATAATCTTGTTTATTTCGCTTATATTTTCGTTTTATTTTGCTATATATTCTCTAAAACCTATGAAAAATGCACTGCAATTGTTAGATATGTTCTTGAAAGATCTAATCCATGACTTACATACTCCTATAACATCTATACTGCTAAACGCTAAATTGCTCTCAAGGAAAGAGAAATCCGAAGAGCTAGAAAGAATAGAATTAAGCGCCAAAAATATTTTATCTTTATATAAAAATCTGGAGATTTTAAAGAATAAAACAATAGAGAAAACAAATACTATAGACGTCAAAGAGATTATCGAAGAAAAAGTAAAAGTACTAGAGAAGATATACCCAAAGATAAAGATCACGAAACGATTGAATCCCTTATATATAAATAGCAATGAAGATGCAATCTCCAGAATACTAGAGAACATTTTAACAAATGCCTGCAAATATAATAAGAAAAACGGCGAAGTCACGATAACAGCACATGATAAAAAAATCATAATTGAAGATACAGGGATCGGAATCAAAAATACAAAAAAGATATTTGACAGCTACTATAAAGAAAATGAAAGAGGACTTGGCCTTGGTATGAATATAGTAAAAAGACTTTGTGACGAATTAAATATCAAAATAAAAATCGAAAGTGAAATAAACAAAGGCACGATCGTAGAACTAACACTTAACTAATACTTCTCCTTTATAATTCTATATAAATTCAAAAAGGAGACTCTATATGAAACTAACAAATAGCATGGCAATCATATCAATAATCGCTGCTTCTGCATTGTTTGGTGCGACAACTGCTGATTCATTGGCTGCTCAACTAAACGAGACAACTAATCCTCAGGTTAGAGCTAGGATCATGAATCAGGTCAAGGAACAAATGCAACACATGAATGAAGTACAAAGAGAAGCAACACTATCTCATATGCACAGTGAAGTGGAAAATGCACATGCCGAAGCACAGCACGGTATGGAATCAGAGCAAGGTAGTTCTCAAGACAACGAAGGTGTAAACAGCGAAACCGAAGGCCATAGTAATGACAGTGGTGTCGGTGAAGATGGTGGAAATGATGCCGGTGGCGTCGGCGGAGATGGCGGAGATGGCGGTGACGGCGGCGGTGATGGTGGCGGCGGTGATGGTGGCGGCGGCGGCGGAGGCGGTGACGGCGGTGGTGACTAAGGAGGCGCAAATGATGATATTTACAAAGATCAAATACCTCTTGTTTTTTGCCATTATGCTTTCATTTTTCAGTGGATGCACAACAAAAACAATAGCCATAGACAAAGATAGAGACCACGTACCTGACTATAAAGATGTATGTAAGTCTACCCCAATAGGTGCAAAAGTGGATAAGTACGGTTGCGCCATAGATTCAGATTTTGACGGCGTTATAGATTTATATGACAAATGCCCTAATACTACTGCATCTCAACTCGTTAACAAGTACGGTTGCCCTGTCAGAGAACTATAAGTTCTCTGACAATTATTAAATTTTTTATAAAATTTATTTTTGTTATAATTTTTGGTATAATCCTTCTCAGACAAGAAAATAATATACTACAAAAATTACACACAAAGGATACTTATGGCAAACAATACGGTTACTATTTTAGACAATAGAACTGGCGAAAAATATGATTTTCCGATTTTGGAGCCGACCATAGGTCAAAGTGTTGTAGACATTTCCAATTTTTACAAAGAAACCGGCATGTTTACATTTGACCGAGGCTTTACCTCAACTGCTAGCTGCAGATCTAAGATTACTTACATAGACGGTGCCAAAGGCAAGCTGATGTATAGGGGATATGATATATCATATTTGGCAAGTAAGAAATCATTTTTAGAGACGGCTTTTTTACTCTTACATAAAGAACTACCGACAAAAAAAGAGTTTGATGCCTTTAGTTATGAATTGAAAAAAAGATCATTTATACATGAGGGCATGAAGAAGCTTTTTGATGCTTTTCCAGACAATGCACACCCTATGGCAATACTCTCTTCGGCAGTAGCAGCATTATCTACTTTTTATTTTGATTCTCTTGATATGGATACTCCCGAAGAGGTTATTGAGATGGCACACAGAATTATAGCCAAGATACCTACTATCGCCGCTCTTTCATATAGATATTCAAACGGCTTACCTGTCATTTATCCTGATCTTGATAAAGGATTTACTGAAAACTTCTTGTACATGTTGCGTGGCTATCCTCATCATCATGTAGATTTACGTCCGATCGAAGTTGAAGCACTTGATACGATATTTACTCTACACGCAGATCATGAACAAAATGCCTCTACAACTGCTGTGCGTGTCGTGGCTTCAACTCATGCACATCCATACGCTGCGATAAGTGCAGGTATAGGTGCACTTTGGGGAAGAGCTCACGGTGGAGCAAATGAGTCTGTCATACGACAGCTTGAGATGATAGGAACAGTCGATAATGTAGATAAGTTCATCGCAAAAGCAAAAGATAAAAATGATCCATTTAGACTTATGGGATTTGGTCATAGAGTTTATAAAAACTTTGATCCAAGAGCAAGAATATTGAAAACGCTTAGAGATCAACTTGTAAGTGAGTTAGATATCAGCTCAGAACTCATCAAAGTTGCAAATAAAATAGAACAAATAGCATTGAGCGATGAGTATTTTATATCAAGAAATCTATATCCAAATATCGACTTTTATTCTGGATTGATTCTTCAAGCATTGAAAATACCAAAAGAGATGTTCGCCGTAATCTTTGTTATAGGAAGGACGCCTGGTTGGATCGCTCAGTGGATAGAACTGAAAGAACAGCCTGATATGAAAATCGCAAGACCAAGACAATTGTATTTGGGACCTCTAGAGAGAACACCTGAATAAAGCTATCTAAGGGTGATTATAAAATCGCCCTTTTCTCTTTTCATTTTATAATCATATTGACCATCAAGTTCTATTGCAACCCTATAGTAGTCATTGTGATTTCCTAATACGATAGAGACAAATGGGATAGAATTTGTCTTGAAAGTTTTGGTTAAAAAGTTTGTATCTCTTCTAAAGTCAAGCACTACTTTATATGGTTTGCTAACTAAAAAATCTCTAATCAATTTATCTTTCGTGATCACTTTTAGACTTTTGCCTTTTACTTCAAAACTGACAAAATTTTTAAATTTGTATGTTGAAACTTTAGTAGGCATCTCTTTGGCAGGAGTGATGTTTTGTTGTGTTATCTGCATTTCATTTGATTTTATTCCTAATTCAAACGAATTATGCCAATCGATCTTTTTATCGATCTTTATAGATTTTTTTTCAATTGAACCGTCAATATTTTGATAAGACACTTCTATATTTTTTAAAATTCTTGCACTATCAGGAAGCTTAAAACTAGCATTTTTAAAATTGTCTTCTTTAACCTTTGTACTAGTAGCTTCTTGTATATTTTCTATTGGTTGAAAAGGATTGTCTCTGGCAATACAAACTATACTAAGAAATAAAAAAAGTGCTAATTTCTTCACATATTTTCCTTATGAGCAAGTTGAATTGTATTTTACAATTTCAATTTGACGGCTCCAATTGTTTTAATTCAAAATATTCTTTTTGTAAAAGAGCATTTTGTTTTTTAATCAATTTTACATTTTGAACAAGACTGTCTCTACTGTCTTGAAGATCCAAAAGAACCTCAAGAGAGCTTTTCCCAAATAGTACATTTCCTACATATATGCCAAAAAAGACAACGACGACAATAAGCAGTAACACTTTACCATAAAAAAGTTTACCATACCTTTTTCTGCCGCCTTGCCCTAGCTCATGTAAAATCTTGTTCATTTATAGGTTAAATAATTTCTTTCCTAAATATTCACCAAAACCAAGTTCTCTTTCGATCTCTAAAAGCCTGTTATATTTGGCAGTTCTCTCACCTCTTGCAGTAGAGCCTGTTTTTATCTGCCCTGAGTTAAGTGCAACTGCAAAATCAGCAATAAAAGCATCTTCACTCTCTCCGCTTCTGTGGCTTACTACACAGGTATAATTATTTCTTTGTGCCAATCGGATCGTTTGCATAGTTTCACTTACTGTGCCTATTTGATTTAACTTGATCAGGATTGAATTTGCTATACCTTTTTCTATACCTTCATTCAATATTTTTTTATTTGTAACAAACAGATCATCACCTACTAACTGAATTTTATCGCCAAGCTTCTCAGTCATCAATTTCCAACCATCCCAATCGTCTTCACTCAATCCGTCTTCTATGGAGACGATAGGATATTTATTGCATAGATCGACATAATAATCTACCAATTGTGCACTACTGAGCGTTCTTTTTTCAGATTCAAGTCTATATCCTCCCTCAACCGCAAACTCACTACTTGCAGTATCTAGTGCTATTGCGATATCAACGCCCGGCTTATATCCGGCAGCTGTTATAGCTTCCATGATCAATTTCAAAGGCTCTTCATTGCTTTTAAGATTTGGTGCAAATCCACCTTCATCTCCAAGAGACGTACTCTCTCCCATAGATGAGATGATCTTTTTTAGACTGTGATAAACTTCTGCACAAGAACGAAGCGCCTCTTCAAATGAATCAAAATTTAGAGGCATTACCATATACTCTTGAAAATCAACATTATTGTCCGCATGGCTTCCGCCGTTTATAATATTAAACATCGGCGTAGGAAGTACCAATGCATTTGATCCACCCAAGTATCTGTAAAGAGGCATACCCAAACTATTTGCACAAGCTCTTGCAACTGCCATGGAAACACCCAATACTGCATTTGCTCCAAGTCTGCCATAGTTTTCGGTACCATCCAATACTTTTAAAGTATTGTCTATAAACGCTTGATTAAAAGGATCTAGTCCGATCAATTCGTCTGCAATTTCCACATTTACGTTTTCGATAGCTTTTAAAACACCTTTACCCATATATCGCTCATCATTATCTCTTAATTCTAAAGCTTCTCTTTTTCCTGTGCTTGCGCCGCTTGGAACGATTGCATTTGCAGATGAACCATCACTCAAAACAACCGTTGCTCGAACCGTTGGATTTCCTCTGCTGTCCAATACTTCATCGGCATAAACTTCATCTACATAAATCATTCTTCAATCTCCTCAATTATATTGATCGGTGAAACTCCCATGGCTTCTACTATCTTTCCTTCGATTTCCTCTGCCAACTCTTTATTTTCTTTCAAAAGAGCTTTTGCATTTTCACGCCCCTGTCCAAGTCTTGTTTCACCGTAACTAAACCAGGCACCGCTTTTGTCTATTATGTCTAGTTTTACGCCATAATCTACGATCTCGCCTTCTTTGCTGATACCCTCACCGAACATGATGTCAAATTCTGCTTGACGAAACGGCGGTGCTACTTTGTTTTTGATAACTTTTGCTTTTACTCTATTGCCTATTTGTTCATCACTCTGTTTTAAAGTGGCTATCTTTCTAACATCAATTCTCACTGAAGCATAAAATTTAAGAGCATTTCCGCCCGTCGTAGTTTCAGGACTTCCATATCCCATAGTACCGATCTTCATACGGATTTGGTTAATAAATATAACAGTTACTCCCATTTTACTGACAACACCGGTAAGCTTTCTGAGAGCTTGACTCATAAGTCTGGCTTGAAGTCCGACATGAGTATCTCCCATATCTCCTTCTATTTCGCTTTTTGGCGTAAGAGCAGCAACAGAATCTATAACAATAACATCAACAGCACCACTTCTAACTAAAGTTTCTACGATATCAAGAGCCTGTTCTCCAAAATCAGGTTGAGAAACAAATAGGTTCTCGACATCAACACCCAGATTTCCGGCATATTTTACATCAAGAGCATGCTCGGCATCTACAAATGCACAAATACTGCCTTTTTTTTGAGCTTCCCCTGTAATTTGAAGTGCTAAAGTCGTTTTCCCCGAACTTTCAGGTCCATAAATCTCTATAATTCTTCCTTTTGGTACTCCGCCTATGCCAAGCGCCAAATCAAGACCTAAAGAACCGGTGCTAATCGAATCGATCGGCTCTATAACTTTATCTCCTAATCTTATAAGAGCACCTTTGCCGAAAGCTTTATCGATTTGCTTTATGGCTAAATCCATCGCTTTTTGTTTATTTTCATCAATTTTCATTAATTTCCTTTAGTAAACTTTTTACAAAATCAAACAAATTTAAATTTTACAAAAAGCTCGTGCACAATTTGTTTATATTTTATCACGTTGTGCTTAAAAAAGCCCTTTTAAAATAGAAGTTTTAATAAAAAAGTGATAGAATTACCGAAGGAAAAAGGAGTTATATGAAAAAGATTATGGTTGCACACTCACCTGATGCCGATGATATTTTTATGTATTATGCGATCAAATTCGGCTGGGTAGGCTTAAGAGGTGTTAGTTTTCAGAATATTGCCTTAGACATAGAAACTCTTAACCAAAAAGCTCTACAAAATATATATGATGTTTGTGCTATCAGTTTTGCCCTATATCCAAAGATCAGAGACGAATACGCACTTTTAAGAACTGCTGTTAGTTTTGGAGAAGGATACGGACCAAAATTGATAAAACTCAAGAACAAAAAACTCAAAAAAAATTTTAAAGTGGCGCTTAGCGGTGAGCATACGACCAATGCTCTTCTTTTTAAGATCGCTTATCCTGATGCAAAAATTGTCTACAAAAATTTTCTGGACATTGAGACTGCCGTCACAAGCGGAGAAGTTGACGCAGGAGTTTTGATTCATGAGAGTATACTGAATTTTGATGAGAACCTGGAAGTAGAACGAGAGGTCTGGGATATTTGGAGAGATCTTTGCAAAGATGATCTTCCTCTTCCGCTCGGTGGTATGGCTATTCGAAGATCGATCCCGTTAAATCAAGCTATAGATTATGAAGAGCTTCTCACAAAAGCCGTAGAAGTAGCTCATAAAAACAGAAAAATGCTTTCTCAAATGCTATTGCAACGGAACTTGATACGAGTTGATGCACAGACACTAGAAACGTATCTTGGACTTTATGCAAATGCAAAATCAATAAGTATGAGTGAGACACAATTAACTGCTGTAGATAAACTTTTTGAGATAGGCTATGACCATGGCTTTTATGATGCAAAAATAAAAGTGAGAGATCTACTTATACCCACCGAATATAAAGAAAAGAGGAATTCATAAAATGGAGGCAAAACTTATAGGTTTAGGAGTGGAGACATTTAAAATCACTCTCTATTTATCTATGCCTATGCTTCTTGCCGGTTTATTTGCCGGTCTTGCTATCAGTATATTTCAAGCTACTACGCAAATCAATGAAATGACCCTTAGTTTTGTTCCAAAGATCATAATAGTCATAATTGTAGCGATCTTTACTATGCCATGGATGATGAATTTGATGACAGAATTTACAACGCACATCATAACGATGATACCTACATTTATTTTTTGATGCAAAGAACCATAGATTTTTCAACATTTTCCAGTATAAAAATAGGTCCTTCTATCCAAGTGGAAGTTATAGACGAGATTAGAGACTATCGTGATTTTATAATCATAGGAGGTGCCAACAATCTACTAGTTTCCCCAAATCCTCCAAGACTTGCTATTTTGGATAAAAAATTTGATTTTATTTATGAAAAAGACGGTTTATTGCATATAGGTGGCGCCACGACAAGCGGAAAGATCCTCTCTTATGCAAAAAAACACGATATAGCAAATTTTGAATTGATGCAAAAACTGCCGGGAACCCTGGGCGGGATAGTAAAGATGAATGCAGGACTCAAAGAATGGGAAATATTTAATCATCTTGTCGCCGTAAAAACAGAATTTGGCTGGATTAATAGATCTGATATAGAATATGGATATAGATATACAAAATTTAACGGAATTGTTTTTGAAGCAAAATTTGAACGAATACAAGGCTTCAATAAAGAACTTCTACATATGTTTAAACAATTCAGAGATAATCAACCAAATCTTCCGAGTGCAGGGAGTTGTTTCAAAAACCCTAAAGAAAACTTTGCAGGAAAGCTCTTAGATGAATCAGGATTAAAAGGATACAGAATCGGGAATATGGCATTTAGTAATACACATGCAAATTTTTTAGTAAATATGGGTGGTGGAACTTTTGAAGAGGCTATAACACTAATAGAAAAAGCAAAAAAAACGGTTTTAGAGAAAACAGATGTAGAATTAGAATTAGAGATAAAGATATTAGGGCACAAAATCTAAAAGACTCCCCGATGTGCCCTTCATTCCCTATATAGCTATATAAGTCATTATAAACTTAACAAGAATTATAGTGAATATCATGTATTAAAGCTCTTATGGAGACAAGTTAGGTAAAAAAAATATGTTTTTTTAAAGAAAACTTAACATAATTTATACATCTTTTTCAAACTCTGTAGATCTGGGATGTATATCTATTTTGTTTATATCCACAAATTTATTTAGTCTATACGCATCTATTGCACATCTACCTATCATAGCTGCATTGTCGGAACAGTATTTTAACTCTGCCACATGCAAAGATGCTTTTTTCTCTGCACAAAAATCATCTATCTTTTCTCTTAGGCTCAAATTTGCACTTGCTCCGCCTACGATACCAAAATCTGTAATTTTCCTATTTTTATATATTTTTTTTAATTTCTGCATCAAATGCTCAATTGCTACTTTTTGAAATGAAGCACATATATCGGCTTTTATTTTATCATTTAGAGTATCTTGTTCTTCTATCGACAATCTAACCTGATTTTTTAAACCTGAAAAACTAAAAGCAAGTTTAGGTGAATTTGACAAAGGAACAGTATATGAAAAAGCTTTGCTGTCACCTTTCTTTGCAAATTCCTCTACGATAGGACCTCCAGGGTACCCCAAACCAAGCATCTTGGATACTTTGTCGAAACTTTCACCAAAGCTGTCATCAAGCGTAGTTGCAAGTATCTTAATGTTTTCATAGTCTTGCACATGAAGTATCTGAGTGTGCCCTCCCGAAACCAATAAAATATCTATAGGGAATTGTGCCTCTTTTTCAATAAATAGAGAATAAATATGTCCTCTTAAGTGATTTATGGGCAAAAGCGGCAACTTCAATGAGATACATAAAGCTTTTGCCATAACAATACCTTCGATCAATGACACACTGAGTCCCGGCTCATTTGTAACGGCGATTGCTTTGAGTTCTTTAAAGTATTCTTTGGTTTCCTCCAGTATCTTCGGCAAAGTCACGGCATGTAGTCTGGCTGCAAGTTCCGGAACTACTCCGCCATAAATGGAATGATCTAATTCTTGAGATATCTTTTTATGATAAATCAGTTTTGCATCTTCTATGCCGGTAATCGCTATAGAACTATCATCACAGCTGCTTTCAATGCTTAAAATCAATATTTTCTCCTGATCATGTTGGAAATAAGTTTGAATTATATCATCTTTTAGATATATAAGTTTTTGACTACTTTAGGACTTAGTAAATTATTTTTTACATTTTAATATAAATTTAAATTAAATTTTATCTTTCTTTAGATATTATTTCAAAAGATAGTTATAAATAATCATTCACTTCTAATTCGCTGAGTGAATATTATGAAAAAGATGAGTCTTTTGGTTAAAAATATAATCAATTCAATATAAGGTATACCCCTTATAAATTATTCGGAGGTTTAGAATGAAAAAATTGGTAGCTCCATTACTAATTGGAGCGTTATTTGGGTCTTACGCATTCGCTGCGCAAGATATGGATTTGAAAGCTGAAGTCGAGGCTTTAAAAGCCCAGATGAAAGAACTTCAAGATGCGCAGAAAAAGTTTAACGTAGAAGCACTGAGAAAACAACTGCTAGAAGTCAAAGCACATGATGCTATGGATAATATAAAATTCAGTGCTGATTTCAGAACTGCTTATGATGCTATCAAATATGGCCGCAATGGTGCACCTGATGCAAAAAATGGAGTTTGGACAAATAGATTACTCTTAAATATGGCTGCACAACCTAGAGATGATTTAGTTTTTAGGGGTGCTATAGGTGTATATAAAACTTTTGGTTACAATTCACTTCAGCCTTATAACTCATTTCAAAATATGGATTGGTTTGCAAATGAAACACCGAGCGGTGATGCAAATCTAAGACTTCAAGAAGCATATTTCTTATATCTTGGGAACAATAACGGCAAGGTACCTTATACTATTAGTTTCGGAAGAAGACCTGCTGTCGCTGGATTCTTGACAAATCTTAGAGAAGATAATCAACGTCCTGAATCTCCTATAGGACATAATATAAATATGGAATTTGACGGTGCAAGCTTTATGGTCAATGTAGAAAAATTGACTAATGTATCAGGAATGTACTTCAAACTCTGCTTAGGTAGAGGTAATTCAAACGCAGACACAAAATATCCAACATTTAACAATTATATGGGTCAATTGTTGTCTTCAGCTTTTGCAACACCTTTAACTCCATATGCTCAAAATAGCTTAAATTCTGCAAATATGGATTTAGCCGGTGTTTTAGCACAACTCTATAATGACGGACAATATAAAGTTATGTTCAACTACTTCCAAGGTTGGAATATGATGGGTGCAAACTTTAGTTACTATAATGGTGCCGATCCATCCAATGGATATCATGTGCAGTTGGTTGATGTCGGTGATTTGAGCGGTGGTGCTTTATCTATGCAAGTTGACGGTATCGGTGATGGTATCAGCGACTTTCTAGATAATACAACAGCATTTGCTTCTTTTGCTTGGAGTAAAACAAGTCCAAAAGGAACACATGGCGTAGTAACTAACCCAACTACTGGTGCAATTAGTCAAATAACAGAAATGTTAGGTTCAAATAAATCACAAACTGGTTCATCAATCTATGTTGGTATCAATATGCCGGGATTTATGGATAATGATAGAATCGGTTTAGAGTATAACCATGGGACTAAGTACTGGAGAAGTTTCACATACGGTGAAGATACTTTGATAGGATCAAAACTATCAGCTAGAGGTAGTGCATATGAAGCATACTATAACTTCCCTATTCTCAACAGATTCCTGACTGGTCAAATCAGATATACTTATATCAAATACGACTATACAGGAAGCGATATGTTCTTTGGATCAACAGGTACTCCAATGGATGTCGATACAACACCGGGTGCTGTTAAAAATTCATCAGACCTTCGTCTGTCTTTAAGATACAGATACTAAAAAACATTTAGAAGAGACTTTGCGGTCTCTTCTAAAACTCTTTGAAATTTATTGTATAATATCCCTATCAAAAATGATGGGGATTTCTCTCAATGCTTGAAAATCTAAATTTTTTATCAAAATTAAAAACAATCTTCATATCTATTGTCTTTATGTCTACCGTATTGTCTGCGCAAAATCTTATAAAAGCACAAAATGTACTAGGTGATGTTTTTGGGATAACCTATGCTTCTAAGGCTTGGATCAGCACGAACTATACAAAGATACAAACATATCCTCTGCCTCCTGTTTTATCAGAGGAGGACAATGCAACAAATGAGATTCCGACAAAAAAGAATATTTTGGTAAAAGCTTTATATGATGGTAAGAACATAGCATTTCTACTCAAATGGAAAAGCAACACTCCTATAGACAACAATGAATCAAATACTTCCAGCGAAAGTTTATCTGTGCAATTTTCTACAGGTGAGAATAATCTCTCTTATGTAGATATGGGAGATAAAAACTCTTCTGTTCTGATATATAATCTTAAAACAATAAAACATATGAGTGAGACTTTGGATGATTCAAATATAACAGTAAAAAGTGTTGAAACTCAAAAAGTCAAAAAAGTATTTGCTGCCTTTGGTCAAAACAATATAAAAAAGATCTTACCAGGCAGTGATGACTATACTTTCGATATGTCTCTTGTCAACGGCTACTGGTTGGCAACTTTTACAAGAACGCTCAATGATAATCTTAAGAACCTCAACGGTGGTGTTTTTGCAATCTCATTTTCAATTCGACATGACTTATCTGCTCAAACAAATAGATCAAGAAATCTATCTCCTTGGATCGCTGTGCAACTATCAGGAGAACATGGCAATAAAACATTGCAAGACAGACTGACACAACAAGTAACAGGTGATATAGCAAATGGAGAGAGTATTGCATACAAAAACTGCTCTATTTGTCATAGATACAAAAATGTCAAAAGAGCACCTCAAAATATGGCTCCAAATTTGACTTATGCAGGCGGTTTATTTGATAGCACCTATCTAGTAAATTCAATCATACATCCAAGCTCCGTTATAGCACAGAATTACTATGATTCAAATACTACTAATTTTCTTTGGCAAAGCAGTGATGATAATGGGAAAAGCATCTCTACGATGCCTTCCTTTGAATGGTTGAGCCAAAAAGACATGAATGATCTAATTGCCTTTTTGCAAACCTTAAAATAGAAGAGATACCCAAGTCTATTTTTCGTCTTTTTTCATACTCTCTTTTGCATTCTTGACTGCACTATCGAGCATTGTTTTTGCAACTTCCCAAGCTCTAAGTCCTAACTTTTTTGCTTCTAGAGTTGCTTTTTTTGTTGTTTCGTTTTTCTTAAATGATTCAAATTTTTCACTAGCCATCTCTTCAAACGAATTTACATCTTTCTTCAATGATTCAAACTTTTCACTAGCTAACTCTTTTAACTCTTCTATAGAGACTTCTTCTTTTAGTTCTTCTATTCGATTTGCTATGGCTTCACTTGCTTCATGTGTAGCTCTTTTTAAGCGCTCCACTGTACTATTGTATTTTTCTACCTTCTCATAAAGAATTTTTTGGGTTTGTTCATCATACTGAACAGATAGATTTTTAAGTAACCGGATATATTCGTCTTCGACTTCTAAAAGCTCTTTTTTTGTCTCTGCCAAGCTTTTACCTAAGATATCTTCCACTTCGTCTGGAGCAAATTTTATATCATTTTTAAACTTATCTATAGACTTTGCAATTCCCTCTTTTACTCCATCAACCGCACCGTAGATCAACTCTTTTGAATGATTGATATTTTCTTGCGCTATCTCTAACGTCACATCGATTATAGTATTGGCTATGTCCAAAAATCTTCTTTTGTCAAAATCACCGTCACTGATACCTTGAAAAGCTAAATTTTTGCTTATTTCAAAAGTAGTCTCTTGTATGTAACTCCCCTTCTCTAAAGTAGTCAATAGTGCTTCTTCGGTCGTTTCTCTTAAGATTCCAAGCATCTCTAATGCATTGAGTTTTGTATCATGTAAAGCTCTGAATGCAACTTCTTTGGTATCTTCAGGCAATGATTCTATATGTTTTTCAAGCACTTGATAAGTACCGGTGATCTCTTCTTTTATGATACTCTTTTGTTGATTAATAGATTTTTCCAACTGCTCTTTTTCATAAATAGTTTTATATAAAAACTCTTCTTTATCATGACTTGCCGCTCGTAACAATCCACATATAACGGCTGCAATGTTTTTGGCACTTTTGGCATGCTCTTGCTCCAAAGTTATGCAGTATAGATCGAAAAGTTCACCGACCCTGTCTCTGATTTTTTTATCATCTTTTAATCTCTGTATCTTCTGCTTAGTCAAATCAAAGCTGACATCTTGTAGAATTTTTAAAAATTGATGATTGTCTGCATTTTCTTTGATGGTATTTGCAAAAATTGTCTGTATTGATTCCACGTTTTGCCTCCCTAAAGTACAAATTTTATTTTTAGATGCTCTTTTAAAGCTTGAAAAATCGCTTTTCGATCTTCATCGCTGTGTACGGTAACTTTTAGCGTGTGACTTATATACTTGCCTTTTTTACTATCTTGGGATTTCTTTATGCTGTGCTCTCTATCCTCAAGAACTTCTTTTCCCACAAGTTTTGCGTCATGTTCTTTTTCAAGAATTATTTTATATTCCCAAACAAGAGGATAATCTAACTTAAGCTCTTTTGAATTCTCCACTCTTTCCTCCGCTTTTTTCTTCAAGCAATATATCACTTATGATCATAGATTTGTCGATTGCCTTTGCCATGTCATATATAGTCAAAAGCCCTACGCTTACGCCTGTCAATGCTTCCATCTCAACTCCGGTCTGACCCTTTAGCTTTGCTGTAACTCTAAGCCTAAACCCGGGTAATTCATCAAGCTCGTCTACCTCACAGTTTACTGATGTCAACATCAAAGGATGACACATAGGTATCAAAGAACTTGTTTGCTTCGCTCCTAAGATAGCAGCTATGATCGCAGTTTGAAGTACAGGTCCTTTTTTGGTTTTTTGCGTGATTATCATATCGTATGCTTCTTGACTCATTTTTATGATACCGCTAGCTACCGCTATCCTCGTAGTGTCGTCTTTGTCTGATACATCTACCATTTTCGGTCTGTCTTTTTCATCCAAGTGTGTTAATTTCATATAAGATTCTTCCTCATGACTATCTAAAAACATTATATCTTGTTTTGGCTTATCGTAAGCAACAAGATACTATTAATATCCCAACTCTTCATCTACTAGTATGATATTGGTTCTACCTGGTTCATCGCCGTTTATATATGCAAATTTATTGGCTATATTGTTCAGGTTATATCTTGGTTCTTTTCCCATCTCCAGTGCTTTTGAATTCATTCTGTCTATATTTTTCTTGGCAGCTACATTTTTAATCCTCTCAAATCCTTCTTCTACTGTTGAGACGATCTTATT
This sequence comes from Sulfurospirillaceae bacterium, assembly GCA_033723415.1. Lineage (GTDB taxonomy): Bacteria > Campylobacterota > Campylobacteria > Campylobacterales > Sulfurospirillaceae > JAADIZ01. The sequence continues at coordinate 246,130 of JAWVXD010000004.1, forward strand.
TACACCTGCTACGATCAAAACTTTTTTTGGACCAAATATCTGTGCAGCGACTCTGTTTCCACTGCCGTCTGCATTGATTAATTCACCTGTCTTGGCGATAGCATTGCAACCTGTTACATAAAGATCGCTCAGCATGCCTTCTCTTCTTCTTTTAATATTTTCTTCCATGCTGATACCGCTTTCATATTGGTTAAATACCGTGATATCTTTTTGATTTACCAAAAAATCCAGCAACCCTATTTGTGCAACGGTAGTTGAACCTCCAAGTCCTACGGATTTCACCCCGTCTAAAAATGTTTTCGCCAAATTCAGGGCTTCTTCTTTGTTTTTTACAAAATACACAACAAAACCATTACTTTCTAAATTTTCTTTCAATTTGTCTATGTTTTCCATACTTTGTTATCCTTTTTTTCGATATTCTATCAAATATTTTATAAAACATTTGTTATTATTTCGCAAAAGGATTTTATATGAGATGTTCTAAATTGAGTTCATTTATCGTGATGGATATAGTAAGAGATGCATTGAAGTATGACGATGCTATTCATTTTGAAGTCGGGCAACCGGATATTCCTCCTTCCCCCAAAGTCAAAGAGGCGCTTCATGATGCAATCGACAAAGATAGATTTTCATACACTGAGAGTTTGGGACTGTATGAACTCAGAGAAAAGATAGCAGATCACTATAAAAGAACTTACAAAGTAGAGGTAGATCCTAGACAGATATTTTTAACTCCGGGAACAAGCGGAGCATTTTTGATAGCATATTCTTTGAGTTTAAAAACGCACTCAAAACTTGGTTTCTCCGACCCCTCATATCCTTGCTATAAGAATTTTGCTCATGTCTTAGATATAGAACCTGTATTTATGCCTATCGGCAAAAAAGATGATTTTCAACTTCATGTCGAGGATTTGAAAAAACACGAACTCGATGCACTTCAGATCTCTTCTCCTGGAAATCCGACAGGAAATCTATATAAAGGTGAAAATTTAAGAGAGATTATAGATTATTGTGAAGAGAAAAATATATCTTTTATCTCTGATGAACTCTATCACGGGCTTACATACGAAGAAGATGCACACAGCGCTTTGGAATTCAGCGAGAATGTCTATGTCATCAATGGATTTTCAAAGTTTTATTGTGTTCCGGGCAATCGTCTTGGCTGGATCATCGTTCCAAAGCACAAACTAGAAGCCGCTGAGAAACTGTGCCAAAATCTATTTATATCGGCTCCAACACTGAGTCAATACGGAGCATTGGCAGCATTTGACGATGAATATCAAAAGGAAGTTAAAAAAGAATTTAAGAGAAGAAGAGACTATCTTTTTGGTGAATTGTCACAAATTTTTGAGATAGATGCAAGTCCTGAAGGAGCGTTTTATCTCTGGGCAAACGTCTCAAAATACAGTGATGACAGCTTTGAGTTTGCAAATAAACTGCTTCATGATATACATATAGCCTCCACGCCCGGTATAGACTTTGGAACAAACGGAACCAATAAATACATAAGATTTGCATACACAAGAAGTATTGAACATATGAGTGAAGGAGTGATGAGGCTAAAAAAATACCTAAACATCAAGGCATAAACAAAGCTATCATGACGGGGATCGTAACTATTGAGATAACCGTACTTAAGATAACGGCCAAAGATGCTTTTTCAGGATGAACATTTAGTAAAGCTGCAACGGCAACCGTATTTCCTGCCATAGGTGGAATTGAGAAAATAAACATGACCTTATAAAGATCGTTGTTTAAAAAGTGAAAAAATGAAGAATCGAGCCAGATGATAAGAAGTACCGCAAAAGGATAGACAAGAAATTTCATAAAAAATGCAAATCCCATAAATAGTTTATCTATACCGACATTTGCCAGCCCTTTTAATCCCATACCTATCATCATCATACCAAGAATCGCATATGCTCCTTTAAAATATTCCAAATAAGAGGTCAAATCCGCGCTCAGACTAATATGTGATACATTAAAGACAAGCCCCAATATCAAAGCGTATATAGAGGGTAGCTTACCTACCTTCACTAAACTTTGTTTGATAGTATAATGTCCTTTTGCGACCACAAAAAATCCGACTGTACTTTCATAAAGCAATGAAGCCAAAACGGTAAAAATATATATATTGGCAAGATTTTCATCTAATATCATGATAGCAAGAGGAATACCAAAATAGCCGGTATTTCCGGTACCTGCTGAGAATGCCAAGATATTTCTCGTATTGTCTTTAAAGAAAAATTTGCCGATTTTTAAAGAGCTGAGAGCAAGAGCGCTGCTTAATATATATAAAAGTATCGGCAAAGAAATAACACCTAAATTTAGCTTGACCTTATATGAAGCCAGAAAGATAACAACCGGTCCTATTATATAGATCAACAAAGAAGCCATATTTTCTCTTCTTACACCAAAAAATTGCACCACGATATAGCCTAAGACTATCGTTATATAAAGAGGTAATATCTTGAATCCTAAAGACGCAGCTATCTCAAACACTGTTTTCCTTGTTTTTTTATCTTGTTATCGCAAAACCGATTCCGATACGGTTGTTTCTCTTGTTATAATCGATCAAACTTTCGCCATAACCGCTAAAAATTTGGATATAACCAAACATATCTTTGACAGCTTTGAGCGGAAAAGTCCAGTCAAACTGAACGGCCCCATGGTTATTCCCGTGAAACCTAAGATTATTTCTCAACAATAAAGTGAAAAAGTTCTGTTTATAAGGATAAGCGATCGTCAGATCTCCATATCCTAGATAATTGTAAATGTCTGGATTATCATCTCCGTTCGTGTCATATATATCGGTTTTCTTTTTCTCCGGGATCCTATACCAGGCTCTAGGGATGATAAAAGCCCCGTCCATTTGGAATATACCGCTCAAATAGACTCTGTTCCATGACCTAGACAATAAACCTCCCTGTCCGTTAGATTGGTGTAACAAGCCTATCTTGTAAGCTTTCAATACACTTTGCTCATCTGCATTTGGGATCATCATAAAGAATTCAGGTGCATAATTAGTCTCTCTAAAAGGAGCGGACTTTGCACTTGTCTGCCACCAAGATGTTTGAGTATAACCTAAAAAAAGTTCGTCATGTAAGCCAAGCAAATTCTTTGCGAGAACCTTTTTGAAACTGATCTGAAATTTCGTTTCAAAATCTCTTCTTCCTTGATGACTTACAAAGTCATGCGTAAAAGGCAAAAGATAGTTCATCTTATATGCTTTGACATCAAACGTAGATAGAATGATCTGTTTCACGGTATTGTTCGTATATCCGTTTGTATACCCTGATATACTATTGTGTCCGAATTGTAGTATAGGTTTATCAGTTTTTGAGACTTTGCTTGCATTTATATCTTTAATCTCTTGTTTTTTGATACTTAAAGACAAAGTAGCAGCTTCTTTATATAAAGACATGGCTTTTGCGATATCACCGTTTTTTTCATACTCTTGAGCCTTTTTATAGGCATCAGTGGCTACATCACTAACACCATAAACACTTAACAACAGTAAAATAACAATTGTGTTTTTTATCATTTTTCGTAATCTACCACTTTAGACTCAAAAACAAAAGTTTTTATATATTTTATTACTTCAAGATGCAAAGGATGCGAAGCATACGTATTTAAATCTTCTTTACTGTCAAAATCTGCGATTAGCGCCACGTCATATGCTCTCTCTTCCTGACTGAAATTAAGACCGACTTCTATATGAGCCAAGATATCTATCTTCCCATCCATCGACATTATCTTGTCTGCTACAAGTTTTTTATTTGCCTGAGTATTCTCTTTTAACTTTAAAAATACTATATGTCTTATCATATCATTTCCTTTTCAGTATATGCTGTGCTTGAGCATATTCGTCTTTATGATTTAGGTTCAAGAAAGTCATCTCATCACTGAAATCTACATATTTTATATTTGAGTCAATAAATAAGTCTTGGATCTTATGTTGGTTTTTTCGCAAATTTTCTTTCATCTTATCCAGCAATGTCCGAGAATAAATAGCACACAATTGGTGAGTCTTCTGATTTACCCTTGCGACTACGGCATCAGTCTCATAATCTAACATCTTGTACATTTCTAAAAAGATCTCTCTTGTAACAAAAGGCGTATCCACGCTTAAAACACAAACTGGAGTATGTAATTTTTTCAAAACACTATAAAGAGCGACCAATGGAGAATACTCCTTGAATTCAGGAATATCCTCTATAAACAAAGCATCAAAATCAAATTTTTCTTTACTTTTACAACTGATATATATAGTCTGAAACCAACCAGAGATCCTGTTCATCTGGTATTCAGTAAGAGTCTCATACCCATCAAAAGGAAGCAATGATTTATCACTGCCCATTCTTGAACTTTTTCCGCCTGCCATGATGATACACGGCAAAGGTATTATCATAAATTTCTTGGATCAGTGATTTTACCGGCAACTGCACTTGCTGCTGCTACGGCTGAGTTTGCAAGATAAATTTTGCTGCTTCTGTCCCCCATTCTTCCGATAAAATTCCTATTAGTTGTGGAGATACAAACTTCATCTTTGCCTAAAATCCCCATATATCCTCCAAGACAAGCCCCGCAAGTCGGGTTTGAGAATACGGCACCTGCTTCGATAAATATATCAACAAGTCCTTCTTTTTGGGCCTGCATAGAGATTTTTTGAGTAGCAGGAGTGATGATAAGTCTTGTTTTTCTTGATACTTTTTTATCTTTTAAGATTTTTGCTGCGATCCTTAAATCTTCCAATCTTCCGTTGGTACAACTTCCTATGAAAACTTGATCTACGGCAATATCATCGCTTACCGCTTGGCTTAGAGGTTTGCCGTTTGATGGAAGATGAGGATATGCAATAACAGGCTCTAGCTTTGTAACATCAATATGTATGGTCTGAACATAGGTTGCATCATCATCAGAGTAAAATTCTTTTGGCTCTCTTGCTAGATTTTTGTCGCTCAAAAATTCTCTTGTAATATCATCAACTGCGATTATTCCGTTTTTTGCACCGGCTTCTATGGCCATATTACAAAGTGAAAATCTATCGTCCATACCAAGATGTTTTAGCGTGTCCCCTGTAAATTCCAAGGTTTTATATAATGCGCCGTCGACTCCGATTTGACGAATAACTTCTAAAATCAAATCTTTTCCATAAATAAGCTCTGCCGGTTTTCCGCTAAATACTACTTTTATAGCTTCCGGAACTTTAAACCAATTTCCTCCGGTTATCAAACCAAATGAGATATCGGTTGAGCCCATACCTGTGGAGAATGCGCCAAGTGCGCCGTGAGTACAAGTGTGAGAATCCGCTCCTATGATAACATCACCCGGAACGATCAATCCTTTCTCAGGCAAAAGCGCATGCTCAATACCCATATCTTTTTCATCAAAGAAATATTTCAAATTGTGTTTATATGCGAAATCCCGGCTGATCTTGGCTTGATTTGCACTTGCTATATCTTTTGCAGGGATAAAGTGATCCATTACGATACTAAAACCATCAGGATTTGCCAGCTCTTCAACGCCGCTCTCTTCAAATGCTCGTATAGATATAGGTGTTGTTATGTCATTGCCTATGATCATATCAATGTTCGATCTTATAATCTCTCCGGCTTTGACAGGACGTCCGACATGTTCGCTAAATATTTTTTCCGTAATAGTTTGACCCATTATTTTCCCTTTGTATTAACTGACTTGCCTTTGCGCTAAGTCTATTGTATTGATTTTATCAAAAAAATCTTTAAAATATCATCACGGGATCAAGGGAGCTTTGATCTTTTCACCTAAAAAACTATAATCTCCTCCGATCCTGGCGATTGCAGGATATTCAAAGTACATTTTCTCTTTGTTTGTGATGCAGGTATCGTCTATATACATGTGTTTTATCTCTACGATTATAGGCTTGTGCCCGCTACCTTTGATATCTAATTCTTGGTAAAGTTCACAAAAAAATGCGATAGGAGCCCCTTTTATCATGCTAGGGAAGTCTTCAAATTTCTTCTCCACTTCTATATCAAACACTTCTGCTTCGCTTGTCTGTTCATCCAGCTCTTTTGAACTGAAATGCATCTTCTCCAGCTGAGTGTCTCGAGGTAGGCAAATCGTACATTTTTTGGTATTTCTTATGTTTTTCAAAGTATCTTTTGGTTCTCCGCTACTTTTGTTCCCGATGGAAACGATCATAGTGGCAGGAGTTGACGTTAGAGCCATAAAATAGCTAAAAGGTGCAATATTCACAACCTTACCCTCCGTGACTATCCACGCTATAGGTCTTGGGATTATGGCTTGACGCATAAGTCTGTAAGCATCTGTTTTCTCATCAAAATCTAACAACATGACATATCCTTTTTAGGACAATTATAATATAATTTGCTTACAAGAGGATAAGGTAAGTTACATGAAACAAAGCACATTAATACTAATATCACAATATTTACAAAGCTTTAAGACAATCACCTCGATCACAAGAGTCGAGGACACTATTATAAAGATAGTTTTTGACGGAAGAGAAGTACTCTTTTTCGATATGAGAAAAGGTGATGCTTATATCTTTAAAAAAGAAAAATTTGACAGGGCAAAAGTCTATAATGCTCCGTTTGATGTGGTTCTAGCCAAAAGATTCAGCAGAGCAAAAATCGAAAAAATAGAAGTCCTAAAAAATAATAGAATTATGAGAATAACCTCAACTTCAAGTTCTAGCTATAAAGTTCAAAAGAGCGTATTACAGCTTGAATTTACAGGTAAACATACTAACTGCATAATTTTAGATGAGAAGCATATAGTATTAGAGGCATTGCGTCATGTAGATTTGAGTGTCTCCACAAGAAGTATTAAAGTGGGTGAGATATTAAAAGATTTATCGGCCTTTGACATCAAGGAAAAACCTGAAATCATAGAAGATTTGGAAGAATTTTTGAAAGCTGAATATAACAAAAGAGCTCTTATCAAGCTTCAGTCTATAAAAAATCAAAAAATCAAAAATATACAAAAAAAGATAGATAAATTCCAAAGCATTTTAGATAAACTACAAAGCGAAGAATCTCTTTTGGAAACAGCAAAAACTTACAATTTTTGGGGAACATTGATCTTAAGCAATCTAGATAAAGTCAAAACATATCAAACAAATATCAAACTCCCTGACTATGATGGGGAAGAGGTAAGTATTTCTTTGCCAAAAGAAGCTAGAGATGCTGCCGAAGCTGCAAATATTCTTTTTTCAAATTCAAAGAGATTTAAGAAAAAGGCAAAATCCTTATATATTGAAAGACAAAATCTACAAGAAAAAATTGAATTTTTGATCAAAATGCAAAATGCAATTAATCTGGCACAGGATGAAATAAATATAAATATACTGTACCCAAAACAAAAGCAGCAAAAAAAGGCAAAAGACAAGATAGTTTCATATGAAAGTTTTTATATGGAAGGTTTTAAAATAATGCTTGGGAAAAACGAAAAAGGTAACATTGAGCTTCTAAAAGAGTCAAAAAAGAGAGATATTTGGATGCACCTTAAGGATATTCCCTCTTCTCATGTTATAATAAGAACAGATAAGCAAAGTATTCCACAAAGTGTTTTAGAATTTGGGGCAAAGCTTTGCGTTGATTTCAGTGTGGATAAACAAGGAGTATATTTGGTCGATTATACTCAAAGAAGGAATGTAAAGATAAATGAAGGCTCTCATGTAAATTATGTAGACTACCAGACAATGAGCATTTCCAAAGATTAGCATAAGGGCTTTTGAAAAGGAGCACACCATGGCTATAGGTCCTATCGGCGCGACAACATATGCAAATCAAGCATTACCGGCGCTTGCATCTAAACAAACAAACTTTCAAAACAGGCTAGATATGCAACTTACCATAGCGGCCACTGCTCTAAACAACAAAGAAATAGAAGTAGCAGAAGTCAGACCTGCTGAAGAAACACACAAGATAGATCCCGAGAATCAACACCAACAAGCAAAAAGCAACCAGGAAGAAAAAGAAAATCAAGAAGAAAACGGTCCAAAACAATTTATAGAAGAGGAGGCAGAAGAACAAACACCCCTATCTTCACATCTTGACATAAAAGCATAAGCGAAAACTCACCATACATTTGATAGAATAATAAAAAACAAACGGAAACAAATATGAATTTTACTGAAATATACAACTCGAGCAAAAGGAGAACCCTGACATCTCTGGTTTTATTATTTGTCATTTTAGGTATTTTCCTCGCAGACAACGTATTATTGACTTGGGTATTTTTCGGTATCGTATATTTGGTAGCTTTTTATGAATCAATGTCTTTGTTTGAACTAAAAAACAATAGCTATTATGTATATGCTATAGCGATCTGGCTTAGTGCATACATTTACCCTAATCCTGATGATATGTCTTTTGCTATCATTATAATTGCCCTATCCTTTATGGCACACAAAAAAGATGTAAACTTTAAACTCTTATTTCCTTTTGTATACCCGACCATATCTATGCTATTTCTATTTACCCTTTACAAAGATTTCGGGATATATTCTCTTGTCTGGCTTGTATCTATAGTAGCGGGTTCTGATGTTGGCGCTTATGTTATAGGGAAATGGATCGGCAAGACTCCGTTTTCTAAAACTTCTCCAAATAAGACTTGGGAAGGTACTATCGGAGGAATATGTGTTGCGACTATACTTGGAACTCTAGTAGGTCTTGGCAGCGTGAACATAGTACTATCTTTACTGATCTCTCTTTTAACCGCACTATCCTCAGTATGGGGAGATCTATTTGAAAGCTACTTAAAGAGAGAAGCCGGAGTAAAAGACAGCGGTAATATCTTTCCGGGTCATGGCGGTATGTTGGACCGCATAGATGGTTATATGTTTGCTTCTATAGTAATGCTGATCCTACTAAGAGGCTTACTCTAGGTGATCGTTCTAGGCTCAACCGGCTCAATAGGAGTCAATACCTTAAATATAGCCAAGAGGTTCTCACTTCCTGTAGAAACATTGACAGCAGGGAAAAATGTCGATTTGCTAAATAAACAGATCGAAGAGTTTAACCCAAAATTTGTTTGTATCAATGATGAAAAACTACGTAAAGAAGTTAAACATGACAGGGTGTTTTCCACAAAAGAAGGTATTTTAGAAGCTATCTCACAAAGTGAAAGTGATCTTGTTATAAATGCTCTTGTCGGATTTAGCGGACTTGCTCCCTCAATACTTACACAAAAGCTTGGTAAACGTCTTGCGCTAGCAAACAAAGAATCTTTAGTAGTGGCAGGAAACTTACTAGATACTTCAAAGATCATTCCGATCGACAGTGAACATTTTGGTCTTTGGTATCTTTTGCAAAATAAAATTCCTCACTCCATGACGATAACGGCAAGCGGTGGAGCTTTTAGAGATACCCCTCTTGAAAGATTAGCGACGATGACTCCAAAAGAGGCATTACAACACCCAAATTGGATGATGGGAAAGAAAATAACTATAGACAGTGCGACAATGACAAATAAAATGTTTGAACTGTTAGAAGCAAGATGGCTGTATGGGTGTGAAAAATTAGACGCAATTATTGAAACAAAATCCATCATTCATGCTATGATAAACTTCATAGATGGTAGCACGACTGCACATATCGCAAATGCCGATATGAAACTACCTATCTCTTTTGCATTACTTGGCGATGTCAAAGAGCAAATACTGCCTCATGTCGATTTATCAGATATAGGTTCACTAGAATTTAGAAAAATCGAAGAAAATAGATTTCCTATCTGGGAGATTAAAGATGACATTTTGAAAAATCCTCAAAGAGGAGTAGTTTTAAATGCATCCAATGAGATCGCAGTAGCAGCATTCTTAAACGGAGAGATCAATATATTAGATATAGCAAAAATAAATAAAGAAACATATTTTCATTTTCAAGATGCAGATGCTAAAACATTGGATGAAGTTTTTGAAATAGATAAAGAAGTTAGAATATACTTAAAAAAAATTAAAAAGGATACGCGTGAGCAGTACTGACTATAACTTTCGTTTGAAAGACAGCATTGTGGGTTTACAGTTTTTGTTTGTGGCATTTGGTGCCTTAGTTCTTGTTCCAATATTGACAGGGCTAAATTCAAATGTCGCACTTTTTACGGCAGGTCTTGGAACACTTTTGTTTCAAGTTATAAATAGGAAAAGAGTTCCCCCTATATTTTTGGCATCTTCTTTTGCATTTATAGCTCCGATCATATACGGTGTTAAAACTTGGGGGATAGCAGGGACTATGTCCGGGCTTATCGCATCAGGTATCGTTTATGTCGTATTGAGTTTTGTTATCAGATTCAAAGGTTCAGGATTTATCCACAAACTTTTGCCTGCAGTTGTAGTCGGACCCGTAATTATGACTATTGGTCTCATACTTTCTCCAGTAGCAGTTCATATGGCAATGGGCAAAACAGGAGATGGTGCCGTTGTATTGGTACCGTTTGACAAAGCTATCGTCATATCACTGGCTTCTCTAACAACCACTCTTCTTATCTCTCTGCTGGGAAAAGGTATCTTTAGATTGTTACCGATTTTGTGTGGTATCGCTATGGGATATATTGTATCATTGTTTTATGGAATAGTCAGTTTTGACAGCGTTATAAATGCGCCTTGGTTTGCTGTACCTGATTTCACTGCACCAAAACTAAATTGGCAGGCTGTTATATACATCGTACCTATTGCCATTGCACCGGCAGTTGAACATATTGGAGATATCTTAGCTATCAGTAGAGTTACAAAAAGCGATTATTTAAAAAATCCTGGGTTACAAAATACGCTTTTAGGAGATGGCTTGGCTACAAGCTTGGCATCATGTTTTGGAGGACCGCCAAATACTACATATTCAGAAGTTACAGGCGCTGTTACAATTACGAAAGCTTACAATCCGGCGATCATGACATGGGCTGCAATTTTTGCTATAATTTTGGCCTTTGTCGGAAAATTGGGTGGATTTCTTGCGACTATACCGGTACCTGTAATGGGTGGTATTATGTTACTTCTTTTTGGTATCATAGCATCTATAGGAATGGGAACGTTAATCAAGGAAAAAGCTGATTTAGAAGACCCTAGAAATATGATAATTGTCTCCATGATCTTAGTTTTTGCGATAGGCGGCATGACCTTTGACTTTGGAGGAGTTGACTTTAGCGGTATCGGTCTTGGTGCAGTTGTCGGAATATTTTTGAATTTAGTTTTACCGAAAACAAGACATTTAGACGGATATTGATAAATAACTAAAAAGGAGGCCATTTGGAGAACCACAGTAGCAATAAATTATTAAAAATGATGATTGCTGTATTTATTGTGGGTTTTCTCATGGTCTCCGCTATGTTGATCTCTATATTTACAGGTAGTTTTTTACGCAATTACAACAATTCTTCAAAAGAGATAAGTATAGAATACGATAGAAAAGCCCGAATAGCTGCTGAAGACAAGATACAAAAACTCGCAAACTTTATAAATATATATGAAAAAACACTAGAAAAAAATGAAAAACAAAAAGTAAAGAACAGTGTTAATTTTGGGTTAACCCTAGTTGAGGATATCTATAATCAATATAAATATTTTCCAAAATCAATAATCTATCAAAAGATAAAAGACAAACTGGGTAAAAAAAGATTTTTTGATAACAAAACCGGATATTTTTTTATTTATGACCTAAATGGAACTTGCATATCTCTTCCCACTACTCCGAAATTAGAAGGGACAAACCAAATAAACTTCAAAGATGGGAAAAATGAATATACAATCCAAAAAGCCATAGAAATCGCCAAAACTAAAGGAGAAGGGTTTGCCCAATGGTACTGGTATAAAATAGGCGAAACCAAAATGAAAAAAAAGATAGGCTTTGTCAAAATCTTCAAACCGTTAAATATTTTAATAGGTGCAGGAAGATATGAAGAAGATATTTTAAATAATATCAAAAACGATATCAAACCATATCTGAGATCTTTAGATTCAGATCAATATGGATATATCTTTGCCTATGATTCATCAGGCAATAAAATTGATAAAGAAAGTACACCTCAAAGTATAAATAGATGGAATGAGATTGTTAGAGGGGAACATATTGTCAGAAATGCCTTACGAGGGGCACAAATCATACCTGAAGGATTTTTTATCAGATATGTATCGAAAGAGGGCAAAGAAAAAACCTCTTATGTAAAGCTCATACCAAAACTGAATTGGATAGTAGGAACCAATACTGAAAATGCCAAGAAGATATATGCACAACAGGCTGAAATATTAAAAAGAAATTTACATAAAATGATATATAAGACCATTTTGCTATCTATCCTCGTACTGGCTGTCATGATTTTATTTTTCTTGATTCTGTTTTTAAAAATACAAAATCTATTTAAATCCGTACAAAAGAATTTGGCCATAAAAAACAGAGAACTTATTGAACAAAGAAACATCTTTGAAACACTTTTTAGAAAATCCCATGACGGGATTATTATTACCAAAAATAGACAGATTGTTGATTGTAATGACACGGCAATAGAAATGTTTGAAGCAAAAAACAAAAATGAACTTTTATATATAGACAACGAAAAACTTCTGCCAATACTTCAAGACGATGGCAGCAAATCTATAAAGAAATTATTTGAAAATGTGGAAATTGCTGAAAAAAATGGTTATGTGGAGTTTGAGTTAAAAGCAAAAAAATTTTCTGGTTCTGAATTTTGGATCAATATCTCAGTAACAAAAATAGATCTTGCTGATGGGGCTATAGAACATTTTGCATTAAGAGATATTACAAAAAGAAAAAATACGGAAAATGATCTCAAAATTGAACAACAAAAACTTCTATTTCAAGCAAAACACGATACTTTAACCTCTTTACCGAATCGAATCTTTCTTATGGATAGATTATCTCAAAATATCAAATATGCAACTAGAAAAAACAAAAAGATAGCAGTCGTTTTCTTAGATATAGACAATTTTAAAAATATTAACGATCTATATGGACATGATGTAGGAGATGATCTACTTAAAAAAGTGGCATCTGTTTTAAAAAGCTCGATCAGAAGTACAGACACCGCAGCAAGACTAAGCGGAGATGAATTTATAATAGTTTTGGATGATTTAGAAGATATCTCTGCCTGTTCCATCGCAGTAAAAAAATTGATCAAAAATTTTCAACTACATTTAGACTTAAATAAAGACCCGTTAAAAATCACTTTCAGCGTAGGCGTCTCCGTATTTCCAAATGATGCCACAAATGAATTGTCATTGTTAAAATATGCGGACATGGCGATGTATAAGGCTAAAGGTAAAGGTAAAAACACTTATGTGTTTTACGATGAAAGCATGCATAAACAAATGTTGGAGCACTTAAAGATCGAAAAAGAGCTCAATGATGCTTTATCAAATGATGAATTTATATTATATTATCAACCTCAAATAGATATAAATACCGGTAAGATGATTGGCCTTGAAGCCCTTATTAGATGGGATCATCCAAGTTTTGGTCTATTAGCTCCCGGATACTTTATCAACATAGCAGAAGAGAGTGATCTTATACTATCCATAGGAAATATCGTTATTGAAAAAGCGATGAGACAAATCAAAAGCTGGTATGACAAGGGATATAATCCGGGTATTGTATCTGTAAATCTTGCAACAAAACAATTAAACTCAGAAGATATCTCTACTATTTTTGAATCGCTTATTGAAAAGACGGGATGCCGTCCGACTTGGTTAGAAATCGAGGTTTTAGAAAGATATGTTATGACCAATCCGGAAAAATCCATAAAAACACTAAAATATTTTCAATCACTTGGAATTCGCATTGCTATAGACGACTTTGGTACAGGATATTCTTCTATGAATTACCTAAAACACCTGCCGATAACTAAACTAAAGATTGCAAAACCTTTTATTGATGATATCGTAACAAATAAAAAAGACTTGGCAATTGCAAAAAGCATCATAGATCTATCAAAAGGATTGGATCTGGAAGTCTTGGCTGAAGGTGTGGAAACAAAAGAGCAGTACGATATACTTCAAGAACTAGGTTGTGAGATCATCCAAGGATATTATTTTTCCAAACCTGTCCCTCCTGAAGATATAGACAAAATACTTCAGAAAAATGAAAGTTTTTTATAATATTTTTTTAATTTCTGGCAAATTTCAATAACTTCTCACCGATTATAAATATTCCTAAGCCCAATGCACTTACCAAGATTATACTTGCACCTGATGTAAAATTAAAACTATATGAGAAGAGAAGTCCTATCAAAGTAAAAATAGTGGAAAGTACACTAGCCATTATCATCATCTGAAGCAATGAAGAGGAAAATTTCTCTGCTATATATACTGGTATTGTCAAAAGTGCTATAACTAAAATCAATCCGACAACTTTTATGGCAACAACCACTGTCAGTGAACAAAGCAACAATATAATAGTATAAAATAATCTAACATTTATGCCTCTTAAGCTTGCATATTCACTGTCGTATGAAACTGCCAATAAATCTCTATGCCAAATCGCTACGACTGCTATTATCACTATAAGAAGTAAGCTTATAAAATAAATATCTTCTTTGCTGACAGCTAAAATTGATCCAAACAGATAACTCATAAGATCAACATTATATCCTGGTGTCAGATTAACAAATATAACACCTATAGCCATGCCTACAGCCCATATTAAACCAATAAAGGTATCTATCCTATTTCGTTGTTTAAAACTTATATACGACAAAAGAAGCGCTGCGCCTACAGCAAATAATGAAGCCCCTAAAAATATAGGTATCCCAAAATATATTGCCATTCCTATTCCGCCGTATGACGTATGTGCTATACCTCCGGCTAAAAAAACGATTCTATTTACAACTATTAAAGAGCCGATTATCCCTGCTGCAATGCTGACTAGAACTCCTGCGAATATGGCATGTTGTATAAAGCTGTATTGAAGTGCTTCAATCATCTTCTCTCCTTCAGCAAATTTAGCAACTCCACTTCACAAAAGTGTTCATGATGATCTTCAAATTCATTTTTATCAATAGCTATGTCATGCATTACTAAATTTTTATTTATATACGCCACTTTTTTTGCATAGCCCAAAATTACAGATATGTCATGACTTACAACAACTATAGTGATCTTCTTATTTAGTTCTTTTAGAAGTGAATATATCTCTTTTTGGCCTTGGGTGTCTATGCTTGAAGTAGGTTCGTCTAAAAGTAATATTTTTGGATTGGCACAAAGCGCTCTTGCTATTAGAACTCTTTGTCGCTGCCCACCTGAGAGTTCCCCTATTTTAGTGTTTGCAAAATCTATCATACCTACTTGTTTTAGAGCATTTTTAGCTTCGCTCATTTCTTCTTCACCATATCCGAAAAATGGCCTTTTTTTACCTGTGTAGCCCATCAAAACTACTTCAATCACTTTTATTGGAAAATCTATATTTATATTTGTATTCTGAGGGACATAACCTACAAGAGAGAGTTTTTCTGTTGCATTGAAATCAAAAATTTTTATTTCACCGCTTTGTATTTTATTTATTCCTAATATTAACTTCAAAAGTGTAGATTTCCCACCGCCATTTGGTCCGATAATAGCTAGGTAATCTTTTTCTTCTACATTTAAATTTATATTTTCTAGAATTTTTTGTCTGTCATACGAAAAAGAGACATCTTTAACTTTTAAAACTGACATATGCTATCTGCCCCTTACGATAGATCTTGCAAAATTCAATAGATTCTTAGACCAATTTTCATCCAAAGGAGTTGCTTTAACAACGTTTATACCCAATTCATTTGCTATAATTTGAGCAACCTTATCTGAAAATTCTGGTTGAGTAAATATAGCTCTTATTCTTTCATCTCTGGCTTTTTTTATAATATAAGTAAGCTCTCTTGGTTTTGGTGACTTACCTTCAATTTCAATTGGCAATTGCACAAGGTTATATTGCTTTGCAAAATATCCCCAGGCAGGATGGAAAACCATAAATTTTGTATTTTTTGGCGTATTCATTAAAATTTTCTTTATTTTAGCATCAATTTTATCGACTTTGGCAATAAATTGTTTGTAATTTACAAAATAATAATTTTTATTTTCTAAATCAATTTTACTTAGTGTTTCATAAATATTCTTAGCCATGATTTTTACGTTAGCAGGGCTAGTCCAAACATGAGGATCTTTCTTCTTTATGTCATGATCTTTATTGTCGTTATAAAAAGAAGGCATAGCAATTTTTTTCACACCACTTGCTATGTTTACAATTTTCATACTTTTATTTTGATTAGTAAATTTTGATAACCAAACATCCTCAAATTCTACACCAATTGAAAAATACACTTGTGCATTTGCGATATCTTTCATTTGTGATGGTTTTGGTTCATAATTTTCAGGTTCGTCTCCTGGCAGCACCATAAGAGCAACATTGACTTTATCGCCTCCTATAGCTCTTACAAACGTTTTCTCTGGTAATATGCTCACCACGGCATTGATCTTTGCAAACAATAAACTACTAGTAATAAGAAGGAGCGATATAAATACTTTTAACATGTTAATTCCTAATTATTTTGTGCAGAATTATATTGTATATCTACTTAAATGCGACTTAGTCGCACTAATGCTCACTACTTCAAATTTCGACAAGAGGAATCAATACGTGACAGTATAAACAGATGCCCTGAGATAGGAGTACACAATGTGTAATAAATCAATTAATTGATGTATGAAGTATTTAATAATATAAAATGTGCTGTATAAAGGAAAAACTAGGATAATGATAAGAGGGATTTGAGAAAGAAGAACAAGAATCCGGCAGCGACCTACATTCCCACAACAGTAAGCTGCAGTATTATCGGCGATGGGTTGCTTAGCTTCCAGGTTCGAAATGGGACTGGGCGTTTCCAACTCTCTATAGCCACCGGAAATCTTGAAG
>JAWVXD010000005.1:0-240485 GCA_033723415.1 Sulfurospirillaceae bacterium
AAAATCAACACCTTTGAAGGCATCATCCAGTGAGTTTATATCTCGCACATCTCCGATATAAAATTTCAGCTTATCATTGTTGTATTTCTTTCTCATATCATCTTGTTTCAACTCATCGCGAGAAAATATTCTGATCTCTTTTATATCCGTCTCTAGAAAATTACGAAGAACGGCATTGCCAAACGAACCCGTCCCGCCTGTGATAAGAAGTATCTTGTTTTTAAACATTTACAACCTCCCATCTGAACTATTTAGGATAGATTTAACATCATATAGAACTTGATTTTTGTTGTTAAACTTCAGTTGTTTATATTTATCATGAGGTACAGCCAGTACAATAGCTTCATAGTCATCATAATTCACATCACTCTCAAGGGCTAAGGAATATTCAGCTTTTACTTCATCTTTGTCTGCCCAATAATCTGAAATTGCGACATTGCATCCAAACTCTTGGAGCTCCTGGACAACATCTATCACTCTACTATTTCTAATATCTGGACAATTTTCTTTAAAAGTAATTCCTAAAACCAATACTTTCGAACCTTCTATTTTATGTCCTTTTTTTATCATCAGTTTTACAACTTGATTAGCTATATATATACCCATATTATCGTTAAGTCTTCTTCCTGCTAAGATTATCTCTGGATTATAGCCAACTTGTTGTGCTTTGTGAGTCAGATAGTAAGGATCTACTCCTATACAATGACCGCCAACTAACCCTGGTCTAAATGGTAAGAAGTTCCATTTTGTTCCGGCAGCTTCTAGTACATCATTTGTGTTGATTCCAAGCTTGTTAAATATGATTGCCAGTTCATTTACAAATGCTATATTGATATCTCTTTGAGAATTTTCTATAACTTTTGCAGCTTCTGCAACTTTTATGGTAGGGGCTAAATGTGTCCCTGCCGTTATGATACTCGCGTAAAGTTCATTTATCTTTTTACCTACCTCTGGTGTACTTCCTGCTGTTACTTTTTTGATTTTTGTAACCGTATGCTCTTTATCCCCCGGATTAATTCTCTCTGGAGAATATCCACAAAAAAAGTCTTCATTAAACTTCAAGTTAGAAAATTTTTCTAAAACCGGTACACAATCTTCTTCTGTTGCACCTGGATAAACGGTAGATTCATAGATCACGATGTCATCTTTTTTAAGTATTTTTCCTATTGTTTCACTTGCTTTTATAAGTGGAGTTAAATTAGGTCTTTTGTTTTTATCGATAGGTGTTGGTACGGTTACAATGAAGATATTGCAATCTTTGATATCATCGGTATTTAAAGTAAATTTCATACCATTAGTTAGTGCTTCATTTACTTGTGTTTTGTTCAATTCAAGAGTTCTGTCATATCCCGTCTTAAGTTCATCGATTCTCCACTGGGAGATATCAAATCCTACTACTTTGTATTTTTTTGAAAAAGCATGAGCTAGAGGAAGTCCAACATATCCTAACCCTATGACGCATATTTTATAGTTGTTCAATTTTTCTCTCCATTGATGTCATTTATATACCATGTTATCGACTCTTCCAAACCTTGTTCCAAGGTATGTGTTGGCTCATAGTCCAGCAATTTTCTCGCCTTATCTATATTCGCATTTGAGTGTCTAATATCACCAACTCTAAAGTCTCTGTAAATTGGTTTTTTTATCTCTAAACCGGGAAGCTTTTCTTTTAACCTTTTTGCTATAGCTTCATATAAGTTGTTTAGAGTTTCTCGCCCACCTGCAGCAGTGTTATAGGCTTTGCCAAATGCTTGTGTATTTGTAGTTGTTGCAGCCATTATATTTGCTTGAACAACATTGTCGATATAAGTAAAATCACGGCTCGTTTCACCATCACCGTTTATATAAACATCTTCACCATTTAAAATTTGTCCTATCCACTTTGGCATTACCGCGGCATAGGCCCCATTTGGATCTTGTCTTTTTCCAAAAACATTAAAATATCTAAGCCCTATAGCTTGCATGCCATAACACTTATGAAATACACCCATGTAAAGTTCATTTGCATATTTTGTAACGGCATAAGGAGAAAGAAGGTTTCCCGTTCTTTCTTCGACTTTTGGAAGTTCTTCAGAATCTCCATAAACAGAGGAAGAAGATGCATAAACAAATCTTTTAACCCCATTATCTTTTGCAGCTGTGAGCATATTTAAAAAACCTGTTAGATTAGCATTGTTTGATACAATTGGGTTGTCAATCGATCTAGGAACAGAACCAAGTGCTGCTTGATGTAGAACAACATCTACATCTTTTGTAACAGACATACAAGTGTCAAAATTTGTGATATCGCCTTCAATAAATGTAAATCTTTCCCATTGCTCTGATGTTACTGAATTTTTGATATGTTCTAGGTTATATCGATGTCCAGTTGCAAAGTTGTCAAGTGAGATAACTTTTTGGTTTAGTTTCAGTAATTCTTCCGCTAAATTTGAACCAATAAAACCTGCTACACCTGTAACGAGCCATATTTTTTGGTTAGATTTCAATTCTTCTTTAATCATTTGATATTTCACTTACTTTTTCCTTTGATGCAGCATACTACTTTCCTTGATTTATGCTTTTCTAAATATCATTCACTAATATTAACAATTTCACTCCCAAAGTTCTCGTTCTCTTTTAAGCCAAATTCATTGCAAACTTTTTGCTTATTAAAACGAGTATACATTTTTCATCAAGTTATGCTGGTTTGTATTTACACAAACGTTTTATGACGAAGCGGAGACATGTTTTATTTCTTCCTACTAGGATGAAGCCCTTCATACAATGATCACCAAAGTAAATGTTTTACAATTTTTATTGATTTTTACGTATTTTTATGACTCTGATTCTCTGTCTTCTTCCTTTAAGCCTTTCAAAAACTCCATAAAGAATACAAAAACAATTGATACAATAATACCCATTATAAAAATGACTGCGATTATGAGCTTTTTCTTTGGTTTCACTGGATACCTATGAATAACATAATTCCCAACCAACGATATATTTTTTATATTTGCTTTACTGATTTGATACTCTAAATTGTTTATAGTTTTTTGTAAATCTATCTTTTTGTCTTTTAGCGTGATGTTTATTTGATCTTCTAGTTTTTTTATTTGATCATTTTTTATATTGTCTTTTTCTAGTTTGAGACTTGGAATAGTCTCAACTATGATTTTTTCTTTTGCTAATTTTAAGTCTTCTATCTGATTTTCTAGATTCAATATAAGATTTTGGTAATTCACCATCTGTATGGAGATAATCATATCCTGTGTTTTATCTTGTATCTGCTTGTCTGCCAAGCTTTGGACAGACCTAGTGTAATCATTTAGCTTTTTGTTATACATATCTAATGTTTGTTTTATGGAAGGCAATTTTTTATCCTGTAAAAAATCTATCCGCTGATCTATTCTTACGATTTTTTGTGTTTTTAGCCTCGTGATATTTCTTTGAATATCTGCTATCTCTATCTCATCAACATGTCTCAGTGCTGTTTTTGTACTATCTATTTGATTTTTTATGTTAGTTATATAGTTGTTTATTTTTTTTGTAAACATACTTTGAGCATATTTCAAGACCTCTTGATTTTTAGCTAAAGCTTCTTTATTTGAAATACCTTCTGTAGTAACCTCTATAAAGTTTTTTACATGACTATTTACTGATGCATTGGTAACTAATGAGGTTGTATTTTTTTCATCTTGTCTCTCATCGACATGAAATACTACTCTTAATTCTTTGTTTATCGCATCTGGATCTCCGAGTATATTATCCCCTATATAACCTAATTGAATATTTGACTTTACTTCATAGAGAGGAGTTTTAACAAATACATAAATAACTGCCATAAATGTCACTATGGTGGTAAAAAGAAGGATAAATTTCTTATGCCGCATTATAGTCTTGAAAAGTTCTCTTAAATCTATCTCATCTTCTTGGATATGATTTTCTTTGATCTGGTTCATTCTTAACCTTGAGTTATAATAATAATTTGCTTAAAAATATAGATTTTAACTAAACTACGCTTAGATATTACATAAATCTTGTTTTATCTAATATGTCATTCAGTTTATAAAGTGGTGCGACCAGCGAGATTTGAACTCGCACACCCGAAAGCACTACCCCCTCAAGATAGCGTGTCTACCAATTCCACCATGGTCGCGAAAGTTGTTTGGGGAGATCTTACTCTCCCCAATTTTATAGTGATTATCCTAAGAAAGGATTTGCGTATAATGCAATCAATGCAACAACAAGTGCATAAATAACTTGTGCTTCGATCATCGCTAGTGCGATAAACATAGTAGTCATAAGCTTTCCGCCAAGACCAGGATTTCTAGCAGTACCTGCTATCGTAGCAGCTGCAGTATGACCCATACCGATAGCGCCACCAAGTGCAGCAAGACCCAAACCGATACCTGCAGCAACTACAGAGTAAGCTTGAACCATAGTGTTGTCTCCTGCAAATGCGAATCCTGCAAGTGCAACCAATAAAAATACAATCTTCTTCATGAGATTTCTCCTATTATAAAATTACAAAGTCCGTTCGGCTTGCGTATCCCTACTTATCACTTTGTCGAATGCGATTTTATCTTTTTGTTCGTTAAAAAGTGTTTAAATCCACTATTTGACTAATTCTAATTCTATTTTATTTCCATTTTGTTTTAATATTTTTACCTTAACAGCCTGCTCTATAGCTAAATAATCACTGACTTTTTCAACTCTGTGATCTGCTATCTTTGATACATGTAGCAAACCATCTATTCCACCAGGAAGCTCAACAAAAGCTCCAAAATCTACGATCCTTTTTACTACGCCGTCAACTACTTCATCTTGCACGAACTGAGGAACAGGCTTATTATCTCTGAAGCCACCGCCTCTTCTGTTGTCTCTTCCACCACCCCTGGAGTCTCTTCCACGTGAAGGTTGATTAACTATTCCTACGATGTGTTCTTTTGCAGCTTCAACTTTTTCTTTGTTGTCACCGGCAATTTTCACTTCTCCTTTATCTCGATCAAGGTCGATAGAAACTTCAAATCTTTCGATGATCTCTCGTATAGTTTTTCCTGCTTGTCCGATGATATCTACTATCTTAGATGGATCAATACTAAAGAGTTCCAATTTAGGGAGTATAGAATTGTTTACTTTGATATTTTGATCTGCTTCTTCCATGATAGAAAGTATATGATCTCTTCCTTCTTTTGCTTGGTATAGCGCTTCTTTTAGAGTATCTCTTGAGATTCCGCCTAGTTTTATATCCATCTGTAGTGCAGTTATACCATCTCTTGTTCCGGCTACTTTAAAGTCCATATCTCCATCATGATCTTCAAGTCCCATAATATCACTTAAAATAGCATGTTTGTCATTTTCAAATACAACGCCCATAGCAATCCCTGCAACTAATTTGTGAACGTTTACTCCTGCTGCTTTTAACGCCAATGAACCACCGCAAATCGTAGCCTGTGATGAAGAACCGTTTGATTCTAATATCTCTGAAACTAATCTGATAGTTTGTACTCTATCCAAATCAACAGTAGGTTCTAAAGCTCTTCTAGCAAGATTTCCATGACCTAGCTCTCTTCTGCCAGGTGATCTAAGTGGAGAAGCTTCGCCTACTGAAAATCCCGGGAAGTTGTAATTTACCATAAAATTATCTACTTGGTTCCCTTTTTTAGTAAGAAGCTCATACATCTGTCCATCTTTGTCTCCGCCAAGTGTTACTGTGACCAAAGCTTGTGTTTGTCCTCTTGTAAATAGACAAGAACCGTGTACGTTTGGCAGTATATTTGTTTCAATAGAGATAGGTCTGACTTCATTTAAAGCTCTTCCATCAGCTCTTACTCTATCTTCTATGATCATATTTCTAACAATTTTTCTCTTGTAATCGTTCATAACGTTTTTGACAACTTCTTCATCCCACTCTTCCTGTGCTGCTATATCGTCTGTCATTATCTTTTTGATTATCAAGTTAAGCTCGCTGGCACGCTCACTT
The DNA here is from genome assembly GCA_033723415.1 of Sulfurospirillaceae bacterium. Lineage (GTDB taxonomy): Bacteria > Campylobacterota > Campylobacteria > Campylobacterales > Sulfurospirillaceae > JAADIZ01. The sequence goes on from JAWVXD010000005.1 coordinate 5,963, forward strand.
TTTGCCATTTTATTGATCGCTTCTTTCACTTCATCTTTATAAAATTCATCGATATAAACTTCAATAGAATCATCAAGTAATTCTTTTTTATATTCAAGTATCGCAGTCTCTTTCTTTATCGGTAAAAATGCTTCTTCATACGCATGAGCTCCGCTACTGATGGCTTCTTGTGCTTTATCTATGGCTTCTAGTATCTCATCTTCACTAGATTCGTTTATCATTTGAACAGGCATCATGTTTTCACTAAGTGTAGGATCGATCATAGGGTCAATTGAGACTATAGGAAGTATATCTGAGCTCATTGTGGCATTTGCTTTCATTTCGATCATAAGTAATTCTTCTTTTGTTCCGGCAACGTAAAGATCAAGAGTTGAATTTGCGAGCTGAGAATTTGTTGGATTTACGATCAATTCACCGTCTATTTTTCCTATTCTTACTCCGCAAACAGATTTGTTTACCGGAATGTCTGATACAAAGATAGCTGCACTAGCCGCATTTAAAGCTGCGACTTGAAGATCTACTTCAGGATCACAACTAAGAACAAATACGGTAAGTTGTGTCGGGTATGCATATCCATCAGGGAAAAGAGGTCTTAAGCTTCTATCTATAACTCTTGAAGTCAATGTCTCAAAATCACTCGGTTTTGTTTCTCTTTTCATAAACCCGCCCGGGAATTTTCCAGATGCATAAGTTTTTTCTATGTATTGTACTGTCAGCGGTACAAAATTTCCGTCTACTTGATTGTCGTCTCTTGAAATAGCGGCTAAAATCACTGTATTTTTTATCTTCAACATGACTGCCCCAGCCGCTTGTTTTGCAACTTTACCTATATCATAAATCTCTATTTGGTTATTCACTTCGATCTTATATTCCATCATTTCTCCTGTTTTTGAAAGAGCTTTTTGCCCTTAATTTTTTTTTAAGTCTCTATTATATCGTTTTGTTTCAGTTTTTATATATTTTTATGCTTAATTAACTAAAAATACAGCATAAAAACTAAAATTTAAATTTGGAAGTATGCCCTTCCTCCGGATATTGTTTGTATATCTCTTCATCCGTAAAAGAAAATTTAAAATTTGTCATATATCCTTTTAAAAGCTCATATGCTTTGTTGATCTTGGCCATTTTATCTTCGTCTCCACCAAAATCAGGATGATTTAAATTTGCTAAGTATTTATATTGTTTTTTCAACTCTTTCATATCAATAAAAGAAGGCAGATCCATAATCTCTAGAGCATCTTGGATTAAAACAGTTATATCTTTTCGCATCATATAGTACTTGCTACATCACTTTCTTTGACAAATTTATAATCAACGCTTCCTATAGGATAGAGATTAAACAAGATATAAACTCCTTGTTTGTTGATTGAACTATTTCCTGAACTCGTAAGCTGAGGAGTTATGTTTTGACTATACACTATAGAAACATCCCAGCATTTTTTCTTCTTCTTAAATCCAATCTGCCAATTTTTAAAAAAATTCTCTTTAAAGTCATAATCAATTGAACCGAAGAAAGTATAATTTCTGTAAAAATTAGTACTTGCAGAAACCGTCATAAAATTTGTTTTTGTATTTACTCTATTTAGGTAAATCCTACCGACACTGTTTTCATACGTATGAGTTATACTTGCACTATATATATCGTTTGAATACGTCAATGAGTTTTGAACTTTTGAAAAACGGGAAAATTCATACGAATAAAAAATTATATTGGAATAAGTAAGTTTTTTAGAGAAAAATACTTTTATATTGTTTTCTAAATCACCGTATTTGTATCCATAATCACTAAAAAAATACTGTTGTTTTAGTGTATGACTGACTTTTTTCTCTCCATTTTTATTGTAAAAGAACTCTGCTAGATTAAGTGTTAAACTTTTTTCTTCAGTATTAACAGGAACAAAATCAGCAAAATATCCATTTATCGTCTCCTTACTAGGTACGATAAAATCAAGATCTACGTATAGTGTGTGATAAAAATCTTTATATGGTTTTGATAGATCGGTATAAAGTGAAAATTGATGATAATTTCTATAATATTCACCGTATCCGACCGTTGTCGGACTATTTGTATAATTTACATGAGTCAGATAAATATTTTCAGAGACAGAAAACTTGAGATAATCATCTAGTAAAGAAAAATACAGGGTCAAAGGTGCATTTAACTCATATTGAGTTGCATTTAATCCAACTTGTCGTTCATAATTCTTAGCCTTAATATCAACTGAATATAAAAGATTGTCTAAGAAAAGCGAATTTGTAAATCTGTGATAGTGAAGAGTCGGCAATTCCTGTAAGGTATTATTGTTTGAAATCTTACTAGTATCAATATAATACTTTGCATACAAACCGTAATAATCTAAATCTTTTTTAAGATAGTAATTAAATGTGGATGTTACTAGATTATCATACGCAGTATTTCCATATGACTTTGTATTTAAATAGTCGATGTCATTTAAATATTTAAAATCAAGATATAGCCCATCTTCTGCATCTTTGCTAACCAAATCGCTTATAACTTTGCTTCTGTCATAATTTAATTCAAATCCATAATGTTCTTTGTTGACCAAATTATTTTTTTGTCTGTATTTGTCATTTTCTCTAAATATTCCGGTTGTTGCCATAAGTGTAGAATACGGAGAATCTATATATCGAAGGGTCGCATTGACGCCTTTTCCTCTGGAAGTTCTGATTTGTGGATCAATTTCAACATCATAATCAACTCTTGGAGCAAAATAAATCGGCTGCATATAAAAAAGACCTTCTGAGCTTCCAAAACCTATCCTTGGTCTCAGTAGTCCGCTTCTTCTAGTTTTATCCGTTGAAAAAGAAAAATACGGAAGATAAAGCAAAGGCATATCACCTGCATAAAATACAGCATTGTATATGCTCAGAAAACTATTTTTACGATTTAATTCTCCGGATGAAAAGTTTATCTTCCAATCAGGATTTTGAACATTACAGCTTGAGACTATCGACTTTTTCGTTAAAAAATACTTTGGATCAGACTTGGCTTCTGAACAACTCATCCAAATGTTTGAAACATCGTTAAAAAAGAAAAGTGGCTGAAATGATCCGATGTCCGTATTTAAATTTAAAGATGCCCTGCCGGTCTTTGCAGAAAACTCTAAACCTTCCAAAACTGTGATATCTCCGTATAGTTGCAAGTCCCCTGTTTTTTGGTTATAGTCTGCTTTATCGGCAGTTATTAAGTATTTTTGAGAATATAATACGACATTACCTACGGCATGTATATTAAATCCTATTTTTTTAATATTTTTTGCTAAGACTTCAACGTTTTGCGTAGAAGCAAAGCTCAATGAAAATAATAGTAATAATAGAAATAAGAGCCTAATTTGCATTAATTACCAATGTTTTTGCGATTTTATCATGCCAAGTTTCTCGTTTTGGATTTGCAAATGCCCATAAAAAACCCAAATAAAAAAAACTTTCACTTACAATTCTTACAATCCCTCGATTTAGAGAACTTAAGATACTTGGGTTTTCTAAATTTTCTGTCGAAATAATCTTTATCTTTAAAAGAATTTTACCTGGTGTAGCTCCATAATACCATACAAAGAACGTCTGATAAATGATCTTAAGAGAGACGACATACACGAACATTCCGTTGATCAAGTTTATAATTTGTTCATACGTGGCATTTGGCGGGATCATCCCCATATATATAATCACAAATATAGTTGATATCAATACTTCATCAATAGTATATGCCCATGCCCTTTTTGCAATTGAAGCTAATGTGATATTCTCTCTCTCAAAGGTTTCTATTATCTGTTCATCTGTCATTTTTTAATGCCTGGTATGCTATATCTTGTCTAAATTGCTTTCCTGCAAAGTGTATTTGTCCGCAAAGCAAATAAGCTTTGTCTCTAGCTTCCTTAATCGTATCTCCAACACCTATACAAAGGAGAACTCTGCCTCCTGTTGCATACAGCTTGCCACTATCTTCACTTACCCCTGCATAAGATATATACGTATCTTCTAGTGCATCATGAACTGATTTATCAACTATGATCTCAGAAGGAGTAGAGCTTTTATATGGATAATTTTGACTGGCGATTACAATACCTACGGCATGTTTATTGATAAACTCTAGATTTAAGTTTTTAAGATCTCCACTCGCTGCCTTATAAAATAGCTCACTTGCAGGTGTTTTTAAAAGAGGCATAAGCACCTCGCACTCAGGGTCTCCAAATCTTACGTTATATTCCAATACAATAGGCTCACCCTCAACAACCATAATCCCTATAAATAACACACCCTCAAATGGACATCCCTCTTCTCTCATGCTCTTCAAAGTAGGAACAATAACTCTATCTTCTATTTTTTTATACAATTTATCGTCTATCAACGGAGTTGGAGCATAAGCACCCATTCCTCCTGTATTTGGACCGAGATCACCATCAAGTAATCTTTTGTGATCTTGTACAGCAGGTAGCACTTTATAATCTGTCCCATCGCATATAGCAAATACCGAAAGTTCATAACCGTCTAAGAACTCTTCTACTATGACTTTTTTCCCGGCTTCTCCAAAACTTTCACCGCTCAACATATCTTTTGCAGCAGTTTTTGCTTCTTCCTTGCTTTTAGCTATGATGACGCCTTTGCCGCCGCATAGGCCATCTGCCTTTACAACTATAGGTTCTTTGAGACTGTCTATAAACTCAGCAGCTTTTTTATAATCTTGTGTTTCGATATATCTAGCAGTAGGAATATTGTATTTTGATAAGAAGTTTTTCATGTAGACTTTAGAACCTTCTAATCTTGAAGCATCTTTTGATGAGCCAAATACTAAAAGTCCTCTTTTTTTAAAAACATCGACTATACCCTCGACCAACGGAGCTTCCGGGCCGACTATAGTCAAATCAATATTGTTCTCTTGTGCAAAATCAGCCAATTTTTCATGATCGGAAATATTTATATTTTGAGCAAACCTAGTTGTTGCACCATTTCCGGGAGCAAAATATATATTTTTAACATTTTCATCTTTTTTTAACGCAAGACCGATAGAATATTCTCTACCTCCACTTCCAACTACCAAAACATTCATCAAATAAATCTCCAAATAATAAAGACCTCTTTTATAACTTAGAAACTATCATAGGTTATAAAAAAAGTCTAATAAAAGCAGCACACACAAAATGCGCATACTGCTAACCCAAGCAGGCGTTCGTTTACAGTTTGGCCCTATTAAGCCAACGATGTAGAACTAATTTTATTTTTAGGCTGCAGATTCTAACCAGGTTAGTGGCTCAAGCAAAAATACAGACGCACCAATAAAACACCCGTCCCACAAATAACAATATGTTGGACCCTCATAAAAAACGGTGTCGCTCCACTCAGGCAATTAAAATTATAGGCAATTTTTGCTTAAATATCAAATACTTTTTGCCAAATCAACACAGCTTTGTATTGTTTGTTCATGCGCTACAAGTATATCAATATTTGCAGGGATCGCAGATGCTGTTATATTACCAATGGCTACAGCTTTATAGCTGTCATCCCAATTAAAGTTTTTGAAAAAACACTTAACCGTAGATGGAGAAGTAAATATAATAACGGCATTCAAAGGAGGTTTTTTGATGATTTCATACTTATGACAAACAGTTTCATATATGATCTTTTCATCTAAATCTATATCATTTTCTTTCAAGATAACATTTAGATTGGAAATCACTTTTGCAGCTCTTAAAAAAAGGACTTTTTTGTCTTTTAGTTTATCTTTGATCTCTTCTGCAAAGAGATCTCCATAAGAGTCTTTAGAAGTAAATACAAGATTTGCATGATGTTTCTTAATCTCTTGTGAGGTTCCTTGTCCTATAGAGTATATCTCTTTTTTAGTCCAGTTTGTGTCAATGGAGTTTAGTGCTCTAACTGCATTTTTAGAAGTAAAGATCAAACTGTCATAAAGACCAAGATCAATTTCTTCTTTCAGAAAATTGATCTCGATCATGGGCAAATTTATAGTACCTTCAAAATTTTCATTATTCAGAAGATAAATTTTCCCCAAATCTTACTCCCATTCTATAGTTGAAGGCGGTTTAGAAGATATATCATAAACAACCCTGTTGATACCCTCAACTTCGTTTATGATCCTGCCGCTCATTCTCTCTAGAAGATCATGAGGTAATCTTGCAAAAGTTGCCGTCATCCCATCAACGCTCTCTACAATTCTGACACAGATCGTATTGTCATATGTTCTATTATCACCCATGACACCGACACTCTTTACATTTAACAAAACAGTAAATGCTTGCCAAGTCTTATCATAATATCCGCTAGATTTAAGTTCATCCAGCATGATCACATCTGATTTTCTCAATATTTCCAAATCTTTTTTATTAACTTCTCCCATAATCCTAATAGCAAGTCCCGGACCTGGAAACGGATGTCTGGCTATCATCTCTTGCGGGATTCCAAGTTCTAATCCAAGAGCTCTTACCTCATCTTTAAAAAGTTCTCTCAGAGGTTCTATCAATTCAAATTTCATCCAATCAGGCAAGCCTCCGACGTTATGGTGAGATTTGATCGTCTTGCTTGGACCTTTTACAGATACTGATTCGATGACATCAGGGTATAGTGTTCCTTGTGCTAGATATTTTATATCATCGTGTTTTTTTGCTTCATTTGCAAATATCTCTATAAAAGTATGCCCTATGATCTTCCTTTTTTCTTCAGGATCAATTACTCCCTCTAACCTATTTAGATAAGTTTCAGTAGCATCTATAGTGATAAGAGGTATCTTTAGCTTTGATTTGAACATATCTTCAACGTCTTTTCTTTCATTTGCCCGAAGTAATCCTGTATCAACAAAAATTGCAACCAATTTATCGCCTATTGCTTCATTCAACAATGCTGCTACTACCGAACTGTCAACCCCTCCGCTAACTGCACACAAAACTTTGCCGTCTTTAACTTTGGTTTGAATCTTTTTAATCTCTTCTTTTGCAAAGGAACCCATATTCCATGTAGTTTCACATCCGCATATATATTTGGCAAAATTTTTAAGTATCACGCCTCCATAAACTGAGTGAGAAACTTCAGGGTGAAATTGTAAGGCATATATTTTTTTCTCTTCATTCGCAACTGCAGCATAAGGAGAGTTTGAGCTGTGTGCTATTTTTACAAAGCCTTTTGGAAGAGATTCTGCTTTGTCTGCATGAGACATCCAAACAATTTGTTTGTCCTGAGTATCTTTAAAAATAGGATTTACTTCGTTATTGACAAGGTCAAATGTTATCTCTGCTTTGCCGTATTCATGATGAAGAGCAGGCACTACTTCTCCTCCAAAATGATCAATTATGAGCTGCATACCATAACATATACTCAATATAGGCAGTCCCAATTCAAAAATTTCATCATCGACCTTATATGCATCTTCATCATAAATTGAAGCAGGGCCTCCTGATAGAATCAAACCTTTTGGATTTTTTGTCTTAATGTTTTCAATTGGTTCGTTATAAGGCACTATTTCGCAGTAAACCTTTTCTTCTCTCATTCTTCTTGCGATCAACTGAGTATATTGTGAACCGAAATCTAGTACTATTATAGGGACTTGTTTCATATTGATTTCTCCTTTTTACCAAGCAATGCTAAGCAAAAATTCCTATGTCTTTTCATTATTTTCCTTTTAAATTAAAATTCTTTAAATATCTCAAACTGTATGTACCATACAATAACTGAGGCCATGTATCCCAAAAGCACTGTCCATGCATATCTCAGGTGAGATGAGAATGTATAGATCCCTCTCAGTTTACCCATAACACCGACTCCTGCTGCTGAGCCGAAACTTATCAAGCTTCCGCCGATACCAGCAGTCATAGTCACAAGTAACCACTGATCCATACCCATATTTGGATTTGATTTTAAAACTGCGCTCATGACAGGAACATTATCAACTATAGCCGATAAAAACCCTACTCCTATGTTAACCGCATCTGGTCCGACTATACCGTAAAGTTTAGCTGCCAGATCCAAGAAACCCAAAAAGTGCAATCCGCCGACTGCTGCTAAAATTCCAACAAAAAATAAAAGTGTATCATGTTCTATTTTGCTTATTGAGTGAAATATATTTAATTCTACATTATTTCGCTTCTTTAGTTTGAATGCATAGAGTTTTAACAAAGACAATCCAAATATCATTCCCCACATAGCAGGCAAATGAAAAAATTGATGTGCCAATACGGCAGATACTATAGTCAAAACACCTAGTAGCATAACAATTTGTCCACCTTCATATATCTCTTCTTTGTGCTCGGTTGCAGCATTAAAGTGTGGTTTGTCTTTTGGAACGAACAAAGACAGAAGCCAAGCTGTAAGCACCCATCCCACAACTGCAGGAATAAACAGATAAAAGAAATCGACAAAGCCTGCTTTTTCTGCCGTCCAAGACATCAAAGTAGTTATATCGCCAAATGGACTCCAGGCACCGCCTGCATTTGCAGCGACAACTATGTTTATAGCTCCCGGCACCAAAAATTCTTTTCTCTCTTTTTCTATTGTTATCAATACGGTTGAGAGTATAAGAGCCGTGGTCAAGTTATCTGCAACAGGACTTATAAAAAATGACAAAGCTCCCGTCATCCAAAAAAGTTTTTTGTATGAATAGCCTTTTGAAACAAGATTGAATTTTAAAGCATTAAAAACATTTCTGTTGATTAGAGTTTCTATATATGTCATAGCCACCATCAAGAAGAAAAATATCTCGGCAATTTCTAATATAAGCTTGTCTACTTCATGAGCCAGCGGTGCTTGATCCATACCATTCATCGCATAATAAAAACCTATCAGCATAAAAATAAAAGTACCTATGAACAAAGCAGGTTTTGCTTTATTTATATGATAATTTTCTTCTGCCGCGATTATATAGTAACCTACGACAAAAATTATCAAAGAAACTACTCCCACCCAAGTAGTTGTAAGATGTTCCCCTCCGGCAGCGAATGCACTAAGTGCAAGAGCCAACAGTAACCCCAAAATTTTCATATTCAATCTCTCCTTATTATGTAGTGTGCGCCCAAAGATTCTTTTCTCTTAAAGGCACTCTTTATTATCTCTTGTGAACTTAACAATCTAAGCCTCAAAAGTTTTCCAGTTGGTAATTCTAGCATATCTTCAACGCTTTCTTGTGCTTTTCGTAAATTTTCTTCATCTCGGATGATTCCTACATTTCCCCACATTAGATTCCTGAGCTGGTTTTTGAGTTCTTTGTCTCCTTCTTTTATCAATGGTGGTTCGATTTCATCAAATTTTATAGATTTTTTTCTATTACATGATCTTGCAGATATATCTTGTGCCACTCTGCGAGAAAAGACAAATCCCTCTAAAAGAGAGTTGCTTGCTAATCTATTTGCTCCATGAACTCTTGTATTGGCTGCTTCTCCAACTGCATAAAGGCAGGATATTCCATCTACTCTTCCAAAAAGATCGCACTTTATTCCACCCATAGCATAATGGAAAGCCGGAGATATAGGTATAAGATCTTGAGGCAGATTATATCCCATATTGTTCATGTTAAAATATATACTAGGAAATCTTTTCATAAAAAAACCGTCTTCAAAATTGCTAACATCCAAAAATATTTTTTTATCTACATTCTTTTGATAATCAAAAATTGCTTGAGATACGATATTTCTAGGACTTAACTCACCGCGTTCATCATAATCAAATAAAAATCTTCTTCCTTTGCTATCTACGATCATAGCGCCCTCTCCTCTTAGAGATTCGCTCAATAATTGCTTTCTGACAGCATTACTTTGTACAAAAACAGTCGGATGAAACTGCATCATTTCCATATCTCGCAAGGCTATCCCATGACTAAGACAAATACCTTGCAAATCTGCACTAATGGTTCTTGCATTTGTGTGGTATTCATAAAGAGAACCTACTCCTCCACTGGCGATAACTACATTTTTGGCATAGATATTGAAAATCTCATTGTTGTGAAAAACCCTGACACCGTAACATACTCCATCTTCTATCAATAGATCTGTCACTTGAGTATTGTATAGAATCGGAAATTTTAAATTATCCATCAAGTGAAGATGTATATATCGTCCGGTAGCGTCTCCGCCGGCATGTAAAATTCTATTTCTTGAGTGTGCGGCTTCTTTTGTATAGAGTAAATTTCCATTTCTGTCTTTGTCAAAATTAAAACCGCTGTTTATAAAATCTTTGATCGCATCTCTACCTTCATGACATAAAACTTCTACAGCATCTTTATCACAAAGCCCTGCTCCTGCATTAAGCGTATCTTCTATATGGGAAACCACATCTTCAGCATCTACGGCAACTGCCACTCCGCCTTGTGCATAAAAAGTATTGCATTCCCAGGCATAATCTTTTGATATAACCAAAACATCAGAATTTTCATCAAGATGATTCGCAGTATTTAATCCAGCAACCCCGGTGCCGATTATCAGCACATCATATATTCGTTTTGAAAATTTCATTTTGGAGCTTTAGCAGTTTGATTTTGTCCCTTATATGTAGGAGGACCTTTATATCCGCAACCTGTAAAGCTAAAGCAAAGTGATGCTATAATTAGAGTATGAAAAAAGCAAATTATATAATTTCTCATTTGAAAAACAGACCTTATTTAAAAAAATTGCAACATGTTGAGTGTTTCAATATGCTGTTATCTTTATTGCCTAAGAATATAAGTGAAAATACAAGATTTATGTATCAAAAAAATGATACTCTGTTTTTCGTGCTTACTCATCCAGGTATAAAAATGGAATTTAATTATAAGAGTAATTTGATAAAGAGTATATTAAAAAAGCTCATAGAACTCAATCCGCAATGTATATTTATGAATTCTAATAATATAAAAGCGTTCGTAACCAACAAAATAACAATAAAAGAACAGTTAAATTCTAAAAAAAATAAACAAAGATATAAAGAGCGTTCAAACGCTTCATTTGAAAATAGATCAGAGGATCAAGAGCTAAAAGAACTGTTTGAAGAGATCAGAAAAACTATCAAGGAAACAAAACAGCAAGAATGAGATTAGAAGAAAAATTAAAGACTTTACCTACTAGTAGCGGCGTATATCAATACTTTGACGAATTTGACAATCTTCTTTACGTTGGCAAAGCCAAAAATTTAAAGAACAGAGTCAAAAGCTATTTTCGATCATTGTCAAATATTCAACCTGCATTTAATCTCAGTCTTAGAATTGCAAAGATGATAAGTGAAACAAAAGATATAAGATATATCTTGGTTGAAAATGAGCATGATGCTCTTATATTGGAAAATTCTCTCATAAAACAATTAAAACCAAAATACAATATCTTGCTCAGAGACGATAAGACATATCCTTATATCTCTATTGATCTAGATGATGAATTTCCTAGATTCGAGATAACCAGAAAAATAATAAATAAAAAAAATATAAAGTACTTCGGTCCCTTTTCAAGCTCATCAAAAGAGATCATTGACTCAATATATATGTTATTTAATCTGGTACAAAAAAAGAGTTGTATAAAAGGTAAAAAAGCCTGTTTATTTTATCAAATGAAAAAATGTTATGCTCCATGTGAGGGCAAGATCAAAAAAGAAGAATATGAAATCATAGTCAATGAAGCTATAAATGCCTTAAAGAATAGAAAAAAAATGATAGATATGCTTGAAGAAAAGATGCTGAGATCCGCAACTCAAGAAAATTTTGAAGAAGCTGCAAATATTAGAGATATGATTCGCGCAGTCAAAAATTCTATGCATATAACACAAGTTGATCTGGCAAAATTGGAAGATCTAGATATATTTTATGTTCATACCGTAGCTACAAACGCTATCATTATAAAAATTTTTATGCGCGACGGCAAGATAATATCAACTGACCATACTATACTTAAAAACTCGGAAGGATTTGACAAAGATGAGCTCTACAAAAGAGTTCTTTTGCAGTTTTATAACAGGAACTCACCTCTTTTGTGTACACAGATCTTAGTAGGTGAAGATTTTAAAGACAGAGCTGACGTAGAAAATTTTATTCAAAATGTTTTTAACAAAAAGATCAAGATAACCTGCCCAAAAATAGGTGAAAAAACAAAACTACTAGAATTGTCCAAGAAAAATGCACAATACTTGCTCACTTTAGAGAACAATAAAAAAGATCTAGCGATAGAGATACAAAGTCTTTTTAACTTAAGTATTGCTCCTTATAGGATCGAAGTCTTTGACAATTCACATTTAGGAGGTGTAGCAAGTGTCGGAGGCATGATTGTTTGGGACAAAAAATTTGACAAATCCAGCTATAGAAAATACAATCTTAGTGAAAAGAATGAATACGCACAAATGAGAGAAATGCTCACAAGAAGAATAGACGATTTTTCTACAAATCCAAAGCCTGACCTTTGGCTATTGGACGGTGGAGCAACTTTATTGAAACTGGCACGCAAATTGCTGGAAGAAAAAAATATAAACCTTGATGTGCTTGCTATTTCAAAAGAGAAACATGATGCAAAATCAAATCGCTCCAGAGGAAAAGCAAAAGATATAATACATTACGACAAATATAATCTTTCATTATCTACGAATGATGAAAGATTACATTTTTTACAAAAATTAAGAGACGAAGCTCATAGATTTGCTATCACGTTTCATCAAAAAAAGAAAAGAAAACTAGATCTAAATGACAAATTGACGACAATAGACGGAGTTGGCGTTGCTACCGTCAAAAAACTTCTTTCTTTTTTTGGAACTTATGATTCGATATATAGTTCATCATTAGAAGATTTAGAGACAGTTGTCAATAAAAATTTGGCAAAAAAGATTTATAATTTTTGTCAAAGATAACTCTTGAGTCAGTATTATATGACTTTAAGTATTACTTAGTTAGAATTTATCAGCCGATGTTTAATTTGAGATTACTGCCACAATATACACAAAAGGATTAGATTTGATATTGTATGATAAAAAAGGTAATTTTTTAGGTATGAGTCAAAAAGAGCTATCTTCTTTAGGATTTCAAGATCTAGATGAGTTCAAGAGCTATCACACTGATATAGCGGATATGTTCGTTAATCGTCCGGGATATATCTCAAATTTTAAAAATTTCTCTTGGATAGATTATGCTCTACACAGCGGTGCTCCAAATAAAAATATACTTATCAAAAACAAAAACGGTAATGAAATGGAAGCAATACTTCACATTTCAGAAGTATTCTTAGTCGACACACTAAATAATGAATCAGGTATCTACAATATCGAAATTGATTTTAACTCAGATGTAAATAAAATAAATGCAAATCCAATTTTTTCTTCAGAACCGGAATCAGACGATACTGTAGATACTTCTGAAATAGAAAATGAAACAGATACTTCATATTCAACGGTTGATGAGGATAATACAGAGAAAAGCGAAGAACCTGAAAATAATGATTTTATAGCAGAAGATTTTGATACAAGCAGTTATGAAAATATAAACAACAAAGAATCAAGCCTGGATTATACCACAGATACCGATATCCCCATAGCAGAATACGAGCCAAATATAAAACTCAAGATTGATTTCGATTCCGATGACTTTGAGTCTGATGAAGATACAAATACTAACAAGATACAAGTAGATCTTGAAGATGAATTTGATAATGCGATCAACATAAAAGATGATCCTGCATTAGATGAAGAGCTTAAAACTTACACAGAACCTGAACCTATAAGCAATAATCAAATAGAAGAAGAGATGAATTTTGAACCAATAATCTCAATAAAACAAGAACCAGAAGAAATTGACATAACGCAGATTGCTGAAGACACAGGTGTAGGATTGGAAGATTTGGCACAGTTTATCAATGAGTTCATTGATGAGTCAAAAAGCGCTATAAATCTTATCAAATCATCACAAGAGACGCAAAATTTAGAATTTATCAAAAATAAACTGGTAATGCTAAAGGGTATAGTAGCTCCGCTAAAAATCTACAGCATAGTCAACACTTTAGATTTAGTAATATCGAGTATAGGACATGATGACTTTAACAATAAGTTAGATATATTTGCAACTCAAGTGAAAAATTTAGAGGAAAATCTATTTTGAAAAAATTTATTGTTTTATTGTTCATGATAGGAGTATGCCTACAAGCCAGTAATTTCAGAGACGGTATGATATCTTATCAAAATGGAAATTTCAAAGATGCTGAGAGTTCATTTTTAAAAGCCATAGTAAAAGACAATTCTATACAAGCACATTTTATGTTGGGAAAGATGTATTTATACGGCGAAGGAATGCCTCCTCAAAGAGATAAAGCTATCAAATATCTGGAAATATCAGTAAATCAAGGTAATATAAGAGCAAAATGTTTTCTATCTGAAGCTTATCTCAAAAATAACACGAATCAAGACAAAGCTATTAGATTGTTAAAAGAAGGGCTTGGGAGGAACTTAAAAGAGTGCAAAAGAATTGCCAGAATATATAATATAACAATAGAGAAAAAGGTCAACAAATGAAACTCAAAATGCAAAATACCCTAAAAATAATAGGTATGTACCCTATTTTAATTCTGTTTATATTTTCTTCATATTTTCTATATATCTCATATATAGAGTATAACAAGGCAATAAATTTTGAGAACAAACTGGTTTCAATCAAAGTACTTGATGATCTCTCTGAAAATATAGCTGCTGAGAGAGGACTTAGCTCAACATATATAGCCAGTAACGGGCATATTGCGAAAGAAGCCCTAATGCAGCAAAGATTGAATGTAAACAAAAGCATAAAAAGATTCTACAATTACTACAAGGTAAATAAGTCAAATGCAAACATAAAACAAATAATAAGTTTACTTAATCAAATCACTATAGTTAGAACAAGAATCAATTCGTTAAAAGATGTAGATTTCAATAAAATATTTTTCTCATTCTATTCTCAAATCAATAGATATATCTTGGACGAAGTCGGATCATTAAAAGATATCGTTACAAATTCTAAAATCGTATCTCTAGAAACATCTTTAACAAATCTGTATAATGATATAGAATATACCGGTCAAGAAAGAGATTTTATCGCTAAAATAATAAGTCAATATGTGCCTTTTACAGATAATGACGTAAAAACATGGCTAAATATATCCAGTAAGACAAGTACATTTAACTACAGCAAAATAAAAGATCCTGTCTCAAAGATGAGAATTACTACGCTATTTAACTCAAGAGTCGATAAGAAAGTATTTGCTGATGTGTTGGATGCGAGAAAGGACATTGTTTTAGCCTCTCAAAGCGGTGAATACCTTATAGATCCTACTCTTTGGTTTAGTTTGATGACTAAAAAGATCAAACTTTTACAGCAAAGTTCGAGAATTATTCAACAATCACTCTCTTCAGAAATACAAAACTACAAGAATCAAAATATAGGACAATTGATTTCTGCAGGTGCAACATGGCTAATATCAATCGTATTTATGATTATGGGAATAATACTATCAAAACAATTCAGAAGCAATATAGCAGGACTTGAGGGTGTATTTAAAAAAGTTGAAGAACTTGCGGAAACAAAACAAGAAGTTGACTTTAGCACATCTGATGGTATGACTTCGGCATATCAGATAATAGATCAAGCAGTCGAGAATATTGCAAAAGAAAAAGATAATGCAAAAGAAGCAAGTGCTGCAAAAAGTATTTTCTTGGCAAATATGTCACATGAGATAAGAACTCCTCTAAATGGAATTATAGGCTTTACAGAGCTCTTAAAAAACAATGAACTGGATGGTGAAAGTAGAGAATTTGTCGAGGTTATAGAAAAAAGTTCAGAAAATCTTTTGGAGATCATCAATAACATTCTAGATTTATCAAAGGTAGAAAGCAATAAAGTAGAGATAGATGAAATACTATTTTCTCCAATCAAAGAATTTGAAAATGCTATAGAAGTTTATGGACCTAAAGCATCTGAAAAAGGCATACACTTATCCTCTTATATTGATCCGAGCTTGTCCAACTATATAAAAGGCGACTCAACAAAGATAAAAGAAGTACTTATAAATCTTATGAGCAATGCAGTTAAATTTACTTCAGAAGACGGATATATTACAACAGAGATCAAAAGGGTTGATACCCCATCGGCAGAGGGAAAAGTTAAAATTAATTTTAGTGTGCAAGATACCGGGATCGGTATAGAGAAAGATAAATTAAAAGATATATTCAATGCATTTAGTCAGGCAGATTCAACGATAACTAGAAAATTTGGAGGAACAGGACTTGGTCTTACAATCTCATCAAAATATATAGAATTGATGGGTGGCACACTTGCTCTTGAAAGTGAGCAAGGAAAAGGAACTAAGTTTTATTTTACTCTTGAGTTTGAAGAATCTACATCAAGTGATAAAGACTACAAAAATGGCTTTAAAGAGTACAGCTGTGCAATATTGTCTTCAACTGATTCACCAAAACCTCATAGTCAGTTCATATATAATTATTTTTCATATTTTGGTTCAGGTGTCAACTTTTACAATGATTTTGGAACTCTGAAAGATTTGATTTATAGATCCGGAAGCAATATCATAGTAGCTGACTATAGTGAAATCGGCGAGGAAGAATTGAATGAATACAAAAAAATAAAGCTTCCAATAATAATAATATTAAAATCGTCACAACAATCCAAATTTGATAAATTAAAAAGTAAATATATCACACCTGTTTATGAACCGATAAATATGTCAAAAATCATAAAGATATTGGAAGCCAGTAAAGATATTTTACCTGTCAAAGAAGTTCCTGTCAAAATTAAACCAAGTTTAGATTCAAAAACATTCGGTACAAAATTCAAAGCTAACATTCTGGTTGCAGAAGATAATGAAATAAATCAAAAACTTATAAAAAGAACTTTAGAAGATTTAGGCCTTAGTATTACGATAGCTGAAAATGGACTAAGAGCTTTTGAAATGAGAAAGAAAAACGACTATGATTTAATTTTTATGGATATTGCGATGCCTGTGATGGATGGAGTAATAGCTACTCAAGAAATCTTAAAATATGAAAGTGAAAACAATCTCTCTCATGTGCCTATAGTTGCTATAACGGCAAATGCCCTCAAAGGCGATCGCGAAAGATTTATGAACGAAGGGCTAGATGAGTACATAACTAAACCTATAAAGAAAGAGAGCATTTTAAGTGTCCTTAATATGTTTATTCATGATAAGATCGATTTGAGTGAAGAAGAAACAGTAAATACGGCAGAAGAAGAAAAACTAAAACCAATAGC
Source organism: Sulfurospirillaceae bacterium (assembly GCA_033723415.1). Classification (GTDB taxonomy): domain Bacteria; phylum Campylobacterota; class Campylobacteria; order Campylobacterales; family Sulfurospirillaceae; genus JAADIZ01. Next base: position 23,175 of record JAWVXD010000005.1, read on the forward strand.
CGATGAAGGATCTCTCAAGCAAGAACAACCAACTGTGGAGCAAGAACCTTTAAATGAGCAAGAAGAAGTGATTGAAGATACAAAAAAAGAAGAAGCAAAAATCTTAGTTTTCAAGAAAAGTGTTATTGAGTCAAAAATATTTGCAAGTATTATCTCAAAATCACACAAAAATGTTGATACGGCAAAAAGCATAGATGACTTTGAAGAGAAAATAAAAAATAAAATATACAATCTAATTATTCTTGATAAAGAGATAGAAAAATTAAATTTATACGATCTAAGAAGTAATCTTGCAAAAATAAATACAGATTATGCATCTAGCAATACTAAGTTGATATTATTTGCAGACTCTTCTACTCATATACCTGATGAAATCAAACCGTTGTATGATAATGTTGCATCTAATTCATTAAACAAACATGAATTAGAAATGCTTATAGAGCAAAATATATAAGATATAAAAAGAGGAAAAAAAATGAATGAAGGCTTAACGATTCTAGCCGTTGACGATGATATTATCAATCTAAAGTTGATTCATTCCATGCTCAAAAAGCATGATGACATTGGGCTTGTCATTGAAGCGACTAACGGATTAGATGCCTTGAATAAAGTGAAAGAAATAGATAATATAGATTTAATCCTTCTGGACATAAAGATGCCGATCATGGACGGTATCGAATTTATGGAAAATATCTCTTTATTGCCGCAGAAGAATAAAATACCTATAATTGTCCTTACGACTGATGAAACGATGAAACATCAATCGTTTGAAAGTGGAGCTTTTGATTTTTTGGTTAAGCCTATAAGAGAGCATGATCTATATGAAAAAATCCTAAAAGTAAAAAACCTACTTTAATTTACATTTAGGATTTATTGTATAGCTTGAGTTATTTTTTCGTAAAGTGAGATTATTTCTTCCTTTTTTTCTACAAAACTATTTTTGTTAGCGATCAAGTATGCAGATGAATCCATAATAGTCTCAACAACTTTTAAACCATTTTGTTTCATTGTTGCTCCTGTGTCGACTATGTCCACGATAGCATCGCTTAGTCCGACTAACGGTGCCAATTCTATAGATCCATATAATTTGATTATTTTCACTCCCATAGCTTTTTTAGAAAAATACTTTTCAGTAATATTTGACATTTTTGTTGCTATTTTAATCTCAGGTAGTGAATAGTCTAGTTTTTTATCCTCTGCTATACCTACACACACCTTGCACTTTCCAATTCCTAAGTCTAACAATCTTATAAGATCTTCTTCTTTTTCCTCCAAGACATCAAGTCCGACAACACCTATATCTGCTGCTTGATGCAAAACATAAGATGGAACATCTTGATTTCTTACTAATAAAAATTTAAACCCATCAGTTTCTAAGATAAGTTTTCTATCATCAAATCTAAAATCTTCTCCAAAAATCTTCTCAAAAATTTCCAAAGTTTCTTCTGCTATTCTTCCTTTTGGCAATGCAACACTTAACATAAATTTTCCTCTATTGTTTTTTTCATTCCTCTAAATATAAGTGTTCTATCAAAAATAGAATTTTTAAAATATTTGGAAAAAAATTTACCGTCCCCACCTGTAAAGTATATTTTTTTATCTTTACACGTATCTTTTATAATCATCAAAATAGGTTTTATTACTCCATAAGAGAGTGCATCTACCGTCTTTTGAGGCAAAGCATCCAAATCAATATTTGGGTTTAATTTAAATTTCAACCTAGGAGAAATATTTGCAAAACATTTTTCATAAGATGACAATCCCGGCAGAATAAACCCACCCAAATGCTGAGAATTTGACACAATATCAACGGTAATAGCGCTTCCTGCATCAATAACTATACCATCTTTTATAGCTGTACAAGCTGCGATTCTATCTACACCTAAACCCTGGTATATAGTATCAAATTGAAAATACGATTCCAAATTTACAAAGTTAGAATTTGCCTGAAGTTTTTTTGTTATATTCTCATTTACACTAATAAAGTAAATTTTATCTTTCGCTTTATAATTTTCAAACTCTTCTAAACTAACCGTCCATACTTTCCCATCGTTGAAAAAGTCAACATTTGAATTACCGATATCACAAAGTATCATGACTCACCTCAAAAACTCTCCATTGATTTTCTATCAGATATTTTTTTGCATGAGAACAAAAAGGAGAACCAATAATTAAATACTTATGTTTATAAGAATGTTTTTTATAAGATTCAAGCCTTTGTTCAAGCTCGATGATTTCAGCGGCATTTTTTACAACGAACCTGCTTTTTTGATTTACAACAAATATTGTTCCATAAAAACTCTTTTCGTTGACTCCACTATATATTTCTAGTTTTTTTCGACTCTTAAGCAAAGTTGGATCAATCTTCTCAAGCACCCTAAAAACTATCTTTTTAATAGCTAAAAAATCTAAAATATTTTTCAATCTTACCTCTTGTGAGATAATCTAAAATATTTATCTTTATAGTAAAATTCATCTTTTGTAAAATATAAATACGTGCTAATCTCATCAGGTATTTTGTATACATTTGCCGAGATCAAATCAATATCTGTTGCTATCAGATATCCTCCTCTCTCTATCATATATATGTATTTACCGTATATAACTCCTGAAAAAATTGCAAAAGTAAATTTCTTCCTTTTTAGAACTTTAAGATCTTCATTTGCCAATATAACAGTACCGTCATTTGTAAATACAAAGATTCTACCTTTTAAAACGATCACATCTTTTACATTTTCATCTAACGTTGACATTGTTTTCGGACTTATAGAAACTACTCTTTTATTTGTAGCAGCCACCAGACGATTTCCTAAAACTCCCAGATATATGACGTTACCAAAGAACTTTTCATCACTAATAACAATATTTCTGATAACTTTTTTACTCTTAGAGTCTACTATCAACAATCTTCCGTCTAATGTCGGATATATGATAAGGCTATCTAAAAAATATGGAGCGGCTATTCTTGAATCAAGAGCATATACATCGTCTTGCTGTAAGTTCAATTCTATTTTATCGGTTTTCATATCTAAAAGCACAATAGCATTAGAAGACAATACAAGTGCTATCTTAGAGCCTTTTAACACTGCTGAAGCGATAGAGTTGTCAAATTTTCTTTTATATATAATTTTTGAATTTTTATCTACAACGATCAACTCTCCGCACTTTGATGTAGCCAAATATCTGCCGTTATCGTCATTTAAAAATACATACCCTGCAGGTAGTTTTACATTTTGAAGACCGTCTTTTGTTATGATCTGTCCGTTTTTCAGGGTAGCTCCGCTTCGTGTCACGTCTACTAATTCTGAAGGAAGACTTCCGTCATAATGAATACTATAAGAGATATCTTTTGGTTCAAAATTTTGTCTTTTAGTTCCGCATCCACCTAGCAACAAAATACTCAAAGATATTAAAACCGTAAAGTATAAAGTTCTCATTTGCTTTTCACCTGATAGTGTTCTAGATTTTTAACAATATCAGCTAAGGGAGAATTAGGATCAATTTGTGCAAATTTTAACTCAGCTTCAGTTTGTTTTCCTTGTTTTAAAAGATCAAATCCATCTTCAAGAAGCACAAATCCATTCAAAAGATCACTTTTAACATCTTTTGTATTTTTCATTTGTGCTAACTCATAACTAGCCAGATCAGACAAGAACTGATTGTTCTTGTCTTCTGATAATTTTTGTAAGGTTGCTGTATCTTTCTTTTTTAATGCTTCTTGAAATAAAAATACAGAATATAGACTCGGATTTTTATCTTTCAGTGTACTTAAAGCTTCTGAATCATTAGGTGTTTTGATCAATTTTTCATAAGCTTGGTTTGAAATTTTCAAGTTTCTATTCTTTATGATATTTGTTGCGGTATAACCCACAGCAACTATTACTATCAATATAGCGCCGGAAAAAATATATTTTTTATATTTTTTATAAAATCGCTCTCCCTTTATGATACTCTCTAAAAATTGTTCTTCGGCACCTATTTCTTCTTTGATGCTTTGTAAATTTTCTTTCAAACTCAAATTAAATCCTTTTAGTCTAATTATAGGTCGGTATTTTATCATATAATATATAAATTATCTCTTTGCCAATAATTTTTGATATAATGCTGAAAAATATAATAAATCAATAGTAAATTAGGATTTGACATGCAAATTGACGATAACTTGTTGACGAAATTAGAAAATTTATCTGCACTGAAGATAGACGACAGTAAAAGAGCTGAAATCATTTCTGAACTTAGCGAGATAGTGCAATTCGTTGAAATATTAAATGAATTAAATCTTGATAAAGAAGAGGCTACATTTACGACTTTAGCAGGAGGAACGCCTTTTAGAGAAGATACTCCTTTTGTAAATCCTGAGATCATAGAAACTATTTTAGACAATGCACCAAAAAGCCAAGATGGATATTTTGTCGTTCCAAAAATTATAGAATAGGAAAACACTATGAATATAAAATCTCTACTAAAAAATATTGTTAATTACAAAGCATCTGATTTGCACATAGTTAGTAGAAGCGAACCTCAGATAAGGATTGACGGTACCCTAGTTCCACTAGATATGGAAAAGCTGACTGGTGTAGTAATAGAAGAGATGTGCTACTCTCTTCTAAGTGACAGACAAAAAAAATCTTTAGAAGAAGAAAAAGAGTTGGATTTTGCAATTGAATTTCCGGATATAGGTCGTTTTCGTGCAAACTATTACTATACTATGAACGGAGAATTGGCTGCTGCTTTTAGGATAATCCCTATCGAAATTCCATCTTTAGATGATTTAAAAACACCACCGATATTTAAAGACTTGGTTAAAAGAGAAAAGGGTCTGATCTTAGTAACAGGACCTACAGGAAGCGGAAAATCAACTACTCTTGCAGCCTTACTAAATGAAATCAACATAACAGAAAATAAACATATCATAACAATAGAAGACCCTGTTGAATTTGTACATCAAAATAAAAAATCTCTTTTTTCCCATAGAAATGTAGGTACAGATACGAAAAGTTTTGCTAGAGGATTAAAATTTTCCTTGCGTGAAGATCCGGATGTGATTCTAGTAGGTGAAATCAGAGACCAAGAAACGATAAGCACAGCTATAACTGCAGCAGAAACCGGGCATCTCGTTTTTGCGACGCTACATACTAACTCAGCTGTACAAACTATAAATAGAATAGTTGACAGTTTTGAGGGAGCTGAACAAATTCAAGTAAGGAACATGCTCTCAACTTCTCTTTATGCCGTTGTTTCTCAAAGTTTATTGCCAAAAGTCGGCAGTGGCAGGATTGCGATACATGAGATTTTGATCAATAATTCAGCTATTTCAAATCTTATTAGAGAAAATAAATTGCATCAAATTTACTCACAAATGCAGTTAAACCAACAAAAAACAGGCATGATAACACAAACACAATCTTTATTGAAAAACTTAAATGCGAAGACTATTACTAAAGACAGCGCAATAAGATATTCTACACAAACACAAGAATTAATGAATAGCATGGGAATTTAATGCATTTAACAATATCACAGCATAATAGAGATATAATAAAAAATATCCTTTGGAGTATAAAAAGTTATGAACAAGAATAATCAAGTTGCAGACAAGGTAACTAAAATTGGGCAAGACACATTTCATAAGTTAGAGAAGCTTAACATTCCTCCGTATCCTAAATATTATCATGAAACTTTCATGGACTTACTTTTAAATAGAGAAAATAATGATATCCTTGATATATCTAAAAAATACAAATATCTATTTTCTATTGACGATACCGATGCAAATTTAAAAGAAGCCTGTTTAGATATAACTAGAGAGAGTATAAAAGAATTTGAAAAATCAAATCTAAATTTAAAAAATATATCACATGACAACATTATAGATATTGATGAGATCAAAAAAGAACCAAATGGATTAGATGCCACAAAAATACTAAATAGCTTTGATATTTTTCAAAAACAAGTCTTGACAGAACTTGAAAACGCTGATAAAACCATTACCGGGCTAAAACTTGAAATTGAAAAATTAGAGAGAGAATCAAATATAGATCCATTAACAAAAATATACAACAGAAGATCGTTAAATAAAGATTTGGAAGAGATCTTAGAAGCAGGCTTGGACAAGGTTCTAGATCTACAGATCATATTATTTGATGCAGATGACTTTAAAAAGATCAATGATACTTTTGGACATATCGCTGGCGACAAGACTTTGATATTCTTAACAAGATTGATACAAAGTTCAATCAGAAGCGGAATAAAAGTATATAGATTCGGCGGTGAAGAATTTGTAGTTATCCTAAATCGATCTACAGATGAGAATGGGATAAGAATAACAGAACGTATAATCAAAAATGCCGATGAAAGCAAACTTTTATACAAAGGAAATACGATTCACCTGACAATAAGCGCAGGAATAACCAGCCATATAAAAGGTGATAGTACAGAGAGTATACTTGCAAGAGCGGATCAAGCATTGTATGAAGCCAAATTGTGTGGCAAAAATTGTTGTAAGGCTGGTTAATCAAATGGAACACATATCACTTTTTGACATAATATCTCTATCTTTAATATTAATACTAGGTATTAAAGGTGTTATCAATGGTTTTATCAAAGAAGTTTTTGGTTTAGTCGGTATAGTCGGTGGTATTTATATTGCAACAAGATTTGCACAATCTACAGGTTTTTTCATAGACAAACATATTTATGCTTTTGAGAATAAGGCATCATTATATCTGATTGGATTTATCGCTACTTTATTGTTATTTTGGGTGTTGAGTATCTTCATTGGATATATACTGTCACATCTTTTAAAGATAAGCGGCTTGAGTGGATTAGACAAATTAGCCGGATTTGTAGTCGGAAGCTTGAAGATATTTTTAGTTTTTTCAATCCTTGCAATTGCTTTGACAAATGTTGAATTTGTTAGAACAAGAATCCAAAAATACATGGACAAAAGTTTTATGTATCCAATTTTCTTAGAAACCGGAAAATATATCGTTAAACTGAATACAAATGAAGTCGTAGATACAATAACCGGTTCAAAAGATAAAAATATATCATCTAAGCAATAAACTCTATGAATTCTATGGAAAATATTGAATACGATCGTCTCATAGAAGAATTTAAAGACGTTTTGAAAAAAAACTTATTGAAATTCACCAGACAAAGAGAGATAGTTATACAAACTCTTTACAATTTTCCTGAACATTTTTCACCTGAAGAGCTTTATATGCTGATAAAAAGCAATCATCCAAAATTAAACATTGGTATTGCAACGATATATAGAACTTTAAATTTGTTGGAAGATTCAAATATAGTAACTTCTCTGTCATTTGGACAAGCAGGTAAAAAATTTGAGTTGGCAAATAAACCGCATCATGATCATTTGATCTGTAAGAACTGTGGTTTGATCATAGAATTTGAGGATAAAGATATTGAAAAGAAACAAGAAAAAATAGCTGAAACAAATGGCTTTAAGTTGACCGGACATATCATGCAGCTATATGGTATATGTACAAAATGTCTAAGCAGAACAAAAACAAAAAATAAATAAAAAAATTAAAATATTCTTGCAAAGGCATAGCTTTAGTGAGATAAATTTAACACGAGCTTTTGCCGGAGTTAAAGAAGAAATTAAAATGAAAAGGTAACAAATTGATATTTGAAAATCAGTACGAACAACAAAGAATACAAAAATCACATGATTTGAAAAATTTAGGGAAGAATCCATATAGACATAATGTCAGAAAAGACAGCACTACAGTTGAGTTTTTAACTGCCTATGAATATCTAAAAAATCAAGATGAAAAAAGGGATGAAAATAAAATCAATACAATCTCCGGCAGAATAAAATTTCTAAGACACATGGGGAAAGCTGCCTTTGCTAAGATAGAAGACGAGCATGGTATCTTGCAAATCTATTTCAGTAGAGAAAGTATTGGAACAGAATGGTTCAACGAAGCTAAGAAACTTGTAGAAGTCGGTGATATTATTTTTGTAACAGGTTTCCCTTTTGTGACAAAAACGGGTGAATTATCTCTTCATGCCAATACACTTGAGGTTGCGACAAAATCTATAACGCCACTGCCTGAAAAATTTCACGGTCTCCAAGATATAGAGCTTAGATATAGAAAAAGATATCTTGATATGATCATGAACGAAGAAGTAAAAAAGACCTTTAAACTAAGAAGTTTGATTGTAAGAACTATAAGACACTTCTTTGAAGAAAAAAACTTTTTAGAGGTAGAAACGCCTATGATGCATCCTATCGCAGGCGGAGCAAATGCTAAACCTTTTATTACACACCACAATGCATTGGGTATCAACAGATACTTGAGAATCGCGCCGGAACTTTATCTTAAAAGATTGGTAGTAGGTGGCTTTGAAGCAGTTTTTGAGATAAATAGAAACTTTAGAAATGAAGGTATGGATCTAACCCATAATCCTGAATTTACGATGATAGAATTTTATTGGGCATACCATAACTATCATGACCTAATGAACTTAACAGAAACATTATTTGGATATTTACTTGACAAATTGAACCTGCCGAAAAAACTGCCTTTTGCAGATATGGAGATAGATTTTTCAAAGCCTTTTAAAAAAATATCTTTTAGAGATTCTTTGGTCGAGATAGGAAATGTTCCAAATGACATACTTGACAGTAGAGAAGATATTATAGAATTCTTGAAAAGCAATAATTTTGAAGTTGATTCAAAATTAAGCTTGGGAAAATTATATGAAGAGTTGTTTGATCTGTTTGTTGAAGAGAAACTTATAGACCCGACCTATATCATAGATTATCCGATTGAGATAAGTCCTCTTGCTCGAAGAAATGAAGAAAATAACGACATAGCAGAAAGGTTTGAGTTATTTATTGCCGGAAGAGAAATAGCAAACGGATTCAATGAGTTAAATGATCCAATTGATCAATATGAAAGATTTCAAAAACAGATCCTTGCTAAAAATGAAGGAGATGATGAAGCCCATGAAATGGATGAAGATTATGTTCAGGCCCTTGGGTATGGACTTCCTCCGACTGCAGGAGAAGGATTGGGAATAGACAGATTAGTGATGCTTTTAGCAAACCAACACTCAATAAGAGACGTGATATTGTTTCCTGCTATGAAACCTTTGCATGAAGCAGCACTTGAAGAAAAAAACGAAAATATTAAGGAATAAATCATGAGTATATTAAAAACAGAAGATCCAATCGTATATGATTTGGTTGAGCTTGAATTAAAACGACAAACAGAACATCTTGAGATGATAGCAAGTGAAAATTTTACTTATCCTGCCGTAATGGAAACTATGGGAAGTGTTTTTACAAACAAATATGCTGAGGGCTATCCAAATAAAAGATATTATGGTGGATGTGAATTTGCGGATAAGGTAGAACTGTTGGCAATTGAGCGAGCTTGTGAACTTTTCGGATGCAAATTTGCCAATGTACAACCAAATTCAGGTAGTCAGGCTAACCAAGGTGTTTATCAAGCACTTCTACAACCTCATGATAAATTGCTAGGTATGGATTTGAGTCAAGGCGGACATCTAACGCACGGTTCAAAAGTAAGTAGTTCAGGCAAAACGTATTCTAGTTTTTTTTACGGAGTTGATAAAGACGGTATCATTGATTATGAAAAAGTTAGAGAAATCGCTCATATTGTAAAACCCAAGATAATAGTCTGCGGTGCAAGCGCATATCCAAGAGTTATAGATTTTGCAAAATTCAGAGAAATAGCCGATGAAGTAGGAGCTTATCTTTTTGCTGATATTGCTCATATAGCAGGTCTTGTGGCTGCAGGTGAGCACCCAAGCCCATTTCCTCATTGTCATGTAGCAACAACTACAACACACAAAACACTTAGAGGTCCAAGAGGCGGACTTATCCTGACTAACGACGAAGAAATTGCAAAGAAGATAAACAGTGCTATATTTCCTGGAATCCAAGGTGGTCCGCTTATACACGTTATAGCAGCTAAGGCTGTAGGATTTGCATACAACCTAAAACCGGAATGGAAAACATATGCCAAACAGGTAAAAGAAAATGCCAAAATTTTATCTGATGTTCTTATAAAAAGAGGATATGATATTGTAAGCGGCGGTACGGACAATCACTTGATCTTGGTTTCGTTTTTAAACAAAAACTTTAGTGGTAAAGATGCAGATATCGCACTTGGAAATGCAGGAATCACCGTTAATAAAAATACTGTTCCAAACGAAACAAGAAGCCCGTTTGTTACAAGTGGTGTTAGAATCGGTAGTGCTGCGTTAACTGCCAGAGGTATGGGTGTTGCAGAATTTGAGATAATTGCAAATAAAATAGCAGATGTTTTAGATAATATCGAAGATGTAAAATTACAAGAAAAAATAAAAAGCGAAGTAAAAGAGTTGGCTAGTAATTTTGTAATATACAACCAATCAACGTATTAAGGAATACTGATGTATGATATTGATACTTCTTTAATCAAGATTGATACCTCGCATTATTGGATTAAAAGAGACAGTATCGTCCAAAAGATTATGCATAATGGAAGAACATTTTTCGATAAATTTGAAAGAATTGATGAAAAGTTGACAAACCAGATCATGCAAGAGCATTTATCCGGGAATATTACTGTTGCACACTCTCTGATCAATAGATTTAATAAAATAGAAAATATTGTTATTGATTACAATGGAATTAACACTGAAAGATTCTGGCATAGGGCACAGTTATTGCTTAGAGATGAAGGATATATAAATTTTACGGCATATGAGAGTAAGACTCCAGGTCACTTGCATCTTTATATACATAAAGGGCATACGACTTTGCAAGAAGGTTATCAGATAGCAAAGTTATTATCTATGAAACTTTCTCAAAGGATGCCTAGAGAATGGAAGATATTTCCTAGTGACAGCATGCCAAAAGAGTTTAATATACTGACACTGCCGTATAAAGTTTATCAAAAAGAAAGAGGCGCAGCCTGGTCAAAGCACATGTAGTGCTTCACTGAAAGCACATATAATGTATTTCGTGATAATATAAGCAAAAAATAGGAGATAAAGATGGATGACAAAAACGAATTAAGTGATATTGTCTTAGAAAAAGATAACGGAAAAGTTTTAAAAGCAAAGAGAATTCTGATAATTATTGCATTGCTTATTATTGTATTTTTGGGTGTATTAGTAACTATGAAATTGATAAATAAACCAACTCAAAATACTGCTACTGAGAAGATGATTTTACCTCCTGAACCAAAATCTGTCACTGATAGCAAAGCAAAAGACGAAGAGTTATTTAAACAGGTTCCTATAATAGAAGAAAACAAAACCAATAAAGATAATTTTGACAATATTGTTAAAAACTTAAAAGAAAAAGAAATGCAAAAATCGCAAATAAGCGATCAAAACCAAACAAAACCTGTACAAACACAAAGTCAGACTATTCAAGAGAAACCTGTTGCTCCGGTAGTAGAACCTCTAAAAAAAGAGGCAAAAAAAATACTTAAACCTAAAATCGAACAGAAGACTCAAAAGACTACACCTACTGCCAAGAACAAAGGTCTTTTTGTTCAAGTAGGCGCGATATACAGAGGAACACCTAGTAAAAAATTTCTGAAACTTATAACAGATAAACATTACAACTATTTCCTTTATAAGACAAAAGTAAACAACAAGTCTGTAACTAAAGTTTTGATAGGTCCGTTTAAGACAACAAAAGAAGCAAAAGCCGGTCTGATAGAGATCAAAAAATCTATCAATAAAAATGCTTTTTTATATAGAGTAAAATAATTTGTATAGCAAAACTATATTATTTGACCAACTAACGCCTATAACGATATTTGCAAAGTTGCAAAATCATTTCAAAGGAGAACTCTCTTTTCTATTTGAAAGTGCTATAAATTCAGAAGCAGGAAATTACAGCTTCCTATTTATAGGTGCTAGAGAGAGAGTGATCCACGAAAATTCACAAAGCTTTTATATAAATGAAAAAGATGAAAGAATTCAAATTGATGACAATCCTTTTATCTTTTTAAAAAAAAGATACAAAGAGATAGATCAAGATAAATATAAAAAACTCTCACATGACCTAAACATTGGTTTTGTTGACGGTTTTGTTGGTTATATAGGTTATGACTGTGTAAAAACTTTCGAGCCTGTCTTGCAAACACACATGAACAACTTAAAAGATGAAATAAAGATACCTGACCTTGATCTTATGCGTCCAAGACTCATATGTGCCTTTTCTCACAAATCAAATACTCTTACTCTTTTAACTTTTATAGAAGAGATGGGAAAACAACTTGATGATATCATTAAGCTTATAGAACAGCCTCATATAAATATCCCTATAGTAAAAACAAAAATTGACAAAAAAAGAGGAAATTTCGCTTTTTCCAAAGAACGATTTTTTGAAATGGTAAAACGATCAAAAGAGATGATAAGAAGCGGCGATGTTTTTCAAATCCTTATGTCAAACAGATTCACTCAATTTGCAAAAATAGATAGACTTAGTTTTTATAGGATACTAAGAAACAAAAATCCTTCTCCATATATGTATAACTTAAATTACGGAAAATTTTCCATCATAGGTAGTTCTCCTGAGGTTATGGTAGGTCTTAAAAACGGACATATCATATTGAGACCTATCGCAGGCACAAGAAAAAGAGGCGATAGCTATGAAAAAGACTTGGAATTAGCAGAAGAACTTCTACATGATCAAAAGGAGAGAGCTGAACATCTAATGCTGATTGATCTTGGTAGAAACGATGTGGGTAAAGTAGCAAAAGTCGGTAGCGTGCAGGTTAAAGAGATGATGAGAGTAGAGAGATACTCACATGTCATGCACCTGGTAACAGATATTGAAGCATTGCTTGACAAAAAGTATGATATGTTTGATCTGTTTGCTGCAACATTTACCGCCGGGACTATGACCGGAACACCTAAGATCAGAGCAATGGAACTTATAAGTGATTTTGAAAATCTAAAAAGAAGTTTTTACAGTGGAGCTGTAGGATATTTTGGATTTGACGGTAACCTTGATAGTGCTATTTTGATAAGAACTGCATATTTGGACGATGAGAAAATAATCTTTCAAGCAGGAGCCGGGATAGTTGCTGACAGCACTCCTGAATACGAATATCAAGAGGTATCAAATAAACTCGCAGCTATGACATCTTCGCTAGATGATCTAAGTGATTCTTAACATATCTACGCAAAAAGATGCATAAATGAAACTTTTTTCCATATTTGGCGATCCTGTCTTTCACTCAATATCTCCAAGACTTCATAATAATGCCATAAGAAATCTAAATCTTGACGCTTGTTATATTAGACAACTCGTGAAAAACGGTGATGAGATTATTGAAATTTTTAAAGATCTTAGATTGGACGGAGCAAATGTCACGGTTCCTCATAAAGAGACAGCTTACAAATTATGTGATGAAGTCAGAGGAATTGCAAAAGAAATCAAAGCTATAAATACTCTTATCAACGAGAATGGAAAAATCATAGGATATAACACTGATGCACCAGGTTTTTTTCAGGCCATAAGCTCTTTTAAAAACATAAAAAAAGCATTGATCTTAGGAGCAGGAGGAACGGCAAAAGCTATTTCGTTTATATTGAGACAAAATAATATTGACGTTACTATACTCAACAGATCAAAAGAAAGACTTGAATTTTTTATGAAAAACGGTTTTGATTCTTTTCATTGGAATAACTTCAATTCGAACAACTTTGATATTATTATAAATACTACATCTGCAGGATTAAAAGATGAAAATCTACCATTACCTATAGATATACTCTCACAAATAATGCAAAATGCAAGTTATACGTTTGACGTAGTTTATGGAAGAAGGACTCCTTTTTTGCAACTCTCAGATAAATATAACTTACAAAATAAAAATGGGCAAGATATGCTTCTTTATCAAGGTATTATTGCATTTAATCTTTTTTATAATAATAAATTTAATACCTCTGTAATAGAAAAACACATGAGAGAGGCTTTGACTTTTTAATCATATCTTCAGTACATTTTCACTACAATGCAAAAACTTAAATCTTAATTAAAGGATAATGATGAAGAAGTTATTTAAACTAATGGGCATCTTGGCTATTTTAGTTCTTATAAGTAGCAATTCTTTTGCTGCTGAAAAGACTGTTAGATGGAAATTGGCAATGAGTTGGCCTACTACACTGGCACCTCTTTCTAACCCACCTCTAAAACTTGCAAAACTTGTCAAAGAGATGAGTAAAGGCAAATTTATCATTAAAGTAGAAGGTTCAGAAAAGACAAAATCACCACTTGGCGTATTTGATATGGTAAGAGGCGGCGCTTTTCAAATGGGACATACGGCTTCTTATTACTATCTTGGAAAAGATGTTAATGCTGTTTGGTTCACAACTGTTCCTTGGGGTATGACAAAAGACGAACAATATGCTTGGTTTTACTATGGAAACGGCATGAAATTCATGCAACAAGTTTATGGAAAATACGGTATGTTATCTTTCCCTGGCGGCAACACAAGTGTCCAAATGGGCGGATGGTTCAAAAAAGAGATCAAAAGTATAAATGACTTAAAAGGTCTAAAGATGAGAATCCCTGGATTTGCAGGAAAAGTTATGGCTCGCTTAGGTGTTAGTGTCGTAAATATTCCAGCCGGTGAATTATATACATCATTGGATCGTGGAACAATTGATGCACTTGAATGGGTAGGACCTGGTATGGACATCAAAATGGGCTTCTACAAAGTTGCACCGTATTACTATACCGGATGGCACGAGCCTGCATCTGAGATGAATTTTGTCATAAACAAAAAAGCATTTGCAAAACTACCAAAAAGCTATCAAGTAATGCTAGTTACTGCTATGAAAGCTGTAACTGCAGATATGGGTATGGAGAACTTTGCTGACAGTGCAACTGCATGGGCAGAGATGAAAAAAGAATACCCGGATATAAAAGTAGAATCATTCCCAGTACCTGTTCTAAAGGCTATGAAAAAAGCAACTGATGAAGTTATGAGTAGCTATGCTGCAAAAAACCCTCTGTTCAAAACAATTTGGGAAGATCAAAAAGCTTTCATGAAAAAAGCTAGAGTTTGGTCAATGATGTCAGAATATCACTACTTAAAAGCTTCCGAAGAAGTTAAAGACGTTAAATAAATTCAATTTGGCCGACGCTTCTGTCGGCCAAAAAACTCAAGAAAAGACAATAAAAAGATGCTAATAAAAATAGAAAAAATATTCAACAAATTTATGGACTTCATAGGAAACATTTTAATAGTTATGTTATTACTTATGATACTAAATGTTTTTTATGATGTTATTATGAGGTATGCCTTTCATGAAAACTCTATTGCTATGCAAGAGTTGGAATGGCACTTTTTTGCAATAATAATCCTCTTTGGCACATCATACTCTCTCAAAGAGAATGCTCACGTCAGAGTTGATTTTTTATATGATAGATTTAGTGAACGAACACAAGCCGTCATAAATATAATAGGGACTCTATTATTCTTATTACCTTTTACTTTGCTTATTATTTATGGCTCATACACTTATGTAATGGATTCATATAGTATAGGAGAGACATCAGGCGATCCTGGCGGCTTAAAATACTTGTGGGCGATCAAAGCTATGATACCTTTGTCATTTATGGTACTGTTCTTAGAAGGCATTAATTACATAATCCAAAATATCAATATATACAGACATGTAGAAAAAGCTAAAAGAGTTGATCCTCAAGGAGCACTGTCTTGATAGGACTAGCTATGTTTGTAACAGCACTTCTGCTGTTGGTTATAGGATATCCGGTTGCGTTTACTTTTGGTGCAGTATCTATGTTCTTTGGTGCATTGGCAGCATATTTTCAAGTTATCCCTGATGGCGGTACGATGTCAGACTTTGTACAAGAGTTCCTGCAAATGTTCTCTTTAATGCCATTTCGTATATTTGCTATAATGACAAATAAAATCCTTATGGCTGTACCTCTTTTCATATTTATGGGTATAGTTTTGCAAAAATCTGAACTTGCTACAAAGCTTTTGGAATCTATGGGAGTCTTATTTGGAAGAGTCAGAGGCGGTCTTGCCGTAAGTACTGTATTGATTGGAGCCCTACTTGCTGCTTCTACGGGAGTCGTTGGCGCAAGTGTTGTTGCCATGGGAGTAATATCTCTACCTGTTATGTTAAAATACGGATATTCAAAAAAACTAAGTACAGGTACGATATGTGCAGCCGGTACACTTGGTCAGATAATACCACCGTCTATCGTACTGATTGTTTTAGGAGATGTTTTTCAGCTACCTGTAGGTGACCTTTTTAGATTAGCTTTTTTCCCTGGACTTGTTTTAGTAGGCGTGTATATTATATATATACTAATAGTTGCATTCTTAGATAAAAGTGCTGCACCGGCAATAGAATTTGATGATAGTATGACAAAAACACAAAATGTAAAAAAAGCACTCTTGGCGATCATCCCTCCGTTGGTTCTTATAGTTATGGTACTCGGTTCTATATTTGCAGGAGTCGCTACACCTACGGAATCTGCATCGGTGGGCTCAGTTGGTGCTGTGTTATTGGCTTGGGGATATAAACAATTAAGTTTAGACATGATCAAAAAAGCTTCTATAGGTACTATTAAGATAACAGCTATGGTTTTTGCTATATTAATCGGTGCGACTGCTTTTTCTATGGTTTTTGTTTATAGCGGCGCTGATGATATAACTGCAAATTTCATGATGAATTTACCTGGCGATAAATGGGGATTTTTAATTCTATCCATGCTTGCTATTTTATTTTTAGGATTTTTTATTGACTTTATAGAAATATCATATATCGTTCTACCTATTTTGATTCCAATTGCACACAATATAGGCCTGGATCCGACATGGTTTGCTATCCTTATAGCACTTAATCTTCAAACATCGTTTTTAACACCACCATTTGGCTTTTCTCTCTTTTATTTAAAAGGGGTTGCGCCTCCAACTGTAAAAACAACAGATATATATAAAGGTGTTATTCCATTTATACTTTTACAGATATTAGTACTTATTTCAGTTGTTATTTTCCCACACTTTTATGGATTTAATTAATGAAAAAAATAGCAATCATAGGCAAGCCAAATGTTGGCAAAAGTTCTCTATTTAATAGAATAGCCAAACAAAGGATCGCGATTACATCAGATTTTAGCGGTACTACAAGAGATATCAAAGAACACACTGTAGAAATATTAGATAGACCTTGCAAAATACTTGATACCGGTGGACTTGACAGTTCAAATGAGCTTTTTGAGAACGTTAGACTAAAGTCAATAGAAGCAAGTAAAAAAGCTGATATCATCATCATGATGGTCGATGGAAAGATGATACCTAGTGATGAAGATAAAAAGATATTTTATTCTCTACAGTCTCAAAAAAAACCAATCGCTTTGGTAATCAATAAAATAGACAATGATAAAGAGATGGAGAGAGCTTGGGAATTTGATGAATTTGGTGCCGATAACGTATTTCCGATCTCAGTTTCGCACAATAGAGGTGTTACGAATCTTTTCAAATGGATAGCATCTTTTCTCCCAGAAGTAGAGACTCCAACAGAATTAAAAGAAAACGATGATGATGATTTTGACTTTGATGACTTTTTGGAAGACGAAGAAAAGGAACAAAAAGTTGAAGAAGAAATCGAAACAAATGAGATAAATGTAGCGATCATTGGACGTGTAAATGTTGGAAAAAGTTCACTCTTAAATGCCTTGGTAGGAGAAGAAAGAGCTGTCGTAAGCTCAATCGAAGGTACAACAATAGATCCTGTTGATGAGAATATAGAATATAAAGACAAAATTATAAATTTTGTTGACACTGCAGGTGTACGTAAAAGAAGCAAAATAGAAGGTATAGAAAAATTTGCTCTTATGAGAACGAATGCCATGCTTGAAAAAGCCGATATTGCTCTACTTGTATTAGATGCCAGTGAAACTTTCAAAGAACTTGACGAACGAATAGCAAATCTTGCAGATAAAAATCACCTTGGTGTTATAATTGTTCTGAACAAATGGGATAAAGCACTTGAAGATTATAAAGAAACGATAGATGAGATAAGAGATAGATTCAAATTTTTATCTTGGGCGCCTATCATAACAGTTTCGGCTCTTTCTAAAAAAAGAGTTTTTCGAATAAAAGATCTTATACTAAGCGTGTACGAAAACTATAGTAGAAGAATTTCTACTTCAAAGTTAAATGAACTGTTAAAATTAGCGACAATAAGACATCAACTTCCTGCTGATAAAACAAAAAGAGTAAAGATATATTTTGCAACGCAGTACGATACGAAGCCTCCAAAGATAGCCCTTGTCATGAATAGACCCAAAGCACTGCATTTTAGTTATAAAAGGTATCTTTTAAATAAATTAAGAGAAGAATTTGATCTAGAAGGAACTCCTGTATTGCTTTATCCAAGGAGCAAAGGAGAAAAAGACGAATCAAATTTGGATGAAAACAATGGCCAGTAATATCATTCTTATAGGTTTTATGGGAGTCGGTAAAGGTACTGTTGCCAGAGAACTTGCCCAAAAAAGTAAAATGTTTGCAATCGACACTGACGATTTGATAGAGAGCTTGGAAAACAAAAAGATCAAAGATATCTTTGCTGAATCAGGAGAAAAATATTTTAGAGATTTAGAAAAAAAAACTGCAAAGTGGCTGCAGAAGTCTGTTAAGAACAGTATAATCTCAACTGGCGGAGGATTTTACAAGGTAGCTAATATTAAAAAAATTGGAAAGATTGTATACCTTGAATCCAGTTTTGAAAATATTATCAAAAGATTAAAAGAACATCCAGAATCAGAGAAAAAATTTGCTAAAAGACCATTATTGCAAGATATTGACAAAGCAAAAACAATATTTGAAGCAAGATCTGCCGAGTACAAAAGATGCTCACATATTTCGATAAATGTCGAGAACAGGACTCCAGAGGAAATAGCAAAAGATATATTAAAAATGATTTAGATATAATCTCTATTAAAAATTACAAGTTATAGGGATTTTAATGAGAGTATTGACAGGAATTCAACCCTCAGGCGCTCTTCATATAGGAAACTATTTTGGAGCGATCAAACAAATGTTGGACCTACAGGAAAAAAGTGATCTTTTTATATTTATAGCCAACTACCACGCACTAACATCACTAAAAGACGGCGATGCATTGAAAAGAAATACAATGGATGCCGCTATAAATTTTCTTTCATTGGGAATAGACCCAAACAAAAGTACATTTTGGCTACAATCTGATATAAAAGAAGTTTTAGAATTATACTGGGTGCTATCCAGTTTCACTCCGATGGGACTTTTGGAACGGGCTCACAGCTACAAAGATAAAATTGCAAAAGGCATAGTCGCGAACCACGCCCTCTTCTCTTATCCTGTTTTAATGGCTTCTGATATACTTTTGTATAATGCAGAAGTAGTTCCTGTAGGGAAAGACCAGGTTCAACATGTTGAGATAACCAGAGATATAGCGATTAAATTTAACAACCAATTTGGCGATATACTAACCATACCTGAGTTCAAGATTGACGAAGTTGTCGCAACTGTTCCAGGGATAGACGGTGCTAAGATGAGCAAAAGTTACGGAAATACCATTGATATATTTTCTGATGCGAAACAACTTAAAAAAACAGTTTCCAAGATTGTAACCGATTCAACACCTATGGAAGAGCCGAAAGATTATGAAGATTGCAATGTTTTTGCCTTATCAAAACTTTTTTTGGATGAAAACGGCATTAATGAACTAAAAGAAAGATACGTTAGAGGCGGAGAAGGATATGGACACTTCAAAATGCACTTAAATCAGCTTATTTGGGATTATTTTGCACCGGCACGTGAAAAAAGAGAATATTATCTCAAACACACGGATGAAGTAAGAGATATCTTAGATATAGGAGCAAGGAAAGCTAGAGTTATAGCTCAAGAGACGATTGAAAAAATCCGAGATTTAGTCGGAATTATAGGTTAAAACACAATGTTAGATATAAAAATGATACAAAATGATTTTGACTTGGTTTGTGCAAAGCTAAGAAAAAAAAGAGTAGATGAAAAACTGATAGAGGATTTAAGGATCAAATCACTTGATCTAAAAACTAAAAAAGCAGAACTGGAGCCGCTTCAAGCAGAGCAAAATGCAAATAGCAAACTTCTTGGCACTTATGCAAGAGAAGGAAAAGATATATCTGATCTAAAAGAAAAGCTCACGCTAAATAAAGAAAAAATTGCTGTTTTAAATAAAAGCACAAAAGATCTTGAAGATGAACTAATGTCTCTTTCTAAGATTATACCAAATCTACCTGATGATGATGTTCCTATAGGTGCTGATGAAAATGAAAATATAGAGTTGAAAAAAGTACTAACCCCTCCTGTTTTTACTTTCACTCCAAAAGAACATTGGGATCTTGATTTTGAGCAAAATTGGATTGATTTTGAGAGAGGAGTGAAAGTTTCTAAAAGTAGGTTTTCAGTTCTAAAAAATCAAGGCGCTAAATTAGAACGTGCTTTGATCAATTATATGTTAGACTTTAACTCAAAGAGAGGCTTTAGTGAAGTCGCTGTTCCTTATATAGTCAATCGAGAAACTCTAGAGGGCACAGGACAGCTCCCTAAATTTGAGGATGATCTTTTTAAAATTGACGGTGAAGAGTTGTTTCTTATACCTACAGCAGAAGTACCTGTCACAAATCTTTACAGAGATGAGATACTATCAAGTGATGAATTACCTATAAAGATGACATCATACACGGCATGTTTTAGAAAAGAAGCCGGAAGTGCAGGAAGAGATACAAGAGGCATGATCCGTCAGCATCAATTTGACAAAGTGGAACTGGTTTGTATCGCTAAGCCCGAAGAAAGTGATAAAATATTTGAAGAGATGGTAAGTTGTGCGAGTGATCTTCTTTCTTCTTTAGGACTTGCCCACAGACATCTAATGCTTTGTGGCGGTGATCTTGGTTTTAGTGCGGCAAAAACTGTAGACTTAGAAGTTTGGTTCCCTGGGCAAAACAGATACCGAGAGATTAGTTCAATTTCAAATACAAGAGATTTTCAGGCAAGACGTGCGAAAATAAGATATAAAAACGACAAAAAAAATGTGCTTGTCCATACGCTAAACGGTTCTTCTTTAGCAGTAGGTAGAACAATGATAGCAATAATGGAAAATTTTCAGAACGAAGACGGAAGTATAACTATACCTGAAGTTTTGAAAAAATATATGTAGCTACATATATGTAAAAGGTTTAAAAATGGCAGAAGAAGAGATAGTAATCCTTGAAGCTGACGATGAGATAGCTGAAGAACAGGATCAAAACAATGAAGCAGACTTGTATGAAGAGTTAGAAAAGAAAAATAGAAAAATTCTCATTGCAATAATCATTGTTATCTCTCTTATTATAATAGCCTTATTGATAGCCATCTTTATATTTAAAAGTAGAAAACCTGTAGGCACACAAAATATTGAGATACCTAAAGTATCTCACAAGACAATAAAACAAGAAAATCTAAATCAATTTTCACCATCAAAAATAGAGAGTATGATACAAAAAGCAAATATTCTATATGAAAAAGGTGATAAGCAAAAAGCACTTAAAATTTATCAACAGATATCTACTTTCAATGAGGCTCTGTCTTTTTACAACATCGGTGTCGTCAAGATGAAAGAAAAGAATTATGAAGATGCTATCAAAGCTTTTAAAAAAGCAATCCTCAATGGCGAACAAAAATGTATTAGCTCTATTAATGCTGCTGTCAGTGCTTTATATCTTGGTAAAACAAAATTATTTACTTACTATCTTGATCTGGCAAATGTTTATCTACATGATGATGTAAACTCTCCTATTTACTCTTATGAGATGAGTCTGGTTAATTATTATCGAAATTTTTACTATGAGACTCTTTCTTCACTTAAACATCCAAATAGCAAATTTTATAAAAATGAACAAAGATATATAGCATCTAAGATTTTAGCTTATATGGGACAGAATAAAGAAGCCATTGACAGTTTGCTAAATACTGCTTTACCTGACAATAACCTACCTTTAGGCTTATTATATGCAAGAATAGGAGATTATAAAATCGCACAAAGATACTTGCAAAAAGCTCAAACAACTACTAATGATCCAATCAGAGTAAAAATGGCATTGGCATTGGTAGACAATAAGCTTGGAAATTTGAAAACAAGCGCAGAACTTTTAAACGACTCATTGAAATTGAATGAAAAAAGAACTTTATCTATTTATCCTATAAAAGCTACTTTAAAAGATTCTCTTTTTGATGTAAATCTGGCCCAAAAGGGTTTTGAAAAAGAGCTCTTTTTAAATAAAGAAAACAGCTATGGACTTTTATTTTATTACGCTCCTTATAAGATCTTTAATGCTTCCCAAAGTGTGGAATACACAAGAAAAGGCAGTATGAATATATTTTTAGATAAATTGGCACCTGCACTTAACTACCTACAGGCAAGTTCAAGTATCTCTCGCGTAAATTTATCTATGACCAAAGGAATAAAAGAAGCTTTGGCAAACCATATATTTAAGGCGAATAGAACATTTAAAGGTTTACTAAAAGATTATCCTGCACACGCGATTTTACACTATAATCTAGCGTTAACATATGCGCAAATCGGAAACTATGCACAAGCATACAAACATTTTTCTATCAGTTATCATCTTGATAACACAAACTATCTAGCCGGTGTTTTTGCTATATTTTGCTCAGATATCCTAAACAAAGATTCATCTAGACTTGGTGATGATGTTAAAACAAGTATCGGATTGGACAAAAAACTACCAAATATAAATCTTTACTTATCTCTAATTAGTTTAAGTGACAATAATCAGTATGCTATGTCAAGATGGCTTGAGACTAAGAAAAAGACCAGCCCTTTGAGTCTTGTTTTTGATATTATTATCTCTGAAAAAATTCAAAATAAAGATCTTTTCAGAAAAAGAGCTCAAGAATTAAAAGCACTTCTACCAAAAGATCTCATAAGTAATATTATATTTTTTCATATGCAAAATGCAGGCAAAAATATAAAAGAATATGCAAAATCTTTCCAAATGGAATTTAAAAACAATTCCTTAAATTTAGACAGCTTTTATTACGGTCCTAGTATTGCAAGAGAGCAATTTACAAAATTACTACAAATTTCCGGACTTTTATATTATGAGAGAGATAAATTAAAAGCAAAAATACCACTTGAACAATACGATAGACGAGCATTGATCTATACCTTAGCATACCTTGATATCTATACAAACAATTTTGAAGAATCATATGTCTTATACAATAAACTTATTGATGATTATAAGCAAAAAGACTCCAAAACAATCTTTTTATCAGCTGTCGCCTCCATAGGGGCAGGACATGTTGCCAATGCTATTGCTCTCTTAGAGTTATCAAAGCTTATAGATCCGGAAAACGTTGAAAGCAGATATGCTCTTGGTCTCTTGTATCAAGAAGTTAAAAACTTTAACGGGGCTACTATACAATATACAAAAATCGGAGATATAGACTTTTCTTCCAAATATTTTAGCTTTAAAATAATCTCTAATTAATTGCAAAAACATAAAATTACCTACTACTAAATCCATGCAAGACAAAAATTTATGATATAATAGATTTTATTTATGTACATATATATTAGACGCTACATTGTGGTGAATAAACGTACATAATCAAGTCAAACAGGGGTTATAATTATATCAATAAATTATATTTGAGGGAATTTTTATATGCGGTTATTGAATTATAGATATGAAAACTTGATAATGCTCAACGAATATATAGAGACGAACAAATTGCAGAATCAGAAATCCATATTTATTCAAATATATGGATCAAATCAAAAATCCCAAAATTTACATGAAATACGAGATCATATACGGCAAATTTTACCTCAGGCTGAATTGATCGGGACAACTACGGCAGGAATTATCACAGATGGCAGATTAATTGATGATGTTATTATGCTCTCATTCTCTGTTTTTGAGTATGAAACCACAATCAAAACGCTAGCTTTAAGCAATAACGATACTAATGAATATATAACCAAGTTATCTTCTTACATAAACTCTTCTACAAAACTTCTAATCTTGTTTACAAATACCTTTACATTTGAACCAAGCGCTGTTTTGCGAGAATTAGAAATACATTTTCCAAACATCGTAGTTGCAGGTGGTAAAGCTGCAGATGATTTTCATTTTGAAAAATGTGAAGTCTTTAGTAAAACTGATGATAATTGTGATGCTCTAGTAGCAGTTATTTCATCTGAACATTTGAATGTTACAGCAAATTGCTTTATGAATTGGGATAGTATAGGTAAAGTAATGACAGTCACAAAATCAAAAGGCTCTGAAGTTTATGAGATAGATAATCAAAAAGCGATTGATATCTACCGCAACTATCTAGGAGATGAGATAGCCAATCGGATATTAGAGATAGGCAGTGAATTTCCACTTATTTACAAATCTGATGATGTCGATGTAGCGCGTGCTTTGATCGCCGCAAATAAAGAAACCGGTTCAATTACCTTCGCAGGTGAAATCCCACAAGGAACAAAAGTGCGTTTTGGTTTTGCAAATATTGAACATTTAAAATATCATAACCAAAAAATATTGATGGAAAATTTTGCTCACACCAAGGAAGCGATATATGTTTATAGTTGTGCTATGAGAAGAAATATGCTTGGTTCATTTTTCGAAAATGAACTAGCACATATAAATGCAGTAGCTCCTACATCCGGTTTTATAACTTATGGAGAGTTTTTTCATAAACAAAAAAGTTGCTCAAATATTCTTTTAAATATCACAACCACATTTGTTGTTTTAAGTGAAAATGAATCATCCAAAATCGTTGATTTTTCACCATCAAAAACAAAACTAAGTAAAAGAGATTTAATATTGGAAGGCTTGACCACTCTTGTTAGTAAAAGTGGCAAAGAACTTGATGAAACACTCTATTACTTAGAGCAATTTGAACATATCGTCAACGAAGCATCAATAATCTCTAAAACAAATAGCAACGGCATTATCACATATGTCAATAAAAATCTGGAAGATATCTCCGGGTACACAAATCAAGAGTTGATTGGACAACATCACAATATTGTAAGGCATCCTGATATGCCACAAGATATTTTCAAAGATATGTGGAGCACTATAAAAAAAGGTGAAATTTGGAATGGTCTGATTAAGAATAGACGTAAAGACGGTGTCCCATACTATCTTATTAGTGAAGTATCTGCTATCTACAACAAAGATGGAACTTTAAAAGAGTATATTTCGGTTAGAACAGACGTAACTGAGCTGGAAGAATATAAAAGTGTACTTACTAAAGAGCTTTCAAATACAAACCAAAATTTTAAAGAGAATATTCACTATATCCAACAATATGAAACAGCCGTAAATTCAATGGTAGCAATCATAAAAATCAATACTCAAAATAAGATCATCTATGCAAATGAACAATTTTATCGTTTAAGCGGCTACACCGAAGAAGAGTTAATAGGAGTAGATTGTTCTACTCTGAGAGTTCATGACCATCACGGTAAGGAAGCTTGTATAGATATAATCAAGCGGCTAAAAAAAGGAGAAATAGTTCGCCAAAGACTACATACTCTAGCAAAAAACGATGAAGTATTTGTTACGGAGACTCTCTTCTGTCCTATTACTGATGTTAATGGGAAGATATCCGGATATATTCAAGTCATGCACGATATCACACCTATAGTAAAACTCAATAATGAGATCATAGAAACTCAAAAAGATATAGTGCAAACCATGGGTATGATTGGCGAAACTCGCTCAAAAGAAACCGGATTGCATGTTGTACGTGTGGCAGAATACTCTCGTATGTTAGCAAAACTTTACGGTCTTGATGAACAAGAATCTGAGCTTTTATGGCAAGCTTCTCCTATGCATGATATTGGTAAGGTCGGGATTGAAGATGCTATCTTAAATAAACCTGGTAAACTATCAACACAAGAATATGAGATCATGAAGACTCACTCTCAGATAGGGTATGACATGCTTAAAAAATATGATCGTGATATTTTAAAAGCAGCCGCTATAGTTGCGTATACTCATCATGAGAAATGGGATGGAACAGGATATCCAAATGGACTAAAAGGAGAGGATATTCATATTTTTGGTAGAATTACTGCTGTTGCCGATGTATTTGATGCACTAGGACATGATAGAGTTTATAAAAAAGCATGGGCTGATGAACAAATTTTTGATTTTTTTAAAGAAGAGAGAGGAAAACATTTTGATCCTAAACTGGTTGATTTATTTTTTCAACACATAGATATGTTTAAAGAAATCAGAAATACACTTAAGGACAACTTCTAAGGAGGGGAAAATGGAAGAGATACTCAAAGATACAGATTTTTTAGTTTCACAAACCGATTCAAAAGGAAGGATTCTTTTTGCAAATGAGGATTTCTGCAAAATTGCAGGATACACACTTGAAGAGATGGTGGGCAAACCTCACAATATTGTTCGTCATCCAGATATGCCTAAAGCTGCCTTTAAAGATCTCTGGACAACTGTTCAAAGCGGAAAAGTATGGAAAGGGTATGTTAAAAATGCAACTAAAAACGGTGGTTTTTATTGGGTATTTGCAACCGTATATCCAAATATAGCATGTGAAGAAAGTGATCACGGCTATATGTCATGTCGTAGAAAAGCATCACCTGAAGAGATTAAAATAGCCGAGGAATATTATAAAACCATACGTTGAAAGGATAGTTCATTATGAAAGATATTACAAAGATTATCATCTTGCTGGCGATAGGGATAGTAGGTTTGATTTCTGTAACACAGATAAATTCAATATGGATCAGTATTTTTATCATAATTGTCCTCACAGCAGTGGCAATATGGACAAATATCTCTTCTTCAGTAGATTTGACTTTTTCTAAGCAATTGGACGATTTTAAAGAATTATTGCAATTTAAACGCAATCAATTAACTCCAATGCCTGCAGAAAAAAACAGCATAGAAGACAAATTAAATCAAATCAGTAAAACCTATGAGGAGATACTAGAACAAGATACTAAAGTGGCTGGAGAGATGGTATTGCTCTCAGACAAGGTACGTAGAGGTCATTATATGTGTAGAGTTGCCAGTGATAGCAAAACTCCTCATGTACACCTTTTACGCAAAACTATGAATACGATGCTTGATGCAACAGAAAAAAACCTAGATCAAGCGATTGAGGTTTTAGAATCCTTAAGTAAAGGTAATTTTTCATCAAGAATCAATATTACGGTAGAAGGTAAAATGAGCCAAATGCTAGAAAGGATCAACGATCTGGCATCTGCATTGGAATCAATGGAACAGACGAATAAAGAAGCAAACGACATACTCAACAATAATACGTTACAATTAAAAACTACAATCGAAAGTTTGCGTCAAAATCAGTTTGTAGAACTCAATGGAATGATCAATGCAACTGTTGAAAGAATCCAATCTGTTGCAAACAAAGAGCATGAACTAGCAGATAATTTACACTCTCTAGCAGGTAATGCGCAAGAAACTAAACAAATACTGGTCACAATAGGAGATATAGCAGATCAAACAAATTTACTAGCTTTAAATGCTGCTATAGAAGCTGCTCGCGCAGGAGAACATGGTCGTGGCTTTGCAGTCGTTGCCGATGAAGTACGAAAACTTGCCGAGAGAACGCAAAAAAGTCTAGCAGAAACTGCAGCTACTATTAACATCTTGATCCAAGCTATAAACGATAACAGTGAATCTCTAAATAAAAACATGAATGAGATGATGAATCTCACAAAATATGTCGGAACAGTAGATGACAAGATGGAAGAAGTGCTTAATTCAATGGATAAGTTAAACGAATAAAGATTATTTTAAATAAAGAGATACTAGAATATATGCTTGTATCTCTTTATTGATCGATAAAATATCAAAGTAGCCCTGCTTAAGCAACAAAGCATAAGCAAAAAATATTTATCGAAGAACAACACAATTTTATTTGATCTAAGGCAAAGTTATGAATTATTTTATTTTTTTTGGCATTTCTTTGCTTTTCTACACTTTAACTTTTGCAGAGCCAATAACTCCAATACCATTAACGAATAGTGGCATTAATACTCAAAAAGCAAAGCTTGGTAAAAAACTTTTTTTTGATAAGATCTTGTCAAAAGATGATAGTACTTCTTGTGCCGATTGCCATAAACCAAGTCATAGCGGTGCTGATAATCTTAGAGCATCTTTTGGCGTATATCACAATAAAACAAATCTAAATACCTCTACAGTTTATAATTCAAGATATAATTTTGTTCAATTTTTTGACGGTAGAGCAAAAAATCTAGAAGAAGCCTCAAAGTATTGCAT
The DNA here is from genome assembly GCA_033723415.1 of Sulfurospirillaceae bacterium. Lineage (GTDB taxonomy): Bacteria > Campylobacterota > Campylobacteria > Campylobacterales > Sulfurospirillaceae > JAADIZ01. The sequence goes on from JAWVXD010000005.1 coordinate 51,550, forward strand.
AGAAAGCAATACTACAATGGACAGCGTTTCCAGTGATCTAATAAAAAAACTAAATAACTCATCTTATAAAAAGGATTTTAGTAGAATTTATAATGATAAGATCAAACAAAAATATATTGATAATGCTATAGCGGAGTATATGAAATCTTTAGTTACACCAAATTCTGCATTTGACAGATATCTCAGAGGAGATAAATCAGCGCTTAGTAAATCGCAAAAAAGAGGATATTCCCTATTTAAATTAGAAGGTTGCATAATTTGCCACAACGGTATAAATGTAGGAAGTAATCTATTTGCCAAATTTGGAGAAGCTAGAGAAGCACCAAACAGTTATCTTGGCAAATATAATGTTTCTAAAGCATCATTTGATAAATATTTTTTAAAAGTCCCTACTCTTAGAAATATATCAAAAACTGCACCGTACTTGCATGACGGAAGATTTGATAACTTAAGTGATGTTGTAAAATTTATGCTCAAATATCAACTAGACAAATCTGTTAGTCAAAAAGACGTAAATGATATAGTAGCCTTTTTAAAATCTCTTGATGGGGAAACGCCTAAAAATGCAAAATAACCAACTATCAAAACTGAAACTTTTCAAGATATATGCAGATCAAATTGTTTTTATGCTGATATTTTTGATCCTATTTTCACTTTATGTTTTTTATCAATTAAATACAATACATGAAAAAGAGAGTAACTACATAAAAATCAGTGATACGATTCATAAACTTAAACTTATTAACAGTGATTTCAATAATTTTTTCCTAAATCAAAAAATAGTAATAAATTACGATAACATAAAAAATAAAGTCTCTGATTTTTCCAACTCTCTTGACTATCTCGGCAGTGTGTTTAATGGTACAGATTTAACTATGCACATCAATAGAATAAAAAACTTTTTTCAAAAAAAGAGAGAATTAATAGAAAAATTTAAATCATATAATGCTATCAGTATGTATTCGCTTATTCATATACTTAACCTATCCAATACCATCAAGAATAACGTAGATACAGATGTTCACAACATAGAAAAAATCAATCCTCTTATTGACAATTCTATATACGATCTAATCAAAATTTATCTCAATCTAGGGATAGATTCGACAACCATTAAAACAAATTTAAAAAAACTACAAAAACAAAATAATATAATTCACAATGAAAGAATATCCCTTTTTTTAGCACAAATAAACGATACTATAAATAAAATCACATATGTAGAGAGCATAAAAGCAAAGGCTAGCAAAATTCCTCTAGACACTGAGATTTCTACACTAAATGAAGTATTCAATACAAAACACAATAATCTCATGTCCTATCAAGAAAAAATCTTGTATTTTATATTTTTTGTGGCATTATCTTTGATTTTTATATTATTATACGTCTATATAAAATCTATACGTATAAAACAAGATTTACTAGCATTTAGGTATGCTGTCGAGAACAGTGATGATTCAATAGTTATCACAGACAAGAATAGACACATAACATATATAAATGATGCTTTCGTTAAGATATCAGGCTACACAAAGGAAGAAGTCCTGGGGCAGGATCCAAAAATTCTTCAATCTGGAGAATTGGAAAAAGAATTCTATACAAATATGAATAATACACTCAATAGAGGAGAAAAATGGTCAGGAGAGTTTGTAAATAAAAAGAAAAATGGTGAAGTATACTATGAAAAATCTTCTATCACTCCTATGATCACAGATGGCAAATTAACAGGATATCTGGCTATAAAATTAGATGTAACCGACTATATAAAAGAACAAAAAAAGGTTGAATTTCTAGCTTATCATGATTCTTTGACAACTTTACCGAATAGATTGAGCCTAAAGATGATCTTAAACAAAGAATACAAAAATCTGAAACAAAATAAATCTACTTTATCTTTACTGTTTCTAGATTTAGACGGATTTAAAACAATCAACGATACTTTAGGACATGAAATAGGTGATATGGTTTTATCAAAGATAGCAATGATGATAAGATCATATGTAAAGGAAGATAATAGAGTATTTAGGACAGGAGGAGATGAATTTGCTATCTTATTGTCAAACAAAGTAAATCATAGCATAAAAGTAGCTACAGAAATTTTACAAATATTTAACGAACCGATTACAGTAAATAATATTTTAATGAGAATAGGCGTAAGTATAGGAATTGCAAATTATACCGATGATTTTGATGATGACATATTTTCACTTATAAAATACGCTGACATGGCTCTTTATCAAGCAAAGAAAAACGGTAAAAATAGATATATAGTGTTCAACAGACAATTATCTGAAAATATACACAAAAAGATGGAAGTCGAGCAAGCGCTCTCAAACGCACTAAAAAATAATGAATTTTATGTTGTATATCAACCAAAATATAATATTAAAACTAAAGAATTCGTTTCTATGGAAGCCTTAATCAGATGGGAAAATGAAAAACTCGGCATCATACCGCCTGATTATTTCATCCCAATAGCCGAAGATTTAAGTTTTATCCATGAAATAGGGAAGTTTGTATTTGCCAAGGCTTGTGAAGATTTTATAGAATTTAAAAAAGTTTACAAAAAACTGCAAAGTGTTTCCATCAACGTATCAGCTTCGCAACTGATAAATAAATCTTTAGCAAAAGACTTTCAAAATATCATTCGTGATTATAATATTTCTGCAAACAATATAGGTATAGAAATTACCGAAACTCATATTATGCATGACGTAGATGAAAATATCATATCTCTGCAAAAGATGAAAGATCTTGGATTTAAAATAATATTGGATGATTTTGGAACCGGATATTCTTCTATGAGCTATCTAAAAAAACTTCCTGTAGAATTGCTGAAAATTGATAAATCCTTTATCGACAACATTTGTACTGATATAAATGATCTTAATATTGTTAAAGCGACAATAGCACTGTCTAAAAGCCTTGGATACAAAACTATAGCTGAGGGAATAGAGACAAAAGAACAAGAAGATATCTTAATAGAACTTGGAGTAGACTGTGGTCAAGGATATCTATTTTCTAAACCAAAAACAAAAGAAGAATTTATAGATTTTATCAAAGACAGATCATGATTCTGCGTGCAATACAAGTTGCACGCAGAATATTAAACAGATTATATTAAATTTTCTTTAACAAATCTTAGCCCTTCTTTCATAGAAATATAACTATTTAGTGCACCTATATATGCTTTGGCAGTTGCTTGCATTGTATCCACGCTCAAGCCGTGTCCTAAGATCGCAGGCTTGTCTTCATCAAAAACAACTTTTACTATGACACGAGCAAGTGCGTCTTTACCTTGCGTTACAGAATCCACTTTGTATTCTTTTAATTTTCCTTCTACCCCGCAAACTCGATCAATAACTTTAAAGATCGCATCCATTGTACCATTTCCGATGGCTGCATCTGTGATGTTCTTTCCGTCATGACGTATTGTGACTGCTGCATTTGGAACACCGCCCGGGTTACAATCTGAAAGCTGCAATGTGACCAACTCAAAAACTTCAGAAATCTTGATAATCTCTGCTGAGATCAATGCTCTGATATCATCATCAAATATCTCTTTTTTTGCATCTGCTAAAACTTTAAATTTTTCAAAAGCTACATTTGTATCTTCTTCGTTCAAACTGTAACCTAAATTTTTTAATTTATCTTTAAATGCATGTCTGCCTGAGTGTTTACCCATAACTAAGGAATTATTGTCAAGACCGATATCTTTTGCATTCATAATCTCATAAGTCTCAGCATGTTTTAAAACACCGTCTTGATGGATTCCACTTTCATGAGCAAAAGCATTTTTGCCTACTATCGCCTTATTTGGTTGAGGCTCGATCCCGGTTACTGTAGAGACTAATTTACTTGTCGGATATATCTCTTTTATATTTATATTTGTATTGTAATCTGAAAAAATATCTTTTCTTGTTTTTAATATCATGACAATCTCTTCAAGCGCTGCGTTTCCTGCCCGCTCACCCAAACCATTGATAGTACATTCTATCTGTCTTGCACCGTTTTGTATGCAAGCTATTGAGTTGGCAACTGCCAAACCTAAATCATTATGACAATGCACAGAAAGTATGGCTCTGCCATCAACACTTTCATGCAAAGATTTTATGATCTCACCCATCTCACCTGGCATTCTATATCCAACAGTATCAGGGATATTTAATGTCGTAGCACCTGCTATAATCACGGCATCCAATATCTCTTTCATAAATCCTATATCACTTCTGCCTGCATCTTCACAGCTAAACTCTACGTCATCACAAAAAGTTTTAGCATAAGTGACTGCTTCAACGGCTTTTTTGATAACTTGATCAGGAGTCATCTTTAATTTATATTCCATATGGATTGGACTTGTTGCTATAAAAGTGTGTATTCGTCTTTTATTTGCACTTTTAATAGCTTCTCCGGCTGCTTTTATGTCGCTTTCCATTGCACGGGCTAATGAGCATACCGTAGAATTTTTAACTTGATCACTTATCCTTTTAATCGCACCAAAATCTCCCGGGCTTGCTGCTGCGAAACCTGCTTCTATAACATCTACACCTAATTTTTCCAATTGAAGTGCTATCTGAATCTTTTCCTCTGTATTCATCGATGCACCTGGACTTTGTTCGCCGTCTCTTAATGTCGTATCAAATATAATTATATCATTCATTGTATTTTTCCTTAATTTGTATATTGTGTTAAATTTAGTAAAGTATTAAATAATTAGAGAGAGAGGAGGTTTTGCAGGAGAGCGTTTTTGATTTCGATTTTAGGTAAGAATTTTAATGATTTTGCTATTCCGATGTGTACACCGTTCACAATTTCTCCTTTCGTAATAAATTTTGTTGTTTATTATACTAATTTTTTCTGTATTTTGCAATTGAAAAATTATAAATGGCTCTACACATACCGTAAAACAGATAAGCTGTTACAATTACTGTCAAACTTTCTATAGGATAAAGATATATAATTGAAAAGACCATAACAAGATAAACCAATACTTTAGTCAAATTCGGTTTTGTTAAATTTATCTTTTTGAAACTCGGATACCTGAAATTACTGACCATCAAAAGTGATATTAATCCGATACCTACTAGAACTATCATATTATACTCTTTTAAAAAGGCATACTTTTCAATCATGAGAATCCACATAGTAAGTACAACTGCAGCAGTAGGAATTGGAACACCTATAAACACTGAAGGTTCACTTCCACTTATCATGACGTTGAATCTTGCTAATCTTATGGCTCCAAAAACGACATACATAGCAGCAAGTAAAGAACCGACCTTACCGTAATTTATACCGACACTATAATAAAACAACATCGCCGGGGCAGCTCCAAAAGCAACTATGTCAGCCAAAGAGTCAAACTCTGCACCAAATTTACTTGCAGTGTTCGTAAGTCTTGCTACTCTTCCGTCTAGTCCGTCAAAAACCAATGAAAGAAGTATAAAAATTGCTGCTTTTTCAAAATCACCTTTAACAGAAGTCAAAATACTTATAACTCCGACAAAAATACTGGCAGCTGTAAATAAATTTGGAAATATATAAATTAACTGTATTTTATTAGTATTATTATTCATAATCTTCTACCTTTGAAGAAAAATAGCCCAAAACGCTCTCTCCTGCTTTTACTTTATCACCCAAATTCACTTTTATCCTAACGCTTAAGGGTAAAAGCAATTCCACTTTACCATCGACCAAGATGCCAAGTCTTTCGGCAAACTTCAATCTGCCGATTTTTTTAAATAATTCAATTTTTCTCGCAAATAGTCCACCATTTATTATCATTACAATAACACCAAAATGTGATTTAAATGACAATATAGCTCTTTCATTAAGCTTTTTTGAAAGCTTATTCTCAATCTCCAAAAAAAGACCATGTATGATTTTTGTTTTAATGAAAGCAACTGATGCCGGAGATCTCAATATAGAAGCATCAAGAATATTCTTTCTAATTTCTACTTTCAAAAATTCTGTTTTATCTTTGACCACAACCTTGGAAATATTTGTTATTTTGCCATCAACTGGCGCCAAAACAGACATTTTATCATCTTCCGCAGGTATTCTTTCAAAATTTCTATATATAAATGCTGAAAGAAGCAGTAATAAAAAAAATAACCAACTAAGGAAACCTATACAATATGACACAACAAATAAAATGAAAAAAAAACTTACACACAGCCACCCTTCTTTAGCTATAAGTTGAGTGGTAGTATGTGATTTAAGCATCTTTGCTTTCTTCTTGTTTTTCTATTGTAGTCTCTTTTCTAGCATGCATTTTTGTAGGCATATTATTTTCTATCTCAAATTCAGAAATTGTTTCTCTTAAAGCATCACCATCAATAGTTTCGTATTCTTTAAGTTTATCAACAATTCTTTCAATACACTCTCTGTATTCTTCAAGTCTTTCTTTTACAATTGCATATCTATCATTTAGCATTTGCTTAATATGGATATCTAGATTTTCAGCCATTTTTTCACTGTACTCTTTAGTGCTTCCGCCCATCAAAAACGTGTTTCTTTGTTTTTCCAGCACCATAAGTCCGGCAACATCACTCATCCCGTAGATTCCAACCATAGATTTAACTATATCGGTAGCTCTCTCAAGGTCATTACCTGCACCTGTGGATATCTCTCCCAAGAACACTTCTTCAGCTGCACGACCACCTAAGAGAACATCTATCTCAGCGATCAATTCATGTTTTTGCATCAAATATTTATTTTCTTCAGGAGTATTTAGTGTATATCCAAGTGCAGCCAATCCTCTTGGTATAATAGATACTTTAGAAACACTTTTAGCGCCTTTGGTAGTCTCTGCTATAAGAGCATGACCACTCTCATGATAAGCAACGATTCTCTTCTCTTCAGGATTGATTCTTCTACTCTTTTTCTCTAATCCAGCTATAGCTCGCTCAACCGCTTCTATCATATCCTTTTGTTCTACATATTCTTTGCTCTTTCTACCTGCGAGCAGTGCTGCTTCATTTATAATATTTGCTAGGTCTGCACCGGCTAAACCTGCCGTCATTCTTGCGATCTCTTCTATACTGATATCTTTTGATAGTTTTATATCAGTAATATGAACTTTTAAGATATCAACTCTTCCTTTAAAATCAGGCTTATCAACTAAAACTTGTCTATCAAATCTACCAGGTCTCAAAAGAGCGGCATCAAGTACTTCCGGCCTATTTGTAGCTGCAAGTACGATAACCGGTGATTTATCTGAACTAAATCCGTCCATTTCAGCCAAGAGCTGATTTAGAGTTTGTTCTCTCTCATCATTACCACCCATCTGACCATTTGCTGCTCTACTTTTTCCTATAGCGTCTATCTCATCTATAAACACGATAGCAGGTGCTTCTTTTTTAGCATTTTCAAATAAATCTCTAACCCTGCTAGCTCCTACTCCAACGAACATTTCTATAAAGCTTGAACCTGAAACTGAGAAAAAAGGAACATCCGCTTCTCCTGCGACAGCTTTTGCCAAAAGAGTTTTACCTGTGCCTGGAGGTCCTACTAACAGCACACCTTTTGGTATCTTTGCACCAAGATTAATATATCTGCTTGGGTGTTTCAAAAAATCGACTATCTCTTTTACTTCTTCTTTTGCTTCTTCAACGCCTGCAACATCATTAAAAGTAACTTTTGGTTTCTCTGAATTGACTAGTTTTTTGCTACTTCCCATACCTAGGATCCCACCACCCATATTTTTTTGCATTCTGTTTGCCAACAGCATCCAAATACCAAAAAAGATAAACACTGGAAGAACCCAAGAAAAGAGTATCTCCGAAAATACATTTGTTTCGTTATAACCGCCGTAAGGAATTTTTTTTGCTTCTAATTGAGATATTAGATTATTATCTCCTGCGACTTTTTTGACTATATAAACATCTTTTACTGTACCATTTTGAACATATGCTCTAATAGTTGTTTGTCCAATTGCAACATATGAAGGTTTGCCTTCTTTAACAAGCTCTTTAAATTGATAGTAATTAATATTTTTTGTCACAGCATTAGAAGAAGAGCTTAGAGAATTGCCGATCATACCGTCATCAGGAGTTATGAAATTTTTAAATATCACTATCACAACTATCGAAAAAATTGCAAAAACCAATAAAGGGTTTTGGTTAAAGAAATTATTCCCTTTTTTATTATTATTGTTATTATTATTATTTTGTGCCATCTATAACCTTTTTAAAAACTAGTGTGTACCATTCATTTTTTTTATATTTTTCCACAAGTTCCATATTTGTAAATTTCGCTTGTACTTTATCTAAATATTTGTCTAATATTCCTGAGAGTATCAATACTCCACCAACTTCTACTTTTTTAATCAAATCTTGGCTTAGCATTACTAATATATCAGCTATGATATTTGCTACAACAACATTATATTTTTTTTTACTCGCACTTACTGAACCTACCCATGATGAATTAAAAGCTTCATTGTTTAGCTCAAAATTATCTTCAGAACTCTTTACGGCAAGCTCGTCTGTATCGCAAAAATCAACAACTGCTCCAAGTTTTGCAGCTACTATCGAGAGTATACCGCTGCCGCAGCCTACATCTAAGAATGTATCATTTTTTTGTAAATATTTTTGCAATTCTAAAATACATCCATAAGTACTTTCATGATGTCCTGATCCAAAAGCAAGTGCAGGATTTATAACAATATTTATTTTGTCATCTTTTGCTGTTTCCCAATCTGGTCTTATATAAAAATTCCCAACATCTATAGGCTTTATTGATTCTTGATATTTTTTTATCCAATCCTCATTTTCCAGAATCTTCAAATCTGTTCTTAAAGCAATTTCTTTATTTGTAGTCGTAGCTAATCTTTGAGAGAAAACTTCAAGGGCGAAAATCAACATTTCCATATCTTCTTCGCTTCTTACGATAATACTGCCATCTTTTTCTTCGATCGCATCAAACCCTAAAGTAAAAATAAAATCTATAAAATCAGAGTGGTTTGAATCAGCAGTAATATAAAGTTCATTATAGGTTTTTTTCATATATTAACCTAAGACATCCTCTAATTTTTCCTTTAGTACTTGAGGTGTAAAAGGCTTGACTATATAGTTATTGACCCCGGCTTTAAGGGCTGTAATAACTTCAGATTTACCACCTTCTGTCGTTACCATGATGATTGGCATATCTTCATACTTAGACTCTGCCCTCACCTTTTTTACAAGTTCTAGACCATTCATTTCAGGCATATTCCAATCAGTAATCAACATTTCTATGTCACTGTTTTTTTGCATAACCTGCCAAGCTTCTACCCCATGTTCAGCTTCTAAAACATCGGTATATCCCAATCTAGCTAATGTGTTTTTTATAATTCGTCTCATTGTCGAACTATCATCTACTACTAACAATTTCACTAAAATCCTTTTTGATCAGTTGTATATGTCAACAAAATCTTCTAAATATTTCATATTATTCTAACCTAATTTACTTTGAAGTTGCTTTAAATGCTGTTTTTAAATCAATTGTCCCTTCATAAAAAGCTTTACCTACAATGACTCCGGATATTTTATTTGTTTCTTGCAATTTAAAGATATCAGACATATCTTTTACACCTCCACTTGCTATAGTGTCAACTTCTGAGGCCTGTGCAATCTCAAGAGTAAAATCTACATTCACCCCATCCAAGGTACCGTCTTTAGCCACATCTGTGCATATTATAGCTTCTACCCCTGCATTTGCAAATTCTCTTGCAAGATCCGTTGCTTTCATGGTAGATTTTTCTGCCCAGCCCTCAACTGCAACAAAACCGTCTATCGCATCAATACCCACAACTATTCTGTATTTTTTTGTCATCTCTTTTACAAAATCTGGATCTTTTAATGCAATTGATCCCAAAATAATTCTATCAATACCGATGTCTATATACTTCTTAATAGTTTTTTCATCTCTGATTCCGCCACCTAATTCCAAAGAAAGATTGCAGTTTTTTCTTATTTTCTCTATCTGTTTTAAGTTTTTCGGTTCTCCGGCAAAAGCACCGTTCAAATCAACTAAATGCAGCCAAGAAGAACCCATGTCTTCAAAGCTCTTTGCAAGAACCCATGGTTCATCAGAATATATTTTGGCACTGTGCATAAGACCTTTTGTCAGTCTTACGGCTTTTCCGTCTTTCAAATCTATCGCAGGTAAAATTTCCATCTATAACTCCACAAAATTTTTCAGTATCTTAAGTCCGTTGTCATGAGATTTTTCAGGGTGAGGCTGAATACCGAATATATTATCTTTTTGTACTGCACTTGGGAACTCATACCCATAAGTTGTTTTTCCGATAACAAAAGAATCATCACATACAACGTGAAAGCTATGAACAAAATACAGATATATTTCTTTGGGTAAACCTTTGAACAAAGGAGAATCTTTTTGTACGAAGATTTCATTCCAACCCATGTGAGGTACTTTTAGTTTAGAAGCGACTTTTGATCTGTCAAATTCAACTACTTCTCCTTCAATCAATCCCAAACCTTTAGTCTCTCCGAATTCACAACTTCGATCAAATAGGAGTTGCATACCCAAGCATATACCAAGAAGTGGTTTGCCGGAATTCGCAAATTCTCTTACAGCTTTTATCATCCCCGTATTATCTAAACTTTCCATGGCATCTTTGTATGCACCCACACCCGGCAATATGATCTTGTCATATTTTTTAAGCGCGTCACAATCACTTACTACTTCAGCCTTCTCACCTAACTTTTCAAAACTGTTACATACACTTTTAAGATTTCCCATATTGTAGTCGACTATGGCTATCATTTTAGTTTCTCCTTTGCTGTTGCAATCAACTCGTTCATCTTCTCTTCATAAATCTTCATTTTTTCTTCATCGGTTGATTCAAATCTTGTTACGAGTATAGGAGTTGTATTGCTAGCTCGAATCAATCCCCATCCATCTTCAAATACCACCCTCACACCATCTATTGTTATAATTTGTTTTATATGAGGAAAATCTTTAGGTGGATTTTTCAACAACTCTTTGATCATATCTATTAAAGCAAATTTGGCTGATTCCGTTGTCTTTACTTTGATCTCTTCGGTTGAGAAAACTTTTGGCAAAGATTCAATCTTCTCATCAACATTTAAACCATCTTTAATAAGCTCTATCATTCTAAGCGTTGCATACAAAGCATCATCGTATCCAAAATATCTATCATTGAAGAACAGATGTCCACTTACTTCTGCAGCAAAATCCGCATTTAATTCTGCTATTTTAACTTTCAGATTACTATGACCTGTCTTGTACATAATAGCTGTACCATATGAATTTATTATATCGTACATGATCTGTGAGCATTTGACTTCACCTATGACTACAGGTTTTTTCATCTTTTCTGAGTATAAAATAGCCATAATATCACCCTTAACATTATGCTTTTGTGTCAAAAATGCCAATCTGTCGGCATCCCCGTCATATGCAAAACCATAAAGGCAATCATCTTTCAACTCTTTTTTTATATCAATCAGATTTTTTTCAACAGTAGGATCGGGATGGTGGTTCGGAAAATTTCCATCAGGTTCTACAAAAAGAGCTTTATAATCAAATCCAAGCCTATCAAATATGTCTGTTATCACAGTTCCTGCTACACCGTTTCCACAGTCAATAACAAACTTTTTATCAAATCCTTTAAGATGTTCAAATTCTCGTATCATAAAATCTATATATCTATTTTTTGCATCTATTTTTATCGATTGGGTGTTATCTTTGATCTGCATACCTAGATTGGAGACTACTTCTCTTCCAAGAGCATAAATATCTTCTCCGAAAAAAGGTTTTTTACCTATCGTGATCTTGAAACCGTTATATTCGCTTGGATTATGAGATCCCGTGATCATGACACTAGCCTGAGGATTCAAACCATCGAAATTTTGATAATTACTAAAATAATTCACAGGAGTTGCTACAAGCCCCATATCTAAAACCGTACATTCTGCGCTATTAAATCCGCTTGTTAGATACTCGCATAGTACGGGTGAATGACTTCTTGCATCATATCCTATTGCTACTACTCCGCCTAGCTTTGTAACTATTTTTCCTAAGAAATGTCCTATCAGTTTGGTAGTTTTTTCATTTAGTTCTTTTTCGTAGATACCTCTGATATCATATTCTCTAAAGATTGATGTCATTTTTGATTGCTTCCTTGAAAACTTTTGTGTAAGATTTATCTTCTTTTAATTTATTGCTCATTATATCCAAGCTTCTTTTAAAATCCTCTATAGTCAGGTTACCTTTAAGAAGTTCATATTTTAAAAATAACCAATAGGTATTTAATACATCGCTCTCACAGTACTCTTTGATTTTTTCTATTTTATCTTCATAAAAGAGTTCCATTACTTCCGAACCGTGAACGTCATACTTGCCAGGTGCTCCGATCATTGAACAAAGAATATCAAGTTTCAGACCTCTTGTTGCACCAAATTCAGAGATATGATCCATCAAATCAATATGAAACCGATTGGAAAACCTATAGCGATAATTATCCCATTTGCTTTTGTTAAGCGAACTGTTTTCTACTTCAAAATAAGCGGGACATGATAATGAATACTTCATAGCTCTAATCATCAAAAGAGGCACATCAAAACTTCTTCCATTGAAGCTGATGAGTTTAGGATTTTGCTTGTCCAAAAAAGCAAGGAAATTTGCTATCATCTCTTTTTCACTTTCACCTTCAATGGAACTGACTTTTTTAAAAATCCCAAAATCATCTGCTATCACGGCACTTATTGCAATAATCTTGTGATAAGGAAGCGGCAAAAAACTGCTACCGCTTTGAGCTTCCTGCTCTTGCATAGCTTGAATTGAAACTCCTACATCATCACCCTCAAAATGTAAAGTTTTTCTTATCAGTTCTGCATCAGGGATGGTCTCAATGTCAAAAACACATATCATTTAGCACCTCTTTATCTTTATTTTTGTACAATTATAGCTTATTAGAAAAGGAATAAAAAATCATATGAGATTAGCAATCGTAAAACTTTCTGCTCTTGGAGATATTGTCCATGCTATGGTTGTTTTGCAGTACATAAAAAAATATGATAAAAATATAACTATTGACTGGTTCGTTGAAGAACGATTTAGCGGAATTTTAGAAAACAATCCACAAATAAGTAATATATATAAACTAAAACTCAAAAACAATAAATTAAACTTTTTAAGTGAATACAAAAAATTAAAACAACTTTCTCAGCAAAACTGTTATGATTTCGTTATCGACCTGCAAGGATTGATAAAATCAGCCATAGTTTCAAGAATCTTATGCAAAGATGTTATAGGTTTTGATAAAATAGGCTTGAGAGAACCTGCGGCATCCCTCTTTTATACAAAAAAGTTCAACATTCCTTATGAAGAAAATGTGATTGAGAGAAATATCAAACTTGTGTCATGCGCACTTGCCTTTAGTATGCCGGATTTAGAGAAAAAAGTGCCGTTTTTGTTTTCAAACATCAAATCTGTCTTCTACCCAAGGCTACTTATCATCACAGGTTCGTCATGGGAGAGCAAAGTATATCCAAAAGAGCATTTCATAAGCATCATCAAAGCATTAAATGTCGAAACATTTGTATCTTGGGGAAATGAAAAAGAGAAAAAAGATGCCGAGTTCATTTGTCAAAACAGTGAGGCAAAAATGCTTCCTAAACTTAGCTTGGATGAGTTAAAAAGCGTCATATCAAACTCTAACTTGGTGATAGGAGCAGATAGCGGACCAACACACATGGCATGGGCACTGAACAGACCTAGTATAACAATATTCGGTCCTACTCCAAGTGAGAGAAATATGCTTCAAACGGATAAAAACAAAAGCATAAATTGTAACAAAGACATTGATGCCAAAGCTTTAAACAAAAATGACTTCTGCATCAGAGAAATTGATCCTAAAAAAATTGTAGAGATAGCCAAGGATCTTTTAGAATGTTAGATTATTTTTATCTCACGGTTTTCAAAATTTTTGTTTTGACCATTAAATATACACCTACATTTATAACAAATGCTGTCTTAAACTGCTTGGCAAAAATCGCCTATATGCTTGATAAAAAACATCGCAAGATTGCTCGGGTAAATCTTGATTTGGCATATGAGGATAGTATGAGTGAAGAAGAAAAAACCCGTATTATAAAAAAATGTTATAAAAATCTACTTTACAATTTGAGAGATTTCGTAGAGAATCAAAATATAACGGGAGAACAATTACTAAATAAAGTAAATGTCCATAATAAAGACAAATACTTACAAGCTAAGAATAGTGGTAAAAACATAATATTTATCACGGCTCATTATGGGAATTGGGAACTTTTACCACTTTTTGTAGGGGCATCTCTGGGTACTTTATGGGGAGTCGGACGAAAACTAGATTCTCCTAGAATGAACCAGATACTACAAAACAATAGAGAACAATTCAACGTACATATGTTAGAAAAACAAGGCGCGATGAAAGGATTACTAAGAGCAATCAAAAATAAAGAGAACATTGGTCTTTTAGTCGATCAAAATACAAGTGAAAAAGACGGAATATTGATAGAGTTTTTCGGTAAACTTGCACGTCATACTCCTTCAGCTACTCTTATTGCAAGAAAGACCGGTGCAATCATTGTACCTGCTTTTATCACGACTAACGACTATAAAACCTATGATATTACTTTTTATGATCCTATCGTGACCAAAAGAACAGCTGACATAGACGAAGATATAAGACAAAGTGTTCAAGCACAGGCAGATGTAACCCAAAAAGCAATAGAGAAAAAGCCCGATGAGTGGTTTTGGCTGCACAGGCGTTGGAAAAATCAATACGAGGAATTATATAAATGAGTTTTTATAACAAGAGTAGACCCTTTAAAGAAAATATCCGAGATATAAACAGTTACTTAGTAATCTTGCTTGGTTTTTCATTACCTTTGTCTATCTCAGTTTCTACTATCATTTTAGGCATGATTTTACTAGCTTGGATTCTAGAGGGGAATTTCATAAACAAATATCAAATAATAAAGCATAATCCAATTATATATACTTTTATCGCTTTTTTTGTATTGCAAGTTGTGGGTCTCTTATGGACATCTGATATGAAATGGGGACAGCATATTATAGGCAAAGAGTGGCGCATACTCTTACCTTTGATTCTCATAACGATAGTCAAAAAGGAACATATTAAATACTATATCTTTTCATTTTTGCTTGCTATGAGTATATCGGAACTTTTATCATATCTGATTTTTTTCAAGATTGTTCCACCGATGCTCAATGCCACGATCTATGATCCTACACCCTTCATCACACATGTATCTTACAATCCTCTACTGGCTTTTAGTATCTTTTTACTGGCTTATTTAACATTCTTCAAGAGAAACTACACAAATTTTGTTGAGAAAATCATCTCTGTAGTATTTATGATAACGATGAGTGCGAACATGTTCATCACGGGTGGGCGCGCCGGACAAGTTGGATTTTTTACGATGTTTGTAGTTTTTATTTTTCTTTATTTTAGAAAAAATCTTACAAAAGCATTCTTTATCATTGTGATTACAATCCCTCTCTTGTTTACTTTAGCATACAATTCAAGCAAGATATTTCATGATAGAGTAGATATGGCCATCAAAAATTCAAAGAATTTCAAGCAAGATCCAAACACCAGTGTAGGTTTAAGATTGACTTTTCTCACAAACTCTTTGGAGATCATCAAAAACAATCCGATCTTTGGAGTAGGTACAGGAGATTTCCCAAACGAATATAAAAAGATCAATCACAAAAATACGCCAACCGCTACAGCTCCTTCTCAGCCACATAACATGTATATACTAGAGATGGCTCAATTTGGAATTTTTGGATTGCTCTCATTACTGGCGATTTTTTATATACAGATCAAGATCTCCTTGGAGAATAATGAGTTAAAACCATTGCGATTGGCGCTTCCTGTACTATTTTTGGTCATTATGTTAAGTGATAGCTATCTTTTGGGTCATTACACAACATTATTGTTTGTCTATTTTAGTTCGTTTTTGTATAAAGATTTTGACAGTGAATATATCTAAAATACTCATCATCATACGACGCTCTAACGGCGATGTTTTTCTAAGTTCCGCTTTGATCAATGCCTTGCATGAACATTATCAAAATCCAAAAATCGACCTGCTGGTCGATGAAGGTACTCTGGCTATAGCAAAAACTCTGAAACACATCAACGAAATTCTTGTATTTTCGCACGATAAAAAGAATTCACTCTCACAAGATCTAAGCATCATCAGGCGTATCTATAAAAAGTATGATCTCTGTATCAGCCTCACAGCAACCGATAGAAATATCTTGTATGCCGTCCTTGCTTCAAAGATCTCTATCAGCGCCGTGGATCCTGAAAATAAAAAATCATGGTGGAAGAAAGTACTATTGAGTAAATTTTATAAATTTGATCTAAGAAGGCACATGATATACAATACCCTTGAGCCTTTGAAACTACTTGGAATCAACATAAAAAGCTATGATTATGCACCCCACATCGATGAAGACAAGTGCAAAAAGACTCTTTTAAAATTTGGTTTACAAAGTGATGATTATATGATTTTTCACCCAAGTGCTCAATTTATATTTAGAACCTATCCCATCAAAAACATCAATACTCTGCTGGAAAAACTCGTGACGCTCAACATCAAAATTGTCATCACAGGTGGCAATGATGCGATCAATCATAATATTTCAGAGGCTTTAGTCCAACATGACAAAATCTTGAACCTCATCACAAAGACATCACTGCAAGAGTTGTATCACTTGATCTCACAATGCAAAGTGCACATCGGCATGGACACGCTCAATACACATATAGCGGCATCTTTTGACAAGCATCTCATCGCGATCTACGGTCCAAACGGAGTCACACAGTGGTCTCCTTTCAATGCCAAACTGGCTTATGCCCCAAGTGTCGATACGCCGCCTTTGACAAAATACGGTAATTTTACTATTATTCAAGCCGATATGCCTTGTGTCCCGTGCAATCAAAACGGCTGCAAGGGGTTGGGTAAAAGTGAGTGTTTAGAAAATATCACGCCTGAAATAATCTTTGACGAGGTAAAAAATTGTCTAACAAAATAACCGTAACTATATTGGCAAAAAATTCACAAAAATATATACAAGAGTGTTTGAGTGCACTTGTAAGATTTGATGAGATTATACTGCTGGATAACGGCTCAGAAGATGCCACCATAGAAATCGCCAAAGAATTCAAAAATGTCAAAGTTTATGAGAGTAAGTTCATAGGCTTCGGTCCGCTAAAAAATCTTGCCCTCTCTTATGCAACGAACGATTGGATACTCTCAGTTGACAGTGACGAGATACTTAATGATGCCTTAGTTGATGAGATACTGAATTTACACTTATCGAACAACAAAATTTATTCCATTCTAAGAGACAATTACTATAACAAAAAGCTCATAAAATGCTGTGGGTGGGAAGATGATTTTGTGCTCCGTCTGTTCAATAAGAATATCACAAAATTTAACGACAAACAAGTACATGAAAGTATCATGATAAACCCTCAAGTAGAAATAGTGAAATTAAAAAACAGTTTTAAGCACTACTCTTTTGATAGTGCACAAGAGCTCATAGAAAAGATGCAAAAGTACTCTACACTTTATGCAAAAGAGCACAAAAATCAAAAATCATCGTCACCGGCTAAAGCCTTTTTTAGAGCTTTCTTTATGTTTTTTAAAAATTATATTTTCCAAAAAGGCTTTTTATACGGATATGCTGGATTACTGATCTCAACGTCCAATGCAAACGGTGTTTTTTATAAATATATCAAACTTTATGAAGAAAATAAAAAATGACGTGCAGCCTCATCATCACAACGTATAATTGGCCCGATGCACTGGAACAAACCTTAAAAAGTGTACTCAGACAAACTCACATCCCTGATGAGGTCATCATCGCAGACGATGGAAGTACTGATGCGACAAAAGCCTTGATAGAGAAATTTTCTCTTGAAAATCCACAATTAAATATCATCCATTCTTGGCAAGAAGATGAAGGTTTTAGAGCTTCTGCAAGCCGTAATAAGGCCATAGCAAGATCTCATTGCAAATACATCGTCTTGGTCGATGGAGATATGATCTTGGAGCAGAACTTTATCAGTGATCATTTGAAATTTGCCAAAGATGGGTACTTCACCCAAGGTTCAAGAGTACTTGTAAAAGAAGCAAAAACAAAAGAGATATTTGATGGTAAAGTACTCAAAAATTCATGGTTATCCTGCGGTATCAGCAACAGAAAAAATGCTATCCATTCAAATGTTTTAAGTAAAATTTTCTCTAAAAAATCACAAAGTCTCAGAGGCATCAAAACTTGCAACTTTGCTTTTTTTAGAGAAGACTGCATCCGAGTCAATGGCTTCAATGAAGACTTTATCGGCTGGGGTCGAGAAGACAGTGAATTTGCTATTCGACTTTTAAATTCAGGGATACAAAGACAAAATCTTCGTTTTAATGCAGTGGCATTTCATCTATATCACAAAGAAAACAGCAGAAAAATGCTAGAGAAAAATGATGAAATATTGCAAGAGAGCGTAGACAAAAAACTTATGTGGTGTCAAAACGGCATCGACAAATATCTGGCTCAAACGCTATCATGAGAATACTCATAGAAGTTCCGACTTGGCTTGGAGATAGTGTGATGAGTACGCCTGCCATAGAAGAAATCATCAAAATCTATCCTGATGCCAAGATAGTATTTTTTGGCTCTTTTGTTTCCACCGAAGCTCTAAAATCTCACCCAAATTGTGAACAGATAAAAATAGATGAAAGCAAAAAATCAAAGTGTAGATTGCTATGGCTTAGAAAAACTGCACAAACGTTAGGGACCTTTGATCTGGCCTTCAGCTTTAGAAGCTCTTTTACCTCAAAAGTTTTTTTATGGTTCTTAAATGCAAAGCAAAAATTTCAGTATAAAAAAAATACCTATAACGGACATCAAGTTCAAAAATACGCAACCTTTGTATCCAAAGCCCTAAATGTTATCTTGGAGCCACAAAGTTTAAAACTCTACCAAATACCGCATCTTTATAACCGTTCTACTTTAGGAATCAACCCAGGAGCTACTTACGGAAGTGCCAAAAGATGGTATCCTGAGGAGTTTGCCAAAGTTGCCGAGCACTTTGCAAAAGATTATGATATCGTGATCTTTGGTGGGCCAAACGAACAAGAGATCGCAAATGAAGTAGAGAAACTAATCTCAAATGCTCACGTCACAAATCTGGCAGGCAAAACTTCAATAACAGAACTTATAGAAAAGATAGCAGGTCTTAATCTCTTTATCACAAACGACAGTGGTCCGATGCATTGTGCCGCAGCTTATAAAGTACCGACTGTTGCACTCTTTGGACCGACAATATATACAGAAACATCACAATGGGAAAATCCAAACGGATATCTAATCTCACATGATCTAGATTGCGCCCCGTGCATGAAAAGAATCTGCCCTATAAAAACACATGAATGTATGAAAAGCATCAAAGCACAGGAAGTTATTACTCTTTTAGAAAATCATCTATCGCTTGACAGATAGTATGTCCTATAAGTATATGCATCTCCTGTATTCTAGGCGTGTCATCACTTGGAACAACGATATTGATATCGCAAAATTCATTCATAGCTCCACCGTCTCTTCCACTCAATCCGACAGTTTTACATCCTAAGTGTCTACCTAAACTAAGGGCCCTCAAAACATTTTTACTATTTCCGCTTGTAGAGATGCCTATCAGTAGATCTCCTTCGTGTGCCAATGCTTCTACCTGCCTGTCAAATACTCTATCATAGCCATAATCATTGCCGACAGCGGTTAAGACCGAAGTATCTGTAGTCAAAGCGATCCCTGGAAGCCCTCTTCTCTCTCTTTTGTATCTTCCGCTCAACTCCGCTGCGATATGTTGTGCATCTGCCGCACTTCCACCGTTCCCAAAAAGCAAGATTTTTCCACCATTGTTGATCGTTTCACTTGCTATGATGCAAGCGGTATAGATGTGTGTTTGCAGCTCATCTATCGTTCGCTCTATCGTCTCTTTATGCGCTTGCAATTCGCGCTGTATCATGTCCATCATAATCGTGCCTTTTCTATTATACTTGTCGTGCTTTTCCCATCAACAAAATCAACTAAACGAACCTCTTTGGCGATGTCACTTCCTACAACCTCTTTGCCTTTATAATCGCCGCCTTTGACCAGAACATCCGGTCGTATGGCACTTATAAGCTCGTAAGGAGTGTCTTCTTCAAACTCAACCACAAAGCTTACCGATTCCAATGCACTTAAGACATAAGCTCTATCATGATGTGGATTGATCGGTCTACTCTCACCTTTGAGCCTTTTAACTGAAGCATCGGAATTTAGACCCACGATTAGCATATCACCAAAGCTTTTTGCTATCTCCAGATACTTTACATGACCTACATGCAAGATATCAAAACAACCGTTTGTAAAGACTATTTTTTTATCTTTAAAATTCTCTAACAATTTAACGATCTCTTCTTTTGTCTTTATCTTACTACCGGCTTTAGCACTTCTGAGGCTTTGCTCATACAAGTCAATCTCGTCCAAATTCACAGTTGCACTTCCAAGTTTGCCTACTACTACGGCTGCGGCATTTGTTGCAAAAATCGCAGAGCTTTTAATATCTAGTCCGGAAGACAGTGCAAAACCAAGAGAGGCAAGTACGGTATCTCCGGCTCCAGTGACATCATAGACTTCCCTTGCAACAGTTGGAATTTTTGTTATAGTATCGGTAAATATCGCCATACCGTCTTCGGAGAGCGTGATGATCGCGTATTGTAAATCCAGAGAATTTTTGAGTAATTCTCCTGCCTTCTTCAAGCTCTCATCATCTTTTATATTAATATTTGTGGCAATAGAAGCTTCTTTTTTGTTTGGAGTAAGAATCGTTGCACCTCTATACTTACCATAGTCGCTTCCTTTTGGATCCACTAAAATGAGTTTCTGACTCTCTTTTGCACATTTTATGATCCTTCGAGTCAAAGATTCACTTAGCACACCTTTGCCGTAATCAGATAAAAGGATAGCATCAAATTCATCTAAATTTTTTTCAAAATTTTTGTATAGTAACTCTTCACTCTCTTTATCTATGTCATCTTTTGATTCTAAATCATACCTTATTATCTGTTGATGAGATGCTATAACACGACTTTTTTTACTCGTCTTTCGTCCTGTTTGTTTTATGATATACGTATAATCTGCTCCGGAAGCATCTAGCAGACTTAATATCTCTTCTCCATTGCTATCATCCCCAATAACACTCATGACGCTAACTTTTGCTCCGAGTGTGATGAGGTTATTGATGACATTACCGGCACCTCCTAAAACTACTGTTTCTTTGCTTATCTCTACTACTTGAACAGGAGCTTCGGGAGATATTCTCTCACATTTTCCCCATAGATAGTGATCCATCATCAAATCGCCTATGACCAAAATATTTGGCATATGATTTTTTAGCCTATCCATGACTTACTTCAGTTTCATAAATTTTTTTAATTTCAGGAATATATGATTTTATACCTTTTTCAAGTGTATACATTGGATCATAATCTAAAAATTCTCTACTTAAACTAATATCAGCTTCTGTGAAAAATTGATACTGTTTTTCATATGGATTTGGTATATAAATGTCATCTCTTTTGATATTTAATTCATTCTTTAAAATATTGACGATATCTTGAAAACTTCTGGCAAATCCCGTTCCCACATTATAAACACCGCTTTTTTTGGGGTTACAAGCCTTTATATTAGCTTGTATAACATCTTCTATATATATAAAATCTCTTTTGATAGTATCACTTTTTACAAAGAGTTTTGCATTTGCTCCGCTTAAAAGTTGATGTCCAAACTGCAATACCATTGATGCCGTTTTATTTTTAAAAAACTCTCTCTCGCCGTATACATTAAAATATCTAAGACCTACTATAGGTACTGAGGAACTTTTCATGTATTCTCTAGCCAAATTATCCATCATAAGCTTGCTAAAACCATAAACGTTATTTGGGCTTTCACATCCTATACTGAATTTATCGCTGTTTCCATATGTAGCAGCACTTGAGGCATAGATCATAGCAGCATTCATATTATTTGCCATATCAAGAAGCTTTTTAAAAGCATAAACATTGGTGTCCATCATAATTTTTTGATCAGATACTGTTGTATCGCTTATAGCGGCTTCGTGAAATATATAATCAAAGTTAAAATCGTGTAATTTATTTAAGTCATCTTGGTTGTTCAAATCTCCGCTTATCACGATACCTTTAAAACCAAGCAGATTTTTAAAATGCCCGAAACTTTTGAGATTTCCATTTTCAAATGTTTCTTCATTTCTAAATTTGTCAAATATTATGATCTTAGATAAAGGATATTTTTCTTGAAAATAAAAAGCCAGGTTACTACCTATAAAACCGGCTCCTCCGGTTATCAGGATAGACTTATTGTTAAAATCTATATCGCTATATGTCACAATTGTCCTTATTTTTTGATGATATTTATTATATCCAAAATTGTTTTAGCATTGTATTTAGCAGTTTGGTTTACAGTAGTATTTATAAAGATTGTATTTGGAATATTTGCTTTTAGTCCGGCTTCTATATCACTTGGTTTATCGCCGATCATCCAAGAATTATCTGTATCAAGATCATATTTTTTTATGGCACTTTCTAACATCTGAGCATTTGGCTTGCGACATTCGCAATTTTCTTCAGGTACATGAGGACAATAATAAACTTCACAAATATGGATATCTTTCTTAGCAAACTCTTCAATCATCCAGTCTGTAAGGTTTTCAAAATCTTTTTTCGTATAATATCCTCTTCCTATACCGGATTGATTTGTGACAATAATGATCTTGTAACCCAAACTTTGCAAATATTTCAAAACTTCAAAGATACCTGAGGAAAATTCAAAATCTTTGATCTGTCCGACATATGATTTATCTACGTTTATGATCCCGTCTCTATCTAAAAAAACAGCTTTGTTCATTTTACTTCTCCATAAGACCTTTGGAAATATCATTTAATATATGGGTATAATCAATATACTTGATATCTTTTTTGTGTTGTTCTAAAAGCCTACGTGAGATTTTAAAATATTTCACTGACTCAGCATGATTTTGAAAATCTTCTTTCAATATCTTAGCCATGTAATAATTTGCGTAAAAATTTTCTTTATTATGTAAAAGTACTTTTTTGACTTCGCTTATACAGCTATATATTTGTCCATTTTGTCTGTATGCAAGTGCCAGTTTCAATCTTATCTTATCTTGATGAGGATTGATCTTCAGACTTTTACCGTACCCGATAATAGCTTCATCTAAAATACTCAATTCATAATACCCATCAGCCAATTTATTCCAATAAATAAAATTATTTGTTTTTAATGCTTCTTTCCTGAGTTTTGTAACCTGCAGAGCAAAAGGTATGATTTTTGCTATCTCGCTGTTTTTAACGATACTTGGATCTATCCCATATGCATCTGTCAGAATTTCAAAACCTTTTGTCAATTTACCCTTTTTGAGATATATGTTTGCCAACTGTAACAAACACTTTACATTCTCCGGCTCTATGTCCAATATCTTTTCTATTTGAGCCCTTGCAACTTCGGTATTAAACCTTCTAGCTGTGCATATAGGATAGTTTGACGAATACAAAAAAATCGAAAATAAACATAATATAAAAAAGTTTTTCAACAAGACAATTCCCTAAATAAAGTATGTATAACGTGATGTTATCTTAAAGAGGATTAAAAAAAACATTTAAATAAATAAACGCCAACTAATCTAAGAAAAAACAAAGTTTTACAAGAAAATTTAAAGATATACATGATAAAATTATGACCAAATTAAAAAAAAGGAAACGTATGAAAAAGATAATTATGGCTACAGCTCTTGTTTTCGCAGCAAGCTCAGCAGTAATGGCAGCAGACACAGATGTTAATGTTGCAACGTGTAAAGGTTGTCATGGACAAAACTTCGAGAAAAAAGCACTTGGTGTATCAAAAATTGTAAAAGATATGACTCATGCAGAAATTGCAACTGCACTTAAAGGATATAAAGCTGGTACTTTCGGTGGCGCTATGAAAGGTGTTATGAAAGGTCAAGTATCTAAATATTCTGATGACGATTTAGTAGAATTTTCAAAAACAGTAGGTAAGTAATTTACTTTGGCGGGTATACCCGCCTTTTGCATACTTTGTCTTTGCCCAAAAGCAATTCTCCACATTTTGCAAGGAGATACAAAAATGAAAACTCTCATTTTTTTATTTTTTATTTTTACAAGTACTTCACTTTTTTCATATGATGGCGCTGTTATTTTTAACAAATGTGCAAAATGTCATGGCATAGACGGGAAACATAAAGCTTTCGGTAAATCTGCAAAGATAGCCGGTGCACCGGCAAAACAAACTATTGCAGTATTAGAAATATTTAAAAATATGTCTAGAGTAGATAAATTTGCAAAAGTCATGAATAAAGAAGTTTCAAAACTAAACGAAGAGCAGATAAAAGCAGTAGCAGAATATATCTCAAAACTAAAATAGTCTAATCAGGCGGTCCATATCCTTTTTCTTTTGCCTTTCTTTCTTTTATATTCTTTTTTCTTTCTTCCAACATAACAGCATCCTGCAAAGATTCCTCATCATCATATAAAGCTCCATCCAGAAATTTATTTTGATCATCAAATTGACCTGTTCTTAAACCCCAAATAAGTGCCCAAAGTCCAAAAGCTCCAAGCGTTATAGATGCCCCAAGCATCATGGCTATAACCCAACTGTTCATATTAACTGTCTCCTTTAACTTGGGACAGGTTCCAAGTTAAATTCCTCTCACTAAAGCTTCGCCCTTGGCGAGAATTTTTCATTAACTGTCTCCTCCAACATTTAGTATGATCATTATTTTCTTTTTGGTGTCTTAATCATATTGATTCTCATAGAATTTCCTACAACTATCAATGAACTAAGTGACATTGATAAAGCTGCAAACAGCGGAATCACATATCCTGCCATAGCAAGTGGTATCGTTATAGCATTATACAAAAATGATAACAATAAATTTTCTTTAACGATACGAAATGTCCTCTTTGAGATCAAGAATGAGTAATACAGTGACTCAAATGAATTATTTATAAGTACGACATCACTTACATTTAGAGCTATATCAGCCCCACTACCCATAGTTATAGCTATCTCACTTTTTGAAAGTGCCAAAGCATCATTGATCCCATCTCCTACCATGACTACTTTTTTACCGTTCTTTCTAGCCTCTTCTATTATATTAGCTTTCTCTTGAGGCAGTAAAGAAGCATAAAATTTTTCTATTCCTACTCTATTGCATATTTTTTTTGCCACTTCCTTATTGTCTCCTGTCAGCATAATCACTTCTACACCTAAGTGTTTGATATTTTCTATGCTCCAAGCAGCATCTTCTCTTGGTATATCTTCTAATGCAAAAACTGCCACTACTTCATTATTGATTGCAAAGTAGTATTGACTAAAATCTTCAAAACTGCTATTACATTTTATACCATTTTCAGATAATAAACTCATGCTGCCACCATAAAGTGTAGCTCCTTCATAAGTGGCTTTTATGCCTTTTGCTTCGATATTTTTGATGTTTTGCAAGTCTTTTATTTTAAATTTTTCTTCCTCAAAATATTCTGCTATCGCTTTACTTATAGGATGAGTAGAATTTTTACTTAGAGAATATAAAAGCGATCTGTCAAAATCTTTTAAATATACTTTATCCACAATTTTGGGTTTCCCGGAAGTTATAGTACCGGTCTTATCCAACATCAATACGTCACATTTCGCCATAGTTTCTAGAAATGAAGCTTCTTTAAATAGGATACCTGATTTAGCAGCCATCCCAAGACCAACAAGCGTAGAAACTGGAGTTGCCAATCCAAGAGCGCAAGGACATGCTATGACTATAACAGAAATTGCAACTATTAAAGAGCGCTCAAAAGGTTCTCCGCCAAAATACCAAAATAGTAAAGTTCCAATAGAGAGTAATAAAATAATAGTAGAGAAGTAACCAGATACGATATTTGCTAGCTTTTCAATTTGTGGTTTCTTATTCATAGAATCTTCTAATAACGAAGTTATTTTACTCAATACCGAAGAATTGACATCACATATCGCACGATATCTAAAAACAGTATCTAGCGCGATATATCCACTTAGTATCTTATCTCCTGTCTTCAAAAAAACAGGTGTAGATTCTCCTGTCAAGCTTGAAGTATCAAATGAAGATTCACCGTCAATAATAACGCCGTCAATAACAATTTTTTCACCGGCCTTTACTTCTAATATATCTCCTGTTTTAACTTCTTCTACACCTAACAATATCTTTTCATCGTTTTTTATGACCAATACTTCCGTAGGGACTGAGCTGTTAAAACTGTCCAACCTGTCTACAGCCTTTTTCTTTGATAAAACTTCTAAATATTTTCCTGCAAATACAAAAGTTATGATCATAGTCACAGAATCAAAATAAACTTCTCCTTTTTGAGAAAACATCGCATATAAAGAGTATATATAAGCTGAAGTTGCACCTGTTGCAACTAGAATATCCATATTTACATATTTGTTCTTTATCCCGTAATATGCACCTTTAAAATACACCGAACCCGTGTAAAAAAGAGTTGGTGTTGCTAGTACGAATTCTGCAAAATTCAAGATGTTTTTTATTTCGAGTTTCATGCCTGTAAAATAACCTGCATATTGAGCTATTGCGATCCACATGATATTCATAGTAGTGAAAACGCCGACCAATAATCTAGCGTAATAATCACGTCTAGTACTATTTGCCTGAATCTCCTGCATGCTAGGATCATAAGGGTATGCATTGTAGCCGATGTTCCTGATAGTAAGTATGATTTCTGAGAGTTTTATAGTGTCCGGATCCCAAACGATTTTTGCTTTATTGTTTGTTTGATTAATGCTTGCTTCTACTATACCATCTTTTTGATGCAATACTTTTTCGTTAAGCCAGACACAAGCGGAGCAGTGAATTCCTTCTATAATGAGATAAATCTCATAAAATCCGTCTTTATTTTTTATATATTTTTTGTTAAAACCTTCTAGATCAAATTTTTCAACTTCACCAAGATCTTCTTTTGGTGGTTCAAGTTCAGTATTTCCGACTCTTTTATAAAAATCATCCAAACCTTCACTTTTCAGAAGATGGAAAACTCCTTGACAGCCTTTGCAGCAAAAATATTTTGTTGAATCTTCAAAACTGCTGTCTTTAATCAATACCTTTTCGTCAAATTCAAGATGACAATGGTCACAGCGTCTTTTTTGCATCAAACCTATACCTTATTAACAAAAACTATATGCGTAATTATATCGTGACTTTCTAAATTATAACTGACCTTATGGCATCAAAAATTCTACCTACTCTAAACTATTGAAACTTCTTGACAAAAAACCTACATTATTATAAAATTACGGTTACATTAGCAAGAGCACTTCGCTCTTATAAAGTCACTACAAAAAGCAACTATACTTCTCATTTTAGTTCAACGGACCAACAGGAGAGGTATGCTTCAAAAAACATTAACTACAAAAAGAAGGCAAAATGAATAATAATTCTTCCTCAGAGAACCAAAAACCAAAAAGCAATGGAAATTATCGTAAATCAAGAACACATGTACCTGTTGAAGGTTACAAAATAGAAAACTTAAGAAGTATGGAACTTGATAAACTTGTAGAAATAGCAACTGAACTCAATGTTGAAAATCCAAATGAACTAAAAAGACAAGATTTAATGTTTGAGATATTGAAATCTCAAGTCAATAAAGGTGGTTTCATCCTATTTACAGGGATATTAGAGATAACTCACGAAGGATATGGCTTTTTACGAACGACTGACACAAATTTTAGTGACAGTGCAAATGATGCATACGTAAGTGCTACACAAGTAAAGAAATTCGCATTAAGAAACGGCGATATAGTGACAGGACAAGTAAGACAACCAAAAGATCAAGAAAGATACTATGCTCTTTTAAAGATTGAAGCTATCAACTATCTTCCTATGCAAGACAGTAGAAAAAGACCTCTTTTTGAGAATCTAACACCTGTTTATCCTACAGAATGCATCAAAATGGAATATGACAAGATGAAGATCACCGGCAGAGTGTTAGATTTATTTACCCCTATAGGAAAAGGTCAGAGAGGACTTATCGTAGCACCTCCTAGAAGCGGGAAAACAGAGCTTATGAAAGAGTTGGCAAACGGGATCTCTTTTAATCATCCGGAAATCGAACTCATAGTTCTCTTGGTAGATGAAAGACCGGAAGAAGTTACAGATATGCAAAGAAGCGTAAATGGAGAAGTATATAGCTCAACTTTTGATATGCCGGCCTCTAATCATGTAAGAGTTGCAAACCTAGTCATAGAAAAAGCAAAAAGAAGAGTTGAGATGGGCAAAGACGTAGTAATACTTTTAGACTCAATCACCAGACTCGCTCGTGCATACAATACCGTAACACCTTCAAGCGGGAAAATACTAAGCGGAGGTGTGGACGCAAATGCCCTACATAAACCAAAAAGATTTTTCGGTGCAGCAAGAAACATAGAATTCGGAGGAAGTTTAACTATCATCTCAACAGCACTTATAGAAACAGGCAGCAGAATGGATGAAGTTATTTTTGAAGAGTTTAAAGGAACAGGAAATAGTGAAATCGTGTTGGATAGAAATATTTCTGATCGAAGAATTTATCCAGCTATAAATATAATGAAATCTGCAACAAGAAAAGAAGAGTTGCTAGTTAATCCTGAAACATTACAAAAGATATGGGCTATAAGATCGGCTATCTCTCAAATGGAAGATATAGAAGCTCTCAAATTTTTATACTCTAAAATGTTGAAAACAGATAATAATGCAGAATTGCTTTCAACCATAAACGAAAGTTAGAAAAAATAATTTTTTTATAATTTGTTTTAAGATATACTGTATATTATTACTAAAAGAGGTTGAAAATTGTCACAAGTACTTGCATTAAAATATCGTCCTAAATCATTTGAGCAACTTATTGGTCAAAACTCTGTCACGCAAACTCTATCTCTTGCTCTAAATCAAGACAGGTTATCTCATGCTTATCTTTTTTCGGGGCTACGAGGGAGCGGTAAAACTTCAACTGCAAGAATTTTTTCAAAAGCTCTTATTTGTGAAAAAGGGCCAAATTCAACACCATGTGATGTATGTGAAAATTGTCAGATGGCAAATGAAAACAGACACATCGACATAGTAGAAATGGATGCTGCAAGTAGCAGAAAGATTGATGATATCAGAGAACTGATTGAGCATACTAAATACAAACCCAATATAGCAAGATATAAAATATTTATAATAGATGAAGTTCATATGCTCACAAAAGAGGCTTTTAATGCCCTTTTAAAGACTTTGGAAGAGCCTCCTTCTTATATTAAATTTATATTAGCTACGACAGATCCTATGAAACTTCCACCAACTATACTATCAAGAACTCAACATTTTAGATTTAAGCAAATTGGCGAAAAAGATGTTGTAAATCACTTATCACATCTGCTAAATTTAGAAAATATAAGTTATGAAATAGAGGCTTTGCATATGTTAAGCCGTGCAGGAAATGGCTCGCTAAGAGATACACTGACCTTGCTAGATCAAGCTATTATTTTTTCTAAATCTGATATAACTGCACCTAGTCTGGCTTCTATGCTAGGTCTTCTAGACCCTAAGCAATTAGAATACATATTTGATGCTATTTTGTCTAAAGATAAAGACAAGATTCTATCAATTTTAAGAGAGTTAGAAAACTATGAGTGTGAAGTTGTCTTAGATGAGCTTATAGCATATCTTAAAACAGCATTTTTTGAGCAAGACAGTAGATTTTCTATCTTGCTGAGTGAAAGATTTTTTAGAATTTTAAGTGAAGCAAAAAACTTGCTGTATATAAATGCCGACAATATTTTTATACTCTCTTTAGTATTTTTCAAGATGATAGAAGCAACAAATATAAAAACTATAGATGATATGATAGAAGAGTTAGAAAATGAAAAATTTAGACATCCTATGCAAAAAGAAGAATCGACCATAACATCAGATATTCCCGTTGCCGCTACACCAAAAGAAGAAAAATCTGATATAACGCCTCAAAATCATTTTGCCAGACTGATAACTTTATTGAAAGATCGAAATCTAGATACAGGAAACTGTTTTGAAAGATATATAACATTTATCAGTTTTGAAGATGAGACTCTGACTTTAAGCTCTAATGCAAGCGAAGATTGCAAAAAAATGCTAAGACATGCGACTAGCATCATAAAGCACTTTGTTCAAAATGTTTATGGTATAAATACTACCATCAAAATGGTACAAGGAACTCCAAAAGAAGATCTGTCTGAAGAGCAGCATGAACCTCAAGAACAATTTGAAAGTTCACAAGAACAGACTCTGCCTCCAAAGGAAGATGAGAATAACACACTCAACAATCAAGAAGATAATTCAGGAAGCTGTGTTGCAGGTCATGTCATGAGCGGAAAAGAAGAGATAGATGCAAAAGAAATTTTGAATAATCCCTTTATAAAAAAAGCAACCGAACTGTTTGATCCTAAGAAAATAGAGATCCATCCAAAGATCTAGATCATACTTTTACTCTTAAATCCATAGCTTTTGACAAAGATAAGATATCTACATTTTCAAGATGAACGCCCGTAGGAACACCTTGTGCAATTTTCGTAAAAGATAAAGACATATCTTTAAGATTATCTTCTATATGCATAATCACAACATCATTCGAAAGTGATGGTGTCAATGCAAATATAATTTCTTTAACTCCATCTTTAGCTATAGTTTTTAGATGATCTATACTATCCGGTTCTACATTTTCTAATACAAAATATTTTCCGTCATATAAGTTATACTCTTCTAATACCAATATATCTTTTGCATTTTCTACTATGCAAATCTTTGTATTGTCACGTTTTTCATCCAGACATATCTCACATATCTCGTTTTCACTTAATGCCCCGCAATTTTGACATTTTTTGATTGATTTGACAGCAATTTCTATTGAATTTGCAAGCTTCATAGCCAAGAAAGTATCATTTAATACTAAGTGATACGCATATCTCATAGCCGACTTTTTGCCAACAGTCGGTATAGATTGAAATGCTTCTACTAGATTATTGAATTTTTCTAATTGTTTCATTAACTGTCTCCTTTAGTTTGGAACTCGTCCCGAACTAAATTCCTCGCACTAAAGCTAGCGCTTTGCGCAGAGTGTTTCATTGTCTGTCTCCTTTAACTTGGAACTCGTCCAAAGCTAAATTTCTCGTACTAAAGCACAAAACAGAAGTTTCTGTATCGCTATTTTCTATAATTTGAAAAAGCGCAGGAGTTGAATTTTTGTCTATTTTTTTCATGTAAGTATCTTAAATTGGTGTATTTTTATTTCTTCAGAGTAACTGTACTCTAGAGAAAAATCATGTAATTCTACTATATTTTTAACAATATAAAGACCCAAACCTAAGCCTTTGTCCATATTACCGGAAACAAATGGCTTGAAGTATTCTTCTATGGCTAGAGAAAGTTTTTCTCCTCTATTTTCAAAAATTATGGCATTTTTTTCGCTTCTTACCTTTACTTGGTGATCAGGACTGTGCTTTATAGCATTATCCATCAAATTTTTCATAGCCAAAGCAAGTAGTTCAAAATCTGCCCACAGTATCATTTCATCCTGAACATCTACTATAACATGTTCATCTCTTTTTTCATTTTCCAACATCAACAGATCAATTCCATGTTCTAGAATATAAACAAGATTATATCTTTGAAAATTTGGAGTGTAGCTTTTGGACACAAGCTGTTCAATTTTGGCAAATTCGCTTATAAGAATGTCTAGTCTCTCAAATATCTTGATCAATCTGTTTTTAGATTTTTCATCTTCCAGCATTTCGGAAACGATTCTGCCTTTACCTATGGGTGTCTTTAACTCATGCATAATAGTTCTCAAAAAAAGTTGCCTTGAAGCCATCAGGGCAGATATTTTCTTCACAGCTCGATCAAATTCATTTGCAACCTCAGCTATCTCGTCATCTTGATCACTTTTACAATCAACACTCATATTTCCACTTGCAAACTCCCGTATTTTCAAACTTAGTTCTTTAAGCGGTGAGATACTTCGCAAGATTGAAGCATACATCAATATAAAGATAATCAAGGCAATCGCAAAACCAATCCAAAGCTGCTTATCACTACTTTTTATATTACTAGTGCTTTCTAGCAATATATTAGTCATGATATTTTCGATAAAAAGATAGTATTTGTCGTTGTATTCTATAGATGTAAATCTATTTAGATTTATGGATTTTCTGTAAATTATAGTTCCTTGATCTAAAACTGCTTGCTTTAGATTGGGATTATCAACCTTTTTGAGATCAAAAGTATGAAAATACTCTTCTATATTTCGTGGAGTATAGTTATTGCGATAGAGAGTAAAAAGATAATTTATAGATTGAAATTGTCTTTGTTTCATACGTTCAGTGTTGATTTCTTCTTGATATTTCAGCAAAAGGATAAAAAACATACCAAGGAGAACAAGAGAAAAAACAAAAATGATGGTAATTTTGGTGCTTAGTGATTGTTCTTTCATCCTACTAACTTATAACCAATCCCTCGCACAGAGTGTATATATATAGGCTTTTTCGAGCTATCTCCGATCTTGCTTCGGAGTCTTCCCATGATAACATCTAAGCTTTTACTTCCTTTATCTTTAAGTGAGCTGCAATTGTAAACCAGCTGCTCTCTTGATATAGAAAAACCGTTTTGTTTTATCATGTATGATAATATTTCATATTCTGCAGGTGTTAAATTCAATGCTTCTTCTTTGAGGAATATCTGATGCCTTTTCTCATCAACTCTAAAATCACTATCTACATTTGATCCTACAGTTTCTGTTGTATTTGTTGATTTTTTATATCGTCTGATTAAACTTTGAATTCTCGCATACATCTCTTTTGGATCATAGGGTTTTGGCAGATAATCATCAGCCCCTATCTGTAGTCCTATAACTTTGTCACTTATGTCGCTTCTTGCAGAAGAGATGATGATAGGGATATCATATTTTTCTACAACTTCCTTGCATACTTCCAATCCATCAATACCAGGCAATGTCAAATCCAATATTAAAAGATCATATTTTTTGATTCCGGCACTCAAACCAAGATAAGGATCTTCATAATTTGTTATTTTAATATTGTATTTCGCTAAATATTCACTCAAAATCTCCGCAAATTCCGTGTCGTCTTCAATCATAAGAACATTTATCATGTGGTCACCTATCGTATAATTTTTCACAACAATTATATCATAAAAGAGAATTTGAGAACTTGCTCTTTGTCTTTAAAATCTCTTTTATGAAAATTGATTTTTTATTTTACAATAATTTTTATTTACTTAATATTTCTTTTGCCGACAGATATTCTTCTTTAGAAATTTCTCCTCTGGCATATCTGTTTCTCAAGATTTCAATAGCATTATCAGTACTTCTGTTATTGTTGTTGTTTCTATTTGTCAGAAAAGAATTGACAAACAGATACATCAATATAAGAACAACTATAAAAAGTAAAATTCCCATACCCGGGAAAAACATCATATGACCGCCGAATCCACCTGCATATCCACCACCGTACATTTTAACTCCTTGAAAGCTATTGCATAGGAGATATCTCCTATGCCGTTATTGAAGATTATTTTGTTAGATTACTCTTTAATTCAGATATCTGCTCTTTTGTTAGGATTTTAAAAGCCTTTTCCATATAATCTGCTTTGATCTTTAACATATGTTTATGCATATTGTCGGCATACTTTTCAAAAGCTTGTTTATCAAAACCTTTATCGCTTATAAATGCCGCCATCTTGCCTTGGCGATTGTATCCCATCATTTTTTTCATATTTAGTCTCATCTCATCTCGGAGAATTGAAAGTTTGTATCTTTGTTCATTATTTAAATTCAATCCTGCGAACATACGCATACCTCTGGCATTGTGCATTCCCATCATCGGACTATTACCACGCATCATGCCTCTCATCTGCATATTTGGACAATTCATCATACCCTGACCTTGCATCATCATGCCTCTTGATTGCATACCTTGTCCCTGCATCATGCCTCTCATTGGCATATTTGGACAATTCATCATGCCAGGCCCGTAAGCAGGGGTATTCATAGTGCCTGCATATAAGCTAGCGGACATAGCGCCGGCTATAGCCATTGTGATCATAAACTTCATCTTCATTGTGTTCTCCTTGTTTTAAATATCATTGTGATATTTTAGATATTGAAATTATAAGTTAATATACATAATAATGGCTGAATGAATTGTTAATACACCTTAACAAACATTGATAAATAACTCAAATTTTGATAAAATTCACAATCCTAAAAATACTACAAGAAAAGAGAAATAAATTGGACTTAGAATATTACGAGATACTAGAAATAGATAAAAATGCAGATAGTGGTGAGATAAAAAAAGCATATAGAAAACAAGCTTTAAAATATCATCCTGACCGGAACCAAGGTGATAAAGAGGCTGAAGAGATGTTTAAGCTTGTCAATGAAGCTTATCAAGTTCTAAGTGATGAGACTAAAAGATCAACTTATGACAGATACGGTAAAGCAGGCTTGGATTCTCAAGGTTTCAGCCATTTTTCAGATATGAATTATGAAGATATCATGGGTGATCTAGGATCAATATTTGAATCAGTCTTTGGTGGAGGATTTGGAGGTGGTTTTGGAAGAGAGAGTAGAAGAAACGACCAAAAATATGCACTTGACCAAGAAGAAATTGTAACATTAGAATTTAACGAAGCAGCTTTTGGATGTCAAAAAGAGATTAAATTCAAGTATAAAACACCTTGTTCTCATTGTGATGGGACAGGAAGCGAAGATAAAAAAGTTCAAAACTGTGTTGATTGTAACGGCAAAGGTCAAGTTTTCTATCGTCAAGGATTCATGACATATTCTCAAACCTGCCCAACATGCGGCGGTCAAGGCAAAAGTATAAAGAATAAATGTACTAAATGTGCAGGAAAAGGATATGAAGAAGTCAAAGAAAAGATCAATATAGACATACCTGAGGGTGTTGACAACGACAATAGGATCAGAGTCGCAAACAAAGGAAATATCGATCAACTGAACAGAAGAGGAGATCTATATATATCAATAAAAGTCAAAGAAGATGAACACTTTATGAGACATAATGATGACGTATACATAGAAGTTCCTGTTTTCTTTACGCAAATAGCATTGGGTGAGAGTATAAAAATTCCAACGCTCAGAGGAGAAACTACTCTAGAGATTCCGCTTGGGGCAAAAGACAAACAACAATTTATATTTAAGAACGAAGGAATTAGAAATGTACATAGCCATAGACTCGGCAGTTTGATCGCTCAGATAAATATAAAATACCCTAAGAAAATAAACAACGAGCAAAAAGAGCTTCTTGAAAAGCTAGGAGATAGTTTTGGTTATAAAAAAGAAGTTGAGGATGACACCTTTAAGGGTGTTTTTGAAAAAATAAAAGGTTGGTTTAATTAAAAAATATTTTATTTTCAATAATGAAAAAATTTTTTATACTATTAAAACAAATAAAAAACTAAAGAATCTATACATTACGATAAACCCCTACCATGGGGTTATCGTAAAAAATCCAAACTTCCCTATTGAAGAAATAGAAAAAATTATAGCCCAAAAAGCTTCTTGGATATATAAAAAAACAAAATTTTTAGATAAAAAACAGAGTATTCAACAAATATATGCCGATGAAGGAAAGATCCTGTTTTTGGGCAATAAGATAAAAATAGATAAAAATGTTAATATAGAAGTTTTTTACAAAGAAAAGACTAAAGAGATCGTAACTCCTTTGGTTGAGAAATACTCGAAGATTATGTCATTAACTCCAAGTGAGATAAAATATAGGAAAGCAAAAAGAAGATGGGGAAGTTGTAGTGGAAGAAATTCTATAAGTTTTAACTCCAGCTTATCTCAACTGCCACTTTCTTGCATCGAATACATCATAGTACATGAGCTATCTCACATCCTGCACAAGCATCATCAAAAAGATTTCTGGCTACATGTAGAAAAATTCATGCCCTCATTTAAAGAGCAAGAGAAAGAACTAAAAAAATATTTTCCGGCTATATAAAGTAATCAATTTGTAATCAATTTACTATATCATATTTGAAAAAGTAACTCAAATAGGAAGTAAGTATGGTAGATGTTGCACAAGAAATTATAAAAAAATTTCCAAAATTAAAGAACAAACCTTCGATCATAAAAAAGCCTCTTATCAAAATAGCTCAAAAACTTGTACATGAAGAGAAGATAAACAATTTTTTGCTTTCAAATAAACACTTAAAAGGATTTGAATTTGCAGAAGCTGTTTTAGAGTATTTTAAATTTGATTTTTCTTACTCAAACAATGATATGGAAAACATTCCATCCACCGGAAGAGTCGTCATCATAGCAAATCACCCCTTAGGTGGATTAGATGCATTGTGTCTGCTGAAACTGGTAGGCAATATAAGAAAGGACGTCAAGATTATTGCCAATGATTTTTTAGCAGGCGTAGACTCTCTTGATTCACTATTTATAAAAATAGACAATTTTAAGAATAGACAATCAAAAGATAATATAAAAAAAATATATGATGCCCTAAATAATGAAGAAGCCATCATAGTTTTTCCGGCAGGTGAAGTAAGTAGAATGACTCCTTATGGCATAAAGGACGGCAAATGGCAAAGGGGTTTTTTAAAATTTGCAGGCAGAACAAACAGTCCGATACTCCCTGTATTTCTGGAAGCAAAAAATTCAAAAACATTTTATACCCTATCTATATTAAACAAGACATTTTCCACTCTTTTACTCTCGGATGAAATGTTTAAACAACAAGATAGAAATATTAATATAAAGATCGGCAAGATCATACCTCATGAGTATATCCTTCCTGCTGGGATAGAAGATAAATATCTGGTAAATTTATATAAAAAACATCTATACGGTCTTAAAAAAGGGAAAAAATTTTTCTTCCAAACTCAAAATGCCATCGCCCATGGAGAAAATAAACAGGCTCTAAAGAGTGAACTAAAAAACTCTCAAGTATTAGGCAAGACAAATGACGGTAAAATGATCTATCTCTATACGTACAAGGCAGATTCTGCGGTAATTCAGGAGATAGGCAGATTAAGAGAAGTAAGTTTTAGAAAAGTCAATGAAGGCGTAAATAAAAGAAGAGATATAGACTTATACGATATGCACTACAAACATATCATCCTATGGGATGAAGAAGAGTTAGAGATCATAGGGGCTTACAGAATTGCAATAGCAAAAGAAGTCTTTGAAAAATACGGAATAAACGGATTTTATACAAATACTCTTTTTAAATTCAATGATAATTTCATACCTTATCTAAATGACTCAATAGAACTTGGAAGAAGTTTTGTTCAACCAAAATACTGGGGTAGCAGAGCCCTTGATTATCTCTGGTATGGAATTGGAGCTTATCTCAAAAACAATCCACAGATAAAGTATATGTACGGTCCTGTCAGCCTTAGTGCATCTCTTCCTCTCATAGCAAAAGAGTTGATTATATATTTTTACACTATTTATTTTGGTATTAAATCAGATTTAGTTACTCCTAAAAATCCATATAAACAGACAATGGAAAACAAAAAATTCTTGGATATTTTTATAAAAAACAACTATCAAGAAGACTTTAAAGTTTTAAGAAGGACACTTAGAAACATGAATGTATCCGTACCTGTTTTATACAAACAATATAGCGAGCTATGTGAAAAAGAAGGAGTATACTTCCATGATTTCAATATAGATCCTGATTTTTCAAACTGTGTAGACGGCTTCATCATGGTAGAAATTTCCAAAATAAAAGAATCAAAGAAAAAATATTTGGTATAACAGAATAACATAAATAATATATCTTTTCGTATACTCTCAAAAGAGGATTAATTATGTATTAAATGTATATTTATGCATTATATGTTAGTATTCACGATTAATTATACTTTGTGGGTTGCCAAATGAATATGAAAAAAGTTTTATTTATATTACTTATATTTACCTGCATAATATACGCACAAGAAGATATAACAAATCTACTCAGCAATTTTGCACAAAAATCAGATCTTTCAGAGCAAACTAAAAAAGAAAGTGCCGGTTTTTTAAAGATATATACAAGACAAGACTTAGATCGTATGCAAATCCATACATTAAGAGAAATATTAGATAAACTCCCCTTCTTGAGATACAATGAAGATAACCAAGGACGCACCAGTCCATTTTATATTCCATACCAACCAGAACCGCAAGATATAATAAGAGTATATATAAATGATCGAGAACTTGTGACCCCGTTCAGAGGAAATGCTTTAGGACTGTTTGGACAGATAAGTATGAACTATATAGATCACATAGAGATATATATGGGCATCCCATCTGCTACTCTTGGAATCCAAACAGCTAGAATAACTATAAAATGTTATACAAAGGACCCGAAAAGAGAAGAAACAAATCTAGTCGGTATGACAGTTGGAAGCTACAACACAAAAAATATATACGGTTATAGCGCTCAAAGTTTAGATAAGTTCTCTTATCTCGCATATATTAATAATAGACAATTAGGTAAAAAACACATCAACTACAAAGGGACTAAACTATCAAGAGATAAAGATATTACAAATTTTTATGGAGAAATCAGAAAAGACAATTTAAGATTTGAAACACAAATCGTTAAAGGTTCTCTAGATAATTTTATTGGAAATAGTCTCAACATGGACCCAAAATCCAACTATACTGATTTTTCATATTTTTATACAGGTTTGTATTATAAGAATACCGACAATGGATTAAAAGCTTTTGTCAATTTTGCACAAGATCGAAACAATCACTATGAAAAATCAAAAACTATATTAGGCATTATGTCTCTTACAACTCCTCCTTACATATACGCTTATCAAGATTATAGGGCAAATATGACAGCAAGAATAAGCGATGCACAGATTTATAAAACTATTAAAACAAATAAAAACAAACTTTTAATTGGAATTCAAAGTAGGTATAAGAATTTTAACTTTGAGAATCTTCGTTTTGGAAATATACATATTAATAACTCGGCAAACTATAATTCGGAATTTATATTATCAACTTTTGCTGAAAACAGCTATCTAATAGATGAATCAAATATGGTCACAAGTACAATCAAATATAGCCATATTGCGGAAAACGGCGATGTCCAAGATTATAAAACTTATTTGGGTAGATTAGGGTATATCTATAATAACGAGAAATGGACATCAAAAACATTTTTCTTTGTAGGAGAAGTTACGCCGACTATGCAAATTCTATTTGATAATAGAGTTTTTTATCATCAAACAACAGATCTCAAAAAAGCAAGGAAGATCGCTTTTGGGACAGAGTTAATCTATAAAACTCAAAAATATACTACATCAATTTTTGTGGATCATTCTATCGGTAAGAATTCTGTTTATTTTGATGGCAGTGCATATAGAAATTTTACATCAACAAACACGATAGATACTATAGATTTCACCTATAAATATATGTTTAATTCACTCAACAGTATAGAGTTGGACGCTTGGACTAATAGAATATATAAGGAAAATCATCCTTTAGGCTCAGTAAGTAACTACTACGGTGGTATGATCAGTATCTTGAACAGTATAGGCAAATTTGATTTTTCGAATGATTTGGTCTATAAACACTGGCCAGAAATCCAAAATGACGGTTGGAATTTAAATAGTTCTATAACTTATCACTACTCAAGACCGTTAACTTTATATGTAAAAGCAGAAAATATCTTAGGGAAAGCTCTAAAAAGTGATTATTATATATATAATTCTATAACAAATACTACAAATTACTTAAATAATGTCGATTCTATAGATAGAAGAGTTTGGTTAAAAGTCGAGTACCAATTTTGAGAAAACTTCTTTTATCTATTATCATTGTAGTGTATTCTTATGCAAGTAGCACGGCAGATATTAAGGCAAAAATAATAGAGAATATATCAAGGGTTTTTATTAAGAATAAAATTATAAAGCTTTATGTTGCAGATAAAACTTTCAATGATGTCTTTAATGTAAATAAAAATCTACAAAGAGTTACGAAAATAAAAGATGCCAATATTATCTTGACAAACGATTCTGCTAAATTTAAAGATCTAAAAAGTCCTATATATGTCATAAGTACTAGCTACAAAGACTATAAAAATGCGCTTTCTTTTGATTGTGCTGCTTTCTTCTGGCAAAAAGGAAGACCAAACTTAATCTTAAATTCGAAAGTCATAAAGGACAAAAAAATAAAACTATCAAAACAGTACAATAGGTTTGTTGAATAATCATGATAAATTTAAAAAATAGGCTTATAGCCGTTTACTTTGTAATACTAATATTTTTAACTTCAGGAATCACTTGGTTATATATAAATTCTGATTTGTCACTAAGCGGTTCAAACAAAGAAATTGCCAATATAGAGGTTATGAGGGCTAAAAATTTTGGAGAAAATATAATAACCCAGATACAATCTTTAGCACCTTTAAATCTGGTTCAAACCATAAAAGAGAGTAAAAAATTACAAAGAAGAATCACAAATATTCTTTCTTTATTTTCTAATGAACAATACCGCTATGTATATCTTATATATCCTGATTCACAGGGCAAACTGAGATATCTGGCAGATGGTTCAAAAGAGTTAAATCAAAGAGGTGAATTAAATCAAAAGTTTGATCCTCTTTCTCCTCTTTGGACAGAAGTAATAAAAAACAAAAAGCCCATATACACAACTCAACAAAACATATCTGATCTTTGGATAACATATCTTTATCCTATAGTAAAAGCAAATAAAATTGAAGCGATTCTAGCGTTTGATATCTCGGCAAAAGAGTACACTGACCTCATGAAAGTCGTAACACCATTGCACAATTTCTTATTGATCATATCAATCTTCATGGTTTTTATTTTGATATTTAGTCTATTTCAAATGTATCTATATTTAAAACAGCAGAAAAAAACCAATATTGATGCACTTACACGTTTATATAATCGACATTATCTTGATGAAAAAAGAAAAGATATAGATCTCTCCAAGTGTGCTATTATCATAGTAGATATTGACC
Organism: Sulfurospirillaceae bacterium; assembly: GCA_033723415.1. Taxonomy (GTDB): domain Bacteria; phylum Campylobacterota; class Campylobacteria; order Campylobacterales; family Sulfurospirillaceae; genus JAADIZ01. Next base: position 92,773 of record JAWVXD010000005.1, read on the forward strand.
ATTTCAAAAGGATCAATGACAACTTCGGTCATGACGTAGGCGATATAGTTCTTGAGACTATAGCAAAAAGATTACTGAGTGCTACACGTATATTTGATGCCGTTATAAGATATGGCGGTGAAGAATTTCTGATAATATTACACAAGCAAGTAGATACAAAAACGATAAGAGAAATTTCGAATAGGATTTTAAGTTCTGTTTCTAAACAACCCATAAGGGCAGAAACAAGAAATTTACACGTTACTGTATCTATGGGCATAAATCCCCCGACTATTGATAAAATATCGTTAGAAGAAGCTATAGCAAATGCCGATAGAATGTTGTATTTAGCGAAAACTAGCGGCAGAAATAGAATAGTCATACTGAATGAAGAGATAGGAGACAGTCATATACTTCTTATTGATGAAGTTTCTTTGGCTATACAAGAAGAACGTTTATGTGCATATTTTCAGCCTATCCTTGACATCAAAACAAACAAGATTAAAAAATATGAAGCTTTGGTCAGGATCATCGGCAAAGACGGAAGAGTATTTGTGCCTGCTCAATTTTTACGAATGATCAAAAAAACCGGTGTTTATAGAGCCTTAACGAAAAGTATACTATTAGAAGCTTTTGACACCATCAAAAAAAATAATATCTCTGTCAGTGTCAATTTTGATGTTGGAGACTTTTTTGATGATACTCTTTTTGAAAATGTTAAAGATCTGATAAGCGAAAATATAAAGTATGCTAATTTATTAACTATAGAAATACTTGAAGATACACTGATCTCTGATATGGATAATTTTGTGAAAAGATTGAATATCCTAAAAAAAATGAACATACAAATCGCTATAGATGACTTTGGTAGCGGCTATTCAAGCTTTAATTACCTAATCCATATCAGACCTGATATCCTAAAAATTGATGGCAGCATCATCTCAAAACTGCTCATAGATGAAAATGCAAAAACTATAATACAGGGAATAGTAAATATTTGCAAATCATTAAATATATGCAGTATCGCTGAATTTGTTGAGAGTGCGGAAGTTTTGGAGATACTTAAAGGGTATGGAGTAGATATGGCACAGGGATATTATATCGGCAGGCCAAACAAATCTCTTGTAAATACAAATTTCGGTACTGTTATAAATTATTAATACAATTATGATAAAATGTCACTATGAAATTTTTAAAAGACACACCGTTACAAGATAAAATCTTAAATTATATTTTTAAAACATCGAACAGACCTGTAAGGTTCAAAGACTTATTGTTGGCAAATGCTTTATTCAATGAAGGAATGCATGTCGATCCTGCAAAGCTTGGCTTTCGTATGATAATAAAAAATACATATATCATATATGCTATCTTTTGTCTTATGATACTTATCCCTGTGCTGGTCGTATTACATATCTTCTTCTTAAATATTGATTTTCATATATCTATCCTGGGAACTGCACTGGTGACCTCAGCAATTTTTATCGGTTTTCAATATTTTTATTCTTGTGTCAGAGATCAAATGACGTTAAAGATCATAAAAAACTCTTGGAGCATACATTTTCCATATTTTTCTTATGAAAAGTATAATAAAGAAGTCGAAAAAATCTTCAACGAAGCAATGAAAAAAGAAGTAAAGAAAAACGATCTACAACAATACGTGATGGATCGACTCTCTTCACTTTAATTCTCCCCAGTTTTTGCCTATTTTTACTGAGACTCTTAAAGGAACTTTCAACTCATAGATATTTTCCATGATATCTTTTGCTTTTTTTGAAAATTCATCTACCAGCTCATCTTTTACTTCAAATATTAATTCATCGTGTATTTGAAGTAAAAGCTTTGAATTCTCATCCTGAATAGAACTTACGATCTTATTCATAGCCATCTTTATCAAATCTGCCACACTTCCTTGAAATACGGTATTGACAGCTTCTCTTAAATAAGAGGCATAAAGCATTGCATTTGCATTTTCAAAATCAAAATATCTTCTTCTTTTCAAAATGGTCTGAGAGTATCCTTTTTCTTTTGCTTCTTCTTCAATCTTATGCAAAAATTGTTTTACAGTAGGGAAAGATGAAAAATAATTTTCAATATAGACTTTTGCATCTGCTTGGCTAACATGAATAGTTTGTGATAATTTTCTAGGTCCCATACCATACAGTAAACCAAAATTTATGCTTTTTGCTATACCTCTTTTTTCTTTTGCTTCATCTGAACCGAATATTTTGACTGCTGTTTCATAGTGAATGTCTTTTTCATTCAAAAATGCATTTAAAAGAGCCGTATCTCCGCTAAAATGAGCCAATAGTCTCAACTCTATTTGGGAATAATCAATCCCTACAAGACTAAATCCTTTTTTTGAGATAAAACCGGTTCGTACTTCCCTGCCTAATTCAGTTTTTACCGGTATATTTTGTAAATTTGGATTTTTAGAACTAAGTCTCCCCGTTGCAGTTCCAGTTTGCAAGAACGATGTATGAATCCTTGCATTTTTATCTTTTAACCCTAATTTATATAAAGGCTCAATATAAGTTGATTTTAGTTTATGTATCTCTCTGTATTCCAATATTTTTGGAATCACTCGGTGTTCGTTTATGAGATTGTTCAAAACTTTTTCATCTGTGCTGTATCCGGTTTTTGTTTTCTTTGCAGCTTTTAAGCCTAAATCTTCAAATAAAACTTTTCCTAACTGCTGCACTGAATTTATATTAAATTCGCAACCGCAGTCTTCATATATAGCATATTTTAATTTTTCTATTAATTGCTGAGCATTTTCGAGCAAGACTTTGAGATATCTAACATCAACTCCTATCCCCTCTTTTTCCATTTTCAAAAGTGTAAAGATAAAAGGAAACTCTAATTTTTTTGCCAAATCTATTAATTCTGGTTCTAGGAAATCTATAATTTTATAATACACTTTTAATGTCATCCAAGCATCTTCACTTGCATATAACAAAGCAGAATCTATATCTACAGAATCAAATGTTTCACCTTTTTTAACCGTGTCTTTGAATTTGATCATTTTATGATTAAAAAATCTTAATGCCAAAGCATCCAATCCTATACTTTTTTCAGGATTTAAAAGCCAAGCCAAGATCATTGTATCAGCATAGATATTTATATCTTTAAACTCAAAATTATTTTCTATTACAGCTAAATCATATTTTAAATTTTGACCTACTATTCTATGTTTAAAAAGCTTTTCTATCGCAACTTTTGCATCATCTAATTTTACTTGATTCCCGACACCGAGATAACTATGAGAGATCGGGATATAATATGCTTCATCCAAATCTACACAAAATGAAAAACCTACGATACGCGCATTATATGCATCTAATGAGTTAGTCTCAGTATCAAAAGCTATGATCGAATTTTCTTTTATCCCATCAATAACTGAAAAAAGTTTTTCTTTTGTATCAAGCAAAGTTGCCTTAAAAGAAACAGAATGTTCTTCTTGTTTTTCTTCTTTTACTTTTAATCTAGATAAAATTTGTTTTAATTCATATTTTTCCAATTCGTCAACTATTCCTAATAGCGGTTGCTCTTGTGGAAAATAAAAAGTTTCAAATCTGTCTTCTACATTTAAGTCATCATGTAATGCTGCTAATTTTTTACTCAAAAATGCATTTTCCTTGCCATCTAGCAGCATTTGCTTTACTCTAGGGTTCAATACTTTATCTAAATTCTCATATATATCTTCAAGACTTTCAAATTCATCAAAAAGCTTTTTGGCGCCTTTAGGTCCGATTCCTTTAACTCCAGGAATATTATCGGACACATCCCCGACCAAAGAGAGATACTCTCTTATTCTTTTTGGATATACACCAAACTTTTCATAACACTTTTCTTCATTTATATCTATTTTTTTAGATGGATCATAAAGAGTTATCATATCATCATCTATCAATTGATATAGATCTTTATCATGACTTACTATTCTCACTCTAATATCATGTTTTTTGGCAAATTTGACAGCTGATGCAATCACGTCATCTGCTTCGTAGCCTTCTTCGCCATAGCATTTAAAGCCCATCTTTTCAATCCAATCAATCGCTACAGGTAGTTGTTTTTTTAGATCTTCCGGTGCTTCAGGTCTATTGGCTTTATAATTTGGATCTATATCATGTCTAAAATTTTTACCTTTACTATCAAGTGCAAACAATATATAATCACTTCCTAGTTCACTTTTGATCGTATATATAAAATTTGCAAAACCAGTCAAAAGTCCGGTAGGAAAGCCGTTTTTATTTCGCAAACTTGGGAGAGCGAAATAATTTCTAAAGAAAAAACCAAATGTATCTATAATCGTTAACGTTTTCAATTTTTTATCTCTTCTACTGCGTTTAAAAATTCTTTTACTGACATATTTTCGCTTTCTAGTATTTTACAAGCTCGATTTATACTTGTTTCCGCAAGTGGGTTGTTAATAGGAACGGCTGTTTTTAATATTTTCAGTACTTTTGCATATTCTCTAAGATCTTCGGCTTCTTCATAATGATCAGAAAACTTGATCATATTTACCATTTTTTCACTAAAACCCCAATGCTCAAAGATCTCAGAAGTAACATCTGCTGTAGATGCTCCAACATACATTTTTTCGACACTTGTTACATCATTTGTAGTTTTTATCTCTGAACTAAAATGATAAACCTCATCGCTTCTTACGATCTCATCTGCTATAAGGATCTTACCGGTATCTTGAAGAAGGGCTGCTAAAAATAGATCATCAGCCATTGAAGAATTTATCTTTCGATACCATTTGGCAACAAGCGCACTTTGTATAGTAGATATATGGACAAACTCTTCAGGGGTTACTCCATAAGGTTCCATATCGACATTTAAAAGTTTTTTCACTGATATACTCGTCACCAGAGATCTCGTAGATGACATGCCGAATAAAGATATAGCTTGCAGAACACTTTTTATCTCACGTTGAAAACTATATAGTGGAGAGTTTGCTATCTTTAGAAGATTAGCAACTAGCATAGGATCTGTTTCTATAACTTTTGCTAATTCATTTATACCGCTATTTGGATTTTCACAAATTTCGTTGATACTTTGAAAACTTTTTGGTAATGGCGGTAGTGATCTTATACGATCAACTATATCATGTATCATTCTTTTCTCCTAAATCAGTAAATTCTTTTGCCAAGAACTGACCTGTAAAACTTTTTGTTTTTTTATAATTTTTTGCAAGTTCTCGCGGGCTTCCCAAGGCTACTATCTTTCCACCGTAGTTTCCACCCTCAGGTCCCATATCTATCACATAATCACTGTTTTTTATTATATCCATATTGTGCTCAATAACCAAAACACTGTTTCCCAAATCTCTAAGATTGTGCAAGACTTTTGTCAATCTATCAACATCTGCAAAGTGCAAACCTGTTGTCGGTTCATCCAAAATGTACAAGGTGTTTCCCGTATCTTTTTTGCTGAGCTCTTTTGAGAGTTTTATTCTTTGTGCTTCACCACCACTGAGTGTGACTGCATTTTGACCCAAAGTAATATAACCTAAACCTACGTCTTTAAGTGTGCTTAGTATCTGCTCGATCTTTGGAATTGCTTTAAAAAATTCATATGCTTCTTCTACGCTCATATCCAACACATCAGATATAGATTTACCTTTATACTGAATCTCTAATGTTTGTGCATTATATCTGTGTCCGTTACAAACGTCACATTTTACTAAAATATCAGGCAAGAAGTGCATCTCTATCTTGATTTCACCCTCACCTTGGCACTTTTCACATCTTCCTCCTTTTACGTTAAAAGAGAATCTGCCTATTTTATAACCTCTTAGTTGCGCTTCTTTTGTTTTTGAGAAAAGCGTTCTGATCTCATCCATGACTCCGGTGTACGTAGCAGGATTACTTCTAGGGGTACGCCCTATCGGACTTTGATCAAGATATATAACTTTGTCCAATTGTTCTAATCCAAGACACTCAACACCTGATACTTTTTTCACTTTTCTGGCATGGTTCAAAAGCTCCTTTGCAACTGGCAGAAGCGTTTGAAGTATCAGCGAGCTTTTACCGCTTCCGCTGACGCCTGTGATACTGACTAGATTACCAAGCGGGATATTTACATCCAGGTTCTTAATATTATTGATATTTACGTTTTTTAGCTCAAGCCATTTGTCTAGTTTTGCATTGCTTTTATACTTTATCTCTTTTCTTCCACTTAAGTATAATGCTGTTAGAGTATCGCTCTTTTGCAGTTGTTCATATGTACCTTTAAATATAATCTCGCCACCGAATTTTCCGGCTCCAGGTCCTATATCTACGATGTAATCTGCTGCTTCTATCGTCTTCTTGTCATGTTCTACTACAATAACACTATTGCCCTTGCTTTGTAAGTCTCTCAGCGTCTTAATTAGCTTTAGAGTATCTCTCTCATGCAAGCCTATACTTGGTTCATCAAGAACATACATGACCCCAGTAAGTCCGCTTCCTATCTGCGAAGCGATTCTTATCCTTTGTGCTTCACCGCCACTGATACTTCTCGCATCTCTGCCTAGTGAAATGTATCCTAAACCTACATTGTATAAAAAGTACAATCTCTCTCTAACTTCTTTTAGTATAGGTGCTGCTACCATCTTTTGAGATTCAGACAGATATGAAAAGTTTTCATCATCGTTAAAAAATTCTAAAGATTTGTCTATCGGAAGATCTAAGACTGAGCCAATCTTCTCGCCTCCTACTTTAACTGCCAAATGTTCAGGCTTAAGTCTGTGCCCACCGCAGTTATCACAGATCTTTTCACTCATATATTCATTGACGTCTTTTTCGTCTTTTAGCATATTATAGGCAATCTTGATGATCCCGTCAAAACTTTTTTTAAGTTTATGTCTTTTCCAGAAAAACACGGCATCATCCACTCCGCCATGTAAGATCGCTTTTTGTTGATGCTCCGCTAAAGAACCATAAGGAACTGTTGTATCTATTTTGCTAGCCTCGCAAAAAGCTTTTAGATATTTTGCATAGTATCCTTTATTGAATCCATAAAAAATCTTTATAGCCCCATCATCAATACTCAGATCTTCATCTATTATTTTTTTAAGATCAAGCGTATATCTAATACCCAACCCATCACACATTGCACAAGCACCTTTGGGAGAGTTAAAGGAAAAAGATAGCGGCTCAAGTAGATCAAAACTGATCTTACAATCAAAACAAGCCCGATGTTCACTATAGTGGATAGAAGATGAACCAAGTCCTACTTCTTCATAATTTAAGATCTCTAATTCCAGTTCTCCATAACTCTCTTTTAAGCCTTTTTCAACATCACTTGCAATTCTTTGCCTGTTCTCTTCTCGTACGACAACTCTGTCTATCACGACTTTTATCGTATGTTTTTTAGTTTTACCCAGATCCAAATCTTCATCTAGTCTTACCATAACGCCATCGATCATAGCTCTTACATAACCTTTATGGCGAAGTGACTCTATCAGATCGGTAAAAGAACCTTTTTTTTCATTTATGAGAGGAGCTAAGATAACAAGTTTGGAATTCTCAGGCAGTTTCAGTATTTGTTCTATGATATCAGCACCGCTCATCTGAGATATCGCTTTGCCGCATTTATGACAATATTGTTTCCCGACTCTTGCATATAACAATCTCAGATAATCATAGATCTCTGTAATAGTACCGACCGTTGATCTTGGATTTTTACTTGTTGTTTTTTGATCGATCGCAATAGCAGGAGTCAACCCTTCTATTTTATCAATATCTGGTTTTCCAATCCTATCTAAGAACTGTCTTGCATAAGAAGACAGTGACTCTATGTATCTTCTTTGTCCTTCAGCATACAGAGTATCAAAAGCCAGAGTGCTTTTTCCGCTCCCGCTCAGCCCTGTAAAGACGACTAATTTATTTTTTGGAATTTCCAAATTTATATTTTTGAGATTATGCTCTCTTGCACCATAAATTTTTATCATTAAAAACCAATCAATTTATTTACTGTAAGAGCAAGCAAAACAACATATAGAATCATCAATAATTTTTTTTGTAAGTCTCGTTTTACAATATGTGACTGCTTTGCTCCAAAATATACTCCAACTAGTGAACCTATACCTAAAATAATCCCTGCTCTGTGATCCATTAATCCATGCATAGAAAAACTGATAAGTCCCGAAATCGAGGAAAATACAACAAAGAATAATGATGTAGAAACTGCTCTTTTAATATCAAAATGTAAAAAACCGACCATGATTGGAGTTAAAAACAATGCTCCACCTATACCGATACTAATAGCTGCCATGCCTACAAAAAATCCAATAACAAACAATAAAATCTTGGATTCATTTGGAACGCCTGTTGGTTCTGCCGGAGATCTAAAGAATTTGTATATTGCAATAACTAAGGCAAAAGCAAAGAAACCGAGTAACGCCCATGAAGGTACCATTGAAACTATATAACCACTGAATTGTGCTCCTATAAAGCCTCCTGCTCCTAAGGTCAACCCATTTTGAAGACGAAGCATTCTGTTCTTATAGTTTACAAAGGAGCCAAATACTGAGCTAAAAACCATTTGCATGATGGAGATACCTATCGCTGCTTTTACACCAAATCCAGAATATATAAGGATAGGTACTAAGATCGTACCGCCTCCAATGCCAAAAAATCCTGATGCGAAGCCTACCGCTACACCTAAAATACCTAAAATTATAAACATATTACCTACTTTGTGTTAAAATGATATTTTACTTTATTAGCTCTTAATAAACAATTTAAAAAATTTAAACTATAATACATCAGTATTTATAAAAAGGAAAATAGTGGATCCGGAAGACAAAGAATATTTGGAAAACAAACTACTATCCGGCTATGAGAATCTACTAGATATTAGTGTAGATTTTATCGCTGATCTTGGAACCATACACCTAACTATTCAGGATGTATTGAAATTAGAAAAAGGTTCTGTCATTGATCTAAAAAAACCTGCCGGAGAGAGTGTTGAACTATTTATAAATAAAAAGATTTTTGGCAAGGGAGAGGTCATGGTCTATGAAAAAAATCTCGCTATCAGAATAAATGAAATACTGGATTCCAAAAGTGTTATACAATATTTTAAAAAAGAAGCTCAATGAAGAAAATACTTTTTTTACTAATTTTGACAACATTTACATACGCTACGAATTTACTAACACACAATATTTACGATAGAGAAGACAGAGTTGATATTATGCTCTCATTTGATTCACCTTATGCCGGTCAGATTTTTCAAGACAAAAGTCAGCATACTATCTCTTTAAAGCTAGCAGACTTAAGCTTTAACCAGTCTATCAAAAAAACAATAAACTCAAAAATAATTCAAGCACTATCTATAGTCCCAAACAAGAACAATCTTATTATCACACTGACAAGCAAAAAAAGCATTGATGTTATAGCATCAAAAACTACAGATGGTTTTGGACTAAGGATCAGAGCAAAGCTGGCAAAACCTATAGCTGATTCAACTATAAATGCTTTATCTCAAAATAATACCAATGTTCAAGATATTAAAACTTTTCAAGACAGTAGCTTAATTGATACTAGATATATAATCGTAGTCACTTTTTTATTTATTTTACTAATCATCATGATTTGGTTGAAAAGAAGAGTAACAAAAGCTGTACCTGAAAAAAAGCAGAGGTCTTGGCTTTTCAAAAATATTGTACCAAAATCAGCAGATATCAAAATCATACACAAAAAACCTATTGATCCTAAAAATTCTCTTATTGTACTTGAATATGAAAACAAAAGATACCTTGTTATGAGCGGCAACTCAAATGTCTTGCTAGATACCTTTGGTAGTCAAGATTTAGAAAACGGTTCTGATTTTGAACAAGCGTTTGAAGACAATAGAAAAAAATTGGATGAATATCTAAAACTTCAAGATAGAAAACTGGAAGATTACAAAGATAAAGCTTCAAATGAATATTTATATGAACAAAATTAATGAAATTTAGTGAAAAAGCCTTAAGAGTAAAATACATGAGGCTTTTAGAAAAATTTCTAAAAAGCTGTGAAAATATTCTAAAATTAGAAAATTTCAACTATATCCTTTTTGAAAAAAAAATTACAAAAATATATACTCAGATTCAAGATCTAAAAGATTTGAGATTGGATTCGACTTATCTAAATTCATTGAAATCATTTACAGACCTTGTAATAAGAGTACTAAATAATGAAAATATGTCCAAAGAAGAAAAAAGAATACTACTGCTAAAAGAAGTAAATCAAATCTGCAAGCAAAAAAAAGGTTCTACTTATAAAAGAGAAAAACACAAAAATGAAAAGTATGATGACTAAATCTTGACACGTTAATTCTTATATGATAATATTTTCATATGAAAAATTTATCATATTAAGGATATAAAGATGAAAAAAACTTTTAGATCAGACAAAATCAACTGCCAAAACTGTGCAAACATGATAAAAGGATCTCTTGAAGATGACTTTGGACCAATAGATGTTAATCTTGAGGCAAGTCCAAAAGAAGTTACTGTAGAAATCAAAGATGAAGCTCAAGAAAAGCAATTTAAACAAGAAATGAGTGAAATAGGCTTTGATGTTATAGAAGAATAATCATGAAAGACTCACAAGAGCTAATTCGTTCTTGCTGTGAAGGTATCAGCCATATCCCTGAAATCAAAAAGATTCTCCCGAATGATGAAGAATTAAAGAGTATGACGTGCATCTTTAAAGCATTGAACGATCCTATGAGGGTAAAAATTTTATTTGCCCTTTTAAAATACGAAATATGCGTAGGAGAACTTGTAAATCTTTTGCAGATCCCCCAGTCTCACGTATCTCATCAACTTAGGATACTCAGAAAATATGATATTGTGACATATCAAAAAGATAAGAAAATGTCCTTTTACAGAATTAAAAACGAACATGTAAAAGAGTTACTAACAACTGCATTAAAGAGTTTAAAATGTCAAAAGAAAAAATAAATCTAAATATTTCAGGTATGACCTGCGTAAATTGCTCAAACGGTATAGAGAGAGTTGTCAATAAACTTGATGGTTTAGAAAAATCCAAAGTAAGCTTTACAGCGAACAAGGGTGAGTTTACGATTGATTCGGACAAACTAGATAAAAATACGATCATACAGAAGATCAGAAAACTTGGATATGGTGTAGAAGAGGATATAGCAGCTCTAGAGGCTTCAAAAAAAGCAGCGTATCAAAAACTTAAATTTACGTTTCTAATCTCAGCTTGTCTGACATTACTGATGTTCTACTTTGTTCTCTTTCCTATAAAAGATATAAATCTTTATATAATGTTTGCCATTGGTTCGATTGTGCAGTTCTATCCAGGAAGTAGATTTTATGTGCTTTCATATAAAGCTATCATCAATAAGAATACAGATATGAACGTTTTAGTGGCACTTGGTACCAGTGCTGCATATTTTTATTCCACCGCTGTTGTGTTATTTCCTCATATATTTCCTGAAAATCTTAGATTTGTTTATTTTGACGGAGCAAGTGTTATTATAACCTTTATCTTGCTTGGACGACTTTTAGAAGAGAGATCTCGTGCAAAGGCAACTGATTTTTTAAAGAGACTGATGGATCTCTCTCCGCAAAATGCAAATAAGCTCGAAGATAACGGTGAGATAGTAAGCATACTTGCGAAAGATCTACAAATCGGCGATAAAGTTTTTGTAAAAGTCGGTGAGAAGATATCGGCTGATGGTGTTATCATAGAAGGTGGCGGAGATATAGATACCTCAATGATAACTGGAGAACCTATGCCTGTTTTTAAAACTGTCGGAGATGAAGTTGTTGCAGGCACTATAAACACTCAAGGCACCCTTAAAATACAAGTTTTAAAAAATGCAAATGAAAATACGATCTCCAAGATCATTGCACTTCTAAGTGCAGCTGGAAGTAAAAAACTCCCTATTGCAAGATTGGCAGATAAAATAGCCAGCATATTCGTACCTACAGTCATAAGTATTTCCGTTTTAACTTTTTTGGCATGGTATTTTATTTTCAATGATGCAACAAACGCGATTTTAGCCTCTATCTCTGTACTTATAATCTCTTGTCCATGTGCACTTGGGCTTGCTACGCCTATTGCTATCGTCAGTGCTGTCGGGAAAGGTGCAAAAGAAGGTATATTGATAAAAAATCCAGAGATATTGGAAATCATAAAAGATATAAAATATGCAGTTTTTGATAAAACAGGCACTTTGACAAAAGGTGTCATATCAGTAAAAGATATATATTTAAAAAACGAGGAATTACTGGGTGTACTCTCTTCCATAGAGGCTCATAGTGAGCATCCTATATCAAAAGCTATAGTTGATTATGCTAAAAACAAACAGAGTATAAAAAATGAACAGGTTCAAAATGTACAAATTATCCCAGGAAAGGGCGTGAGTGGTGTTTATGAGAACAAAACTATACTAATCGGGAATCAAAGACTTTTAGAAAAAAATAATATACATATTTCACAAGAGTATTTTGATATTTTCACACAAACCTTAGATGAAGGCAACGGAGCAGTCTTTGTTAGTGAGGAGGATAAGTGTATAGGCGTAATATCATTGGAAGATAGCTTAAAAGCAGATGCTAAAGAGCTGATTTTAAATCTCAAGAAACAAGCTATAATTCCGGTGTTATTGACAGGAGATAATAAAATAACTGCAAAAAAGATCGCTGACACCTTAGGAATAGAGTCATATTATGCTGAAGTCTTACCTGATGAAAAATATGAAGTCATAAAAAAATTGCAAAAAGAAGCTAAGGTCATGTTCATAGGTGATGGGATCAATGATTCGCCGTCTATTAAGCAAGCAGATATCGGTATAACGTTAAATTCGGGATCTGATATCACAAAAGATGCCGGAGATATCATTTTGATCAACAATGATCTCAAATCGGTTTTAAAAAGTGTTAATCTCTCAAAAAGAGCAATGAGTACGATAAAGCAAAATCTATTTTGGGCATTTTTCTATAATGCTCTTGGAATTCCATTGGCTGCAGGAGTACTTCATCCGATCATAGGTGTAATGCTCTCTCCTATGTATGCGGGAATCGCTATGAGTTTTAGCTCTGTTACGGTTGTGTTGAATTCTCTTAGATTAAAGGTCATGAAAATCTAAACTTTTCAAGTCTATTGCTCCTTGTGTTCAATGCCACAAGGAGTAATCATATATCTTCGTATTTCAAAATTCCATTGAAGATTCTTATATACCTTTGGCCATTAGCTTCATATTGTATTTATCCACAAACCATTGATATGCAACTTTACGATTACGGGAATCATCATCTACAAATGTTCCTCCATAGATGATGGCTACAATACCATGTTATTGAAACATTTTACTTCCAAAGCCGCCTCTCCCTGCCCAAGTATCTATGTACGTGAGAGTATATCTTTGTTTAAGAGAAGAATATTTCTATATATTTGCGCATCTCATCAACATTTTCAATCCTATTTACCTTATCTCTAAAGGCTGAAGCTTCAGGAAATCCTTTTGAATATGTATGCAGGTGTTTTCTAAATATTGAAGCTCCTTTTTCTCCATAAAAATCTATCATATTGTCATAATGTTCCAAGACAATCTCTTTTATTTTGTCTTTATTTACAAATTCAAGATTATTTTTAATTTGATAAAATATCCAAGGATTTCCGACAGCACCCCGTCCTATCATGATAGACTTACATCCTGTTATATTTTTTACTTCATTTGCTTTTTTGAGACTGGTTATATCCCCATTTGCGATAACAGGTATAGACACGGCATCTTTTGCTCTTTTGATAGCTTCATAGTCTACTTCAGCCTTGTATCTTCCTGCTCTTGTTCTCCCATGTATACTCATAAAATCAACACCGGCTCTTTCACATGCAAGTGCTATTTCTTCCGGGATTTTTTCATCAAATCCAAGCCTTACTTTTGCACTTAGATAATCTTTGTTGGAGTACTTTCTTATAGTTTCTAAAACTCTTTGCAATAGAGACAAATCTTTTAAAAGAGATGATCCTGCACACTGAGAAACAACTTTTGGCACCGGACACCCGCAGTTTAAATCTATCCCGTCAATTCCATCAATAGTATTTAGAACTTCCACGGCTTTTTTTATAACATCTAGATCTGAGCCTGCAATTTGCACAATATAAGGCTTTTCTAAAGGAGATTTCTTTAGCATTTCAAATGTTTTTTTTGAATTATGGACAAGTGCATTTGCACTTATCATCTCTGAAAAAGTTAAATCTGCATCAAATTTTTTAACAAGAGAGCGAAACGGAAGGTCGGTATATCCGGCGAGAGGCGCCAAAGCAGTTATGCCTTGGCTAAAATTTATCTTTTCTATGATATTACACTTTCAAAAATTTTACGGTATCTATATTTTTACCATGATCTCTTAAAAATAGAAGCGTCTTAAATTTTAAGAAATCTTCTTCATCTGAATTGTCTAGTATTTCTCTAACCTTATCGATCATCTGCAATTCATATAAAGTAAATATATAAGCATTAGCTGCTATTTGTCCTTTTTCATTGTACAAATTGCTAAATAGGTCTATTAATTCATCCGGCGACAATCTAACTCTTATCTCTTCGGCTAATTCAAGGTAGTCTTCACTATTTGCGTTAAATTGCTCTAACATCTGCTTCATCGAAGCTATATCAATCTCAAAATTGTCTTCAGGATCTAAATACCTTTCCATCATTCTTCTAAAAATATCTTTATCTATAGGGAAAGAGTACTTTTTGATTTCTGCAAAAGTTGCTATATTTAAAAGTTCATAATAGGCTTTTTTACATATTTCACTCTCTAGGTCACTACATTTTTTGAGTATAGTGTATGCATATTTTGGATCAGCTTTAAGTTTGTTTTCTTCATTTTTTATAAATAATTCATTATCTTCTGAAATCTTGTATTTCTTTATATCTTCAGGTTCACCTTCTCGAATTTTATCTACAATACGATAACATTCTTTTAAATCTTCATTTTCCAAATCTTCTATATCGCTTTTTTTTGCATAATTTAGAGTAGACAGAACAAAGCCTGGAGTTTTGAAAAAATCTGTTTTAAATTTAAGATTACTTTTTTCTCCAAAAATTGAGCTTTTCGTTACATTTATAAAAGTATCGTAATCTTTTTTTATTGCTCTTTTATTAAAAAAATCTTTTATACTATAGTACATCAAATGAGAAATTGAAGCTATAAATAAGATTATTGATGGAACTATTATCCATACTGCAATTGGTAAATTTAAAGAAAACTTGTATATGCTAAGGGCATAACTGTTTCCATTAAAACTATAAACATAAAGTCCGACAGCGAACAAATATATAACCGACAACAATGCATAACGTCTAATTCCCATCTAATCCCGCCTTAATTCTTTTTTGCTGATTTTTCCATAATTTCTCTACAAGTAATGCAGTATTTTGCTTGAGGTTTTACTTTCAATCTTTGAAAACTTATCTCTTCTTCACACATTTCGCAGATTCCGTATGTTCCGCCTTTGATCTTACCCAAAGAGTAATCGATCTCATGAAGCTCTTTTGTCAATTGCTGATTAATTGCTTCTTCGATCAACCTATCAGTACTTATAGAAGCATGATCTGCTTCATCTCCAACATCATCTTGCTTAAGAGATGTTATTCCTTTTATAGACTCATCAATATTTTTAAGTATCTGTCTTTTTCTTTCGTTTAAAATATCTTCAAAAAATTTTACTTCATTTTTTCGCATTTAATACTCCATAAATAATATTATACAAGTTATTTATGATAAGGGTGATTTGCTTTTATGCAAAGTCCTCTATAAATCTGCTCAAATAATACTACTTTAGCAATCTTATGGGCATAAGTCAGTTTACTTAAGCTAATAATTTTTTGAGTTTTATCCAAAAAATCTTGCTCTAAACCATAAGCCCCACCTATAAAAAAATTGATATTTGAATTTCCCTCAAATAATGAGCTAAATTCAAAACTATCCAATTCTTTACCACAAACATCCAAAGCCACATTGTACCCTTTTAAATGTGATTCGTATACTTTTGTATATGCCTTTTTCGATTCTTTTTCTCCTCTTGTCTGAGATAATGCGATATCCTTGTTAAAAATCACCGTATCTTCAACTTGTGCATATTTTTTTATCATCTTCATATACTCATTGAGAAGATTTTCAATTGCTTTACTCTTTGTCTTCTCTATTGAATATATGTTGATCTTCATTGCTTGGACCTTTTATCTTTAATTCAAAATCTTTTTTGTCGCTTTGGAAGAAGATCAAAATATCTGAAATTGTTTTTTTCAATTCACTTCTTTTTACGATCATATCTATCAATCCATGTTCTATTAAAAATTCTGATCTTTGAAATCCCTCAGGAAGTTCTGCCCCTATTGTTTGCTTTATAACGCGTTGGCCTGCAAATCCTACCAGAGCACCTGGTTCAGCTATGATTATGTCTCCGAGCCAAGCAAAAGAAGCACTGACCCCACCCATAGTAGGATCGGTCAAAATAGAGATATATGGCAATTTATGATTTGCTAATTCTTTGATTGCAGCAGATGTTTTGGACATTTGAAGTAAAGAAAATGTACTCTCTTGCATCCTGGCACCGCCACTTGCACTTACGATAACTAGACCATGTTGTTTTTTTATTGCTCTTTTTGCTGCTCTTACGATCTTTTCACCTTCAACAGAACCTAAACTTCCTCCCATAAAATCAAAATCAAATACTACAAGCTCTAGAGGAATTCCATTGATCTTGCCAGATCCTGAAATCACGGAAGAAGTTCTATTTGTTTTATTTTGAGCTTCTTGTATTCTTTTTTTATATGATTTTTTGTCAACAAATTTAAGAGGATCAACTGGTGCTAAATTAGAATCAAATTCATCAAATGTATCAGCGTCAATAAGTTGTTCAATTCTTTTTTGTATATTTATCCTAAAGTGAAAACCACATTTCGGACAAACATTTAATTGATTTTCAACCTCTTTGTAATACATCAAAGATTGACACTGTTTACATTTTACCCAATGCTGAGGCGCTTCATCTTTCGAAGGTTGTGTTTTGCGAAAATTACCAAAAATTTCACTAAATTTCATACTCTTGACTGCCTTATTAAAATAATCTGGTCATTTTATCAAAAGTTTCCTTATCTTTGCTTATAAACATCAACTCTTCATTTTTTAGTATATGAATATCTTCACACATATAAATGCCGCCTTCCACATCAAAGATGCGAGTTTTACCTTCAAACAATACAAAATCTACCTCATGTGCATATGCCAAAGATAGAGCTATAGCCCCTGGTGAACGATATTTTATATTATTATCTTCTAGTTTTTGGAATAAATTTTTTGAACTATATACTTTTTCAAAAATGCCAATAGTCGAATATGGATTTTTGATAATATCTACAAATTGTAAATTTTTCAGATTTGCTTTTTGAAATTTTGTCGAATCTTTTACGAATATATCTCCGTTTGCCAAATTGACTATTATAGCAGCAATGCATTTTTCTTTGTACTTTAAGACAGCAGATGTTCCAAAATACGGAAAATTGGCGATAAGATTATTACTTCCGTCTATCGGATCTATGATGATCTCAAAATCACTTTTATTATCTATGAAACCACACTCTTCTGAATAAATATTGCCAAAATTGTTTAAATGTTTTATAAAAATATTCTCAGCGGCGATATCAACATATCTGCTCATATCACCGCCTTCACCGATACTGATTGTTTTAGATAATACTGCAAGCTTAGTACTGTTTAACAGTTCCATTATCTCTTGATTTGCTTGTATGGCACTTTCTATAAAATTTTTCATTTCCTAGCTTGATAAATTTTTTATTATCTGCTGTGCAGCTTCTTTGCCGTCTTTTGCAGCTGTTACGACAAGATCACTTCCTCTTTTGCAATCACCGCCGGCATAGATTCCTGTTTTACTTGTCTGATGGTCATCTCCGACAATTATATTTCCATATTTATTTGTTTCGATTCCGTTGGAAGAAAAGAAATCGGTATTAGTTGCAGAAAAACCTAATGCAAAGATAATAACTGTTGCATCTACTTTAAATTCATTTCCTTTTATTATTTCAACGCTAGACCTTCCACTACTGTCTTTTTTGCCCAAAACTGTTCTCTGCAGTACTATGGATATTGCTTGGTTATCGCTATTTACCACGATCTCTTTCGGGCTTGCGTTATATATAAATCGTACACCTTCTTCTCGTGCGTTTTGAAACTCTTTCTTACTTCCAGGCATATTGTACTTGTCTCTTCTATATATACAAGTTACTTCTTTTGCCTCTTGTCTTATAGCTGTTCTTACACAATCCATAGCAGTATCTCCACCGCCTATAACAACCACATTTTTGCCTTTAACACAAAATTTCTCATCATGTTTTTCCAAAAATAGCTTGTGCTGGGAGTTTCTCAAGAAATCTATCGCCATAAAAACGCCATTTGCATTTTCATTGGTAATTTTCGCCTTCACAGAATTTTGAGCACCTGTTCCTATAAAGATACTGTCATGCGTACTGACTATTTCATCAAAGGTTATATTCTTTCCTACTTCTGTATTCAGATGTAAGCTCATACCTGCATCTATAAGCCACTTTATCCTTCTAGCAACAATGTCCTTATCAAGTTTAAAGCTAGGGATACCGTAAGTCAAAAGACCACCTGCTCTTGGATCTTTTTCATACATATTTACTTTTATCCCACTTCGCAAAAGGTATGTTGCTGCTGCTATTCCCGCTGGCCCTGAGCCTATTATTGCAACTTTTTTATCTGTGGTTATACCTGGAAATTCAGGTTTTAAGCCTTTTTTGAATCCTTCTTCCGAAATAAATGTCTCGATATTTCCGATAGTTATAGCTCCATGTCCGTCATTTAATGTACAATCACCTTCACAAAGTCTGTCATGAGGACAAATCCTGCCAGTTATTTCCGGATATGGATTTGATTCATTTGAGAGCTTAAAGGAAAGGTTCAAATCCATCTCGCTTGAAGACTTCAACCAATAAGGGATATAATTATGCAATGGACATTTATTGTGACAATATGGATCACCGCATTGAATACATCTGTTTGCCTGAATCGCAGCATCTTCTTTGTTTAATACTTCATATATTTCATTAAAATCTCCGATTCTGTCGCTGCTATCCCTTTTTCTTGCAGATATTCGCTCTGTATTTATAAAATCTTGCATAATATATTAATCTCCTTCTTCTGGATTCAATGGGATTTTAGTCATATCTTTTGGCATTACCATCCAGAAATCTCTGACATTATGTCTAAAATCTTCTATTATTAATTTTGCTTTCAAGCTATCTGTTTCATTGATATGATTTCTCAATAATTTCTTTAAAAAGTGTTTTGCTTCATCCATTTCATCTATATCTACCCTGACAGCGACTACTAGTTCTTGGTTTAGTTTATCTATAAAGTCTCTGTTTTTATCATAAACAAATGCTATACCTCCTGTCATACCGGCACCAAAATTCACTCCTGTATTTCCTAATATCACAACAACACCGCCTGTCATATATTCACAAGCATGATCTCCCGTACCTTCTACAACAGCCTTAGCACCGGAGTTTCTTACACAAAATCTCTCTCCGACTACACCTGCAACAAAAAGTTTACCTCCTGTTGCTCCGTAAAGACAGGTATTTCCAGCACATGAATAATTTTCTTTTTGAACAGAAGGAGTAATAACAATCTTTCCACCATTCATACCTTTTCCCACATAATCATTAGCAGAACCTACAAGACTTATAGATATCCCATTTGTTAAAAAAGCACCCAAGGATTGCCCTGCTGTGCCGGTTAACTTTAATATAATACTATTTTCTTTCAATCCATTGTTGCCGTAATATTTTGCTATTTCACCGCTTATCAATGTGCCAAAGCTTCTATTTGTATTTTTAATAGTCCTGTTTACGACTATTAGCTGTTCAGGATTTTCTATGACCTTATATACTTCTTTTAATATCTCTTTTTCAAATTCATTTTGATCAAACGGATGATTAGGAACATTGCCGTAAGTATTGATTCCATCGACTCTCATAAGTACAGAAGAAAAATCAAATTTTTTGGCAAATTCATCATCTATGATCTCTAATAGATCACTTCGACCTATTATATCTTCCATCCTTTCATACCCAAGTTTTGCAAGAATTTCTCTGATATCTTGAGCTATAAAGGTAAAGAAATTAACCAATTTATCTACATTCCCTATAAAATATTCTCTCAATTTTTCATTTTGTGTAGCAATTCCAACTGAACATCTGTTGAGATGACATATTCTTAGAATCTTACAGCCAAGTAAAGTCAATGCCAAAGTTCCAAAAGCATAACTTTCGGCTCCCAAAAGTGCTGCTTTAACAATATCCAGTCCTGTTTTTAAACCTCCGTCTGTCTGCAAATGGACTTTACTTCTGAGATGATTTGCTTTGAGTGCATTGTGCGCTTCACTGAGCCCTATTTCCCAAGGATTTCCGGCTGATTTTATAGATCCAAGAGGAGCAGCACCAGTTCCTCCATCACCACCTGAAATAATGATCTTGTCTGCATAGGCTTTTGCGACACCTGCAGCGATCGTGCCTACTCCTGCCGTTGATACAAGTTTGACGGTTATTGTTGCATCAGGGTTGACCTGTTTTAGATCAAATATCAATTGGGCAAGATCTTCTATAGAATATATGTCATGATGAGGCGGTGGAGATATAAGCGTAACTCCAGGAACCGTATATCTCAATTTTGCTATCAGATTTGAAACCTTGTGTCCCGGCAATTGTCCACCTTCTCCAGGTTTTGCTCCTTGTGCAACTTTTATCTGAATTTCTGTCGCACTTCTTAAATATTCGGGAGTGACACCAAAACGTCCTGATGCTATTTGTTTGATCTTTGAATTTTTATTTGATTTCAACCGTGCAGAATCTTCTCCTCCTTCACCGCAGTTTGACATAGCCCCTATTCTATTCATCGCCTCTGCCAATGCTTCATGTGCTTCAGGAGAAATAGATCCTAGACTCATGGCTGCTGTATTAAATCTTTTAAATATCTCTTCTATTGGTTCAACTTTTTCTATGTCTATAGGATCTTTGTCTGATTTCAATACAAAGAAATCGCGAATCATTTTTTTATCTCTATTATTGATTAAATTGGCAAAAGTATCATAATCTTCTCTCTCTCCACTCTCTGCCATCTTATGAACCGAATGCACTATATTTGGACTATAGTCGTGATACTCGCTCCCGTCAAGATACTTGTAATAGCCTCCTATTTCTAGTGGGAATAACCTTTTGCTAAGATTTAAACTATATGCATTTTTATGATTTCTTTGGAGTCTATCTTCAATATCATCAAATCCAAGTCCTGGAAGAAGAGCATAAACACCTCTGAAACAGCTGTCTATTATCTCTTTTGACAATCCTATGGTATCAAAAAGAGCCGAGTTTCTATATGAAGATATCGTAGAGATTCCCATTTTAGACATTATTTTTAGTAGCCCCTGATTTAATGCGTTATTGACATTTTTCAAATTTGTCTTTATTTCATATGTACTAAGGCCTTTTTCTTTGGATTCTACTAAAGTTGTCGCGTATAACATATAAGGATAAATCGCACTTGCTCCAAAACCAATCATACAAGCACAAGAATGAGAATCCAAAGCTTCTCCTGATATAGCAACAATACTTATAAGATCTCTAACACCGTTTTCCAACAATATTTCATTTATCTTACCTACACACATAGCCATAGGTATCGGTTTTTTTACACTATCCATACCTCTGTCATCAAGATATACGATTCGTACTTTTTCTTTTAATACTGCTTCTATAACATCATAAGCTAGATCTTCCAAACTTCCTTTTAAATTGTCATCAAACAGAGTTGAAAATGTTTTTCCTTTAAAATTTTCTTTGTATCTAGGTTTACTGGCATCGCCAAAAGACTGCAGTACTTCGATTTTTTCTTGCATAAGAATAGGAGATATAGTTTTAATTCTCATAGAATGCTGTGGCTTTTCATCTAAAATATTACTAAGCTCTCCAAAACCTGTATTTAAGCTCATAACGATTTTTTCACGAATCGGATCAATAGGAGGATTTGTCACCTGCGCAAATTTTTGTTTAAAATAATCAGTAAAACTTCTTTGTTTTTGGCTAAATGCAGCTAATGGAGTATCATCACCCATAGAGCCTACACCATCTTTCCCATCTTGCATCATAGGACTTATAACCATATTTTTAAACTCTTGCGTTATGTTAAAGAATCTCTGTTTTAGTTCCAGATCTTTCATATCATAATCACTTACATTTTCAAATGGCATATCTACAAATTCTTGTAAATATGTAAGGTTTTCATTAAGCCATGTTCCATATGGTTTGGAAGTTTTTATATAATCATCGACATCATCATTTTTGAGTATTTTACAGTACTTTAAGTCAACACCGATTATTTGTCCACTTTGCAGCCTTCCTTTCTCTAATATTTCACTATCATCTATATCTAGCACTCCATATTCACTAGAGATCAAGATCCTCTCATCCTTTGTTATTATATACTTTGCGGGCCTTAAACCATTCCTATCCAAAACACAGGCAATATATCTTCCATCAGTAAAAGATATCGCGGCAGGACCGTCCCAAGGATCAAAATTTATACTAGAATATTCATAAAAAGATCTGAGCTCACTATCTATATGTGGAGCATTCTGCCAAGGCATAGGGATTAAAGATCTAATAGTCTTAAAGAAATCATATCCGTTTGCTATCATGAACTCAAACATATGGTCTAAACTTGCACTATCACTAACGTCATCACTGGTAATAGGAAATAGCTTATCAAGTTCTTGTTGTGAAAAAACCTCACTTTTAAGGGAATTTCTTCTTGCTTTTATATTGAATCTATTTGCTGATATAGAATTTATTTCACCGTTGTGCGCAAGCATTCTAAACGGCTGAGCCAGCTTCCATTGAGGTAAAGTATTTGTTGAAAATCTTTGATGAAAAAGTGCAAACTTTGTTTTAAAGCTTTCATCACCCAAGTCCAAGAAGAATGATTTGATGTATACAGGCATCACCAAACCTTTATATGATATTACCTTACTTGAAAATGATGCTATATAAAAATCTTTGTGCTTCTCCAATGCTTTTTCTATCTCTTTTCTACTTAGATATAAAAGAGCTTCAAATCTTTTGGTCGCTATCATAGATGAAGGTGTAACAAAAATCTGAACAATATTCGGCAATAACTCTAAAGCTTGTTCTCCCAATGCTTTTGTATCGACAGGGACATCTCTAAATAATATAACTTTCAAATCATTTTTTTCACAAATTTCAGTAAATACGTCTTTGTCTTTTTCATCTTTCATAAAAACCATAGCTACAGCAAACTGCTTTGGAAGATCGACATTTAGTTTTCTTGCTTCTTTTTTCATAAATTCAGTAGGCAATGAAAACAAAAGCCCACTTCCGTCTCCACTTTTACCATCAGCAGCTATCGCACCTCTATGCATCATCCTCTCTAGAGCTGTAATGGCATCTTGCGTATTTTTGTAAGTTGAAACATTATTTATATTTGCAAGAAGTCCAAAACCACAGTTATCTTTAAAGCCAGTAATAAGATCCATTTAGCAACCTTTTAAAATATTTAAGATGATGAATATATCCTAAATATCCTTAATAAACGATAAATGTACTAAAAAGGGGCATTTAAAATAAATACATATCGAATTAACACTTAAACAAAAATAAATATTTATTTAGCTAAAATTTCACGATGCAAGGATATATAATAAACATAAACAGAGCAAGAGATGAAGATCTCATAATCACTATTTTAACACAAAATCAAAAATACACATCCTATAGATTTTATGGAGCCAGACATTCTACTATTAACTTGGGATACAAGATTGATTTTGAATTAGAACACTCTAGTAAATCATCTATTCCACAATTAAGAAATGTTCTTCATCTTGCATCCAAATGGAATGCGATGAGAGAACATATGTTTAATTGGCAACAGTATATCAGGCTTTTTTATTCGCATCTAAAAGAAATAGAAGATATAGAAAGCTTTTATTTTGATATATTGGAGACTTCATATCAAATCTGGGATAAACAAAATTCAAAAAGAGTTGCAATAGAATGCTATGTCAAACTTTTAGAATATGAAGGTAGACTACACAATGACTTTTTGTGTTTTGAATGTGATAAAGCTATCACAGATGATGTTTCCTTGCTTAGAGCTTTCTTGCCTGCTCACAAATCTTGTATATATAAAAATAGCTATAAACTAGATCATGTAAAAGAGTTATTTGAACATAAAAGCACTCTTTTCTTTAATGATACGGATATAGAAAACCTTTGGCAAGTGCTAAATGAAGGCTTCTAATTAAAAAATTATAGATTTCTCATCATGATATAAAATTAGTGCTATAATATATATAGTATTTTATTTGCTCAAATATCTAAACCTTTAATTGTTGCATAAACCCATAAAGGAGAAGAAATGGAAAAGCGATATATAAAATGGTTTGAAGAGATAAGTGTCAAGGATATCCCCGAAGTCGGTGGGAAAAATGCAAATTTAGGAGAGATGTATCAACATTTGAAACCTATTGGTGTAAATGTTCCAAACGGTTTTGCTGTTACTTCAGAAGCGTATAGATACATTTTTGACTCAAACAATCTATGGGAACCTTTAAAAAAACTCTTATACGATGATCTTAATATAGAAGATATGAAAAGTTTGCAGAAAATTAGTAAGAAATGTAAAAGACTTATTGAAGAAGCTATAATACCTTCTGATCTTAGTGATGAGATATTAGATAATTATGCAAAACTAAAAATACAATATGGTAATGACCTAAGACTTGCCGTTCGCTCATCTGCTACGGCTGAAGATTCTAAAGAAGCTTCATTTGCAGGGCAAAACGAAACATACCTCAACATAGGCAGTAAAAAAGCACTTTTAAGTGCATATAAACGCTGCATTGCATCAAATTTTGAAGCAAGAAGTATCCATTATAAACACACACATGATTTTGACTATTTGAAAGTATATGTTTCGGTTGTTGTCATGAAGATGGTCAGAAGTGATAAAGCTACAAGCGGAGTAATATTTAGCATAGATACAGAAACAGGTTTTGAGGATGTAGTCTTTATCAATGCCGCATACGGTTTAGGAGAAAATGTTGTTCAAGGCACAATAGAACCGGATAGTTTTCACGTTCATAAACCAATGTTTAAAAATGGCTACAAATCTGTACTTAAAAGAAGGCTCGGGAAAAAAGAGAAAAGAATGATTTTCTCAAAAAATGTCAACAATAAACATTTAGAAGCAAAATATACAAAAAATATAGATACAAAGAGACAAGAACAAGATCATTATTGTATTAGTGATGAAGAAGTTCTTTTACTTACGGATTATGCTATAAAGATAGAAGATCACTACTCATCTATTTCAGGTGCACATACGCCAATGGATATAGAATGGGCAAAAGACGGATATGACGATATCATATATATAGTTCAGGCAAGACCTGAAACCGTACACTCAAGCAAAGATAAACATCTCTTAGAAACATACAATCTAAAACAAACATCTAACATAATCACAACAGGAAATGCAATAGGGATAAAGATAGGAGCCGGAAAGGTACGAATAGCAAAAAACGTACGTGAGCTAAAAGATTTTAAACAAGGTGATGTACTCGTTGCTGATACTACAAGTCCTGATTGGGAGCCAATTATGAAATTAGCATCAGCCATAGTAACTAACCATGGAGGCAGAACTTGTCATGCAGCTATTATTAGTCGTGAGCTTGGAGTTCCTGCTGTTGTCGGCACAAAAAATGCCACAGAAGTACTTAAGAATTCACAAGAGATAACCGTAAGTTGCGCCGAGGGAGAGATTGGCAACATTTACGAAGGCATGCTTGAATTTGAAATTATAAAAACCGATCTGGGTAAAATTAAAGAACAACCTATAAAAATAATGATGAATTTGGCAAATCCAGACCTTGCATTTTCACTCTCTTCTCTTCCTGTCAACGGAATAGGATTAGCAAGAATGGAATTTATAATCAGCACTTACATAAAAGCTCATCCTATGGCAATTGTACATCCTGAAAAACTTGACAAAAAAACAAATAAAAAACTTGATAATATCACTAAGGCTTACAAGTCAAAAGAAGATTTTTTTATCAAAACTTTATCTGAAGGTATAGCAACTATAGCAGCGTCAGTTTACCCGGATCCTTGTATAGTGCGGATGAGTGATTTTAAATCAAATGAATATGCAAACCTAATTGGAGGAAAAGTTTTTGAGATAGAAGAAGAAAATCCAATGATAGGCTTTAGAGGTGCTGCAAGATATTCACATCCGGCTTATGAAGAAGGGTTTGAGTTAGAGTGTAAAGCCATGAAAAGAGTAAGAGAAGAAATGGGCTTTACAAATGTAATCTTAATGATTCCATTTTGCAGGAGGGTTCAAGAAGGACAACAAGTTATTGATACTATGAAAAAATATGGACTAAAACGAGGAGAAAATGGGCTGTTGGTATATGTAATGTGCGAGATTCCAAATAATGTAATTTCGATAGACGAATTTAGCAAAGTTTTTGACGGTTTTAGTATAGGAAGTAACGATCTAACTCAACTCACTTTAGGTGTGGATAGAGACAGTGAAATCGTAGCATTTGATTATGACGAAAGAGACAGCGGTGTTTTACAAATGATAAAATTGGCAGTTGAAGGAGCAAAGCGCAACAACTGCTATAGTGGAATATGCGGTCAAGCTCCTTCTGATTATCCTGAGGTAGCCAAATACCTGCTTGAGCTAGGTATAGACTCGATAAGTCTAAATCCTGATAGCGTTCTGAGTATCATTCAAACTCTTGATAAGGTCAAAAAAAAGAAAAGTAAAAATTCACTCGTCTAGATATTCTTCCGCGCAGAAGCTGGAAACATTAATATTTTCAAAGGATTTTTTTAGCGAAGTGAAAAGTTCATTGTTTTCTTTTTCCATATTTGCCAACATCTCTTTTGTTTTTGCTCTGGCGATTGGCATCTTTACGTCAAATCTCATAGCAGGGCAAGCTTCATCTGATATAGGATCTATATTGATCTCTTTGGCTTGTTCTATCAGTTGTCTCTCTCTAATATGGATAAATGGTCTTATGATCTTTAAACCATTTTTAGATGTATAGATAGGAGGCATAGATCTTAATGCTCCATTGTATGAAAAATTCATAAAAAAGCTCTCAACCGCATCATCCAGATGATGTGCTAAAGCAACTTTATTAAAGCCATTTTCAAGTGCATATGTGTAAAGAGCTCCTCTTCTCATTCTTGAGAAGAAACTGCAAAATGAAGAATTTTCTCTTATTTTCTCTTTCGCCAAATCATATATCTTTGTATCCAATATAAAATGTGGGATATCATGTTCTTCACAATGTTTATGCAATGCTGTTAAATTTTCACCCATCCCATAGCTCACCGTCACAGCCAAAAATTCAAATTTAAAAGGTGCCACTCTTTGCATATGCTTTAATACATGAGCCAAACATAGAGAGTCTTTTCCCCCGCTCAGCCCCAACAATATCTTATCACTTTCTTCTATTAGAGAATATCTGGCATTTGTTCTGCCGGTTATTCTTAGTAGTTTTTTACTTAGATTTATCAATTATTTTATCAACCATTCCTATTATAAAATCAGCACTTTTTTGAGACGATGTTTTTAAAAATTCATCAAAATCAAAACTTGCATCCATATCTGCAGCATCACTGATCGATCTTAAAATAAAAAACGGAACATTCAAAGAATTGCACACAAGAGCTACGGAAGCTCCTTCCATCTCTAGCGCATCAGCTTTAAATTCATCTTTTATCCAAAATTTTCTATTTTCATCATTTACAAACTGATCTCCGGTTGCAATGATCCCTTCTTTGAGAGGAATATTCTTTTCTTCTGCAACTTTTTTTGCAATCTGAAGCAATTCTTTGTCAGCTTCTTCATAAACTGCACCCTCCGGTACAAAGCCAAAAGGATGCCCAAATGCCGTAATATCCAAATCATGCTGAGCAAGTTTTGTAGCAACAATTAGATCACCAACTTTTAGATCTTCGCTAATAGCTCCTGCCACACCACTAAAAAGTAGCTTATCACAATTAAATTTTTCTATTAATGTCAGTGATGTTATAGCTGAAAAAACCTTACCTATTTTACTATAAGCGATCACTAGTTCAACGCCATTGTAATTTACAAAATAAAAATTATTTTTGGCATAATTTAAAATATTATAATCTTTATAATGTTTTAATAGTGGTTCAATTTCTTCCGGCATCGCTCCCATTATCGCAATTCTCATCTATTCATATCCTCTTAGTAAATATTTTTGTGTCAGTGACAATTTTGTATCTATATTTATATTTAAAAATTCTTCATCAAACAATGCTGCTCTTTGTTCTACTTGAGCTTTTGGCGAAACCAAACAAGATCCACCCCAAAATCCAAGCCCGTCTTCAAAACCTACCCTATTTGCAAAAACAACATTTGCTCCACTTAAAAGTGCTGTTGTACTAAGAAGGGCATCCCACTGTTTTTGGATCAGCAGTCCTTCTTCTTCAAAGCCGCGAGCCGGTGAATTTGATATAACAATAACCAGATCAGGTTTTTCATTGCTTATCTTTGCCACTGTCGAAGCATCAAATAACTCTTCACAAATCACAACAAAAGTCTTCCCAAATCTTGTATCAAAGGATTCTAGAGTTAAGCCTTTAAAAAAGTAACGAGCCTCTTGAAAGAGTCCGTAGTTTGGCAATGCAGTTTTATGGTGAATATTTTTTATTTTACCTGCTTCACAGTACACGGAACTATTGTAAAATTTATGTTTCTCTTTTATAATAGCACCAAAAACGATATCAAAAGATGAAGATAATTTTGCAAATTCTTCTATCTCTTCTATAGTGTAAGCATCTTCAAAAACTGCATCTTTGAGCATATATCCATTTAATGCAAGTTCCGGAAATACTACTAAGTTTGTATCTGGTTCTATATTTACCAAATACTTTTCAAACTCTTTTGATGTAATTTTTTTTAATTTTGGAGAAATTTGTGCAATCGTTAATTTCATTTAATTTCCAAAATTGTCTTCTCCAGTGAAGCCATATCAACTATAGAATAAGTCTCTTTTGAAGTTATTTTTTTATTAATACCCTTCAAAACATTACCTCCGAATTCTATGAAACAATCCACATTATCTTCTATTTCTTTTATAGATTGTTTGTAACGAACAGGGTTTACAAGCTGTTTTTCCAGTAAATCTATCGCTTCATCTTTGGTATCATAAGCTTTCGTAGTTACATTGGATACAATAGGTGCTGAGAAATTATCTTTTATAAATTTTTGCAGATAAATTTTGAGTTTAGGCTGAGCACTTTGCAATATTGGACAATGACTAGCCACAGACATATTCAATAAAATTGCTCTCTTAGCACCTAAATCTTTAAAGCTTCTTTCCATATCGCTTAAGTCTGTTTTATTTCCTGCTACAACAATTTGACCATCATTATTATAATTTGCTATCCAAATCTGTTTGCCTTTTCCTTGAGCATCAAGAACTGCAGACTCTGCTTTTTCATCACTCAATCCCAATAATGCGAGCATTCCTGCATTTTTACCCTCACATGCCTCACTCATATACAATCCACGTTTATATACTAGCTCAACTGCATCAAGGTAGTTTAATCCCTCACTGCAACATAATGCTGAAAATTCTCCTAAAGAATGCCCTAAAAAATATTGTGGCAATTTATTAACCTGACTTGTAAACAATTTATATGCAATCACACTTACAAGTAAAATTGCAGGTTGTGCAAATTGTGTTTTTTCCAAGTCATCATTTTCACTAAACAATAATTTTGTAAAATCTATATCTAATCTATCACTAGACTTTTCAATCATTTCTCTTGCTATCTTTGAGTTATCATAGAAATCTTTTCCCATACCAACCTTTTGGCTTCCTTGTCCTGGGAATATTCCTGCAAAACTAATCATTATTTTTCCTCTTCCAATTTATATTCATTTATTTTTTTTCTAAGAGTATTTCTATTTAGACCAAATGCTTTGCTCATAGAAAGTTGTGATCCAAATTTTTTAAATCCACTTTTAATCAAAGGCACATCAAAAAGATATAATAAGTTTCTATAGTCACTCTGAGTTTCAAGCTTCTCAAATAAAAATTTTTCTAATATGTCCAGTATATCTTTTTCATTAAATGAATTTTTCAAATACGTAGAAAAGATAGACCTTCGTAAAGAATAACAATTTTCACTTAAATCTAATTCTAAATTTTTAAAATCCATACTATCTGAATTTTCACTAAACATTTGACGTGCTTCTTCATAAAACAATTTAGATAGTCCTTCGACATCTTCCAACCTTTCTTTAAGAGGAGGTATAAATATTTTGAGACTAAAAAAATCATCCTCTATCTTACTATTAAGGCTTATAGTACTTGTTGCTATGATTTTATTTTTATGTGTATTTAAAAAATTTTTAACTTTTGTAAAGTTAGGGATTTTATCAAAATTTTTGATTATCAGCTTATCATGAACTTCGATTGCATTGAGTAATTCTTGTAATTTTGATCCGTCTATAGTAGGTGCATCCATGACATAACTTGCCAGAGTATGTTTCCCTACTCCTCTGTCACCATATATTAAAGCATTTAGATTTAAACTTTTGAGTAGATTTGCTGATTTAAGGGCTTCTACTGAAGCCCTTGATTTTGCAATGTAGCTTTTATCAACCACAACATCCACCGTTGCTATCAGTAGAGCAACAAGAATCTTGTGTTTCTTTTTCGTCGTGACAACTGTCACCTGAACCACATCCACAACCGC
Source organism: Sulfurospirillaceae bacterium (assembly GCA_033723415.1). GTDB lineage: Bacteria > Campylobacterota > Campylobacteria > Campylobacterales > Sulfurospirillaceae > JAADIZ01. The sequence goes on from JAWVXD010000005.1 coordinate 123,649, forward strand.
CGCCTGCTGGGGCACCTACGTAACCATTTAAAATTTCATCGGATGTAGCATCTCTGACTTCTAAAACACTAAGTGAAAAAAGTAAATCTTTGCCTGCTAATGGGTGATTGAAATCAACCTTAACACTTTCATCATCAAAACTTTTTACTGTAACTTGTACAGTACCGCCATCTTCACCTTGACCATAGAGGGTCATGCCTTCTTTTAATTCTAATCCGGCAAATTGTTCTTTTGGTAAAGATTGCACTGCATTTTCGTCATATTCACCATATGCATCTGCTGCAGAAACTTTAATATCAGATGTGTCATCTTGTGAAAGTTTTCTGATTTCACTCTCTAGACCCGGGATAATTTGTCCCTTTCCTACGATAAAAGATAAAGGTGCAGCTTCTAGATTAGAATCTAAAATATCTCCATTATCAGCATCTTTTAATTCGTATTGAATAGAAACAACTTGATTTTCGTTTATAGCCATAAATTCTCCTTGCTAATATAAACGAGTGATTTTAGCATAATTTATTTTTACTTGCCCTTATAGAAAAAGAAATTGTTATTTTTTAAGACTTTTTGCCTCGCGAGAGTTTGGATAATTTGTTTTTAATGCTTTAAAGAATTTTGCAGCTTCGTTATTTTTCTTCAGTTTACTAAGTGAGATACCGGTGTGATACAATAGAGTAGGAATATATGAGGCTTTATCATACAAAGAGATGCTTTTTTTGTAGTGGACTATTGCTTCTTTATAAGACTTTTGGGCATATGCAATCTCACCTAATTTAAAGCTGTTTCCTGCTGGATGATATTTTTTTTCAACTAAAAAACTGAAAATTTTCTTTGCTTCATCATATGACTTTTGTTTTAAAAGTTCATTTGCACTATTTTCAAGATCTGATCTTTTTTTCCCTGCGAATTGATCACTTTTGCTACTTTTTTTTATCGTTGATAACTTATTTTCGATGCTAGAAACAAATTTTTGGAATTCATCTTTTGAAACATAGCTAGAATTTATAGAATCTATTAAATTACTTAGTTCTGAGAGTACATTTTTGACTTTTTCTTGATTTGTGTTTTGCGTCTGTATAGTAGAATTTAAATCTTCTTTTATTGATGTAATTTCATCTTGTAAATTTTTAATTGAACTGCTTATATTATCATCTTTTGCATCTAGCATATACATTTTTTTATCAATTTTTCCTATCTTGTCACTAATTGACTCAGTAACAGATCTAAGGCCGGAAAACCTATCTTTTAAATCACTGTAATTTAGTTGTAATATTTTTATATTTTTTTGTAAAGTTTTTATATCTTTGATATTTTCTAATATTTTCTTTTCACTTTGACTTAAGCCATATGGATTGGAACTATCTAAATTACCGGCTCCATAAACAGAAGGTTCGCTTGCAAATACTAACAGTTGCAGCAAGATAATAAATGGTATTATTTTATGCATGTTTTTTCCTATTGACTTACGTATTATAAACTTATTTGTTGAATTTTAAAGATAGTGTAGAAGCCAAACTCACATTTTATGTAAGTTGGCTTCTTTTTTTATTATGGTAATAACTTGAAATCTGCTCTTCTGTTTTTAGCCCAGCAAGCTTTTGTATGCTCAGTACATGTAGGATTACTTTTGCCATAACTTATGATCATCATACGATTAGCATTGACGCCTTCTGCACTTAATTCATCTTTTACTGTTTTAGCTCTTTTTAATCCTAGTGCATAGTTATATTCGTCTGTACCCCACTCATCACAATTACCTTCGATCTTAATTGATAATTTTTGAGCTTTGTCTCCGTTTAGTAAGTTAGAATCATTTTGAACAACAGGTTTCATACTGTCTTTTATACTATATTTGTCAAAATCAAAATATACTGGTTGTAGTTTTTGCTCTAAATCAGATATTAAACTTTTCATGGCATTTTCTTTTTGTTGTGCCATTGTGTTTGCATCCATATTATTGGAAGTCATAGAACTTGAATTTGATCCATTCTGATTTGCATCACTTACTTTTTCAATTTTTTGGTTTTTAGTTGTCATATCCACATCTGGGTTTTTTTGACTACACCCAGTAAATAGAAGAACAGCTACACTTACGCTTGCTAATACCATCTTTTTCATAATTACCACCTCTTGGATTTAAGTTTCGAGTTATTTTATCATATTTTATTTAAATTACCAATCAATTGATTGAATTTTGCCAACTTTTAGAGGAAATAAAAAGCTTTTGTTTGCACTAAGCCTAATAATTCCTAAAGAACTTTGATTTTTGTATTCTTTTATAAATAAAATAGTATCTTCATCCTCTGCAAATCTAGGATATAGGTTTTTGCCGTTAGCTGTCAACTGACGGATATAATCTGTATTTGTTGATATCAGATACAAATTGAAAACATTTCTTCCGAACTCGCTAGAATTTTCACGACTGGAATAAACTATATAATTTCCGTTGGCTGAGACAGAACTATTATTTTTACCATGATAAACCATCTGCTCAACGCTTGTATCACCATTTAGATCTTTTGCAAATATATTCGGATATCCAAGCCTATCAGATATAAACACCATTCTTTTGTCATTGTCTATGAATTTTCCACTTACGTCAATACCGGGATATTTTGTAATTCTTCGCAGTTGCTTATCTACTACATTGTACAAATATATGTCAGTCTGGTCATTTGGGGCCATTGTGAGAAGTAGTTTTCTGCCGTCTTTTGAAACATCAGAACACACTAACATACCGTTACTAGATAAGATTTTTGTTCTTTGCCCGTTGCTTAAGTCAACTTTATACAAGGTAGGTCTATATCCGTTGTATGATGAGTAATAGAATTGATCTTGCGTAGCATTTGCCCACTGAGGAAATAAATTTAATCCTCCTTTCACAACAACTCTTTGAAAGCTCAAGGTATAGTCTGAAACTACAATTTCTGATTCTTTTTTACCTATGAGTTTAGAAAAAATTACAAATTGTTCCATCCATTTGATTGATGGAGCACCGATAAGATCATTTACATTTACTATAATTCTATGAGCCAAGAAGGGAAATCTGTTTAAATTGGGCAACTTGTAGTTTGTTTCATTTTTGACATCTCCTGTGCTCGCCGTTATTAACTTAACATGAGCTAAAAGAGATTTTCCATCAGTTTCAAGCTTAAATCTTAGAATCAAATCTACATTTTTTTTGCTTAAAAAATTTTCTCCTACTCCACCGTCATAACTGCTTTGTAGGTATTCATCAAGTGGCTTAAAGTTTGCACTGACTCTCAAATCTCCGAGTAATATCTTGTAAAACTTCTTTCTTAAATTTAGATTAACACCCGTATCACTGGCATCTTGTATAGCTATTCTTGGTAAAGAATCTATTTTTTTCACTATTTCTACTGTTGCATCATATGCAAACAATGATAGAGACAGCATTAAAATTAAAACAATTTTTTTACTCATTTCTTATATCCTTAAATTCTACTTGCATTTTAAAAATTCCACCTTCCGTATATGGTGGAAACTCTTTGTCTTTCATCTGTTCTAAAAAATCTAACAATTTAGAATTAAACTCATCATTATATGAAAGTTTTTCTATTTTATAACTAAATTTTCCCAAAGTATCAATATATATTATTACCGAAGCCTTATTTCCTGAGACAGTATCTATAGTATTTTGCCAATTTTCATCTAATATTTGTGTCACTTGTCCTCTAAATTTATCTATAACTCCATTTTTTGTTGAAGACAAATTAGTCTGTTTTTCAAAATTTAATGATTCAACTAATTTTTTAGCGTCATCTTTTTTGACAACTTCTTGAGCAACTTTTTTTGGATTTTTTAATTGTTTTCTAGATTCAATTACTCTTTGTTTTTTTGGTTCTTCCATTTTTTTAACGTCTATTTTGTCAAAAAGTCCTTTAAGTGCAACTTTTTTTGGACTTTTAGCTTCCATCCTTTTTGGACTTACCTTGCTAATTGCCTTTTTCTCTATCTTTTTTTCTTGTCGTTTATGCGTTTTGTGAATTACTCGTTTTTTTGTTTTGTGCTCAACTAAAGTTATATCTAAAACATTATTTTTTGAGATAACATAATTTATGTTATTTTTTATCCTACTTTGCAGGTATACTCCAAGGGAAAACACTATAATGATATAGAAAGCAAAAGATAAAGTAAAGCCAATTAAATTGTATTTTGACTTATCAGGCATATTTTAACCGCTTGTTTCGAGTGATACTTTTGTAAATCCAGCTTCTTTTACACTTTTCAATACATACATCACATCTTTATACTGCAAAGATTCATCTGCTTTAATATAAATAATCGTATCTAAAGAATATTTGTTTTTTAACATTATGAAATTATCTGCAAATTCTTTTAATAAAAAAGAGTCATTTTTAATGTGCACTTTTTTATCGCTGCTAATTCTTATCTCAAGTTCCGGAAGTTTTTTTACAACAGAAGATCTTGAACCATCAGGCAAAACAATCTTCTCTTGATAAACCATAGCAGGAGTTGTAACCATCAAAATAGCTAGTAAAACTAGCATAATATCAACCAATGGGGTGATATTTAATTCGGGAGCATCATCCCAATCAAACATTGCTACTTGAATCCTTGTTAGTTTTTTCTATATTTGCAAGTAGTAGTTCCATCTCTCTGTGAACACATACTAACACTTCATATGCTTTTCTTTTTAAGAACAGATGAATGCTATATGCAGGAATAGCAACAAATATCCCAGCAGCAGTAGCAATTAGAGCTTCACTGATTGCAGGAGCTATAACTCCAAGAGAAGCACTCCCGCTTTGTCCCAAACCACTGAATGTATCCAATATCGATACAACAGTTCCAAACAGGCCAATAAACGGAGATGTTGAAGCAATTATAGATAAAATCCAAAGTCCATTTGTAGCATTCTTTTCCGCTACACTTTTGCATACGTTTAAAAGATTCTCTTGTGAACCTATAGCACTAGAACATTTACGCAGTATCGAGTCATCTCTCACATTTCTAGCACCCATAAGCATTGATTCTAATGAACTTTGTTCAACTCTAAGCCAAGAGTTAAGAAAGAAATATCTGCTTAGTAAAACACCAAAAGTAGTTATAAAATATATTGATAACCACATAATTACAAATAATGTAATATAACTACTTCTGGAAAAATAATTTATTAATAAATCTACAGCTAACATATTAGATTAATGTCTATTTTTCAAAACAGAGTCAATTTTGGCAAATGCTGTTGCAATCGCCATATCAGAGTCACTCATACTTTTGATTAGTTTTTTACCGTCCTCTATAGCTTTGGATACTGCACTATCATTGTCACCAATAATAGCTACAGCACCATCAACTAAAACAGTTACTTTACTTTCATCGATCTTTGTATGTCCCCAGTCAATAGCTACGATTTCATGTTTTGAATTCTGAAGTTCTATATCAATAATCCCTGCTTTTAAAAGAGATACTAAGGAAGCGTGGTGCGGTAAAACACCAAACTCACCTTCACTTCCTGGAAGAGTAACACTTTTTACATCATCTTCAAAAATTTTACCATCTGGAGTTACAATCTCAAGTTTCAATGTTTCCATAATTTTACCTTATTTAAAGCTTACTTATTTTTTAATTTTTCAGCTTTTTCTACAGCTTCTTCTATACTTCCAACCATATAAAATGCAGCTTCAGGAAGATGATCATATTTTCCATCCAATATACCTTTAAAGCCGGCAATTGTCTCTTCAAGAGAAACATATTTTCCAGGACTTCCTGTAAATACTTCAGCAACGAAGAATGGCTGAGACAAGAATCGCTCAACTTTTCTAGCTCTGTCAACCGTAAGCTTGTCTTCTTCACTTAATTCATCCATACCTAGAATTGCAATAATATCTTGTAAATCTTTATACTTTTGAAGTACTGCTTGAACACCTCTTGCTATATCATAATGTTCATTTCCTAGAATTTGTGGATCAAGCATACGAGAACTTGAGTCAAGAGGATCAACAGCAGGATATATTCCTTTTTCTGCAATCGAACGATTAAGAACAGTCGTTGCATCAAGATGCGCGAACACTGTTGCAGGAGCCGGATCAGTAAGGTCATCAGCCGGTACGTATACAGCTTGAACAGAAGTAATAGAACCCTTGTTTGTTGAAGTGATTCTTTCTTGTAATCTTCCCATCTCACTAGCTAGTGTAGGTTGATATCCAACGGCACTCGGTATTCTTCCTAACAATGCTGACATTTCTGCGCCTGATTGTGAAAATCTAAAGATATTATCGATGAACATCAATACATCTAGACCCATTTCATCACGGAAATACTCAGCCATCGTAATACCGGTAAGCGCGATTCTATTTCTAGCTCCCGGAGGCTCACTCATCTGTCCGTAGCACAGTGCAACTTTGTCAAGAACGTTTGATTCTTTCATTTCATGATAAAGATCGTTGCCTTCTCTAGTTCGCTCACCGACACCTGCAAAGACAGAGTATCCACTGTGTTTAAATGCAACATTGTGAATAAGTTCCATAATAATAACGGTTTTACCAACGCCTGCACCACCGAACAGTCCTACTTTTCCACCTTTTGCATATGGAGCTAGCAGGTCTACAACCTTGATACCTGTTTCAAAAATTTCACTTTTTGTACTTTGTTCTTCAAATGGAGGAGGATCTCTGTGAATTGACCATTTCTGCTTAGATTCAACTTCTTCGCCCAAATCGATCACATCACCAATAACATTGAACATTCTTCCAAGAACTTCTTCTCCGACAGGAACTTGTATAGATGTACCTAAGGCTTTAGCAACAACACCTCTGGTCAAACCTTCACTCATATCCATAGCAATTGTTCTCACTCTATTGTCACCCAAATGAGCAGCTACTTCCAAGATTAGTTTTTGCTCTTTGCCTTCTACTGCATATTTAACTTCAATCGCCTCATTGATTTTAGGAAGGTAGCCGTCAAAATCCACATCAACAACAGGACCCATAATTTGGCTTATTATTCCATTCATAAAGTATTCTCCTTTTAATTTTTCAACAATTTATTTCATAGACTCAACACCACTGATTATCTCTATTAATTCAGTAGTAATTGACTCTTGTCTAGCTTTATTATAAGCTAGTGTTAACTTATGTACACGCTCTGCTGCATTATTTGTTGCATTATCCATAGCTTGCATTCTTGCACTATGTTCTGCTGCCAAAGAATCAATAAGGGCATAATACATATTGTACTCAAAATATTTTTTTATTAGTGAATTGAGTATAGTTTCATCTTCTTCCGGTTCCAATTCCATCATAGATTTGGATTCTTCTTCTTGTGTGCTTATTATAGGCTCGGCTATAGGAACAACATCTACAACTTTTAATTCTTGAGATATCATATTCTTGTAACCGTTGTGAACCAAGATAACTTTGTCTGTAAGTCCACTTTCAAAATCTTCTATCGCTTTAGTAATAATATCTTGCGCTTTTTCATAAGTTGGAGATGAACTAATTCCGATATAGTTCTGTAAAAGGTTAACTCCTTGAAATCTAAAGAAATCTATCCCTTTTCTTCCTACAGCAATCAATCTTACTTCAATATTTTTTTCACTATATTCATGGATTAATCTTTGAACTTGCTTAATAGTTTGAATATTAAATCCACCACACAAGCCTTTATCTGCCGTAACAAAGATTATATCAACTTTTTGAATATTTTTTTCAAGATCAAAATATCGACTATCAATCCCACCTATCTTATATTGGTTTATTTTATAAGCAATTTCAGATAAAACTTCATTTATTTTTTGTGCATACACTCTAGATTTTTTTGCCGCCATCTCTGCTCTTCTTAGCTTTGCAGTAGATACCAGTTTCATGGCTCTAGTTGTTTTTTTGGTGTTTTCTACACTTTTAATTTTTCTTTTTATCTCTTTTAGATTTGCCATAGCTTATCCTTATTTCACTATAAATGTTGCTTTAAACTCATTCAATGCTACACTTAATAGTTCTTCTAAGTCTTTATCAATCATTTTTTTATTTCTGATTTGCTCTAGAATTTGTGGAAATTTTGCTTCTATAAAAGAATCTAATTCTGCTTCAAATTTTGTCACGTCTTCCACTTCGATATCATCTAAGAATCCTTTTGCACCAGCATAAACAATAACAACTTGCTTCTCTACAGGAAGAGGTGAATAAGGTGGTTGCTTTAGAACTTCAACCATTCTTTGTCCTCTTTCTAACTGATTTCTACTTGATTCGTCTAAGTCACTCGCAAATTGAGCAAATGCTTGCAATTCTCTATATTGAGCCAAATCAAGTCTCAAAGTACCGGCAACTTGCTTGGTAGCCTTGATTTGAGCAGCACCACCAACACGAGAAACTGAAAGTCCGACATTGATAGCTGGACGTATTCCTGAGTTGAAAAGATCTGATTCCAAGAATATTTGACCATCTGTGATAGATATAACATTTGTAGGAATATATGCTGAAACATCACCTGCCTGTGTTTCGATAATAGGAAGAGCTGTCAAACTTCCTGCGCCTAGTTCATCACTTAGTTTTGCAGCACGTTCAAGTAATCTAGAGTGTAGATAAAAAACATCTCCAGGATATGCTTCACGACCCGGAGGACGTCTTAATATCAGTGACATTTCACGATAAGCCACGGCATGCTTTGAAAGATCATCATATACAATTAGTCCGTGTCTTGAGCTGTCTCTAAAATATTCACCCATAGAAACACCTGCATATGGAGCTAGGTACTGCAGTGTTGCTGAGTCTGATGCTCCTGCTGCAACTACAATTGTATATTCCATAGCGCCATGCTCTTCTAATTTTTTAACTATCTGAGCTATTGTTGATTGTTTTTGTCCAATAGCAACATAGATACACACAACATCTTGTCCCTTTTGATTTATGATAGTATCAATTGCAACAGTTGTTTTCCCTGTTTGCCTATCGCCGATGATAAGTTCTCTTTGTCCTCGACCTATCGGGACAAGTGCATCAATAGCTTTTATACCTGTTTGAAGTGGTTCATGTACTGATTTTCTGGCCATAATACCTAGTGCTTTTTCTTCAACAAATCTTGTTTCTGTTGTTTCAATCGGGCCTTTTCCGTCTATTGGATCTCCAAGTGGATTAACAACACGACCTATTAGTGCTTCTCCTACAGGAACTCTAAGAAGTTTACCAAGTCTTTTTACAGATGTTCCTTCTTTAACATCAGATCCACTACCTAAAATAACGATACCGACACTTGATTCTTCAAGATTTAGTGCCATACCTCTTTCGCCATCTTCAAATTCAACCATTTCTCCGGCCATAACATTTTTCAAACCATAGACATTGGCAACACCATCAGCTATTGAGATAACTTTTCCGGTTTCTTCAACATCTATATTTAATTCAAAATTTTCGATACGCTCTTTAATGATTGAACTGATTTCGTCAGCTTTCATTTTTACTCCCACAAAATACTCCTTAAATTCTTTTTAATTTAATTTATTTATTAGCTTGAAAAACCCAAACTAAATTAATCTCATTAAAGTTACGACTCTCGTCGAGAACTCTAAAGCTTCTTTATATTGCTTTTAAAATATGCTCTGCCATTTGTGCTTTTAAACGATTTATAGAAAAACTAATCTCTAAACCTAAATCATCTATTTCAACTTTTACTCCAGGATATTGTTCCTTTGACACATTTAATTTTATATCTGAATTAAATTTTTTACTAAAATTTTCTTCCAACATCTTAAGTTTATCATCAGATATGTCAAAATCACTTGATATAACTGCTTCGTATTGATTGTTTTTTACTGCCATTTGATATTTAAATTCATCACAAATTTGTGGAATCAAACTCAACCTGTCATTATCGTTAAGCAGTTTTATAAAATTGATAAATTTTTTATCTTCCGTTTCTGTTAAAGACAATACAAACTGTTCTTTTTGTTTTTTATCTATATCCGGAGACTGAATGATATTTATAAATTTTTTATCATTATAAACTAAGGACAATTTTTGAAGTATCTCCATAGTAGCTTTCAATTTATCTTCGCTACTGCTTTTTATCAAAGCATTTACGTATTTTTTAGCTATTTCTCCACTCATCTAGGCAACCTTTTTCATGACAATATCCAACATTTTGTCTTTTTCTAAAGAAATTGAATCTGCTTTGAACATCTCATCTAAAATTTCAGAAATGACTTCTCTAGTCATTTTTCGTCTTTCAATTTGAATCTGATCTTCAAACCCTTTTTTCATAATTTCTAATTCCATCTCTAGGTCTGAGAAAATTTTGGATTTTACTATCTCAATTTCTTCTTTAGTTGTTTCAACAATATTTTTTGCTTGAACTTTTGCTTTTGTAATAAGTTCCTTTGCTTCTTCTTTTTCTTTGTTGCTTTCTTTTAATTTTTCCTGTATAGAATTTAGTCTATCTGCTATAGCGGTTTTTCTTCCTACAAAAAAGTTCTTAATAGGTTCAGCTATTAAATAATATAAAATACCTGCAAAAATAAAGAAGTTGATAGCTCTTGGAATAATATCATACTCAGCACCACCGCTTTCTCCTGTTGCAGCAAAAATAACTGTAGGAACTGTAAGTAAGACTATGTAGAGTTTATTTTTCATACGCATATCTCCTAGATTCGACTTAATTTAGTTTTAATATCTTCATTGAAAGCAGGTAAACTTTCAAGCAATGCATTTTTTAATTCAACTTTTTGAGCACTTAGCTCTTTTAAATAATTTGCAAAATCACTTTCCGCCAAATTTTTATTTTTTTCTATTTTTTTAGCAGCTTCATCCCTAGCAGCACTCAAGGCAGCCTCTCTTATTTTATTTGCTTCAGTCTTAGCATCTAAAATAATTTTTTCTGCTTCTTCTTTGTAAGCAGCAATATCATTATTGTTTTTGCCCGCATTTTCCAAATCTTTTTTTATGGATTTATCCCGATTCTCCATAAAATTTAAAAGCGGTCGATATAATGTTTTGTTTAACAAGACCAACAAAATCAAAAAAATAACACCGGTTACCAATAAAAGCGCCGGTATAACATCCAAATGCATATATTTACTCCTCCATATTGAGATTATACTAGATAAAATTTATTTTATTCAGATTCTAAAACGCACAGATTTTACCATAAGTTTATATATTGTTTTATTAAACAGATAAATCTATGATAATTTTTTGAAAAACTTATCTATTTTTTCTTCGCTGTCGAGTGTTATAGTTATACTATTTTTGCTAACTTTACTTTTAAATCCAAGCTCATGTAGTTTTATTTTAACGCTCTTTAGATTTTCTTGTGCTATGGTCAAAGGTTTTTGTTTTTTTTCAGTTAAATTACTTTTAGATTTAAGTTTTTTAACTAGAAGTTCCGTATCTCTAACACTTAATTTTTGCCCTAATATCGTATTTACTACGTCAAGCTCATCTTCTTTAGACAATCCAACTATGATTTTGGCATGTCCTTGAGATAATTTTCCGTTGGCTAGTAGATCTTTTGTTTTTTCATCTAGAGAGAGCAACCTGATAGTATTTGTTATTTGTGTTCTACTTTTGTGTATAATACTCGATAGACCTTCTTGAGTAATACTATATTCTTCAATTAGCTCTTTGTAAGAAATCGCCAATTCTATAGGATTTAGATCTTCTCTTTGAATATTTTCAATTAAAGCTAATTCTCTGAGATTTTTAGACTCGATATCAGCGATGATTGCTTTGATCTTGTCTATTCCTGCCAACTTTGTGGCACGAAGTCTTCTCTCTCCTGCCAACAGCACAAATCTGTCATCCTTCTTGATAACAATAATCGGCTGTAACAGACCATGCTGTTTTATAGACTCGCTTAACTCATGCAAAGCTTCTTCATTAAAATATGTTCTTGGCTGATAAGGATTTGGAGAAATCAACTCTACAGGTATCTCTCTAACTAAATCATTTGAATCTTCTATATCTTGTCTGTAAGCTTCTTCAACATCATCTATTATAGCACTAAGACCTCTTCCCAAAGCTTTTTTTGCACTCATCAACTGTCTCCTTTGACTTGAAACTCGTCCAAAGTCAAATTCCTCTCACTAAAGCTACGATTCCGTCGAGAATTTATCATATCAACCGTCTCCTTTAGCTTGCTAAAATTGAATTAGCTAGATTTTGGTAAGCTTGAGAGCCTGCAGAAGTCACATCATATAAAATGATTGGTTTTCCAAAACTTGGAGATTCTGCTAATTTTATATTTCTAGGAATAACAACATAAGAAGATGATTTTTTATCTAAAAATAATTTATTTTTAAAATGTTGTTTCAAATCGGCAAATACTTGTTTAGAAAGATTATTTTGCTTACTATACATCGTAGGTAAAAAACCTTTGATATCAAGATTTGGATTTATGGTTTTTTTGATAAGTTTAACAGTGTTCAAAAGTTGAGCCAATCCTTCCAATGCAAAGAACTCACACTGAATAGGTATAATTACAGAGTTAGCTGCGCTTAAAGCATTTATCGTAATACTTCCTAATGCAGGAGGTGAATCTATTATAATATAATCATAATCTTTTTTTATTTCTTCAATCTTATTCTTTAGAATTAACTCTCTGCCCTTTGTTTTTGCATCATAAAACTCTTTTTCTACACCGACCAACCCAATGTTTGAGGGAGCAAGATGCAATGTAGGGAGAGAAGTATTCAAAATTACTTCAGAAAGTTTTTTTCTATCTATCAAAACATGATATATGTTATATTCATAGTCACTTCTATGAAACCCTAGACCGGTAGTAGCATTTGATTGCGGATCTATATCTATAAGTAAGACTTTCTTCTCTGCAACTGCTAGAGATGCAGCAAGATTAATCGCCGTTGTAGTTTTACCAACGCCACCCTTTTGATTTGCTATAGCTATAATTTCACTCATCTTAAACCATACACCTTTTTATTTTCTATCTCTACAGAACCATCATGGCACAGTGTCGCATCCGATAAAGACTTCAATTCACTACCCAAATGAAAGAAGTGATCTTTATGATTTTCATATTCTATCTTATATTTACTAAAAACTTTCTTCCATGTAATTTTTTTATCTAATACTTCTAAAAAATTATTTGCAAAAGTTCTAGGTTCGATAAAGACATCTAAAATGCCAAATTCAGGTGGTGCTTCTACTACATTAATGCCCATTGAACCTATCATTAAATTTCCGATTTTCGTAGTAATAACCCCTCCGATTTTTTTGTCATCTATATATATATCATTTGGCCATTTTATCCAAATCTTCGAGCCATAAGTCAATAAAACTTCTTTCGCTAACCAAGCAAAATATATAGAAGTTGATGCTAATTGTAAATCTTTAGGTAAGTGTTTCTCTTCTACACAAAATGATATAAAAATATTTCCATATTGCCCTATCCAAGAATTTCCTCTACTGCCAATGCCGTCACTTTGAAAATCAGTACCTATTAAAGTTGCTTCTTTGATTTCACCACTTTTAACCTGAGATACAAGATATTTGTGGGTAGAATCAATAGTATTAAACCAGTTTATCACCAATGTTTTGCCTTTTACCACGAATATAATCTACTACATTTATCTCTTTTTTTGATGGTGCTTGAACTTTTTTAATCTTTAACAATCCTCTTTTACAAGTAACTACGACACCATCTTCTAAAATATTTTGTATGATTCCATCTTCGTCATTATTAGTTTTTTCATCAAGTAGCTCAAGCTCTTTGATTTTTAGCCCATTTTGCGTAAAGATCCCAGGCCAGGGAACAAATGCTCTATATTTAGTGTATATCTGGGTAGCATTTTCAAAATTTTCGATAAGTCCATTTTCTTTTTTTATTTTTTTACAATATGTTGCATCTGCATTCAACTGCTCAATAGGTTTTACAAATTTAAAATCCTCAATAACCCTCAAACATAAAGAAGCTGCAGCAGTTGAAAGTTCATAAAAAAGTTCATCTACTCGTTTATCTATACTTTCAACATATCTAAAAGCTAAAATGTCTCCGCTGTCAAGTCCTTCTTCCATTTGCATTGCAGTAACACCTGTATATTTGTCATTATTCAGGATTGAAGATTGAATTGGACTAGCTCCTCTAAAATGAGGTAATATAGATGCGTGTAAGTTAATGCAAGGAGCAATATCCAGGATTGGTTTGGGCAATATTTGTCCATATGCTGCTACTATGATAATATCAGGATGATATGAAATGATTTTTTCTTTAACTCCATCATTTCTAAGTGAATCAGGTTGAAATATGTCTATTTGGATGTTATTATCAAGTGCCCATTTTTTGATATGAGGTGGAGTCAATATTTGTTTTCTGCCAACAGGTTTATCTTTTTGTGTGATCAAAAGAGGCACCGTTATATTTTCCGCATTAACAAGCTTCTCTAAAATCTCTGTAGCATAATCAGGAGTTCCCATAAAAACTATGCGCATATAACTATCCTCTACTTGTAAACAGTGTTCCACCTAGATGTTTGCCATCTAGCATAAAGCTTTCAACATCTTTTAGATCAAAACCGCTTGCAATAAACATATCTCTTCCTTTTTTCAACATATAATCTGCTGCTTTCAATTTAGTGACTATACCACCTGTTGCGAACTGAAACGTAGTTGAACTTTCAACCAATAATTCACTCTCCCCAATCTCTCGCACAACTTTTTTCATAACTGCATCATCATGTTTATTTGGATCTTTATCATAATATCCATCTATATCCGACAATAATATAAGCATCTGAGCATCAAAATAATGCGCTACTCTGGCAGATAGTTGGTCATTGTCACCAAATACAAGTTCTTCAGTTGCTGTTGCATCGTTTTCATTGATAATGGGCAAAATGCCGTTTTTGATCAAAGTTTCAACTGTACATTTCGCATAATAGCAGCTTTTTCTTGAGTCAAAATCATCTGCAGTCAAAAGCAGTTGTGCTCCAACTTTACCGAATTTTTCAAGTTTTTTATTATAAGTAGCCATAAGCTGAGGCTGACCTATAGCTGCTATTGCTTGTCTATTGTTTAAGTTATTTTTGTCAATCTTCAGTAGTGAGTATCCAGCAGCGACTGCACCTGATGAAACAAGAATCACTTCGTGCTTTTCCATAAGTTTTACTAAAAATTCTATCAGGTTTAAGATTCTTGGTTTGTAAAGTCTATTTTGTTCACTTAAAACATGAGTCCCTACTTTTACAACGATTCTACTCATCGTCTTTTACCTCATATATTATATCGGCCAACGCATATTTTAATGGTTCTAGATTAATCTTTGCGATAGAAGATATAGGTATTACAAAGTACGGCAGTGTTTTATCTCTATCATATATGTCCTGCACAAAATATTCACATTTATCAGAATTATTATCGATTTTTTTATCAATACCGACTAAATCCAGCATAAAAGATAATTTTTCATTTACACTTTTTGCATCAAGTGTATCACATCTTGTCAGCGCAATGGCAAATTCTCTTTTTGCTAAACTTGGAGAAAATTTTTCTACTTCTTGTTTCAAAGTTAGGTATTGTTCTTCTAAACTTCTGTAGCTTGATAAATCACACATAAATAATAAGAATTTTGTTCTCTCTATATGTTTTAAGAATTCTATACCAAGCCCTCTACCATCACTTGCTCCATCAATAATCCCAGGTATATCTGCCATAACAAAAGACCTAAAATCACCGACATCTACAACACCTAATTTTGGAGTAAGAGTTGTAAATTCATAATTTGCTATTTCCGGGCTGGCATTTGAAACTGTAGATATAAGAGTAGATTTTCCAACATTTGGAAATCCAACAAGTCCTACGTCAGCTATAAGTTTAAGTTCAAGTTTAACTTCTTTGGTCGTACCAGGGATACCAGGCTGTGCATAGTTTGGTTTTTGATTCGTTGAGCTTTTAAAATGAACATTTCCTAATCCACCTTTTCCACCTTCTAAAAACAGTACTCTTTCATTATCATTTACCAAATCATATAGTATTTCACCACTCTCCATATCTATTATCTGTGTACCAGGAGGGACAATCACTTCTAGAGATTCTCCAGATTTTCCATACATTTTTCTGCCCATTCCAGGCTGCCCGTTTTGCGCTTTCAAATGCTGTTTTTTCCTAAAGTGAGACAGCGTATGGGTGTTGTTATCCACCTTAAAATACACATCACCGCCTTTACCGCCATCACCTCCATCGGGTCCACCTTGTATAACATGCTTTTCTCTTCTAAAAGATACACTTCCGGCGCCGCCCTTTCCTGAGCTTAGAGTTATTTCTACATTATCTATAAACATTTAAATGCCTTTTCTTAAATCATTATGTTTTTTGCCAAATTAAATCATAAATCTTGTTAATCATAACAGAATATCACAAAGAGTTTTCTTGTGAAGCCGCATGTGCTACTTTTGTTCTCCAAGAGATCATTTTGGCGAAAATCATAAATAAGATGTATTTTAAAATAAATTTGGATAAATAGCACTTAATGTGCAAAAAAGAGGAGGTGGAAAAAATCCACCTATTAAATTATGCGGGCAGAACAGAAACTTTTTTTCTTATTTTGTCTTTTCTTTCAAAACTTACATAACCGTCTATTAGAGCATATATAGTATGGTCATTACCTAGACCTACATTGCTTCCTGGATGAGTTTTTGTGCCTCTTTGACGGATGATGATATTTCCAGCTCTTACAAACTCGCCGCCAAATTTCTTAACACCAAGTCTTCTACCTGCTGAGTCTCTATTATTCTGAGTACTTCCTTGACCTTTCTTATGTGCCATTAGTTTTTCCTTTTTTTAGCGTCTGTTGGATTAAGCTGTTATGCTTAAAACTTTTACTTTTGTATATTGTCTTCTAAAGCCTCTTTTAACTTTAGAATCTTTTCTTCTTCTTTTTTTGAAAGTAATAACTTTCTTGTCTTTACCTTCGGTAATGACTTCAAGCTCTACTTTAGCACCATCAACAAATGGTGTTCCAACCTTCAATTCGCCTGCATTTACTGCAAGTACTTCGGTAACTTCTATTTTCTCTTTTGGCGAAGCGTCAAGCTTATCGAGATTAATATAATCTCCTTCTTGAACTTTATACTGCTTCCCTCCATTTTTGATTATTGCATACATAAGTATGTCCTTTATGAGAGATTTTTAATTAAGATTGGGATTTTATCAAAATTTTCTTTAAGGTAAGATTAAAGTTTTGCATAGCTTACCTTGTTTATGCCCTAATAAAAAACAATTTTATGATGTAATTGAATTTATTATTTTATTGCTATAATTGCAATAGATATTTGAAAAATAGGTAGATTTTATGGTTAAAAAGATGTTTCAGAATAAGAACCAAAATACAAAAGTACGCTCTCTTATAGAAAAATATAATATTCCCAGAATCCACCTCGCTACAAATAGAAAAAATATAGCAAACGGATTATTTATCGGTGTGTTTATTGGACTCATTCCTATGCCGTTTCAAATGCTTGCTGTCATAGCCTTGATACCTTTTTTTAAGTTTAATGCACCTATAGCCCTTGGCACTGTGTGGATCAGTAATCCTTTCACAATGCCGTTTATTTACTATATTGAATATATAACAGGGAGTTATCTACTTGGGATGAAGATTGGAAAAGTGGAATTGACTTTAAAATGGTTTAGTGAAAATATTAAAGACATTTTTATCCCACTTTATACAGGTGCTTTTTTATATTCTCTCATACTCTCCGTAGGCGTTTATCTTCTGATCAATACTCTATGGAGAATATCTGTAAATAAAGAAAGAAATTTAAAAGAGAGGTAAAAAGGGATGAGTGCACAAAATAATATTATTTGCGCACCCTTCTTTATGAAAAAGCTTATTTGTAAATTATAGACTTACTTTCCGCCGCCGCCACCGCCGCTGCCGCCACCGCCGCTGCCACCGTTGCCGCTACCCATTCCACCTGTTCCCATGCCGCTACCGTCTTGAGCTTTATCCTTAGTTTGCAATCTATCTCTATCTCGGTCCCGGTCCTGGGTTTGCAATTTATCCTGATCTTGAGTTTGTAGTCTGTCTCGATCCTGAGTTTGTAACTTATCTTGAGTTTGCAATCTATCTTGTGTTTGCAATCTATCTTGATCCGGAGCCGCTACCAATGCTCCACCTATTAACAAAATAGCTAATATGACTTTTTTCATGGCATCCTCCTTGTATTATGTGATAATATTATGGCACTTATATGTTAATGGAATGCAACGAGACAATATTGGATTTCTTAGATAATTATGAAGTTAATATTTTAGAGAATTTTTATTGGAGATAGCTTGACATAGTAGTGGGCATAGCGCTATCTCACACTATGCCCAAAGTTATAAAAATTTACCTTCTTTTTCCCATACCGCCACCACCTGGACCCATACCCATACCATTTCCTTGATTAAAATTATTTTGCATTTTGGTTCGTTGAAAATTTCTAAATTCTTGCGCATTTATGAATCCGTCTTTGTTCTTATCCATATCTCCAAACATAGGAGCATTTCCTGCATTTTTCATCGGATAACCTAATTTTGCTCTCTCTTTCATTCTCTCTTGTTGTCTGATCTGAAATTCATTTTGAGTTATTTTCCCGTCATGATTCACATCAAAATTACTAAATGTTTGCATATTCTGGTTTGGCGCTGCAACTAATACTCCACCTACTACCAACATACTCAATAATATTGTTTTCATGTCATGCTCCTTTTTCATTTGAAAAAATTATGACATGTATTTGTCAATGAAATGCAACAAAAGTAAAGATTACTCTTCATATTTTGCAACTTGATATATGGAAATTTCTGGATGCATATCCAAACAATTTCCCACCAATCCTGCTTTTTGGCAAAGGTTAGAGAAAAATAGCTCAAAAGTTGGCAATTGATCCCATACTTGCGGTAAAAAAGTAGCCTGTCTGCCAGATGCTTGAAGAACAACACCATCAATTCCTATTTTGATCTTACTCTTCAAATCTTCTATACTGCCATATGTTAATTGCTTAGTCTTTGAAAGTATTGATACTTCAATACGAATATATTCAAATTCTTCTTTACTTAAAGAATTAAAACGAGGATCATTAAAAGCTGCACTTCTGGCATTATAGATAATATCTTCATATAATTTTCTATGTGCCGACAATGAACCGATACACCCTCTCAGATTACCGTTTATTGATAGTGTAACAAAAACAGCACCATCTTCTTCCAACCAAGGATTTTCTTTTAAAATAGTGTCTAAACTAAGATTTTGCTGCAATCCAAGGCTTTCACCTATCGCCGCTCTTGCTAATTTCAAGACTACTTCTTTCATAATATCCTCCTTTAGGCTTTTTATCATTTTATCAAATTGTTGCTATAATTCTAAGATGTTAAAAAAAATACTGATTCATAGCGCATTTGAAATCGAAGCTAAACCTCTAATAGAGCATTTTAAATTGATTTGCAAGCAAAAAAAGCCTTATAAAATATATGAAAATGAGAGTATTGTGTTGGCAATTCTTGGTATGGGAGCGAAAAATACTCTCAAACTGGATGAAGTTTTGCAAGATCATGATATAAAAAGAGCGATAAATATTGGCATAGCAGGATGTAAGAACAGATCAATAGAGATAGGCTCATTATTTTGTACGACACATGAGCTAGGCTTTATCAAAAAAGAGAGTTTAGGTTGTCATGACAAGGCAATAAATGATATGGATTTTATTGAAACCACTTTAGTAGATATGGAATCAGATATTTTTTTAAAAATAACACAAAAATATCTAAATAAACAAGATATTTATATCCTAAAAGTAGTATCTGATCACTTAGATACAAAAATACCAGAAAAAGAGTTTGTATGGAAAATTATGAAGAAAAATTTGAACGAGATAGTAAGAGTTGTAACTTTGAAAGATTAGATGAGAAAAGTAGAGATTTTTTAAAACAAAAAGCATTTATTTATAAATTTTCTTTCCAAGAATTGAAGCAGCTGGTTGACATCAGCATTGATTTTGATATGTGGAATGAAAAAAGAATCTATGATATCTGGGATGATAAAGGAGAACGAAAAAAAACGTTTTTACATGCTAAACAGATTTGGGAGAATTTAAAAACAAAACCAAAAAGCTATGCTAGTTTTTCAAAAGATGCTCCATATAATTTTTCAAGAAAGATCAGCTTCATTGAAAATGACAAAAAAGAACTGGGACTTGGAAGCTGTCCTGTTGCTTCACCCAAGACTAGATGCTGCAATCTTATGACGTTAGATGCAGTTGAAAGTTGTGGCTTTGACTGCTCTTATTGCTCAATTCAATCTTTTTATAACGAGAATAGGGTCGGCTTTGATAAAAATTTTGCACAAAAACTCAAAAATCTAAAACTAGATCCAAATAAAAACTATCATATCGGCACAGGTCAAAGCTCAGACTCACTTATATGGGGAAATAAAGCAGGTATAATGGATGCACTTTTTGAGTTTGCAAAAGATAATCCAAATGTAATCTTGGAATTCAAGAGTAAATCAGACAATATAAAATATCTCCTTGAAAACGAGGTACCAAAAAATATCCTTTGCACCTGGTCTATAAATACTCCTACGATCATAGACAATGAAGAACACCTCAGCGCATCTTTGGGAAAAAGAATAGCAAGTGCAAGAGCTTTGGCCGACAAAGGAGTTTTGGTAGGTTTTCATTTCCATCCTATCGTAGTCTATGAAAACTATCTCAGTGAATATACAGAGACCATAAAGAAAATAACTTCAAAATTTACATACGATGAAGTCGCCCTTGTCTCATTTGGAACCTTGACATTTATAAAACCTGTGATGAAAAAGCTTCGAAATAGGAATTTTAAGAGTAAAATTCTGCAAATGCCTCTAGTTGATGCCAGCGGAAAATTTTCTTATCCTTTAGATACAAAAGAAGAGATGTTCAAAAATGCTTATGAGGCATTTAAGCCTTGGCATGACAAGGTCTATTTTTACCTGTGCATGGAAGACCAGAGTTTGTGGAAAAAAGTATTTGGTTACGAGTATACATCAAATGATGAAATGGAACAGCATATGGTAAGTTCATACAAAAGCAAGATTACTAGGAACTCCTGATAAACTCTAAAGCTTCATTTCTAAGTTCTGATATAGATTTCCCCCATGATGATGTTTGTTTTACTTCATCATCTTCGATTTGAAAAAAACTTGAGATTTTTTGTATCAACTCTTTTTCTATAAATTGGAATTCATTATCTGCATGAACTAAGATCATAAGTTCTAAGAGTAGAATCTTCTGACTTTTTCTTGATTTAAAGATAGCAAGAGTATCTGACAAATCAAACTTCTCATTTTCAAAATATATATTATCAATACCCATCTCTAAACAATACTCCTTGATGATCTCTTTTTCATTTTTTGCAAATATACCATCAAGTTTTGCCAAATAATTAGCAATTTTTAAAAAAGCAAACTTCTCTCTTGATTCTAATTCCATCAAAAACATACATAACCTTCATTCTATAAAAATATAGCATAGTATATTAAAAACATGTAAATGCTTCTTTAACATTATTGTATAATTCTGAAAAGATTAGTATCTGCAAATGGAGAAAAAATAATGAAGACTGCTATAGTGACTGGCTCAAGTAGAGGAATAGGAAAAGCGATCTATGAAAAACTAGAAGAGAGTGGATATGAAGTTTTTGGGATTAGCAGACATGATGCTGATATAATATGCGATATACAAGACACGAAGACATTGGAAAAGTCAATAAAAGAATTTTTGAAAACAAGAGATATAGATTTGCTTGTAAACTGTGCAGGGATTGGAGTTTTCAAGCCGCATGAAGAGATAAGTCTTGAGAAAGTAGAAAAGATCATCGATGTTAATCTAAAAGCACCGATAATTTTAACGAATCTGTGTCTTAGAAGTCTCAAAAAAACTAAAGGGCACATCATCAATATTTCTTCCATTGAAGCCACAAAATACTCAAAATTTTCTGCACTCTATTCTGCCACTAAAGCAGGTCTTCGAAGTTTTAGTCTTTGTTTGTTTGAAGAGCTTAGAAACGCTGAAGTCAGGGTAACGAATATAAACCCGGATATGACCAAGACAGCTTTTTTTGATGATTTACAGTTTGAACCTTCAAATCTGGCAAAGACCTACATAGATCCTGATGATATAGCTTTACAAGTCGTAGAAATCATACATTCACCTTTTGTAGTCACGGATGTCACCATCAGATCTCAAAGATTTGGCATTATAAAAAAATAACGATCTAACCTCATTGAATTAAAACTATGAGGTTAGTAAAATTTATATCATGTGGTCTTTCTCTCTCAAAGTAAAGATCTAATCTTCTTCCTGCAGTAAGATTCTTATAATTTTGCCATATTCAAAATATCGAGTTTATTTTTTTCTCAAACTGCAGAGGATTTATAGCATTTGAGTACAACATGATTCCAAAATGTAGATGCGGTCCATTCACTCTACCGCTTCTACCGCTAAGTCCTACGATTTGATTTTGTTTTACTTTTTCTCCTACGTGAACACCGATATGACTTAGGTGATAATAACAGCTATAAAGACCTTCTCCATGATCTATCACGACTGAGCCTCCTGCATAGTATCTCTTTTGTGCTATCACTACGACTCCGTCATTTGCAGCTCTCACTTTCGTGCCCATCTTTGCTCTAAAGTCAACGCCAGAGTGAAAGCTCTGCAGCGTGTGATTAAACATGCGGGCATTTCCGTATGCACTGGTAACGTGTGAATGAATCGGGAGGATAAAGGGTTTATTCCAGTACCTTTTAGGTGTGATCGTATCGTATATTTTATATGCTGCTTTAAATTCTTTGTGTATTTGAGCCAAAGCTTTCTGACTTGGTTTTACTTTTGAAGGGTCAACCCTGATCTCTTCAGTCTTATACTTTCCTTTCTTTATACTCAGCAACATTTTCTTGTTATCAATAAATATATAACGTTTTTCAATTTTATTTCTGTAGCTAATCGGGATCAAAGCATAATATTTGCCTTTTTTGATCGGATTCTTCAAAACAGGCAATTTTTTCCCTTCAAATTTCAAAGTTACTTTTTTATCAAATTGCAACAAAGCTACTTCTCCTGTGAAAACGCTCATAGCTTGCAGAGAAATGGCAAAGAGTAAGATATATATGATCTTTTTCAATTTCTTGCCTTTTTAATTGTTTCATATGCTTCATTGATTTCTTGAAGTTTTTGCGTAGCCTTATCAATGATAGATTTTTCAGCCCCGCTTCCCATCAACAAATCAGGATGATTAGCTCTTACTAACTTTTTATATTTTGTCTTTATAGTACTCATGTCGTCACTTTCGCTAGCCCCAAGTATCTCATATGCTTTTTTAAGTGAGTCGACTTGTTGATTATACCTACTTGCATAAAAATTTCTAAATTTTGCTATTAAATTTTTAAAATCATTTTTATTTATCTGAAGAGCATTTGCTATATCTTCGCATATCATATACTCTTCATTTGTGAATTCATTGTCTATAAATGCCAAATTTAAAAGATATTCTAAAGTTGCGTATCTTTTATTGTAATCACTTCTAGTAAGTTTAAAATATTTATTTGAAATCTCTAGAGTATTTTCAAAACTTTCCAACTCCTGCTTATACATCTCTTTTAACTTTTCTCTAACTTCAGTTTGATTTTCAAATACTGAAGAGAGCTGAGTAAACGTATTGCTTAGAAGTTCTGCTTCTAACTCGCAAACTCTTCCATCAGCCTTGGCAACTTTTGCCATCATCGCTACTATCAAGCCTGCTTCATGATCTCTTAAATCCCCATCAAACCTCTGTTTTGTATCTATGTGAATATTATATGCATCAGTTTTATAATTCCTGGTTAGAAGGTAAAATACGACAGCAACAATAACAAACAATAAAAATCTCATACCAAATTCTCCTATATATCTTAAATTGTAAAAGCTTTAAAGCGTTAGATTTGAATAATATTCTAATTGCTCTCGCTTAAGTATCCTGATAAAGTTAGTACTTCCTTCAAGACCTGTAGGAAAACCGGCAGTGACTATGTATGTACCGTTTTTATTTATTATTTTTTCTTTGAGTGCATTTTTTAACATATTTGCCAAGAGTAAGTTCAGATTTGTCTCTTGAACTCTCATAACTGGTTCTACGCCCCAAACCAAAGTCAACGATCTTGCAACCTTTTCATCAAGAGTCACGGCTAAAATATTATTTTTAATTCGATATCTTGCTAGTTTCTGTGCAGATTTACCTGAATTTGTAATAGAAAGAATAGAATCAACTCCTAACTGAAATGCCAATTTTGCGATAGAAGATGAGATGATATCTGTTTCATCCAAAAATTCATATCTATCAAATTTATTGTAAGGATATACCTCCTCTGTAGCCATGATCGTATTTGACATAACTTCCACTACATTTATAGGATTTTTTCCTATTGCACTCTCTTCTGATAGCATAACTGCGTCTGTTCCATCTAAAACGGCATTTGCGACATCACTGATCTCTGCTCTTGTAGCCGTTTCTTTTTCTGCCATTGAAATAAGCATTTGTGTCGCTGTTATAACCGGTTTAGAAGCCGCATTTGCTTTGCGGATAATCCTTTTTTGAATACTTGGCACTTTGTAGTATGGGACTTCTATACCAAGATCACCACGCGCGACCATAACACCGTCACTAACTTCTAATATCTCATCTATATTTTCAACAGCGTCAAACTTCTCTATTTTTGCGATTATACTAGTTTTGGAACCAAAGTTTTTTAGCAGTGTTCTAACTCTTAGTATGTCTTTTGCACTTTGAACAAAAGATACGGCTACAAAGTCTACTTCATTTTGTGCACCCCATAGTAGATCTTCTTCATCTTTGGGAGTTATAACATTTACATTGATCCTTGTATTTGGAAAATTCACACCTTTATTAGAAGAAAGCATACCGCTATTTTCAACTAAAGTGACGATGACTTCTCCGATCTCTATAACTTTTGCTTTGATATTTCCGTCATATAGATATATATATTCGCCGACATTTAACATATCCAATATTTCCGGTTGATTTATACAAAGTTTATATTCGTGCTCATCTACCTGATGACCAGTTATATCTTCTTTTACAAATATCAATTTGTCATTTTGCTTCAAATAAAAATTATCATCCAAATTACCAATTCTTACTTTAGGTCCACATATATCTTGCAATATCCCGACTCTTTTATTGGCTTTTTTCTCTGCGATTTTTATATTTTTTAAAACTCCTAAGTGATACTCGTGTGTACCATGGCTAAAATTCAGTCTAAATACATTAACACCTGCATTTATCAAGCCTTCTAACACTTCTACTCTATCACTTGCCGGTCCAACTGTTGCTAAAATTTTTGTTTTTTTATTCATATTTTTTCTCCTGTCTTTTATAGTATGCATGCAACCATCACTTTGAAATTTATAAAAAATTGTAATGCCATTTTTGTTGATTCTTTTCAAAGTGAATACGATACTATTTAAGATAAAATTATATCATGTCGTTGCTAACAAGATGATTACAACTAGATCATGATATAAGCAAAACAGACAAATAATCTTGACAATAGAAGAAAAAAGCTGTAATATTTCAAAATGAATGACCGTCAGTCATTATAGGAGAAATTATGGCACGTATTATAGATAAAGAAGAAAAACGCTGCGATATTGCCCTTGCATCTATTGATCTTTTTTGTGAGAAAGGTATCCAGCAAACCAGCATTGACGAGATAGCCAAAAGTGCAGGTGTCGCTAAAGGTACGATCTACCTCTACTTTAAAAATAAAGATGAAATTGTCTTTTCAATCTGGGAGTATCTTGCCCAAAAACATATAAATGCTTTCAATTCTATAGTCAAACCTTCAATGAACGCTAGAGAAAAAATTCTTTTGTTTTATAATTTTGAAGAATTTGATGAATCTACTGTTGAAGCAGAAAAGATTCTTAATCTGTATCAGCATTTTATAAGTTCTATGCTCATTGATACCACTGGTATTTATGCGGAATATTCACAAAGCTTTTTTCAAAGAGATTTTGATTTTATATCTGCTTGTCTGCAAGAAGGTGTTGATTCAGGTGAGTTCAAAGAAATGGATATTACACTTTTGACAAATACTTTAGTCATGATCATTAAAGG
Source organism: Sulfurospirillaceae bacterium (assembly GCA_033723415.1). GTDB lineage: Bacteria > Campylobacterota > Campylobacteria > Campylobacterales > Sulfurospirillaceae > JAADIZ01. The sequence goes on from JAWVXD010000005.1 coordinate 149,775, forward strand.
CACCTTGATAAAATCAAAGGCTTGTCAATTTAATTTTAAAAGAACAAAAACCTTTTTAAATCAGCATCTTAAATTCGTTTTAGAAAACTTTGCAAGGAAAGAATTATGAAAAAAATAATATTACTGTTGCTGCTTCTTATGCAGGCTCTTTTGGCTGAAGAAGTATATGCAACATTTGACGTTGTCAGCAATAAAAGCTCAGACCTCGGGTTATCAGTTTCCGGTGTCGTCGGCTCTTTGTATGTTGATGTGGGTGACACTGTAAAAAAAGGCACCTTGCTTTTGAGTTTAAAAAACGATCAAGAACAACAAGAGGTAAATAGTGCCAGGACTGCTGTAGCAATAGCGCAAAAATATGCAGAACACTCTCAAAAAATTTATGACAGATATGCAAAAATTTCAGATGTTATAGACAAAGAAAAAATGGAAAACTACATATACAATAGAGATATAAATGCGCTAAATCTAAAAAATGCGCTAAACACACTCCATCTAAGAGAGATCCAACTAGCCAAAACTCAACTTCGTGCACCTTATGACTTGGTTGTCACAAAGAAAATGACCGAACTTGGAAACATTGTTTTAGGATCTCAAACAAAACTTTTAAGCGTGACTTCTCCTAAAGACATCAAACTAGTTTTAAAATTTGATGAAAAGTATTGGAAAGAAATAAAGATCGGTCAAAAATTTACTTATAAAGTAGATGGAAGCAATATGACGTATCAAGGAACTATCAGTAAAATTTATCCGACTGTTATCCAAAGTACACGTAAAATGCAAGCTGAAGTAAAAGCATTCAACCTTATGCCTGGTCTTTTTGGAAGCGGCATGATAACGGTAAAATAGCCCATGTATAAATTAGCCATAAACCGCCCTATTACAACGCTGATGGGCGTACTGACATTTATCGTTTTTGGTCTGATAGCGTACAATACAATGCCTGTCAATCTGTTTCCAAATGTTGATTTTCCAATCGTTACTGTTCAAACTACATATAACGGAGCTGATGCTTCAACCGTGGAATCAAAGGTAACAGACAAGATAGAAGAAGCAGTCTCAGGAGTTGACGGGATAGACAAATTGATGTCTACAAGCTACGAAGGACTTAGTGTAGTTACGATTCAATTTAAACTAAATAAAAATCTTAATGCTGCAACAAATGATGTCAGAGACAAGGTCGGCGCACTAAACCTACCTATCGAAGTGGATAAACCTGTTGTTAAAAAATTGGGTGCAACAGGCAGTGTTATCAGTCTATTTATCGCAAATAAAGATGGTAATCCTATCAAATTAATGCGCCTTGCAAATGAAAAACTAAAACCTCAACTTCAACGTATAAAAGGGGTGGGCGAAGTCAATATTTTAGGTTATAGAGATCGAGAAATTCGTATCTTTCTTAATCCTTTTGCACTCAATAAATACAATCTAAGTGCTACTGAAGTGAGTGCGATCATACAAAAACAAAATATAAAACAAGGTGCCGGTAAACTAATAGACGATAAACAGGAGATCATCATCAAAGTTGAAGGTGATGCAAAAAACATCGAAGAGATGAAAGATCTTGAGATAAAACCTGGTATCAGACTCAAAGATATAGCAACGATCAAAGATGGACTTAGTGATCCAAAGAGTTATTCTTCTTATAACGGACAAGAAGGTATTACGATCGAGGTAAAGAAAATCGCCGGTGAAAATGTACTGGATATCATCAAAGCCGTCAAAAAAACGATGCCTACACTGCAACGCATGGCAGGTAAAAATTTTTCTATAAAAGTATTACAAGACCAATCTGAAAAGATTATGGTCAATATAGACAATGTACGTTTTGATCTAATTTTTGGTGCATTTCTCTCTATATTTATCGTTTTTGTTTTCCTAAGAAACGTTACTGCCACTTTTGTTTCTGCTTTGGCTATCCCTACTTCCGTGATCGGCACTTTTGCGATCATGCATATCTTGGGTTACGATCTCAATAAATTAACACTTATTGGACTGACTCTGGCTATCGGTATCTTTATAGATGATGCTATAGTCGTTATTGAAAACATCATGAAAAAGATGGAAGACGGCATGGAGCCTTTTCGTGCTTCTTTTGAAGGTATTAAAGAAGTAGCATTTTCCATATTGGCCATATCTTCTGTTTTATTAGCCGTGTTTATACCTGTCGCCTTTATGGATGGAATCGTAGGGATGTTCTTTAACTCTTTTGCCATGACCGTGGCATCAGGTATATTTATCTCTTATCTTGTAGCAGTTATGTTTATTCCAAGTGTTGGGGCACGTGTGCTTAGCTCTAAAGAGAGTTGGTTTTATCATGCCACTGAACCAATACTAAAAGCTATTGATAAAGCATATGTATGGATCTTAAAACCTCTGATCCGCTTCAAAACAATAACCATAATAATCACAATTTGCCTACTTATAGCATCTGCTACGCTAAAAGTCGGTATGACCTTTTTGCCTATGCAAGACAATAGTGAATTTCAAATAACGATCAAAGCCCCAGTCGGACTCAATATTGAGACAATGAGAAAAAAAGTTTCTCCTATTGATGCCCAGTTAAAAAAAGATAAAAATATAGAATACTCGATCGTTTCTATAGGTTACAATGCAGCCAAAGAGATAAACAAGGCAAGAATTTACGTAAAACTTACTCCTGTAGAAAAGCGTAAACTTTCGCAAGAACAAATCATTCAATATTATCGTGAAAAGTTTAAATCCATAAAAGACATGACCATATCTGTTGAGAAAGTTGATGATTTTAACACGGGAGGCCCTACCGCACCTGTTCAGGTCGTTATAACAGGGGAAAGTTTAAAAGTACTTGATCAAACCTCTCAAAAATTGATGACATTATTACGCAAAACAAAAGGTATTGTCGATGTGGATCGAGATTTTGAAAAAGGTAAGCCGGAACTTCGTATCAAGATATTGCGAGAAAATGCGCAAAGAGTGGGAGTCAGTGTAAAAGATATAGCAAATATTTTAGTCTCCGCATATTCTAGTGACAGTGCTGTTTCCTATTATGAAGATAACGGACGTCAATTCGATGTCACAGTTAGATTTAAAGATGCTTTTAGAGAGTCTATAAAAGATTTGAAAAAACTGCAAGTACGAAATGCAAACGGCAAGCTTGTTTCTCTCGATGGACTTATTTCTATCACCAAAGCAACAGGTACAGCATCGATCAACAGATTTGATAGAGAGAGAAAGGTGCTTGTAACTGCAAATATTTTTGGAACTTCTCTTGACAAGATCGTTGCCGTTATTAACAAAAATATAAAAAGTATTTTGCCTCAAGGCTATAATTACCGTTATACCGGAGATGTTGAAAACATGAACGATACCAATAAAGCATTTGCTGCAGCCGTGCTTTTGGCGGTCATCTTGATCTATCTGATCTTAGCAGCTCTATATGAATCTTTGATTCAGCCTTTTATTATCATGATCTCGATGCCGTTATCATTTACCGGAGTCATGATAGCACTATATCTAAGCGGTAACTCTTTTAGCCTCTTTGTCATGATAGGTGTTATTTTACTTCTTGGAATGGTCGGGAAAAATGCTATTTTGGTCGTAGATTTTGCGAATCGTGCGATCAAAGAAGGTAAAGATGTAGATAGTGCTTTACTTGAAGCAGGAGAGAGACGCCTTCGTCCTATCTTAATGACGACTTTTGCCATGATAGGAGCGATGATCCCCTTGGCATTTGGCGGAGGTGCAGGACATGAATTAAATTCACCTATGGCTTTGGCCGTAATTGGAGGACTTGTTAGTTCAACAGCTTTGACACTACTGGTAGTTCCGGCTATTTATAAGTTTATGTATCCTGTTGATAGATGGCTTAGAAAGTGGTATGAAAAGGGAGAGGTAAAATAAATAGTACGCAGTGTGCCGATCTTTTATAATAGGTCGGCACACTACAAAAAAAGTCTAAGCTTCTAGTGTCTCAATATCATAAAGTATGTCATCCCACGGATGTCTGTACATAGGCATATTGAGTCTTTTTTCATCTAGTATGTGTCCTATAAATCCAATACAACGTCCCAATATGAAAAAGGCATTTAACGCTCCGGCATCTATAAAAGTATTGATCTCGTCATTGTCATATCCAAGCTCTCTCCACATATCTACCATCAAAACACCTATAGTTCCATCGACATTTAAGATCAAATTATCTTTTTTTGAGGTTGTCTCTTTTTCTATCTCTAATGCATAATCTAAGATCGGACTTGACGGAAAGTTTTCTGCAACAAATTTTTTAAGCCCTGTTATCCTTAAATCAGGATTTCTTACAGACTTGATCCTATGTCCGATTCCAGGTATAGGTATACCCTCTTTTTTCATGTATTTTAAAAACTCTTTTGGACTTAGATTGTTATCATAACCGTATTTGAAATATTTTGCAGCTCCATCTATCGCTCCGCCAAATCTCGGACCGATCGTTAAAAGACCGGATATCAAAGAGCTAACGACATCTTTTCCTGCACGTGCAGTTACTTTTGCATTGTGTGCCCCACTCACCGCAGGACCGTGATCTGCAACCGTTTTGAGAACTGTTTCAATAAAATCAACTGCCCATCTAGGATATCTTTGCTTAAACCAAAGGATGCTCATAACATCTCCTAGCGTATATCCTGTGTCAGGAGTAGCGACCTTTGATATAGGAATACCGCAATATGTAGCTTCTTCACCTCTATCATCACTGATCGTACAGATAAAATTTCTAGCTTTTCTATCTTCTTTGATAGTTTTTACGGCAGGTTCTTCAATCTTTTCAATCACTCCGCTTGATAGCAATTCTTCATAGACGCTATGTATCACGGAAGGTATTTCGTTAAATGACGAAGGCACATGAAATCCGGCTTCTTTCATCGCTTTGTTTTTTGCTTCTGCTGTTTCTCTATCTGCATTTGCACTAGCTCCGGCATGACCAAATTGTACGCCGCTTTCAAAATGCTTTGCGATAGTTCCGATACACCATCCGATTATCGGTTTTGTGATCTTGCCGCTTTTCACGGCATCTATGACCTTGTATTCTTCATCCCCGCCAACTTCTCCGAGCAAGATCATGTATTTTACATCAGGGTTTGTTTCCATTCTCATAATATTGTCTATAAAAACAGATCCTACAAATCTATCCCCGCCTATAGCAACACCTTCTGCTATACCATCGGCATTGATAGAGATAATATTTGCCATCTCATTGAAAAGCCCCCCGCTTCTCGTCACTAATCCGCAACTCCCGCATCTGTTAAGCTTTGAGTTTACTATGTTCTCTAGAGTACCGCCGATATTTGCTATCTTAAATGCTCCTGGTGCGATTCCACCAACAGTAGCAGGTCCTATGATAGTTACACCCTTTTCACGAGCTAATGCATTCATAAGTCTTGCTCTTCTCTCCGGGATTCCCTCAGCCGTAACCATAATAGTCCTAAATTGACCGTCTAACTCTATAGCTTCCATAACAACATCATATGCTGTTCTAAATGAGCCGAAATTTAATAATACGTCAGCATTCGGATGATGTAGCGCAGCTTCATGCGTATTTCTATAAAGAGGAATCATAATCTCTTCACTTCCATAGAAGAATTTGTCAAATGTTGCTGTACTTGTTGGAGCTACGATGGCGGCAATAGAAGGCTTTTCTCTATCTATAATATAATCATAATCTAACATTCGCTGGATCGCACTTCTGTTGTTATTCCAAAATATTGCTTGCGTGTCTTTTGTAAATAATCTACTCATTTTAATTTCCTTTCTCTTCTAAAGCCATTCTGACTATATCCGTAACATGTGTCTCCGGTCCATAGACTTCCATATAAAGTCCCAATCTGTCCGCTGCTTCTTTTATATCTTTTAGCCCTTTTTTGTAGTTTGGACCGCCACGGCGAACATATATCTTGACACCTGTCTCTTTTAGCTTTTGTGCATATTCCTCTAGAGATTGGATTATTCCTGTAAAAGTTTTAGCAACATCCGTAAAATTTGCAATCGCCCCACCTATGATCAATATCTTATCTCTGCCCTTTGTGTCTTTATGCTTTGTCATGAGATTAAAAATAGTATCGGCATAAAACTTTGTCTCTCCAGTAGTCGGCCCACCGCTGTATTCTCCATAGTTTGCCAACTCTTTAACATTGCCACTGAGATTTGCTATCGTATCTGCATACACAACACTAGCACCGCCTCCTGCAACCATCGTCCATATTCTTCCCATTGGATTTAAAATAGTAAGTTTTAGCGATGCACCGCTTTTTGCATCTGCTTCGACTATAGCTTTTTCTTCAGGAGATTGATCTTCCATCCCAAATGCAGTGGGATACTCTATATCTCCCCAAGAATTTTCCATAAGATACCCGGCCGTATCATCAAGTCTAGAGACAAGATCCAAAATTCCCATCTCATTGTTATCTAACATGACTAGTGGATTGATCTCCAAGTAAGCAAAGTTCATATCTCTGTAAAATTTAAAGAATGCAACTGCAAAAGATATAAAAGATTCTTTTCTATTTGCCGGTAGATCCGATGGTGCATTCGCTCTGATAATATACTCTATATCGGTATCACTTAAAGTTATAGGCAAGATCACTTCCGTGACTTTTTCATCCCATCCTTCTTCTACTTCCATACCTCCTTCAGTCGACATATAAAGTACATCGTCTTCACCTACTGTCGTAGCTGAAATATAATACTCTTGCTCTTCAGTGTGAGGTATAAAAGGTTCAACGATAAAATGAGAAAGTGTTCCATGCTGCCCGCTCAAAAGCGTAGTGGTATGTGAAATTTTTTCATTTATCCATTTAGTAGCAACTTCTAAAGATACATCGCCTGGTTTTTGATCACGAAACAAAACGAGAGCATTTTTACCTCTCTTGCCAAAAAGCATATCAGGTTTTGCCACAAGAGGTTCTTGTTTTAGCCATTCAAAACCATGTTTTTCTGCTCTTTGTTTTAACTCATCTCCGCTACTTACAAGCACTGATTTGAAACTGTAGTGAAAGCCGCTAAAATACTTTTCCCAATGTTTTGAAAAAAGTGCTTTTCCGTCATATTCTCGAATTGCCCTTTGAGCCATAGATAATCCTTTAAAATTCCTTATAAATTTTTATTACTAAAAATCTATTATAATTGTATCAAAAAAATCTTTTTTTATTATAAATTAATCGGATATAGAAGATTAAGAATCAGTATGATTTTCAAACACGAGTATTTTTTTGTCAATCTCGTCACTGAACATAGATATGTCAAAAGTATGTAATAAATGGAGTTTGCTTAACTTTTTAAAGAAGGAGAGCGGATGATAATATTGATAAATGGTACTAAAATTTTTTTGATATCTATCATCATTTTTTTCAAAATACACTATATCAGTTGTCAAAATTTTATCTTCAAATGTAGCATCAATAGCTAAAAATTCATTTTCTCTATTTTTAATCATAGATCCATCCGACATTTTAAATCCTAATAGAGTATTTATGTCAGCTAAGAAATATCCGCCGTTTTTAAGTACTGTTGAAATATTATCTAAGAAGGTTTTTAAATCATCATCTTGCATATAATTTAGTACATCACCTATGCAGACTACACAGTCATATGAGTTATTCGGGATTTCAGATAATTCAGTATTTGAAACATTTATATTGAGCTTTTTTGCCCTATTTATCATCACTTGGCTTCTGTCTATTCCCAAAGCATCAAAATCATTATCTTGCAGCAATTTGACAAATTTTCCATTGCCGCAACCTACATCTAGAACTGATTTAACATTTAGTGTGGAAATAAAATGAAGGTATGATGAATACAATTTCTCGTATTCATCATAAAAATCAATAAGAGGCTCAATTTTTGCATATAAATCAAGCGCACTTATATGCATGATTTAATCAACTAAATCATTATTGAATTTTTCTTGATCGAAAGTCTTTCCTAAGTATTCACAAACTATCTTAACGTCTCTCTCTGCATTGCCAAGACAGCTAGTCGCACCAGGACTTGGAGTCATGTTGAAGATAATGCCGTTTCCTGAATTTATACTGGCTTCGCCTAGCATCAGTTTTTTATTTTTCTTATCCAATACTTGTGGTCTAACACCGCCAAAACCTTTAGCATATTCAATATCTGATAGTTGCAAGCCAGGAATGATTTTTCTTGCATCTCTTAGAAAGAATTTTTTATTAAGATAAGGAACTTCAAATAAAAAGTTTCTAAATATGTAGTTTCTAATATCTTTATCGCTTAGCAAATCAGCAAAAATTTTGGCAATATTATGGTCAAATCTCAAAGTCTTAAAGAAATCCATATAAGTACCGCCGGTATATCGTTCTAATTTCGGTAAAACCAATGCCGTAGGTCCAAATCTTGTATATCCGTTAGCCAAGATATCTGGATCACCGTGAAGTGCAGCAAATGGAAGTTTTGGATTTTGTACCATGTAAACTTTGCCGTTCAAGATTTTTTTAGTACTCAAGTAAAAACTACCTGCAACGGGCAAACAGCTGTAATCAAGACCTTCGCCCATCTGATGAGCAAGAAATAATGAATGAGCTCCTGCATCTACCACAACAAAATCAGCTGTATATGTGTGAGTTGCCGTTTGAACTATGTGCATAGTTCCTAGTCTTTTAATATTTTTTATTTCTGCATTTAAATAAATATCTGTCTCTTTATCATCGTCTCTGATGGCATTTTCAACCAAGCTTTCCGCCATCATCCCAAAATCGACCGTACTGTATTGTCCGCCTTCTACACCAACGCCTACAATATTGTCTTTTCTCTCTTTTCCATTTTCATCATAGATAAGATTTGGCTCAATTTCTGCCAATTTTTCTTTTTCAAACACTTCTAAATAAGGAAATAATTCTTTGAAGTCTTCATATCTTTTGCGCATGTAATCTACTTCACGGTCACCTACACCTATGGCCATCTTTTGATTTGCAAACATAAATTTATCTTCATATCCATGTTGTAAGCAATATTTTTCAACCATTTTTGCAGTTCTTTTGACTGATTTTGCTTTTTCAACGGTATAATTTGTCTCTATATCCCCGCAGTGAATAGTTTGAGAGTTACTCGTGCCCTTTGAGTTCAACTTAGCCAAACTATCGTATTTTTCGAATAATGCGATTTTTTTAATATCTGTATATTTTGCCAATTCATAAAAAAGCGCTGCCCCTGATATCCCGCCACCTATCACTAATACTTCATAATGATTTCTCATCATTGAAAATTCCTTATATTAAATTGCTGTTAATGTTATTATATAACTTGAAAAAATATAATTAAATAATATAGTTAGTATAAAAATTAAATTTATATTTTAGTCTTGAGGACAACTGCTTCGATTTCGATAAGTGCCTTCAATGGGAGCTCTTTCACTGCTATAGTTGAGCGAGCAGGTTTGTGATCACCGAAAAAATCTGCATATATTTTATTGATTGTTGAGAAATCTTCCATATTAGCCAAAAAGATAGTTGTTTTAACTACATCTTGAAGAGAACACTGACCTTTCTTTAATATCTCACTTAAATTTGTCAAAGCCTGCTTTGTCTGTGCTTCAATGCCCTCAGCCAAAATACCTTCATTACTCATTCCAATCTGTCCTGACGTAAAGATGAAATCTTCGATGCCGACTGCTTGAGAATATGGACCTAGTGCAGCAGGAGCTTTTTCCGTTTTGATATATTCCATTTTTTTCCCTTTTAAAACTTTTTTATAACTTTATCAAATATTTTCTTTAAACTCTCTATCTCTTCTAAAGAACATCTCTCATTTAAGGCATGAATTCTGTCATTTACCACTCCAAGCTCTATCGCTTTTACACCATATTCTGAGAAAAATCTCGCATCACTTGTGCCGCCAGTTGTTCTTAAATTTGCCTTAATACCTGTTATTTCTTCAGAAGATTTAGCTAAAATTTTGACAACTTTCGAGTCTCGCTTAATAATGAAAGGTTTTGATGACAATTTAAGCGAAATTTTATATTTTAACCCGTTAAATACATTGTTTATATAATTTTCTATATCTTCTTTTGAAGTTTTTGTTGAATTTCGAACGTTAAACATAAGTTTCAAATACCCTGGCGTAACATTTGTGACTTCCATTCCGCTTCTTATATCAGTTATAACAAGCTGACTAGGTGCAAAATTCTCATCTCCTTCATCAAAATTGTGAGCACTAAGTTTCACTAGTAAAGGTGCAATTAGATTTATCGTATTGATAGATTTTTCTGGATAAGCGGCATGTCCTTGCTTTCCGAATAGCTCTATAACTCCATTGATAGAGCCTCTTCTTCCGATTTTCAGACTATCGCCGAACATTTCTTCACAAGTAGGCTCTGCTACGATTGCAAAATCAGGCAGAAACTTTTTTTCTTTTAAATACTTAAGTACTTCAAGTGTTCCATACTTTCCTTCACCTTCTTCATCGCTTGTTAAAAGAACTGACAACGTTCCGTTAAATTTTTTCGCTTCTTTACAAGATTGAACAAAAGCAGCAACGCCGCTTTTCATGTCCTGTGCTCCTCTTGCATATACAAAACCGTCTTTGATCACTGCAGAAAACGGATCGCTGTCCCATCCCTCTCCAGGGGGGACTACGTCTACATGACCTGCAAAACACAAATGTTCTCCATCACCAAATTTTTTGTGTAAGAAAAGGTTTTTAACTCCGTTTTTATCGATTCTTACTGCTTCAAAATCGCTTAAATATTCTTCTATGAAATCAAGGGCCCCATCATCATGCGGCGTTATTGACCTGCAGTTTAATAGCTTTATAAATAATTCTTGTAATGTCATGATCTTTTCTTTATCCTCATTTTGATGTCGGTATGCCTAAATATAAACCTTGAAATTCACCAATTTCAAGTTCTAAGAAAATCTAAAAATTTTTTTCATTTTATATATATTTGATTCCTTAGTGCAACTAAGAGCAAAATATTATAATACGTAATATATTAAAATCGTCATAATTTGATCAACGTAGCACCATATCCACCCATCTTAGCAGGGGCATCGCCGTAAGATATCAAACTTGGATATGTCGATAAAAAGTTTTTGACGGCATATGCCAACTTTCCGGTACCTATACCATGATAGACCAAGACTTCATCAAAACCGCTAATCAAAGCATCTGATAGAAATTTATCTAGCTTTTCTATAGCTTCATCAGCTCTTAACCCATGCAGATCAAGTATGACTCCCCCTCCTGCACCAGGTCTTGTAATAGTAACCTTACTTGGTTTTGTAGGTTGATTTCCACTTCTTTTTAGACTTACAATCGGCACTCTTAGTGTTATTCCATCGCAATCGATCATGGCTATATCTTTTTTAATTGATTTTATAACGCCTTTAGAATTTCCATATTTAACCCTGTCTCCAACTTTCAAATCTTCACTCTTTTGTTCTATCTTAATACTTTTTGCAGCTTTTTTGAACTCATGAGCTTTATTTAAAAATCTATGCCCTTCTTTGATATCTTTTGATTTGATCGCTTCTTTTGCTTCATCTATGGCTTTGTTGAAATTCTTTTGCATCTGCTGTGTTGATCTCTCAAACTCGACAAGTGAACGTTCTTTTTCATCTTTGAGCGCAGTTTTTAGTTTTTGAACATCTTCAAGTTTTTCATCCAATTCTTTTGATTGTTCTCTCATCTGTAATTCTAGATCAATATTTTTTTGGATAAGGTCATTTAGTTTTTCTTTGTCTTCTCCGTAAACCTCTCTTGCCTCTTGTATGATAGAAGGAGGAATTTTATATCTAAGTGCTGTTTCAAACGCATATGATTTCCCTATAGTTCCATTTAAAAATTCATAAGTCGGCTTTTGATTTTTTTCATCATAAATAGCTGCCAATAACTGAACTCCCTCATGAGTAGCTAAAAGAGAAGCCAATCTTTTGTGATGCGTGGTAATTACTATCTTGATATCTTTTGTTATCAAATTTTCGATTATGACTTTAAACAAACTAGCAGCTTCATCTGCATCAGTTCCCAGTTCTATCTCATCAATCCCTACAAGAGTGTTCTTTTTTGTAAAAAGTTTGCTGAATTCACCCATTCTGCCAGCAAAGGTTGAAATGTCATTTTTTACATTTTGAGGATCATCTAAAATAGCAATTATCTCTTTAAATGAACCTATGTGTGAATTATTTGCGTCTATCTTCATAGGAAGTAAATACTTTGCCAAAAATGCAGCACTTAGTATGGATTTTAGAAACATTGTTTTTCCGCCTGCATTCACACCAGTGATCATAAGAACATGTTTGGAAAAATCTATACTTATCGGTTTTGGATCGTTGAGTGCAGGATGTGAGAATTTTGTCAATTTTATATTAGAGTCTTTTTTTGCTAGAACAAAATCTAAATCCTTGCTTTTTGCCAACATAACCCTTGCATAGTATGAGTCAAATTTATCAAATTCACGATTTATAAAAGACAAAAATTTTACAAACTTTGAAAAGATAGTAGATATTTTTTTTGCGTATATATAAATCAGCTCTTCTTTTTGATCGATTAAAGAGCTCTCTTTTGATTTTAAAGTAGAAATAGAATCAGGAAATATATAAAAAAACCCACTGCTGCTTCGTCCTAAAACACTGCCTTTTATAACATGATTAAAACCACCTCGCATCAACAGTGCTTCATGATTGTTGATATAATGAACTTGTCTATCGACTAGGTAAAGTGAAAGTTTTGAATTTGACATGATCTTTTTTAGCGTTTGTGCAGTCTCTTCTTTAATCTTAGATAAAGATGATTCTATAGAAATAAACTTATCGTCAATACTGCTTTTAAGTTCACCTTTATCATTAAAATATTTGCATATTTCATGTATCTCATCTGGTATTTCGATCTTCTCCATCCATTCTGCCAAACTATTTTCTGCAAAAATGTTTTTGAGATAGTTAAAATAATTTATTATTTTGACAAATGAGTATATCTCGTATATTTTCAATACGCCTTGTTTACTCAAATGAGCCAGAGGAATATCTAGATTTTCAACTTCACTTGAGGATTTTATATCACTAAAACTCATCAACTCTTTTATAAATTTATAATGTATCTTAGAGTCTCCCTCCATAAAGAGGGATTTTTTTCTTGCAAAGTAATAATGCAGCGAATTTGTATATTCTTCTAGATCAAGCTTGGAAAGTAGAGTGTTCATTTTATCTTTTTACATGTAGATATATCTAGAACTACGCCCCTTAGACTTTTAACATCACTTTTTGCAACAAAAGAAAGCGTTCCGCTAACAAATATAAAATTCTTAGAATTCACCTTATATCCACTGCACTCTATATCATTCCCTTGTTCAAATATATTGATAAGTTCTCTGTTGCGTGACGCACTTTCATTGCTATAAAAATTAAAAGCCCACCCTAAAGCGATCAATACTGCAAAAGATATAGAAATGTAAATTTTAGCATTTGTTGAAAAAGTATCTTTTTTAGCTACAAATATAATCAAAACAGCCAAAATAAGAAGTAGGAAAAGAACTATTTGCACAATATACTTCCTTTCATGATATGCCTCTTAATTGATATGTGATATCTCCTGCGCCAAATCCTATAACTAATCCACTATTTAACTTATCAATTGTTTCATTGTTGTCTATTAACTCCAATGAATTTACATTCTTTTTTAAAGACTGTACAAAAGTCGGATTGTACTTGCTAAACTCTTTTTCAAAATTTATATCTATAAATGCTTCTCCTACACTCCACACAGGAAGTATGACCAGCCTGTCTGCTTCTTCAAAACAGTTGACAAAATTTTGTAGATTATCATATGTTCTTGAATATTTATGCGGTTGCCAGATAGCTGTCACGGTTTTTAGACCCATCATCTTTGCATATTTTCTTGCAGAATTCATCGTTGCCTTGATCTCTGTAGGATGATGACCATAGTCATCGATCAAAGTGAAATCATTTAATTTTTCTATAATGTCAAATCTCTTTTTTATACCTCTGTAGTTTTTTATCATTGTTCTAGCAGTCTCAAGATCTACCTCATTGAGACTTGCAAGAATTGCCAATGAAGCATCCACTACGATATGATTTCCCATACCCCAGACTTCAAATCTACCTAGATCTTTCAGGATGAATGATGTAAAAGGTTCCGCATCTCTTATCACGGTTTTGATCTCTTTGATATCACTGCTTGGATATAATCTTATCGCTTCTAAGTCCGTAAGAGTTGAAAGAAACTCATCTTCCGCATTGATCACTCGAATAGTCGCACTTTTCAAAAACTGCTCATATGCCCTGTGAAATCTTTGAATATCATAATTGTAATGTTCCATATGTTCAGGTTCTGCATTTGTTACAACCGCTATGTATGGGTTTGAGTTCAAAAAGCTTTCGTCACTCTCATCTGCTTCAAATATTATATTGTTTCCGGCTCTATAAAACATGTTGGTGTCAAATTGTTTGCTTTCCGCCCCTATTATAACGGTTCCTTCTACTAAAGAAGCCAACATAGCGCTTGTAGTACTTTTCCCATGAGCTCCACAAACCGAAAATACCCTTCGATCTTTTAAAAACAAAGGTAGCGCATCTTTTCTTGAGAGTGTCATGATACCTTGTTGTCGTGATTTTATGAGCTCCACATTGTCATCTTTAATAACAGCAGAATAAACGACTAGATCTTGATTATTTATATTTTCACTATCATGAGGTACACTTACTTTGATGCCTTCTGTTTCTAATTTTGCAGTTATCTTTGTTCGTTTCACATCAGAACCGCTAACTTCAAAGCCTTCTTTTTTTAGATAACGCGCAAGTGCCGATAATCCGATACCGCCGATTCCCACAAAATGGATATATTTCATATTTGTTTCCTATTTTTCATGAAATCTCTGATCCGCATCAAAGCTTCTTTTGTCTTTTCAGCTTCTTCTACGAGTGCTATCCTTACATAAGCATCTCCCATTCCACCACGTCCTAGATAACTTCCAGGAAGTACTTTTACATTTTGCTCAGCATATAGACCTTTGGTAAATTCCAGATCATCATCTACTTTCAACCAAATATAAAATGTAGCTTTTGGAATTTTTATCCCTAATATCTCGTTTGCTAATGCAAAGTTCTTTCTATATTTTTCTCTATTCTTCTCAACATGTTCTTCATCACTCCAAGCTACAGATGCTGCGACTTGCAGAGGCAGTGGACTTGCCGTACCTAGGTAAGTCCTGTATTTTGCATATTGGCTCAAGATAGATTCATCTCCCGCAATAAAACCTGACCTCAGCCCTGGAGCACTGCTTCTCTTAGATATGGAATTAATAACAACAACATTTTTAAAGTTACTATTGCCTACATGTAAGCTGGCTTCTAAAAGAGAAACAGGGGGTTCATTGACATATATTTCGCTATAACATTCGTCATTCATCAATACAAAATCATATTCCAAAGCTTTTTTTACCCACCAGCCAAGCTCTTCTTTCCCCAAGCATGCAGTAGTAGGATTATTTGGAAAATTCAGTATCACAAGATCCAGACTCTTCAGCGTCCGCTCATCAATTTTAGCTAAAAATCCATCTTTTTCTTCCAAGTTGATATGCACTTGTTTTGCACGTGAAGCTATGGCTGCCCCTTCATATATCTGATAAAAAGGATTTGTGAATGCCATCGTCGGATTTGGACTATCAAAAAGCAAAAACTGTGGAAAATTAAATAACACTTCTCTTGTCCCAAAGGTAGGTATAAGTTCCTCAGGTTTCAATTTTACGTTAAATCTCTTTTCAAAAAATCCTAGCTGAGCCTCTTTTAAATAATCTTCACCTGCATTTTTTGGATATTTTTTTAATAAATTTGCACTATTTCTAAGAGCCTCTTGGATAAACATCGGAGTTTCAAACTGTGGTTCGCCTATGGTCAAAACAACTGGTTCTTTTTCTTGTCTTGGAGTTATATCTTTTAACAACTCTGTTAATTTTTCAAATGGATATGGTTCAAATCTCAATCATTTCTCCTTGAGAGGCATTTTTAATTTTTGTATCATCAACTCGCCTTCTTGATCAATATATAAATAGTACAATAAATCTTTTTTTACACTTAGTCCGGCTAAGTATCTAAGTGCTAAATTGGCTTGAAGAGAGGCTATGTTCATCACTATAGGAGCGGCAATTCCCGCGGGTTCTTTTTTAAATACTTTAAATGATTTGAAATCACTTTTATCAAAAAAACAGACCTGTCCGTTAAACTCTTCAACAGCACCGTACAACCATGGCGTAGCAGTTTTTTTTGCAAATTCATCAATATCAGCTCTTGCAAAAAGATTGTCTGTCGCATCTATGATCAAGTCAACTTTTATATTCTTTTTTGCAAATTCTTCAAATCTCTCAACATGCACATACGTTTTAACAAAAGGACATCGCTCTTCTAACAACTTGCCTACGATTTGTGCTTTATATTTCCCGTCATCTCCTGTTTTAAAAGCAATTTGGCGATGGATATTGTGTACACTTACCGTATCGAAATCAACTAAATGTATATGTCCTATCCCTGTACTTCCAAGACCTATGGCTAAAGAGCTTCCAAGCCCTCCGCTTCCTATTATAGCTATGGTTTTATCTTGCAAATTTGTTTGGGCTTCTTCTCCCCAAAGTTTTAATTGTCTATGAAAATATTCCATCATATGAGATCCTTTTTATCCAGCATCTTCTTCCATCCCCATATTTTTCTTGCTTCTTGGACTTCACTTTTACTTATTTCACATAACAGTATCTCTTCTTTATGTCCAAGTGATACTTCGACTTCTCCGTTTGGATTTACCAACGAACTGTGTCCGTAAAACTTCCAAGAAAGTTTTGAGTCTATATAGTTCCCGACTCTATTTGCTCTTAAAATATACATTGAATTTAAAAATGCTCTTGTTTTGATCAAGTCTTGCCATCTAGCTGCCGAATCAAAAGTAGAAGATGAAGGCATCAATACCACATCAACATTTTTGCGCATAGCATCCATCCAAACAGTGTCAAAGTGTGCTTCAAATCCACTTATGATACCAAATCTTATTTTGTTTAACAAAAAGACAGGTATTGCATAAGAGCTTGATTCATTGTCAAAAAAACTCTCTTCATTCCAATGCTTATAATTTATAAGAAGCTGTTGGGCATAATAATGCACGCTTGATGAAGAAAATCTTGCAACAGATTTAAATAATTTTCCACTTTTTACCTGTACGATAGGAGCAACAATATCTAAATTATATTTTTTTGAAAGCTCTTTTAAAACTTTTATTTTATGCTGAGACTGCTCTTTTATCATGAGATGTGGCATGTGTTCAAGTTCTTTGAAAAAACTATTGAGCGCATACTCGCAAAGTAAAACTAACTCTACGCCTTTTTGCTCACATATCCTAAAATAATAATCTAACTTGGAATGGCTCATAGGAAGAGTTGAGAGTTGCAGTGCGGCTAGTTTCATTTAATTCTCTTGTCCAAATTGAAGCTGTTCATATTCTAGTTTTGCATCTTCTATGATCTTTGTTGCTTCATTTAAAATCGTAATACCTTTTTTATATTCAAGCATAGCATCTTTTAATGGAATTTGAGGATCACTTAATCTCTCTAAAATCTCTTTTGCATTTTTCAACTTACCTTCAAAATCTTCTGTTTCTTCAACCTTATTGTCTTTAACCATTTAGTGCTTTCCTTATATAAAAATCAAATTTATCATATTCTACCAAAAATGCATCATGACCGTAACTGCTGTCAACACAAAAATAATCTACTTTGTCTCCTCTTCCCATATCTATAAGGGTATTTTGGATCGTTTTCATCTCTTGTGGCATAAATAGCAGATCACCGTTAAAAGCAATCAGTGTCATCTTGGCTTTTATATGCTCCAATGAAGCCTTTAATGAATCATAATTTCTAGCTGCATCAAAGATATTCATCGCTTTTACTATATATATATAACTTAGTGGATCAAACCTCTTTGCAAAATTGTAAGCATTGTATTCTAGATATCTCTCTACTTGAAAACGACCGAAAAGCTCATATAATCCATCTGTCTCAACATAATTTCTACCGAATTTCTTCTCCATAGAATAAGGGCTCAAAAAGCTGATATGCCCTGCCATTCTTCCTATTGCAAAGCTATTCAAAGGAAATTCCGTAAATTCTCCATCTTCATAATTGCCATTTTTAAATCTAGGGTCGTTTATGATGCCTTCAATTGCTATTTTATTGAATGAGATAGCCCATGCAGAAGTTGCATAAGTTGAGGCTAAGACAATGACTCTATCTGTAAATTGAGGATATTCAACACCTACGCAAAGAGCCTGCATACCGCCGAGTGAACCGCCTATGACAGCATATGCCTTTTCAATACCTAATTTTTTGAAAAGTGACATCTGCGCACTTACCATATCGCTGATCGTTATGACAGGGAAGTTCAACTTGTAAGGTAAACCTGTCTTTTTATCTTTGGAAGCCGGTCCGCTTGAACCAAAACAACTTCCCAGAATATTAACACAAATTACAAAATATTTTTTGGTATCTATGACTTTATCATCACCGATAAGAGGGTCCCACCAACCCGGCTTCGAATCTCCCTCATATCTACCTGCAGCGTGATGGCTGCCTGTGAGTGCATGAAAAACAACTATAGCATTTGATTTATCTTGATTCAGCTTTCCATATGTTTCATAAGTCAGATCATATTCCTCTAAAATACGGCCGCTTTCAAGATAAAGTTGTTTATCAAAATGCTCGGTAGCTGTTATGATTTCCAATAAATCAATCTCCCTTAATTTACTCTGTAATTAGGCGCTTCATGTGTTATGATCACGTCATGTACATGGCTCTCTTTCAATCCAGCACTGGTAATCTCAACAAATTCAGCTTTTTGTTGATAGTCTATTATATCACGTCCGCCTACATATCCCATAGATGATCTGAGTCCTCCGATAAGCTGATGCACCACGTCTTTTATAGATCCGACATAAGGCACTCTTCCTTCTATCCCCTCAGGAACCAGTTTATCCGCAGCCGTTCCTTCTTGAAAGTATCTGTCTGTACTTCCCTTTGACATTGCACCGATACTGCCCATCCCTCTATAAGTTTTGTATTGTCTTCCTTGATATGTTATGATTTCACCAGGGCTCTCTTCGGTACCTGCTAGTAAACTTCCTACCATAACTGAACTTGCTCCAACTGCCAATGCTTTTGCAATATCACCTGAATATTTTATTCCACCATCAGCTATAATCGGAACACCATAAGCTGCACCTGCTTCACTGCACTCTTCTATAGCAGAGATTTGCGGAACACCTACTCCTGAGACGATTCTGGTAGTACAGATACTTCCCGGTCCGATACCGACTTTTACTGCATCTACCCCGGCTTCTATAAGAGCCATAGTTGCTTCTTTAGTCGCAACATTTCCTGCAATAACTTCAACTTCCAATTCTTTTTTTATCAATTTTACAGTATCAATAATGCCTTTTGAGTGTCCGTGAGCCGAGTCTAGAACAAGTACGTCAACACCGGCTTTGACCAAAGCTTCTGCTCTATCTATCTGCCCTACTCCTATAGCTGCACCGACTAATAATCTGCCAAATTTATCCTTATTTGCATTTGGATACTCTTTTCTTTTTTTGAGGTCTTTGATCGTGATTAGTCCCTCTAGCTTATTGTTTTCACCGACAATAGGTAACTTTTCTACTTTATTAGTTTTAAAAATCTCTTCTGCTTGATCTAGTGTAGTTCCTTTTACTACAGTGATAAGCGGCATAGGTGTCATCACTTCACCTACTTTTTTACTATAGTCACTCTCAAATCTAAGGTCTCTATTTGTCAATATTCCAATAAGTATATCTTTATCATCTATTACAGGAACTCCTGAGATTCTATATTCACTCATAATGTCCAATGCGTCTTTGACTGTTGCCTCGATATGAATAGATACCGGATCAAAAATTATACCACTTTCACTTTTTTTAACTCTTTTTATCTCTCTTGCTTGTGATTCTATATCCATATTTTTATGGATTATCCCAATTCCTCCAAGCCTTGCTATCATGATAGCAGCTCTGTGTTCTGTCACTGTATCCATAGCAGCTGAGACCAATGGAATATTTAAAGATATATTTTTAGTCAATTTTGAACTTACATCAACTTGTTTAGGTAACACTTCAGAGTATTGCGGTACTAGTAATACATCTTCAAATGTCAAAGCTCTTTTTCTAATTTTCATTTATATTCTCCTTTAATTCGAGCATAAGCTCTAAACATGCTAGAGAGACAATTCTCTCTCTAAACTTAATGCACCATCAAATAGTTCCTGCTCTCCATATGCTCTGGCTATGAGCTGTCCACCGATAGGTAAACCAATATCATTTTTGCCAAGAGGCACAGATATCCCAGGCAAGCCTGCTAAATTTAATGAGATGGTATACACATCACTCAAATACATTTCCAAAGGATCTTTTTTACTACCAAATTCAAAAGCAGCAGTAGGTGCAACAGGAGTAAAAATCAAATCCGCATCTTTAAAAATCTCTTCATACTGGTGCTTGATAAAATGTCGTGCTTTTTGAGCTTTTATATAATACGCATCATAGTATCCACTACTCAAAACAAACGTTCCAAGTAAAATTCTTCTTTTTACTTCTTCCCCAAATCCCTTACTTCTACTCTCTAAATACATATCCTTAAGACTGTGATTTGATTGTCTATTACCGTATCTTACACCATCAAATCGACTCAAGTTTGCACTTGCTTCTGCCGTTGCTATGACATAATAAGTAGCTATATCGAATTTAGAATTTATAAAATTTTTATATATTATTTTATGTCCTGCCTTCTCTAATGCTTTAATGCCCTCTTTCATCTTATCTTGCACTTCAGGACTTGCCTCGTTTAGATAGTTTTCGATCACGGCTATGGTCATTTTTCTATCAGGATTTAATTTATCACTTACTTTTATGTGCTCTATGTTTGCACTGGTTGAGTCATGTTCATCATGACCTGCTATGATATCATATAGAATTGCCGCATCTTCAACATTTTGAGTTATCGGTCCTATTTGATCTAGAGAACTTGAGTAGGCAGCCAATCCATAACGACTGACTTTTCCATAAGTAGATTTCATACCGACACAACCACAAAATGATGCAGGTTGACGGATACTTCCTCCAGTATCACTTCCAAGCGCTGCGATAGCAAGACCGCCTGCAACTGCAGCAGCACTTCCACCGCTACTGCCTCCTGGAACACGGCTTAGATCATGAGGGTTCTTTGTAACGCCGTAAAATGAGCTCTCGGTAGAACTACCCATAGCAAATTCATCCATATTAGTTCTGCCGAAAGGAGATAGTCCGTTATCTAGCATTTTATTGATAACCGTTGCATTATATGGTGCTATATAGCCTTGTAAAATATTTGATCCAGATGTTACTTCCCAGCCGTTTACTTGAATATTGTCTTTTATAGCTATTGGAATTCCATCCATATATTCTGATAATTCCCGGTTCGTAAGTTGCTCTACATACGCACCTATATCTTGACTACTTTCTATTTCTAAGCGCAACTCTCTTCTGATATCAGCTATCTCTTCTTTTGGAAGTTTTAGTGCTTCTTTTAAAGTTATCAACTTATTTCTCCTAAAATTTTCTATTTTTTACTAAAAATATACTTATCGCGATTATAACAAATATAACTCCGATAGTTCCAAAGATCATACTAAGATGAGTATGCTGTGACATATCAAACATTTAGAACACCATCGCATCTATGACATAAACTATCCTCTTCTTTTGCTCTATATTTCCAACATCTTGGGCATTTATGTTTGCTTGTATAGTAGATAATAAACTCATCTCCATCAACTTCAAACTTTCCTAATGCATTTTCTTCTTTATGGGATATTATCTTACTGATAGTAAACCAATCTTCTGCATCAATCTTTTCAAGTTTTGAAATCTTCTGTGAAACTGTGCTTATAACTACTTCTAGCGTTGATTTTATCTTTTTTTCTTTCTTTAGTACATCTATGATCTCAAAGAATTTCTCTCTAGCACTCACCATATAATCCTCGTCAAAATCAACATCTATCTTATCAAGTGGCGTATATATGAGGTCAAAAACATCTTTTGCTCCATCTTTGATTATCTCAGGAGCATATTCTATCAACTCGTCTATAGTATAAGTCAAAGTAGGGGCAAGAAGAGCTATCAATTTTCTTGCTATCAAAGCCATAGCACTTTGAGCTGACAATCTTATAGTATCATTTTTAGCATTACAGTACAGTCTGTCCTTAGATATATCAAGATATATGCCGCTAAGTTCAACAGTAATAAAATGTGATAAGGCAGCAAATCCTTTTGAGAAATCATACTCTCTAAATCTAGCTTCGACTTCATCAAATACAGTTTTTGCATGAGCTAGAATCCATTTGTCTATAGTATTCATCTCGTCAACCGGTAACAAAGACTCTAGATCGTTTACATTTGCCAATAAAAATCTAAATGTATTTCTTATCTTCCTGTATTGCTCACTTGTCTGTTTTAGTATATTGTCGCTGATTTTTAAATCAGTTGTATATTCACTTCCTCCAACCCAAAGACGAAGTATCTCGACTCCATATTTTTTTGCTATATCGCTTGGAGCCAGAACATTTCCTTTGGACTTGCTCATCTTTTCACCCTTTTCATCAACGGTAAAACCATGAGTCAATATCTTTTGGTATGGAGCTATACCGTTATTTGCAGTGCTCACAAGGAGGGAACTTTGGAACCATCCTCTGTGTTGGTCACTACCTTCCAAGTACATTGAAGCAGGGTAATCTCCGGCATCATAATCGCGGGATTCCAAAACTGCCTTCCAAGTACTTCCGCTATCGAACCATACATCAAGTATATCCATAACCTTTTCTAAATTTTTAGGGTCATATCCGCTATTTGGCACCAATAGATCTTCTATTTCAAGATCCCACCAAGCGTCAGCTCCTTTTTCATCAAATATACTTGCAATATGATCTATGACTTTTTCATCAAAAATAGGCTCATCAGTAGTCTTATCTCTAAAGAATGCTATAGGCACACCCCAGTCTCTTTGTCTAGATATACACCAATCCGGGCGATTTTCTATCATTGTTGCAAGTCTCTTCATCCCTGTTTTTGGATAAAACGTAACTTTTTCAAGCTCTTTCATAGCCATGTTTCTAAGAGAATCTCTGCCTTCATTTTCTTTATCCATTGCTATAAACCACTGTTTGGTCGCTCTATAAATAACAGGTTGGTGCGTTCTCCAACAAAACGGATATGAGTGCGTGAATTTAGAGCATTTCAAAAGTGAACTGCCCAATATTTCCAAAATTCTCTCATTGGCCTTAAATATATGTTCTCCGACAAAACTCTGCGCATCAGGCAAAAGGGCTTCTCTTACAACAGTCTCGTCATAACAACCTCTCTCATCTACAGGCATAATTACTTCTAGTCCATACTTTAATCCGACCCTATAGTCATCCTCACCATGTCCTGGAGCCGTATGTACACATCCGCTTCCGCCATCAACAGTTACATGCTTACCCAATATCAATCTTGATTTTCTACCGTTTAACGGACTTATAGCAAACTCGTTTTCCAAGAGTGCCGCATCAAATGTTCTGACAATCTCACCTTTTAAAACTTCTTGCTTCAAAAGATCTTCATGTAAATCTTGTGCGACTATGAAGTTGTCACTTGTAAGAACGTATTTTTCAGACGGACTGAAAGAGATAGCCATATTTGCCGGCAGTGTCCAAGGAGTCGTTGTCCAAATAATTACAAAGGCATCGTCTTGCAGCTTTAGCTTTTCTTTTGCACCTGCATCTAACTTGAAGGCAACATAGATAGAGTAATCTTCTTTGTCCTCGTACTCGACTTCTGCTTCTGCCAGTGCTGTTCTAGCTGCCCATGACCAATACACGGGTTTGCTTCGCTCGATCAATAATCCTTTTTTGCTAACAACACAAAGAGCTCTATAGATATCTGCCTCAAATTTTGTTTTCATAGTCATATATGGGTTTTCCCAGTCACCTATAACACCAAGTGCCTTAAACTCATCACTTTGAATATCTATAAATTTTCTAGCATGTTCTCTACACAACTCTCGAAGTTCACTTTTCGGCAATGACTCTTTTTTGCTTTTGCCTATATTTTTCTCAACTTGCTGTTCTATTGGAAGACCGTGACAATCCCAGCCCGGTACGTATCGTACATTTTCACCGAAGACATAGTGTGTTTTGGTAATGATATCTTTTAAAATTTTATTTAACGCATGCCCTATATGGATGTGCCCATTTGCATATGGAGGCCCATCGTGCAAATAAAAACTTTTTTTTGCATCTTTTCTATTATTTATCATTCTCTCATAAGCACTGTTTTCTTTGCTAAACCATTTATTATATCTCAAGGGCTCGTTTTGCGGTAAATTCCCTCTCATCGGATAGTCAGTTTGTGGCAATAGCAATGAATCTTTATAATCCATAATCAAATACTCCTTGAATAATTACAAAAAACTCTTGCAATCTTTAAAAATTAGAAGATTTTATCTAAAATCTATTTAAGAAGCACTTATTTGGTATAATTACAACAATTAACTTTTATATAGAGCAAAGAGAGAGTTATTGATCTTAGGGCACTTGAAATTGTTATTAAAAAGTTATAAATTGTTCAAAGTCAGGAGATATAGATGGGTAATTCATTGATCATAATAGGAGAATCTTTAATCTACAACAAACCTTTTATGGATTATGTCATGGAGAACTTAAATAAACATATAGTCTTATTTGATGTCATAAAACATTTAAATAAAAACGATAATAACTTTTTTCTTGATTTAGAAGAAACTATCAATAAATACAAACAGACAATAATAATAGCAGAAGAAGATTCATACAATTTTGTAAATAAAATTTTTTCAACTCTCAATAGTGATAATCTAGTACTAAAAGACAATATGCTGATCCCCTCAAAATCCATCATGTACTCAAATAATTCCTATCTTGTAAAAAAAGACGACAATCTGATCAATGTTATAAGTGTGTGCGAAAATGAAAAGATGCCTGATATCCTAATAGGTGACATTGATGAGTGTAAAACTTTTACAATAATCGATATTGATATGGATTCTATCAATATTTTATTAGATCCTCTTTGCAGCACATACGAGATAAAGATAAGCACGACCTCGATCGTTCCGGGATGGACAAATGTTAATGCAAGAGCATATAAGTACGGAAATTTAGAAAACTTTCTAAAATCGGTCAAATCACTACTGACTCACAAATACATAGATACTGATGATGTAATAGCACATATCGCTACTTCTTTAGAAAAAAACAAAAAGAAGATTACGGCAGTTGAAAGCTGTACCGGTGGATTGATCTCTTCTATGCTGACAAAACATCCGGGTGTTTCTGCCGTTTTTGATGGAGGGCTAGTTACTTACGCTAATGAAATAAAAGAATCATGGCTTGGAGTGACAAAAGAGACTTTGGATAGATTTGGAGCGGTCAGCGAAGAGTGTTTGCGTGAGATGCTAGACGGTGCTTTACAGATAAGCAAAGCAGATTATGCTTTAGCGACAAGCGGTATAGCTGGTCCTGATGGCGGCAGCGTACAAAAACCTGTAGGTACTGTATATGTTGGAGTTAAAACAAAAAATGGAGATATGAAGATAGAAAGACTTCTTTTAAAAGGAGATAGAAAATATATACAAAAACAAAGCGCTTATCATGCTTTTAAATTGCTTCTGGAGATTGACAAAGAACTCTTTTAAAAAATATTTCACTTTTTTTAAATTTTCTCTTGACAAATAAATCTTTTTTCTCTATAATTTCAACCTCATTACAAAATGAACGACTCGTTAGCTCAGCCGGTAGAGCATCTCCCTTTTAAGGAGGTGGCCGTTGGTTCGAATCCAACACGGGTCACCATTATAATGCGACCCCATCGTCTAGTGGTCCAGGACCCCGCCCTTTCACGGCGGTAACAGGGGTTCAAATCCCCTTGGGGTCGCCATTAATTTGAACAGTTCCTGGACAGTTTCGGTCGTTTAGCTCAGTTGGTAGAGCGCCACCCTTACAAGGTGGATGTCAGAAGTTCGAGTCTTCTAACGACCACCATTTTTATAAGCTATTTAGGTTTCGCCTAAATATATGTGACATCTTTTTATGCGCGGCGGTAGTTCAGTTGGTTAGAATACCGGCCTGTCACGCCGGGGGTCGCGGGTTCGAGTCCCGTCCGCCGCGCCACTTCTTAAAAAACAAATAATTTTAAATTCTTTTATTTCTTTCTAGTAAGCCCTGATTTTCGTATATATCTATTTCACTATGGTACTCTTTATTTGCCTCTTTGAGTTTTTCATCCATGTAAGCAATCAATTTTGCATCTGCGTTTTTATGACTTGCTATCAATAAAATGAAATGTAGATATGTCTTTACGTCTTTAGGAAGTTTAAACTTTATTTTCTTAGGGAAAGGAAGTTCTTTAGCAACTATATCTATAGCTTTTTTTAAATCTTCTTGTGTGCTGTTTCTATCTACAGCGATCTCTGTCATATCTTTGATTGTCGGTTTATCTTCAGGATATCCTGATGTCTTGATTATTTTCGTTTCGACTATAGTTTTGTTGTTTTTAATAGTTATTAAGACAATCGTAATAAATATGACTATTACAATAAAAATAATTATAGATATCAGTATATATTTTTCTTGCAACCTTGTCCCCTTTTATAATATAAAGTGAACATATTATAGCTAATGCCGCCAAGTTTTTTGCTTAGCGGCATAAAATATTTTAGAGTTTTTTATCCATTTTCCTATTTCTAAATGATAATACTATAACAGCAAAAACAGTTGCTACGGTATAGTATACAAAAGTAGGAATCGGAACAGGATCTCCTGTTGCGTATGAATGCATTCCTGATAGATAATAATTGACACCAAAGTATGTCATGATAATTGAAGAATATGCTAATGTTGAAGCTACAGCAAAAGCAAAAGGCGTACTAAGTTTCGGTACAAATCTAAAATGTACTACTGCTGCAAATATCAAAATCGACACTAGTGCCCAAGTCTCTTTTGGATCCCAACCCCAATATCTGCCCCATGATTCATTTGCCCATACGCCACCTAGGAAGTTTCCTATAGTTAGCAGGCTCAATCCAAGTATCATAGCCATTTCATTTATTCTAGTGGCTTCTACTATGCTTCTGTCCAACTCTTGAGCTCTCTTTGTATTGGCGTTTGGCTGTCTAAATATAAATAGGATAAGTGTAAAGAATCCTAACAAGGCACAGAGTCCTAAAAATCCGTAACTTGCCGTAATGATAGAAACGTGAATATCTAGCCAATATGAACTTAGAACCGGTACTAAGGTCGTAATTTGAGGGTCCATCCAACTTAAATGTGCTACAAAAAGCGTAATTCCTGCCAGAATAGAAGTCAAAGAAAGTGCTATTGTCGCCTGTCTTGAGAAAATTATACCTGAGAGTATAATCGCCCAGGCAATATATATCATAGACTCATATCCATTGCTCCATGGGGCATGTCCGTCAATATATCCTCTAAGTGCCAGACCTACTGTATGTGCAATAAAACCTAGGACAATGATGAAGAATATGACTTTAGAAGCTCTTTTGATATTTAGAGACGGCTTCATCATCTTTGCAAATATGAACATGAGCAGAATAAATCCACTTAAAAGGTATAAAGGGGTCAATCTTTGAAATATATGCGCTTTATTAAAGAATATCTCTGCTTTGATCTTACTAGGACTAGGTATGATCTCAGAAGCATACTGCTCTTGATATTTTTTTATGCCATCTATCGCGTTATTTGCATCACTCCAGTTTCCTGTTTTAATTCCTGTAGCAATACCGTCAAAATATCCTGCAAGCATTTTTCTTACTTCTTCACCTTCACTCTTTGGAAAAGTAGTAATTGCATCTTTTGGGCTAAACCATTTATTGTTCTGATCATTTATCTTTGGTATTATTTTTAAGATATCCCCTGTATAGACCATATAACATATATTTAACCTCTCATCGACTTTGAGAATATCTTTGTCAAATTTATTTCGTTCACTTGGGCTCTTTCTACTGGCTTCTTCTGCATATTTTGCCAATTTGTAAGCCCCACCGTCTTTATTTGTTACAAAGAATTGATTGAAATCTGCATATTTTTCATCCGGACTCATACCAAGAATTTTTTTGATAGTCGGATGAAAAACATATATCATTTTTTGTGTTTGCCACTCTTTAGGACTGGCTATCATCCCTAGCAACACTTGATTTGGAGTCAAACCTTTAAAATTTGTACCTCTGTATACTTTATTTAATACATCAGTAGAGAGTGTGTCTATAGGCTTTATCCTGCCATCTGCACTTTGTACGAGTATCGTGCCAAAATTCTGGGCACTGTTTTTATCAAATTTTTTAAGAAAATTAAAAACGCTGTCATCTGCTTTTGCTTGATTTACACTTAAAAAGCTAAGTGATATAAATAGTGCTAAAAGCAGAGATTTAGTTTTATTTGCATCTCTTTGTATCATGCTTGCCAACTTTCTAAATCTACTTTTTGGATTCAACAGGTTAAAGAACAATCCAAGTCCTAACAAGAAATAACCTAAATAAGTAGGCCATTTGCCTGGATCTCTGTTAACAGAAAGGATCGTACCCATTTCATCTCTATCATATGATGATTGAAAAAATCTATATCCGCCATAGTTAAGTACATGGTTCATATATATTCTATATGGCATATGTACATTATTTGCTTTGTCTATAACCTCTACTTCACTAGCATAAGACATAGGTGACATTGAACCAGGATATCTCTCTAGTTGGAATTCGATCAATTTTAGTGAAAAAGGTAATTTAATTATTTTGCTTCCCCATTTTAGCTCAAATGGCGTGCCTGCAACAGTTACTTTCTTAGCTACCCCTTCTGAACCTTTTCCTCTGCCAAACATCGCAACTTCTTTAGTTTCACCTTTGTAGCTAAGGTCTACTAACACAGCTGACATTTTCATTTTAGATCTTCTGAACATCGGATTATCTTCACTGACTATTTTTTCTTTAGCGTGAGTTAACATTTGTCTTGGAGCAATATTTACCCCACCTATAGTGTATAATCTACCTGTTGTAAATTCATACTCTTTATTAGCTTCAAACTCTCCTCTTGTATTTTGTCGCATCCTAAACCAACCGATGGGAGTTGAAGAGTTTACGTAAAATTTGCCGTCTTTTACGTAGATCTTGATAATATTTTTATCTGTAGAATTAACCGGAGAGTCAAAAGCAATGATATTATTGCCGGCCGTATAAACCTGTCCTTTTTGTAAAGTAACATTATTTGGACTGCCGCCAACACTTACAAGCATCGTTATTGTTGCTTTTCCACTTGGATCAGAGACAAGTTTTGTTACTGCATTTGGAATAAATTTTTTAAATTTAACATCAGCTGTATCACCAGCAACATTCAATTTTATATCAAATTTATTATCTCCGAGAGAAGATAAGAGTTTTTTCAAACTCACCTCATATTTTTTATCTCCCTTAACTGCACTCACTGTTATATTTGGAGCACTGGAAAGCATTTTGTCTGCTGTCATACCATTTCGAATATGCAAGATTCCTTCATAACCAAAATATCTTGTAATGCCGGCACCTATAAGTATGACTATAAAAGCAAGATGAAATAAAAAAGCCGGTAGTTTATCACGTTTGTACATTTTGTACTTGATTATGTTATTCGCCAATAAAATTGCGAGTGCAACTTGTATGGCTGCGAACCACCAACTGGTATAAATGATAGCCCAAGCGGCTTCAGTACCAAAATCATTTTCAATGAAAGTAGCGACTCCGCTAACAACACCAAAAATAAAAAGAAGTAAAATCACTGTTCTCATGGACATGAGTGATTTAAAAAATTTGTTCATAAAATCCCCTATATTATAATATAATTAGGGGATTTTAACAGATAAAAGTAAATATTGTTTAAATATTAGTATTTCTTATCCACCGAGGTATTTTTGTCTGATAGAATCGTCTCCTATCATGTCGGCAGCATTACCATGCATTGCAATTTGACCATTCTCTAGAACATACGCTCTATCAGATATATTAAGGGCTGCAAAAGCATTTTGTTCGACCAAAAGAATAGTAATACCCTCTTCTCTGAGTCTTATAATAGTATCAAAAACTTCACCCACGATTTTTGGTGCAAGCCCCAGGCTTGGCTCATCTAGCATTAAAAGTTTCGGCTCGCTCATAAGTGCTCTAGCGATTGCTAGCATTTGCTGCTCGCCACCACTTAGCGTTCCTGCCATTTGTCTTCTTTTTTGCTCAATTCTTGGGAAAAGTTTATACATAGCATCTTTTAAGTGCTCATAATTCTCATCATTGTTAAAAGCACCCATTCTAAGGTTTTCTTCAACACTCAAATTGATAAAAACTCTCCTTCCTTCAGGAACTAGAGCTAAACCTTTTTGAACCATAGTGTGAGTTTTATGATGTTTAGTATCATATCCGCCAAAGGAGACAGTTCCTTTTCTTTTTGTACTGTTAAGAACTGCTTGCAGTGTTGATGTTTTCCCAGCTCCGTTTGAACCGATCAATGAGACTATTTCACCCTCATTTACTTCAAAACTCACTTTTCTGACAGCAGCAATAACTCCATAATAGACTTCTAAATTTTCAACTTTAAGCATGTTTAAAATCCCCCAAGTATGCTGCAACAACTTTTTCATCAACAATAGCGTCGCTAGGTTTCCCTTCAAAAATTTCTTCACCGTAATCTAAAACAAGCACTTTATCACACATATTGTTTACAAATTTCATGTCATGTTCGATCAATAATACTGTAAGGCCATACTCATCTTTCACTTTTTTAATAATATGTGATAAATCCTCTGTTTCACTAGGGTTCATACCGGCTGCAGGCTCGTCAAGAAGTAATAATCTAGGATTAGTTGCCAATGCTCTGGCAATTTCAACTTTTCTTTGATTTCCATAGCTCAATGCTGTTGCATTTGAGTATGCCAAATCAGCAATGCCGAATTTGTCAAGCATATTCAGTGCATCTTGTTTTATCGTTTTTTCATAAAAGAAGTGTCTCGGTAATCTAAGGATCGATTCAACATAAGTGTACTTTGCCTGATTGTGAAATCCAATAAGTACATTTTCCAAAACATTCATGCTCTTAAAAAGTCTAATATTTTGGAATGTTCTAGCAATACCTTTCTCTACGATCATATTTGGTTTAATACCTGATATCTCGTCATTATTGAAAACAACTTTCCCACTTGTCTGTGTATAGTTTCCTGTAATAATATTAAAAAGTGTTGTTTTACCTGCGCCGTTTGGTCCGATAAGTCCGTAAATTTCACCTGCATTTACATTAAATGAAAGATCGTCTATCGCAGTGACACCACCAAATTGCATAGTGATATTTTGAAGTTGCAATATCATTTGCTTCTCCTTTTTATCATATCAGACAGCTCTCTGTTGCCAAATATTCCTTTTCTTGCAAATAACATCAATACTATCAATAATATTGAAAAAGTTACCATTCTAAGGCCAGGATGCGCTCCGGTGTTATATCCAAAAATATCCATATTTTGATCTAAGAATCTCAACCATTCCGTGCCTCCCATAACCAATATGGCTCCTATAATAGTACCACTCATTGAACCTAATCCGCCAAGTACGATTATGATCAATAGTTGGAAAGTCAATAAGAACGTGAACTGATCAGGAGATATAGTTGTCAATAATGAAGCCATCAGACCGCCACCAATACCTTCAAAGAATGCACTTGTCATAAATGCATATGTTTTTATCCAAAAAGTACTAATTCCCATAGCAATAGCAGCATCTTCATCATCCCTGACTGCTTTCATGGCTCTTCCATACTTGGAATAAATAATATTTAGCATGATGATAAAGGTTACAATCGTGATAAAACCTGTCCAGTACAAATTTGCCGTACCAGGTATATCATTTAGACCCATTGCACCATTTGTATATTTTGGTGAATTCATAGCAAATATTCTGATTATAAATCCAAAACCAAGCGTAACAATAGCTAGATAATCTCCTCTAACTCTAAAAACCGGAATTGAAAGAATAAAAGCTAGTATTGCAGCTACTACGCCACTTGCAAGAAGCGCAACAAAAAAGTTACTGTGCAATGCCAAGATAATAGGTGCAGGGTCTTCAAGTGCAAACATATCTACTTTTGTTGCAGCAGGCAATAATAGCAATGAAGTAACATATGCTCCTATAGCAACGAACCCGTTTGGCTCAAGGGAAAACTGCCCTGCCACACCATTTATAAGATTATAACTTAAACCTAAGATTGCAAAAATAGCTATATTATTTAGTATACTAACTGTATACGGATCCAAATTGTTTTGAGCAAAAAAGATAAATAATATAGAAATAGCTAATAGTATAATTTTTATTATTTTCATATTTGCTCCTAAAATCTACTTCGCTCTAAATCTTGTCCCATTATACCTGTCGGTTTAAATAATAGAACTAAAATCAAGAAAACGAAAGCGAATGCGTCTTTATATCCGCCAAGTTCCGGCATGAATGCAACAACAACAATCTCGGTAAATCCTAGTATGAATCCACCCAGTACTGCTCCTGTAACACTTCCGATACCACCAAGTACTGCAGCTGCGAAAGCTTTCAAACCAACGATCACACCCATCAACGGGTCAATCGAAGGATAACTTATGGCATAAAATACACCACCTATCGCAGCAAGGCCTGAACCCATAGCAAAAACAAGCATGATAATGATATCAGCATTGATACCCATGAGTTTTACAGTAGGAATATCAAATGCGAGAGATCTGATCGCCATACCGTATTTTGTTTTGCCGAGTATCCAAAGCATGATAAAGAGCAAAACCAATGTCACTACCGGTATTATCAGCACTGTGATTGGAATAATAATACCGTCAAAATGCAAAATCTTAGTTAGATAATCCGGTGCGGAAAATGCTCTAGGTACGCCGCCGAATAGAACATTAAAAAGATTTTCCAAGAAGAAACTAATACCGATTGCTGTAATAAGCAGTGATATTTTTGGGGCATCGCGCAGGGGTTTATAGGCGATTTTATCTGTTAAAATACCTGTTACCATAGCAGCTATAATAGCTAATATAACAGCTAATTCAAAAGGAACGCCATGAGCTTGCGCAAAATATGCTACGAATGCGCCGACCATCATGATGTCTCCATGTGCAAAGTTGATGAGACGTAATACTCCATACACCAAAGTATAACCTATGGCGATCAAAGCATACATACTTCCCAAACTTATTCCATTTATCATCTGTTGTGAGAATGTTAATAAATCCATTTTATAGTACCTTTAGTTATTTGTAGTTTTAGTAGAATGAGATAGAGGAAAAATTTTCCTCTATCCTGGAATTTTTTATGGATTTACTGTTGCCGCGTAAGCTAGTTTGCCATCTTTAACAACATTAACAACTGCAGATTTTACAGCGTCTCCGTGTTTGTTTATATTTATGATACCTGTAACACCTTGGAAGTTTTTAGTGTTTCTCAAGTTTTTATTTACACAAATTTTATTTGAAGGGTCTTTACATTTATTCATAGCAGCCAAGATCATATTATATGCATCTGCAGCTAGAGCACCCATTGAGTCTGATGTTTTGTGATATTTTTTGTGGAATGCAGCAACATAAGCTTTTGCAACTTTTGATGTAGCAGCTGCTTCATTATAGTGGTCACTGTATAAGAAACCTTCAGAAGCTTTTCCACCGATTTTAATAAGTTCAGGGAAACCAACGCCGTCACCACCGATAAATGGAGCTTTAACACCTACATCTCTTGCTTGTCTAACCATCAAAGCACCTTCTGGATAATATCCAGTAAAAGATACGATACTTGGATTTTTTGCTTTTATAGCTGAAACTTGTGCATTAAAATCTTTGTCGCCAGAGTTGATCAATGCTCTTCCTACTATTTTACCGCCACCAGCTACGTAAGCTTTTTTAAACGCTTTTGAAAGACCAACTGAGTAATCTTGCTTAGCATCTGTAACCATGAACGCTGTTTTATATCCATGCTGTAAAGCATATTTTGCTTCAACTGCACCTTGGAAAGGATCAATAAAACATGCACGAGTTACGAATTTTTTGCCCTTAGTAACTCTTGGATTAGTTGACGCATGTGTTATCATTGGAGTCTTTGATTTTTCAGCTATTGGTGCCATAGCCATTGAGTTACTACTTGCAACCTCACCCAAAATCGCTGTAACTTTATTTTTATCTATAAGTCTTTTTGTAGCAGTTGCTGCTTCAACTTTATCGCCTCTGTCATCCAATAGAATAAGCTTAACAGTATCACCATTTTTTAATGTATGGTTTTCTGCATAAGCAATGTTTAGTCCGTCGCTACTTGTTTGACCGAAAGCCGCCAAAGGCCCTGTCATTGGAAGCACAACACCTATCTTCACTTCTTTAGCATATGACATGCTAGCAATAATTGCAACACTTGCTGCGATCATGGAAATCTTTTTCATTTATTCTCCTTAAGTTTATAACGAAAGTAATTTTATCAGCTTTTTTTTCATAAAGCAAGAAAAAATGATTAAATTTTAAACAATTGTTAATAGAGTGTAAATATGTACAAAATGGTAACATATAAAGGTTTTATAATTATAAAAAATAATAATAAAAGATAAGATTTCTTGTAGTTTTGCAGTAAGTTAGAGCGTTTGCTTATTTTTGGGCATAAAAAAAGCCGAGTCCAC
This sequence comes from Sulfurospirillaceae bacterium, assembly GCA_033723415.1. Lineage (GTDB taxonomy): Bacteria > Campylobacterota > Campylobacteria > Campylobacterales > Sulfurospirillaceae > JAADIZ01. The sequence continues at coordinate 184,562 of JAWVXD010000005.1, forward strand.
ATAAGTGAACCCGGCTGCTTGTTATTAGATTTAAACTAATACTAGAAAGAGTAAATAGCTTTGAATCTAAATCTTTTGTCATCAGATATATTATTAAGCTTAGCATTTCTTACTTCGTACTGAGCTGTCATACCAAGACCTTTAAGTGTACCTTCGAATTTGTAACCAGCACCTAGACCATAACCTGTATAGTCACTATTCAAGCTAACACTATATGTAACTGGTGTAGTTGATAGAGCTTTAATTGATTGTGCATCTGCATTTGGCATATCTGCATTTACATAGTAACCATATACATGTGAATCTTTGTTGATTTTATAACCAACTTGTAATTTATAAGTTTTTTGTCCAGCAGCATAGTCATCACCTGTATTTATGTCACCAGCTGTGAAGATATTATCTGCACCATAACCTAAACCTGGAACTGCATTAGCATCGCTTTTGATTTTAGAGTAAGCAGCAGAAAAACTTACAGGACCTACGCCGATATCAGCCATCAAACCATAGTATCCACTGTTTTTAGAAGAAACTTTTGTATCATAATCTGTAACGTTGAATTGTCCAGAAAGACCATAGCTAAAGCTGTCAGTTTTGCTAGCATAGTCAGCTTGTACATAGTACAAGTTTGCTACGTCTACTGCATCACCCCATTGAGCTTGAAGTTTCAAACCTGGAATTGATGTATTTACTGCATATAAAGTGTAAGCACCTTTTTGTAGATTACCTGCATATGCAAAGTCATGTGTAAATGTACCTATAGCACTATCAGTACCGCCAGTCGTTCTGCCTTGGAATAGGTAAACATAACCAGCTACCAATGTTGTATTTGGAAGACCTGTATAACCTAGTAAGTAACCTTCAAAAGATTGCTTTGTCATTCTTGAGCCAGAACCAGCAACAAGTGGAGTGCTGATGTATTGGCGACCAGCTTTTACAAAGAAACCAGAGTTTACATATTGTAAGTAAGCTTCAGAGAAAACTTCACCAGAACCATACATATCACCACTGTACATTGCTTTTGCAGCATCGTTAGCAAATGGTGAGTGAGTACTTTGAACTGTTGCACCTGCGCTAAAACCATTGAATGTTGCAGTTTTATATGTTAGGTCAAGACCAAAGTCTAAGATATTTGCACTTGTGCTACTGTTAACGATTGTAGTACCGTCTGTTGATTTTGCTGTAGGCTTATTTCTGTTGAAATAATACGCAGACAATGTACCGTGGATAGTACCTTCTTTGAACATACCAGCAAGTGAATCAGCAGCGAATGCGCTAGCAGAAAGACTTGCAACTGTGATAGCTGCCAAGCTAAGTTTAGCTAATTTCATATAATCTCCTTGAAAAAATTTTAATAACGCAGTCATTGTAGCAAAAAAATATATAAACTTCAAGATAAAAGTGATTAAAATAATAGATAATTTTAATTTTGTTACTATTTTGTTATCTTCTTGTGTCCTCTAACTGAGTTTGGTGCATTTTTTGAGACTTTTGAAAATAAGGAGTAAAAATAGGTTACCTTTGATAATCAAAAAGCAACCTATATTATAATGAAAGGAATCTATTTTAGATATTTTTAATAGCCATACATTAAGTTTGGCAACCATAGAGAAATGATCGGTATATATGTGATCAACAGTAATCCTACTAAGATAGTAAGTGCCCATGGCAATGAAGCAACTACTACATCTTTTAGGCTTAATCCGGTAATACCGCTGGCAACGAATAAATTCAGTCCTACAGGCGGTGTGATCATACCTATCTCCATATTTATAACCATTATAACACCCAAGTGAATCGGATCGATCCCCAGTGTCTTTGCGATAGGAAGTAAAAGCGGAACAGTGATCATAACAACCGAACTAGGTTCCATAAACTGGCCCATTAAAAATAGTAATATATTTACAATGACCAAGAACATGACCGGTCCGACATGTGCCTCAACTATCATTTGTGTTATATGCTGAGGAATACTCTCTAATGTCAAAAAATGTGAGAATATCATCGCATTTGCGATTATGAAGAATATCATCGAACTTGTCATAGCAGAATCAAGTATAATCCTATATAAATCTTTGAATTTCAAATCTTTATACACAAAGTATGATACAAAAAATGCATAAAAAGCACTTACTGCACCTGCTTCTGTTGGAGTAAACAAGCCTCCGTAAATTCCCCCGATAACTATTATTATAAGCATTAGTGCCCAAAATGCTCTTTTAAAAGCTTTCATTCTGACACTAAATGGAGCCATTTTTTCTTTTTTAAATCCTAGTCTAACGGCACCTATATATGTTACAAGCATCAACATGAACCCTATAAGTAAACCCGGTACAACACCTGCCATAAACAATTTACCGATAGATTGATCTGCAGTAACACCGTAAACGATAAAAACGATAGAAGGCGGTATCAAAATACCTAGACTTCCAGCAGTTGCTATCGTTCCGATAGCATATTTGGTTGGATATCCTGCTTCTTTTATTGCACCGTACATAACAGACCCAATAGCCACAACAGTAGCCGGCGAGCTTCCTGAAACCGCAGCAAATATTACACTTGCAAAAATCGCAGCTATAGGCAATCCGCCAGGAAGGTGTCCTACTATAGATTTAGCAAATTCTATAATTCTAGATGATGCACTTCCTTTGGACAAAAAGGAACCTGCCAGGATAAACATAGGAATGGCCATAAGTGTGTACTGATCCAAGCCGTTAAAAACACTATCAGGTATTCCCATAAGATCCATATTTGTAAACATAAGTGCAGTTACCATCGTACTCGCACCGAGACTTACAGCAACAGGCACACCGATCAACATCAAAGCAAAAAGGAGTATAAAAAGAGTTGCTATCATCATAATGGCTCTCCTCCTTCTACATCTACATCTACGCCTGATCTTTCACTTGTGTCATGGATCATCTCTAATTCAGTATTTATAAGAACTTTATCAGCATCTTCTTTGATTACTTCATATACTTTTTCACCTGCTCTATAAGCAGCTCCGGCAAAAGCAAGAGGAAGCACAAGTTCTGGAATCCACATCGGAATATTTAAGTCCACGCTCATCTCTTGCATATCATGTAAGATCATGACGGATTGATAACCAAGATAGGCCATAACTGCAAGATATATAAAAGAGAGTGTGTGAGCAAATATCATAAGTGCTTTTGCCAACGATGCCGGCAATTTTGCCAATAAGATTGTGACTTGAATATGAATTCCTCTTTTAAAACCGTAGGCGGCACCAAAAAGTGCCCCCCACATAAACATATAATTTGTAAGCTCCCCAGCCCATGTTAAGCTCTCATCAAAAGCATACCTCAGAACAACATTGACAAAAGCAAGCGTTACACCAAAGAACATGCCCGCAACTGCTAAATTTCTGTTGAGAGTGGCAACTCCGACATCGAGCGCAGAAAAAAACTTTTCCATAACTACCCCTATCTTTTATATTTATACTACTTTTGTTCTGCTTGCGCTTCTTGGATCAAATCTTTTCCGATTGTGCCGTAGAATTTTGGATATATCGCTTCCATAGCTTTGTGCCATGCTGCATTTTGAGCTGCTGTCAAAGTGTATATTTTAAGCTTTCCGCTTTTCTTTGCATAACCTTTTAGTTTAGTCAAGAAAGAATTTTCAAGTTCTTTGGCTTCTTTTCTTTCGTAAATAGTTGCTTCATTCATAGCTTGAATGATTTTAGGCTTTAAATTCGCCGGTAATTTATTCCAAAATTTCTTACTCATAACAACAAGATAACCAAGATAGCCGTGTTCAGTCAAAGTAAGAGAAGTTTGAACTTCATAGAATTTTTTAGTCCAAAAGTTTGAGAGAGGATTTTCAGCCGCGTCAACAACACCTTGTTGAAGTGCAGAATAAACTTCAGAGAAAGGAAGAACCTGCGGATTTCCGCCGATTGCTTTCATTTGTGCTTCAAGAACTTTAGAACTCATGATTCTGAATTTTTGTCCATCAGCATCTTTTGGCCAAAGGATAGGTTTTTTGTTTGAAGACATATCTTTAAAACCGTTATCCCAATAGTTTAAAGCAACAAAACCTTTTGCAGTAACCAAATCTTTCAATTTTTGACCAACTTTTCCATCCATGACATCATGAACACCTTTAGCACCTTTAAATAGGAATGGAAGGTCAAAAAGCTGAAGTTGTGGAACTAATGCAGTAAATTTAGAAAAGCTAGGACAAGCCATTTGAACATTTCCTATTTTTAGTGCTTTCATAACAGCTTTATCTGTATATAGCTGAGAATTTGGGAAAACTATAACCTCAACTTTTCCATTTGTCAACTCTTTTACTCTCTTAGCAAAAAAGTCGGCAGCCTTACCCTTTGGTGTGTTTGGACTTACAACATGCGAGAATTTGATAGTGTAATCCGCCGCAAAAGTCGAAGAAACTAAAAGTGCTGCTACTGCAGCAATTTTAACAAATTTTGTCATAACAATCTCCTTAAAAATTTTTATATCAAGTCGATTATAATAAAAAGATGTGTCTATATTATGTAGCAATAAAGAAAATGAGAATTAAAAGAGATTTTGTCAAAATTATATTACGAAAGGTAACAAAATGAAAAATTTGCAAAAATCTTGTTACAACTTGTAACCAATACTTTGAACATTCCTTAAACTACCCACAGGTAGCTTCTTTCTTAAGTTTTTCATCATCAAGCGAAGTGCATTTAAGCTCATATATTCATCTTCCCAAAGTTCTCGCTCTATCTCTTCATATGTAATAACGCTGCCTCTTTCTAATAAAAGTTCTAAAAACCTTACTTCCTTTTTGGTAAGTTCAAATACGTCACTGTCATGTATAATTTGTTTTTTGTTCATATCATAAAACCATCCGTCCTTAAACTCTACTATTCCATTATTATTTCTTGATTCCAAAAATTTATCAAGAGCATCAAGTAGTTTAGTTTCCGTAATAGGTTTTACAATATATCTGACCAATGAGAGTTCAACAGCTTCTAGCATATAATCAACTTCAGTATGTGCAGAGATGATCAATATTTGAGCTTTCGCATCCTGTTTTCTTATCTTTTTCGTAAGTTCTATACCGTCCAATAAAGGCATCTTGATGTCTGTTATAATTAGATCCGGATGTTTGTCTAAGAAAAGTTCGTATGCTTCCATACCGTCTTTTGCAAGATATACGTCTTTAAAAAAGAGAGAGAGCATCTCAGATACGTTTTGCCTGACCCCTGCTTCATCTTCTGCATATAACACTGAAAGTTTAGAAAGACTTTTGAGCATTTTCTCATCCATAATATAACCCTTTTTACATTTTGCAGCTTACGAAAATTAAGCATAAAATTTGTGTTATGATAATATAATTTAGCTTAATTTTATTGATATCAGATCAAATACTTTGCAACAAATATGGATATGTTTTGAAAATACTAAAAGAAGACAATATTTCAACTGTCATAATTTTGAGCTCTATGTTTATCATAAGTTCACTCGTCATCTTTATCAGTTATCTTTTTATATCCAAGCAATACGACATCTTAGATCGAGAGATACGAGATACAAAGCAGACATTTGTAAACTCAAAGAAAAAAGAGGTACAAAGAGAAGTTGATTCTGTTATTGAATATATAAGATATAAAAAGTCCCTCAAAACTCTTAGTGAAAACGAAATCAAACAAGATGTAATCCACTTCATAGAACATATCAAATTTGGAGAAGCAAAAAGCAATTACCTCTTTGTTTATAAAATACTTAATTATAATGGAGGTGACAAATTTGCAAAATTACTTGTAAATCCAAACCGAAAAGATTTAATAGGAAAATTTATTTCCGATAACTATAAAGATGAAAATGGGAAAGCTTTTAGGAAAATCTTCTTAAACGACATAAAAAAACAAGGATACTCATTTGTACAGTACTTGTATAAAAAGCCTGATAGCAGTGAGATCAGACCCAAAGTTTCATATTTTAAACTTTATAAAGATTGGGATTGGGTTATAGCAGCAGGAACATATCTTGATAACATAAATACAAGAATCACACAAAAGAAAAATGAACTAAGACGCAAGATGAGCCTTGACATAACTTCATCTATAGCAATATTTTTACTTTTTTCTCTGATTGCAAACATATTTGCGATTATTCTAGGAAAACAGATAGATAAATTTTTCAAACAATATAATCAAGAGATCAAAGATAAAACAGTAGAATTGGAAAACTTAAACAAAACCCTAGAATTAAGGGTCATAGAAGAGGTAACAAAAAGAGGTGAGCAGGAAAGACTACTGATAGAGAAGTCAAAATTCATTGCTCTTGGTGAGATGATAAGCAACATCGCTCATCAATGGAGACAACCTCTATCAGAACTTTCAGCAATCATTATGAACTTAAAATTCAGATATATGATGGGAAAACTTGATAAAAATATAATGATCGAAAAAAGTAAAGATGCTGAACTTCTTCTTGAATATATGTCACACACAATTGATGACTTTAGAGATTTTTTTAGTCCACAAAAAGATAAAAAAATCTTTAATATAAAAGATTCAATTGAGAGTGTTATGAAAATAATCGGTAAAACTATACAAAATAAAAACATTGACATAAATATTGATATTAAAGATAACCCTAGTATATTTGGCTACCAAAACGAGTTTGAACAAGTACTTCTCAATATACTTTCCAATGCTAAAGATGCCCTGATAGAAAGCAAAAATATAAATAAAGAGATCAATATAACAGTAAGAAAAGAAAATAATCAAGCCAAAATAGACATAGATGACAACGGGTCAGGAATAAAGATCCAGCCTATAGAGAAGATATTTGAACCTTATATAAGTACAAAATGGGATGTAAACGGTACAGGTATAGGGCTTTATATGTCAAAAATAATAATTGAAAAGAATATGCTTGGAGAACTCATTGCTCAAAATCTTGAGATTGGAGCTAGGATCACAATCATAATACCTATTGATATCTAGCTTTTTCTACCTCGTCTATCAGGTCAAGACCTATTTTAGGATAAAATTTTGGATATATGATGCTTATATCTCTTTTCCAGACATTTCGCTCATTTTGACTTAACTTTAAAATGTGAAAATTCGGATGAGCTTTTGCGTAATCTTCAAGTTTTGCAAGGTATGAACTTTCCATATCTTTTGCCAATTTCCTCTCATATTTTGTTGCCATATCACTTGCTTGCATCACATCTTTTTGTAAATTTTTAGGTAATTTATCCCAAAAACTTTTGTTCATGAGTAAGATATATCCCAAATAACCGTGAGAGCTTAAAACCAGACTATCTTGCACTTCATAAAATTTTTTACTATAAAAATTTGAAAGAGGATTTTCTGCTGCATCAACTTGCTTAGATTTAAGCGCATCATAAACTTTAGAAAAAGGAAGTACTTGTGCTGTTGCTCCTATAGAGACGAATTGTTCTTTTAAAACTGCCGAATTCATTATCCTGAATTTTTGATTTTTAGCATCACTTGGTGAAAAAAGTGGAGATTTTGACGATGATAACTGTTTAAATCCGTTATCCCAATAATTTAATGCTATATAGCCTTTTTTAGTAATTAACTTTTTTATAGTATCTCCGACCTTGCCTTTCATGACCCTGTGCACATGATTCATATCATCAAATAAAAACGGTAAGTCAAAAATTTCGATTTGAGGGACGAGAGAGGAGAGTTTTGACAAACTAGGAACAGCCATCTCTAGCTTTCCATCTTGCATAGCTTTTAATACTTGTGAATCATTGAACAATGTAGAATTTGGAAAAACCTTGACTATAACTTTATGATGAGTAAGCTCTTCTACTTTTTGTTTAAAGAACACTGCAGCTTTGCCTTTTGGGGTATCAGGAGATACGACATGAGAAAATCTAATAGTAAATTGTGGTGCTGCAAACATAAAAATATAACCAAAACAAACAAACAATACAATTCTAAGAACCATAATATATCCTAATATAAAATCTGATCCGCAATTGTAGTATAGCATCTTGTGATTGTCAATATAAAGAGGAAAGAATGTGATTGGATAAAAAGAATGGAGGAGGCGCTTGGCTTTTACCACCTCCAAGATTTTATCATTTTCGGAGTATTTTTGAAATTCGCTTAATGAAATTCTACGTTATAAAAGTAAACGAGCGGTTAACGTTTAAAGTTAAAAATTTACTCTCTCGACTTTTGGAACAGATATCCAATGAACTATCCTACTCTTATTTCTTTTGTGAACTATATCTGCTGTATTGTTTTTACGCTCATAATACCTTGCTTGATTGGTTTTATTGATAAAAAATAGATTTTTCAATTTTGAGTTCTTTAAGATCACATATACTAAATCTCCGTGATTTGCCAACTTCTTTTTATAATAGAACTTTGCAAACGGAAGTTTGAAATTACTAGTATCTACTCCGCTTATCTCATATAGCCAGGATTTTTTTGATCTTTCATATTTTATGACTTTGACGATCCCTTTTATGCTTCCGCTATAGATATTCTCATACTTTGGTTTTTCATTTGTATATGTATGGACATAATTTTGTTTTACCTTTACTTGAGACCTTTGTACTGTTTTTTCGTTTTGATTTTGTACATTATATGTAGATTTGTTAAGTGTCATTTCTGAAACAACGCATCCTTGAAACAAAAATACAATGATTGCGATAAGAAAAATTTTAATGAATTTCATGTCAACCTTTTTTATTTATTTAAGCTTATATTATCAAAGTCTTCATTAATTTGCAATTTTATGGTATAATCTCCTTTCTAATTTATATTAGTTATGGGGTTGACAAGGCTTCGACAGGAATAGTGTCAACTTTTGGCTGCATGTCGCAAGTGAGGGACTTGCGTTACCAAACCTTCAAAACAATAACTGCTAATAACAGTAACTATCGTCCTGCTTACGCTGTAGCGTAAGTTTAAGTAAAACTTTGGACTGCTTCCTCCTTTGATTCTATCTATAAGGATTTTGGAAGTATCATAGCTTGATAGATATATTTTAAGTCTGCCTCGTCTTAAAATGAAATTAGAGGCTAGTTTTGCGTAGTTTTGTTAGTTGTATGAAGCAAAATGAATTTTTAACAACTATTTTAAGCATGTAGACGCTGAGAGTGGCTATTTTTGGACTCCGGTTCGATTCCGGACAGCTCCACCATTAAATGACAGGATTTCAAATTGCGCTTTTTGATTTTAACTTTATATTTTATATCTTTTTTACACGCAACGCCTGCACTTGCTAACCGCCACACAAACGACAACTCTCAGATAGCCGATGAATTCGACCAAGAATTCCAAGCAAAAGAGAAGAACAACGATTTTGATCCATTTTCAGGATACAATAGAGTCATGACAAATTTCAATGATTTCTTTTTCATAAATATACTTGATCCTGCATCAAAAGGGTATAAAACTATTATCCCGAAACCTGCGAGAAATGGGATAGATAACTTTTTTAACAATTTATTGTTTCCTATCAGACTTGTGAACAATTTACTTCAACTCAAATTTGCAAATTCCTTTGAGGAGACTCAAAGATTTTTACTGAACTCCACGATAGGCATAGTAGGATTAAATGACATTGCCAGAGACAGGTTTAACCTAAAAGCACATAACGAAGATTTTGGACAAACTCTTGGATTTTATGGTATAGGTGGAGGAATTCATATAGTTTGGCCTATCCTTGGACAATCAAACCTCAGAGATACTGCGGGACTAGTAGCAGACGCTATCATTAACCCATTGACATATATGAGTAACAGGGGTTATAATGTATTTGACAATATGGCACAATCATATGAAGGAAAAGCTTTGGACATAGTAAATTATAACTCTTTTCACGTAGGTGAATATGAGAAATTAAAAAAGGATGCCATAGATTTATATCCTTTTTTAAAGAACATTTATGAACAAAGAAGAAAAAAACTAATAGAAGAATAGGAGAGTAGATTTTGAAAATTATATTTTTATGCTTACTAATTGTTGTAAATATTTTTGCATTGAGTGAAAATCAAATACAAAGCTTTATGAAGACAAATATAAACGAAGCAGTTAAATTAATAAAAGAAAGTAAGCAAACCAAAGAAAACAAAGATGTTTTATCTAAAAAGATCTTCAAATTATTCGACCCTGTATTTGACTATAAATTGATGGCCAGACTTTCTATAGGCGGAGAAACGTGGAGAGAACTCAGCCAAAAACAAAAAGAAGAATTTACACAAAAATTCACAAAAAGATTAAAAGAATCATACAAATCAAAACTTGATAAATACGATAATCAAGAGATCATTGTCAAAGGCGTAGACAAGATAAAAGAAAACCGAATACATCTTTTGACTCAGATAGAAGGCAAAAAAGAAAAATACGATATCGTATATAAATTTTACAAAACAAGAGATAATCAATGGTATATCTATGATGTGGATGTTTTAGGAGTAAGCGTCATACAAACCTATAGATCACAATTTTCTGATGAATTGAAAAAATATAGTTTCAATGAACTGCTAGCAAAATTGAATGATACGAACAACTAAACTCATCTATGTTAAAATCGTTTTATAACAATTTTATATTAAAATTTCCCAAGATAGTACTCTTTGTACTTGCCATCTTTATGGTAGTCTTTGGTTATTTTTCTACAAAATTAAGTATTGATGCTTCTGCAGACAGCCTGCTCTTGGACAATGACAAAGATCTGGCATATTATAGAGCTGTCAGTGAACGATACTATATGCCGAATTTTTTAGTATTGACTTATACGCCAAAGAGTAAATTACTATCGGACAAGTCACTCAAAACTCTACAATCGCTCACAAACGATTTGAAAAAATTAGATCAAATAACAAGTGTCATATCTATTTTGAATGTACCTCTTTTACAAAGTCCTCCAAGACCTGTCAAAGATTTGCTTGAGAAGATACCAACACTAGAAGACAAAGGGATAGACAAGGCTCTTGTAAAAAAAGAATTTTTGAACAGTCCTATATATAAAAACAATCTAGTCAGCAGCGATTTTAAAACAACTGCAATATTACTAAATCTAAAAGAAGACAAAAAATACAACGAATTTATCAAGAAAAGAAATGAGCTTAGAAAAAAAGGCGATGAAGCAAAAATACTGGAGCTAAATCTCAAATTTAAAGAATATAGGAATTTAAGAAGAGAGATAGATCATAAAAACATAATTCAAATACGCAGTATCACACAAAAGTACAAGAACAATGCCAAAATATTTTTAGGCGGCGTCAATATGATAGCAAATGATATGATCAGCTTCATAAAAAGTGATCTTATGATCTATGGATCCGTTCTTTTACTACTGCTTATCACAACTTTGTATTTTATATTCAGAGAGATGAAATTTGTACTTATTCCTGTATTGGTTTCAGTTGTTTCTGTTGTTTTTACCACAGGCTTTCTAGGAATTTTTGATTGGGAAGTCACTGTAATATCTTCAAACTATATATCTCTTCAGCTTATAATCACAATATCTATAATCCTGCACTTAATAGTGAGATATAGAGAACTAGCAAATGAAAATACGGATATGTCACAAAAAGAATTGTTACTAGAGACCGTTCTATCAAAAGCAAAACCTTCTTTTTACGCGATTATTACTACGGTAGCAGGCTTTGGTTCTTTGATACTGGCAGATTTGAAACCTGTCATAAATCTAGGCTATATGATGGGTATAGGCGTTGCTACTTCCTTGATTATCTCATTTATATTGTTTCCTGCCATGATGATGCTTTTTAAAAGAGATCATGTAGTCATAAAACCAAATAAAATAGGCTCTATCATAACGAATTTTAGTGCCTCTTTTGTCAAAAACCATGGTTCAGCAATACTCATATCAGCTGCTTTAATAGCTGTTCTATCTATCTTTGGAGCAATGAGACTGAAAGTAGAGAACAGCTTTATCAACTATTTTAAGCAAAATACGGAAATATACAAAAGTATGAAAGTGATAGATCAAAAATTAGGCGGCACGACACCTTTGGATTTGATCGTAAAATTTAAAAAAGAGAAAAAGGCAAAACAGGACGATGGGCAGTTTGATCAATTTGAAAGCGAATTTGAACAAACACAAAATCAAAACCAATATTGGTTTTCACCAAATAAAATGGAAACTATTAGAAAAATACAACATTATCTAGAGTCTTTAAAAGAAGTAGGGAACGTTCAATCATTTGGAACAGTTCTAGAAGTTGCTAAAGAACTAAACGACAATAAGAACTTAGATACTTTTGAATTAGCCGTTCTTTATAAACAGATCCCGCAAAGATTTAGAGATATCATATTAAATCCATTTGTGGACATTAAGGACAATGAAGTTAGATTTGCAATGAGGATAATAGACTCAAATCCAAATCTTAGAAGAGATGCTTTTTTAAAGAAGATCAAAAGAGAATTACCGAAGATAGTAGATACCAAAAATATATCTTTTAGATTGACAAGCTTAATGGTCCTGTACAATAATATGCTTCAATCTTTATTTGAATCACAAATTCTTACATTGGGAGCTGTACTTGTCATACTATTTTTGATGTTTTTAGTTCTTTTCAAGTCATTCAAGATATCTGCGATAGCGATCATAGTCAATATTATCCCGGTAGGCATCATATTTGCCGTCATGGGTTTTGCAAGTATACCGCTGGATGTCATGACCATTACTATAGCATCGATCAGTATAGGGATAGGAGTTGATGACACTATTCATTATATACATAGATTCCAAGAAGAATATATAAAAGATCATGACTATATAAAAGCTATGGAGAGGTCACACCATAGTATAGGATATGCGATGTTCTATACGTCACTTGCCATTATACTTGGATTTTCGATTTTGGTATTTTCAAACTTCATCCCTACTATTTATTTTGGGTTGTTAACTATACTTGTAATGTTCTCTGCTTTAGTGAGTGCGCTTCTTTTACTTCCAAAGATGCTTATAATGTTCAGAGCTTTTTCATCTTGACACGCTTTTTGGGCAAAGCTTAAAAAGCTCTACGTTAACACTGGGTTTTCTTCGGCAGAATGCCCACGCACCTTGTGGTGCTGTTGATTTGAGTTTGCTAAAATCTAGTTAATTTTATCTTTTATAATTCTTGCTTTTTCAGAGATTTTATTGATCTTTTCAGTATTAGATAGTGTCTCATCCAATAGTACTTTTATAAATGTACTCCCTACGATCACTCCATCTACACCTGCGGCTTTTTCTTTTGCAGTTTTTTCATCTACTCCAAAACCTATATATAAAGGTGTCTGGCTATTTGCTTTTATTTCTTTTATAACTTCACTCAAGTCTTCTTTTGCACCGGTACCTGTGATCCCTGCATAAGCTACAAGATATATAAAACCTGTACTTTTATCTACGATCTTCGCTATTCTATCTTTCCCGTCTGTTGGTGCGACAAAGTTCACAAGTGAAATATCATGCTTTTTAAAAATAGGCTTATACGCAAATGATTCTTCATGAGGAAGATCCGGTATGATAAAGCCCTTTACTCCCAAGTCTTGTGCTTTTTTGGATATATTTTCAACGCCTTTGGCATAAAATGAGTTGAAATAGCCCATCCAGAAAGTATCTATCTCTTTTGAGATATTTTCTGTTATTTCATAAAGTGTTTTCATCTTAAAACCGTTTTGAAGTGATTTTAGATTTGCTTCTTCGATGATTGGACCATCAGCCACAGGATCTGAAAATGCAATACCCAATTCCAGGATATCTACACCTGCTTGTTTGAGAGACAGACCAAGATCCACAGTAAAATTCTTATCGGGATAACCCGCAGTTATGTAAGCTATTAATTTTTTCATTTGACTTCTAATTTAAGAGGGACTTTTATAATAAGCGGATTGAACATACTAAAATACTCGGCATCTTTTTCGACATCTTGCCTATAATTACTAAACTGATCGCTCACAAGTAGCAACCAATCTATGAATTCTTCACTTGCCGGACCTTTTAACATCCTAGCCTCTTCGACTACATCTTCACACAAAGAAGCAAGTTTGATTATAGGGTCTAGTTTCAAGAAACTACCTGCTGATTTCAAGTTATGAAATATTCTAAAAAGTTCTCTTATATTTTCTTCATAAACATCCGGTTTATTAAGGTTAATAATAAGAGGTTCCATGTTTTCACACATAATTGCATAATGGTTTATAAAATCATCAACAATATCAATGTCAAAATCTAATTCTAACTGTGAATAAACACCCATGAAACTCCCTATAAAATTCAAAACACTTGTTTTAAGTACAATTGTACCATTTTTTTGATAAAATAAAATAAAAACTACCTAGGTTGTCGGACATGCAAACTATAACATCTATAAAAGAATCCAAATCAAAAACTCCGCTTGTCATGATCACAGCTTATGATGCACTTTTTGCTTCTATTTTTGATAAAAAAGTCGATATGATATTGGTTGGAGACAGCTTAAATATGAGCTTTAACAAGGCCCCTGACACCCTATCTGCAACTATGGATATCATGATCTATCACACAAAGGCAGTATGTGCAGGCGCAAAAGATACTTTTATAATTTGCGATATGCCCTTTGGGACTTATACAGATGAAAGATCTGCATTGAAAAATGCATCCAGAGTATATCAAGAAACAAATGCTCATGCTGTAAAAATCGAAGGCGGCGTGGATAGAGCCCACATAATAAAAGAGCTGACGTCAAACTCAATTGCTGTCATGGGTCATATAGGATTGATGCCGCAATTTGTAAGATCAGAAGGCGGATACAAGATCAAAGGTAAAAACCAAGAAAATCTGGATCAACTCATAAAAGATGCTAAAGCGGTCGAAGAAGCAGGAGCATTTTGTTTGGTCGTAGAAGGCGTCAAAGCAGATGTTGTAAAAGAGATAACAGACAGCGTAAGTATCCCGACCATAGGAATCGGATCCGGTGCTGACACTGACGGACAAGTTCTAGTCTGGAGTGATGCTTTTGGCTTTTTCAATGATTTTCAACCAAAATTTGTAAAGAACTACCTTGATGGACATAAATTGATAAGCGATGCGATCAGCCAATATGCAAACGAAGTAAAAAGTAAAAAATTTCCGGCAAAAGAGCATACATACTGATGGAACGGATTGTAGAAATAGACAAAATATCGTTTGAAAATGAGTACGAAAAGTCACTCAGACCTACCTCTTGGGATGGCTATATAGGGCAAGACCAAATCAAAAAGAATTTAAAAGTATTTATCAAAGCTTCAAAGCAAAGAGAAGAGTGCCTGGATCATGTACTTTTTTTCGGACCTCCGGGTCTTGGTAAAACAACACTTGCTTATATTATCTCAAATGAAATGGAAACAAATATCAAAATGGTTGCAGCGCCGATGATAGAAAAAAGCGGTGATCTCGCTGCGATACTGACGAATTTGGAAGAAGGTGATATCCTTTTTATAGATGAGATACACAGACTCTCTCCTGCCATAGAAGAGATACTTTATCCTGCTATGGAAGATTTTAGATTAGATATAATCATAGGCAGCGGTCCTGCGGCACAAACAATAAAGATAGACCTTCCGAAATTCACTCTAATTGGAGCGACCACAAGGGCCGGCATGATAAGCTCCCCACTGAGAGATAGATTCGGTATGCACTTTAGACTTCAATTTTACGATAAACTTGAACTCTCTGAGATAATTACCAAAGCATCACATCACCTAAATAAAGAGTGCTTGAAAGATGGTGCCCTAGAGATAGCAAGAAGATCGAGGGGAACACCTAGAATTGCCCTTAGATTACTTAAACGCGTGCGTGACTTTGCCGATGTTGAAGGTGAGGAGAAGATCAGTAAAGAAAGAACTGATTATGCTCTAGGGGAACTTGGTGTAAATGAACTGGGGTTTGATGAATTAGATATAAAGTTTTTGAAACTTTTAGTTGAATCAAGGGGCAAAGCGTTGGGTCTAAGCACGATTGCTGCTGCTTTAAGTGAAGACGAGGGTACGATAGAAGACGTGATAGAGCCTTATTTACTTGCCAATGGATATATGCAAAGAACGGCAAAAGGAAGAATCGCAAGCAGAAAATGCTATGAACTCTTCAAACTCACGCCTTTAGAGTCAAATGGATTATTTGGAGAAGATTTAATATGAATTTACAAAGATTTTTTTTAATCGGTATTTTTTTGACGGTTCTTTACTGGATACTGAAGCTGTATGAACCTTTCCTTGTTGTAATAACGGTAGCATCCCTGCTATCGATCGCTACTTACAAAATAAACGCCAATATAAACAAATATGTCCCGAATAAAACATTATCGGCTACAATCTCTACTTTATTTTTATTTTTACTATTTTTTGCACCTATCATATATATCATAACCTCTGCCGGAGAGATCATAAACAACTTCAATCCTCAGATCGTTGACAATACGATAGCTTATATCAAAAACCTACACTATACGTTACCGCACAGTCTGTTATTTTTAAAAAGCAACATAGATGATTTTTTAAATAGTATTGATCTAACGAACATAACAAAAAATCTGCTCTCATATCTTGGTTCTGTCGGAAAGAATAGTGCTAACTTTTTAAAAGATATGGTTTTGATCTTGATATTTTATTTCTTTGTTACATTAAAATCAAAAGAACTGGGTAGCTATTTTAAGACTATATTGCCTATGGCAAATGAAGAGATCGACCTGATATTTGGAGAAGTTTCAAATGTCATGAGTGTCGTTTTCTATTCTATCTTGGCAACTGCGATTTTTGAAGGTATCTTGTTTGCGGCTATTGGGGTGGTCTTTGGCTACAACGGGCTTTTGCTTGGTATCTTTTATGGTTTTGCTTCTTTGATACCAATAGTCGGAGGAGCCCTTATGTGGGTGCCTTTGAGCGTTTATGAGTTTGCGAACGGAAACTACATCGCAGGTTTCAGTATAGCCATCTACTCTATAGTCGTCATCTCAGTCATCGCAGATACTTTTATCAAACCAATGATAATCAAATACATAAATGAAAAGCTCTCAACCGTGAGAGCTAATATCAACGAGCTTTTGGTATTTTTTTCCATACTTGCAGGACTTACAACCTTCGGATTTTGGGGTATGATACTTGGTCCGGCCATAACAACACTTTTTATCTCGCTTATGACCATGTTTAAGACGATAAAAGAAAAAGGTTTGGATATCTAAAGCATAAAGAAATCGCTATTCATTATTGATGCTGATCTCTTCTGTATTCTCAAGTGAATCCGTACACTCTTCTAAAAGCTTTATGATCTTTTTATGTCTGTTTTTTCGTTGATTGACAAAATCTATCTTTTGATTTTTTATCTCTTCAAATTTTGCCGTCAGTCTATCATAATCGTTACTCAAAAATGTTCTGTTTGAGCTCATAAGATTATTTAGCTCATACATATAAAAACTTTCCGTAAGTTTTTGTTTGATCTCTGCCAGGCTTGGATTGTAAAGTGAAAATCTTGTAGGATTCTCTTCATACAACTTAGAAAAACTGTCAATCTTGTTATTTAAAAATGAGATACAGGCTTCCGTAGCATTATGGTAATTAAACTTCACAGAACTTCTTATATGTGTAAAATTTGAACTAACCAGAGAAGAAGAGTGTGATACTTCGTCATGATAAGGTTTCAGTATATGTTCATAAACCCTTGCCGCAAATTTTCTGATATTTGCAAACTCGATATCTGAGTGTATCTCCTCTTTTTTTCTTATTATACTGTAAGGACTTTGCCATCTAAAGATCTTCTCTTCGAATTTGTCATAGATCTCTTTATTCTTTGTATTTACTCTCTCTTCTATCTCGACTATGCCTTTGGCATATCTTTTAAACATCTTACCGACAAGATCATCATCATAAAAAAGAGTTTTATATGCCGAGTCTGCATTTATCTTTGCGCATTTGTATTCTACTTTTTTATACGTATCGTCATGATTGAAAAGCTTCTTCTTCTCTTGTGCAAATCTATACTTTGTCTCTTCTTCAACATGAGCGTATATCTCCGTAGCAATAGTTTCAATAATATGCTCTATGTTATGATACGCATCTTTCAGATCTTTTGAAAATGTGTTCTTCGCCTCTGCGAACTCTTCTTTGACAACAGAATCAAATCTTTCTATCTCCGCTATCAGTTCATCGTAAATTCTCAAGAACAGTTCATATTGCGCTATGATCTTTTGACAAATATTCTTGATCTCTTTCTTGATAGAAAACTCTTTGGCTTCTATAGCTCGTGGCTGGATCTCATCTTTTATAAAATCTATTACTTTTTGGATATTTGACTGCTTAGCCAATTTGAGATTTTCCCGTAGATCCATCTCACGGATTGAGTTCAACTTTCTCTCATACTGCTTGTAACCATCTTCTAAAAAGCCTATATAAGATGATTGCATATTTTCATGAAGTTTTGAATCTATTGATCCCAGAAACTCTTCTAAAGCCTCTTCCATAAGAGCATTCTTGTCGCTGCTTCTTGATCTAAGCGCTTCTCTTGCTGATATAGGTACAACTTCACTAAAATATTTTCCGAAAGCTTCTTTTACGTATGAGACACTTTGCTGTATCTCCTCTTCACTGAACTTATCTTTTTGATTCAATACACACAGTGATTTATTTTTGTATTGTGAGAGATACTGTTCTAAGACATCTGCTTCACTCATCTTCCCTGCATTATCTATAAGGGTAAGCCATATGATACCATCAACCTCTTTTAGGACTTTGATAGTAGTTTGAGTATCTGAATTTGCGCCGGAATTTAATCCCGGAGTATCTACAAATACGATATCTTTTAACATATTCAAAGGAGAGTAAAGTATAAGATAATCTATATCTTCTACCCCGATCCTCTGATCTGTAAATTTATTTATACTCTCTATATCATGATACTCGTCTCGTCCGTCTTTGTATTTCACTCTTATCTTTAGCTCATCGCCGTACCTGATATAATTTACCTTTGAAGTTACAGGAGTTATACCTGTAGGAAGAATGCTTTTTGCCAAAAGCGCATTTAAAAATGTTGATTTACCGCTTGAGAATTGACCGGTTATGGCAACTTTCATAGGCTCTTTTACCCTGATCTTCAACTTATCAAGTGCATGTACGAGCTGAATGGAAGGAGAAAGTTTGTCATCAAGCAAAAGATATCTTGCTTTTTCCAATGAACCTATGAGCGATTTGTCAAATGTAGGTGTACTGCTTAGGTATTTTTCTTTATATGAGATTACAAATTTATCAAATATGCTCATCTGTCACTCCGCCAGC
Source organism: Sulfurospirillaceae bacterium (assembly GCA_033723415.1). Classification (GTDB taxonomy): domain Bacteria; phylum Campylobacterota; class Campylobacteria; order Campylobacterales; family Sulfurospirillaceae; genus JAADIZ01. The sequence continues at coordinate 203,802 of JAWVXD010000005.1, forward strand.
TTGTCATCTAAAACTTGCAATTCATTTTTTACAGTTTGCAAAATATTCAACTTATTTTTTAGATCTTCAACTCTTTGAGTCTTCTCAACTGAAGATCTCTCTATAGTTCTTATACTGTTTTCTATCATGTCGTCTTTCATCTTCATTTGCATTTCTATATTTTGAACCTTTGTCTTTGCAAAAGTTATAAAATTATCCAGTAATTCCTGATTGATATTTACCAATCTGTCACTTAGCATCGTTTTAATGTTCTCGAATTCTTCTGCTAGTATATCTCCAAGCTTAGTATCCAGTTCTTCAAGATTTTTATTTGAGTATTTTTTTATCAAAGAGTTGACTTTTGTAACCAGAATTTCACTATTTTGAAATATCATTACCTTTTTAAAGTACTTATCAAAGAAGTCTTGGGAATCAAACTTTTGATTCTCTACGATCTCTTTATCGTCAAAATCTTCAAAACTGTTCTTAACATGATCATATGAAGTTTGCATCTTTTTTTGAAATTCATATCTGTAATCTCTTGCCAGATCAACAAGCCCATCTTTTATGCCTGTTTGTATAAAATACTCTATTCTCTCTTGCTTTGGCAGTTTTTTATTTTTTCTCATTTCATAAGAGACATCATCGGTTACCCGTTTCTTAATTATATTTTTGAGTCTGGTAAGTGAATCCTGCGAATATTTTTCCAAGGTCTTAAAATATGATGTGAGTTCCAATTTACTCTCATCTATATTTTTTTTGATGCTATCCAGATTTGTCAAAAGCTGAGTCTTGTGTTTTTTATGTTCTTCAAACTCTTTTTGTATCTCTTCTTTTGATTTGCTCAAGAATTCAATCTCATCTTCAAAATTCTTTTCACTCTCTAAAAGGACAGACATAATCTCTATAAGATTGCTCTGGATTATCAAATTTGCTTTTATACTCTCTTCACCGAACAATACCTGATTTAGATAATTTTCTATTTTTAATATACCTGTTCTTTCAAGATCATATCCATTTTCCAAGGCAATATCACTCTTGCCAAGCTTATGCAACAATGCCATTTTCCCCGAAATTGGTATAAAGTCTATCTTTTCCAAGATCATTTTTAGCTGTGCTGATTTATTTTGCTCTTCGAGTCTTTGTTTTATACTTCTTTTTGTGTATTCTACGACCTCTTCAAGTTCTTCCTCGCTGACCGTATCTATTCTAGTGATAACGATAAGAAGCCTTGCAATATTTTGGTATATGATCGCATCTATTATAAAGTCAACATCTTTTTTCGTAGCTGATTGGTTTACGTTCATAAGATGCACCATCAAATCACAATCAAGAGTATACTGTAGAGTTATCTCTTCACGCTGAATGATAGGATCGTCAAGTCCCGGAGTATCAACAATCTCTACTCCGTCTTGTAAAAAAGAGAGATCACTGTAGAGCTCGACACTTTTGACAAGATTACATTTTTTATTAGACTCTTTTGCAGATGTAAAAAGATGTAGATCTTCTATACTTATCTCTTCGCTTTTCCCATCATCTGTTATAAATTTATCAAGATCATTCTCAAAATGACTTTTTGTCTCAGATACAAACTTCTCTATACTAGGAGAATCTTTGGCATTTGACGATATCTTGTCAAACTCGTTTTTGGTCCAGTAATGCACCTTCGCATATTTATTCTTTGAATATTTCAAGATGGTAAGATTGGCAGTCTCAGGGACGACTGAAGTTCCCAGAACCTCTTCTCCGAGGATTGCATTTAGCATAGTTGATTTACCGGCATTCATAACGCCTGTTATTCCGATAGAGAGTTTTTCTTCTTTTAATTTATCCGTACAACTATCTAATCTTTCAACAAAATAATCATTTTGTATGCAATTTTTCAGGTTTTCTATACTTGTGTTTAAGATATTTAGAGAATTTTTGTAAAAAAGATCATCTTTTTTAGCTTCTTTTATAACTATGTTTGTAATTTCAGGTTTATTTTCTTTTATCAGCTCAAACAATCCGATCAATCTTCTACTGACATAGTAAGAGATTATGCCCTCTTTTCTCAAGATCTCAAATCTGGATTTGATCTGAGTATTAAGACTTAGATCACCAAGCTCATCAATAAAACGTAAAGTCTCTTTTTGGGCTTGAAGGATGGTTTTTTTGTTTGCATCAACATCAGCCAATAATCCGTCAAACAGAAGTTTAAACTCTTCGATTTGTGTGATCTTGTCTAAATTTTCGCTACTTATTATAAATAAGATCGAACAACTGTCACAAAAGTCATCATAATTGTTTTCAAAAGTAAAAAGTATTTTTTCTTTCAGAGATCCCGGTAAATTATCTATGGAATCGCTATCTTCATTCCAGGCTAAAAGAAAAAAATCATTTAAAATATGCACGAACACCATCCAAAAAATATTATTATTCTACTAATAAAATAGATTATTTATTGATATTTTAGAAGGTTGAATAATTAGGATGACATTATATCAAGAAAAGTTATATATGAGTAATATTTTCAATATTAAAATGAAAATTTAAGAGAGCCGTCATGAAGACGGCTCTTTAGAGTGTTTATCTCAATGCTACGAGTTTTCTTCTCATATATGCGATTTTACTTTGTAATGGTAAGTGTTTTGGACAGTTATCTTCACATGCCAATAGACTCATACAACCAAAGATTCCGTTGTCATCTCCGACCAATTCATAAAAATCTTCATCAGTTCTTTCATCATGTGGATCCATTCTGAATCTTGCGACTCTGTTCAAACCGACTGCTCCGACAAAATCAGGTCTCATAAGTTTTGTACCGCAAGCTGCAACACAAATACCGCACTCAACACAACGATCTAGCTCAAAAGTATCTTCTGCAACTTGAGGCTCGATTGGTTTTTCCAATTTTGAATAATCAGTCTCTTCGCTAGAGTGAACCCAGCTCTCAACTCTTTTGCTCATACCGTCCATCCATTCACCGGTATTTACTGATAGATCTTTGATCAATCTAAATGCCGGCATAGGCATAAGCTGAATCACACCGCTTTCATAATCTTTGGTCAACGTACGACAAGCAAGTTTAGGCGTACCGTTTACCATCATTCCGCAACTACCGCAAATACCTGCACGACATACAAAGTCAAATGACAAATCTGCATCGTATGTTTCTCTGATCTTGCTAAGTGCGATGAACAGCGTCATACCATCTGTCTCTTCTAATTTATACTCCGCAAAGTGTGCTTTGGAGACCTTAGAATTTGGATTGTATTTAAGTGCTTTTATTGTTATTTCTCTTCCCATTTTAATCTCCAAATCTTTCGTTTTTAGCTTTATAATAAGGCTGTAATTCAAATTCCATCAAAGCTTCTTGAATTTCATATCTGTCTTTTCCGGCAGCTTCCATCTCTTCTCTTATTTTGTCTACTTCTTCTTGTCTTTGTATACTTAGCGGATTCTCTATGATCATACCTTTTGCACCATACCCTCTAAAAGCCGGTGGCATTTCCATTTTCATGATATCCAAGTCTTCATACTCTACAGTAGGAAGATCAGCACCCTCTTTCCAAGAAGTAAGTGTTCTCTTCAGCCAGTTCGCATCATCTCTTTTAAGATAATCTTCTCTATAATGCGCACCTCTACTCTCAGTCCTCTCTCTGGCACCAAGTGCGACACATAAAGCTATTTTTAGCATTTTTGGTACTCTATAAGCTTCTTCAAGCTCCGGATTGGCACTTAAAGTTTTAGATTTTACAGTGATATTATTTGCTTCTCTGTACAATTCTTGAAGCTCTTTAACGGCAAGGTCAAGATTTTCACCATCTCTAAAAATCGCAACTTTTTCCCACATAATATCTTTCATCTTGTTCTTGATCTCATAAATATTATATTTTCCATCTTTTTCTAAGAGTGATGCTAAATAATTTTGCTCTTCATCAAGCTTATCTTCAACAACTTTTGTATTTATATCGATCTCTGTTTTTGAACAGTAATCAGCAAAATAATCTCCTACTATCATACCGCTAACAACAGTTTCGCTTACTGAGTTACCGCCTAGTCTGTTAAATCCGTGCATATCCCAACAAGCTGCTTCTCCACATGAGAACAAGCCTTTCAAGGTTGGAGATTCACCTGTCGGTTTAGTTCTGATTCCACCCATAGAATAATGTTGCATAGGAAGAACCGGAGCCCAGCCTTTTGGACCTTCGTCAGCAGGATCGATACCATTGAATATCTGACATATTTCTTGAACGTCTCTTAGGTTCTTTTCTATATGTTCTCTTCCGAGAATAGATATATCAAGCCATAAGTGATCACCGTACGGTGATTTTACACCTTTTCCGTTTCTGATGTGTTCCATCATACGACGGCTAACAACGTCACGGCTTGCCAATTCTTTTTTCTCAGGTTCATAATCTGGCATAAATCTGTGACCGTCAACATCTCTAAGGATACCGCCGTCACCTCTACAGCCTTCTGTTAAAAGTATTCCTGATGGGACTATCGGAGTCGGGTGAAATTGTACAGCTTCCATATTTCCTAGTCTTGCAACACCGGTTTCTAGAGCAATAGCCGCACCAATACCTTCACAGATAACTGCATTTGTAGTTTGTTTGTAGATTCTTCCGTATCCGCCTGTTGCTATAAGTGTTCCTTTTGCAACATAAGCAGACAATTCACCTGTTATCAAATCTCTAACGATCGCTCCATAGCATTGGTTGTTGTCAACGATAAGAGCAATAGCTTCTTTTCTATCTTCAATATTTACATCTCGCTTCAATGCTTCATTTGCAACTCCGTATAGCATTGTGTGACCTGTTGCATCCGAAGTAAAACAAGTTCTCCATTTCTTTGTACCGCCAAAGTCACGAGACTGTATGTATCCGTGTGTTTCATCATCTTCTACTATCGTAGTTCTTTGAGCATTTATAACTGCTTCTCTTGGTCCTTTTGTAATTCTTGTCCAAGGCACACCCCATCCTGCCAATTGGCGGATTGCTTTTGGTGCAGTTGTAACGAACATTCTGGCAACATCTTGATCACATCCCCAGTCACTTCCTTTTACGGTGTCTGCAAAGTGAACGTCTTCATTATCGCCTCTACCCATTTTAGAGTTTCCAAGGCTTGCCTGCATACCACCTTGTGCAGCAGCAGAGTGAGATCTTTTAACTGGAACCAAACTTAGAACTGTAGTGCTCAAACCTTTTGATTTTGCTTCGACGGCAGCTCTAAGACCTGCCAAACCACCACCTATAACTAGTGCATCACAATATTTTATATTCATCTTTTATGCCCCAACCTTAATATTATTTTTTGTCATGTCTATTTTTGCACTTGGATGATATCTCTCACCCACATGACCTCTGTGTTCTAAGCCTATTTTTATATAAGCTGCAAGGGTAGTAAGTCCCAATACAAGAAAGAATATTGTAATTGCCCATTTAAGTTTTTTCAATTTAACTCTGGTAGCTTTTGCATTTTCGCCTTCGAACCAGCCCCATTTTACAGCTAGTCTATATAAACCTATACTTCCGTGAAACTCAACCGCTAAAAGAAGTAAAAGGTATATCGGCCACATCCACTCGCTAACCATTCTGTCAGCTGAACCATATGGTCCTATAGATTCTGGTTTTGTAAGCATTATAAATATATGTGCTGATGCCAAAAAGAACATAGCAAACCCTGTAAATGCCTGTATGAACCAAAGTGTCGTGTCTTCGTGCTTCATCATTTTCATATGAGTTCTATATACCTGAAATTGTCTGAAGTTCGCAGGAAGTTTTCTCATCCCAAGTCCTGCATGAACGATGATGATCAACGTTACTATTGCAACAATTCCAGATACGATAACTGGATTTCCGCCTTGGATAAAGGCCGAACCTTCAAACATTTTAGTTATCGTGTACATAAAATGTTTACTTACTAAAATGGAAGATACGAAAAACATATGCCCCCACATGAATAGAGCTAAAAAAAGTCCGGTAGCACTTTGCAAATAATCAAGTTTTGCCGGCATCCTGCTTTTTTTACCGTCTACACTTTTGCCTAAAAAGCCTTCGATAAGGTCACTCACACTTAATCCTTTTTATGATTTTTTTATGATTTTAAATCTTACACCTTTTATTATTAAATCGAAATTATGTAATTTCTTTACATATCTAATTAATTAAAAAAAAAATTATGTGTAAAAAGAAAGGATATTTTAATGAAAAAGTTAACTGTTTTTTAGTTTCTTTGATCTCTTCAACAAATAGATATATAAGCACAATGAAACAAAGGCCATAAAGACTGACAATACCTGTCCCATGCTCATCCATCCTTCGAATACAAAACCTAGCTGAAAATCGGGCTGTCTGAAGAATTCAGCCACAAATCTTGCTACCGAATATAGTATACCGTAAAGCGCTATCAACTCTCCGTCAAATCTCTTTTTCTTTCTGTAAAAATATAGAAAAACAAAGATTACCAAGCCCTCTAAAAAGGCTTCATATAACTGAGATGGATGCCTTAGAGAGCCATTTACATAAATTCCCCATGGAACATCTGTCTCTCTGCCAACCAATCCTTTATTTAAAAAATTACCTATTCTACCAAAGATATAACCAAGCGGAACACTTATGGCAACCAGGTCAAGTAAAATCAGACTGTTGATCTTTTGTTTTTTGCCGAACAACCAAGTGGCTAGCAAAAATCCGATTATAGCTCCATGATAGCTCATACCGCTTATCCCGACAAAGATCCCATCCATAAATGGGTTGAATATCTGCCAAGGATGTGTCATATAATAATAAGTATGAGGATCATAGAAGATGATATATCCAAATCTTGCACCTAGTATGACACCTACTTCAACCCACACAAAGTAGTTATCAAGCATCTTGTCATCTATGCCCATTCTGTCTTTTTTAACAAAATATTTAGCTGCCCCAAGTGCTGTCAAAAGGGCCAGTACATACATGATTCCATACCAATGCACACCGATACTCCCAAGCGAAAAAGCTATTGGATTTATGTGTTCATATATGTGATTCCAGTATGTCATGTTAGCTTCTCAATGCTTTTGCTATCAATTCTATAGGATTTTGAAAGACTACGTCAACATCACTTTGAAAAAGAGAATTGGTTATCTGCATTCTACAAGCGCTGCATTCTGCACTCACTATATCTGCTTTTGTATCTTGTATCATCGCTGCTTTTGGTAAGCCTGCTGCTTTTGCGAGATGGTACTTTTCTGTCTGCATAGTCACTCCGCCGAAACCGCAGCATCTGTTCGGATCGCTCATCTCCGTTAAGACATAGTTTTGACTTATCAAGTTTCTTGGCTGTTGAAACACTCCCTGCATTTTTCTTGCATGGCATGGATCATGATAAGTTATAAGCTCGCTCATCTTCTCTTTTTTATCCGCTAAGATCTTTTTTAGCTCAGTACACTCTTCCAAATATTCCGTAGCCATAAATATCTTTGGCGTCAATTTTTCAGCTCTATTTTTCCACTCAGGTTTGTCATGAAAGAAATGTGCATAATCTACTTTTATCATGGCACTGCAAGTTGCCTCAGGAATTATAACCGCGTCAAGTTCGTCAATAAAAGTTTCCATATACTCTATATTATGACGGGCTAGATAATCAACCGTATCAAAATCTCCGGTAAAGTATGCCGGAGCGCCGCAACAAAGTTGATTTTTGATCAAATATGCATCTATTTCCAATACTTTCAAAATCTCCAAAAGAGCTTTACCGATATCCGTATAGGTATAGTTTGCAAGACAGCCTATAAATATGCCAACTTTCCCTTTGCCGCCATTTTTGATGACATCAGGATGAGAATTTAGAAAACTTTTTGACTTTGCACTAGGTAGTAATCTGTCTTTTTTAACAATTGGAAGAGAAAATCTAGGTTCCATTGAGCTTTGTTTTTCATGTATCTTAAAGCCGCAAGTTTGAAATACGTAGCCCAGTTTTGCCAGCAAGTCCATGATCTTTCTGTGTCTGAGCAGCCAAAAGAAAAGTTTTTTATACCATGCAATTCCGAATTTTTTGCGTATATCGTCTCTGACTTGTTCTATGAGCATATCAACAGGCAGGTCATTTGGACATATATCTACGCAGTTTGTACATAAAAAGCAGCTCTCAAATATATCTTTGGCGTTTTTGTCTAACTCTAGATCACCTCTTTGATACGCGCCTAAAAGATCTAAGAAACCACGAGGTGAGGTAACCTCATCTAGATTTACCTCATGGATCGTACAAGTCGGTATACATTTACCGCACTTTATACAGTCATCACTGGTAGTTTTAAATTCAAACATCATACGGTCTTTGAAAATCGTCTTTTTGATTCAGGTATTTTTTTCAAATACGCATCAAATGGCATCGCAATATTTCGTATCAAAAGAGTTCCTGTGGTATTGACCGTTATCTTTTTGGCAACTTTATCTATATCTATAAGACCTTCATTTTCAAATGTACTAAGATCTTGTATCGCATCATCAAAATAATCAAAGAAATCTATGCCAAACTCTTTTTCAATTTTTTCTATATCAAGCTTAAAATTACTCATCATCTCCATAATGACGGCTTTTCTCAAAACATCATCATCATTTAGCAATAATCCTCTATGAACAGGAAGCTTACCTGAGTCTATAGCATTTTCATAAAGGCTCATATCTTTAAAGTTCTGTACGTAGTGATTTATCCCCTCACCGATGCTGGTAAGCCCGATGCCCACTAGATCCGCTCCGCCTTTTGTTGTATAGCCTTGAAAGTTTCTGTGTAATTCACCTTTTTCTATAGCTAAGAACAACTCATCCTCAGGTTTGGCAAAATGATCCATCCCTATCATACGAAGTCCGTTTGAGCTAAGATAGTCTATAGTATATTTTAAAATAGCAAGCTTTTCACTAGGTGTTGGCAGTGTTGTCTCATCTATCTTTCGCATAGTTTTTTTCATCCAAGGAACATGAGCATAATTGAACACGGCAAATCTATCCGTATCAAGTTTTAATGCCATCTCTAAAGTACTCTTAAAAGTCTCTAGATTTTGATACGGCAAGCCATAGATCAAATCCATATTTACAGACTTTATACCTGCTGCTCTTGCCATCTTGACTGCATTGTCGGTGATCTCAAACGGCTGTATCCTGTGTATTGCTTTTTGAACTGTTTCATTAAAATCTTGGACTCCAAAGCTTACACGGTTAAATCCGCCTTTTACCAAAACTTTTACTTGATCTTCATTCAAATATCTAGGGTCGATTTCACAGCTTATCTCAGCATCTGCAGAGAAATTTTTAAAGTATTTTCTTATCAAAGATATGACGCGATCCAATTGCTCAGCACTAAAAAATGTAGGCGTACCTCCGCCAAAATGCATCTGTGTAACTTCTCTACTTGTATCTAAATGTTTTGAGAGTATTTCTAACTCTTTTTCAAGATATCCTATATATCTCTCTTTTTTGTCCTCTTTGCTTGTAAACACAACGTTACATCCACAAAAATAACAAGCACTCCTGCAAAAAGGGAGGTGAAAATAAAGAGATAATTTTCTATTTTTATCTGCTTTTTCTAAAATATCGACATAAGTGTCGGCATTAAAACTCTCATTGAACTCAGGAGCTGTCGGGTAACTCGTATACCTAGGTCCTGGCTTTGAGTATTTTGTGAACATTTCAAAATCTATCATTTATATTACCTTAATAAAATCACACTATGTGTTAGTGGGCATATTTTGCCCCATAAATAAATCTTTCAAATTTAAAAACAAATTTGGATGTTCTTTTTTGATTTTTCTTAATAATTTTTCCAAATCTATATTTAAACTTTTTGCATGGTTGTTTTTGTCTGCAAGTTTTTTTATCTCATCCATAGCAACAGTCCAAACATCTTGAAAGTCTATAGGAACATGTTGCAAAATCGTTTTTTCCAATTTTAGATCAAAATTATCTTGCTGCAATTTTTTAAAATTTTCTATCAATTTATGGATAGAATCTATGGATATCATAGTATGCAGTTTTTGATTTTCATCTATAATGAACCACGGTTCTTTGCCGTCCCAGCTTCCGCTTTTTAGACTAAGCGTCTTGATATCCGGATTATCTGTTTTTGCTATCTCTATAACTGTATCGTATTTTCTGTTTTTATCGCCTATATATTCTTCTATATCTTCTATTTTATCAAATATATTAATATCTTTTTTCATTTTACTTCTCCTTTTTGTTGAACAAAGTCCAACAAAAATTCCTCTCACTAAAGCTACGACATTGTCGAGAGTATTCATTGAATTTTTACTTTAACTCGAAGCGATCCCAAGTTAAATTACTCTCGCCAAAGCTTACGCCTTGCGCAGAAATTCTCATATTATTTTTCTAGTATAGTATTTTTATCTTTCTTTGTCTAGCCAGACCATCAATCCTTTTTGTGCATGAAGTCTGTTTTCAGCTTCGTCAAAAACTATATTTGCATATTTTTCAAACACTTCTTCACTGACTTCATATCCTCGATAAGCAGGCAAACAATGTAAAAATATTGCATCATCTTTTGCTTCAGCCATAAGTTCGCTATCGACAATAAAGCCTTTAAAGTCTTGAATTCTTTTTTCTTTTTCAGCTTCTTGACCCATAGATATCCAAGTATCTGTCGTAACGATATCTGCACCTTCAACTGCCAGTTTTGGATCATTATAGTAACTTACAGAGCCTCCGCTTTTCGCACATAACATCTTTGCATCATTCATTATCTCTTCAAGCGGTTCATATCCTTTTGGTGTAGCAACCCGAAGCTCAAATCCTAGCTTTCCGGCAAGCATCATCCATGAATGAGTCATGTTATTTCCATCCCCGACATAAGCCACTATAGGGTTTTTGTCTTTTCCATACTCGATCATCGTCATATAATCAGCCAATAACTGTACCGGATGATATTTGTCCGTGAGACCGTTTATGATAGGAACTTTGGAGTATTCTGCGAACTCATCCAAGATTTTTTGTGAAAAAGTTCTGATCATGACCATATCAACCATTCGGCTTATCACACGTGCTGAATCTTTCATAGGTTCGCCACGACCAAGCTGTAAGTCATTTGACGACAAGAATAAACCCTGCCCGCCTAGCTGATGAATCCCTACTTCAAAACTTATCCTTGTTCTTGTGCTGCTTTTTTCAAAAAGCATACCTAATGACTGATGCTGTAAGTATGGAATATAATTTTTAACTTTTGCTTCTCTCTTGATTTTTATGCCCAAGCCGATGATCTCTAAAATCTCTTCCTTTGTGCAATCAAACAGTGATAAAAAATGTCTCATATTAATATCTCCTTTTCACTGAACAAAGCCCAGTAAAAATTCCTCTCACTCTTGTGAAGCGAAGCGGTTACCTCGTAATCACTCTCTGTGAGAAAGCTACCTCTTTGCGTAGAATAATTCATCTTATGCCCCCTCCCCTAAAATCTCAGCAACTTCTTTTGCATGATAACTTATGATTATATCTGCCCCGGCTCTTTTAAATCCAAGCATCGTTTCCATCATAACACGTTCATAATCTATCACTCCTGCACTGCCAGCAGCTTTAAGCATCGCATATTCACCGCTTACATTATAGACGGCAAGAGGTAAACTTGTATATTCTCTTACATCTCTTATGATATCAAGATAAGCAAGAGCCGGCTTCACCATAAGTATATCTGCTCCCTGAGCTTCATCTTCTATAGATTCTGCTATGGCTTCTCTTCTGTTTGCCGGGTCCATTTGATAACTTCTACGATCTCCAAAACTCGGTGCAGATTCTGCAACATCACGAAACGGTCCATAATAGGCACTTGCAAACTTCGTTGAATAACTCATAATAGGCAGATTGATATAACCTTCACTATCAAGTGCATCTCTTAGGGCTTCTATCATCCCGTCCATCATACCGCTCGGTGCGATCATATCTACTCCTGCGCGTGCGTGAACCAAAGCCTGCTCGCCCAAGATCTCCAAAGTCGCGTCATTGTCTACGGTTTCGTTTTCCATATCTAGTATTCCGCAGTGTCCATGATCTGTAAATTCACAAAAACATAGATCGCTCACGACGAACATATCAGGATGCTCTTTTTTTATAGCTTTGATAGTCGAAGCTATGATACCGTGTTCACACAAAGCATCACTGCCTATACTGTCTTTTACATCCGGTATTCCAAATAAAATGATAGAGTTGATACCCAGTTTTTTTAGAAGCACACACTCTTTTAATATCTCATCTATGCTCATCTGATAAACTCCCGGCATTGAGCTTATCTCTTTTTTAATATTCTCTCCACTTTTTACGAACAAAGGATATATAAAATCTTTAATCGAAAGATTGTTTTCTCTAACTAAGTCTCTTAAATTTTTATTTATTCGGAGTCTTCTAAATCTTTTAAACATGGTTTATCCTTATGAGGGCTAAATAAAATTATTTTATAAAAATAGTAATTTTACCATAATATACTTAATACTTTTTCAATACAAGAAGACAAGCGGACATGATATAAATCTGCATAATTGCTAGTTTTTGTCAAAATCAATCTTTAAATTCATCCCTTATCTTTAAAAATTCGTCTAAATGTTCAAAAAAGATATCAACTAATTTTGGATCAAAATGTTTGCCTCTCTCTTGTTTAAATAACTCAAATATAGCATCATCGGCCCAAGCTTTTTTATATACTCTATCACTACCCAGTGCATCAAAAACGTCCGCTATGGCCGTAATACGCCCAAAAATATGGATATCCTTTCCTCTTTTTTTATCCGGATATCCTGTGCCATCCCATTTTTCGTGATGTTCTTTGGCAACAATAGCTGCCATCTTTAGAAGAGTTTTGTTAGAGCCTTTTAACATATCATATCCCAAATTGGCATGAGTGTCCATGATAGCTCTCTCTTCAGCTGTAAATTTTCCTGGTTTGTTCAAAACAGAGTCAGGAATAGCCACTTTACCTATGTCATGCATCGGTGAGACCTGTTTTATCATCTCAGTTTCAACTTCACTCAAACCATAAAGCTTTGCAAACAGTTTTGAGTATTCGGCAACTCTTTTGACATGATTACCGGTTTCTTTGCTTCGCTGCTCACCTATAGTTCCCATAGTAAAGATGACTTCTTGCTGCGTTTCTATGATCTCATTGTCCAGTTTTTTTATCTCTTCTAGTCCTTCTTGGACTCTTGCTTCGATCTCATCAACAGATAGACCGACGTTTTTGTTGACACGAAAAGCCAAAATTATAATAACTAGAATTACAAAACCAAGAAGGAAAAGGGCAAAAAAGTTAGAAGAATTTATAAATGTGGAAGAGATTGCTTCGATCCTGTTTTGTATCTCTGAATTAACTCTGCTGTTTTGTTTTATGATGTGAAAGATATCGTCTGTTATTTTAGATTCCATCGCTTCAATTTGATTTATGCGAATCACCATATTGCTTATCTTTTTAACTATCTTTTCATACTTATCTAATTTAGGAAGATTTGTCGCATCTTTTATTTCATTTATATTTTTTAACCATTCATTCAAAGAAGTTCTGTCTTTTTTTTGATAAAGCGTCTCTTTGCTATAATATTTAAGATTTCCGAGAGCTCCCATGATATTGTAGTTTCCACTTCTTAAAACTTCACTTTCTATCTCTTTTCTTATCTTGTCTTCTTGTGGATATTCAAGCTTGAATTTTGCCAAGAGATAAATCTTCTCTTTATGTAATTTATAGGCTTTATCAAATGCAGACTCTATTTCTTTTTCATTTTTGAAAAGCATATGTAGTTTTTTGTTGAGTACTTTATCACTGTGAATATCAAAAAATATCTGATCTTGATAATAATCTGTATTATCTGAGAACATTTTTTTGGTTTCTTCAAAGTTTTTTTCACGTTGCGTAAATTGCATTTTTACATCATTTAATTTTTGAATCTTTTGAGAACTGATCAAGTCTTTTGAGAGTGAGTTCATCTGCTCTTGAAGAGAAACAAGCTTTGAGATATTTTTTTGAGACTGGTTGTTGTCTCTTATCTGATATAGTACGATATAGTTTATAAGACCAACCAGTATGATTAAAACAGAAATAAGTAAAAAACTTAATTTGACAATTTTTTTAATGCCCATAGTTTCCTTAACCGTTTTGCAATATAGTTTTAAACCAAAGTTTCAATCTTGTAAAAATTTAGGTTTAAACATTTTTTTTTATAATGTTAGATAAAATACACATTTATGTAAAAATGATAATTTTACCACATTAAACTTAAATAATTTTTCAGCAAAGGTATAAGAAAAAAATGCAAATAGAGATATCCAATGTTGCGAATCTTCCGACAAAGTATGGAGATTTTAAAATCCAATCCTTTAAAGAAGGGATAAAAGAACATCTTGTTATATTCAAAGAGCCTTTAAGCGACACCCCTATAGTTAGAATCCATAGCGAATGCCTCACCGGAGATACAATAGGAAGCTTAAAATGTGACTGTGGGGATCAACTGAAATTTGCACTTGAGACCATCAATGAAAATACAGGTATGGTCATATATCTCAGACAAGAAGGAAGAGACATAGGCCTTCTAAATAAAGTAAATGCCTATGCTTTGCAAGATATAGGTTTAAATACCGTAGAAGCAAATCATCAACTAGGTTTTGAAGCAGATCAGAGACATTATGAGATAGTTGAAACGATACTGAACCATTTTAAGATCAAATCCATCAAACTTTTGACTAATAATCCTAAAAAAATGGCAAGCTTAAAGAGTGTCAAGATCACTGAGCGTATCCCGATCATCATAAAATCAAACAAGTATAATGACAAATATCTAAAAACAAAAAAAGATGAAATGGGTCACTTGTTTTAGGAATAGATCATGTTAAAAATCTTTTTATCCATCGTCTGCATCTATGCTGTATTATTTGCATGCGAGGGAGACTGCCTAAAATGCCATCAAACCTTAGTAAAAAACGGGAAGATAGATGAAAATCACCAAATATTGACAACCTGCAAAAACTGCCATAACTCAACACCAAAAGATTTTGAAAAGATGGGTGCAGCCTGCGGTCAAGACTGCTGGGAATGTCATAGTGTGCAAAAGGTCATGGCGATCAAAATAAAACAGCATGAAGTCTTAAACAATTGTATTGCTTGCCACAAAAAATTGGCAAAAGATCAAGGCTTTTTGAAACTCGGGAACAATGGTTTTTCCACAGACTCCATTTTTAAAGATCTTGTCAAATGAGAGGCTTTATAAAAAATACTCTATTTGAAAATGAGAAAAATTCAAACTATTATTTTGAGAAACACTTTCATGACACCTACACTATAGGTTTGACATATAGCGGCTTTTTAAAATCTTACAATTTATCTCAAAATTACGATTCATACCAATACTCTTGCAGAATAAACAATCCCGGAGAGATGCATGGGGGTTGTTCAACAAACTGGAATCACGTAAACTTTTATCCAAGAGTTGAACTTCTTGTCAACATATATGAACAGATATTTTTAGAAAAAAGAGTTCCTTTTTTTAGAAAACATATCATAGACGATAAAATATTGTTTTTAAAACTGGATATGTTTTTCAACTCTATACAGACCAAAAATGATATGCTGATAGAATCTAATCTCATTGAGGCTTTGTCATATCTTGTACTAAATTACACTACTTGCACAAAGAATTTCAAACATATGTTTGATGACAAAAAGATCATCAAAGAAACACTCAATTTTATAAATGAATCTATAGAGGATAACATAACCTTGGATTCTTTGGCAAAAAATTCTTCTCTGAGCAAGTTTCACTTTTTGAGAGTATTCAAAAAAGAGCTTGGTATGACACCTCACTCTTTTATCATAAACGAGAGGATAAATCGAGCAAATGCTCTCATACAAAACGGTACTCCGATAAGTCTGGCAAGTACGGCAGTAGGATTTAACGATCAGTCCCACTTTAGCAAAAATTTCAAAAAATATTTTGGCTATTCACCAAAAAAGAGCAATTTTATCCTATAAAAAAATTCTGATTTTTACTATACTTTCTCAACTGAATTATTATCAAGGATAACTTTATGCAAGAAACGACAAATAAAAATTTATTTTACATAGCCCTTTTTATCGCAATGATCGGTTGGGGAGCTTCTTGGGTAAATGTAAAAGTTCTAAGCTCATATATAGATGAGTTCGATATGGTCTTTTTTCGCTTTTCTATCACGGGGCTTACGATGATCCCTATCATCTTGATCTTGAAAAAATCTTTTAAAATAGACTTGAAAAGTTTCGCTCTTGTAGTGATCGCAAGTATTGCATTTATCACTTACATGAAGTATTTTTTCTTAGGTACAAAGTTTGGGACAGCCGCGCTCGGTGGTGCACTTGTTACATCTATGATTCCTATAAATACCTTTATATTTTTAGCATTTTTAGGATCAAGAAATGCAACTAAAAAAGATTATTTTGCCCTTCTATTAGGAGCGATAGGTGTTTTGACCATGCTTGACATCTGGGATTCTCATATCAAAGATATACTTGTGATCCAAAACTTATATTTTTTATTGGCTTCTATTTTGTGGCCGATTTTTACGATCATAAGCTCAAAATCCACAAAAATTTCACCTATAGTTTTTAGTTTTTACCTTTATGTAGTTACAGTTGTCTTAGACGGTGTTTTCTTTGTGAACTTCCACACCATTAATTACGCCGGATTTGATCATATCTTTTGGATAAATCTGCTCAGCATCTCGATCTTGGCTTCAACATACTCAAATACGATATATTTCTTAGGAATCGAAAGACTAGGTGCGGGGAATGTGAGCTCATTCATCTTTTTAGTTCCTTTTTCTGCGATCGTTCTAAGTGCTATCTTTTTACATGAGCACATCGGTATCTCGATCATTATAGGAACTATTTTGACATTATTTGCAGTGAAGATACTAAACAACATAAAGTTTAGATAAATCAAATATCGGCTATAATTTTAGCATGATACAAAAAGAAAACCACTATGCTTTAGCAAATGATTTCAATAAAAAATGTGAAAATTTCACTAGGCTTATATTAAACTACAATAAAATCCACAATATTACCGGAGCTAAGGATGCTTCGGCAATAAAGGCAAATATAGAAGATAGTATATATCCTATAAAATTTTTACCTGATGGCATCAAGAACGCTATAGATGTGGGAACCGGAGCAGGATTTCCGGGGCTTCTCTTGGCTATCGCATTGCCACAGATTCATTTTACTCTTTTTGAGCCTATAAAAAAGAAAAGCTCTTTTTTGCATTTGGCAAAATCTGCATTAAATTTACAAAATGTAGATATAATTTCACAAAGAGTTGAAAAAGTAGAAGCATTTGACACAGATCTTATATGTTCACGTGCCGTTACAAAAACTGACTTACTTTTGAAAATATGTAAAAATTTTATTTACGACAAAAGCATACTGCTGTTTTACAAAGGTACAAGCGTAAAAGAAGAGATAAAAGATCTCGTAAATTATGAAATTTACAAAAACGGTAATAGAAATTATCTAATTGTAAAGACTAAAGGAAATTTTTAAATGATAATGAAATGGTTAATATTTGGCGTTATCGCATGGTTTATATATATAGTATTTTTTAAGGCATCTAGAACATCATCTACTCCTCCTCCCAAAAGCGATAAAAAGAAAAAGATAGACGGTGATACGATGATAGAATGTCCGAAATGCTCCGTGTTCGTCAGTGAGAGAGATGCGATCATAAAAGACGGTAAATTTTACTGTTCCAAAGAGTGTGCAGGACTAAAATAATGCAGATATTTAACCACCCTTTCATTGAATGTCGCAAATTTTACGAAATCAAAACACTAGAAGATATAAAAAAAACTCCTTCAAATTCTGTACTTTTGAGTGATTTCGACAAAAAGATCATCACATATTGCAAGACCCAAAATCTTGTCTTTGGAGTAAGAATTGCATCGGTTAAAGAGTTAGTCTTGGCGGCTGCTTCAAACGCATCCTATCTTCTTGTAAATAAAGATTTTGCAAAAACGGCACAGCAGATTGCAGACGAATATATGTACGATGCGAAGATACTGCTGATAAGCGATGATGAAGAAGATATAGAATTTTGTGCCTTAAACGGCATAGACGGGATATTTTTTACTTAAAGGTTTCAAGGTCGCTTGCGTGAATCCGGATATCAACGATTTTTCCACAACAGAAGAGATCTGGCATGCATTGACGCATGGTGTAGGTCTGATCTTGAGTATAGCAGGATTGGTTATACTGATAATAGCCTCTGCTCTGCATTCTAATGCCATCGGTATCACTGCCTCTACGATATACGGTTCTACTTTGATCATCATGTACGGTTCATCCACGCTCTATCACGCAAGCAAAAAACAGAAGATAAAAAAAATTTTCCAAACTTTCGACCACGCATCGATTTACTTTTTGATAGCAGGAACCTATACGCCTATGACGCTTGTCACACTAAACGGCGGTTGGGGTTGGAGTTTTTTCGGAGTCAGTTGGGGCATCGCAGCATTTGGCACCCTTTTGAAGTTTTTATATCCGAGACGCTTTGAGAGATTGTCTCTGCTTTTGTATGTGGTCATGGGCTGGATGCTCATCATAGCTGCAGACCCGATTCTACACTCCATGCCCACAGGCGGCTTGATCTTGCTTCTCATCGGTGGACTCTTTTACAGTTTCGGTATCATATTTTATGTCAAAGACAATAAAAACTTTTTTCATACGATCTGGCACTTCTTTGTACTAGCAGGCAGTATCTCTCACTACTTCATGACACTTTTTTACATCATCCTAAAATAATAGACTCTTTCAATTTCACATACTCCCGCTCAACTTATAACCGATACCGTAAATGCTCTCGATTACGACATCAGGGATCTTCTTTTTCAATCGCACGATCATATTACGTACGTTATCTTTTTTTATATCTTCATTATTCAGATAAAAATGATTGACTATGTTATCTGTAGTACACGTATAACCAAGATTTTCAAGCAGTACTTCGATCAGCAATACATCATATTTCGCAAGATCAAGCTGTTTGCCCTTATACAAAAGAGCTTTCTTCTTTTTGTTCCATTCAAGCGAGGCACTCACTTGTAAGATTGCATCATGATCTGATACAAATAAGTCACTGACTTTATTTAGAACTGCCAGCATGTTCTGCGTACCGACAGGTTTTGGGGCAAAATGCAAAATACCGAGATTTATAAATTCTATCAAATACTCAGGTTTCTGATGTGCCGATATCACTATAAAGATCTGATCATCGTTTTCTTTTTTGATCGCCTTGATAAGCTCCATACCATTAAATTTTGGCATCTCGCAATCTGTCATTACGATATCGTAGAATTTACCGCTTGTATCTTTAAAATCAAGATACGCTTTCAATCCTTCTTCACCGTTTGAAGCGGTCGTTACTTTTTTAAAGTAATCACTTAAGATCGAAGAGAGTCTCTTTTGAAGTGGAAGATAATCTTCAACAAAAAGAATCGTCAGATCTTTGCATTTTTCATATAATTTTTGTGCCATCATTTATCACCGTATAAAATAATCTCAAAACACACCCCATCTCTAGTATTGCTTACATTTAGCATTCCAGAGCTGTGATTTTCGATCACTATCTTAGAGATATAAAGTCCTAGTCCAGTGCCGTTTTTCTCAGTTTTTGTAGAAAAATATGGATCAAAGATCTTCTCTAAAACACTCTCCTCAATACCGCCGCCGTTATCACAGATCTTAATGCTAAACTGATTTTCATGTTCGTCTGCACTAATACGTATCTGGCGATTTGTTACCTTTTTTTCTACGAAATTATCGATACTATTCTTCACAATATTTAAAACGACTTGCATGACCTCATACGTATAGATATGAAGGCTACTGGTCGTATTGATATCTATTTCAACATCCACGCTCTCTCTTCTAGTCGTCGTATCCAGGATATTTAAAGCCTTCTCTATCGGTATGTTCAAAGTCGTAACTTCTTTTTCTTTATTCGGCTTGAAGAAATTTGTAAAATCTTCTATTGTGCCGGTGAGATACTGGGTATATCTATCTATGTCACTCAAACTCTCTTCTAAAAATTTCAAAAAAGTCTTTTGTGATGCTTGGTCATTTAAATCAAACTTTTTCAAATCGATCTTATTTTGAATATCAAATGCCGTCATGTCGATGACGCTGAGCGGTTGTCGCCACTGATGCGCTATCATACTGATCATCTCTCCCATCTGAGCTAGTCTTGATTGCTGAAGTAAGAGTTGTTCTTTTTTGTGTATCTCTAGGATACTCGCAGCAACTCGGTCTTGAAGAGAATGATTTAGTTCTTGTAATTCATGATGAACATTTAAAAGTTCTTTTTCTGCCTTTTTTTGAGCTCTCATATCTATTCCTATAAAAATTGTTGCATCATCCAACAAATTGACATTGATCCACCTACAAGGGATAAGTTCTCCACTTTTTGACATCGGACTCATCTCTTGATAATGGGACTCTTTTTTTGAGCTAAATGCATCTAAAAATATAGCTTGATCTTTAGGATCAGGGAAAAAAAGAGCGCTGGTATTTTCATGTGCGTTGAGTTCCTCTATCGTCCATCCAAATACTCTCTCACACTCTTTGTTCCACAGATAACAACGCCCGTTGCCATCAAAAGCATCAATAAAGATCGGAGCAATATCAAAAAGCATCGTAAAATGTTCTTCTCTGAATTTTAAGTTTTTTTCGATACCTTCTCGATCCGTAATATCTCTTTTTAACCTCACGATCCAAAAAATCAGCAATATGATAATAAATAGTAAAATTGTTGCAAGCACATTCTCTCTCCTATCAAGTATTAATCATATTTTATCTTAAAACACCATAGATAATCTAGCAAAAACTTTGTCCGCTGAAGTACTGAGTTCTGCCGTAGGCTGTGAATCCACTCCAAAACCATGCGCATACGATACACTTAACGACATAGCTCTATATGTTGCACTATAGCTAATGCCGATGTCGTTCAATCTTCTGACATTGTTAGCCGATCCACTTATATTAGAAGCGTTTTGCCAAACTTTTGCACTATCCAAGAAAAGAGAGGATTGTTGCTGTAGATTTTGCATTGAAGGCAAAGCATAGATTGCTTCGAGAGAGAACAACACTCCTTTGTCACCCGATAACTCATTGGTCGTGTAAGCTCTCAATCCATAGGCCCCACCGACTGAAAAATCTTCACTTGAATCCAAGTTTTTGTTGAAGCTTGTCTGAGCACTTAGAGTCATCTTGAGCGTTGTCTTTTGATCAAGATACAAAGAATTCGTCATATTTAAGAGGGCTTTATTGAAGTTTCCCGCTGAGTTGAGAGTTGCGTCATTGTATATCGCTGCTGCATTATCAAGTATGCTTTGCCCTCTTGTAAACGAGATATCTGCACTAAAACGGTTTGGTTTAGAGAAAAAATTTCCATTATGAGATCCCTCAAGAGATAAGATGATTGCATTGACATGTTTTTTTGCATCACTGCCACTCATCCAGTCAGACATACCGGTATGTGAAAGAGTACCTTTGAGATTGAGCTCCGTGACTCGCGTCTTGATCATAGGATAAGACAGACCTGCTGTAAACATAGAAGTATCTCCATGAGCATCCAGTGATTTATAGATATCACCTATAGTATATTTTGTGACACTGGCACTGATATCAGCTTTAAGCCCAGAAATTCCAAGCGGAAGTGAGTATTTGGCTTGAGCATTTTTTAATTCACTGCTAAAAGACTCTAATCCTATGATTTGAAGCCTATCTCCTAAACCGGTTGGCGAGTTGATCATCTCCATTGCAGTGACTCTTCCTTCTCCTGTTGCTTTGCTGCCGTAATTGTCTACAAATAGATAGCTATTAAATCTTTTTGTAGCTTCTATGTCGATATTAAAATCACTCTGCCCTATCTTCTTCCCAGGTCCAATCTGAATATTTGTGATCTTAGCACCTGAAAGATCATTGATAAGCAGCATCTGATGTTCCATAGAACTAAGGGAGATCACGTGAGCTTTCTTGAGAGCATTTAGATGATTTTGGAGAATCGCTGTTTTGACTAAAGATGTATTATTTAGATTAAAGCTACCGTAGTTCCCTTCTATGATCATGATCACTACCGTATTGTTTTTGATCGTTTGTGCAGGAACATAAGCGCGTGATACAAAGTAACCATGGTCACGATAATACTTTGTAATGACATCGGCTACCTTTTTTATCTGTGACAGAGTAAGCTCGTTGTTTTCATAAGACTTGATAAGCTCATGTAATAACGCTGAAGGAAATACCGTATTGCCTTTAATAATAAAATGCTTTACTAAGATCTTAACACCGCCTTTACCTGAGATCGCAGGGGCATACTCTTGTGTTTGTACCTTAGGCAGCTCTTTTGGAACAGGGGAAAGTACGGGAGATTTGACCTGTTGGAGTATATTTCCTGAATTTGGGATCGACGCGGCAAAAGCTACTGTCGAGATCATAAATAAAAATACGATGCTTTTAAGTATCATCTTTTTCATTTTTAGTTTCCTTTTTGTAAGTTTATTGTATAAAGTTCATGACTCAAACCTGCGGGAAGGTGGATACCTTCACCGATAACTCGAATCGGTAGATTAGAGAACAAATGCGTTGCTAAATTATGATGCATATTCGTCATGCCTGATGTTAATGTTGGTACTCCTTGATTATAGAATGCCGTTCCATTTTTCACAGGAGTAACCACACCTTGAAATCCTGTCGGTTCTTTGATACTCAGGAAGAGTCCACTTCCATAATCCCATGACGTGGTGTAGTTAGAGGCAAGATCACTGCCATAATTTAGCGTGAACATATTTGGTGTCGTGTATGCATAAGTGCCCATCGGTGTTGTATTTGTTATAGCACTTCCCCACTCTAAACTACAATCTCCTTGTACGCAACCGTTGATACTATAGGCTCCACTTAGTGAAGGATTCGGCTGCAATGCTACTTTATCCAAGGAATTGTTCAAGGTAACACTTAGCGGTGCCGGTGTGATACTCAATGTTCCGGAACCATAAGATATAATATACCCTTGCTGATTTGAGTAAAGACCTGATGGGGTTATCGTATAGGTTCCTACATTTTTATCGGTTCCGTAACTTGGCGTTCCAAAAAGATTGGCATTTGGAGTTGTGGAGTAAGTGACTCCGTTTGGATTGGAGTAAACGTTTCCGTCATAAGTTTTAGTTGCATCCTTTGCCGTCACGGTTAAAGGAGTCATAAAGACTCTTAGAAGCGGTCTTGTGTGTCCTTCATAGAGTATCCAGTTATTTGTGAAGTCAAAGCCTGTGTAGCTTGATTGGGTAAAGGCATTGATAGTGCTTGTGCTACTATGAACTCCTATGAGGTTTGTGATGGTTCCACTATTGGAACCAAATCCAACTGAGGTACCAGTTGTATCTATATCCCAATAACTATTATTAATTACTCCATTCGTATTGCCTGCGACCAAACCACCAATATAGTAACGGCCACTAGTGATATGACCTGTTGCATAACTATCTGTAATTGAACCATAAGAGTGTCCAACCAAACCACCTGCATAATCATTAGTAGTAGTGACACTTCCTGTTGCATAACTATTTATGATTTCACTGCTAGCACTACCGTTTTCTCCAACTAAACCACCCACATAATCACGGCCGCTTACGTTTCCAGTTGCATAACTATTTTCAATCTTTCTCGAGTTATATCCAACTAAACCACCAGTATTATTAGCATTTCCTTCTACATTTGAGGTGGAATAAGAATTTTTAATTGTATTTTCACTTGAACCTACTAAACCGCCTACAGAACTAGTTCCAGATACCTTCCCTGTTGTAAAACTATTATTAATAGTTAGAGTATTCCAGCCAACTAAACCACCCGTATAATTTTGACCCGTAATATCTACATTTTTAAGTCCGATATTTTGTATCGTTAAATTAGAATTAATAAAACCAAATAATCCTATAAAATTAGTTGTTCCTCTATCTATAAAAAGATTTGATATCGTATGTCCTAGTCCATCAAAACCTCCAGTAAATTGACTTGATTGATTCCCAATGGGATTAAACCCACGACTGCTCCACATATCTCCGCTGTATGTTATATCGTTTGCTAACGTGTAAGATGCACCTAAGTCCATTGCCATAAGTTGCAGTTGATGGTCATTGGTGATCGTCGTAGAGTATTCACTTCTTAAAAACGGTCGGGTTTGTCCATCTATCATAAACCAGTCATTTGTAAAATCAAAGCCTGTGTAGGCTGCTTGAGTAAAGGCATCTGGGGTTGTTGTTGTGCTGTGAACTCCCGTAGTTCCTGTAGAACTTCCATATCCTATTCCATTACTTCGACCTGTAGTATCGATATCCCAGTGACTGTTTGAAACAGTTCCTATGTTATATCCAACCAATCCTCCAACAGTAGTAGTCCCGGATACACTTCCTATGGCATAGCTATTTATAATCTTATTAGAGCTGCTATTAGCAAATCCAACTAAACCCCCTACATAAGTAGTGCCACTTACCTTGCCTGTCGCATAGGTGTTATTAAGCACATTATCTTGGACATATCCTCCAAGACCACCAACCGAAGTAGTTCCACTTACGTTTCCTGTTGCAAAGCTATTTGTAATTGAAGTGCTAGAAGATAATCCAACTAAACCACCGACTTTCTCTCTTCCAATCACATTAAGCATAGCATAGCTATTTTTAATGGACGAGCGATAAGAGTATCCAACCAAACCACCTATATAATCCAAGCCGTGTACACTTCCTCCTACCAAACCGATATTTTGAATACGCGAACCGATACCCGTAAAGCCAAAGAGTCCTTGAATAGAAGAGCTTGGTCTGTCGATCGTCAAACCATTGATGATATGACCAAGCCCGTCAAATATACCTGTGAACCTCGTAGAACTATTCCCAATAGGAACAAACCCAGCCCCAGAGCTCCAAGAAGAAGTCGCGCTTGCATCTATATTTGAACCCAATACATACTTTCCTGATAAATTTCCTCTCATCCCTTGCAGATCTGTTCCAGTCGTCGACCCTTGCGCGCCTAAAGCATCTATGATGGTATAATGAATCAAAGAGCCTGTTGATTTATACTTAGTAGAAAAACTTCCCGTTGTTGCCAGATTGATCGGATCATGTATATTGTAAGTTCCTGTCGGTGTTATTTGCGCATAGAGCAAAGAGAGCCCTGCTGTATTGGTCGCATTTAAAGTCGCGTTGATAAAGATGTCATTTCCTGCATTTAAAGTAAGAAGACTTTGTGTCCAATCTATCGTTTGGTTCACATTGATATTATTATCTGCCTGCAGTGTCACATTGGTTCCACCATTTAAAGCTGTTGCTATAGTACCGGCGTTTATGCTTGAACCGGCTAAGTCTGTGCCTCCACTTGATTGGATCGTGATATCAGTAGGGTCAAGCAACCAAGTTTTTGCTTTTATATCTACGGTACCTGCTATAGATAGATCGGTTCCAGATGTTTCTATAGCACCGTCTTTGGCACTTAAAGTTCCATCTACAGAGGTCGTTCCACCATGAGCAAAGAGCACGATCTGTCCGTTTTGTGTATCTATGGAGTTTGCTTCTATGACTCCTGTGTTGTTTACCATACCATCGAGTACTGTACTAAGGGCTTGTGTTGTCAGGTAAACTTGTCCGCCGTCTGCTTTTATGATCCCTTTATTTTCGACTAGGGAGTTTAGGACTCCTTTATCTATAGTGAGTTTTACAAGAGAATTTCCATTGAGGTTTAGGGTTACTTTACTTGCCCCTGCTAGTTGGACATTTCCAAGAGTGGCGCTTATGAGTCCTTCATTGGAAACTGTTTTACCTGCCAAAACGCCATAACCGCCTGAGTTTATATGGATCGCTCCCATATTCAAGATGGAGTTGGTACTGGTACCGCTAAAAGTATAGTTTCCACTTTGAAAGTCTTTATCACTGATATTGAGCGTTGTTACTACCAAGCCTCCTACATTGACAGATGAGCCTTTGGAAAAGATGATACCGTTTGGATTTATGAGAAAGACTTGACCGTTTGCATTCATCGTTCCTTCTATCAAAGAGTTTGTGACTCCGACCACTCGGTTGAGTGTGATAGAAGATGCAGAGGGTTGTATAAAGTTTACTGTTTCAGTTGGAGCTACACTGAAGCTTTGCCAGTTGATGGAAGCTTTATTAGTGCTTTGGGTTATGGTCGTACTATTGGCGATCTTAGAGATCGTTGCGCTTCCCGTTGTCACGATGCCACCACTTGGAGCGGCACTAAGAAGCGAGGCACTACCGATCATAGCGCTGATCACCAAAGCGATCTTGCCGCCTTTTAGGATTCTGAACCTCGATTTATAATCATGTGCCCTTTTCATATTATTCTCCCAATGACTCTAATTTAGGAAATAATATCTTAAGATTGCACCCCAATTGCTCGTTTTGAGACTTATTTTGTCTTATTTATAAAAATCGTCTCTATCTTATAGCTGAGAGGACTTGATACTCATGCAAAGCAAAGTCATCGGTCATACCGCTGATATAGTCTATGACGAGTCGTGTGCGATGATAAAACTCTAAGATATCACGGCTCTGTTCATCTTGTTCTTCTAAGGCTTTTATGTCATGACGATATGCTACGATTTGTTTGGAAGATATACGCTTGATCAGTCGCATCGCCACAAAGCATTCAATCTTCTCATCATGCAACAATGCTTCAAAGTCTTCACGACTCAGTTCTAAAAGTGGTTTATAGATACCGAAAAGTCCATTGATTATCGCGTATCCTTGGAGTTCTAGCTGTTGTACTTCTTTGTTTTTGTAGATGTATTTGCTAGAGATATTTTGCAATATCTTGATCGCTTTGTAGTATTTACTTTTCTTGTCATACTCTAACAAGGCAGAGTTAAATTTACCCTCAAAAACCGCTTCATGATTATTGATGTAGATATCCACGACATGATACACCAAAGAAGTGACAAGCTTCGCCCTCACCAAAGTAAAAAACATATTGAACTGATAGGGTTCTTCATTTTTCTTTGCTTGTTCGTAGCGTTTTTGGATCACTTCCAAAAGATAATCCTCTCCCTCTTTTTCACACTCGGTCTTGATCAGATTATAAACCTCATCCAAACTCAAGATACCCTTCTCGACAGAATCTTCCAAATCTGCAGTCAAGTACGAGATGTCATCGGCTGCTTCCATGATATAGGTCAGAGGAAATCTACAGCCGTGTTGGATTTCAAGTTTGTTTTGGATCTCTTCAATCACATCTTTTTCACTATAGTAAAATCCCGGTTTTTTCATCACATAATCAAAAGATTCACCTTTTTTAGGTCGCTCTTCATACGCACCGCGAGTATATTTTACGACTGCTGCTATCTGAGCATAAGAAAGATTTAGTCTTTGCAGCTTCGTAATCACGCGTATAGCTTGAGCATTGCCGTCATAGTTGCAGATATCTTTGGCTAACATCGCTTTGAGCTCTTGGGTCTCTTCAGAGCTTGCAGGTAGATTTCCAAATATCGGCATGACATTGTCTTTGATCCACTTGTTTATCGTCTCTTCGGCGAAGTGTCCAAAAGGCGGGTTGCCGATGTCATGAAGCAAACTCGTCATCTCGGCAGTTGAGACAAAAGCATTTTCAAGCGCTTCTAACCCATAAGCATACGAACCTTTTTCTTGTAACTTGGACAAGATACTCTTAGCGATAAAACGCGCTGTTTGTGAAACTTCCAAAGAGTGCGTCAGTCTGGTACGGATAGAAGCGTTGAGTTCTAGCGCAAACACCTGTGTACGTTTTTGAAGCCTGCGAAAAGCAGGAGCCGAAAGTATACGTCCACGGTCGCTTTCCACGGAAGCATCAAGATCATCTATAGGATAAAATGCTCTATCGGTTGTTAGTTTTTTATGGTAATCTATCATATCCTGCCTCTTGCTATTTTATAGGATCGCCTATCGAAGTTTACATAGTCATTTTGCAATTATAACATTATCGTAGAGAGGATAAAAATTTAAAATCTTCCTATAACAAAGATATTAGCTTTTGTCAAAAAATAGTATAATATCAAATGGAAGCACATAACTTTTTCTTAATACTCTTCTTGATCTTGATAGTCGCAAGGATATTTGGTGAACTTTTTGCCAGGCTCAATATCCCATCTGTTTTAGGGGAACTTTTTGCAGGCATCTTCCTAGGCTCATCTATTTTGGGTATCGTTCAACCAAATGAAATCTTGAAAATATTGGCTGAGATCGGGATCATATTGCTCTTGTTTGAAGTAGGCATAGAAACTGATTTTACACGTTTGAAACATGCCGGAACCAACTCTTTCATCGTGGCTGTATTAGGTGTCATCTTGCCTTTTTGTTTTGGGATCTTAACTTCTTATTATCTTTTTGGATTAGCATTTGACATCTCTTTGTTTATCGGAGGAACACTGACCGCTACCAGTATAGGGATAACTCTTAGAGTTTTAAGAGATATCAAGATGGAAAATACGAATATAGCTCAAATCGTCATCGGGGCTGCTGTCATCGATGATATTATAGGGATCATATTGTTGGTCTTTATCTATGATTTTTCAATTTCGCATGAAGCAAATTTTACTCATACGTTGTCTGTTACCGGGATGATTTTATTGTTTTTGATCTTGGCTCCTATATTTGCCAAGACACTCTCTTTTCTTATACATAAGTTCCATGGAAGAGAACTGGTGCCAGGATATATCCCTACTATAATTATCTCGCTTATTTTGCTTCTGTCATATCTTTCACATTTAGTAGGAGCACCGGCGATCTTAGGCTCTTTTGCAGCGGGGATAGCGCTTTCTAGAAGATTTTTTCTACCGTTTGGTTCATTCTTGGGTACAAATGAGTTATTGCTTGATGATGTGAAAAAAAATATGACGCCGATTATTCAGATATTTACGCCTATCTTCTTTGTCATGGTCGGTCTGTCTATGAATCTGAGAGTCATAGATTTTACTTCCACTTCCTTTTGGATCATGGGGCTGTCATTTATCTCCATCGCTTTTATAACAAAATTTTTAGGTGCTTTTCTCATAATTCAAAAATGTGCAAGGAACAATGCTCTTATAGGCATATCAATGATACCTAGAGGTGAAGTCGGACTTATATTTGCCGAGATGGGCAGAGTAAGCGGGATACTACCAAACGAGATATATGCGATGCTAATATTTGTCATCATCATCACGACTATCGTACCACCGTTTTTACTCAAAAGGTACTTTAAAGGCGAATGTGTCTAGTTTGTAATAGACACATTTTATAAAAAGGCGGTATTATGAAAAAAGATATATTGGATCGTTACGAGCGTAACGAAGATGGAGAAGTCATCATCGACATTGCTGCGGAAGAAATCAAAGATTTATATGATGATTTCGACAAACGCTCACCTTTTTTAAAAAAAGATTTGGATCAAAACTTAGTCGAATACATGATAGACAGCGTAAAAGAGATAGAAAATGAGAAGTTTATTATTCGGTTTGACTTAGAAACGTACACGGATGAGGAGTCTATATCCAGAGTCAAAAATAGTATCAATAAATTTTTCGTGTATATGCAGGAATTGGAATCAAGAAAGATGCATGATATGATGAGAACGTCATCTATCCTTTTTTTCGTAGGATTGGTTATCGTAGTGATTTCGGTATTGATGAATCAAAGCTATTTAGTCAAAACTAGCATAATAGCCGTTGTCGTTGCAGAAGGTCTGACCGTGGCGGCATGGGTATCGTTATGGGAAGCATTGGCAACTATACTCATAAAATGGATACCGCACAAAAAAAAGATCACCCTGTATAAACGCATAGCAAATGCAAAAGTTGAATTTAATTTTAGCAAAAAAGCTGTTCACGCTTAGATATATCGTATTTTAGATACAATACAATAAAAAGTACCTCTTGATAACCCAATCCATAAGGAAATATATTTATGTCGTTTGAAAAACTAGGCTTAGTGCCACAATTATTAACAGCTATCGGTGAGTTAGGCTATACAAAACCAACACCGGTACAAAAAAAAGTCATCCCTTTGGTCTTAGAGGGAAAAGATGTGATGGCTACAGCACAAACAGGTACAGGAAAGACTGCTGCATACGCACTTCCTATCTTGCAATTATTGGCTAAAAAAGAGATAAAAGAGCAAACAAAAAGAGTAGTAAGAGCACTTGTTTTGGTGCCGACTAGGGAACTTGCAGTGCAAGTTGAAAATAGTATCAAAGCATATGGTAAAAACTTTGCATTAGAGAGTTGCGCTGTTTATGGCGGTGCTAAATTTACTCCACAGACTAGGAAACTCTCCCATGGTATTGATATCTTGGTAGCAACCCCTGGACGTTTGCTGGAGCATATCCAACAAGAAAATCTCAATCTTTCAAAAGTTGAAATAGTCGTTTATGATGAAGCAGACAGGATTTTGGATATGGGGTTTTGGGACGAGGTCGAGATGCTATCCTCCATGATCTCTAAAAAACGCCAGACTCTGCTTTTTTCTGTTGAACTGAACAAAGCAGTTCAGAGATTTTCTGAGCTTTCTTTGATAAAACCAGTCAAGATCGAGATAAACAATCAAGGCGATCTGGCAAAAAAAGTCAAACAGACCATCTACGTATGCGATCAGGATAGAAAAGCAGCACTGTTATCGTACATGATAGGTTCACGCAACTGGCATCAAGTATTGGTTTTCACAAAAACCAAACAAAGTGCAGATGAAGTGGGAGAGTATTTGGAAAAAAGTGGTTTACAAACACTGATCTTGCATGGCGACAAAGCCCACTCCAAGCGTACCAAAGCACTAAAAGACTTTAAAGCCGGAAACATTCGTGTTCTTGTGGCGACAGATATCGCCTCTCGGGGTCTGGATATAGAGGAACTCCCTCATGTCATCAACTATGAACTTCCAGGAGATGCAGAAGATTACATCCATCGTATCGGTAGAACAGGACGTGCAGGCAATGAAGGCGAGGCTATATCGCTAGTCTGTAAAGCAGAAAAAAGTGTTTTAAAAAATATCGAGAGACTACTCAAATATGGACTTAAAGTAGAATTTTTTGAAGGCTTTGAACCAAAAGACTGGGTCGAAAAAGAAGCCAGAAAAAACACGATCCAAGGTAAGATCGAGCGAAGTGCTGAAAAAAGAAGCAAGACCGCGAACAATGTCGTAGGGATGAGAAAGAAAAAAGCAAACGATCGAAACGCCAAGAAAAAAGCAACTGTTAAAACAAGAAAAGAGAAAAAAGGCAAAAGATAAAACTATGTAAGAGAGAGGGAAATTCTCTCTCTTATCACTCTTCAAAAATTTAACTTCTATATATCATAATTTCTTCCCGTTTATCGTCACTTTGGAATTTTCAGAGACTACATGAAACGTCAGATCATCACCTTTTTTTTCGGCGTATTTCTTGAAACGGTTTACTAAGCGTGGATTTATGATGGCAAACTGATCCATATCATGCTGTTTAAGCGTGATATCTGCAGTCATAGAAACAAACTTGTCTATTTCAGACGGCTTTGAATGGCGACCAAGATCATTTGGTGCCACTTTGATATTTGTTTTAACATTGATCGATTTAAATGTAAACATAGAATATGCCATATCTGTTAGTGCTCCGTCCACTTCTAGATTAAAACCCTTATTTGCAACTTTTTGCAAATCACTGTTAAAACTCGCTCTATCGTGTTTTAGCTTTGAGAGCATCAAAATTCTATAGGATTTGGCGAACGTTTTCAATGCCTGCGTATCTAGGTCATCAAAAGCGATTTTGAAATCTAAATTTCCAAGCTTGAAAGGTTGTCTTGAAGTAGTATAGTTGATGTTGTCTATCTTATAGTTTGCCATAAAATTAGTTTTATCTTTGGTAGAAGCTATATTGCTGTCTACATCAAAATTTTCTAAAGACAAGTTCATAAAAAGTCTATCATCTATCTTGAAAACAAAATTTTTCAATCTCATGCTAGACGTCTGATTTAGCATATCATCATATTTATATTTATAGTTTAAATCCTTCAACTGCATCATGATAGCATCAGTGTTTGAAGATGCTTTTTTGCTCGTGATATATTCTTCCTTCAATCGGTATTCTCCACTGTTTTTATCCAAGACTATCAGCTGATTTCCGATTATCTTGATGTGGTTTTCTCTCTTTTTCGCACCCGATGTAAACTTTTCGTCAAAATTTCTCATAGCTATCCGCTCGATCGAACCGTCTTTATTGAAAATGACTTTAAATGCGATCAGCCCATGTTCTAACCATGGAAGCACAACCGAAGATATCGAAGGATCTTTTTTTATATTTTGCATCAAATCTGTAGACAACTCTTTTAAAACTAACCGTAAATTTGGCTTATTTAGCATCAGATTATCTACCGTGATAAAACCTGAAAACTTAGTGCCCTCCAAGTTCTTTACTATATTTGCCTGTTCTTTTTTAAAATACTTCTCTATCGAATCCTGATAAAGAGGATAGACATCTATCAGACTTTTTTTCATCGCATTTGCTATTGCTTGTCCGTCTTTAAATGTTAGATCAAATTTTCTGATACTGACAAAATAACCTTGTTTCATGTCGATGCTAAGCTCAATCCCTTTTGCATTTAACATGGTTTTCTCTTGAGCGATTCTTTGCTCTACGATATGGTTTTCATACGCCGGAAACGCCAAGATGCCCACAACGATGATGAGAATAAAAAAGATGATCTTTTTATTCATATTTTTCCTTTTTATGTAAACTTGTAATTTGCACTGATTTTGTCTATTTTATAGAAAGATACCCACTGATCGCAAATCTACGATTGCTATTTTTATATTTACCTAATCTTTTATAATTATAACATTATAATACAATCGAAGAGAAACACCTTAATCGTCGTTGCTTGTTTCACTAGCATTTACTTAGCTTCTTTTAATTTCCCCAACACTTTCACCATCGCTAGAGTATCTAGTTCGCAGTATTTTAGCAGCTGTTCTCGTACTTTTTTTTGCTCTTGTTCGCTCTTGTCATGTAGTGATGCAAAGGCGTTCATGGCGTCGCTGCCATTTTGGATGCACTCTAGTTGTTTGTAGGCTTGCTCCATCTGTGGGACGAGTGCGGGCAAGACGTACTTGATCGAGTAGCTTCCTTGCATGGCAGGCATGGCGTAGTGTCCTTTTTGAAACGGTATCATCAAGTCTTTGATATTGTCATGTAGGTGCATCAGATTTTCTGACAAGTCTTGAAACTGCTTGGCTAGTGCGGCGATCACTCTCTTTTCAAAGCTCATGTTGTAGGCTAGCACATCGACATGAGGCGGTATGTCTGCCACGAGTCGCTCTGCCAAAGCGCGTCTTGGGTCACTTCCTGATTTTGCCAAAAATTCCAAGTGTTCCAAAGTGCCGTTTTCTTGTTCTACATGTAGTGAGTACTGAAACGGTATCTGTTGGTAGGGGCTGACGCCTTCCCACTCAGGCACGGCTTGTTGAAACGTCTCAAAATCCAGATGATAGAGCGGATAGCTCAGCGTTTCCAAAAACTCGGCGATCGCATCATGATCGATGAACGTGTGCTGTTTTTTCCAGTTTTCGACTTTTTGCCACTGTGTGGGAGTCATCGCAAAATCATCGGGGATGTCTTCTATCTTGATGATGTTTTGAGCGTAAAGCTCTTGTTGTTTTTTGCTGCCAAGATTGAAGATGTTAAAGATGCTGTACTCTGGGATATGGCGCTGAACTCTCCAACAGTAAGCCTTCGCATCGCACTCGTAGGGATCATTGCACTGTTTGCCGATGTCGATGTCCGGTTCATGGACTCTGTCGCTCAGGTACATTTCAAATTCTTCCAACTTTTCAGGGATAGAGGCTTGCAAGTCTCGCACCTCATCACTCACATCAACCACCACAAAAAGCTTCTCCAACTCTAGCGCTTCACCCCTGACATAGCTTGAGTTTATGTGCACTACATGACAAGCACGAACCTCATAGCCCAACGCTCCCAAAACATAAAGCTGGATGGAGACATCATGTAGATAGATCGGCTTCACATCGGTCGAACTCTTCACTTCATAAAGCTCCAAGCCCTGAAGCGTTTGGCGCAAGATGTCCACCATCACCACGATACCATCATATATAAACGTCGCCTCGTAGATGTTCTCAACGCCTTCTTCCAAGTACTCTTTGGTCAGCTTC
Source organism: Sulfurospirillaceae bacterium (assembly GCA_033723415.1). Lineage (GTDB taxonomy): Bacteria > Campylobacterota > Campylobacteria > Campylobacterales > Sulfurospirillaceae > JAADIZ01. The sequence continues at coordinate 237,956 of JAWVXD010000005.1, forward strand.
GCCATGCTTTTAAAATCCCGTGCATCAAAAGGAATCTCACGACCACCGGGGAACAACTCACACGCCAAATCCCCCACGACATTGCCCGTCTCAAACCGAGCAAGCGCACTGGCATCAGGCGGTGTCAAAACCTCTGGTTTGTACTTTTTCAGCCATAGAGATTTTGGGCATTGTATGGCGCGAGTGTAGAGGGATTTTGAGAGGGTCATTTAAGCAAAAAAAATGGAACTGTTGGAAGTCCACATAGACTTGCTAAATCATTATATGCTCGACCTAATGCTTTTGCAGTTCTTATTGCTTTTGTTGTTTGTGTTATCACTTCTCCTGTATTATGCATTTTTTCATCAAAATCGGTTATTAATCCTTTTAAATCAGTCAGTACCCCACTATCTTTTATGGCTTCTTTTGTTGGATTCTCACCCAATTTTTTAAAATCAGTTATTAAATCACTTATCTCTTCTTTTTCGTCTATACCCCCAACTTTTTTTTGTAGAGATGACAATGTACTTGTAACCTCTCCAATACTTTGAGTAATTGTTATTTTTGTAGTTTGACTCTGTTTAAAACTATCAGTTATCATAGTTGAACTATCGCTCTTAATATTATTTATAACCTGCACTTTAAATTCTCTTTTTTCTAAATATTCTAAAACATCAGACTCTTTGCTTTTATCATTTTTTACAGTTACATTTCCTAATAATTCTGATATTGATACTTCTTCTATACTCTTGTCACATTTTATAAAAAAAGAGTTTTTTTGAATATATTTTTTTAAAGTCTTAAATTCAAAGAAGTTCGGTTCTTTACTATTTTTACATTCACTACAACAACAAGGAATCATCTCGTCACAATTTATATTTTTAAAAGAGCTATTATGTATATTCTCTATTTCACTTTTTATCTTAGATAATAGAGTTGATGAGTCAATTTTGTCACCTTTTATTGATATATCAATAACTTTCAATCCTTCTTTTGTTTTTTTCTCTCTAACTTCTGCCTTCGCATTTTCATATTCTAACACTACTCCTTTTTGCCAAACAATCTCTTTATTATTTTTTTGATAAATCAAATTATTTAATCTAACAATTAGCCTTGAAATTATTCCTCTTGGCATAAAAGGATATTGAAATCTGTAAAATAAATTATTTTTGTAGTCCCATTCATATTCATAATCTAATACAGGTGGAAGAAGTTGAGGAGACATATATGATTCTTTTCCAGTCTGTAACCTATAGCAAATTTCAAATTTGTCTTTTAACATTAAAGTTAAAAGTTTATTTTTTATATCTAAGGTATATCCTTGATGTTGTTCTTCCCAGAAATTAAAAAGCCATTTTTTTGTGAATTTACCATTATTTTGATTTACAGAAGTATCCGCTAAAACAGAATATATAGCATCCATTACCCATTTTGGATTTAAGAATATCGTATCGGCAAGTCCACTAATATCATCTCCATAGTGTAAAAATACACCAAGATTATGAAAGTGTCTTGCTAGTGTACTTATATCTTCATCGCTTAATCCAAACCCTTCTGATATTTGTCTAAATTCTTCAAAAGGAATGAAGTAGTTACTTTCCGCTAGTATATTTATTTGATCTCTTATATCTATCCATCTAGCAGGTAAATCCTCTCCAATATGAGGAAGATTACAAAGCATATTTTCTATTTTTAACTTAAGTTCATCATATCTACCATCTACTATATTTGATAAATCAATATCTTTTTGTTCTATTGTATGAGTATTGAATCTCTCTTTAAAAGCTTTCAAATCGAAATTTGTAACAGATTTATGATTAATGTCATTTAAAACAACTAAAATAGGGCTATCATCTGAGAGTAAATTAATAATATGAAACCAATAGTCAAAATCTGTATGCTGCTTTCTATTGTCCCCTACTAGTACATAAAGTGAATTTGGAGTTAGAAAAAACTGATGGGACATATACTGTACTTGTTGTCCACCAAAATCCCACATATTTGTTCTAAAAATTATTTTTTTGTTTTTAGTATATGGAAATGTATGTTTTCTAATATCAATTCCGATTGTAGAATTGTCATTCTCACTTGTTTTAAGTTGATATTTTTTATCCAAGATTTTTTCCATAAGTGATGTTTTTCCAGCACCTGATTCTCCTACAAAAAGAAGTTTTGCTTCATAAAGTTTATCGGTACCTTGCTTTATTTTTTGTTGAATGGTATTCTTTAGATTTTCCAATCCACTTTTGTATGATGTCTTATAAAAGGTATCTAAACTGTCCGCTTCAATATTGAAATCAAATAGTACTGTGAGTTCAATAAACTCATTAGGAATACTTTTTATTTTGTTTGAATCTTTATCTTTAAAAAAGCTACTAAAATGAAGGCTTGATAGCCTACTCAATTTTGTTATCTCTTTTGGGAATTCTTTTAATCCATTACGACTTAAATCTAAACTTTGTAAATTTTTTAACTCTACTATCTCTTTGGGTAATGCTGTGAATCCATTACCACTTAAATATAAACTTTGTAAATTTTTTAACTCTACTAT
>JAWVXD010000006.1:0-140148 GCA_033723415.1 Sulfurospirillaceae bacterium
AAAATCAACACCTTTGAAGGCATCATCCAGTGAGTTTATATCTCGCACATCTCCGATATAAAATTTCAGCTTATCATTGTTGTATTTCTTTCTCATATCATCTTGTTTCAACTCATCGCGAGAAAATATTCTGATCTCTTTGATGTCAGTATCCAAAAAGTTACGAAGAACGGCATTGCCGAAGGAACCGGTGCCTCCTGTGATAAGCAAGATTTTATTTTTGAACATGTGCTACCTTTTCAAATATATTTATAATACTGTGATATTTGCTATTTTCATTTTTTATCAGATATTGCTGATTCTTAAGAATTGTATCTGTTATATCATTATTATCTAATAAAACAATCCTTTGTATCACATCGACCAAAGAGTTCATATCAAACAATTTATAGCTCAAGACATGGTCTCCGTAAACACTTTTGGCATACGTTTCTTCTGGGCTTATCGCCAAAATTCCATTTTGCACTGCTTCTACCACGTGCAGTCCAAGAGTTTCTATAACCGATGTAGATACCAAGATCGTGTTGTCGGTAAATATATTTTCAGCCTCTTCTCTGGTATTGATATATCCTAAGAAATTCGTCCGCTCATCTAAATCTCGATTCCAGATCGAGGAGTTATGGAGTTGCTCTTTTGTAAGCGTCACTGAGATCTCAAAGTTGATATTTAGCTCTCTTAGCTTCATCATGGCATTTGTAAAATCTATAAAATTTTTATGCAAATACTCGAAATGTGGCCCGACAATATATAAAAAGTTTATTTTCCGGCTCCAATCATACTCTTTTGGGTGACAAAAAAGCTGCATGGAAACATCTATATCGCTTTTAACAAAAAACTGCTTGTCTGAGATATCCATAAAATCAGCGATTTGCTCTTTTACATGAGCTGATTGTATCTCAACATACTTCGTCTGCCGTAACATAGCGTGAAAAACTACTCTTCTTAAGAAAATCTGCTTCAGCCATAGTATGTATTGTTTGTTTTTAAAATATAACGCATCGATCTTTTTGCAGTAAAACAAAAGATTTTGGATTTTGGTTATCTGTGGGATCTTTGAAAAAAACTGTGCCGAGCCTGAGAAATTATAAACGAGATCAATACTTTCTTTTTTGATCAGTTTTCTAAAAGTTACATTTTCATAGTAGAGTCTATGTAAAAAGCTTTTTAATTCTACAGTTTTAAATACAAGATAACTTATGTCGCGATATTTTTCTACCAATAATCTGATATTTTTATTGTCGTTGCAAATGATTAAATAGTGATTGTTGGCTTCTTGCGTACACTCTTGGAGAACTTTTTCAAGTACGGTGACCCCACCTGAATCTTGAATCCCCAGTGCATTTAATAATAGCTTCAAAATTCAATATCCTCGGGTATATTATGAACTTTTTTAACAATGTATCGCAGAGTTTTATTCAATCCAATAAGCATTAGCATTTTAAGTAAAGAGGCAAAGATAAAGATTTTAAATTTTCTCTTGTCAAATAAAACCTTACGAATCAAACCTGGATCAAACAATGCAATATCTTTTGATCGAACCAATTGTTTATTTAAAATTTTATTGCTAACCACCAAAATATTATCTTTAAATTTTAGATACTTATAATCTGCTAAATCAAAGTTTAAATTATGATATTTACTAAGATAAAAATCTATAACTAAAAACATATCCCTTGGTACTACTCTTTTAAATTTGATACGATAAGAAAAACTTGCAGTTGACACACGATACGAAATAAGCTTGTCAGTGATAATACCGATATCTTTGATCTCGCTAAATCTCAACCATACATCCAGATCAGCCGATGTTTTAAATTTATCACCATTCCATGATTTGATTTGATTTTTATAAATATCGACTTTGGCCATAACACTTGGTGTGATCAAAAAATTATCATACTTCAAAATCAATTTGAATAATTCTTGAAAATTAAACCGATGATATTTCTTATCTTTGAGCTCTTCAGGGAAAAATTGCTCACCTATAATTCGTGCATTATCATCTATCAAGTCTGCTCTTACAAAAATAGCTGAGATGTCATTTTTAGATAAAAATTTAACTTGCATTTCTACCATATTTGGCTTATAAATATCGTCAGCATGGTATATTGCACCAAAATCTCCCTCCAAACCTTCTATGCACTTTGTAAAATTAGCTTCTCCACCGATATTTTCTTTATTTTGAAATATTTTTATATTTGAATATTTTTTTTCATACTCTTTTAAAATCTCTATACTACCGTCTGTAGAAGCATTGTCAAAAACTTTTATAATGATATTTTGATATGTTTGATTCAGAATGCTATCCAAAGTCGCAGATATAGTATCTTTATTATTATAATGTGGGATGCAAATACATACTAATGGGCGATTTTGCAATTTCATACCTTCCTTTTTAAAATATTTATAATAATTTGCTTATCTGCCTGTTCTACAAATTTCCAAGTAAAATAAATATATATAAAACTCAATACAATAAATAAAATTAATTTGAACCAAAATATGTTAATTTGAACTGAAAACATCGATATTAATACAGAAGGCATAACCAATATAAAAAAATGCTTTTTATTAAAATCATAATTAAATGATATTTCTTTATCTGTTAATTTTTCGATATACCTAGATAAGAATATAAATCCCGTGAAGAATGCAGCTAATGCCGTAGCTAATGCCACACCACCTATTCCAAAGTACTTTACTAAAATGATTGATAAGATAAAATTCAACACAGCTTCTCCCCATATTATAAGAAGTACTTTGTTTGCAAGATTCAAGCTATAAATAATAGTAGCAAACGTATTTACATATGATAGGATAAAACCATAAAGACCTAATGCAAATATTAACAAATAACCGCCAAATGCTTTTTCAGTTCCAGTCCATAAGTAAATAACATCCTTTGCAAAAAATATTAAAGAGAACCAAACAAATCCACCTATTACAGGAAGTACTTTTAATATAGAAGAAGAATATCTATTTATTTTTTCAAAGTTTCCTTCTGAAAAAGCATTGCCATAGATTGGACCTACTACTCCATTTATCATGGCCGAAAAAATAAATATATATGTGAACATTTTAAATGCAATTGCATAAGGCGTAATAAATTCTGGAGATAGAAAATGATTTATAACTAAATTATCAGTACTCCAGACAACACTCACTGCAATTCCTACTTGAAAAAAGGCAAATCCACTTTTTATAATGTCTTTATTTAAAATTTTATCTTCGTAACTTACGCTTATTTTGAGATACCTAAATTTGATCATTACATGGATTACTGAAACCATATTAAGTAAAATCTGCAGCCCCAATGTCAAGAAGGCAAAATAATATATATCGAGTTTTAAGTATACAACTACCAATAAGACTAAAAAATTAAAAAATATGCTTAGAGTTTGGTATATTTCAAATATATATATTAAATTCATTCCAACAAAAAATTGTATATATAAATTAAGTGGAATCTTGAGAAGTGTAATAATTACAAATAAAATAAAGATTTGCTTTGTAACTGATACATATTGATTTGCAATGTTTCCCAACAGGGTAATGATCCAATTTGTGTCTATATAGATTGATAATAAAAAGGCAAACAACAATGCAAATACTATAGCGCTTAAAATCAACGTAGATTTTTGGAGAATCTTATATTTTTCATTTTGATTTGCAGTTTTTGCAACTAACGTACTCATAGCTGATGGTATACCAAATGAAATGTTATTTAAATAACCGGCTAATCCAAGAATCAATGCCCATATACCAAACAAAGTAGCCCCAAAATAATGAAGCATTAAAGGAACCGATATAATCCCTGTAAGCAAAGTAGTAACTTGTCTTAAATAACTGAAAGACAATCCTTTTAAAAAAATTGATTTCGACATTATTTGATAGAACTTTTTATTGTTTTATATAATTTAAAAATTGACCTAGGAATAAATATTAATTTCTGTGGTATAAGTAAAAGAGGAACTGTAACTATCCAAAAGAAATAGTCATATTTAAATAATTTTACCATATTGAAAAAAACTTTATAGTCTAGCTTCATTCCATACTCTTTTGATTGTACAATGGACATAAGTAGTGTAAGTCTAGACTGTTTTAATTTTAAAATTTGAACAATTTCTTTTTTATACCCTTTATTCAACATACTTTCAATGACTTGAATATGTAGCATCACCAATAATAATAAGTAACTATTTGATTTAGTCCACCAACCATTTTTTTCTCTAAAAAGAGTAAAAAATGGCATAGTCAACAACAATGTTTTGGAGTTATCTTCTAATGCAATCATATCTAAAATTCTTTCAACATGGCACCAACCATCTACGACAAGTTTATTCTTTGTAATTTGTTGCCATTTATTTTTATTAATAACATTTGAAGATACGGCGGTTCCATATTTATCAACGGGAAAATCATTCTTTGACTCAATGAGGATATCATTATCAAAATCAAATACTCTTGATTCAGTAAGCTCTTGTTTTTGTTCATCATATATATCAAAGTCTACAAGAATATTTGTATATTCTTGTTCAACATTTAATTGCTCAATTAATCTGTGCAAGGCATTACTCTTAATTTGTTCACCGCACCCCAAGAACCAAACATACTTTCCGCTTGACCGCTCAACCAAGGCATCAATATTTGCATCATAACCTATATTTATTTCGTTGCAATAATAATTTATATCTAGGTCTTGGTTTATAAATTTTTTGATAACTTGTGATGTGCCATCAATAGATTTATTATCCGAAACCAAAATTTCAACTATCTGTTTTTCCTGGGATGATAAAGCTTCCAAAGCTTTATCAATACTTTCCAGAGTAAGTCCTATACAAGTCTCTCCATTATATACAGGTAATGCTAAAGTCAATAATTTCATACAACATTCTCAATCAGCTGATCTACAAAGAATTTACTACTAAACTGATGGATATTTTTACTATTTAAATATTGTTCGATATTGTTCAAATATTCCAAATATTGTTCCTCACTCATATGTTTCAAAAACTTGTACAGTTTTTCATAACTATCAAATTTTCTTTTATCTATAAAACACTCTTTTGGGATATATTCTGTTATATTATTTGCACCCCAATAGATTGGGATACATCCAGCGAAAAAGCAATCAAATATCTTTTCTGTTATATACCCTGGTATATCTCTTGCATTTTCATAACAAATAGAAAATTTATATTTTTCTAAAACCTCTCTTTTAGAATCTATCCTACCTTTATAACTTGAAAATTTTGGTTGAAGTAAAGTTGCCATATTAGTTTTGGATAAAAAATAGTTTATATATTTATTTGGGTGTGAAAATTTATCCCAACCTATGCCATAAAAATCAAAATCTTCAGGATGATTCTTTTCAAACCATTTTATAGCTTCAATTCTTTTTGTATAAAGTTCCAGTGGATGATTTACTTTTTTATTACCTGAGATAAGAGTGCAAAGCTTTTCTTTTTTAGACAGATCTTTAGCTATAGTCTTTGGTATATTTTGTGCGAAATTAAACTTAAAATATTTTTTATTGTCTATGATATCATCTTGCCAAGTAAATATTTTATGAAAGTAATCATGCTTTGAGATATCCCAATTGTCAGGTCGAATCAGCTCACTCTCAAATATCAGCAGATATGATTTATGTATATCCCTTTTTTCAGGTAATACTTTCGGCATTTCATTATAGATCACAATATCTGATTCTTCAATAGTGTTTATATCGTGTGTAGCTAAGATATAACCGTTTTCATACAGTCTTTCTTTTAACAAGAAAAAAGGAAACATACAATTATCTCTATTGATCAATTTATCCGATAGATCAAAAAGTTTATTTTTCTGATATGTTGGAGCAACGACTATACATGCTTTTTTCATTTTATTTGCTCCAAAACATCTCTCAATCTGTTTATATATCCATGTTCTTGTATAGCTTTTTCATGAGATTTGTTTTTTATCATTTCTCTTTCGCTCTCATTTTCTAGATAATATCGAATCAATAATTCTGCTTCATCGACATCTATATAACATACTAACTCTTTACCGATATTAAAATAATTTTCTATAGATGGAGCATAATCTGTTAGCTGAAATCCACCAAAATATGGTATTTCAAAATTTCTTGCTTTGATTTGGCTAGCATTTTTTTGACTTCTAAATAGCAAGGGTATGGCTTTCCAATAACTCAATAAATATCGAATATCAAAACTATTGCTATTTCCAATATTTAAGTTTATCTTAGAACTAGTAAACAACTTATTCATATCATTTCCACTCAAAGGTCCATTTTCCCAGCCGTTGCCAAATGCTTCGACATTTATGCCTCTTTTTTTCAGAGTATTGATAAACCACTTTCTATAGGGATGAAAACCTCCTACAAAAGTTACATCATATTTATAGCCTTCAAATTTTGGTATCTGATGACTATTTATTGCTGCCCATTGACTGTAAATGACATTATTTTGACCTATTTTCTTGTATTTTGGTATAGAAAATTTATCTGTGGTAATACAGTATGTAAAATGAGTTGCATACTCATAAGTAAAACTATCAAATCTCCACTGGTCATCTCCAAACCAGTTTACCGTCGTATATTTTGATTTCAGATAATCCAGAGTATCAAGCTCAAATTGATCCAAAAAGAGTGAAAAAAATATTAGATCAGGTCCTTCTTTGTCTGCAACTTCTTTAAGTTTTTCTTGCAGAGGATTTGTATTATTTAAATACTCATCATAATAGAACATGACCACTTCATGACCTAGTTTCTCAAAGGAGTCTTTAAAACCATCAAGGCCTATTATATTTTTACCACGGGCCTTTATGCCATAATCATATTGTAAATCCACATATAAAATTTTCATTTATTTTGCACAAAACTCTCTAATTTTTTCAATCATGTACCCGATTGCTTCATCGCCCATACCTGGATATAACCCTATCCAAAAGCTATCTGTCATGATCTTATCCGTGTTAGTCAGTTCATTGATCACTCTATAATCTTTATCTTCTATCATACTGTCAAACATAGGATGTCTGAGCATATTTCCTGCAAAAAGATTTCTTGTTTGGATATTATTGTTCTCTAGAAATTCTACCAGTTCATTTCTAGTGAACTTTACGCCATCTTTTAATGTCATCATAAATCCAAACCAGCTAGGATCTGAGTTTGGTTGTGTTTCTACAAGTTGGAGTTCATTGATCTCTTTAAGTCCATTGTAGAGTTTTTTAAAATTCTCTTTTCTTTTCTCTACGAAGCTTGGAAACTTCTCAAGTTGTGCCACGCCGACTGCAGCTTGCATATCTGATACTTTTAGATTAAATCCGAAGTGAGAATAGACATATTTATGATCATACCCTTTTGGCAGTGATCCAAAGCTTTGTGAAAATCTTGCTCCACAGGTATTATCCACACCACTCTCACACCAACAGTCTCTCCCCCAGTCTCTCATACTGAGCATTATCTTTTTAAGTAGAGGATTGTCGGTATAAGTCGCTCCTCCTTCACCCATGGTCATATGATGTGGAGGATAAAAACTTGATGTTCCGATATCTCCCCATGTTCCTGTCGGCTTATTATCATAAAGGCTGCCAAGTGCATCACAGTTATCCTCTACAAGCCAAAGGTTATGTTGATCACAGAACTCTTTCACAGCTTTGATATTAAACGGATTTCCCAAAGTATGTGCTATCATAACAGCTTTTGTTTTTGGACTTAGTGCTTTTTCTAATTGGGTCACATCTATATTAAAATGAGTCAGTTCCATATCTACAAATACAGGCACTGCACCATATTGTACGATAGGGGCAATAGTTGTAGGAAATCCTGCAGCAACGGTTATGACTTCATCACCTCGTTTGATCTGTCGCTCTTTTAGAAGTGGCGATGTTAGAGCATAAAAGGCTAGCAGGTTTGCACTACTTCCGGAGTTTACAAGAAATGCCCATCTAACGCCTAAAAATTGAGCCAGTTTTTTTTCAAATATTTTAGAGTAATCTCCATAAGTCAACCAAAAATCAAGCGAACTATCTACCAGGTTTATCATCTCTTTTTCATCAAACACGCGTCCTGCGTAGTTCACGCGAGACTTTCCTGCTACAAACTCTTTGGTCTGGTTTGGTTTATGTACCAGTTCATAATACTCTTTTGTCTTATCTAATATCTCTTGTTTCAGCTGCTGCTCTTTTGTCATTATTTGCCTTTCCACATGTTTTCTATTTTCTTAAGGTAGGGATCATTTATGATGCTTTCTTTGTCTAAATTATTAACGTTACACTTATAATACTCTCTCATCTTTCTTATAGCATCTTGATGAGAAGTAAACTGAAAATCATCCAACTCTTTTAAAATTCTTTCATTGTTCGATGTATACTCATGATTTAATCCATCATTTAAGACTTTAATCTCAGATTTAAAATCGCTTGCTTCATTGACAATATTGGCTAAAGTGATCAAATCCACTTTCTTCCCGGTAGTCGCATTATAGATTTTTTCTTGATTGTCATGATGTATAAACCAATCAATCATCGTAACTAAATCATCTATATAAATATAATCAAAATAGACATTTTTATTGATCACTATCGGTAGTTTCAGTATATTTTTCACGATTGCATTGGAGATAAATTTAAACCGATAATTCTCATACTCCCCATACGCTCCAAAGATGCGAAGCTGCACGATGTTATCTGATCTTTCGATATATCTTGATGTGATAGATTTATAAAACCCATACTCATCCAACGGCATTGCCTGAAGGTAGTCATCTTCTTTCGCATCCACTATAGGTTTATGTTTACTATACTCTGCACCGCTTCCAAAAGAGATGATCTTTTTTACATTTTGTTCATGTTTAGCGATATTGAAAAATATCCGAAGATTATACTCTGTCACATTTTTCATATCACTCGTATCTCTTCCTCCACCGCGATTTGCAAGATGAATGATCAAGTCGATTTTATGTGACAAAATATAGTTATCAACCGCTTTTTCATCAGCCAAATCCAACTCTTTGCTAGATGGTGTGAAAAGAGTGTAATGGATATAGTTTTTTTGCAAATATTCTTTTAGGTGGGAACCTATAAATCCGTTTGAGCCTGTTATAAAGATGTTCATTTAATCTTCTAAAGGCTTTATTATCATAAGTGAACGCAATACATCTTCCGCAAGAAATGGATGCATATCTTCAATAGGCTTATTCACTATCAATTTAGGCTCAACAGTAGTCATTTGGACTGGCAATTCAATATTTATAAGTTCTGGTTTATCGCTTGAAAAAACCTTTTCTAATTCTTCTTCAATACTATTCATATCAGTTATAAGTTTTGAATCTATACCATAAGCTTTGGCTATGCCTACTAAATCAGGTACGCTATAATCATCAACCGTTCCAGAATATCGTTTATCAAAATACAACTCTTGAAATTGTCTTACCATTCCTAAGTTTTTGTTGTTTAAGATAAAGATCTTAATGGGTAAATTCCGTCTTTTTATTACCTCTAATTCTTGTATATTCATCTGAATACCGCCATCCCCCGCAATAACGACCGTCCTTTTGCCTGAAGCGATACAAGCTCCTATGGAAGTAGGCAGAGCAAATCCCATAGCACCCATACCACCGGAGAAAAGAACTCTTTGATTTGCTTTTGTATTTAAAGATTGTGCCGTCCACATTTGATGTTGTCCTACATCGACACAAACGACTTCATCTTTTAGGAACTTAGCTATTTTAGAGACAACTAAATTTGGTATTTTTTCATTGTTATCGATCCCAACAATAGAAGAGAATCTACTCTTATAAATGTTCAGATGCTTTAACCAATCCCTCGTATCAATTTCTAAAGACTTAGTATTTATTTTCTCCAGAAATTCTTTTGTATCTGAGCATATTTTTAAATCTACTTTGATTTTAGAACCCAATTCATCTTTATCTATATCTACTTGTATAATTTTTGCTTCTCTTGCAAAAGTATCTAAATTTGTTCCTGTCTGTCTTGTGTCAAGTCTCGAACCTAAGACAAGTATCAGATCACTATTTGCCAATGTCAAATTTCCATATCTATTGCCATAGGCACCAATTAAACCCATATTGTATTCATACTCTTCACTGATAGCATCTTTCCCCATCAATGAGTATACAATCGGCATATTATATTTTTTTAGAAATTCTAAGAGTTCCTCTTGAGCATTTGCAATTCTAACACCGCCTCCTACTAACACAACAGGTCTTTTTGAATGATTTAACGTATCTATAGCTTCATCTATAAAATAGTCACTTTTATTGCTATATTGTTGATATTCTTCGCTATCAAAAAAAGATTTTAAGCTATCAATCTCTACTTCACTCCTTTGGATATTCATAGGGATATCCACTAGAACTGGACCTTTCCTGCCGTGTTGTGAAATATAATATGCTTTTTCAAGTTCATATCTTATATTTTCTATTTTATCAATCATGACAGCATATTTGACGATTGGTTTAACGATACTTACAATATCCGTTTCTTGAAAACCGATTTGTCGAACAGGTTTGTCATATTTGTATTCATAAGTATTGACCTGCCCGGTTATAAATAAAGTTGGCACTGAATCAAAATAACAACTACCGATTGAAGTTATCAAGTTCGTTGCCCCAGGTCCACTTGTTGCTAGTGTCACCCCTGACTTTCCAGTTATTCTGGAGTATCCCTCTGCTGCAAAAGCTGCCCCTTGCTCGTTGATACAATTGATGATTTCTATTTTATCATTTTTATCTATGGAGTGGTAAATATGTGCAACAGCACCACCAATATATCCAAATACCTTATCTATGTATTTTTCCAATAAAAAGTCTACTAAATAATCTGATATTTTCATTGTGTCCACTCTATATTTTTTAATTTTGCGTCACTAACATAAATCTCTAGATCTTCCGCAGTTAAAATGTTTCCTTTTTCATAAAAAGCCTTGTACCATTTTACAGTCTTCTCAAATGTCGTATCACTGTCCCAGACATCTTTCCACTTCAAAAGTATATGTGCTTTTGAGCAATCTAATTTTAGAAGATTTGCTTCATGTAGTTGATTTGGGTTTTTATTTATTTCATAGTCGATCTTATCCCAATGTTTTTTAACATTTTTTACCACTTCTTCAACCGTTATGCTACCCTCATCACTTGGACCAAAATTCCAAGCATCACTAAATACTACTTCTTCTTCAAGAAGTTTTTGTCCAACCAACAGATAGCCGCTAAGAGGCTCTAGCACATGTTGCCAAGGACGGGTCGCTTTTGGATTTCGGATACTGACTTTTTTTCCTTGCGAAACAGAGAGCATGATATCTGTTATGAGCCGATCTTTTGCCCAGTCACCACCGCCTATAACATTGCCTGCTCTACAAGTCGCAAGTAGTGTATTGTGAGTTTTTTTGTAATCCGAAATGTTAAAATATGAATTCCGATAAGAACTGGCCAATATATCTGCACATCCTTTGGATGAACTGTAGGGGTCATACCCACCCATCGGATCATTTTCACGATAACCCCATATCCACTCTTTGTTTTCATAGGCTTTATCGCTTGTGATATTTACTATGGCTTTTACTTTTGCATTTTTACATACTTCAAGAACTTTTAGTGTTCCTATAACATTGGTTTCATAAGTTTCGATTGGATTTTCATAAGAAGGCCGCACAAGCGCTTGTGCCGCCAGATGGAACACGATATCTGGTTTATAAGTTTGAAAAGTTTGGTTTAGTTTATCCAAGTCTCTTATATCACCAAGAATAGAGACGATATCAAGATTTAGTGCAGATATATGATTGGGGAGCGTCGGTGTTTCCAGAGAATAGCCGACAACATTTGCACCCATTCTGGAAAGCCAATATGCAAGCCATGATCCCTTAAACCCAGTATGCCCCGTGATTAGAACCGTTTTATTTTCATATATCCCACTAAATAAATTTTTCATTGCCATACTTTCCAAGGAGCTTTGTTCTCTTTCCAAAGTTTATTAAGTTTTTGATTGTCTCTTAGCGTATCCATAGGTTGCCAGAATCCGTCATGCTTGTATGCACTCATCTTGCCTTCAAGTGCCAAATTTTGTAACGGTTCTTGTTCAAATATACAACTTTCGTCATCAGAGATATAATCGAACACTTCGGGTTCACAAACAAAAAAGCCACCGTTGATCCACCCGGCTTCTGTCTTTGGTTTTTCTATGAATTTTTTAATATTCTGTTTTTCATCAATATCAAGATTTCCAAATCTTGCCTCTGGCTGTATCGCCGTCATCGTAACCGTTTTTCCGTTTGATTTATGAAATGCAATACTTGCAGCTATGTCAATATCACTCACACCATCACCATAAGTCAATAAAAATGATTCATTGCCAATATAATTCTGAGCTCTTTTGATCCTACCACCTGTCATAGTGTCCAGGCCCGTATCTACAAGTGTTACTTTCCAAGGCTCACTCGTGTTGTTGTGAACTTCCATTTTATTGGTCTGCATATCGATCGTAATGTCGCTTTGGTGTAAAAAATAGTTTGCAAAATACTCTTTGATGTAGTACCCTTTATAACCAAGCAAGATGACAAAATCATTAAATCCATAATGAGAGTATATCTTCATGATATGCCATAAAATCGGCTTTCCCCCTATCTCGACCATAGGCTTTGGTTTTATATCCGTCTCTTCAGCTATTCGTGTCCCGTATCCCCCGGCTAATAATACAACTTTCATGATAATACCTCTATCAAATATTTTATCTCTTCGCTCAGGTCAACTTGTGAATTTCCTACAAAAAATCCATGTTCATGCAGATAATCCGCATTTTTAAGTTCATCATGGATTTCATAATCAAAAAACTTCATCACTTCATTTTTTACAAAATTGCCAGTCACGATCGGACGACAGTCTATATTATACTTCATGAGTTTTTTCACTACCTCATCTCTTTTAAGTTTTGAAGTCGGTTTTATGATGAGCGAAAAACCAAACCATGAGCTCTTTGATATATCTTTTTGAATCATAAAATCAGGATGGTCTTTAAAAAGCTCTATAAATAGTTTTGCATTTTCTCTTCTTTGTTCTAAAAAGGATGGCAGTTTTTTAAGTTGCTCTATTCCTATGGCTCCACTCATCTCCACGGGTCTTACATTGTATCCAGGCAATACAAAACGAAATGATTCTTCAAACCAGTTATCACTCTTCTTTGATACTTTATTTTCGCTAGGTAGATTTCTCGTCCAACCATGAGCTCTAAGCGAAAGTAGTATGTGATACAGTTCTTCATCGTCCGTCACAACAAAACCACCTTCCATCGTAGCCATATGATGAGAAAAAAATGTCGAAAATGTTCCCATGATACCAAAAGTTCCCGCTTGTTTTTCTTTGTATTCTGCTCCCATTGACTCACAGTTGTCTTCAAGTATAAAGATGTCTTGGTCTTTTATAATATCTTTGATTACATCAAAATCATTTGGGTTTCCAAGAAGATTGACAACCATGATCATCTTGGTTTTTTGAGTTACAGCACTCTTGAGAGCATTTAGATCGTAGTTGAGTGTTTCTAAGTCTATATCAACAAATTTTAATTTCAATCCGTATTGTTGCAATGGAAAATAAGTTGTTGACCATGAAACTGCCGGTACGATAACCTCATCACCTCTCTTGAGCATTGGATTTTTTGTAAAAAAGAGGGCTGCTGTTGCTATAAGATTGGCAGCAGATCCGGAACTAACCATAACACAATATCTTTTATCTAGGAACTTAGCAAAATCCTTTTCAAATTGCGCAACACTTTCACCCATTGTAAAGATATCTTTATCAATAACACTTTGTATCGCTTGTAGCTCTTTTTCATCCCAAGTTGACGTTGCTAACGGATAGTTACTTATCATGAATTACCTCTTGTAAATAATAATCATATATTTTTTTAATACCCTCTTTTAGAGGTGTTTTATATCTCCATCCAAATGCTTGAAGTTTTGTATCATCTATGAGTTTTTGCCTCATCCCAACTGGTTTTGTTAAGTCATGTACAAATTCACCTTTATAACCTATGACTTCAGCTATCGTGCTATAGTATTCGTTGATCGTATAGTCATGTCCCAATCCTACATTGATATTTTGAGGCATCTTCTCAAAGTTTTCCAAAGCGTAATAAACAAAATCCGCCAAGTCTTCGGCATACATGAACTCTCTTCTGGCTTCTCCATCACCCCAGATATCTAGCGTTTCACTCTGATTTATTTTGGCATCATGTATTTTTTTAATGACTGCCGGAAGCATATGAGAGTGTTTAGGATCAAATTTGTCATATTTGCCATATAAGTTGCACGGGATAACCGTTTTATACTCAAATGCAGAATCTTCTCTATGTATGTATTCACATAATCTTGTCGATGTGATCTTGGCAATTGCATAGCCTTCATTGGTTGGCTCTAATTCACCCTTCAAGATCAACTCCTCCGCTAGTGGGTTTTTTGCTTCTCTTGGATACATACATGAACTACTCATATTGATAAACTTTTTTACTCCGGATTCGTGTGCACTCATGATGATATTGAGTCCCATTTGGGTATTTTCTACTAGAAACTTAACAGGATGTGCCATATTGGCTTGTATGCCACCGACTATGCCTGCACAGTGGATCACAATGTCTGGATTGTTTGATTTCATATAAGTATCAACACTATTTTTATCAAGCAAGTTCAATTCACTACTAGATGGTGTTAAAAGTAAATATTGGCTACCTTTTGGATATGTGGCAATATTCTTTCCAACCATACCGTTTGAGCCTGTTATCAATATCTTTAACAAAGCCAAATCCTATTCAAAATAATTCATGATAGTATAGCCACCGTCTTTGAGGTATTGCTCTTTGGTCATCAGTTTGAGATCTGATTTCATCATATCATCAACCAAATCTTGTAATTTATACTCTCTCTTCCAGCCTAATTTTTGTTCCGCTTTTGAAGGATCGCCTAAAAGAAGATCGACTTCTGTCGGTCTAAAATATCTTGGATCTACTGCCACAACCTCTTTGCCTATTTCTACTTGGTACTCTGGATTTGAACAAGACTTGACATAGGCTTTTTCATCTACGCCCTCGCCTTTGAACTCCAGTTCGATGCCTGCATATGCAAATGACATCTTTACAAAATCTCGCACGGTCGTTGTCTGCCCTGTTGCGATGACCCAATCTTCTGGCTGAGAAGTCTGAAGGATCATCCACATCATACGCACATAATCTTTTGCATGACCCCAGTCGCGTTTTGCATCCAGATTTCCAAGATAGAGTTTATCTTGAAGACCTAGTGCTATCTTAGATGCAGCACGAGTGATCTTTCTTGTTACGAATGTCTCACCCCTGACAGGAGATTCATGATTAAAAAGGATGCCGTTACATGCAAACATCCCGTAAGCTTCACGGTAGTTTACCGTGATCCAGTATGCGTACATTTTCGCCACAGCATAAGGACTTCTCGGATAAAACGGTGTCGTTTCACTTTGTGGTGTCTCTTGTACTTTTCCAAATAGTTCTGATGTACTTGCCTGATAGATTCTTGTTTTTTTCTCTAATCCGAGTAATTTTACGGCTTCTAGTATCCTAAGTGTTCCCGTACCATCTGCATTTGCCACGTATTCCGGTGTCTCAAAACTCACATGAACATGACTCATCGCCGCAAGATTATAGATCTCATCAGGCTGCGTCTCTTGGATGATGCGCGTTAGATTCATACTGTCTGTCATATCGCCATAATGAAGATGTAAATTGACATCTTTTTCGTGTAGATCTTGGTAAAGATGATCGATTCTATCGGTATTAAAAAGAGAACTTCTTCTTTTGATACCATGAACCTCGTATCCTTTTTTAAGTAAAAACTCTGCTAAATAACTCCCGTCCTGTCCTGTTATACCTGTTATCAGTGCTACTTTTTTCTTTTCCATTTAATTATTCCCTTTTAAAGTCATCTTCTAGCCTTACAATATCATCCTCTCCTGTGTACTCACCGACTTGTACTTCGATTATCACCAAAGGTAACTTTCCTTTATTTTCAAGTCTGTGAATATCCCCTGCTTTTATATAGGTGCTCTCATTTGGACTTACCGTAAATACCTGATCTTCAATCGTCACCGTGGCACATCCGCTTAAGACAATCCAGTGTTCATTTCTATGAAAATGTTTCTGTAATGAGAGTCTTTTCCCTTGTTTGACCTCGATCCGTTTGATTTTGTAACCCATTGAATCTTCCAGAACCGTATAAGTTCCCCAAGGACGATAACCTGTGAGATGGATATTTGGGAGTTCTGATTTTTCGCTCTTTAATCTTGTGACAATATCTTTTACTTTTTGGCTGCTACCTTTTTTGCATACCAAAAGTGAATCCTCGGTATCCACGATGATACAATCTTCTATATCAATCGTTTCAACATTTTTGTTTGACATGATAAGATTATTGTTCTCGTCATTTGGCAGTTCGCACGAGAGTGAATCAAAACTTCCTACATCGCTCCAAGATATATCGGATGGAACGATTTTTACTTTTTTGGATTTTTCCATTACGGCATAATCAATACTGTCTTCCGGTATCTTGATCATGTCTTCATGTCGGATACGCAGTTGATTGTCTGCAATAAGCTGTCTATTATCAAATGCCCTCTTACAAGTCTTGTAAATCTCAGGAGCATAGGTTTGTAACTCCTCTAAAAATACGCCTGCTCTAAAGCAGAACATTCCGGAATTCCAATAATAATTTCCACTTTCGAGATAACTACTCGCCGTTTGTACATCAGGTTTTTCATGAAATGCACTGACATCCTCACCATCAGCTTCAATATACCCAAACCCCGTTTCTGCATAACCTGGTTTGATGCCAAACGTAACCAAAAAATCTTTTTCTGCTAACGCTTTTGCCTTTTGCAAAACTACTTCATATTCAAGTTCATTTTTGATCAAATGATCTGATGGCGTCACCAATACGATCTCATCTTTTTGAAGTGCAAGGCAAGCTAGTGCTATAGCAGGTGCCGTATTTCTTCCTATTGGTTCCAGCATGTAGGAATTATGCTTCAAACCCAACTCCTCTAGCTGATCTAGGGCTAGAAAATATTGTTCTGCATTTGATACAATAAATTGAGATTGACAAACCTTAGAATTTCTCTTGACGGTGAGTTGAAACAGTGATTTATCATAAAAAAGTTTTACAAATTGCTTTGGATACAGTGTTCGACTGATCGGCCACAGTCTCGTTCCGTTGCCACCACACAGGATAATATTGGTCATATCTAACTTCTCATCTTTTCAAGCTCTTCTACAAGTTCGTCATACTCTTTTTTCTTTCTTGCAATAAATTTTTCGGTTAGTATCAGTTTCTCTTGTATGCCTTTTTGTGTCAATAGATATTTATATTGGTTTTTGTTTTTATTGGCAAAAAAGTTTTCTGCTTTTATGAAGCCTTTGTCTACCAGTGCTTTGATCACATAGTTGATCTTTCCTACACTCAAACCGAGTTTTTCCGCAAGTGATTTTTGAGTTTTAATTTCATCAAGATTTCTAAGAACGGCCAATGTAAGTTCATCTTGTTGCAATATCTTAACTCCTTTGTAAAATTCATTTATTGAATTTTACTATTTTTGTCTTTATTAAAGATTAATCAGATCACCTTAGTCTAGATTTTTCTCCCATTCGTAAGCACTTTGGCATATAAGTGTCAAATCTTCATATTTTGGAGTCCAATTCATTTTACTTTTTATTTTGCTATTATCTGATATCAAAGCAGCCGGATCACCTGCTCTTCTTGGAGCAAGATGGACTTGAAAATCAACTCCTGTGACTTTTTTCATAGCTCCTATCACTTCTTTGACAGAGTAACCTTTTCCATAGCCGACATTGAATATACCGCTAGGGTTTTTATCGAGATAATTTATAGCTTTTATATGTGCATCTGCCAAATCATCAACATGTATATAATCCCTAACTCCGGTTCCATCAATCGTTGCAAAATCATCACCGAATATTGACATATTTTGTCTCTTGCCTAACGCACATTCACTAGCAATTTTGATGAGATGAGTTGCATTTGGGAAAGATTGTCCGATTCTTGGGCATAATTTGTCATCTTTATAATTTATATCTGCACCTGCTACATTAAAGTATCTAAAAATCACATATTGAGAATCTTTATGGGCTACAGCCGTATCTTGTATGACTCGTTCACTCATAAGTTTGCTCATTCCATAAGGATTGATCGGATTGGTTGGATAAGATTCATCTATACCGTTTTCCGGTAAATCTGCAGGTTCTCCATATGTTGCGGCTGTTGAGCTGAATATAAATTTGCCAATACCGTTTTGCACTGCACATTTTATCAAATTTGTCGTATTAACTGTGTTATTCATATAGTATTTTAGGGGGTTTTCAACAGATTCAGGTACAACTATGCTCGCAGCAAAATGGATGATTGTATCGATTTTATTATTTTTCAAAACGCTATTTACTTTGTCAAACTCTTTGAGATCAAGCTTGATAAACTTAAAATCTCGTATAGAGTTTAAAGTATCTAAAGTTCTCGTACTTCCTGTGCTAAGATTATCTAGGATGATGATCTCGTTTTCCGTTGTTTCCAATAGTTGTTTTGCGACATGACTACCGATATAGCCTGCACCGCCTGTTATAAGTATATTCAAAACCTTCTCCTTCTACTTTTGAAGGTATATTTTAACTATTTTCAAATTAAAATAAGGTTTTTGATTTGATGCAGACTAATAATTCTCAATCAAACTCTTCGTGACTTCATCAAGAATCACAAACGAGTATTTACCTGAGATATTTTGTTTATCTAAAATAGGATTGATCTCCGCACTTTCCCAACAACATACTTTAGGATTTTTTATTAGTTCCATATTTAATTGTAAGGCTTGTTCAAAACTAAGTCCACCTGCTGATGGCGTACCGGTTCCAGGTATATAAAGAGGATCTATACTGTCTACGTCAAAAGATACGTAAATATGATCACAATGAGCCAGATCATCAAAGATATGTTCTACGACTTTCTTGACTCCATCATAAGTTATCTTAGAAGTCGAGTAATTTTTGATACCGTAAAGTTTCAGAAGATGTGCTTCTGCTTCTTCATAATCTCGTAGTGAACAAAACACTATATCCTTAGGATCTATAGCTCTTTTCCCGGCAAGTGCTTTTAAATCATTCCAATAGCCGATCTCTTCGTCACTTGGATCTTTGATCGCAACTTCTTTATTGTCTAAGTCTGCGGCAATTGCCAAAGGCATACCGTGCATATTGCCCGATGGTGAAGTAAACGGAGTGTGAAGATCAGCATGTGCATCTATATAAACTACACCTATAGTATCGTTTGGATAGGCCATCTTCAAACCGAGCATAGTGCCTGCACATGTGGAGTGATCACCTGCCATCACGATAGGAAAAAGTTTCTCTTCTTTTGTTTTTTTAACTTCTTCCGCTACTCTTTGTATAACAAGAGCTACCTTATCAATGTATTTTGCGCATTTGTATTTTGTGCCCTCATAGACTGCTCTATTTTCATCCTCTATCACGACTGAGGGGAAATCTTCAAAATACTTTGAACCGCCATGTATACTAGAGAGCTTAAGCGCATTGATACCCATACCTGCACCGCTTTTTGCTCCTGCAATATCTGAAGGTACTTCTATAAGTTTGATTTTTGTTTTAGACATATTAGTTTGTAAAAGATTCAAAAAGATTTTTAGGATCATTCATCACAGGAATCAAATCCAGCTCTTTTCCTATGCCATAATGTTTTGCCAATTTATATACCAGTTTCAAAACGGAAAAATCCTCTACTGCAAATCCTACGGAATCAAAAAGAGTTATCTCTTTTTCATCTTTTCTGCCAGATATTTTACCTTTAATGACTTCATGCATCTCTATTGTTTGAAAATCATCATCCATCTGCTGGATCTCACCTTCGATCTTTGTTTGTGGTAGGTACTCGATAAATACCGAAGAATTTTCAACCACTTCTTTGGCAAGCTCGGTTTTTCCAGGGCAATCTCCGCCAACGCCATTGATAAACATACCCTCTTCTATCATATCTTGTGTTAGTATTGTCTGGTTTTTTTTATCTGCTGTAATAGTTGTAACGATGTCGGCACCGATTACGGCTTCTTTAGCACTTTCGCATCTTGTCAGTTTGAAGTTATATGCTGACATATTCTTTTCAAACTTATCCATAGCTTTTGGATCTATGTCAAAATATCGTATCTCTTGAATATCAAATTGTGTGCTAAACGCCAAAGATTGAAATTCGCTTTGAGCACCGGTTCCTATTAAACACAAAACCTTTGAATTTTTTCTCGCTAAGTATTTACCGGCCATTGCAGAAGTGGCACCGGTTCTGAGTGCCGTGAGCAATGTCATCTCAGAGATCATAACAGGTTCTCCAGTGTCGATCGTAGATAACTGTCCCGTAGCCATAACGGTAGTCTTATTAAAATTTGGATTTTGTGGATGTCCCGTGACATATTTATAAGCATAAAACTCTTCATCGCTTGTAGGCATCAATTCAAGGACGCCGTAAGAAAAATGTGTGGCAATTCTGGGCATTTTGTCAAAATTATCCCAATTTTTAAAATCTTCTTCTAAAGTTTTGATCAATTGTAGAAAAAAATCTTGAAATCCAACTTTTTCTACAATTTTACGGATGTCATAAACATCTAAAATGAGCATTATATCTTTCCTTGATTTTTTCAAAAAGAGGCTTAGCCTCTTTTTGATTATTTGTAATTATCTATAGAGAAATCCCAGAAGAATTCAATCCACTCTGTAGCTTCTCTAGCTGTAAAATCAGGTCTTAAAAGTGCCTTCTCTTTATAAAACACCGATGCTACTTTGATTTCGACATCAGGATATTTTTGACTTATGACTTTGATAACTTCTATCATCGTCTCGCCACTGTCAATAATATCATCTACTATCACGACTCTTTTAGCTTTTGAAAGATCCGGAATATTAAAGATATCAATCGTATTTAATTTTCTTGTTTCATCATAATGTATGGAATTTATAGAATACAAATCACGCATTTCCAACGCTTCTGCTATAAAATGTCCCAAGGTCATACCACCTCTTGCGATTGCTAAAATCACATCAGGTTTAAATGTCTTGATCTCTTTTGCAAGCATATTAACATCGACCTTAAACTCTTCATAACTGTAAAACTTCAAAGCCTCTCCTAATGAACGATAAATACGATAAGACTAATGAGTCCTATAAAAACTATACCGATATTTATATCATCAAATTCTTTCTTGATAAGTTTGATCAATAGATATGCCAAGAAACCAAATGAAAGTCCGTTTGTGATCGAATAAGTTAACGGCATCATGATAACGATCAAAAATGAAGCTACCGAAATGGCAGGATCTTTAAAATTGATATGTGAAAGCTCTGAAAACATCAAAACTCCGACCATAACAAGAACAGGATATATGGCGTTTTCAGGAATTGCAGAGAACAAAGGCATCATAAATAGGGTCAATATAAAAAAGAGTCCCGTAAATATAGCCGTAAGTCCTGTTCTTCCGCCTTCTTCAACACCGCTTGCACTTTCTATAAAGCTTGTCGTAGTAGATACACCAAGAAGTGATCCTGCAACTGTTGCTGCTGCATCGACTTCCAAAGTTTTTTGCAACTCTTTACTGTCATCTTTGAAAAGACCTGCTCGAAAACCTACTCCGGCCAAAGTACCGAGAGAATCAAACATGTCAGTAATCAAAAATGTTATGATAACAGGAAGAAGTGACAATTTTAAAGCAGACATAACATCTAAATGCATCACAATCGGAGATATAGAAGCAGGAAGAGAGAAAAACTCTTTTGGATAAGGAGCTAGTCCACTTACCCATGCGATGATCGAAGTTAAAAGAATTGCCAAAATAAAAGCACCTTTAACTCTCCAAGCAAAAAGAGCAAATACAAGAGCCATTCCTAAAACACCCAAAAGAAGGTTTACGTCTTTAAAATTACCTAGGCTTACCAAAACAGCAGGATTAGCGACGACTATACCCATTTGTTTTAATCCAATAAAAGCGATAAATGCTCCAATACCGGCACTGATAGCTCGTCTTAGATCATAAGGCACACTTTGCATAACCCAAACTCTAAATTTAGTTAGAGATAGAGCCAAAAATAAAATACCTGAGATAAATACGACACCTAAAGCACTCTGCCAAGGAATTTTCATCCCTAAAACCAAACCGAAAGTAAAATAAGCGTTAAGTCCCATACCGACACTCATAGCTATAGGCGTATTTGCCCACAAACCGTTAAGTACGGTTGAAAAAATAGTTATCAATGCCGTTGCAGTGATAAGAGCGCCCATAGGCATACCGGTCTTGCTCATGATTATGGCATTTACCGGAACAATATACATCATCGTCAAAAACGTAGTAAAACCGGCCCTTAGTTCCGTCTTTACAGTTGTTCCACTCTCCTCAAGTTTAAAAAAACCCAATTTCTCTCCTTTTTGTTTTGTTTTATTGTAATCTTGAATTCTATCAAAAAACCAAGTCTGTTTTTAAAATTATCTGCTTATTTATTGATATGTTTTCAACTCATTATACAGGCTGTCTCTCTCGACAGGAGTAAATCCGCTTGTCTTTATGAGTTCTAAAAATGTATCTAGCGTCAGACCGTTGGAACTTTTAGCTCCTGCAGCCGATTGTATCGACTCCTTTTCTATTGTACCGTCTAGGTCATCTGCTCCGAATTCTTGTGCAATTAAAGCTAGATTTATAGTAGATGTAGCCCAATAAGCCTTTATGTGCGGGATATTGTCCAACATCAACCTGCTGATCGCATAAGTTTTTAATATCTCAATTGAACTCAAAAAGTTTTCGACTTTGAGATAATTATTATCTCTTTGATAAACCAACGGGATAAAAGCATTTAATCCACCGCTGATATCTTGCAGGTCCCGGAGTCTCATCATATGATCGATTCTATGTTCTCTTTTTTCTACATGACCAAAAAGCATAGTAGCATTTGACTGCTTCCCTCTTGAATGCCAGATCTTATGTATCTCCAACCACTCTTTTGCACTTAGTTTGCCTTTGCATATATACTCTCTAACCTTTTCATCAAATATCTCAGCTCCACCGCCAGGCATAGAATCAACCCCTGCCTCAACCATCTTGTCTATGGTTTCTTCATAAGTCATTCCATATTTTGTAGCCAAGAAATTTACTTCAGCGGCAGTCAAAGCTTTAATATGAAGATTCGGAAATTTTTCTCTGATTTTTGAGAACATTCCCAAATACCAGTCCAAACCTGCATCTGGGTTATGAGCCGAGACGATATGGACTTCGGTTATATTGTGTTTTATAGAAGTATCTAAAGTTTTGATCACTTCTTCGTGACTCATAGTATATGGATTTGGATTTTTTCTATTTGCGCTGAAGGCACAAAATTTGCAGATATCTTGGCAGATGTTTGTAGGATTTATATGTCTGTTTATATTAAAAAAGGCCTTGTTCCCGTACAAAGCCTTTCTTCTTTCTTGTGCATATTTACCTAAAGTAAATAGATCAAGTTCATATAGAGCAACTCCGTCTTCATAACTAAGACGTTCTTTCGATTCTAATTTGTCTATTAGGTTCATGAAAAACTTTCAGTAATAAATTTAAAAACATATTTTATCCAAAAAACATTATAGGTATATAAAAAAATGTTTATAGATAATTTTCAGGTGGATAGGAGGCTTCAACAAAGTCTATATCCTTGTCTCCTCTTCCGCTTAGGTTCACCAAAATGGACTCGTATTTTTTCTCACGTGCCAGTTTCATAGCATACGCCACGGCATGAGCACTCTCTAACGCCGGGATAATTCCCTCATATTTACACAGATCATAAAATGCCCGTATCGTTTCTTTGTCATCGACAGCTACGGCATGTGTTCTTTTTTCACTATTTAGATAAGCTTGTTCAGGTCCGACCGATGGATAATCAAGACCGCTTGCTATAGAATATACAGGTGCCGGAGTTCCATCTTCATTTTGCAGCATGATCGAGTTAAATCCATGCAAGACTCCCTCTTTTCCGTATGTTAGACTTGCTGCGTGTTCGCCTAGCTTTGTGCCTCTTCCCAAAGGCTCTACCGCATACATTTCACAAGGATCTTCAATAAAAGCAGAGAACAAGCCCATCGCATTACTTCCCCCGCCTACGCAAGCGACCAAGTTATCCGGTAAATTCCCTGTCATCTCAAAAAATTGTTCTTTCGCTTCGATACCGACTATACTTTGGAAATCCCGCACCATCTTAGGAAACGGATGTGGTCCAACAACGGAGCCGATAGCATAGATCGCCTTGTCTGATTCTTTTAAATAAGCTTCAAATGCTGAGTCTACCGCCTCTTTAAGCGTTTTTGCCCCAAAGCCTACGGAGACTACTTTTGCTCCCAGCATCTTCATTCTTATAACATTTGGATGTTCTTTCTTTATATCTACTTCACCCATATGGATCTCACACTCTAAGCCAAAATATGCAGCAGCCGTTGCAAGAGCTACACCGTGTTGTCCTGCTCCAGTTTCTGCGATCAGCTTTGTTTTGCCAAGATATTTTGCCAAAAGAGCTTCTCCCATACAGTGATTTAGCTTGTGAGCTCCCGTGTGATTTAAATCTTCTCTTTTGAGATAAATCCTAGCTCCTCCTACGTATTCAGTCAATCTTTTTGCGTAATACACAGGTGTAGGTCTTCCTTGGTAGTGTTTTCTGATATCTCTTAGCTCTTGTATAAAGTTATAAGAATTTCCTATGGTCAGATACGCTTCTTCGATCTGTTTGAATTGTTCTATTAACTGTGGAGGTAAAAATGCTCCGCCAAACTTTCCGAAATATCCTTTAGCATCAGGAAATGCTTGCAAATAAGGTTTTTTCAACATATCGTTTCTCCTTTTATAATTCAAGCTTTGTTCTGGTCATATTTTAAGAAAATTTGGCTTAAAGAGTATAATATATACAATTTTGATTAATATAAAAATGCTTTTTTTAGTATAATATCAACTATGGAATTAGAAGATAAAATAGAAGAGCTTTTATATATAAAAGCCGATGATTTTAAGATATCCAAAGCTATCAAAGAACATATTGGTCATTATCTAAATTCTTTAGATGAAATTTTTGTAAAAAATCAAGGAAAAGATTTTTTAGTAAAGCACACCAAAACTATAGATAATTTCATAAATATCATCTATAAATATGCCCTTAGAAAGTATTTTGGAAACTATATGCCTTTCTCTAACTCCGTGCCTATGGTTTTAGTAGGTATGGGAAGTTACGGAAGGGAAGAGCTTTGTGTCTACTCGGATATAGACCTCATGATAGTTTATAAAAATATCAAAGGCTACAATATTGAGCCCATCATCAAAGACATCTTCACTCTTGCTTGGGATGCAGGCATGAAACTAGGACACAGGACTCATGAAGTAGGAGAACTTTTAGAGGCGAGCAATGTTGACCTAACTATAAAGACCGCTATGCTAGAATCCAGATTTTTATGCGGCTCTAAAATACTTTGGATTGAAACTCAAAGAGAGATAGAAAAAATACGAAATTTTAATAAAAAAGAGACTGTTCTTGCAATCTTGGATATTTATCATAAAAGGATAAAAGAAAACCCTATAAAGATGGAGCCTAATATCAAAGAAAACGAGGGTGGGCTTAGAGATGCGAACACTCTCTTTTGGCTATGCAAGATAATATTCGGAATCGAGAAGCTAAAAGATCTATCCGATTTCATTCTTGAAGAAGATGAGTTCAAAGAATTCAGGCACGCCTTAGAGTTTTTATATAGAACAAGATCGGCCACACATTTAAGTGCAAAGAAAAAACAAGATGTATTAAATCTAGAATATATACCTGATGTAGCGAACAAGCTTGGATTTAAGAACAAAGTCCTTAAAAATGCCCAGATGCAACTTTCCCACAAAATTTTACAGTCAATGAACACAATGAGGACAACTTGCAATATATTCATCAAAAAAGTCACTGCTCCTGTTTTAGCAGATATCTCAAATTATCAACTCTTAAAAAGTTCAAGAGTCGAGCCTCAGCTATATGTATGTGAAAATACTGTTTATTCTACTTTCAGAAAAAAGGTCATGAGCTTATATGAAGTTTTATTACAACTTGAAAATTTGTATAAAGATGAAATCAAATTTGATATCAGTTATGTAAACTTGATAAGAAACTGTAAAATTCCTCAACATAACAATAAAAAGATTTACGTGTCATTTAAAAATCTTTTATACAAGGATTTTATCTATGAGATTTTTAAAACTTTAGATGATGCGTCATTGTTACAATATCTTGCCAAACCATTCTCAAAAGTCAAATTTTTGGCACAATTTGACGGATATCATCAATATCCTGTCGATAAACACACGTTAAGATGTTTGTACCATCTTGAAAATATCAAGGATCCTTTTATCAAATCACTCTTTGACACGCTCTCCTCAGAATACAAAGCGATGCTCAGATTGGTCGTATTCTTTCATGATATAGGCAAAGGACGTAGAGGAAATCATAGTGAGATAGGCGCTAAGATATTTAAAGCTTATGCACAAAAATTAGGATTTTCAGATCCAGCCATACATAATGGTGTAATTTTGATCAAAAATCATACTCTTATGAACAACGTAGCCAATAGAGAAAACATCTATAATGAAAAAGTAGTATTCTCTTTTGTATCAAAGATTCAAAGCAAACTAATCCTTGATATGCTATTTATTTTGACCTATGCCGATATCAATGGCGTCGGCAAAAAAGTCTATACAAACTTTACATCAAAACTACTCAAAGATCTGTACGATGTATCGATCAAAACATTTGAAACCCCTGATCTTATAGATGAAACGAGCAGACGGCTTAGAAAAGAAAAATCTCTCAAAAAGAATGAAGATTTTAAGAAGCTTCATCCATCACTACAAAGAAAGATCCTCAACATCAGTTCAAGTTTCTTCTTTTTAAAATATACGTCTAGTGATATTATTGAGATTGCAAAATTAGCAGATTCTACAGATACTTTTAAATATCATATAAAGACTTCACCTTATCTAACTATAGAGGTCATGAGACATAGTAATTTTAATATAGGATATCTCTTGGGTAAGTTAGGATTTTTAGACTTAGTTCATATGGAGATATACAAGCTTTTTGATGATAAAAAATATTTCAAATTGGAATTTAACGAAGACATAAGCGAAGATGATGCTATGCATATAAGCTCTTTGATAGAGAACTCTTTTGATATGAGTAAAAAAGCCAATCTGATCAAACCTCATATACTAAAAAATGAGATAGATCTAGATTGCGAACACTCTCTCTCATATGTCGGGATGAGTATAAATACAAAGAATCAAAAAGGCTTGATGGCTTACGTCATGTCTCGCTTTGACGAAGAAAATATCGACATATCTATGGCCAAGATTCAAACTATCAAGGGGCGCACGAGAAATCTTTTTTTAATTGAAAAAACACTATACTTATGTCAGAATAAAGATAAAATTTTAAACTTATTTATTACGGAGTAACTAAATGTGCGGCATTGTTGGCTATATTGGGAAAAAAGAAAAGAAATCCTTTTTATTAAACGGATTAAGAGAATTAGAATACAGAGGATACGATAGCGCCGGGATTGCAGTGCTACATCAAAATGAAATAAACTATTTTAAAGCTGCAGGAAAACTAGATAATCTAGTAGAAAAAACAAAAGATTTTAGCTCTACCGGATTTGGTTTAGGCATAGCTCATACCAGATGGGCAACACATGGAAAACCAACTGAAATCAATGCTCATCCTCATTGGGGAGAGTTCTCTTTTGTGATTCATAACGGTATCATAGAAAATTATATGGAAATAAAAAAAGAACTACAAGCCGATGGCGTAGAATTTTTGAGTCAAACTGATACGGAAGTCATCATACATCTTTTTGAAAAATTCATATCATTGGATTTTACGCCGCAAATAGCTTTTGAAAAAACAATAAATTCCCTTAAAGGTGCTTATGCAATATTACTTATCACAAAAGTTGCGCCGGAAACAATATTTTTTGCAAAAAATGCCGTACCTTTGATCATCGGAAAAAACAGCGAAAATGAACTTTTTTTCGGTTCATCTGATGCGCCTTTGATAGGATATGCGACTGAAGTATCATACCTTGAAGATGGAAGTTATGGCTGGGCAAGTGACAATGAAATTGAACTGTTTGATAAATCCGGAAAAATCAATCCAAATTTTAAATTACTAAACTCCAATAAAATATATGCTCAAAAAGACGGATACAGATTTTTTATGGAAAAAGAGATATACGAACAATCAACTGTAGCCAGTGAAACACTTATGGGCAGAATAAAAGATGATGGAGTATATCTTGAAGAGTTAAACGGTTTTGCCTTTGACGACATTGAAGAGATAAAGATCTGTGCCTGTGGAACAAGCTATCATGCAGCACTCACCGCAAGCTACCTAATAGAGCGTCTAGCAAAAATCAGATGTTCTATAGATATAGCAAGTGAATTTAGATATAAAGAACCTCTTCTTGATAAAAAAACCTTATTTGTAGTAGTAAGCCAAAGCGGAGAGACGGCAGATACTCTTGAAGCTCTGAAGATGGCAAAAAAAGCAGGTCTTAAAACGCTTTCTATCTGTAATGTCGACAACTCTTCTATAGTCCGAGTTAGTGATGTGACTATACTCACACGCGCCGGTATCGAAAAAGGAGTGGCTAGTACTAAAGCATTTGCAACACAAGTTTTGGTCCTTTGGCTTTTGTCACTTTATGTCGCAAAAATCAAAGGAAAAATTGATGAGGATAAATATAAAGCTGAGATTAAAGCACTAAGAAGCATCCCTGGTGTATTAAAAGTCAATGAAAGAATTCACGAAAAGCTGCATAGATTATCAAAAAGATATCTGCACGGGCATGGATTTTTCTTTATCGGTAGAGATATATTTTTCCCATTAGCGCTTGAAGGAGCACTTAAACTAAAAGAGATAAGTTATCTGCATGCCGAGGGTTATCCATCAGGTGAAATGAAACACGGTCCTATAGCATTGGCTGATTGTAATCTATTTACGATAGCTTTGATGCCTCAAACGCTTTTATATGATAAAACAAAAAGCAATGTCGAAGAATTGAGTGCAAGAGATGCGACAATTTTGGCTATAAGTCCGCAAGAGTTTGATCTTGCCGATGACATGATCAAAACCAGTGATTTCGATCATCCGATGTGTGAATTTTTTGAGATGATGGTCATAACGCAACTTTTGGCACTAGAAGTATCCATAAGACTGGGAAATGATGTGGATATGCCTCGAAACTTGGCAAAAAGTGTCACAGTAGAATAATAAGAAGCCAAAAAGGCTTCTTATTTAAAAGAGTTTAAATTCTTTCTTTAAATGACATATTGCTTGCGATGTCTTCTGCTCTACCGATCTTTCTCAAACTTGCAGCCGTTCCTTTATAAAAAGGGATTTTAGTGTCATGATCAACAAAGTCAGTTACGATGTTATTGACCGGAGAATTTGGGAAACCAAATGCCATGAACAATTCGCCGTCTCTAACAGAATGTGTCACATAAGCAACGCCTCTAACATTTCCGTAATCATTGTAAAGCATCACCACTTCACAGGTAATATCCGAGAACTTAAAAATACGATTTATAAAGCAGCTCTAAGTGCAAGAAACGATAAAATTGCTTTAGATGATATCAAAAAAACACTGCGCTCTGTCGAAAAAAATGCAACCGTAGAAAATATATGTAAAAATCTTGTCAACATGTATGGAGTAGAAAATTCTAAAAATATATTTGAAGATGTATAAAAAGAGATCTTAAAAGAATTACTGCATCAATGTCAAAATATTTCCAAACTGGCACAGTATCTGAATATATCACGAAATACACTAAAAGCCAAAATCGAAAAATATGATCTTTGACAATAAATAATTCTTAAATATTCGTAATATCTGGTATCATTTCCGCTAGTTTTCAAAATAATATCCTATAAAATCAACATATAACCATCATCAATATATTTAATACAAAATTAACATACCAGCGGTATAATCCTTTATTTGTTACTAATTTATTTTTCTAGAAAGGAGGATTTATACGTATATAAGTCAATATTGAAATAACTCTGGCTCATTACAGACAAATATTGTTTCAGCAAATTTAAGTCGCTTATCTATCCAAAATTTGGCGTTTACGAATAGATAAGCTTACTACAAGTGTAGCTATATATTATATCATATATTTTGCTACTCATTCTAAAATTTATTTAGTAGGAGAAACAAATGGAATATATAGGAATATTTCCTCTATTTTATTTTCCAAAAATTGGTTCGGCTTGGTTGATGGGTATCACCGGAACAATTCACATCTTAGCTTCTCACACCTCAGTTGGAGCTTCTTTACTTTTTGCCTATTTAGCACGCAAAGCATATAAAGAAAATAGGCCCGAACTCTATACATATATGAAAAAATACGGTATGTTTTTGCTCATATTTTCTTATGTTATCGGCTCTATCACGGGTCCTGGCATTTGGTATACGGCAACGGCAGCGAGTCCTAGAGGTATCAGCGCGCTCATACATAACTTTGTGTGGGTTTGGGCAACCGAGTGGGTCTTTTTCGTGTATGAAGTCCTAGGCGTGTTTGCCTTGGTATATTTTATCGATAAGATTGATAGAAAAACACATTTAAAACTCACCTATACTTTTGCTCTCGCCTCGCTTGGTACGCTTTTTTTGATCATCGGTATCATCAGCTTTATGATGTGGCCGGGGGATAATGCATTTTATCTAACAGGCTCAGCTAGCGATGCATTTTTTGGTACAAACACCTTCCCTCATATGTTTTTAAGAATCGGATTTATGATCATGATGTCGGGTGTCATCGGGCTTATCATCACCAGTGCTATGAGAAAAGAGAATGCAGAATTATCAAATGAATTGACAAAAACCATGGGTATCGTCAGTATCATCGGCGGCTTCTTGGTCATGATAGCATTTATGTGGTATGTAAATACCTTGCCTGCAAATGCACTGGCTCTTTTGCCTATCTATCTACCTGAAATCATAAAAACAAGAGTTATTCTGATCATCGCATTCACTCTGTATTTTCTAGTGGCGGTATTTAGGCCTCAATATATCGGTAGAACAATCGCGATTACAATGCTTTTTGTCATTGCCGTTTTGGGTGTCTGGCCGGGTGAAAAACTAAGAGAAAGTCTCAGAAAACCTTATGTCGCTGGACAGTACGTCTATAGTAACCAACTCATAGCCAGAGATGTTCCCGGTAAAGGAATAAAAAGCGATCTTCCAATCGTAGCAAAAGAAGGATTATTGAAAGTTGATCCTTGGATACCGACAAGACTCAGAGTGATTACACCGGAAAATAAACTGGAAGTCGGTCATCTTTTAACAAAAATAGCATGTTCAAACTGCCACTCTTTGGATAAAAACGCCCTCTTCAGACCGCTTATGGTCAGGCTTAAAGGATGGGATGCAGCAACGATAAAAGCATTTCTAAAGAACAGTCTTGGAACCGGTTCTATTCCATACATGCCAAAAATCGCTCTACCTGATGATGAGTACGACGCGATGGCTACATGGATAGCCACACAAAACAAATAAGGAGTTAAAATGGATGCAACTATATTAAATACGCTCAGAGATCCTGCCGGTGTACCTTTTTATCCGATAGTATTTCAAGCCCTTTATATTTTGACTTGGGCACTTCATATCGCTTTTGTACTTTTAGCGATGGGCTCTATGGGATTGTCACTTGTTGGCAGAGGAAAACAAAAAGCAGATGCAAACTGGAAAATACTGACTCCACACATGATACAAACCGGAAAATTAAGCGTATCAATACTAATCGTTTTAGGAGTGGCTCCACTTCTATTTACGCAGGTCATTTATGATCCAAACTGGTATGTCACCAATGCGCTTTCTGGTGTTTGGGTTTTCTCGTTTATCTATATCATGATCGTCGCCTATGCTATGTATTATTGGTATTATTATGCTAACAGAAAAGGTTCAAGTAATAGCACGCTTATCGGCGGTATCTCTTTTCTGCTCTTTTTGTGTGCAGGCGTGCTAATGCATGTTTTTGCCGTAGAATCGATACAACCCGATCAGTGGATGCAATGGTATGCACCCGGCGGTCATGTCGATACCTCGGGATTAAATTTTCATCTCGATCCTATAAGATTACTATTTATGCTCTCTTTATCTGCTCCTGTTTTGGGAATATTTTTACAAAATTACAGCAATTTTCTCAGCACAAGAGAGGATTTTTCTAAAGAGTATATTGATTTTACAAAAAACCTCGGTACGAAGATAGCCGTAGTCGGTTTGTTGGTTAGTGCCGTTTTATTTGTATTGTGGATGCTTCAAATTGGATTGTTATTTTCACCTCTATCTCTCGCCATTATCGTCTCTGTACTGATACTTCTTTTCATGGTGGTCGCAGTAAAGAAAACTTATTTTACTACCGGATTTTTAGTCATAGTCGCTCTGTTGATCTCCGGTATGAGAGAGTTTATAAAATATAATATCATGTACAAACATGGATACAATATTTATAATTATCCTATGAATATCGACTGGCCATCTGTTACTATGTTCTTGTTGACTTTTGTAGCACTAGGTTTCACAGGAGTTGCTTTTATTACTACTATGGCTTGGAAAGTCGGAAAAACACAAGGTGTCTTTGATGCCAGCAAAAATGTAGCCGTTACACGACTAGCTAACGCAACCTTGATTATCGTATCAGTTTGGTGTGTTGTTTATTTCGCTTGGGGAATGTTTACGCTCTTTAAAAATACTCTCTAATATCCCACATGTAAAGGTCGCGATTAAAATCGCGACCTTTACCAAAACACACTAATACATAAAGATAAACCAAAATAATCCAAAGTAGATGTATAATATACTAATCAAACAGAAAGGATTGGGCATGAAATACTTCAAAGCATTAACGGCAATTGCCGTAGTAGTCATTTGTTTTTCAGGTTTTTGGTCAGGTAAAAGTAGTGATCAATTAAGGCAAGAACGCATCCAAACTAACAATGCGACATTGAAATATCTTTATAAATATGCTCCGAAATCAAGAAGTATGATAGCACATGCTTACGGCTATGCTACATTTACAAATGTTGGCGTGAATCTCATATTACTATCTGCAGAAGGCGGTAAAGGCTTAGCTCACAACAACAGAACAGGTAAAAATATTTATATGAATATGGCATCGGGAGGAGTCGGTTTCGGACTCGGTGTAAAAGATTTTAGAATTGTATTTATATTTGAGAATAAGAAAGTTTTTGATAATTTTGTAAATCACGGCTGGGAAGCCAATGCACAAGCTGATGCCGCAGCAAAATTAGGAAAAGACGGTGGGGCAGTAAATGCTGCAATCACTATAGAACCAGGACTAAAAATATATAAATTAACAAAAAACGGCTTAGCCTTGCAAGCAACGATTCAAGGAACAAAATATTGGAAAGATAAAGATCTAAATTAAAATATAGTATATATTCAGTTCACGCCAAATAATCAAAGGCTCCTTGCATGTTGAAGCAAATCATTATTTAGTAATGTGTATAATCCCATATTATTCACAGATTGAGGAGAAGCACAGTGCATGACATAGAAAATATTAAACTTGAATTTTTGAAATTAGAAGATGCTTGTGAACTAAAAGAAACTATGTTGCTCGCATATGAAAATCTGCCTGATGCATACTGGCAGGAGAGTCAAATCAAATCTCTAATTGAAAAATTTCCAGAAGGTCAGGTCGTGATAAAGATAGATGGAGAAATAGCCGCATCTGCACTCTCTATTATCGTTGATTATGATCAATTTGCCCATCATCACACATATAAAGAAATCACGGGAGACTATACTTTCAAGACACATACTGAAGAAGGTGATATATTATACGGCATTGATATATTTGTAAAGCCAAAATTTAGAGGACTCCGTTTGGGACGACGTTTATATGACTATAGGAAAGAATTATGTGAAAAGCTTAATCTAAAAGGTATAGCCTTTGGCGGAAGAATTCCAAATTATCACAAATATTCAGATGAAATATCACCAAAAGAGTACATAGAAAAAGTTAAAAGAAAAGAGATACATGACCCGGTTCTCAATTTTCAAATATCAAATGATTTCCATCCTTCAAAAATCTTAAAAGGTTATCTAAAAGGGGACAAAGAATCAGGAGAATTTGCTGTTTTACTTGAATGGGACAATATCTACTACGAAAGACCAAACAAAAAAGCTACAACAAAGAAAAAAGTCGTTCGCTTAGGCCTGATACAATGGCAAATGCGACCGTATAAAAATCTACAAGAACTGATGCAGCAAGTAGAGTATTTTGTAGACACCGTCTCAGGGTATCGCTGTGACTTTGCTCTTTTCCCAGAATTTTTCAATGCACCGTTGATGGCTGAGAATAATCATCTCTCAGAACCTGATGCGATAAGAGAGTTGGCAAAATATACAGATGATATCGTGAAGAGATTTTCAGAACTCTCTATTTCCTACAACATCAACATCATAACAGGTAGTATGCCTGAGATGAAAGACGGTAATCTTTATAATGTAGGGTATTTGTGTCGTAGAGATGGAAGCATTGAGAGATATGAAAAACTACATGTAACACCTGATGAAGTTAAAATTTGGGGAATGCAAGGCGGGAACAGCTTAAA
Organism: Sulfurospirillaceae bacterium; assembly: GCA_033723415.1. Lineage (GTDB taxonomy): Bacteria > Campylobacterota > Campylobacteria > Campylobacterales > Sulfurospirillaceae > JAADIZ01. Next base: position 34,765 of record JAWVXD010000006.1, read on the forward strand.
AACATTTGACACGGATTGCGGAAAGATAGGTATACTTATCTGTTATGACTCCGAATTTCCAGAACTCAGTCGTCTTCTTGCCGATGATGGAATGGATATCTTATTTGTTCCTTTTTTAACAGACACTCAAAATGGATACTCACGCATAAGACACTGCTCAAAAGCCAGAGCGATTGAAAACGAATGCTATGTGGCCCTTGCGGGAAGTGTTGGCAACTTACCGAATGTTCACAATATGGATATACAATTTGCGCAATCAGCCGTCTTTACACCTTGTGATTTTGCATTTCCGACCAATGGCATAAAAGCTGAAGCAACCGCAAACAGCGAAATGGTCCTAATAGCCGATGTAGATATAGATCTATTAACAGAGTTGAATAATTTTGGAAGCGTTACTAACTTAAACGATAGAAGAAAAGATATATTTGAGCTTGTCAGAAAATAAGGGCAATTTTTATTTTGCCCTTATTTATATGTGTTGTTAATTTGATAAGTCTATCGTAACACCCTCTTTTAAAAGCTTATTCTTTCTCATGTGAGAATACTCACTGTAAGTCTTATACTTTTTATAATACTCCCCGCTCACGTACCTGAGTCTCTCTTTGAGATGAAAACTATATAAAAGCGCATCGATCTTCAGTTGAAGCTTCTTTTCATTGTAAAGTAAGATGGTCGGTCGATAAGTCAGGTTCATTTTCAATGCCAACTGTTTTGGCGTTGTTTTGTGTCCGTTCACATCAATGATCGGTTTATCTGAAGAGGTATCGAGTCGCACGATCGTGTATTTTTTTAACTCTTTTGCCACATCTTTGTTTTTAAAAGTAACATTGTGAAGATACTCACACTGCGTACAACTTCCATCTTCAAGTATCACTGCCAACGGAGTCGATATTTTAGATAGATCTGTGATATTTGAAAAAAGTTTATTGGGTTTTAATTTATAAAGATTTTTATTTTTGACCTTTTCCAAAAATGCGTCAAGTTCCATCTTTTTGTAATATTTCCCGTTCACATACTTCAAGACATCCAAAAAATTCTCAGGAGAGCGATAACCATCGACTCTTGCCACTATATTTTTATCACCGTCCAAAAATAAAATAGTCGGCGTAAAATACACCTTCATCTTTTTTGCGAACTCTTTTTCGCTCATCACCGTATTATCATCCCAAGTCACTTCTCGATCTCCGGTGATTCGGATTTGGACTACATCAAAATGCGCTTTGATAAAATCACTGGTTCTATTTTTAGGGAAAAAACTATCATGCAACATTTTGGCACAATAAGGACAACCGTCTAAATCCAAAAAGAGCATCAAATGCTTGTTTTTTTGTGCAGCTTCTTGTGCATCTGCTGTCATGTCCAAAAAACTAAGTTTAAACCAACTTGGCATACTATGTTGTGCGCCACCTACTATCTTGCCTGGTGCTGTTGCAGCGTTTAAAAATGTAATCGAAAGAAATATAGCTCCAAGTAACACTAAAATCTTTTTCATCATATGATATCCTTTAAATCGTGATTTAATACTTTAACAACAATATGTTAATGTGTCAATAGGAATAGCCTGATATAGGCTTAAATGAGGTATCAGTATGAGTCAAAAAGAATCATTTGACTCATACTTTGCAGTTACTTTCTATTTGCTTCTTCTAGTTTGTCTGAGATTTGTTTCAACATCGGCGGATAATCAAGTTTATCAAAAAACAATTCGACCATTTTGGCGCCCTCTTTTTTAATTTCAGGTAACTTATCAAAAAATTCTTTGAATGTTTTCGCACTAACGGTCTTTTCAAGTCCTAATGATTTTGCAAAAGCCGTATAGTTCCATACTGCGATATCATTGTAGGATTGATTTGGCCCGTGTATGGCGCGCTCTATCGTGTAGCCGTCATTATTGATCAAAAATATCGTCACATCAAGATCGTATCTTTTTATCAAACTTATCTCTTGAGCCGTCAGTTGAAATGACCCGTCTCCTATGAATAAAAGAACTCTTCTATGCGGTGATGCGATGGCTGATCCTATAGCTGCTGGAAGCGTATACCCTATAGAAGCCCACAATATCTGAGATACGAAATCTATACCGGCAGGTAAGTTCTCCTGTACCAAGCCAAACAGTGAAGAACCCGCTTCTGCAACTACGATATCACCTTCTTTGATGATATGATTGCTGATAAGCGGCCAAAATTCTTTGTGATTTAGTTTTTTGTCCGTTGAATCACTAATTTGCATAATAGGTTCAGATTTCAAAAGATCTTCCGTTATCCAAGACTCTTTTTTTGGAGTGAGCTTTGATATGAGATAGTTCAAGAGCATATTCACACTTACTCCTGCATATATCTTCTTGCCTATTTTGATCGTATTTGGTCTTATGGTTATGACATTTGCCAGATCGATGCCGTCTTCACTAAAACCGCCTGTATTGAGATCAGTATCAACCGTACCCACAGATATGATACAATCAGACTCTTGCATGATCTTTTCGATCCCTACGGTACTGTAATCTCCGGCATAGATACCGATGTAGTTTGGTTTTGCTACATTTGTCTCATTTATAATAGATTTGCCCATTAGAGTCGTTGTGAATTTTGACTGAGTTTTCTCCATCAATTGAGTGATCTGCTCTCTCCAACCAAATCTAGCGATATTTACACCGAGTAAAAACATAGGTTTTTTTGCTTTGTTAAATCGCTCTACTATGATGTCCCCCAACTCTTCGACCATGAAATTATCATGATTCTTATAATTAAACGAGATATCATCAAGTGTTTCAGTAATATCCATATCTACAAGATTTGTAGGTACTCCAAGATAACAAGGCTTTTTGGTTACTAACATATTGAGTACGACTCTTTGGATTTCAGTGAGATAATTTTCAGCCGTCAGAATCGTAGAAGCACCTGTTATAGAATTAAAAGACTCTAAAAAGCTGTTTTTCTTATAGTTTGCCAAAGTATGATGCACCGGAATATCATGATCTAAAATCACGCTGTTTGGATAACCTACTATATGTAAAATCGGTATATTATGAGCATAACTACCCGCGATTCCGTTCGCTGCGCTGAGCTCACCCACCCCGTGAGTCGTAACCAAAACACCGATACCGTTTTCTCTTGCATATCCGTCAGCTGCATAAGAAGCATTTAGTTCATTGCAATTGCCAATCCATTTTACATCATCTTTATCAACGATATAATCTAAAAACCTCAAATTATAATCTCCAGGGACACCAAAGATATGCTTTACGCCTAATTGTTTCACTACATCGACGATCAGATCACCTAATGTCATATTATTTCTCCTTAATTTATTGCAACATCGCCCATAAAGATTCAGACAGAGTCGGATGAGCGAACACCATATCTCTCAAATCTTTTTTGGTTAATTTTTTATTTACGGCTATGAGTATCTCGTGTATCAATTCAGTCGTGTCGTTACCGATCATTGCTCCACCTAGTATCACTCCGCTTTCTTTTTCACAAAACAATTTAATAAATCCGCCATCATAGCCTTTTATCTTGGCCTTTGCACTTGATTTAAAAAACGATTTTATAACTTCATATTCTATATTTTTAGCTTTCAACTCTTTCTCATGTAATCCGACACTTGCCACTTGAGGCTGACAAAAAGTCACAAATGGGATCACAGGTGAAGGTTGAATTTGTGTTTTACCCAATATATTGTTAGCTACTACTTTTGCTTCATCATATGCTACATGTGCTAACGCCGGAGTCGGGATCACATCACCAAGAGCATAAACATTTGGATTGGTGGTTCTAAGATTTTCATCAACCGTTACAAAACCTCGCTCACTATCCACTTTTGCATTTTCCAATTTTAAATTTTGCGTATTTGGGATTCTCCCGATAGAAACCAGTACCAGTTCCGCTTCATCGCTCGCTTCGCCTTTTGAGGTTTGCAAACCCAATATCACTCTATTTTCTTTTTTCTCAAAGGACGTTACATTTGTATCCAGCGATACTTTGATACCTTTGCGTTCTAACTCGCGCTTGAGAGTGGATGAGACATCACCGTCTTCGGCAGGAACAAGATTTGGAGTGAACTCTACGATATGGACTTTTGTCCCCAGTGAATTAAAAAAAGTCGCAAATTCACAACCGATTGCGCCACCGCCTACAACAATGATAGAACTTGGAATTTTTTCTAATTCAAATACTTCATCACTCGATATGATCTGTTTTTTATCGACGCTTAAAAGCGGGTGAGGTCTGTGAGTAGAACCTGCTGCAATGATGAATTTATCTGCTTTTATACTCTCACCGTTTACAAGAATAGAATTTTCACTCTCAAAAACCGCTTCCCCGAAAATCATGTCTATTCCGGATTTTTTTATATTTGTTTCAGCAGAGTTTCTAAGTTGATCTAGTAAGGTTTCTTTTTTTGAATTTAGTACAGACATATCAAAAGATGCTTTTTCTACTTTTAATCCACAACTCTCCAAATACGCTTTTTTACCAAGATAGCTCACACTCTCAAGATAGAGTTTTGCAGGGATACAACCCTCGTTTAGACAGGTCCCGCCTATGTGATTTTCAAACTTTTCGATCAGACAGACTTTTTTACCTTCTTTTGCCAACGCTATAGAAGAGTTTTTACCCGCAGGCCCAGCGCCTATGACAATAACATCATAAATCATTCATTCCCTTTTTCAAAATACTCGTGTGCCATGTAAGAACTTCTGGTGTAAGGTGAACTTTTAACAAATTCAAAACCCATGTCTCTGGCCATAATCCCGTATTCTTCAAATTTTTCAGGTTTTATAAACTCGGCAACACTAACGTGTTCACGTGTAGGAGCCAGATACTGTCCCATAGTCAATAAAGTACACTCTACGCTCAAAAGATCACTCCATACTGATTTGAGTTCTTCTTCTCTCTCACCAAGACCCAACATAAGAGCACTCTTGGTTTTGATATTCGGATTGAGCGTTTTTAATGTTTTTAATACTTCAAGTGAACGCTTATAATTTGCACCAAGCCTCACTTCATAAAGCCTTGGAACCGTCTCCATATTGTGCCCTATGATCTCTGCGCCGCAAGTTGCCACGGTTCTTAGAGCTTCAAGATTATTTTTAAAATCCGGTATCAACAGTTCAACGGTTATATTATTATCCATATTTTTGATAGCTCGAACGCACTGGGCAAACTGCTCTGCCCCACCGTCTTTTAGATCATCTCGGGTTACACTCGTAATAACGACATGACGTAAACCCAGTGCGATAACGGCATCTGCAACTTTTTGCGGTTCTGCCATATCTAATCCTACGGGTTTGCCTTTGTTTACATTGCAAAAAGTGCATTTCCTTGTACACGTGTTACCCAAAATCATAAAGGTTGCATTTTTTTTGGCAAAACACTCCGATATATTTGGACACATCGCTTCTTGGCACACGGTATGTATACCGATGTCTTTTAATTTTTGCTCTACGTCTTTTTTCTGCGAAAAAAAGATCTTTTTGTGCAACCAATCTGGTTTTCGGATTTGTTGTGTCATATTAATGTTGCCATCTTATGTTCAAGCTTCTTGCAGCTTTGGTCTCATCTGCTCTACAGATAGGAAGTGTTTTTGGGTACTCACTAAAAGCTTCCGGATTACTTTTGGCTAACTCGATCGCATCGATGACTTTCTCACAAAAATAATCTATAGTGTCGATGTTCTCTGTTTCTGTAGGCTCTATCATGATCGCTTCTTTTACTATCAAAGGAAAGTAAATCGTCGGTGCGTGAAGTCCGAAATCCAATAGATATTTTGCTATATCAAGTGCTCTTACATGATGCTCTTTTGCCAAAGTGGCTGCACTTAGTACACATTCGTGCATACAAAATGTATCAAACGGAGCATCTAGATAATTTTTTAATTTTGATAGTATATAGTTGGCATTGAGTACGGCTTTTTTACTGACATTGATCATGCCCTCTTTTCCTAGAGTCTGCATATACACCAAAGCCCTGAGCTCTATCATATAATTGCCGAAAAATGGAGATACTTTACCGATGCTTGATTCACTTTGAGGCAAAAGAAAGTAACCTTTTTCTTTTTCAAAACCAACTCTAAGATCAGGTAAAAACTCTATCAATCCCTTTTTTACACCAACCGGTCCGGCACCGGGACCACCGCCGCCGTGAGGAGTTGCAAATGTTTTATGCAGATTTAAATGCACCACGTCAAAACCGAGATCTCCCGGTCTTATGACTCCAAGTATAGCATTTAGATTTGCTCCATCATAGTACATCAGGGCATCATAGCTATGCGCAATATCGCATATCTCTTTTATCTGAGGATTAAAAAGCCCTAGCGTGTTTGGTACCGTCATCATGACAGCAGCTACCTCATCACTCATAACGCTTTTGAAAGCTTCTAAATCCATATCTCCGTTTGCTCCTGATTTAACCGTGATCACTTCATAGTCAACCATAGCTGCACTCGCAGGATTGGTTCCGTGTGAAGAATCCGGTACGATCACATACTTTTTCTTATTGCCTTTTTTCTTGTGATATGCACCGATTATCATGATCCCGGTCATCTCTCCATGAGCTCCGGCTTCAGGCGTCAGCGTGAAAGTATCCATGCCTGTTATCTCATTTAACTCATCTTCTAATATCTTTAGCGTCTCTAGTGAGCCTTGCATATAAGCCGTATCGTTATTTGTGATATGATGAGGATGCAACGCGCTAAAACCTTCAAGTCCCGCCACTCGCTCTTGAATTTTCGGATTATATTTCATCGTACAACTACCAAGCGGATAGAAGTTTGAATCTATAGAAAAGTTTCGTTTTGAAAGGTTAGTAAAGTGTCTAACCACGTCAAATTCACTAAGCTCAGGTAAGCCGATCTCTGTTTTTCTCGTGAGGGAATCGTTCAATTTTGCAGCATTGTCGATCTCGGATTTTGGCAGTTTTACGCCGACTCTTCCTACATGTGATTTTTCAAACAAAGTAGCACTCATATTATCTCCTTAACGCTTTTAACAAAAGAGTCGATTTGAGCTTTTGTTCTTTTTTCTGTCACACTGATCAGTACTCTGTTTTCAAAATTATCATATAGAGTATCCAGTTTTAAACCTGCAAAAAATCCTTTTTCACTCATCTTGTTCAAAAACTGTTCTGAACTCATCGGCAATTCGACAACAAATTCGTTAAATGTCGGATTTTGGTTATAGATCTTGATATTTTTGATTTTTGCCAATTCGTCTCTCAAGTAGTTTGCTTTATTGTAATTTTGCAATGCTAATTTTCCAAAACCGTCTTTGCCTAAAAGAGACAAAAAGATCGTGGCACGAAGCGCCATAAGGTTTTGATTACTACAGATATTTGAAGTCGCCTTATCGCGTCTGATGTGTTGCTCTCTGGCTTGAAGTGTCAGGACATATGCTCTTTTCCCATTCATATCATCCGTCAGACCGACGATTCGACCCGGTAAGTTTCTTATATATTTTTCTTTTGTTGCCAAGATCCCAAAAGAAGGTCCGCCAAATCCCAAATAATTCCCAAGACTTTGCCCATCACCACAGTAAATATCTGCACCGATCTCACCCGGAGTCTTAATAAGTCCTAATGCTATCGGATATGAGCTCATAATCGCCAAAGACGACGCCTCATGCAGTTCGTTTATGATATTGCTATAATCTTCGATCGAACCAAAAAAGTTTGGATTTTGAAATATATATCCGGCAACGTCTTCATCGATCATGCTTTTATTCATAGACGATTTATCGCCTTTTGCTTCTAAACATACGACTTCCAAGTCATGATAAGCCAGATATGTTTTTACTATATTTGCGTATATCGGATTGACCCCGCTGTCTATAAGTATCTTCTTTTTCCTTGTTATACGTACCGCCATCAAAGCAGCTTCTGCCATAGCGGTTCCACCATCATACATCGAAGCGTTCGTTGCTTCCATTCCGGTTAGATTACAGATCATCGTTTGATATTCGTATAGAGCTTGAAGCGTACCTTGCGATGCCTCTGCTTGATACGGTGTATAAGCAGTGTAAAATTCTGATCTCCCGGATAACGCATCTACGGCTGTCGGGATTATATGATCATAATATCCTCCACCCAAAAAGCAAACTTTTGAAGTATCATTTTTGGCTGATATTGCCTTAAATTCTTCATATACTTCAAACTCGCTTTTTCCCTCTTCTATATTAAAGCTTTTTGCGCGAAGAGCGGTTGGAATCGAAGCAAACAGCTCTGATTCATCTTTGATCCCTATCTGGGAAAGCATTTTCTCTATGTCGTTTTTTGTGTGAGGAGTATAAGGCATATCGTCTCTCTAAAGTGTTTCTATGAAAGCTTGATAAGCGGCTTCATCCATAAGCGCGTCAAATTCTAAGGCATCGCTTACCTTTATCTTCATGATCCAAGTATCTTCAGCTGCTTCGTTTAAAAGCTCCGGTGCACTTTCCAATTCTTCATTGACGGCGATCACTTCACCGCTTAGCGGCAGATATATATCACTTGCAGCTTTTACAGATTCTATAAACGCAATGCTATCGTCTTTAGCAGCACTCTTACCTATCTCAGGAAGTTCGACAAAAGTAATATCTCCTAGTTGATCCACTGCATATTTTGACAAACCGATAGTCGCTTCATCGCCTTGTATTGTTGCCCATTCGTGTTCGATACTGTATCTTTTCATTTATTACTCCATATATAGTTTATTTATTATTTATAAAAAGGAAGTGTCGCTTTGTATATTTTCACCATTCCTCTTTCATTTTTTAATTCCAGGTCATCTTCTTCCCTATAAAGGGCACTGTCTACTAACCCAAGTCCTATGCCTTCACCAACAGAAGGTGAAAATGTACCACTAGTCACCACTCCGATCTTCTCTCCTCGTTGAAAGATTTCAAATCCATGCCTTGGCGCTCTTTTTGACTTGGTTGTGAAGGCTATGATCTTTCTAGGTATACCGTTTGCTTTTTGTTCTTCCAAAGCAGCTCTTCCTGTGAAGTTCTTATCAAATTTCACAAATGATTCTAAGCTTGCTTCAAGAGGAGTGATACTTTCATCAAGCTCATTACCGTATAAGCTATATCCCTTCTCAAGTCTTAAAACATCTCTTGCTCCAAGTCCGGCAGGAGTTGCACCAAGACTTACAAGTTTATCCCAAAGAAGAGGTGCTGTTTTGTTGTCTATGTAAAGTTCATATCCAAGTTCGCCCGTATAACCTGTTCGGCTGACAATCGCACTGGAATCAAGTAAAGTAGTCTCTTTAAAACCAAAATATTTTAGTTCATCTAAATCAAAAGGCGTTATGAGTTGTAGTATTTCTTTGGATTTTGGTCCTTGTATATCTATCTTGGAAGTTACATTTGATCTGTCTTCAAATGTACCGCTTTTTATGTGTGATTGTATCTGTTTGAAATCTACATCTATTCTAGCGGCATTTACTACGAACATGAGACGATTTTCACTGAGTTTATAGACGATAAGATCATCTATTACCCCGCCCTTTTCATTTAACAAAAAACCATATTTGCATTTACCCACAGGCAGTTTTGCAAAATCAGTCGTAGCTGCAACGTTAACTCCGCTATTTTCGATATCTCCCTCATAAAAAAACTCTCCCATATGAGATATATCGAAAAGAGCTGCAGCATTTCTACAAGCATCATGCTCTTTTATGATACCTTCATACTGTACAGGCATCTCCCAACCACAAAATCCTATACTTTTAGCATTTAACTGCTGATGTTTTTCAAACAAAACAGTTCTGTTTAGTTCATCCATATTTACTCTTTTTGTTGAATTTTAAAATGTTTAGATTATGGCAGAAATTATATTTGAAAATTATAAAAGTTGATGTAATTTTGTGTTTATTATTTACTCAATCACCATAAATATATAACAAAAATCACATCAAACTGTTTTTATTTGTTAGATTTATAATTCATTCAAAACTTCTGAAAGTTTTTTGGCTATAACTTGATAATTTCTTACTTCTAGAAGTCTTTTTTGTCCTAACTCTCCCATTTCTCTAATTTTATCTTTAGGAATATCTATGATTTTTTCCAAATTTTCAGAAATTGATTTTACATTAAAATCACAAAGCCAAGCATTTATCCCATTTTCAAAGATCGAACTGTTCTGTTTATTGTTTGACATAAGAGAAGGTATACCGCCGGTATAATAATCCATGATCTTTAAATGCACAGAAGTCTTAAATATATCTATATCCGGTAAAAGTGATAATCCGACATCACATTTGGACATCAAATCTAAAAGCTCTTCTTTTGTATTTGCTTTGGAGATATGAACTTTATCTGTAATTGCTGCATAATTTTGTAAACATGACTTGGCATACTCTACATCATTTGTTGATATGTTCAATTCCCAGTTGTCTTTTTTAAGTACGTTAAATGCTTCTAAGACCAATTCAAAATTTCTAAGTTTAGTAAGTGTTCCTATATAGGCAAATACTGTTTTATCATCATCTCTTGCTTCTTTCTTTTGAATTCTATCAGGATCTATGGCTGAAGGGATCGTAAACATTTTAACATTAACATCAGGATAGTAAACTTCTTGCATCTCTTTTGAGGTCGGTAAAAAGATATCGCATCTATTGATCATTTTCGCTTTTATATAAGTCTTTACTTTATGATCTACTACTTGTATCAAGCTTGATCTATTTTCAGCTTTTGCTCTCTCTAGCGATGCTGAAACTTTCGGGAAAGAGAGTCTGAACCCGACTTTCAAATTGTATTTTTCTTTTTTATCCAATACATACTCTAAAACATCAAGCATATTTCGCACTATCACACAATCATAACTTGAAACATCTATTCCGCTATCTTCTAAACAAGGGAATAAGTTCCTTTTTTCAAATTCAGGTATTATCAAATGGTTGTTTTTTCGTCCTATTGTACTCTTAAATTGCGAAAAATATATAATATCTATATTCAGATGAAGAGGAAGATATTTTTCAAAAAGCGGGCCTATAAAATTATGTTCGGAATACTCTTCTCTGTCTGTAATATATAAAACCTTTTTCATTGTTACAACCTCCATAAACTTTATTTTAAGAGCCCATGACAACATAGGCAATTATCATATTGTAACAAAAAAAATAAATTTTAATTCATCTTGAGATAAAAATCACTAAAATAAAAATCACTAAAATCCTTTTTTACACACTAATGTCAATTTTATAAAACAAAAAAAATAGTACAATATCTTTTTTAAACAAAAATCACGAAGGAACTAGCATGGAAAACAAGATTTATGAAGATGATCTGATCTATATAGAATTCGAGAAATCTGAAATTCCATGGCTTAAGATCTTTCCAATAAAAAAAGTAAAAGAGTTGAGCGAATGTGATGACATGACAAGAAAAAAACTATTTGATGTCATGTTACTTATAGAAAGACAGATGCTCCTTTATTATAATCCGACAAAGATAAATATCGCTTCTTTTGGAAACTATCTTCCGCATCTTCACATCCATGTCATGGCACGATTTGCTGAAGATTCTTATTTCCCCGAACCGATGTGGGGCAAGAAACAAAGAGAAGCGAGACTAAATTTACCGGATTTTGAAACATTTAAGCAACGACTTTTGAAACAGTTGCCCCTTTTGTAATCTCACCGCCTTTAATGATCTTGCAATATAATCCTCTGTGATTCTTTATGAGTTTCGGTAATTTTGCACCAAATACGCTTAAGTGATTGCAAAGTGTGCATTTTTGAGTTATTTCTATGATAGTATCTCCTACTTGAAGTAAGACTCCTACTTCAAGCTCATGAGGGTCAAAATCAAACAGTATATTTTCTCCAAAGCTCCCGTTCTTTAAAGACATACCATTTTCAAAAGCTATGTCATATGATCTTTGTCCGATGATCATAACTGTTTTCTCTAGATCATCTCCTGCAAACTTATCATGTTCAATACCGTATCCTTCGATAAGTGTCAGCTTTTCTACTATAGGTCTAGGAAGACCGCTTGAGTTTATATCGGCGCTAAATACATCTTTAACTATGCCAAGTTTTTTTTCTTCCAAGACTTCACCCTTAAATTATAACTTTGAAATCATTATAGCAAATTTGTTTTAAAATATTTAAATCTTACACTTCATGACTAATAGAATTACTTTATTTTTTTTAAGCACTATACTATGAAACTTTGCTACAATATTGCTGAAAAAAAAATTACTTGGAGGCAATTAATGAGAAAAGTACTTGTTATGGCTTTGTTACTTTTAACAACCATAGTATATGCTGCACCTAGATATGGTGGCACTCTTGTATTTGGTAGAGGAGGAGATACTTCTACTATAGATCCTGGACATTCGACTGACGGTGAGAGCTTTTATGCTTCAACTCAGGTATATGACAATCTTGTCCAGTTTAAATACGGTACTACACAAATCGTACCTGGTCTTGCTAAATCTTGGGATATTTCCAAAGATGGACTTACATATACATTTCATCTAAGACATGGTGTATATTTCCATCCTACAAAATTTTTCAAGAAGAAAGTTGAATTTACTGCTGATGACGTAGTATTCTCACTAAAGCGACAATTTGACAAAAAAAATCCTTTCTATAAAGTCGGTGGATCTTATGAATATTGGTCTGCTATGGATATGGACAATATAGTCAAAGATGTTGTCAAAGTCGATAAATACACAGTAAAAATTTTACTAAAGAAAAGAGAAGCTCCTTTTATAGCCAATATGGCGATGGACTTTGCTTCTATTCTTTGTAAATCATTTGCATATGATCTTCTTAAAAAAGGAAAAGCCGGAGATCTAAACCGTCTTGCCGTAGGAACAGGACCTTTTTATCTTATCAAATGGATAAAAGACGATCGTATCATATTTGGCGCAAATAAAAACTACTGGGGAGGAAAACCTTATATCAATAAATTGATCCTCAAAGTAATTCCTAATAACTCTGTTCGTGCAGCTGAGTTAAAAACTGGTTCGATCCAGATAATGGACTTCCCAAATCCTGAAGAAGTTTCAACTTTACGAAAAAATCCAAAACTTAAAATCGTAGAACAAGAGGGACTTAATGTCGGTTATTTGGCAATGAATGTTGATAAAAAACCTTTTAACGATGTCAGAGTTCGTAAAGCTGTAAATTATGCTATAAATAAAGCAGCAATCGTAAAAGCGATCTATGCAGGTCTTGGAAAAGTTGCGAAAAATCCAATCCCACCGACTATGTGGAGCTACAATAACAAGATCAAAGATTATACATACGATCCTGCAAAAGCAAAAGAGCTCTTAAAAGAAGCAGGTCTTCCAAACGGTTTTGAAACAACACTTTGGGCTATGCCTGTACCTCGTCCTTACAATCCAAACGGAAGAAAAGTAGCTGAAGCGATGCAATCTGATCTTGCAAAAGTCGGTATAAAAGTTAAAATTGTAAGTTATGACTGGGGTACATATCTTCAAAAAACCAAAATGGGCGAACATGATATGGCGCTTCTTGGTTGGACTGGAGATAACGGAGATCCGGATAACTTCCTATTCACCCTTCTTAGTAAAGCAGCTGCAAACAAGCCTGCATCTAACATTGCATTTTGGAAAAATGACAAATTCGATAAGCTTGTAACAGAAGCAAAAGAAACTGCAAATATTGCAAAAAGAACTGAACTTTACAAAGAAGCTCAAGTTGTTTTTCATGACCAAGCTCCTTGGGTAACACTTGCAAACTCTATTGTTGTAGAACCAATGTCTAAAAAAGTCCACGGATTCAAACTTGATCCGGTCGGAAAAAGAAGATTCAATACTGTTTGGTTATCTAAATAGTCTTTTCTTAACAATGTCGGCATCATTTTTGATGCCGACATAAACCACTACAATAATAGGAGTTCCTTTGTTCAGTTATATTATAAAGCGCCTTTTATGGTCTGTTCCGACTCTTTTTGGCGTTTCACTACTTGTATTTTTTATGATTCATCTAAGCCCTGGGGACCCTGCTATCATGCTTCTTGGAGATCATGCCAACCAAGCATCCGTCGAAAAAGTCCGCAAAGAGATGGGTTTTGATAAGCCATTATATATACAATATTATATTTTTGCAGATAAAGCATTACATGGCGATTTTGGGAATTCACTCAGAACGCAGCAACCTGTCATTGATGAATTTAAAGACCGCTTCCCGGCCACAGTAGAGTTGGCAAGTGTTGCGATGATCTTGGCCATTATTTTTGGTATAGGTGCGGGAGTCGTATCTGCCATAAAACGTTACTCTATATTTGATTATTCGAGTATGTTTGTAGCACTTGCCGGAGTTTCGATGCCGGTTTTTTGGCTAGGACTGATCATGATCTATTTTTTCTCGGTCAAATTAGGATGGCTCCCGGTTTCCGGACGACTAGGCTATGAATTTGATGTCGATAACGTCACCGGATTTTATCTCATCGATACTCTTTTAGCTCATGATGTTCCGGCTTTTTGGGATGCTTTAAAACATCTCATCCTTCCGGCAATTGCACTGGGTACCATCCCTATGGCGATCATCGCCAGAATGACAAGATCTGCTATGATCGAGGTCATGAAAGAAGATTATATAAGAACTGCAAAAGCAAAAGGATGCTCGACCTTTTCGGTTATCTTCGTACACGCCCTAAGAAATGCCATGATGCCTGTCATCACTGTTATCGGATTAATGCTAGGGACGTTGTTTGCAGGTGCTATTCTAACGGAGACGACATTTTCATGGCCCGGAATCGGCAAATGGATCGTCAATGCCGTTTATCAGCGAGATTTTCCCGTCATACAAGCCGCTACGCTGATTATCGCTACGATGTTTATATTTGTCAATTTATTAGTTGACCTGACTTATGCATTAATAAATCCAAAAATAAGGCTTAGCTAATGGAAACTATTACTATGATTTTGGAATTTATAAAACAGTTTAAGAAAAATAAATCTGCAGTATTTGGATTTTTTATCATCTTAGTTTTGGTCATATTCGCGATCTTTGCACCACTCATCGCACCGCATGGTCCGATCGATCAAGACCTGGCCAAAAGATTGATACCGCCTCTTTGGGATGAAGGAGGACATATCTCGCACATTCTTGGAACCGATGATTTTGGAAGAGACCTTTTCTCAAGAATCGTTTACGGGGCTCGTATCTCGATCATGATTGGGGCTATTTCTGTAGGAATTTCACTATTTTTCGGCCTCATAATGGGTATATTTTCCGGATATTTCGGCGGTAAAGTCGATACTCTTATTATGCGAATTGTTGATATTATGCTGTCTATCCCGGCAATTTTACTTGCAATCGTTATAGTTTCGATACTAGGACCAAGCCTTTTCAATGCCATGATAGCAATAGGAATAGTGGGCATTCCAACCTATGCCAGGATCGTTCGTGCATCGGTTTTGGGAGAGAGGGAAAAAGAGTATGTTATAGCAAGTAGAGTCAACGGCTCAAGCAATCTAAGACTTATGTTTAAAGTTATCCTTCCTAACTGTACCACACCTATAATCGTACAAGCCACTATGGGTTTTGCTTCTGCCGTATTAGAAGCTGCCGGACTTAGCTTTTTGGGACTTGGTGCACAACCGCCTACTCCGGAATGGGGTGCAATGCTAGCAGACTCCCTCCAATACATAACAACTGCTTCATGGATGATATTTTATCCAGGTCTTGCAATATTTTTTACCGTTCTTGGTTTCAATCTTGTCGGTGATGGACTTATGGATGTTCTTGATCCAAAGCTAAAGGAGAAATGATGTTGTTGGAAGTAAAAAATTTAACTACAAAGTTCTACTCTGATCAAGATGTCAATACAGCAGTCGATGACGTCAGCTTTGAAATTGAAGAAGGCAAAACAGTCTGTATAGTAGGAGAAAGCGGAAGCGGTAAAAGTATCACTTCACTCTCTATACTTCGGCTTATAGACAAACCCGGACGGATAGAAGGCGGAGAGATTATCTTTAAAGGAGTGGATCTTTTAAAACAAGATATCAAAGATATGAGAAAAATAAGAGGTAAAGAGATCGCTATGATATTTCAGGAGCCTATGACTTCGCTCAATCCTTCTTATACGATCGGTTTTCAGATAGATGAATCCCTTAAACTGCACCAACAAAACCTGAATAAAAAACAGAGATATGAAAAAGTTATCGAAGCATTGGAGCTGGTAAGTATGCCAAATCCAAGAGATAAATATCACGAATATCCTTTTAAACTGAGCGGTGGACAAAGGCAAAGGGTTATGATAGCTATGGCTATGGCATGTGAACCTAGTCTGTTGATCGCCGATGAACCGACAACTGCACTTGATGTGACGATACAAGCTCAAGTCTTGGAGTTGATGAGAGAACTTCAAGAAAAAAAAGGTACTTCGATTCTTTTTATCACACATGATCTAGGGGTCGTGTATGAGATAGCAGATGTTGTCGTGGTCATGTACAAAGGTCATATAGTAGAGAAAGCCAGCGCAAAAGAGTTGTTCGCTAATCCAAAGCATCCGTATACAAAAGCTCTTTTAAACTCGATTCCAATCCCCGGCAAAGTAAAACGAAAATCTCATCTTGATACAGTAGATGATGATATTGATTATCTACAATTTCCAAAGGAGATAAGATGAGTGATATATTATTTGAAATAAAAAATCTAAAAAAGCATTATGAAATATCACAAGGGTTATTTAAAGCTCCGCATATAGTAAAAGCTGTAAACGATATCTCATTTAATGTAAAAAAAGGTGAAATATTAAGCATTGTCGGCGAGAGCGGGTGTGGAAAATCAACAACTGCAAAAATGCTCATGACCATAGAAAAGCCGACAGACGGTGCGATTATTTTTGAAGGTGCAGACATAACAAAATTTGGCAAAGAAGAGTTGAAGCAATATAGAAAAAAAGTTCAGATCATATTTCAAGATCCATATTCTTCTCTAAATCCAAGATGGAAGGTCGGCAAAATAATCGCGGAGCCTTTAAAGTTAAATACAGATTTTAGCGATAAAGAGATCAAAGAAAAAGTCTATGCTATCATGGATAAAGTCGGATTACAAAGAGATTGGTTTGAGCGATATCCGCATCAGTTTTCCGGAGGACAGAGACAGAGAATCGGGATAGCAAGGGCTTTGATATTAAATCCTGAGATCATAATCTGTGATGAACCGGTAAGCGCACTCGATGTTTCTATACAAGCTCAAGTGTTAAATCTTCTTCTTGATCTGCAAGAAGAATTCAACTTAACGTACGTTTTTATTTCTCATGACTTAAGTGTTGTTGAACATATTTCTGATAGAATAGTTGTTATGTACTATGGCGATATTGTTGAAGAAAAAAGTGTTGATGAGCTTTTTGCAAATCCACAGGCCGAGTATACAAAAAAATTATTGAGTGCTATACCGAAGATAGGCGCTTAGGATGGGAGACAAAATGGAAGGACAAAATTTAAAAGATAAATTTCTTGCATATGTATTCAATATGAAAGAGTGGGGTATATTCTTAAAAAGATTTTTTGCACTTTTTTTTGTTGCGATCATAGCACTTTTATTTTGGTATTTTCCGATTAGTCTTTTTGTTGCACCATTTTACAGTGTAACAAATGATAAAGCACCTACGGTAAGAGAGTATAAAACACTTACAGGCAAATCTACGACTATAGCCTTAAGAGATGGTCTTCAAGAACTTTTAGATGAAGGATTGGTGACAAATTTTATCGGTGTTAGAACTTGGATAGACAATAAGTACTATCAACAAGTAGGCGAAATAGAGATGTTTAGAATAGGCATAAATATATTAGAAAACAATCTGGCAAGAAATAGAGGTACAGGTGGTGCAAACCACTATATAGTCCAAGCAAGATCGGATATCTATGCTGATTTCAGACAGCCTATCTTTACCAGTTACACCACAAGAGTCAAACAAGCGGTAAAAAACATCAACAAGTATCTTACTCAGCTAAAAGAAGATGATAAAAAAGACATGAGTGACAAGAGAGCCGTTTTTATAGTTAATTCCGACAATCTTGCTGCAGCATTGGATAAGCTAAAGCAACAATTACAGACAAATTTAATGACAAAAACCACTTTTACTACGCAAGACGATAAATTTTATCGTATTAAAGGTAATCTTATCGCTATGTATTATATTCTCAAGGGTATAGATTACGATTTTAAAAATAAGATGATCGATAAAACCTCGTACAATGAAAATTTTGTGCCGATAATGGAGCTTTTAAAGCAAGCGATTGCACAAAATCACCTTGTAATATTAGAATCTATGGGTCATCTTTCAAAACTCGAAAAAGATGCCAATGTGATAGCGCAAAAACTAGCTGAACTTCGAGATAAACTAAGAAATGGATAAAAGGAATAAAATGGAGATATTAATCTCATATTGTACAGTTTGAAACTATTTACCAAAAGCTTCCCGTGTGGAAGAAGAGATAAAAGAGGTATTTAGTGATGCAGTCGTTACCAAAATAAAAGGTGACAGAGGAGCATTTGATATAAGTCTAGACGGGAAACTTATATTTTCCAAGTTATTAAAAGTTGGAACATATGTTGAGCGTTTCCCAAATCCTGGTGAGATAGTGTCATTGATCAAAAAGAATCTAGAACCTATATCATAAATAAAATGCAACTATACAATAAGGTATCAAGATGCCCAATTATAAAGATCTAAATGAGTTAAAAAGAGCACTGTGCAATCTATCCCTGCTTTATATTGAAGAAAATGATAATTTGCAAAATAAGATAGCTCCTTTTCTAGAAAAAAATTTTTCCGATGTTTATTTAGCATCAGATTCAGATACAGGGATGGAGCTGTTTAACAAATACCATCCCTCTTTTGTGATTACTTGTATTGATCTCCCTAAGATCAATGGTCTGCAGCTGGCCAGAATGATGCGTGTCATAAATCCTAGAACAAAGATAATAATAACGTCATTGCAAGATGAAAAATCATATCTTCTAGAATCTATAAATTTGCACATTGACGGTTATTTAATAAAACCTTTCAAACTCAGCAGTCTGTTGGAGTTGCTTTATTCTTTGGCCATCCAACATGCAAAAGAACATGATCAAGACGAACTCAACAGATACATATATAAGATCTTCAATAAACAACAAAGTCTGATCATGTTGATAAGAGATGATCAAGTAGTACTAGCCAATGAAACACTTTTTGGCTTTATGGACATAAAACCCTCACAATCCCTGCAGGAGAAATTTAAAACACTTGATGAACTTTTTCTCCCTCATCCCACATTCTTATATCGTCAAAAAAATGAGGAAATCGGCTGTTTAGAGAAAATCAAACAAAATATGGATCAATTATACAATGTCAAACTCCTCGATCAAGAAAAAAAAGAACACCATTTTATTCTACGACTTACACAGATCAATGAAAAAGAGAGTCTCTATATCTTGTCATTGACAGATATCACCGAACTTAATCTATTAGGTCTGTATGATAAAAAAAACTTAGATAATGAGGAAGATCTTTCAAACGAACAAACTATCTTGCATCTTTTTAATGCAGCGAAAGAAGCTTCTGCGACGATTAGAATGTATAATTTTTACAAAGGTCTTATGATTTCCAATGATGCTATTATCACAGAAGCCGTGTTAAATGATTATGTTTTTAAAACTTCTATAAATCAGCAAAAAGCTGTAAAATTTGAACAAAAGGTAGTCATACACTGTGAACTTTTTCCTTATGACATAGAATCAGCTGATATTAAATCCATCAATTTTACCAGGCAGACTGTAGAGATCGGAAAATGCAACATGCTAAAAAGCACTCCTACTGAAAGAAAATCTCTAGTATTAGAACCGGATGAAAAGCATAACGTATCTTTTGTTTTCAATGAATATATTTATGATCATGGGATGAGAATAAAAGATATATCCAAAGAAGCTGTAAGGATCTATGTAGAACAACTTCCTCTAGAATTACAAGAAGGAGATGAGATATACATCAGTATGTCTTTTCATGATGGTCCACAAACTAATACTATCAGAGTTAAGTCCTATGTTTTAAAGATTATCCCATATGACAAAATATTTTATATTGTTGCACGCTTTGCACCGACTCCTCCTGTTCAAAAGTCTATAGTAGACTATATGATATCACGTCAGATGACGCTTGTGCGTGAGTTTAAAAGTTTGCAAATCCAAATAAAAGAAGAGAACTAGTCTCTTCTATTCTTTTGGTCCTATCATATCTTCAGGTTTGATAATTGAATCAAATTCTTCTTCGCTGAGTAGTCCTGATTCAAGAGCAGATTCCCTTAGGCTTATTCCTTTTTTATGGGCATTCTTTGCTATTTTTGCGGCGTTCTCATAACCTATATGAGGATTAAGAGCAGTTACCAGCATCAATGAATTATGAAGATAATGATCCATCTTCTCTTTGATAGGTTCTAACCCGACTATACAATGATTATTAAATGACCTCATAACATCGCCAAGAAGTCTTACTGATTGCAGGTAAGCATTTATCAGCACCGGTTTAAACACATTTAATTGAAAATTTCCTTGACTTGCAGCCATTGATATCGTCGTGTCATTTCCAAAGACCTGACACACTACCATAGTCACAGCCTCTGCCTGAGTTGGATTGACTTTTCCGGGCATGATTGAGCTGCCAGGTTCATTTTCAGGGATTTTATACTCCCCGATGCCACATCTTGGTCCAGAACTGAGCCATCTCACGTCATTTGCTATTTTCATCAAATCTGCACTCAAAGCTTTTAGTGCACCGTGAGAAAATACTAATCCGTCATGACTTGTCAAGGCATGAAATTTATTTGGTGCGGTAACGAACTCTTTTAGAGTAAAACTACTTATCTCTTCTGCAACCATTTGACCAAGAAGAGGATGCGCATTTAAGCCGGTACCGACTGCCGTTCCTCCAAGAGCCAATTCTCTGATCGGAGGCAGTGAGACTTGTATCATCTCTTCTGCTTTTTTCAACATCTCAGCCCAAGCGCTTATCTCTTGTCCTGCGCTTAGCGGTGTTGCATCTTGAAGATGCGTTCTTCCTATCTTGATAATATCTCTGTATTGATTTGATTTCTCTTCCAGTGTAGTTTTTAAAACTTTTAGATTAGGCAAAAGAGTATCTTCTATCTCTAAGACTGCAGCTATATGCATAGCCGTAGGAAAAGTATCATTTGAGCTTTGTGATTTATTTACATCATCATTTGGATGAACAAGTTTTGCTTTTCTAAAATCTCCACCCATCTTGTTTGTTGCAATATTTGCAACTACTTCGTTTACATTCATATTTGTCTGAGTGCCGCTGCCTGTCTGCCAAATACTTAGTGGAAATTCTTTGTCATGTCTTCCTTCCAATATCTCATCACAAGCTAAAACGATAGCTCTGGTTTTTTCGTCACTCAGCTTATTTAATTTATTATTTACAATTGCAACGGATCTTTTTAGTATCGCAAAAGCTTGGATTATACTTTTTGGCATCTTTTCCGTGCCAATTTCAAAATTCATCAAACTTCTAGCACTTTGAGCACCCCAGAGGGCATCTTGTGGAACTTCAATTTCTCCCATAGTGTCTTTTTCTATTCTCATTGTAATCTCCTTGAGTGAGAAAGTATACAAGTCGATTATATTAGAAAAATGTAAATTTTTATTAAATATCTATAAGGTATGAAAGATTTTGAGTTGAAAGTAGATATTAGCGCCAAGCTCAAAACTTGGCGCTAATTGTTTTATTTTGCTACAGGAAGATTTGTTCTAGAATATTGATACATAGATCCGTCAAAATCACCTACGTGTTTTACGCCTGCCAAAAACTTAGCTGCAAACCAAGTACCTGTTGCCAAGTGACCTGTGTTACAATATGTGATTATAGGCTTGTGTAAAGAAACACCTGCTTTTGTAAATATTGATTTAGCTTCTGCTGAGCTTACTAATTTATATAATTTACCTTCTTTTTTAGTAAAGTAATATGCTGAAACTCTTTTAGCACCTTCAATATGTCCGTGTCTAACTAATCTTTTGTCTTTGTCTTTTCCAACATAGTGAGCTTCTTCTCTAGCATCAACAAGCTGAGACTTTTTGTTTATAAGCGCGCTTTTGATATCTACTAAGCTTTTTACGTCAGCTTCAGAAAAACTTTTAACTTTAAAATTACCTTTTTTAACTGCAGTTGCGACTTTTGAAAGCTTATTACCGCTTGCAACCCATGCTTCAATACCACCATCTAGTATTGCAACTTTTCTCATACCGTATACCCATGCTGTCCAAAAGCCTCTAGTCATGTCTGTATATTTTTGAGGTTTTAAAACATGAGAAACAAAAACTACAACACTGTGATTTGAAATTCCGGCATCACTGAATAATTGCTCTACTTCAGCAGGTGTGTCAAGAAGAGCTTTAATATCTCCTGAGTGACCTTTAAAGAAATTTTCTTTTGGCATATTCACTGCACCTGGGATATGTCCGGCAGCAAATTCTTTTGGGCTACCTACATCAACGATAACTACATGCTTTGCATTCTTACTTAACCAACTAGCAGAAACTACATGGTTTGATGGTACGCTTAGTGCAAATGATGGTATTACCGTCATTGCAACAAAAACTAAAATTGAAAAAAACTTTTTCATATTTACTCCTTGGGATTTTATAAATTTATGTATTCACAAAATAAACCACATGAGAATGGTTTGTTTTGTGAATAATTACCGACGGATCTAATTATCCGCAACTTTTTCCATTATTAAACGATTTGTTTGTAAAAATTAACAGCCCATTGAAGAACCCTGATCACTAGGGGCTTCCGGTGCAGGCGCTGCAGGTGGTGGTGTAGTATCAGTAGCTTTTGTTGTATCTGCAGGTTTATATTTTGCTTCTATTGCATTATTATAAGACGTAAATCCTTTGTCATTTGAGGGATCAGCACTTATAGCCAATTTTGCATATTTTAATGCACTATTTATGTCTCCGGCTTTTAGGGCAAGATCTGATTTATTTACATATTCTAAAACTATTGTATTTTTCTTTGTCAGCATCTTCTCTCCATTGATAGATACTGTAAACGATAAGATAATTGCAGCAACTAGTAATACTGTACTAACAATAACAGGGATGATTTTCATATTATTTTCCTTCATTTTTATTGACGATAGATTTCATATAGTTCATAAACACACCAAGACCTATGCCCATAATGATAGTTACAAGGTAAGATGTAGTATACATATTTCCCCCGATCAGGTTGTCTATCGTATATCTTCCAATGTATCCGGAATTTGCAAAACTTGATATTTTATCAAATTCAATAAAATATACATACATACCGCTAAGCATACCTAACATAAATACCGCAGCATCTATTTTACCAGATGCAAATCCGACAACTGCCGTACCTGGACACCAGCCGGCCATTGCCATGCCTGCTCCAAATATAATTCCGCCTACTAAATAAGGCCAAACATAAACTAGAGGTATAAACATTTTACTATAATCTACCCATCCAAAATATGATGCGATAACAATCCAAGTTGCAGCAGTTATGATCGCTGATATCATAGTCTGGGAAACTCTGAGATCTTTAAAATGAAATATTGCAGCTATTACTTTTGAATTTCCAAAACCGACACGCTCTAAGATAAAACCAAAAAAGATACCTATGATCAAACCATACAATAAATTTGTATTTACGTCTATTGCTCCTGTCGTAAACAAAGGATACATGCTACTTGACCCCCACATAATTATTGCCACTGCTTTTTGAAAAGTGGTGCAAGTAAAAATCCTGCTCCAAATGCTGCTATCATAAATATCCAAGCCCCAACTGAAAATGAAGCTGCGCCATCGAGTGCTTGACCGCTGGTACAACCTCTTGCAAGTCTAGTGGCAGGAGCTATCAAGAATCCTCCCAAAAATGCCCAGAACAGTCTCTTATATGCAGGATAATTGTCTCCACGCTCAATGCTTTGTTTAATTCTACCGGCCATTGCAGCACTTAAGTATCCGCCTATGAATACTCCTACGACTTCTACAACTGTCCAGTTAGCCAATGCACTGCCATGTTTAAGATATGCTCCCGCATACCCATTTGCTGAAAAAGCGGCATCATATAAGTATGCAAGCTGTGCAGTTACTCTAGCAAATGCTCCACTTGCTCCAAGTCCTTGTCCAGCGACCATAAAACTTATAAACAATAATGTTCCTAGGAGAAAACCCCCTATCATAGGATGCCAAAATTTTTTTTCTTCGTTCATTTTAATAATTCCCTTTGATCTTTTAGAAAGTTATCTAAGATTCCCTCAAATTTTTTCAAACTTTCAAATAAGTTTTTTAATTCATTTTCATCTTCTATAGCTGAGAGTATATCTTCGTGATATTTAATGTATTTGCCTTTAATATCTACAGCATAGTCTCTACCTAATTTCGTCAAGGTAACCTTTATAATCCTTCTGTCCTTACTTGAAATTTCTCTTTGGATATAACCTTTTGATTCCAAATGATTTAATAGATTTGTAATTCTTGAAGGTGTTAATTCCATATTGTCAGCGAGCTCTTTAACTTGCAAAAATGTAGTTTTAAGAAGATATCTTAGACATCTAAATTGTATTGGACTAAGATTTATAGTAGCACAGAAAAATGCCTCTTTAGCACTACAAAGCTTTTGCATGTTAAAAGTGAGTTTGGAAATTTCGTCTGCATATTGTTCAAGGTTTTTGTCTGTAATCATTTATAGCCTCAATACTTTATATTATAAATAATCATACTATAATATATTTAAATATTCCTTTAAGAAATAACAATTATGAAACTTTTAAAGTTAAGACGTTGCCGATTGTAGCTTTTGCTATTTAATAAAAAATTCATACTGAAAATAAGTCCTATCAGTGTCATAAAATAGGGATTATCAAAAATAAACTTCCCATACAAACCAGAGTTTGAAGTGTTATGATGGAAGCCATAAGCATTACGTCTCCGCCTAACTCTCTTGCTAAGATATATCCGGAAACTGCTGTTGGCATTGCTCCAAAGATCACAGCAATACTAAGAGGCATACCACTTAGCCCAAACAACATGCCAATACCATATATAACAGCAGGAAAATAAAAAAGTTTAGCAATGGTTGCAACGACAAGCTCACTCTTTGCCGCATGCAAATATCTCAATTCTAAGCCGACTCCTACAGATAATAGACCCATAGGAAGAGCCGCATTACTCAAAACTCCAAAAGCTCTAAATATTACAGCTGGCATGGCTATATCACTATAATTTACGATTCCACCGACCAAACAAGCCAGTATTAGAGGGTTTTTGGCAACAGTTTTAAAAAATGCTCTGAAAGAAAAATCTCTGTGTCTTGTATATATAGCAAAAGTCGAGATACATAAAACATTGATGAAAGGGATCACAAAAGCCATAACTATCGCTGCTAAAACCAATCCTTTGTCACCATAAACAGAATCAACAAAAGCCAAAAGAACATATGAATTAAATCTTACACCGCCTTGTATTATAGAAGTAAACGCCCTATTGTCAAATTTGATAATTAAATTTAAGACAACTAAGGTCAAGAAAACTACAATAATACTAGAGAGTGCCGTACCGACTAGATTGATCGTATGAGATAGATCTACTTTTGCATTTGAGAGTTTATAAACCAATAGTGAGGGCATCAGAACATAATAAGTCAATTTATCGGCAAGCGGCCAAAAATCAGTAGCAGGAAACTTTATACGTTTCAAAAAATATCCAAGCAGTATAAGTGAAAAAATCGGTATCAACGTATTAATTATGTGTTCCATAAAACCTTCTTAGTTTTTAGTCCTAAAGCCTTCTTTTTTGACAAGCTCTTTTAATTTTTGTTGGCAATCGCCTTGAAACTCCATCCAGCCATCTTTTGAAGTGCCTCCGGTCCCAAGTATCTTTTTAAAATTTTTACACAACTCTTTTAGCTCATTCGTATCTATAAAGAACTCTCCGACCAAACTAACGCTCTTGCCTCTTCTTTTTTCTATCTTAAAGACCAAAGAGTGCTCATGGCGAGCTTTTATCTCTTTGTTCTTAGTTTTTTTATCATCTTTTTCAAAACTCCAATCTTTGTCATGATTCAAAGAAGAGCCTATCTCAAAGAGATTTTTATGCACCTGCTTGCTCATTGTAAGTTTCGTAATCACCCTTGAAATCTACAAAAGTTCCATCAGGTTTTAATTCTATGATCCTATTTGCAAAAGCATCTATAAGCTCTCTATCGTGAGTAGCGCAAATAACATTTCCATCAAAATTATATAATCCCTCTCCCAGTGCGATGATAGCTTCTAGATCAAGATGATTATCCGGTTCATCCAAAAGCAAAAAATTTCCTCGTTGTAACATCATCTTCGAGAGCATCATACGATGTTTTTCTCCACCGCTAATACTTTTGATGCTTTTTTTCTGCTCTTCACCCGAAAAAAGCATCCTGCCCAAACATTTTCTAACCTCATCCAAATCTTTTTTCTCATCATAAGTCTGAAGCCATTCATAGAGCAATTCATCACCATTTATAATGTCAGTTGTATTTTGAGGAAAATAACTAGGTTCGATCGTAGCACCCCATTTTATATCTCCGCTGTCAGCTTTCAGCTCATCTATAATGATACTTAGAAGAGTTGTCTTACCTACACCGTTTGGTCCTATCAGTGCTATTTTATCGCCTTTTTCAACCTTAAAACCGATATCTTTTAAAACAATATTATCATCGTAAGATTTATTGATCCCTTCTATTTCCAAGACTTCGTTTCCTATCTCTCTTTTCATCTTAAAAACGATACTTGGATCACGTCTTGTTGAAGTTTGTATATCTTCTATAACAAGTTTTTCAAGTCTTTTCTGTCTACTTGTAGCTTGTTTTGCTTTTGAAGCATTGGCAGAAAATCTTCTTACAAATGCTTCCAGTTCTTCTTTTTCTTTTAGTTTTTTGTTTTGTTCCAATTCTTGTTGTTTCAATAAAAGATTAGAAGCCATATACCAATCATCGTAATTTCCGCTGAATTCTCTGATCTTTTTGTAGTCTACGTCTAAAATATTTGTACATATTGAATTTAAGAAGTGTCTGTCATGAGATATTACGACCATAGTACCTTCGTGTTTTTTCAACTGCTCCTCAAGCCAGGCAATTGCGTGCAAGTCTAGATTGTTCGTAGGCTCATCTAGAAACAGGACATCCGGTTTTGGAAACAATACTTGAGCTAGAAGAATCTTAAATTTGTCTCCGCCGGTGAGTGAACTCATAAGATCATTGTGAGTCTCTATCTCAAAACCAAGTGAGCTTAAAATCTTTTCAATATTGACATCTACTTCATAGGTAGGATCTTCTTCAGAGCAAATTATTTCAAGTTCTGACAGTCTGTCATTTACTTTTTCATCATCAAAATCACCATTTATATATAAATCTTCTTTCTCTTTAATAGCATCATAAAGTCTCTTATTGCCATACATTACGGCATCTTTTAGAGTAAATTTTTCATAAGCGTATTGATTTTGACTCAGTGTTCCCACGCGAAGGCCGTTTTGTACGGATATATTACCGCTGGTCGGAGGGATTTCTCCTGAGAGAATCTTCATAAATGTACTTTTGCCGGCACCGTTTGCACCTATAAGACCATATCTTTTACCTACATCAAGCTTTAGATTGATGTTTTCAAATAAAACACGTGGACCATATCTCATCGTTACGCTATTGACTTCTACCATATATTATCTACTTTCAATTTATAATTTTTGGGCGATTATACCATATATTTTTGGAAGGAAAAGTTTGATTTAGGAGGTTTATAACCTCCTAAATCAATGAAGTTCACTATTTAAGACTATTTCTCTTTGACTTCTAAGTGCCATGATCATGCCGTTTGTACTATTTTGACGGAAATGAAGTCCATTCATGCCCGACAATTCTAATCCTTTAAAAAATTTAATTTTTTCACTCTCTTCAAAATTAAAATCTGGATTTACTTCTTTTATCTTTTGTAGCTGCTGCGGTGCGATAGCAATCTTTGTACCTTCCAATATAGAAATACCGGCATCTACGATACAACCATCACCCAGAGGAATACCCGTGACTGAATTAGCACCAAGAAGAGTATTTTCACCTATACTTACAGGATTTCCGTTAGTTCCGCTTAGAACTCCCAAAATACTGGCACCGCCTCCGACATCACTGCCTTTTCCTACTATGGCTGAGGAACTTATACGTCCTTCAACCATAACGGCACCTGTCGTACCTGCATTAAAGTTTATATAACTGGCTCCTGGCATAACAGTAGTTCCAGCTGCCAATTGGGCACCCATCCTAACTTTTGAACTGTCTAATATACGAGTATTGTCATCCGGTATTATGTGTGATAAAAATCTAGGAAATTTATCTACAGAATCTATGGTTGGATAAGCACCGAGAAGCTTAAGTTCTATTTCATTTTCCCTAAGCCAAGCAAGCTCTATCGCTTCTCTTCCGCTCCAAGCTACATTTGGCAAGATCCCAAATGCTCCACTTAGATTAAGACTTCTAAGTTTTGCTTTTCCTGATGACAAGGCATAAAGTTTAAGATAAACGCTCTCTACGCTTTTAGGACTATCATCTTCAAAGATAAAGACAATTTTATAATCTTTTAGGTCTATATCCTTTTTCATACATTGCAAAACATTTATGACTTGGACGTTTTTGTGAGAATCACCTTCGGCATCATTCAAAAAAGGATAGAAAGCCTTATATGCAAACTTGATAAATTTTTTATCTATATTTGATACAAATTCACTACTGCCGAAGTCAACTTCAATTCCACTTTGTATCAAAGCTTCGACAAATATAGCAAAAGAACCAAAATTTTCATTCCAGTTTATCACCGGAAAATTTGCCTGTAGGATCAAATCCTGATTTAGTTGTCCTCGATCAACCTTCGCAATACCAAAACCGAGAGGTTTTCTATAACCCTCTCTGGCTTCGACAGAAGCTATCAATTCCTTAAACTCTTCCACACTTTCTATGATTTTTGACAATACTTTTCCTTTTTAACTTCTAGTGACAACCGCAACTTGGACCACAGCCCTCTTCTTTTTTAGGCTCAGGTGCTGCTGCTGCAGTTGAGCATGCACTTGGAGCGCCGTTTACGCCCATTGTCGGTTGAATTGATTCGTTGCTTACGCCGCCTTCTTCATTGATCTTTTCAATATCTTTCCATAATCTTGCTGCTGCTTCTTGATATCTTTTCGCACTTTCACTCTCAGGATGAAAGAAGACCACAGGTTTTCCTGCATCTCCGCCTTCTCTTATAGCAGGCTCTATTGGTATTTCACCTAAGATCACAGTATTAAATTTATCTGCCAAAGGCTTCGTTGTACCTTTTCCAAAGATATCATATTCTTTATTGGTTTCAGGACATATAAATCCACTCATATTTTCCATTATACCTGCAATTGGAATGTGAAGTTTTTTGAACATATCTAAACTTCTCTCAGTATCATCAAGTGCGACTTGTTGTGGCGTGGTAACACAGATTCCTGTGGTCACAGGTACACTTTGTGCCAAAGTAAGCTGTGCATCACCTGTTCCGGGAGGCATGTCGATAAACAATACATCCAGATCACTCCAAAGTATATCACGAAGAAGTTGCTCGATCGCTTTCATGATCATAGCGCCTCTCCAGATAAGTGATTGACCTTCTTCCATCAAACTTCCCATACTCATCATCTCTACGCCGTGAGCCAGGATAGGTTTTACTTTATTTCCTACTACTTCAGGATTTTTACCGACTGTTCCCATCATACGAGGTACATTTGGTCCGTAAATATCAGCATCAAGTAGTCCGACTTTTTTACCTTGGCTAGCCAATGCGATAGCAAGATTTACAGTTGTAGTAGTTTTACCTACTCCGCCTTTACCGGAACTTACCATGACAAAGTTTTTGACATGAGGAGCGATGTTTTTACCGCTTTGAGAATTGCTTTTTTGTGCCGGTGCTTTTGGCTGCTTTATAGCTATATCAACTCTTTGGGCTCCGATAGAAGTCAATTTGGCATCTATATCTTTTTTCAACTCTTTTGCAACATCTTCACTTGATGAGACTATATCCAATTCTACATATACATTGTTATCTTTTATATCAATGTCTTTTACAAAACCAAAAGCTACTATATCTTTTTCAAATCCGGGGTAAATAACCTCTTTTAGCTTTTCGTTTACACTGTTTTTATCTAACATAAAAATTGCTCCTTGTTGTTTGTATTTTACTTTTTTATCCAATTTCCACATTTAGTCTGAATGAGTCAAACCAAATTTTCTCACTAAAACTTATATGCTTTAGTAGATGGAATTTATCACAAAAAAGATAAAAAAAAGCTTTTGTAGTGTATAATATCGTAACACTTTATCTAAAAAGGACAAAAATTGCCTGATTTGTCTCTTATTATGTTGGGAGCCGGAAATTCGTCAAGATTTGAGCATATTGTGAAAAAGCAATGGCTTCGTTTTGGGGAGATTCCTCTTTGGCTTTATTCAACAAACAATATAACCGAAAAACTTAAATTTGATAAAGTCATCATTGCCGGACATAAAGAAGAATTAAGCTATATGAAAAGATTTGATGATTCACACATATTTGTAGAAGGAGGAGATTCAAGACAAGAATCACTTAAAAATGCTCTTGCCTATGTAGATACTCCTTATGTTTTGGTTAGCGACATAGCAAGGATATGTATAAGTGAGGATATGCTGCAAAGGATAAACTCTCAAAAAGGCAAAAGTGACATCATCGTACCATATCTTGAAGTAAGTGATACGGTCGTATATGATGATACTACTATTGATAGAGAAAAAGTAAAACTCATACAAACCCCGCAACTATCAAAAACTAAAATTTTAAGATCTGCCCTCAATACGGATAAGACATATACTGATGACAGCAGTGCAATAAAAGCCGTAGGCGGAACAGTTTTATTTGTCAAAGGAGAAAATAAAGCAAAAAAATTAACAAGGATTAGCGATCTTTCCGATATCATGTGCAAAAATGCTCCTTCAAAAAATATTTTTGTCGGAAATGGTTTTGACGTACATGAATTTGAAAATGCAAAACCTATGATGCTTGGAGGCATAAAAGTTTGCGATGATCTGGGTTTTAAGGCACACTCCGATGGAGATGTTGCTATCCATGCCCTGATAGACTCAATCCTTGGGGCAATAGGAGCAGGAGACATTGGAGAACTTTTTCCTGATGATGACGCAAAGTTTAAAAATATAGACTCCAAAGAGCTTTTAAAAAGAGTTTACAAATTTATAACAAACGTCGGATTTGAGATTATCAATTGTGACATCACCATAATGGCACAAACTCCTAAAATAGGAGATTTAAAAAAAGAGATGGCAAAAACAATAGCAAAGATATTAAATGTAAAAACTATATGCATAAATGTTAAAGCGACAACAACAGAAAAATTGGGTTTTATAGGCAGAAAAGAGGGAGTTGCCGTAAATGCAACTTCAACATTAAAATACATAGATTGGACGACCATATGAAGATTCTCATAGTTGAAAATGAAATTTATCTAGCTCAAAGTATAGCTTCAAAGCTAACAACACTTGGATATTATTGTGATATAGCAACAACGATAAAGGATGCTATAACAGAAGAAAAATACGACTCTGTCCTACTCTCGACAAATGTTTCCGGACAAAACTTTTATCCCGTTATAAAAAAGCATCAATCCAGCATAATCATTCTCATGATATCTTATATCAGTAATGACACTGTCTCCAACCCAATAAAAGCCGGGGCTCATGATTACATCCAAAAACCTTTTATGATAGAGGAGTTAGTACGCAAATTAAAACATTTAAACGATCATGACACTCTCAAAAAAGAGAACGAAACGTTCAAAGACTATCTTTCACATACTTTTGAAAGTACAAATCTGCCAAAGATAAACACAAAAGTCCACTTTCCTGCGATCATAAAAACAAACTCACAGAAAATGGCTGATGCTCTTGTTTTTGACTATTGCTCAAACATAGGAAAATCTTTTACATTTATTTCACTGACCAGTTCAAATGCCATAGAGCAAATATTGAGAGCAAAATCCGATGAGATAATCTATCTAGTTGAACTGCAAAAACTGAAAAAAAGTGAAAAAGCAAAGATCTTTAATGCTATAGAAGGTAAGAAGGTTTTTATATCTACTACGGACACAACCGAGAATGCTCCGTATTTTTATATAGAAGTAAATAACAATAACAAAATATTAAACCAAGGCGAAATTTTATCTATAGATGATTATGTCAAATATATAATATTAAATTTTCAAAATAAATTTCCTGATACGGAATTATCAAAAAAACTCGGAATTTCAAGAAAAAGCCTTTGGGAAAAAAGGAAAAAATATGGAATCAACAAAAAAGTATAGAAGAATACAACTTGATAGGCAAGCACTTGCCACACTCTCTTTTGCGCAAGAGGGGATCTTCAAACCGGTAGATAGACTTATGAATAAAGATGAAGCTATAGAAGTGGACAATACCGGCTTCTATAAGGGGAAACCTTTCCCTTTTCCTTTTATCTTGGCACCGGCAGGATTAAAAAATGAAGAAGTAATATCAAGTGTAACTCCAGGTGAGAGAATAGATATAGAGGTCAATGGCGAGATCAGAGGATACATCATAGCAGAAGGATTCTTTGAAGTCGACAGAAGACGAAGAATTGAGCAA
The DNA here is from genome assembly GCA_033723415.1 of Sulfurospirillaceae bacterium. Lineage (GTDB taxonomy): Bacteria > Campylobacterota > Campylobacteria > Campylobacterales > Sulfurospirillaceae > JAADIZ01. Next base: position 67,433 of record JAWVXD010000006.1, read on the forward strand.
ATATTCGGAAATTACGATACAAATAACGAAGCAACTATAGAATTTTTGCACAGACTAGGCAAATACTCGATTTTTGGAGATTACAAGGTTGATTTTGAAGATATTAAAAATGTCAAAAATCAAATAAAGAAGGCAATAAAAGAATCAGCTGCCAAAAGCGTAGCAGCGATCATGCTAAAAGCAAACCCTTTCCACAGAGCTCATGAGAGATTGTTACGTATAACCTTGGAAAAAAGTGATTTGCTGGTAGTCTTTTTATCAAAACCTGCAACAGAAGGCATACTTTCATACGAGCTAAGATACAAAGCTTTAAAATATTTTGCGGATAATTACTTTCCAAAGAATAAAGTTTTGATAGTTCCTTTTGAAAGTACATACTTATTTGCAGGGTATAATGATGCCATACTTGATTGTATTTGTGCAAATAATTTTGGATGTAACAAATTTATCATAGGTAAAAATCATACCGGTATAGGCATGTATTATGATAAGAACCAAATAAAATCTATTCTCAGTAAGTATGAATCACTTGATATTGAGATCGAGGTCATATCCAGATTTGTTTATTGTCAAGAGTGTAAGACCTTGGTAAATACGAATACCTGTCCTCATGGTTCTCACAAACATATCAAATATAATGCAAGGGCACTTTTGGAGTTTTTCAAAGCAGGGATTTTACCGCCTGCGATGCTCATGAGAACAAATATATCCTCTATGATACTGAGTGAGCTCATGCCAAACAGATTTAAAAATATCAGTCAATTATATGATGATATTTTTCCAAATGAAGGCTTACTGGAAAATCACACTGAAGAAGAGTTTTATAAAAACCTGCTGAAGCTTCACCAAACAACATCTTTGACTTAGGCGATAATATGAGAAAATTATTTTTGACTTTTTTTTACAGTGGACTTTCTCCTTATGCCCCGGGTACTGCAGGAAGTATTGTTGCAAGCATCTTAGGATTTGCTATATTACAGTATTTTCCGATGCAAACGCTTTTTTTGCTTACTATTCTCTTTACTATAGTAGGGATAAGAGAGATCAACATATATGAAAAAATAACCGGCACTCATGATGACAAAAGCATCGTAATAGATGAAGTTGTAGGTGTCTGGCTTGCATTTGTTTTAAGCTCTGCGACTATGACTCAAATGATACTAAGTCTTGTGTATTTTAGGATATTTGACATCTGGAAACCTTCGATCATAGGAAAGATAGACAAAAACGTAAAAGGCGGTCTGGGAGTCATGGGAGATGATATCTTAGCAGGTATCTTGGCCGGCATTTGTAGTGCAGGAACATGGCAGTTTATCCTATATCTGTCTAAAACCATCCCGTTCAAACTGTAGAGCGAAATCCAAAAAGAGATCTTTTTCACTTTCGCTCAAGCTTACTTCCCACTCGATACCCTCACCAAGATATGCTCTTTTAGGAAACGATATATTTTCGTTTTCGAAAAAGTGCTCAAATCTTGAAACCAGATTGTAAACAGTATAAAATCTTACATTTTCCTTTTTTTCATAAGGTAAAAGTCTGGCGCTCTCTATAACATTTTTTGCAATACTTCCATAAGCCCTTACCAATCCTCCGGTTCCAAGCTTGATACCGCCAAAATATCTGACGATCAAAATCCCGCATTCTATGAGCTCAGCACCTCTCATAACATTGAGTACGGGAGGTCCGGAGGTTCCTTTTGGCTCTCCATCATCGCTACTGTTTTCCACGATTTGATCAAATTCATTTAAATAGCGTTTTGCCCAAACTATATGTCTGGCTTTTGGATGTTCAACTTTTAATCTTGCATGAATTGTTTCAAAGTCTGAGATAGGAATCAGATAGGCTATAAAAGATGACTTTTTAATTTCTATCTGTTCATTAAATTCATCTTTTACGCTTTGCACCTATCAATTCCTTTGTCATTTCTAATAAATACTGTTCTATCTCAATAACTGAATGTCAGCTTTTATGTCTGCCGGTTTACCGAAATACAAAGAAGATGTCACAAGTAGATCAGCCCCACAAGCTGAGATCTCTTTTACATTCTGCATGTTTATACCGCCTGCAGCACTGATTCTTGTATTGGGAGATATCTCTTTTATCTGTTTTACTGCTGTTTTCAAATCTTCGATGCTAAATTTATCCAACTGTATGATATCTACATTTGCTTTAGCCAATTTTAGTGCATCTTCTATATTATGAGCCTCTACGGCTATCATCTTTTCACACGCTTTTTGCTTGAGCTCTTTTAAATTATCTATAAATTTGTCTAATCCACCGTAAAATCTCAAATGTTCTTCAAACACCAAAATACTCTCTCCAAGTCCTAATCTGTGTGGATACGCACCACCGACCAAGACTGCTTTTGTAGCTAGTTGCTTAGTGCCTGGAAAAATTTTTCTTGTTGTAACAATTTCGACTTTTGGATTGACGTCCTTTGCTGATTCAACGAATTTCTGGACTCTAGTGGCAACTCCTGAGGCATTTTCAAGTATATTTACACAAACCTTCCATACCAGATGTAAAGCATCTGCTCTGCCTTTTGCTTGCAGTAATACTTCGCCTTTTTTCAAAAAAGTTCCTGATCTTTTGTAGTTCAAAACTTCTAGATCATACTTGTCAAATATTTTTTTGACCTCTTCCGTACCGCAAACGCAAATATTTTCTCGTGCTATATAACTGATACTTCCACTTTGTTCTTCTATACCCAAGATATGGCTCGTTAAGTCAATATAAGGCACATCTTCGTCTATAAATCGCTCCAAAACACTATCGTTTATATTTACCATGACCCCTCTTTACATCTTTCTTGCTTTTTCATATGATGCACGCATTGCTTTTATGAAACTATCGCGCACGGCTCCCTCTTCCAAAGCAGCAATACCTGCTATCGTAGTTCCGTTTGGTGATGTCACTTGATCTTTTAATATCGCAGGATGAACATCTTGCAGTGCAATACCTACACCTTCAAATAAAGCAGATATGAATTCATAGGTCACATCTCTTTTGAGTCCCAGATTTACAGCACCGTCACTCAGCGATTCTGCCACCATGGCAAGCCAAGCAGGAGCCGAACCGGCAAGAGCAGAAGCGATGTCCAGTTCATTTTCGCTTTTTAACCAAAAGCATTTACCTATAGAGCTTAAGATCTCCATAGCATCATCTTTCAACTCTTCATCACCGCACAGGGAAGTTGCTGATTTTTGTACAGCTGCTGCCATATTCGGCATAGCCCTTACATAAGATTGAGCTTTAACCTTGTTTTTCAACTTTTCTATGCTAGTACCTGCCAATATAGAGATCAAACCTTTTGCATTTCCTTCTACCTCGAACTCATCTAAAGATTGTGGTTTTATAGCAAGTATCACTATATAATCATCAATAGATGCAACAGCATTTATTATCTGTATATTTGGATATTTTTCTTGCAATTTATTTGCTCTTTGAGTTTTTCTCTCAACAACAGTGATGTCATATTGAGACAAACCTTTCAACATGGCCTGCCCCATATTCCCTGCACCTATTAAAAGTAATTTCATAATCTTCCTTTTTTATGTTCAAATAGTTGTTTAAAAAACCTTTGTACTATGTTTTAGTCTTAAAGATTTTTCGACAAAAGTCTCAAAAATCGTATATTTAGACTTTAAAATTTGTGATTATTATACAACATTTTATCTGTAACCGTTTTGTAACAAACTTAATATATAATTCTCAAAGCACAAAAACATAGGAAAAATACTTATGATCAAAATGAAAAAACTCACACTCGGATATAAGAAAGAAAAGATTTTAAACAAATTGAATCTTGAGATCAAAAAAGGAGAATTTGTAGGTATCATAGGACCTAGCGGAGCCGGAAAATCAACGCTTATGATGTCCATAGTCGGTGGTATTAAAGTATTTGACGGTGATTTTGAAGTGCTTGGATTTGATATGCACAATATAAAAAAGAAAAATTTATTTAAACTTAGAGAACAAGTCGGCATCATCTTTCAAGGCTATAATCTGGTAGAGCGCTTAAGCGTTCTTGACAATGTCATCAGCGGCATGTTAAAAGATATACCTATGCCCAGAGCCATCATAAAATACTACAAACACAAAGAACTCAAAAAAGCAAAAGAGTACATGGAGATCGTTGATATTTTGAAATATTCTAAAAATAGATGCGATGAATTAAGCGGCGGACAGAGACAAAGAGTCGCGATCGCTAGGGCCTTGGCAGGTGAGCCCAAAATCATCCTTGCAGATGAGCCGATATCCGCACTCGATCCTAGCAGCGCTAAAAAGGTGATGGATATCTTAAAGAAAGTCAACGAAAAATACGGTGTTACGATTGTCACCAATCTGCATCATTTGGAAGTTGCCAAAGACTACTGCGAACGAATCATTGGCGTGAATAACGGCACAGTAATCTTTGATGGTAAAAGCGGTGAATTATCTCCCAAGATAGTTGAACAAATATACACTACCAATACCAAAAAGTAGTGTAGCAAAAAATTATTAAAGGGCATATAAATGAGAAGAGCATTTTTGAAAAAAGCTGTAGTTGCTACATTGGCTTTAACTTTAGGCGTATCCGCTGCTAACGCAAAACAGGCTAACTGGCCAAGTGAAATCACATATGGTGTGATCCCGGTTGCAGGTGCACAGGGTTTACAAGATACATTTGGAAAAGTTGCTGCATATTTACAAAAAGAACTCGGCATAAAAGTAAAACTAGTAACTCCTAGTGATTATGCAGGCGTTATCGTAGGTATGGCACACAAACATATTGATGTAGCATACTTTGGACCGAAATCATACTGTGAAGCTGCAAAAAGAGCTGGTGCAGAAGCTCTAGTAGTAGAGATTGATGCAGAAGCTGGAATTCCTGGATATTATGGTTATATTATCACAAAAAAAGGAAGCGGACTTAAAACTTTAGCTGATATAAAAGGCAAAAAATGGGCTTTTACAGATCCTAACTCTACAAGCGGAACACTAGTTCCTACAGTTATGTTCGCAAACAAAGGTATAAACCCGCAAACATATTTTTCAAGAGTCGTATACTCAGGTAGTCATGAAGCTTCGATTCTTTCTGTAAAAAATGGGAAAGTAGATGCTGCTTCTACAAATAATCTTGATTTCAACAGAGGACTTGGCAGACAATGGGAAGAAAGCAATTTCAATATCATCTGGAAATCAAAACTAATCCCTGGTTCTCCAATGGCTGTAAGACGTGACCTTCCGGAATCTCTTAAAATGGCTATAAAAGGTGCTTTTATCTCTTATAATGACAAAGCAAACTTAGCTAAGATGAAAATCTTGGGATATGCTCCTGCTACAGACAGTATGTTTGACGGCGTCAGAGATATGATCAAATTCAAAGAATCTCTAAAAAAGAAAAACTAGACATAACACTTTCGTCAGTGTATTTGCGGCAATACTCTTTGTCGCAAATACACATCACTTAAATTTAAAAAAACTAATCATATATTGTTTTTTTTAAATTTAATCAGGGAGAGATAATGTCTGAAATTTTATCTATTAATAAGCTAAAAAAACAATCTACGCCGTTTAAAATATATAATTTTGTGATAATCGCAATAATTATGTTTATCGTAGTTCAAAGTTGGATATCCACGGAAATGAGCTTTACAACACTGGCTCAAGGATGGGGAGATATGGTTTCTTATATAGTAGGAAATCCAAAGATCGAGGGAAGTAGCTATTTCCCTCCTAGCATTTACAAAAGTAGCCTCATCACATATTTTTGGGCCATGTTAGAGACCGTTGAGATGGCTATCATTGCTTTGGTACTCTCAGTTATTATAGCTATTCCGTTATCTTACATAACATCAAGAAATATTTTAGAAGTCTTGATACCAGGCAAAACGATCTATCACTTTGTAGCACGAAGAGCTTTGTATGCAATCGGCACTTTAGTTGCAAATATATTTAGATCTGTAAATGAGCTTGTCTGGGCTTTGATATTTGTCAGTGCGGTAGGACTTGGTCCTATGGCAGGGATCATGGCACTGGGTATTCATACAACCGGAGTTTTGAGTAAGCTATTGAGCGAGGGAAACGAAGCGATTGATCCTGGTCCCGTTGAAGCTCTGACAAACAGTGGAGCAGGTTTTATAAAAGTTTTGATATTTGCAGTTATTCCGCAAACTATGCCGCATTTTATTTCCATGACGCTGTACCGCTTTGAAAGTGATGTTAGAAGCGCATCTATATTAGGTTTCGTAGGTGCAGGCGGTATAGGATTTTATCTTTTTGACAAGCTCAGAAGTTTTGAAAATTCGGAAGTATGTACTATTTTGATCTTTATCATACTGACTGTTTGGATACTGGACAATATCAGTGCAGCTATAAGAAAAAGATTTATATAAAAACACTAAAAAGGAGCAGTTGACATGCGAAGAGAAGAGTTAAATTTTATACTACAAAAAACAGATCTTAGTGAGTTAAGAGAACTGTATAAAAACATCAAAAAAAAGCATGTTGTAACAATCTTACAATCGCCGACACAACAAACACTGCTACAGCCTGTATATGATCCAATAAGCAATGGAGAATTTTACGGTGGGGAAATACTTGTAACCACAACCATAGTAACTGTCGGAAATCAATCAAACAAAGGATGGGCAATGGTCTTAGACGATCATGAAAAATTATCTTTGTATATCGCTGTTTGTGATGGTGCTTATGCAGCCGGTTATTTTAAAGATGAGATAATCAAACTAGTAAAAGATTCAAAACGTAAAATTCTGCTGTCTCAACTTGAAGAAAATAAAAAAGTAAACTCGACAAAAGTCAGTTTTGATCTTATGGCACAAGGATAAACAATGCAAAAAATAGATTTAGAAAAATTAAATAGAAAAAATTTCAAGGCTTTGATGAGCGCACTATCAATGCCAGGTAATATCAAAAAAATATCTCCTCTATACAAATCTGCAATGTTAGCACTGTCCAATGTACTTTTATACAACGAAGTAACGTATTTTTTTGCAGGAGATGACAATATAAGTCTTGTTGCCGACATAACTAATCCCAAGATTGAAACTGCCCAAAATGCCGATTATATATTTAGTGATCAAATAGATAAAGACTTACTGGAGATAGCAAAAAAAGGTACTTTCTTGAATCCTGAGTTTTCTGCTACTTTGATATTTGCTTGTAAAGATTTCAACAAGACTAAAGCCAAGATAAGCGGTCCCGGGATAAAAGAGGAGAAGGAAATATATCTGCCATGTGAGCGTGAATTCATACAAACATTAACAGAGAAAAATTCCAACTATCCACTGGGGATTGAAGTATTTTTCATAAATGAAAAAAATGAACTTATGGCGCTTAGTCGAACAACCAAAATAGAAGTAGTTTCATAATGGGTTACGTAGCAATAAAAGGCGGCGAAGAGGCTATCAAAAATTCTCTATCTTTTTATGATGATCTTATCAAAGAGAAAATAAAGACTAAAGAAATCGAAGAATCTCTTGGATTTGCTGTTGATAAGGTGATGAGTGAAGGCAGTTTATATAGTAAAAAATTAGCAGCAATTGCGATAAAAAGAAGTGGCGGTGATCTGCTTAATGCTGCATTTTTTCTAAGAGCACACAGAAGCAGTTGTGCAAGAGTCGGTATTGCCAAGACAATTAACACTGATGAGATGAGATTGATTCGGAGAATCTCTTCAGCATTCAAAGATATCAAAGGCGGACAGATACTAGGCCCTTCAAATGATTATCAAGTAAAACTTATACTGAAAAAATTACACCGTAATACGCTATGGGATGATTTTAGCGATCAAGATGTATATATAGAATCTGCCCTTAAACCGCTCAGAGATAAAAATCTAGTGAAAAAGCTTCCAAAAGATGCAAAAGTATCAGATATTACAAGGGTTTTCCCTACTCCTCCATATCCAAGAAGTGCCGTGATGCAGATCATGAGCAGAGGTGAGAGTGGTTCTATGCTTGGATTTGCATATACTTCTATGCGAGGATACGGTGATGTTCATCCTACTATCGGTGATTTAAGACTTGGCAGGTCAGATGTTATATTCAAACATCCTTTCACTGGAAATGACACAAAGATTGCAGAGATCGAACTAAGTGCTTGCGAAATAGCCGCTACATTTGAAAAACAAGATGACGGAGAGACAAAACTGACAACCGGTTTTGGTTTTTGTTTTGGATTTAACGAGACAAAAGTCATCAGTATGTCTATCTTGGATACCGCACTGTACAACACTTCGCATACTATAGGGGAAGGAAGCATCGCCAATAATTTTGAGATGATCGTCCATCATATAGACGGCATCGAATCGATGGGTTTTACTAATCACTATAAATTACCTCATTACGTAACATTTCAAACTGATCTTCAAGTTTTTTCAAGTGCAAAAGAATATACAAAAAAGGATTCACAATGAAATTGACAGAAACTTTTAGTTTCATCAAACATAGTGACGACGAGACGCAGCCCTTACAAGGGCTGGTAAATTTAGCTTGGAACGGGTTCCAAGCTAAAGGAGACAAAAAATGAGATATGCTTTTTTAGACGAAGATGCGAAAAAAGAGATAAGAAGGTCAATCCTAAAAGCCATAGCAATCCCCGGATATTTAGTTTCTTTTGCTTCCAGAGAGATGCCTATAGCCAGAGGCTGGGGAACAGGCGGACTTCAAGTAACCCTTTCTATCATAAATGAAAAAGACAGACTCAAAGTCATCGATCAAGGATGTGATGGAAGCGTAAATGCAGTCAATATAAGAAACTTTATATGCTCTGTGACCAAAAATAAGACCACTAGTGAAATGGATAAGGCGACTCTTATTCAAAGTAGGCACAGAATTCCTGAGATTTCATTAGAAGAAGAACAGATACTAGTGCTTCAAGTACCGGAACCGGAAGTCTTAACCAATGTTGAAGCAGACAGTCTCAAACAAAAGATCATGCACGCAAACAGCGACTATGCCAAACTTTGGGTACTTTTATACGAAGATACGGCTCAATTTGGAGACAGCAGGATCGGGAACAGATACCCTGTCCTCGTCAATCATAGATATGCGATGGATCCCTCTCCCATACCAAAGTATGATACGCCGAAATTAAACGATAACAAAGGGCTTATCCTGTTTGGAGCAGGTCGTGAAAAGAAAATTTATGCTATTCCTCCATACACTCATGTAGAGCCGTTGAAATTTGAAGATAGAGAGTTTAAGGTCGAAAGTTTTTCGGATAAAAAATGTAAAAAGTGTGGTGCAAAAGGTATCTTTATGGATGAGGTTTATGATGAAAAGGGACACATAGAATATTATTGTAACGACACAAGCTATTGCGACCAACAGCTAGAGATCAGGAGAAAATAATGGTGATGGAATTAAAAGACATATACAAGATATACGGCTCAGGCTGTGATGCATGCCTAAATTCGACCGGAGCAGAATTTGGAAGCTCTATATGCCCTCATTGCGGTAGTGTAGTTGCTGTAAATAACATAAACCTTCACCTAAAAAAAGGTGAGATCCTAGGTATCGTAGGAGAAAGCGGTAGTGGAAAATCCACGCTTCTAAGACTCATTTATCAAGACGAAAAGGCAAGTGGCGGAATATTGCATTTGGACAATCTCGTAGATGAACTTGGACTTTATATCAATCTTTTAGAAGCAGACGAGAACGTACTGGCATTTGTACGAGATAAGATCATGTCCATGATATACCAAAATCCGATGCTTGGTCTAAACTATCAATTTAGTGCAGGCGGAAATATCGCTGAGAAGATCATCATGAGCGGAGAAAAAAAATACGGTGAGATACGAGAGCGAGCGTTGTATTTTTTGGAGAAGACAGAGATACCTACTGAACGCATCGATGATTATCCAGATCGTTTTAGCGGAGGACAACAACAGCGTATCCAGATATCAAAAGCCCTATCTTGCAACCCAAAAATCCTTTTGCTGGATGAACCGACAACCGGACTTGATCTCTCTGTTCAGGCCAAGATCCTTGATCTCATCAAAGTACTGCAAAAAGAGATCGGCTTTGCCATGATCATCGTTTCACATGATCTAGGCGTCATCAAACACCTGACAGATATCTGTATCGTAATGAAGAACGGCGAGATAGTGGAGTACGGTTTGAGCGATCAAATACTGGAAGATCCCCAACACCCCTACACACAGATCCTTGTATCCAGCGTTTTATAGGAAAAAAAATGTATAAAATCGAAATAAAAAATTTATCCAAAACATTTACGGTTCACACTCAAGGCGGCATAGAGATCAGAGGATATGAAAATATAAATTTTGAAGTCAACAATGGTGAATTTATCTCTTTATTTGGCCCAAGCGGTATGGGGAAATCTTCTGTTCTCAAAGCACTCTATAGAACGTATACAACGACTAGTGGGGATATCTTGTTTAATTTTGACAATGGCGAACAGGTAAATATAGCAACCTGCGATGAAAGTACTATACTAAATATAAGAAAAAATCACATCGGCTATGTTTCTCAATTTTTGCAAATCCTCCCACGTATCAGTGCAGTGAATATCGTCGCAAATCCGTTGATAGAGAAAGGTGAAAGTGAAACCGCTTCACAAGATAAAGCGAGAGAACTGCTCAGTTATCTCTCGATAAAAGAAGAGCTCTTTGATGTCTCCCCTTTGACTTTTAGCGGTGGGGAACAACAGAGAGTCAACATAGCCAAAGGAATCATCGCACCGAAATCCGTACTCCTTTTAGATGAACCGACGGCTTCTTTGGATAAGATAAATACGATGAAAGTCATAGAAAAATTACTAGAGATCAAAAAACAAGGCGTTGCGATGATAGGGATCTTCCATGACACAGAAGCGATGAATGCCATAAGCGATAAAATATACGATATGAAAGAGCGATGTTATGCAAACGATAATCAGAAGTAAAAATGTCCTCCTAGATGGCAAATTTCAACCCTCAGACATAGCCATTCAAGGTAAATACATCACTTCGGTAAAGCCTTACAAATCCATAGACGTAGCGATCGACTTGGGAGAGAGAAGGATCGTTCCTGGTTTTGTAGATCTGCACAGTGACGCTATCGAAAAAGAGATCGAACCACGTCCCGGAGCCAGATTTCCCGTAAAGATGGCTGTCATAGAACTTGATAAAAAACTCTCTATGGCTGGTATAACTACGATGTATCATGCCATAGGCTTTAACGATGAAGAGCTTCAAAAAGGTAGAGGAACCGAGCAATCAAGCGAACTCATCGAAGAACTATTTGAGGCAAATAAATCCAACCTTGAAGTAGATAATCTGATACACGCAAGATTTGAGATCACAAGTCATAGCTCTATAAATACTATAAAAAAGTTGATTAAAAGTAAAAAAGTAAATATGCTCTCTATCATGGATCACTCACCCGGTCAAGGGCAGTTCAAAACGATGGAGAGCTGGAAAAAGTACCATCTTAAATCATACCAGATAAGCGAAGATGAAGTAGAAGCATACATAAAAAGCAAAGCTGGCAAAGACAAGGTCGGTGTCGTGGAAGATCTGGTAAAGTTTGGACTTGATTTTGACCTGCCTATCTTAAGTCATGATGACGACTGCGGTGAAAAACTGACTACTCTTAAAAATCTAGGAATCACTTTTTCTGAGTTTCCCCTCAGTGTCGAAACGGCAAAACTCGCCAAAGAGATGGGTATCAGTACCGGTATGGGAGCCCCTAATGTCGTGCGCGGTGGAAGTCAAAGCGGAAATATCGCCGCTAAAGAGTTGGTTAAGGCGGGAGTCTGCGATTATCTGTGCAGCGATTATCATCCCTCTTCCATGCTGTTAAGCCCATATCGACTCAAAGAAGATGTGAATCTGAGCCTAGAAGAAGGATTTGCGATGATCAGTACCACTCCTGCAAAGCTAGCAGGTCTTAGTGATCGAGGTGAACTAAAAGAAAATATGCTCGCTGACATCGCAGTGATCGATGAATCACATTTCCCAAAAGTCGTGCTCACTTTTAAAAACGGCGAAGTGGTATACAATGGCATAAGGGGTTTCAATGTATGAAATCAAAGCTATGAATCTAGCAGAGTCCAAAATATTGAACAATGAACCAACCATACATAAGACTTCGATCATAAAAGATTGCTCTTTTGGTAGATTTGTAGAGATAGGCACCTACAATAATATCTGTGAATCGGTGATAGATGATTATAGTTATACCAGTGAAAATTGTCAGATCATCTACTCTCATATAGGCAAATTTGTAAATATCGCAAGCTATGTGAGACTAAACCCTGGACAGCACCCGATGCACAGAGTCTCACAACACCACATGTTATATCGCAAAGAGATGTTCGGTTTTGGAGAAGACGATAGCAAATTTTTTGAGGAGAGAAGAAAGAAAAGAGTCAAGATAGGTCATGATGTCTGGATCGGTCACAATGTCACCGTCATGGGCGGAGTGAGCATAGAAAACGGCGCGGTCATAGGAAGCGGGGCCATCGTCACAAGAGACATACCAGCTTATGCCATAGCCGTCGGAAATCCGGCTCGTGTCATCAAATATCGGTTTGATCCTTATATAGTAGAGGAACTAGAAAAGATCAAATGGTGGCACTGGGATCATGATAAAATAGCACAATCATTGAAAGATTTTGATGATATAGACGAATTTATAAAAAGATACAAGGTATAAGATTGGTTAAGATAGTTTTGATAGTAGGTCCTAGCGGTGTCGGGAAAGATACTCTCATAAACAGTGTTAAGGGCAAGATCGATGCAAATTTTGTCAAAAGGTATATCACTAGAGTACCTGATTCTCACGAGCAGAACTATTTTGTAGAAAACTCTGAATTCGAAAAATTAAAAAAGGAGGGCTTTTTTGTCTCTTCGTGGGATGCACACTCAAACCAATACGGCATAGCACTAGATGAGATAAAAGAAGGATTAAACATTATATCCGTATCAAGAAGTGCTATTAAAGATTTTGAAAAAGTATTTGATGATGTAGTGACGATCAATATATCTCTCTCAAAAGATGCTCTTTATAAAAGACTGAAAAACAGGAATAGAGAGAGTGAAAACGAGATACAAGAGAGATTGGCAAGCTCGGATCAGGACATAAAAGCAAAAAAATTGATACAATTTTCAAATGATCTACCACTAGATATATCATCTGCAAAGTTTTTGGAGTTATTAGGAGAGATCAAATGAAACTAAAGTTTTTAGGAACTGCCGACAGCGGTGGAATTCCCTCTCACAACTGCATCTGTGAGATCTGCCGAGAATACAGATCAAAAGGTCACATAAATCTAGCAACATCGGCTTACATAGAGTGTGATAACGGTGAGATTATTTTGCTTGATGCCGGAGTCGAAAATATCGCTTCGCAATTTGACGGCAGTATCATAAAAGCAGTTTTTTTGACTCATTTTCACGCAGATCATGTCATGGGTCTTTTGAGACTCAGATACAGTCACAATCCTATCCTTTGCTACCATCCTAAAGATGACAACGGCTTTGCAGATCTGTTTAAAAATAAAAAATCTATCGAATATATAGAGAATGTGGCATTTGAAGAGATCATAGTAAATGATTTAAAATTTATCCCGATACCTCTTTTTCACTCCAAAAATACGACCGGATACCTCATCCGATCAAAAAACAAAACAGTAGCATATCTGACTGATTGTGCAGGACTCGACGTGGAGTCGATGAAGTTTCTAAAATCATTTTCGATTGATGCCTGCTATCTAGATGCTTGTTTAGCACCGAATTTTAGCAATGGTAACCATCTCAATTACGAACAGGCAATAAGAGTATTGGATGAAATTGGAGCCAAGACATCACATCTGATGCACAGTAGTCATTATACGCTAGCGTATATAAGGCAAAATAAGATCGATCTCAAATATGACTATATTTTGCCTGATCATCTTGATCTCTAGATTATAGTACCGCTTGCTGCTAGGATATCTTTACCCTCTTCGCTGATCTTTGATACATCCCAAGGCGGATCAAATACGAGATTGACGTAAGCTTCATCGATAGAATCCATGGATTTCACTATGAATCTGACTTGATCTACTAGCATATCAGAAACTGAACATCCCGGTGCCGTCAAGGTCATGTCTATTAGACAATATGTGTAATTATTCTCAACATCTATCTTAATATCATAGATCAATCCAAGATCATACAGATTTATAGGGATTTCAGGGTCATAGATCGTTTTTATATTTTCGATGACTTCTTTTATAATTTTTTCTTTTTGTTCTTCATTCATGATTTGCCTCAATTGCGTAATTTTTTATTCTCTCTATCATACTTTTTAAGCCATTTTGCCTATTTGGCGTAATGATCTCTGAGAGTCCTAGAGAATTTAGTTTTGTAAAATCAAATGCTACTATCTCTTTTGGAGTGAGATTCGAAAATATTTTTATGATCAAAGCAACTAATCCTTTGACTATGACAGTGTTGCTATCTCCTCTAAAGATAAGTTTGTCTTCTTTTTTTTCACAGATCAGCCAGACTTGAGAAGTACAGCCTTGGATCAAGTATTCATCTTTTTTTTCACTCTCACTGAGAGCTTTAAGCTCTTTACCCGAATCTACAAGGTACTCGTATTTTTCAAGCTCATCTTCAAAAAATGACAACTCTTCTGCTATTTCATTCACTCTGGTTTCTATTGTACTCATCATCATCCTTTTAGTATTTTCACGGCTCTTCGTATATTTTTTAGCAACATATCAGCATCTTCCATATTGTTGTAAATTCCAAGACTAACTCTTGCCGTGCCATTGATCCCGAGCTTCTTCATGATCGGCTGGGCACAATGATGCCCATAGCGAATACTTACATTCATCTTATCCAATAAAACCCCGACATCATCAGCCATAACGCCCTCGATATTGAAACTAAGACTTCCGATGCAGTTGATACTATCCGTATACAATATGATACCTTCGATCTCGCTCAGCTTTTCATACATGTATTCATATACTTGAGCTTCATAATCGATGATATTTTCGTATTTTTGCTCTTGTATAAATTTGAGAGCCTGTCCAAATCCTATAACTCCTGAGATATTTTGCGTGCCTGCTTCAAACTTAAAAGGCGAATCCAATAAAATACTTCTATCATATGTCACATCACTGATAGTCGCACCTCCGACTTGATAAGGAGCAACATCTTCTAAGTGTTCTTGTTTTATATAAATAGCTCCAACCCCTGTAGGACCGTAGGTCTTATGAGAAGAGACGGCATAAAAATCTACATCTAGGTCTTGAACGTCGACATTAAAATGAGCCAGACTCTGAGCCCCGTCTATCATGACAAGCGCGCCATATTTATGCGCGATATGTATGATGTTTTTGACGGGATGTATCCTTCCAAAAGCATTTGAAACATGCGTGATACTTACAAAAGCATTTTTGTTCTCTTGCAGCAGTTTTTCAAAATGTTCGATATCAAAAGAGAGGTTTTCATCACAATCCACTACTTCAAGTCCATTGTGCAAACTTCTTCCTTGCATATGCCAAGGAACGATGTTTGAATGATGCTCCAAAGATGAGATGATAACGGTATCAAACCGATCTTTTACAAACGATGATGCGATGAAGTTCAGAGATTCCGTTACTCCTTTGGTGAAGATGATCTCTTTTTCATCACGTGCATTGATGAAAGTTTTCAGAGTTTCTCTGGCATTTTCAAATTCAGTTGTCGCTCTATTTGCATTTCCAAAGTTGCTTCTGTGTGTATTGGAGCAGTACTTTGTATAATATTCATTGATAGCATCGATGACTACTTTTGGCTTTTGAGTCGTCGAAGCACTATCAAGATAGGTGTTTTTATTGTCCTTAAAATATTCAAAATATTTCTTGTACACTGATCAATCCTCTATAAAACTAAGTGCGAGCTTTTCTATTGACTCGTTTCCAATTTTTTCTATTACTTGTAATTCTATCGCATTTATGAGCATTTTCTCTGCTTTTGGAAGTTCAATCCCTCTACTTTGCATATAATAAAGTGCTTCTTCATCCAAAGAACCGCTTGTAGCTCCATGCGCTGCTTCTAATTCATCGGTATGCAGTATCAGCTTAGGATTTGCATTTATCCTTGCGCCGTTTTTTAAAAGTATGGTTTGTGAATTTTGGAAAGTTTTTGAAAACTTCGCTTCATGATTAACCGTAGTTTTTACCTCAAAAAGAGCTTGTGATTCACCATCTAAAAGATGCTTACACACCATGTTACTCTCTGTAAATTCTGCGTCATGTACGATAGAGATTATATTTCCACTTTTATTTTTTTTACCGAGTTTGATAATACTCTCAAAAGAAAAATTCGAGTGATCACAGGAAAGTGTTGAGTTTACTATATTTAAAGCTCTCTTTGAATCCAGATCAATCGCGATCAAACTGCATTTTGCATTTTTTGAGATTATAGGTTCTATATTTGATATAAAGCTGTTATTTGTAGTTGAACTTTGAAGTTTTGTGTAATTCAGCGATGCATTATCCTTGATAATGAGCTTCTTATTTGCATTTACAAAAGAGTTCCTAAGATGGTTGCTGATGTTTAGCTCCACTATATCTACTTTACAATTTTCTTCTATAACGACACTTTCGGATGTCGGTACAAACGAGTCATCGCCGCTATATATATTTAAGATCATCAAAGGCTTTTCTAAATCTTTTTTTATAGCTATCTCGTTTTCTTTTTCAACAAAAGCTTCACTAAGAAAATATAAAGAGTTCGGACTTCTATGCAGGTTTTTTTCTTTTTTAGAGAACACTACGCTATCTGGCAATATCGAATTTTTGATATCGACTTCTCCATCAAATATAATAACAGTATAAAAATCTTGATTTGCAGGATATTTAGACCCGCCGTTTAGCTTCACTTCATCGCTATGCAGCAAAAGATTCTTTGAAAAAATATCACTTATATCAAATTGCCTAAACTCTTCTGTACTCTTTGTAGGCAGCCCCATTTCACTCAATAGATCAAAAGATTTAGTATCTTTTATCCCCTCAAGCTGGCTTAGATCATTTAGCAACATGGTCAATTCCTATACCCTCGTAACCTTGCTCGTCTATTTCCAAAGCTAGAGTATAATCACCGCTTTTTACGATCTTACCGCCACTTAACACGTGTACGAAATCAGGCTTTATAAGCTCTAACAATCTATCATAATGAGTGATCATAAGGACAGATCTTTTTCCATCCAACATAGATTTTACTCCATTTGCTATCATCTTAATCGCATCGACATCCAACCCTGAGTCTATCTCGTCTAAAAGTATAAGATCCGGTTCAAGAACGAGCATTTGAAGCAGTTCATTTTTCTTCTTTTCTCCACCTGAAAAACCGTCATTTACATTTCGTTTCAGCATCTTCTCATCCAAACCAAACTCTTGAGCTTTGGTCTTTATGAATTTTAAAAATTTAGCGACATTCATCTCATCTTCGCCATGATAAGCTCGTTTTGCATTAAGTGCCGTTTTTAGAAAGTACATATTGTTGACACCCGGTATCTCTGTGGGGTTTTGAAAACTCATAAAGATACCTTCATTTGCCCTATCGCTCACGCTTAGATCCATCAGATTCTTCTTTTTATACGTCATCTTCCCACTTGTCACTTCGCAGTCATAATGAGCACTCAAAGTCTTGACCAAGGTCGATTTCCCTGCACCGTTCGTGCCCATGAGAACATGAACTTCACCTGGATTTATAGTCAAATCCAAACCTTTTAAAATCTCTTTTTCTTTTATTGTTACACTTAAATTTTTTATTTCTAACATATGGTTTCCTATCCTACGCTGCCTTCCAATGATATGCTAAGAAGCGCTCTTGCTTCCACTGCAAATTCCATCGGCAATTCTTCTAAAATCTCTTTACAAAATCCATTGACTATAAGAGAAACCGCATTTTCTTGTTCGATTCCGCGCTGACCTATATAAAATAGTTGTTCATCGCTTATCTTTGAAGTCGTCGCTTCATGTTCTATCTTTGCACTTTTATTTCTAACGTCTTGATAAGGGTATGTATTTGCTGAACAATCTCCGCCGATGAGCAGTGAATCACACTGTGAAAAATTTCTGGCATTTTCCGCATCTTTTCCTACCTTGACCAGACCTCTATATGCATTGATTCCTTTGAGAGCCGATACTCCTTTTGATATGATCGTTGATTTTGTATTTTTACCAAGATGAATCATCTTAGTTCCGGTATCTGCCTGCTGAGATAGAGAAGTCAGAGCTACTGAGTAAAATTCTCCGACACTGTCATCACCTTTAAGTATACAACTTGGGTATTTCCAAGTAAGCGCAGAACCAGTTTCAACCTGTGTCCAAGATATTTTGGATCGATCTCCTTTGCAGATGCCACGCTTTGTCACAAAGTTATAGATGCCGCCTTTTCCATTTTCATCACCTGGATACCAGTTTTGGATCGTCGAGTACTTGATCTGTGCATCTTTAAGCGCCACAAGTTCCACAACAGCCGCGTGGAGTTGGTTCTCATCTCTCATAGGAGCCGAACAGCCTTCATTATAAGAAACGTAACTTCCTTCATCCGCGATGATCAGAGTCCTCTCAAACTGACCAGTGTTTAGGGCATTGATCCTAAAATAAGTAGATAATTCCATAGGACATCTTGTGTTTTTAGGAATATATACAAAAGAACCATCAGTAAATACGGCACAGTTAAGAGTTGCAAAATAGTTATCGTTATAAGGCACGACTGATGCCAGATATTTTTTCAAAAGTTCAGGATGTTCCTGTGCTGCTTCACTGATAGAGCAAAATATAATGCCTTTTTCACTAAGCTCTTTTTGGAATGTCGTCTTGACAGACACTGAGTCAAATACGGCATCAACCGCGATTCCTGCCAATGCTTTTTGTTCTTCCAGCGGAATTCCGAGCTTATTATATGTTTCCAATATCTGAGGGTCTATCTCATCCAAAGAATCCGGTGCCTTTTTGGGAGCAGAAAAATAGCTGATATTTTGGTAATCAATCTTCTCATGTGTTAAACCTGCCCAATCAGGTTCTTCCATAGTTAACCATTTTCTATATGCTTTTAATCTAAATTCCAGTAACCATTCAGGTTCATTTTTCTTTACGGAGATTGCTTTAATAACATCTTCATTTAAACCTGGAGGAAAAGTATCGGATTGGATGATCGTCTCAAATCCTAGAGCATAATCATTTGCGATTATGTCTTTTACAATTTTATTTTCCATTTTTTTATTCTCCTAATGTAATAGGATAAATTTTATCCTATTTAGAAATTTAGTATACCACAAAAAAATTAAAAATACATTTTATATAATACAATATAAAAATTTTAAGAAAAAAGAGATTAAATATTTGATTTAATATGAAATTGGGTTAAAATATCAAAATCATATAAATAAGGACAAAACTTGCAAAAAAAGCTAAAAGGTCTGTATGCGATCACGGATGAAAAATTAACACCGCAAAATATTATAGTGGATCGATGTATGGAAGCTTTGGATTGCGGAGTGAGAATCATACAGCACCGAGATAAGAACAGCACGGATAATGAAGTAGAAAAAATCTGTATAGAACTTCAAGAGCTTTGTAGACGATATGATGCTGTTTTTATCATCAATGATCGTCCGCACTTAGCACAGAAAATAGGAGCAGACGGTCTTCATATCGGCAAAGACGATATGCCTTTTTCTGAGACAAGAAAGATATATACAGAAGGTATCATAGGAGTTTCATGCTATGGAAGTCTTGATATAGCAAAAGAAGCACAGATCAACGGTGCCGCATATGTTGCATTTGGCGCTTTTTTCCCGACTCCGACAAAACCGGATTCCGGTGTATTTCCAATGGATGTATTAGGGAAGGCTAAAAAGAGTTTAAATCTTCCAGTCTGCGCGATAGGCGGCATAAACTCTTCAAATATAGATATCATCGATCAACACAAACCAGATATGCTTTGTTGTGTCAGCGCCATATTTGATGGCAACATAAAAGAAAATATAAGATTACTAAATCAAAAGATAAAAGAGAGATATTAGGGATGAATTAAATTCATCCCTTCTCTTTGTTAGTTATTTGCTTCGTTTAATGCAGCTTCAACATATAGTCGGCGTAATTTTTTAACCATGGGACCAGGTTTACCATCGCCTATCTTTTTTCCGTCTATCTCAACGATAGGCAATACAAATACAGTAGCGCTAGACATAAAAGCTTCATCGGCTTCCATTGCTTCTTCAAGCGTGAAAAGTCTCTCTTCCACTTTGATGCCGTGATCTTTTGTCAATGACATTAGTACCTTGCGTCTGATACCGGGCAATATAAGATTTGAAAGAGGACGCGTTATGATCACACCGTCTTTTACGATATAAGCAGATGACGACGTACCCTCCGTCACAAAACCGTCTTCTATCATCCAACCTTCATAAGCACCTTTTTGATGCACTTCTTCTTTGGCAAGGACTTGTCCTAAAAGCGAGATGGACTTGATATCTCTTCGCTTCCATCTTATATCTTCCACGCTTGAGACTTTAACGCCGGATTCTGCCAAAGGCGTATTGATGATCTCTTTTTTGAAGATAAATGCCATAAACGTAGAAGGCGTGTTACTTGGAAAGTAAAACTCCCTTGGTGCCACTCCACGTGTGACTTGCATATAAATGCCACCCTCAACCAAATCGTTTTTCTCGATAAGCTGATTTAATATCTCTACCACTTCTTCTCTACTATACGGCGATTTAAGTCCGATCTTGCTAAGACTTCCATCAAAACGCTCAAAAAACGGTTCTTTATCAATAACCTTTGAATTTATGACAGGAACTACTTCATATATACCGTCACCAAAAAGAAATCCTCTATCAAAGATCGATACTTTGGCATCTTCTTTGTTTAAGTAATCTCCGTTTAAAAATACAATTTCACTCATCTTTACTCCATTTTAAAATAAACTCGATTTTAATGATATATTATCTAAAATAATATTAGAAATGTATAGAAATCAAGTCTTAATTTTCTATTTTTACATCTACATGTTCTTGTATAAATCTTTTGTCTTCTCTGCCTTTTTTTATTATATCCATAGCGCTTATACCGGTACTGTCTTTACTGCTAAGAAGAAAGCTTATCTTATCCTTCTTCCCATTTAGAATATTTTCAACCGAATCAAAAAGGTGCAGATCAAGTTTGTTCTTTGAAAGTGCCTTCTTTTTTTCTATATTCGCAAGTGCTACTTGCAAAAACTTATTCCATTTTTCATCTATTTTGGCATCAGTTATATTTTGATCAGGTGAGACTATTTTTAAAATTTTTCCAAAAGTCTCTTTTTTATTTTTTAGGTTTAGATCAAACTTTATGTTTGTAAACAATATATTTCTAGGATCTTCTTTGACACTGTTTGAATTTGATCCGGTTAGAAAAAGCTTGAAAGGGAATATTGCATTGTTGTATGAAAATCCAAAATTTTTAAACTTTTCTAGTTTTCTGCCTTGAAATTCCAAATTTCCCTTGATAACCATATCTCCTTGAACAAATAATCTAATTATCTTGTCTATCTTTTCATAATCGGATTTTTTCAATATTCTACCTGACATGATAGAAAAAAGCATAATTCTATTTTTAAGATCAACCCCGTTTGCGTCTATACCGAGAAGGGAAATGTTTAGATCAATATTGGATGTTTTTCCTTTTTTGATTTTTGCAAACTGTTCAAAATTATTAAACACGATCTTTTTGACTCTGGTTCCATCACGTAAAAAAGCATTATTAACAACGCACTGCATAGAAAACAACCCTTGACAGTCAACTTTGGTATACAAAAAACCTGCTTTTTGTAATGAGTTTGTCAACTCATGAGTAGCCTTTTGCGTAGTCTGCATAATAAAGTAATAACCTGCACCTACGATTACGACAATCGCTACTATAATTGATATCAACCATCTTGATTTTTTGTTTTCCATTTATAACGCCCACAGCCTTTAATTTTTAATATTATGCCATATTTTGGAAACAATTTGATATAGGGATTTGTATAGTTTTGCCTCAAATTTAGTATAAACACGCTAAAATATAATTATAAATAATCAAGGAATAAAATGGGAAATATTACAAACAATAGTGTTAAGATGGAAAATGGCTATAAACTGGCAGAGCTTTATAAACAACAAAAGAACTCTTTTATAGCATCTCAAAAACAAAAAGACAAGGAAGCAGGAGGAGTCAATTCAAATATCGCAAAGATGAAAAGTGATGCTAAAAAAGCCAAAGAAAAGGCCAAAGCTAAAAAAGCTAAAAAAGACAGAAAAAGAAACAAATAATGCCATTATCTATTTGGACCTTCCTCATAGCTATAACGCTTCTTACTATGACTCCCGGTGTTGATACTATGATAGTGTTGAGAAATACACTAAGAGGCGGTACGAAAGATGGACTCGTTTCAAGTTTGGGGATCTGTTCAGGACTTTTCGTTCATGCATTTTTATCAGCAGTCGGAATTTCGGCAATCCTGCTCTACTCTGCCGCTGCTTTTACGATACTAAAAACGATAGGCGCACTCTACCTTATCTGGTTGGGATTTGTAAATCTTAAAGCTTTTTTTGATAATGATGAACAAAAAAAGCTTAAAACAATAAAACGACAATTTTCTTTTGTTCGCTCGCTTCGTGAGGGATTTCTCTCAAACGTGCTAAATCCAAAAGCAATCGTGTTTTATATGGCGTTTCTGCCGCAGTTCATATCACCCAATCACTCTGCACTGGCACAATCTATGTTCTTGGCTTCCCTACATTTTGGCATCGCCATGATTTGGCAAGGACTTCTCATCTATACTATAGGTTCTGCAAACAACTTTATCATGAAAAAAAACGTGCGAAAAAGTCTGGATGTGATTTCAGGATCCGTCATGATCGGGCTTGGTATCAAACTTTTTTTAGTTCAAAAGTAAATCAAAGCCAAACATCAAGAATCCACTCTAGGGTCTAGCTGAGATAGTTCAGCTCCGGATGCTACAGGCATCGTCACAAAGATACTCAAGTCATCATCTGCAACTCTTTTTTTAGATAATGCATAAAAAGTCAAAAAGATTCCTAATGACCCAAAGATCACAAAGATGACACCGTGAAAATATTCCATCAAAAATCCCATGATTGCAGGAGCAGTAAAGGAACCGACTCCATAAACAAACAAAAGTGCCCTACTGATCTCTACGATATTTTTGTTTTCATCAACAACATCATTGGCTCTGGCAACTCCTAATGGATAGATCGAGAACATAGCAAATCCGAATAAAAACCCTAAAATATAGATCATGTTAGGATTTGTGCCGACCAGCAGAAATAATATTGATACTAAGGCGGTAAAAGATCCGCATATCGCTATCAATTTCCTTCTTCCGAATTTATCAGATAAGATTCCTATAGGCCATTGAGAAAGTAATCCTCCGATTAATGTCATCATCATAAAGTACGACACCACGTGAACTGATCCAAATTGCGTCAATATATAAACAGGAACCATTGTAAACAATCCACCTACAAAAATACCTGCCAAGAAACAAGAAACAAGAGCCAAAGGGACAATAGAATAAATTTTTGGAAAACTATAATTTGTCAATGGCTCCAGTATCGGCTCTTTTATCTTCGTTAAGGCAATTGCCACAACAGAGAACAAAACCAGGACCGATCCTGCAATAAAAATAGTCTTACTTAGTGAGATATCTAAAGATAAGAAAAGCTGTCCTACCGCCAAAAATAAAGAAAAGATCACCGTATAGGTAGCAAGGATCACTCCTCTATCATCGGAGGTACTTTTTTCATTTAGCCAACTCTCGATGATGATCAACAAACCATAATAAGCAAAACCGGCAACAAATCTCAGCACTCCCCAAAGCACTTCATTAAAAAATATAGATTGCAATAAAAAAGTCACGACCATTACTGAAGCAAATGCAGAAAAGCTTCGAATATGCCCGACTCTAGAGATAATACTTTGGCTAAAAATTGACGATGCGATCGAACCTAAGAAGAAAGCGGCATTGATCATCCCGATCGCCGTATTGCTGATATGTTCTCCTTTGAGATATACTCCGATATAGGTAAAGATCATACCGTATCCAAGTGCCAAAAAAGCAATTGCAACAAAAAGTGAAGATATCTGAATAATAGAGAGTGTATTTCGTGTCATATATTGCGTCTGCCTTTTGCTATGTAACTGTTTTTCCGTATTGTATCAAACTTGCCAAGATTTTTATACAATTATTTAATATTTTCTATTAAAAAAATGTCCACGCACAAATCTTCCATAACAAAATTCAAACAAAAATGAGAAGATGACAAATATCAAAAATACGAAAACAGCATTTGAATCTTTTGCATATGTGTATATCAAAAGTGTGAACAAAGACACCGTACTGATTATGGATGAAAACAACAGAACTTTTTTGTCTGCTTTAATATCACTAACAAGTCTATATGCACTGATATTCACAATAGAAAATATCAACAAGAATCCTGCACTTCCGATGATAGCTATCTCAGTCAAATTTATAGAATTTGCAATTAAAAGACTTATAATAGATGTAATTATTACGCCAAATACCGGAATATCCCTCTTCTCTTTGTCCAATATTTTAGGCAATTTACCTTCCTTGGCTATGATGTAGCCAAGCCTTGCATTTCCATAGATTGTCGCATTTATAGCAGAAAAAGTTGCTAAAAGAGCGGCAACGGATACGATAACAAAACCAACATGACCTAAAGTCGGCTGTGCAGCTATAGCCAAAGCATAATCTTTTGCGATTATTAGTTTGCTTTGGGAAACGGAACCTACAGTTATAAGAGCTATTAGCATATATAAGACAATAACAAATATAACTGAACCATAAAATGCCCTTGGGAGATTTTTTTCAGGATCTTTTATCTCTTCAGCCGTATTTGCTATCAATTCAAAGCCCTCATATGCTACGAATATGATCATGCCTGCTACGATTATAGAAAAGGCAGGTTCCCAATTACTTGGAGACAATCTTGACATATCTACATGTGAAGAACCGAACACTATTATCACCATAAGCAAGATTATTTTTATAGCGACTATGAACGATTCTGATTTACTTACAAATGATGCCTTTAGCAAATTTATAGCAGCAGGAAGGATAATAGCAAAACTTATAAGAGCATGTCTCAGCCATATCTCATTCGTATTTTTAAAGAAAGTCAGACCATATGATGCAAAAGCTGTCGCATACAGCGATATTGTCACTAGATAGCTCAGCCAAAGAAGCAGATTTATACTTCCAGATAGAAGATTATGTTTAAAAGCATTGTCGATAAAGACAACAGTGCCTCCTCTATTTTGATACCTGACAGAAAGTTTTGCATACGAATATGATGTAAGAAGCGCTACTATTCCGGCTACAAAAAAAGAGATGGCAGTAGCACCTTTTGCCAAAGATACAGCTTCACCCAAAACTGCAAAAATTCCTCCGCCGACCATGCCTCCCACTCCGATAGCTATCGCACCAAAAAGTCCTATGTCTTTATCTTTCGTATTCATGATCTGATTTTTACAGCCTAAGATATCTTAGTATTTTCTTCCCAAAGTATATAGCCTCTCACTCCGTTTGACTTCCAGACTCCACCTGCAAGTTTGCCTTGCTTAGTTAGATCAAAATTTTTACCTTTTTTTTCTAGATATCCCATCTCGACAAATTTTTTGTTAAGTTCATTGGTCTTTAGTCCAAGTTTTAAAGCCAATTTTGAAGTAGTGAGTTTTGTTGACTCTTTTATCTTTTTTAAACTTTTTTCAGGCTTGATGTCCTTTTTTTCTATAGTTTTTTCACTCTTTTTTTCTTTCATACGATACCTCGTTATTTTTTATGTATTGTATCTAATCCAACCGTTTTTGCGGTTATTTTCATACTATTTTTTATCGTAAGCTGCTTCAAGTTTTTTGTGTATATAAAAATAAAAAAGCCCAAATACTGCCAATGCCAAAGGCAAAGCAATATACCAATAAGGCTTTAACAAAGAAAACAAAGCGATGATATGCTTGCCAAAATATGCGACAGGAGACATTATAACCGTGCTCCAGCACAAAGCTGAAAAGATATTTATAAGAGCAAAACGTTTGATGCTAAATCCGCTCAAACCGATGGATAACGGTATGATCGTTCTCATTCCGTATATATAGCGTTGTAAAAATATAAGATGCCAATCATACTTTTGCAGTAAACGCTTGGCAAGGGCTATTTTACGTCGTTGTTTGACAAATTTGCGATAAACAAAATTTTTCTTGGAATGGCCTAGATAAAAATAAAATTGATCTCCACAAAAAGCTCCGGCAGTGGCAAAACCTATGGCGATAAAAAGATTCATATGCCCCGTATGTACCAGCAATCCTGCCATAAACAAGGCCGTTTCTCCCTCTAAGATGCACCAGACAAATAAAATCACATAACCATATGTTTTCATGAGTTCTAATAAATATGCTTCCATATGTCTCCATATCTTTTTGTTTTATGATTAGTCTTGGTTTATAAAATGATATCTTTCTATTAGGTTAAAAAGTTTTAAGATACAATTTTTCCACTTTTTCTCTGGCCCATTGGGTTCTTCTTAAAAATTTCAAGCTTGATTTTACTGATGGATCGTTATTGAAACAATTGATATTGATAAGCTTGCCCAACTCTTCCCATCCATAGTATTCTACAAGCTTGATGAGCATCTGTTCTAATGTTATTCCGTGTAAGGGATTATTTGGTTGTTTGTTCATAATTTGCATTATAACTTTTTTTAGTTTATTGGAAAATTATCTTGGCAAAAAACATTCTTGACTTTATGGCTATATCTTTGATACTATGGATATAGTAAGTTTTTATATACCATTGAATAATTTTAATATTAGGAGTATGGTTATGACAAAATTAATCTTTTTACTTTCTATTATTTTCTCCTCACTCTTTGCCACCTCTTCTATTGTCGTTCAATTGGATATAAAAGGGGCAATCGGCCCTGCTAGCAGTGCTTATCTAAAAAACGGCTTTGACATGGCAATACGTAAAAAAGCTCAGATAGTACTTGTCAAGCTTGACACTCCGGGAGGTCTATCCTCGTCTATGAGGGAGATGATTCAAGAGATCACAAATACTAAAATACCCGTTGTCATGTATGTTTATCCGGAGGGAGCTAGGGCGGCAAGTGCAGGAACCTACCTAATGTACGCTTCCAATGTAGCAGCTATGGCACAAGGCACGAATATAGGTGCAGCAACGCCTATAAACTTATTGCCCACTAGATCTACTGCGAACAAACCTTCCACACATGAAGCAAAGGCCATAAACGATGCTGCGGCATATATTCAAAGTTTGGCTGAATTGCGTGACAGGAACGCTTCATGGGCGATTGATGCCGTGCGAAATGCAAAAAGTATCTCCGCAAAAAAAGCCTTACGTTTGGGAGTGATAGATTTGATAGCTAATAATACACAGGAATTACTACAAAAGCTTGATGGAAGAATCGTCCAAGTATCTGATAAAAATATTGTTTTAAATACAAAAAACGCACTCATCATAAGCTATCAGGTAGATTGGAAAACCAAACTCTTATATATAATCACAAATCCAAATATTATATATATTCTTTTGCTCATTGCTCTATATGGCATATTTTTCGAGCTAATGAATCCAGGCGGAGTTTTACCTGGTGTCATAGGAGCTATTTGCGGTATAATCGTGCTTTATTCATTAAATTTACTTCCTTTTAATTATGCCGGATTACTTTTGATCATGCTAGGTGTCGGTTTTATGATAGCTGAGATATTTGTGTCAGGATTTGGAGTTTTAGGTATCGGTGGGGTTGTTGCATTTATATTCGGTTCTGTTTTATTATTTGATGCGAATACATTAGGCAATAGTATATCTATCCCTTTGATTATAGCCTTTGCACTTGTAAGTATTTCGTTCTTTATTATAATTGCCAGGATGTTTATACGATCACGATCTGCTAAAGTAGTGAGTGGAGTAGAAGATTTGATAGGCTCGATAGGACAAGTGATAGATGTACATGAAACAAATTATCGTGTTATGTGCCAAGGAGAGATATGGAATGCCATCAGCCAGGAGAAGTTGACAGTTGGCGAGAGTATTAAAGTCGTAGGATTAAATGGTCTTACGCTGGATATTAAACCAAATAAGGAGTAAATCATGTTTTTAAACCTACCTATGATCATATTATATGTTTTTATTTTAATCGTTCTTTTACTCGCAATGTCGATCAGAATATTACGAGAATATCAACGTGGAGTTATCTTTACGCTCGGACGTTTTAGCGGGGTCAAGGGTCCAGGATTGATAATTCTGATACCTTTTATCCAGCAGATGGTAAAAGTCGATCTTCGCATAGTGGTGCTTGATGTCCCTACGCAAGATGTTATCTCTCATGACAATGTTTCTGTACATGTCAATGCAGTAGTATATTTTCGTGTGATAGATCCTCAAAAAGCGATCATTCAAGTTGAAGATTTTCTCTCTGCGACAAGTCAGTTGGCACAGACAACGCTTCGTTCCGTTCTAGGTGGTCATGAACTTGATGAAATGCTTGCTGAGAGAGAGCGATTGAACTCTGATATTCAAGATATATTGGATAAAAGAACTGATGCTTGGGGAATCAAGATCTCAAATGTAGAGATAAAACATATAGACCTGGACGAAAGTATGATTCGAGCTATAGCTAAGCAGGCAGAAGCTGAAAGAGAACGAAGATCTAAGGTCATCAACGCCAAAGGAGAGCTAGAAGCGAGTAAAAACATCCTTGCAGCAGCAGAGAACCTCAGTAAAAATGATCTGGGCATACAACTACGTTATCTTCAAACAATGAGTGATATATCAAATGATAAAACAAACACTTTGATCTTTCCTTTTCCTATGGAGATTGCAAATCTTTTCAAAAAAAGTGTGGAAAAATTGTCTTGACATAAATAAGCGAAGACCATAATCGTAACGCAAAAAGGAGGGAACGATTATGAAACATAATAACTTTGGAGTACTCATACTAGGATTGTTTTCCTTTATGATCTTAACACAAGAAGCTGCAGCTCTACCAATGTTTACAACGCAAACCGGTATTGACTGTAAAGGATGCCATTTACAAGCGTTACCAAAATTAAATAAATTTGGTAGGGAATTTTTAATTTCAGGGATGACACTCAGTAAAACTATAGCCGATTTAAATTCTAGAGCAATGCCTCTTGATCATTCAACTACTAAGCTTAATTGCACAAATTGCCATTTACCGCAAATTCCAAAATTAAATCAAAAAGGGAAAGAGCTTGTAAGTGCAACAGCATCACAACAAAAAACATTGGCTTCAAATTTTAGTGATATGAATATCAATGCTTCTCTTATGTTTAAATCAAGATATGAAAAAACTTGGGACAAACCGGGTGGATCAGGTATTGTTGCTAATACAGATACTGCAGATGGAGAACTTTCGATTCCTAGGACAGTAAGTGTATTTTTGGGTGGTAGAATAAACGAGCATTTTAGTACACTTTTTAACTTTTCGTATAAAAAAATAAACAAAGGATCTATTTCTGGTAAAGTAGCTTATTCAAAAAAAACAGATGATGGATATTTTGGCTCTGTCCTTTACTCAGCATCCAATTTCGGTCCATTTTCCGGCATAGAATTATATAATACCGGATTATATAAACCTCTGAGAAGTTTTGACATTAGAACCTATTCTAACGCACTTCAAATGACAAATATAGGAACAGGTGCAGCGACCGGATTACAAGTGTATTATGCCAAAAACGCAGTATTTAATGATGTTGATAATATTTTTGTTACTGTTGGGTTTTATGCGCCTGGACAGGATAATCTGTATATGGATCTTATAGATAATCTATTGCCCATTGCAAGAGTTGCATATGAATATCCTTTCGGTGATTTCAATGTGATGTTTGGAGCTTTTGGAATTTCCGGCGAGGGAACATCTAGCAGCATAGACTCCCTCAAAGTCAAAAGGCAAACTTATGGTCTTGATCTACAAGTCAATGGTGCAATCTTAGAAAAACAAGTACAGTTTACGGCAAGTAGGGTGTTTAAAAATGAAGTCACTTTTACGGGTGCTAATGCCGGATTGATCAGCGATTTGGATAATCGTTTAAATAAAGCATTTTCTATAGAAGGCACTGTCGATTTAACATCAAATTTGGGAGCTAAAATCGCTTATTTGACATACGATGATCTATATAATTATCCGGGGCATAAAAAGAATATTGACGTAAAAGATATTAAAGGTGCTGTTACTATAGGTCTTGATTATTCCTTTAAGTTTTATACTCCGATGCAAGTTGGGATTGAGTATAGCTGGATAACCCCGGGATTAGATAGAGTCAAAGACTATAGAAATTTTGTTGTAACATTTAACATCTTGCTATAAAGGAAATATCCGTTCTATGCCGATATGGCTACATAGAAGCAATTTAAACAGATGGGCTTATACTAAACTAAGCCCGACTTTTCCTTTTTCATATTCAACTGATACGACTTCGATTTTGGGTAAGTATTGATTTAACGCTAATACCTCAAGTGGATGTGCTATTCTCTTTTCACTCATCTTTGAGATGTGGATCATCCCGTCATTTTTCAACCCTATATCCACAAATGCTCCAAAATCCGTGATATTTCTCACAATACCCGATACAAAGCTGCCCTCTTTTAACATTTTGATATCCGTGATGTCATTTTTAAACGGGATCGGCGGGAGTTCCACTCTGGGGTCAAAACCCGGTTTTTTCAGCTCAAAGATGATGTCTTTGAGCGTCGCTTCGCCGATGCCTAGAGCTTGCGCACTCTCACTAACACTCAGGTGATCCAAATCCATCGTTTCTAGTTTCTTGGCCACTTCATAGCTTTCAGGGTGAATCCCACTGTTGTCAAACAGATTCTTGCCCTCTTTGATGCGAATAAATCCAGCGGCTTGTTCGTACGCTTTTTTACCCAAGCCTTTAACGTTTAAGAGGTCTGATTTGGTGTGAAAATTCCCCTTTTCATTGCGATATTGTAAGATATTGGCTGCGAGACCTGAGCTGATGCCTGCCACATAAGAAAGAAGCGACAAAGAAGCCGAGTTGATATCGACACCCACGCGATTGACCAAGTCTGTTGTAACATCGCCTAGCTTTTTTTCTAAAAGTTTTTGATTCACGTCATGTTGATACTGACCGATGCCTAGTGACTTTGGATCGATCTTGACAAAAGTAGCCATAGGGTCTCTTAATCTCTGAGCTATAGAGATCGCTCCTCTTATGGTCACATCAAGTTTGGGATATTCATCTTGAGCAAGCTTGGAAGCAGAATAAACCGAAGCCCCCGCTTCTGAGACAACCGTATAATCAAGCTTGATGCCCTCTTGATTGAGCTTTGCAAAAAACTCCTGCGTTTCCCTTGAAGCGGTACCGTTGCCGATGGCAACAGCCGTGATGTGGTACTTTTTGGTTAATTCAATGATTTTATTTTTAGAATTTTCATACTCATTTTTCGGCTGTGTCGGATAGATCACGGCGTGCTCTAAATAATTGCCGTTTTCATCGATAACGGCTAGCTTACATCCGCTCACAAATGCGGGATCTACGCCTAAGATCACTCTTTTGGTCACAGGCGGCGTCATGAGAAGCTGAGCGAGATTTTTACCAAAAACACTCACGGCAGACTCATCGGCACGCTCTTTCAAGATATGGTGCACTTCACGCTCGATGGAAGGGAAAAGCAATCTTTTAAAGCCGTCCATATACGCATCAAAGAGCAACTCTTTGGAAGTGGAAGCATTTTGAGGGATATTGTGTCGTTTGATGTCTTGTTCAACTCGCTCAATATCTATAGATATTTTAACACTCAACTCTTTTTCATTGACTCCTCGCATGATCGCTAAGTAGCGATGTGAGGGAATGGTTGCTACTTTTTCACTTTTATCTACAAAATTTTTAAAGAGTCCATTTTCTTGAAAATTTTTCGTTTTTTTGATCTCTAAAATTCCAACACGTTGCAAACTCTCTCTTAAAGCTTCCCTGGTACTTGGCTCTTCGGCATATCTTTGTGCCAAAATATCCTTGGCTCCGGTGATAGCATCATCAATCGAAGTGATGTGATCATTTAAAAAATCTTTGGCTTTTGATCTAAACTCTGCCGTACTGAGTTTTGCACTTTGCAGGATATTCGCCAATCCTTCCAAGCCATGCGCGATCGCAACTCCGGCACGTGAGGTTTTGTTTTCCTTGAACGGTCTGTAGATGTCCTCTAAAACTCTCAGATTGTCCGCCTCATCGATGCTTTTTTGTATCGCAGCACTCAAGTTCGCTCGTTCGCTGATGAGCCTTGCGATCTCCTCTTTTTTTTCCAAAAGTCTTTTACTGCTTATGTAGATCGTCTCGAACTCACGAAGCGTCTCATCACTCGCTCCTCCGGTCATCTCTTTGCGATACCGTGCGATAAAGGGGATGGTGGAGCCCTCTTCTAAAAGTTTTAAGATATTTTGGATCTGCTCTTTGGTCAGTTTTGTTTTTTTTACGAGATGGGTGATCAACTTGTTCATGAATAATCTCTTTAACATATATTTTTTTGTTTGCAATAGTATCATTTCAACTATAAAAGTTGAGAATTAAAGTAATAAAACTAGTAATAAAGGTATTTGCCTCTTTACATTTCATGTGAAAACCATATAGATCTACAAAAATGTGATAAAATATATAAATAAACTATGGATGTATCTAATAAAATGAAAAAAAATATAAAAAATCAAGAAGATATCAAAAGTAATATGTCATATAAAGATAGAATTGCATATCGTTATAATGCTATTATAGAAACTACCAGTGATGGATTTTGGGTTACTGATATTGAAGGGAATTTTTTAGAAGTAAATAATTCATTTTGCAAACTATCAGGCTATAGCAAAGAAGAACTACTGAGTATGAATATCTCATATATCGAAGCTGCAGAATCTGCCAAAGATACAAAAGAACATATAGAAAAGATTATTCAGTCCACTTTCAGCGATAGGTTTGAAACAAAACATCGCAAAAAAAACGGTGATATCTATAATGCAGAGATCACGACTACATTCTCTATGATAAATGGAGGAAGATTTTTCGTTTTTATTAGAGATATTAGTGAACGTAAAAAAAGTGAAAAAGAGCTGATCCTTGCAGCAAAAGTCTTTTCTACTATGACAAACGGCGTCGTCATAACAGATGCATCTCAAAAGATCATAAATGCAAATAAAGCTTTTTGTGACAATATGGGATATACAAAAGAAGAGGTATTGGGGCAGAAACCTTCATTCTTGAGTTCTGGATGGCATGATGCTTATTTTTATAAAGAAATGTGGAAAGAGATAAATAAGAAAGGAAGATGGCAAGGAGAGATCATTGATCGTAAAAAAAACGGTGAACTTTACATATCAGAAACCTCTATAGTCTCTCTTGAGGACAAAGACGGGAACATTACCAATTATATAGCAGTCTCAAGCGATATAACGCTTAAGAAAGAACAAGAAAAGGTCATCAACAATCTGGCATATTATGATGGACTTACAAAACTGCCGAATAGAATCTTTTTCGAAGATAGATTTAACAGAAAAATAAATCTTGCAAAAAAGAAAAAGAGAAATCTTGCTCTTCTTTTCATAGATTTGGATAATTTTAAGAACATAAACAATACTTTTGGTCATCTTATAGGTGACAAATTTTTGCAAAATGCAGCAAAAAGGCTACAGGAGATCACTAGAGAAGAAGATGTTATAGGACGTTTTGGCGGTGATGAATTCATAATATTGATTGAAGATTTTGTAGAGCTATCTGACTTGGCAATACTTGCAAATAAGATAGTAGAAGCTTTTAACCAACCTTTTCAAGTGGACAGAAATAAGTTTTTTTCAGGTGCGAGTATAGGCATAAGCGTTTTCCCTGATAATGGAGCTTCATATCATGAGCTTATGAAAGCTGCCGATACTGCTATGTACTATGTTAAGTCATCAGGCAAAAGTGGTTATGAATTTTACTCTAAGATTATGAGTGAAACCGTATCCGCTCGTATGAAACTTAGCAACAATCTGCGCAATGCTTTGGAAAATGAAGAATTTACTCTATTTTATCAACCTAAAATTGATCTTTCGACAAATACTATTTATGGCATGGAGTCGCTTTTGCGTTGGAACAATGCAAACCTAGGTGCTGTTTCTCCAGATCAGTTTATACCTGTATTAGAAGAAAGCGGACAGATATACAGTGTAGGATTATGGGTCATAAGACAAGCTCTAAATGATACAAAAATACTACACAGTTTAGGTTTCTCTGATTTGATCGTTTCTATCAATGTCTCCTACTTTCAAATACAAAATGATAATTTTTTAGCAGACCTTAAAAATATCGTAACCGAAATAGGAATAAAAAAAACTCATATAGAGCTTGAGATCACTGAAACTCAGATCATGAATAATATTGAATCAGCCTTGGTAAAACTCAACGAGATTACGAGTTATGGCATCAAGATTTCTATTGATGATTTTGGGACAGGTTATTCATCACTAAGCTATCTAAAGCAACTTCCTGCCGATACTATAAAGATAGATAAGAGTTTTGTTTTGGATATAGACAAAGATGAAGATGACAAATCTATCGTAAAAGCCATCATAGCTCTCTCTGAGTCACTAAATAAAAATGTGATAGCAGAAGGCTCTGAGACACAAGCTCATATAGATACTCTAAAGGAATTAGGATGTAAAAGAGTACAAGGGTTCTTTTATTCTAAACCTCTTCCATATGATGCTTTTTTGATATATCTTAAAAATTTTAAATAAAGAATTTTTAGCTTGATTCTTATATTCACGCGCAATTAAGTGCTATTTTGTTACACTTTGTTATGAAAAAAAATAGAACTTATTTTGCCTCAAACATCAATGAAAATGAAATAGGCATGATCCTTATGTGTATTGCCGTGTTGACCATACCCTTTAGTGATGCACTCGCAAAATGGCTCTCACAATGGCTCTCACCTATCGTTATAACATGGGGACGTTACGCTTTTCACATATTGATTTTATTACCTTTTTTCCTTAAAAAAGATAAACATAAAAGAGTTTTTAACCCTAAGTTTATTTTACTCGGCGGTTTGATAGCAACTTCAACCGTACTTTTATACTTTGGCGTGATGCACCTGCCTTTGGCAAACAACATCGCACTTTTTTTTATAGAACCTTTATTACTGACCATCATATCGGTATTTTGGCTCAAAGAGAAGATCATAACAAAACAGTGGTTAGCCTTGATCGCAGGTTTTATAGGGGTATTGATAGTTTTACGTCCAAACTGGTCGGCTTATGGTATATACTCTTTTTATCCCATCGGTGCAGCTATCTGTTATGCTGTATACTTGTCCCTGGTTCGAGAGATTAAAGAAAAAGATGCTGTTCTACTGCAGTTTTACTCCTCTTTTGTAGCATTTTGCCTCTTAAGTATTCTTGTCCTTTTAGGGAGTTTTGATATTTTATCACTTGATATAACACTCCCAAATCTAAGAGAATGGGGCTGGATAGCAATACTCGGAGTTTCAACAACTATTGTATATCTTCTCTTTATTACGGCTTTTCACCATAGCAATGCAAGTACTTTAGCTCCTTTCCAATATATGGAGATTATAACAGCCTCACTTCTTGGCTGGTTGATCTTTGAACATATCCCAGATATTTTTACACTGATCGGCACTATTGTCATCGTTGGCGCAGGATTATATATCTTCAAAACTCAAAGAAGGTTTGCAACTGATGCTGCAAAACCCATGGAGTAAACGATACACCAACACATATATAATAAAAAGCTTGCCTACTAAATATCAAAAAATTTAGATAAAATTAAAAAAATATATCAAGAGGGTCAGTCATGATAAAGATGTTGTTAATATGCACGTTAGTTGTTTCAAGTTTTGCAAGCGGATTAATAAATGAAAATATTTTGATGGGGATGCCACAAAATTTCAAGGTCGGATACAAAGCATACAATCCCAAAACTCATCTATCTGTCGCCGAACTCATACCTAAAAACGAAAGTGTGCAAGATTGGTCTCAAATGATCACCTTGGACATCTACCACAAAAATTTACCGCTGAATGCTAAAAAATACACTCTCATGATGAAAGATTTATGGAAACGAAGTTGTGCAAAAAGTTATACAAAAGACATAGCGCATGGAAAAGAAAATGGATACGATTTTTCTCTTTTGATGCTCTTTTGTCCAAAAAGCAAAGTCACGAATAAAAGTGAATATACTTGGCTAAAGGCCATAAAAGGCAAAGACAGTTTTTACGTAGTCCAAAAAGCTTTCACCATACCACCAAACAAAAGCCAAATCATAAAGACTATGCAATATCTAAGAAGAGTACAAGTTTGCGACTCAAGACTTGGGAATTGTCCTAAGATAGGAAAACATTAGGATATAAATAACATATAAAATGATCGATATGTTCTTATCTCTTTTCTAAAATTTCCTTTTTTTCTTCATACTCTTTTTTATCTATTTCACCATTGGCAAATCTCTGATCAAGTATATCTCTTGCTGAGGGGGCATGTTTATCATTCTCATCTTGATTGTTTTTTTTATTGAACATATAGTATACGACTACACCTATCAAAATCAGTACCACCCAACTAAAGCCCATGCCGATTCCTCCTTTCATCATCCAATATCCAATCATACCCTCTTCGTCATTTGTACTTCCACTTTGTGCAAATACATTTGTCACGAGCGAACTAATTAAAAATACCTCCATGATAAACTTATTTTTCATAGTAGCTCCTTTTTGTAACTTACAGTTGACCATCATATCAGCGTCTTCTTGTTCAATAATATGACAATTTTAAGCTTATTGTATTTCATAAATCAGACTCACTTATGTATATCATATCCAAGTATTGATAATGGCCTGTACTTTATGAAAAATTGTTTGCATATACGTTTTCATTTCACTATCTAATTCAAAATTTTTCAATATGCCGTCTATACGAATCGTGCTCAATGTTGTTTTACCGTCTTCTTCATACAAAGAAATACGACAAGGTAAGAAAACTGAAACTTCTGGATATTTATCTAAAATTGTGTGCGCAGCAGATGGATTGCAAATT
Organism: Sulfurospirillaceae bacterium; assembly: GCA_033723415.1. GTDB lineage: Bacteria > Campylobacterota > Campylobacteria > Campylobacterales > Sulfurospirillaceae > JAADIZ01. Next base: position 104,581 of record JAWVXD010000006.1, read on the forward strand.
TCAAATACTGTTATGTCTTTTTCTATTGGATAGCCTTTTGATTGAAGAATTTCTTTAAAATGATACTCTTTTAAGATGCCAAATCCCTGTTCTTCAACACGCATGGCTATATCTTTTTTCACACTCTCAATGCTACTTTTTGTGTTGATCGTATAAAGCATTTTTTATATCCTTTTTTTCAATTATTATACCAATCAAAAGTGTACTCTGTGTGTAACAATAGACTTATCAGCATCAATTATATAGGAAAATGGTTTTTCTTACGAAAATAACTAAACCTAAATTAAATCAATATATAAAATCTTTTATTTCACATTTTTTGCTTATTTATTAGGTAAAAATTGTTGACTTTGTAAATACAATAATAGTATAATCATTTGGCATTATAATTATAATTAATAAAAGTCCTAATATCAAAATATCATTCGTTTTAATAAGGAGAGTCGTTACATGTCCGATCAATTTGAAAATAATTCTTCAATTCGTAATCAGTACCCGGATGCCCCGGCATTATTTGTAGCAATACTTAGTTATATTTTTGGTTTTTTTATCGTTTTCGTTTTGCAAAATGCAAGGCTCAATGCTTATACTATGGCTTTCATCCTTATCAGTATGGTGTTGGCAATCATTTGGGCACTGGTTCACTACCGTATCGTGGTACCTTTTTCAAAAATTTCTACTATGAATATCGAGGCAGAAAATTTACAAGAAAATGCTCTTTTTAAACACAAAATCTTAGGACCTGTTATAAAGAAAACCATAAAAAGCACTCAGTCTTTTTTAGAGGTTATTTTATCTATAAGCCATATTGTTGATGAAAATGCCATCTCTTTGGCACAGACCTCTTTTCATACAGATCAACTAAACCAGCAGATGAAGACCCTAGCCGATAAAGGCACAAAGATCACAGCCTCTTCTCATATCATTGCCGAAACGTCTACACAAGTAAGCTCAAGTGCAGTACTGGCGGCGAAATCTGCAAAACAAGCTCAAGATGACTCACGTATGGGACAAGATGCTCTCAAAAAGATCATCGAAGAGATGCGCAACATGACCGAACAAACACAAGTAACCTCAACTTCAATTGACAAACTTAAAGGCAGTTCAAAACAGATCGAAGATATCATCCAAGTTATCGCAGACATTGCTGACCAGACAAATCTCCTCTCTCTTAACGCAGCCATAGAAGCAGCCCGTGCAGGAGAACATGGACGTGGATTTGCAGTGGTTGCCGATGAAGTAAGAAACCTTGCAGACAAAACATCTTCTGCCACAAATGAAATATACAGTAACGTTAGGGTGATTATGGGACAAACCGATGATGCCGTCAAAAGGATGGGTGAATTGCTCGGTTATGTACAAAAAAGTGAAGATATGATCGAAAACGTAGGTCAAAGATTAGAGGGGATTTTAAACTTTTCAGGCGTTCTCTCAGATCAAATGCAAGGTATTGTGAAACTTGCCGAACAATCATCAGAAGAAGTAAGTTCAATATCTACAAGTTTAGTGGATATGCAGGATAATTTGGAAGACTTTGCGCAGCAAATGAACGCTATCTCAGATCAATCCATGGAACTATGCGAATTAGGAGAAGGTATGCACGAAAAGTTGGCAAATCTTCATCTTGACACCATTCACAGCCGCTTTTTTAAAGTTGCAAAAACTGCCGCAGACACCTTAGGAAAAACTTTTGAAGATGCTATATCAAGTGGACAAATAGGAACAGAGGATCTCTTCGATCACGATTATCGTCCGGTTCCAAATACAAATCCACAAAAATACACTTCACGTTTTGATGCCATAGCCCAAAAACTACTGCCACCTGTTCAGGAAGGAACTCTCAAATCAAATCCGGAACTACTTTATGCAGTGAGTGTAGATACAAAGGGTTACGTGCCTAGACACAATGATAAGTATTCAAAACCGCATACGAGTAACTACAACGACAACCTGCTATACAGCCGTAGCAATCAAGTATATACCGATCGTGCCGCTACTAGAAGTAGTCAAAACACTAAGAGTATGCTTCTGCAAACTTACAAACGCAACACCGGTGAAGTCACACATGATCTCTCAGTGCCTATTTACGTAAAAGGTCGCCACTGGGGTACTTTCCGTGTGGGATATACAAGTAATTCTTAGTAAGTAATTGGATTATATTTTTAGTTTGAATCTTTAGATTAAAAACACAATGGCGGACAGAGAGGGATTCGAAAAAAGTGTACCCTATTCTAACCTTAAAATTCTATTATAGACATATTTATATTATTTTATTTTTTATCGTTAAATATTGAAATTTTTAAGTAAAAATTTGGTATGATTTTACTTTCGCAAAAGAAACTAAAAGAAGACCAAATGGAAAATTATATAACATCAAAAAATGCTTCAAAAGAATTAAATGTAACAGAACAATATATACGGTTACTATGCAGAGAAAATAAAATTCATGCTGAGAAGGTTGGTAATTCTTGGTTAATAGAAAAAAATAGTTTTTTAAATTACAAAGAGCATACTATTGTAATGGATCAAGATAATGGATTATTAAATAATAAATCTAAGCCTAAAATATTGAGTTTTTTTAGTGGTGCAATGGGACTTGATATTGGGTTAGAAAAAGCAGGTTTTAAAACAATTTTAGCTTGTGAAGTAGACAAATATTGTAGACAAACAATTCAAAAAAATAAACCCAATATTGCACTTATTGGCGATATAAGAGATTATACAGCAAAAGACATATTAAAAGCGGCACGACTTTCAGAAAATGAAGATATAGAATTGATTGTAGGGGGACCTCCTTGTCAAGCTTTTAGTACAGCAGGAAAAAGACAAGGCTTTGAAGATGAAAGAGGAAATGTATTTTTAACGTTTATTGACAGAGCGATAAAATTAAATCCGAAGTTTCTAGTAATAGAAAATGTAAGAGGTTTATTATCCGCTCCTTATAAACCTCAAAAGTATTTAAAAAAAGGCATTGGATTGCCACCTAAAACACCAATAGATGAAAAAGGTGGAGCTCTTTTCTATATTATAAAAAAACTAGAAGATGCAGGATTTGGGGTATCTTTCGAACTTTATAATTCAGCAAATTTTGGTACACCTCAAAAAAGAGAAAGAGTTATAATGATATGTAATAGAGATGGTAAAAAGATGCCTTATCTCACTCCTACACATTCTGAAAATGGTGAATTTGGTTTGCCTAAGTGGAAAACATTTAAAGAGGCTATTAAAAACCTAAAAGTTGATACTCATTCTTATGTTCCTTTCTCTAAAAAGAGGTTATCTTATTATAACTATCTAAAACCAGGTGAATATTGGAAACATTTACCAGAAGAAATAAGAGAAGAGGCTATGGGTAAATCTTATTTTCTTGGAGGTGGCAAAACTGGTTTTTACAGACGACTTGATTGGAATAGCCCATCTCCTACATTAGTAACCCATCCAGCTATGCCTGCAACTTCATTAGCACATCCAAATGAAAATAGACCTATAAGCGTTGAAGAATATAAAAGGATACAAGAATTTCCTGACAATTGGGAAATTTGTGGTAATATACTTCAACAGTATAAGCAAATTGGAAATGCTGTTCCTATAGGGGTCGGAAAAGCAATAGGAAAACTAATTTTGAACGAACTTAATGGTATAGAACATAAACAATATAAAGGTTTTAAATATTCTAGATATAAAAATACCTGTGATATTTTATGGAGAGAATCCTACTTAAAAAAGATTCAATCATCACTCTAGAAAAGAGACAAATTCTCTTTCTAAGTCTAATATTAAATTCCTGGCTTGATCACAAATAATATTGTAAGGAATAGCTATTCTATTCCAAAAATCTTCTCCCGCTACTCTTGGTATGTTAGTATTTGAAAATGTCCAACTACTGTTATTGTTGAAGGCCGCACAAAAAACCGGATTCTGATGAATGCTAAGTTCTTGAACACTTCTAGATACTTGAGAACCAGTTAAAGTATTTTTTTGAGTTTTCAATTGAATATACTCTATAATATTTGTATTTATATTTAAAATTATTACGTCTATTCCTTTTATTTTTATATTGAATTCACTTTCTGGATTAATTGCATATGGACTTATATTAGCTATTGTTTCCCATAATGCTCCTGCGTCAGTACTGATAGTTCTAGTAACCTTATTTGAAAATGTTAATTTTACAGCACCTGCCATTTCATATATATTCTTTGAAGAATTCACTAATTCAGTTGTCACTGGAAAACTATTTTTTAACTTAATTACTTCTTTTTCTTTAAAAATGTCTATTTTAGTGATAATTTCATTTGTTAAATTTTGAGTTTCTAAAATACTACCATTGGTCAAATTTGTATCTTCTACAACTTTTCTATTTATATAATCTACAATAAAAGTATTTATTACATTTGATTTTGCACGTGCTTTTTCAATTTCATCAACTATAGTGTCATAATTTTGTATTTCTTGTAAAATTAATTCTTTTTTTCTTTGACGCGTTTCATTTATAAAACTATTTACATTAATCACTAATCATCCTTTTTTTCCTTTTTTTCTTTTATAATGTTTTTAAGAAAATCTAACTTTTTCTACTTTTTTTCTGATTACAACTGTTCCCGCTATCTTATCATGCCAAGCTTGTTTTTTATCGTCAAATGCTATCCAAATAAATCCCATAAATGCACATATTGTTGATACAAAATAGCCTATATATCTTATAAATGATTGTGTAGCTGTTAGATATTCTCCTGTATTTTCGTCTACTACATACATTTTCATTATAAGTTTTCCTGGTGTTCCTCCTAGTTTCATCCAAAATATTATTGTTATAAATATTGGTAAGACCCATTCAAAAAATATATTGTTTATTATGCTTTTATTTAACATCATTGCTATTGCTTCTGCTATTGAAATTGGAACTATGACTATCAATATGTCCATCATTGTTGCTAAAAATCTATCTAAAAATGTTGCATATTCAAAATCATCATTTTTATATTGCTTCTTATTTTCTGCTTTTTCTTTTGATCTTTCAATTTTGATTTTTTGATTTTCGACAGTTTGTGGTTCATGATTTTTTAAAAGCTCTTGTTTTGTTTTTTCTATCTCTTCTAATCTTTTGTGTTTTTCTTCAACTTGTTTTTCAAATGCTTGTAAATCTTCTTTATTTTGATTTGGATTATTTATGAAGTTTTTATAATTTCTAAGATTACCGTCTTCTACATTCAATAAATCTAGCGTGTTATCTTTTTTGAAAAACATATAGCACCCTTTATATGTGAGCTTTTATTTACTTCAATTTTAATTTACTTGATTTTGCTTTGTCTTTGATTGCTTCTAATTTTTCTAAATGTCTTTTTACTTCGTCTATTTGTTCATCAAGAGCTAGACCTTGATTTATTAGTCTGATAAGTTCTGGTTTTTCTTTTTCCCAGTTTGTAAGTGTATTTCTTGTTACATTTAGCATTTCTGCTAATTCTTGTCTATTCATTTTTCCTCTTTTTGCATAATTATTGTGCAAATTAATATACTTTTAAGTTTTATTTGTTTATCATTTCAATATGTATTTGCACAATTATTGTGCAAAGTTCTTTTTCTCTTTTGTATTGTAAAAATCAATACATTAATTATATCCAAAAACGCATTTTTATCCAGTTTTAAACTGGGCGAAATTGTATTTTTCTTAATAAACGGTTTCTTGGCTGAGTATCCATAACTGCTTCGAGAGGGCAAAGGTAGCACTCCCTCTCGTTCTTGTTAAATGTGCTACATACTTTTAAAAAGGTGCTCCAATGCAAAATATCATCAAACAAGCTTATCAAGCTGAAGTCCTCATCCGTAAAGTCGAAATGTGTACCGTTGGTACTCGTTATCCGTTTAAAGACCAAGTCGTCATCACTTGTGAAAATACATATCAAGTTCCTGACTTTGACTTCTTTACCTATTCGCAACGCATAGATATCTGCGTATTGTGTGAAAACCGTATCGAAGCTTTGAAACTCTCACGCTCTCTTAACGACTATTTCAAACAAGAGTATATGCTTCCTCTTCATGTTGGCGTTTTTCAAAAGCCTTTCACAAAAGATAACCAAAAATCTCGTAAACATTTCGCTTATGCGACTGTCTCTGCAAAAGATTTGCTTTCTTATCTTCCTGAACTGTTGAAAGACAAAAAGAATGCTTATGTTGCTGGTGCAACAAATGTTGAATCTAGCTCTTTGTTCAATGGTTTTGACCTTACATATCAAATAGCAGATTATCGAATGGAGCATTTCTTTATGGAAGAAGATTTTGACGGTAAACCTCTCGATACTCCTTTCTATAGATTGTCTCTTTATACATCAACGATCATTGAAAATATAGACGATAAAACGCAAGATGTCACGCAAAATGAGGAATTGCTTGTTTTTGAGATTATGGGTGAGTCTAAAAGTGAAATTATCTCTCTAGCCCAAAAATTGAATCAACAACTTAAAGAGAAAAAGGACATTTTTACATGTAAAGGTGCGTTTCCACGTCTAGAGCGTGATTTCTACCGTGTGAAACTCGATAAATCAGCAAGTCAGCTTTTAGAGCTTTTCAATAAAACAGATATCAAAAAGGCTTCATGATGACAACTCCTCAATTTGCTGAACTCATCAGAACTGTTGCTTATATCTTTGCAGGTATTGGCTTTGTTTCTGGTTTTGTCTTTTATCAAATGGGCGAAATGGTTGCTATTTTAGTTAATCGTAAGAAAAAAGAAAAGCTCGACAATTCGGCTTCATAACTCCTACAAAAGGCATTTTTATAAGTGCCTTTGATAGGGGCTAGGTTAGCCCACTTCTTTAAAAAGGGGGTTTGATATGGGTTTATTAACTTCTGTCAAATCTGGTGTTTCTAAATGTGTTGGAGCTGTTGTTAAAGCTTCTCATGAGTTGAAAGTTCAAACTCTTGGTCTTATGGCTGGTCTTGCTGTAATGTTTTCTAGTTCTCCCGTCAAAGCGGATGATGTTACTGACTTTTTGACAGCAATGCAAACGTACATTACAACCACAGTTTCTGCGATTTCGGTTTCTTTGACGACTATTCTTACATCGTCTTTTGGTTTGATTATGATCGGTATTGCTTTTGGCTGGCTTGTTCACGCTATCAAGAAAAAATAGCATTGAAGCCCTTAATTGGGCTTCCTTTTAAGGGGTTTTATTATGATTGATTTGTCTTTGGCTTTTACTGTTGTTTCTAGCCTTTTTGCTCTTAGTCTGCTTTATATTGCTTTTGGTGATATGGTTGACGGTATTCGTAGAAAATAATATTATGAAAACTTTAGTTCTTATAATATTGTCTTTTACTTCTTTGTTTGCTACTTCTGCAAGCGATGTTGGTTTGACTGTCAATGATTTTAATTTTCTTTATGGTTTGTTAGGTATTTTTGCTTCTTATTGCCTTTTTTGGATTGTACCGAAGTCATGAAAAAAGTAATCCTTTCTCTTCTTATTTTTGTATCTCTTGCTAATGCTTCTTTAGTGACTGTTCCAATCATTGCTATAAGCGATAATTCTGCTTGTAATTATTTCTTTTCTCTTGGTTTCTTTTTATTCTTGTTTTTTGCTCCTGTAAAAATGGTACTTCAAATCTTGTGGGATTATGCATCACATCGTAAAACAAAAGGTCGTTAAAATGAAAAGTGCTATCTTCTTATTATGTTTCTTGTCTGTCTTTGTATCTGCTAAAGATATCTATTTTCAAGGTGGTAAAATGAGCCTTGATGAACTTGCAACTACTGTTTCAATCGAAACAAAAAAAGATATTATTATCTCTCAATCTCTTAAAGATAAAATCGTTATTTTGCGTGTTAATAAGATCATACCTACTTCCAAACTGTTTTCTTATTTTAAAGCTCTTATTCAAGCCAATGGATTTGCATTAAATAAAGACCATAATTTCTATATTGTGTCTCTGGTTACTGACCTTGTTTATTATTCGCATCGTTTTAAATATCGTAATGCTGTAGATTTTACCGTTTTTGCTAAAAAGTTCAAAGAGAGTTGTTCTCTTGGTAAAAATTTACTTGTTTGTGATTTATTGCCTAAAGATTATAAAATCGTTTCAAAAATGGTTGCTTCTTTTGATATCCCAAAACCGATAAATCCTTTTTTAAATAAAACTGTTCAGATTGATATGAAAATTCTTGAGAGTAATTATGATGATCTTCTTACTCTTCAATCTTCTTTGACTTCTTCTGTTCAAAATTCAAATGTTCAAAACACACTTACTTTAAACAATAGTTTGAATTTTGCTCTTAATCTTTTTTTACATGGTGCAACGGTTGCAAATACTGCATCACTCAATTATGTTTTTGATTATCTTCAAAAGCATGGTTTTTCAACTGTTACAAATGAGCCAAATATTATTGTCACAAATGGTTATACGACTTCTATCGTTACTGGTGGGAATCAACGTGTAATCGCTTCTCAAACAAAAAGTTCAGATTTGACTGCAACAACAACAACTTACACCGATTTTACGAGTGGTTTACAACTTCGTGTTAAAGCAACTATCCTTGATGCTAATTCAACAAAACTTGATATTTCTTTTCAAAATAATGACGTTGTTGGCGGTACTGCTGAACTTCCTATCTCTTCGACTCAATCTTATCAAACGTCTATTGTTGTTAAAACGAATCAAACTATTGTCCTTGGTGGTGTTCTTTATAACAAAATTTCTAAACAAAAATATAAAGTTCCTTTTCTTGGTGATATTCCAATTATCGGACTTCCTTTCAATGGTGTTTCAAATGAAAAAACAAAAAAGGTATTGACTATTTTTTTAACGCTAAAGGCTTTCAAATGATCTATTGTCTTTATTCAGATGATTTCATCAAATTTGCAATCAATATAAAAATTGAGATAAAAAAATGAAAAAAATAATATTACTATTATTAACTGTTTATTCTTTTTCTTCTGCTACTACTGTTGTAATCAATGGTGCTACTTTTACAACAACTTCAGCAACTTCTCTCAGCCAGGGCGATGTTATTCAGCTGTCTGACGGTCGTTATAAAACTGTTGGTGTTGTTACCCCTCAGTACCCTTCTTCTCGGGGGGATTATTGTGCTTATGTTCCTTATATAAATCAAGTCCTTTTTAACGATAACACGGGTAATTTTTCCGTTACAACTTACATTGAATTGGGTGCTCAGCCGTGTTCTTGGTCTTATTCTCATTATTCTTATGCTCCTGGTACTTCTACTACTGGCTGTCCTTCTGGTCAGACTGTTATAAATGGTGTTTGTTCTGCTCCCCCTACTCCTACCTGTGATGCTGTCAATACTTATCCTGACGGTAATGGTGGTTGTGTTGATTGTAGCTCTTTTACTTCTTTGACTTCTGTTGCAAATTGTATGTGTCAACATAGTATCCTTGACGGTTCTGGTGGTTATACTCAAACTCCTTCTGTCACTACTTTACAAACAATAAACAATATTAAGTATGAGGTTGCAACGGTTTCATGTGATAATTCTGCTCTTCAAGTGACTGCTTATAGTGAAGTAAATGCTAGTAAACCTCCTATAAATGAATGTTTTATCCAAAATGTGTATTATAAATATCAACCTAGTGGTTATGTATATGTTGGTGTTGTTAGTAATGACGCTGAATGTCAACAATATAAAGACGGTGTTAATTATCTAAATGCTCAAACTCATCCCGTTTTTGATAATTGTCCGACTGATAAAACACTTTTTTGTTATTTAAAACCTGCTTTGGACAACAATAATACTGGTATTACTCCCGTTTCTGATATGAATTTCTCTAATGGTACGGTTTTGGCAGATACAAATTTAAGTGCTGTTGATTCTTCTACTATTTCTCATAATAATTATGATTTTAACTCAACTTCTCAAACAAATGCTGTTGCAACTGCAATGGCTGATGATGTTAAAAATTTTGTCTTGACTGCTAAACAACAACTCGACGCTTCAAATGGTTTTCACCAATGGTATAAAGATGCACATGGTAATTGGGTTGCCTATAAGACTCAAGCTGATTCAAATCAACTCTCTGCAACTCAAGCAACGACTAGTGCTGTCAATTCTGTAAAGTCTAGTGTTGATTCATTACATACTGATGTCAATAATTTAATTAATCATACTCCAGTTGATTCTTCTGGTGCTGATCTTTCTAATGTTGCTAATATCATAAATTCTTTGCATGATTTTAACGTTTCTACTTCTCAGGATGACGGTAATCTTTCAAAGCCTATGTCTACTGACGATCAAAAGTCTTTTGTTGCTTCTGCTTATAATGATTTTGGAACTCGTGCTACTGATGCTTTGACTTCTGCTTTTAACAGTATAAATTATAGTTTTATTAGTGATTATTCCATTCCTAGTTATGATTTTGTTGATTATGATTTGCCCACTATTAGTTTGCTTGGTATGACTTTTAGTGGACATTTGATGAATGCTTCATTTCTTAATTCTCTTGATTTTTCACTTGCTAGATTTGCTCTTTTGATTGCTTGTCTTCTCTGGTGTTTATCATATATTATGCATAAGGCTTTCTAATGGCTCTTTTAATTGATGCTCTTATCTCTTTTGTAGGTCTTTTTCGAGGTCTTTTTATCGGCGGTGGTCTTGTAGCTCGTATTTTCACTTGGCTTACTTCTGGTATTGGTGGAATAATTACTTTATTGACAACAATCGGTGCTAAGATTTTCGGTGGTTGGCAACTCTTTGGCATGATGTGGTCTTTGGTTTCTTCTTATGCTGCCATTGAGCTTATACGTCGTATTCTTCTTGTTTCTTTTGTTTCTGTAGTTATGGGTGCTGTTATTAATTATGCATTAACTCATGTCATCATTTATCAGGGCGAAACTGTTCATTCTCTCTTTATTTCTTTGATCTCGTCTGTTGATGCTCTTGGTCCTTTAGGTCATAACTTCCTAGTTTTTTGTTATAAATTTGGTATCTTTACTGATCTCCAAATTATTATTACTGTGATGTTTTACACTCTTATTGCTCGTATTACATTACATATACTTTTTAAGTAGTTTGTCATGATATTTGGTTTTGTTGGTCCTGGCGGTTCTGGTAAATCTGCTGTTGCTACTTCTCTTGTGATAGAAAATCTTTCTTCTTATGATATTATTATTACGAATGTCTATAAATTTAATAAAGACAATTCTATTCTTGATATTGCTAAACAAAAACAAACTGAAATTGAGATTATACATTTCGATTCTACACATGAAGATTTTATCCAAGTTCTTAATGATATTGAAATTCGTAACGCTGATTTGCCTATGGATGAAAAATTCAAAATCCTTGTTGTTTATGATGAGTGTCATAAGGCTCTTAGGCGTTATTCTAACGCTCAAGACGATGATATCTATTTGAGTGATTTTCTCTCTGAATCTAGGCATTTGCATTGTGATTTCTTTCTTATTACTCAAGGTATTAAAAAAATTTCTGATATGTATAAGGGTGAGTTCAAAGCTTGGTATGTTGCTGTAGATGATCAGTTCAAAGTATCTGCTAATACTATTGAATTTAGAAAAATGGATCAAGAAAATAAAGTTAAAATTGGTATAAAACGATTTAAAAAATCCACTAAGTGGCGTGGTGCTTCTGGTGCTTATTATAAAGTTTTCGATCTCTATGACAGTGAAGATGACGGGGATGAGCGTATTAAAGACGGGATGTCCTTTCTTGCTAAAAAGAAATATATTTTTATTCTTGCTGTTTTATTTACATTGACTATGTTTTATTTTGCTTTTAAAAGTGTTCATAGTCTCATTTCTTCAAAAGATTCTAAATTGACGCATCCAAACTCTAAAATTGTTTCTCATTCTTCAGATAAAAATATTAAATTTGTGTCTGATAAAAATACAACTATTGTTTACAGTTCTCGTTTTGATGTTCTATCCAAAAATCTTTCTGCTAATAAAATTGTTGGTTCTTATGTTTCTATTACTTGTCTGTATGACTCTTTAAATCACTTATATATATTTCCGAATAGAACACTTACTGAAAAGAACTTTGATGATTTAAACAAGCTTTTCTTACTTGAAATTATCAATATTCAAATTATTTCTGAAAATGTTTATAGATATGAATATTTGGTCTCATCTGACTTGTTACCTATTCTTCAAAATGTTGGTGTTGTTGCCAAGAAAAAAGGAGCTATCTAAACTTTAGCTCGACTTTTGTATTTCCAAAAGTGAGCATCCAAACGATTAGTGCGGAAGGGATTTCTAGTTGCGTTTAACAGCGTTAAAAATATTTGATAAGACTTGTACGAATTTACCGATGAGCACCCACTGGAGCGGAAGAGGTCAATTCGTAAAGAGTCCCTTGTCAACTTAACAAAACTTGTTCTACAAAAGGAAGGTGCTACGATGTCAAAATATGGTTTGAATTTAGAAGATAAAAAAACTTCTCAATTAAAGATTGATACTCAAAAAAAATATCTTGCTTCTCAGGGTTTCTTAACTCAAAATGGTGAGTTTAAAACTTTTGCGGATATTTCTATGTCTGCAAATATATCCGAGCGTTATTATGCACAGCTTGTTAATAAGGTCAATACTATGCAACAATCAATGTCTTATTTAGGACTTAGCCCCGTTTTTATGACAATTACTCTTGACGGAGCATATCAACGCCTTTTAACAGGTGATTATTCTAAGTTCACCGATAAGCATTTAAATAAGCTTCCTAATAATGACCGCTTCGGCTATTTGCAAGATTTAGCAAATGAAAAACTTCCTTTTACCGTTAAAGATTTGTATAAATTACTTCGTTATCAATGGAATCATTTTCAAAAAGACCGTCTGTATCTTAAAATTAAATCCTCTCATGATATTGGTTATCTCTTTGAAGTTGAACCTCATGAATCTGGTGTTCCTCATGCACATGTACTTTTTTATGCTCCTAGTTCTTATTTTAATGATTTAAAGGAACTTTTTAAATCATGTTTTCCTGCCCGTCAAAACAAACGTACAAATAAAATCACTTTTTTCCAAAAGAAAAATGGTGAAATAAATGGCTTTCAATGGACTCTCAAAAATCCCGTTGGATATATTCTTAAATATTGCACGAAGTCATTTATGGATATTAAAAATAATAAAGAAATTGATTATTTGCAATCTTGGTATATCACACATAAAATTGTCCGTTTGACTACTTCTAGAAGTCTCATACCTCAATGGGTTTATCAAAAAATGTACCCTCTTAATGATGATTGGTTGTATCAATCTATTCTCAAATATCGTTCTTCTTGTGAGTGGTCTCGCGAAAATGATTACTTCATATTTGAAGATGAAGTAAACGGCAAAGTTTTTAAATATGAACGAGGTTTATATCAAGTATTTATTAATAATAAACTTGTTCGTGAGTTTGGCTCACAAAAAGAAAAAATAGATACATCTTTTCGTGTTGAACAAAAACCTATCATACGAAAAAAGAAAAATCATTGTTCTGTAAAAATTGTTATTGACGGTCAATACTTTGATTTTTATGAAAAGCCAATATCTAAGAAAAGTGATTTTGAGTTATATACATATTATCATAATCTTGACATTGAAACTTGTAATTTACACCATTTTGGTTTAGTCCAAAATCAGTTATCAAAAAGAGGTTTGATTGATGTTCCAATTCAACCTATCAATAATTTCAATTTGGAAATGACAATTTCCAATTATTCAAAAAATGCTGACGAGATCTCGTCACAAAAAAATCGTATTTTTCCCAATCCATTAGGAGCTTAAAATGACTGGTTTTTATATATTTTGTTTTATTTTGTTTATTTGTATTTGTTTTCTTGGTTTTATGTGTATATGGTTGAAATGTACACTTTACGATGAAGAAATTAAAAATTAAATGTGGTGAAGATCTTCACCACTTAGAGGGAGCTTAAAATGAATTGTTTTGTATGTGGTAATCCTATTATTTCAAATGGCAAAGGTTATCGTTGTTCTCTTGGTCGTCCAAAAAATTATTGTTCTGATACTTGTAAGGATTTTCAGAAATATTTTAATGCTATGCAGAAAAAATTATCTGAAATCAATCTTGATGATGTTCATAAGAGACTTATAAGAGGTGAATTGTTTCGTGTGGCTAATTCCTTGAAGTTATCTGTTCCCGGGAATATTGGTACCAAAAAGCCTCGAGATAATAATGAATTTTAAAAAGTATTCTGATCTATATTTACAACTTAATGAGGATGAATGGAAGCCTTCATATCTTGAAAAAAATAGACGTATATGTGAATTAAGACTAAACTTTTTTAATGATAAGAATATTGAAGATATAAGAGCTAGTGAGATAAAGTTATGGCTTAAAAATATAACTGATGTAAGCAATAAATCAAAACGTAATTATCTATCTGTTTTAAATGGTATTTTACAACTTGCCTTAGAAGATGAAATTATCAATAAAAATCCTATCATACATGTTAAACGTCCTCACTATAAAGCACCTAAAATCAAGCCTTTTACTTCTGATGAAGTTAGTAAAATACTTGAACATTGCAAAGATTATAATTTTAATTTTGTGTACTTTCTGGCTATGGGGTTTTATACGGGTATGAGAACTGGTGAAATACTATCTCTTAAAAGAATTGAGGTTGATTTTGAGAATAAAGTCTTACATGTAAATTCTACTCGTAGTAGATTTGGCGAAGGTACTCCTAAAACATATGGAAGCAAAAGAACGATACCTATTATTAACTCACTTATGCCTTATATACAAAAAATGTATGAACAAAACAATACTCATTATGTTTTGACTAATCAATATGACAGACCATATATTGACTCAAAAGTGTTTCATTTTAGGTGGTGGCAACCAATATTTAAAGATTTAAATTTAGAGTATAGAAGACCGTATAATATGCGTCATACTTATGCAACAAATATGCTTTATAATGATTTAGTTACTCCTTTACAGCTTGCACAACTTCTTGGACATTCAAATACTCAAATGATTTATGATGTTTATGTTACTTATTTAGACAGAAATTTAGATGACTTTGACCGCTCAATATCTGTATATAGTTAAGTTTAAATTCAATTTGGGGTACGCTAGGGATTTTGTGGTTTTCTTAAAGTGCTTCGGAAGCCCCTATTTTAGGGGGTAAATGGCGGACAGAGAGGGATTCGAACCCTTTTGCAAAAACACTAAATGCCCTAAACTAGGGTATTTAATTATAAAATAGTCAGTCATTGGCATATAAAAGACTAACTAAATTGGCACACTCTGCCAACTATAATATAGAAAAAAAATGAAACTTTAATTTTATTATGTACCTAAAACTAGGTGCATAATGAAAAAGACAATTATTTCAATCGCAGCGGTTATGGCATTGGCTATGACAAGCCCTGCTAATATTTATAATCCATCTACAGAACATCTACCAAAAGTACAAAATGCAAATTTTAAGCATCGTCAATCTACTCACTATCAATTAAAATTTGTAAAAGATATAGCCCCGGAAATATTTGAAAATGCTACTCCAAAATTTCATGTAGATCTTCTAAATTTTATTAACGGTCCCGAACAATTTAAGGCTGCAGCTGTTTTTCGTGGAGCATCAAAATCAACTCTTTTAAATAAAGTTACTGTACTAAATAGAATTTTCTTTGAGTATGAAGTTTTTACAATGATCGTATCAAGTGATAAAGAAAAAGCTCAAGCCTTTTTAGCAGATATCAAAGAGTTAATTACCAAAGCACAAGCAAAAGGTTACTCCCTCAGTAAAGGAGATATCTGGACACAATCTAAAATAGAAGTCATAGTCAATAAAGGGTTAAAAAATAAAGACGGAAAATCTATAGAACACAAATGCTTTATCTCAGTATTTGGAGCAGGACAAGACCCAAGAGGCTATACATATAAAAATGTACGTCCTACTCTTATAATTGCCGATGACCTGGAATCTAAGAATGGTCAATATGCAATAAGTAACAAACGAAATAGACAAAAACTTAAAGAATGGTTTTATGCAGATCTTATGCCGGCTCTGCATCCAACTAAAGGACAGATGATAATAATTGGAACTATCCTGCATGAAGATAGCATCTTAAATAATATCATCATGGAAAAAGAAAATGAGAAGATAAAAATAGAAGATGGAGATGATATCGATGAGTTTGAATCACATAGGAGTGAATGGCATACTAAAATAATTCCAATCATGCAAAATGGCATAGCATCATGGCCGTCACGTTTCCCTATCAAAAAAATAAAATCTCTCAAAGCCAGGCTTTCAAGAATTGGACTCATTAATGAGTTTTACCAGGAATATATGTGTAAAGCTATGGCCCCGGAAAAACAACTTTTCAAAAAAGAAAATTTTAATTATTTTTCACATCTAAAATATGATATTGCACCTATGCCAAAGATTGTAATCAAAGATGCTAAGTCAGAGGGGATAATAGAAGCAGCTCGACCAACGCATATCGTAAAAACAAATGGAGAAGAAATACCTCTATCCTCTTGTCAAGTTTATACGACTATGGATCTTGCATCCTATGATGGAGCAGATAGAACGGCAATCGTTACATTCGCAGTAGATCCACAAGGTTATATATATATTTTAGATATATCAGCCGGTCATTGGACTCCTTTTGAAAAATCTTTGCAGGCAGTTAGAGTCCAAGTGATGTTTAACTCGAAAAGATTTGGGATTGAAAAAGCAAGTGCTCAAAACGACTTCTTTTATACTATCGATGAAGTCCAAAAACAAACAGGTATTAGTATCCCGGTTGAGCCACTATCTCATCATTCTAAAGCTAAAAACTTACGGATCAGTTTGTTGCACCCTCTTTTTATCACCGGTAGAATTTTCTTTAACCAAAAACAATCATCTACAACAGAGCTTGAATCAGAACTATTGGGATTTGATCCTGGAGTAGAAAGTAAACATGATGATCTTATGGATGCTTTGGCCTATATAATGGAATTTATAGCACATAGAACATTTGATGAAGTAATTGAAGATGAAGAATACTTCGAGGACGAGGACATCCCTGACGATGATGACTGGGCATAAGCCCCAACACATTGTTGAGAACTCGCACAAATTCCAAAAATCAGGACACTTAAAAAATAGGTTTTTATTTTAGCCGTGACAATATGATAAATGAAGTTATATATTTTTTGAAAAAAATAAAATTTTATAGTGTACCTACATATCTGAGAGAGGAACCGAATGGGTACATACCCCCCTCTTTTTTATTTAAGGTTACCTCTCTCTTCACTGCTAAGATATACTCCAAAAGATCAAACCTTAAGCCATTTTGCCCTCTAACCTTAAAGAAGTAGCAAACCTTAACAATATCACTTCGTAGCTTAATGATAATGTATTAAATTATTCTATTTTAATACATTATAGACACTTTATCCCACTTTTTGAGAGGAATACTCCCGTTTAAGGTTTAAGCTTCATTCTAACCTTAAAAATATCATCGGGGTGGGGTGGATTTTTTGCAAAACCCCATTGACTACCCCGCCCCATCGTTCATTTCTGATTATCTGCGTTTCCCCTCCTATGTCTTGGTGCTTAGCGCTTATTTAAAGGTAAAAGAGATAAAAAACCGCGCCGGAGTTTGCCCTACGGGCATGGTAGCGCGGGCAAGATACAACAAGATGATAGAGGGGATATGATAGGAAGTGCGGTGTGTCTGATGACACCGCACTTGAATCACTTAAAGGCTATTTGGTTTGGAACTAGAATTTGCTAAGATCTAAGTTAATGCTAGAGTTAGCACTTCTAATCTTATCGAGGCTGAGATTGTATTGAGCATCTGCTTTTCTTGCAATGGCAGAGTTATTTTCCGCTTTCGCCTTTTTATACTCGTGTTTTTTAAGGTTTCTGGCTGCACGTGCTTTCTGTAGCAATTCTTTTTTTGCATTAAAATGTCTTACACCGGCCCCTCGTAAAAGCATTTCTTCATAACTCATAGGCTCATTATAATAGTTTTTAGGATCTGCAAGTCCTGTAGCCTTACGGATAAATTGTTGCCCATATCTACCAAAAGTAATCGGAGGCATATAGTTTTTTGCCATTTCCAACACTCTTTTAGCAATCTTGCTGCTAGTGCTGTCATATTTTGTATCAATCTTATAACCTAAAGGTGTTTCGCCATTGATCATACGATAAGCACCTCCAACAAAACCACCGGCAAATTCTAGCGTATCAAAACCATCAAATCTCATACCAGGAACCAATCGTCCTGCATTAAGCTGCCAACCTCCGCCAAGTTGTACCCAACTCTTCGCACCGAATGCGTTTGCAGCCCAACCACTAGCCGCCCAACTTGGTTTATACATATTTGCCTTATCATTATCACCAAGCCAAGCACTTGCACCTGTTCCCATGAGAGCTGCCTGCAGCATAGCAAATTTAAAAGGATGCTTTGCAACTGCTTTCAAGACCATTGGAGTTGCTTTATAAGAGTAATGAACAAAAGGCATTATTCCCATTTTATCCATGACTCTAAAAGAACCAGGTATCGGAGTCGTATAATCTACATATGCTTCTTGTGATATCTTAAAAGCCGTCTTTTCATCAACTCCCTCAGAGATCTGGCGATAAAAGGAAGCAAGTTTAAAGATCTTATCTTCCCAATCATATATATGCCTCAAAGCATCGCCACTCTTTGATCCCTTAGAGAAGTAAGCATTTTTCAAGATTGACATGATGATCGGCTCTTTTTTGTTATCAAACGGCTGCATCTTCTCCATCATATCTAAACTTGAATTTAGCCCGTACTTATTTGCTTTTTGAACAAGAGCATCAAATTTACTCCTATCTGTACTCAGCATAGATAATACTTTGGCTAAAGCGGTCATATCACCATGTAAAAAAGAGAGCATTACATTGCTGCCAACATTATAAAGATGCGTAAAAGGGTTTTTAACCGTTAGATTGACTTTAATGTGATCGATAAGAGGATACCAATAGGTCTCAAAAAGCCCCATATTCTCTTTGACAATCCCTGCACCTTTAACAGCATCTGCGACCTCTTTTGGTACATATTTACCTGCTAAAGCACCATATTTTTTGATTCCACCGCCTACTGTTTCATCACTCATCCTTACAAACCCGTCTTTTTCTACATCACTTCCAAATGTATCAGCGACATTTTTGAGGGTTTGCGCTTTAAGCAGCTGCACTCTTTGTTCTGCAAGTGTCTTTGGTATCACAAAATTTGCATCTTCGATCATCCCAAGTGCAATCCGTTCATCATGCGTTAGATCTTTCCTCGCACGGAAACGCTGATCAAAATAAAACTTCTTGATCAGTCCCCCTTCTTTGATGCTATCAATATAGTATCGCTTAAGATAATCTTGTATCTTGTTTTTTTCCTGCAGTGCACCGGCCTTGACTAGAGCATCAGCATTCGTATCGATGAGATCTCTAATCTTAGTATAAGTCTCTCTCAAATGCTCCGGCAGAGTTGAGGGTTGTTTATCTCCTGTCAAAGCCTGGTGTATAAGGACCGATTCATCTGGACTTAGGTGCGTATCTAAAAAGTCTTTGACTTGTGCTGCTTGCTCATGTACTTGAGACATAGCGATCCTAAAGTCTTGTGTAATCTCTCCGACTTTTTTTGTGATATCGCTAACGGTAGCGAGCCTTTTTATCCTACCACCGCTTATCCTCGTAGTGATCGCTTCATCTACCTTACCAATGATTTGTGCTGCTTTAGCAAAAGCTTTATCGACAGCAGATCCGTCAATATTTGAGATCTTATCTGCACCAGGAAAGACCATGCTATTTATTTTTTTACCGTTTTTAGCTATACTTTCACTAGATGCAGGAGGGTGAGGGATGACTATGTTGTCCCGGGCGGTCTTATTGACTGCTTCGTTGAGGGCATTGGACACCTGGGCGCTCTCCTGTTTCTTATAAAAGGTAATAACCGAATGCCTCCCCTTTACTCCACGAGTTCCAACGATCGCATAATATAAATCTCCATCGATCACCTTCTCATAAAGATGATTTACTCTTCCTGTTTGAACACTTTTAGATAAAGAAACTTTCCCCTCTCTTATCACCCGGCCTAGATGTAAAAGTTCATTGAGAGATAAATCATTACCAAGATGACCTTTTACTATATGTTTTGCACCCATATTTTCAGTGCCCTTGTGTAACCAAACATGATCGACATACTTTCCAAGAGCATCAAGATCTTCTCGTCTTATTTTCACAGAGTCTTGTACCCCGGAAGCTACTCCAAGCACACCACTCTCTTCTTTTGTCAGATCTCTGCCTAAATAGTTCTTTAATGCCTCTGCTGCTTGCGCGTATTCTTTAGGATCAAGGTTTTTAGCTTTGATCATATCTGTTATGTCGGCTAAAACTTCTTTTTGTTTTTTTAAGCCGTCTTTACCTTTGCAATCCATTAGCATATCTCCTCTACAATTTCTGGTTTGATTTTTCCATTTTGTCCGACATGTTTATCTTCAAAAGAAGCCAACTTATTCCCTGCATCTTTTCCATCGATCTGATTATTTTCGATATCTTTTAAAGTCTTTTGATAAAAAGCTTCCTGATCTAATATCCTTCTATTCTTTGCATCGATCATCTTTTGGATATTTGCTTTAGCATTGACGATTTTCTTCTCGTAATCTGCCTTATAGAGTTGTTTCTTTTTGGGATCTTTTGTTTTTGCTATTTTTTCTAAGAGATCTCCAAGATATTGATTCGGACGATCACTTTTCAGCCTTGTTCCTAAAGTAGATATCTCTTTTTTAGTAGTTGCGATGCCTCTTGTGATAGCATCTCTGCGTGATTTTAGAAAATACCCCTCTTCATTGACCGCCTGCAGCTCGTTTTCTAACCTGTTATACTCGATTTGTAGCTCTAGCTCTTTACGTTTCACTGGGTCCTTTTCCATCTGCAACATAAACTCTTCTTCTGTAGGCATCGCGCTAGCACCATCTACGATTTCGATTCGATCCTTTGGTTTCGCATCCCAAAGCGCCTCATTCCATCCTCTCTTATTTGCGACCGTTTTATACATCAATTCATCAAAAGTACCGGCTTGAAAGAAGTAATGAACATTGACAGAATCATTAATATTGCCAAAGCGAATACCTCTGCCGCCTCTTTGTTTTAGTTCTGCAGGAGTCCAGGGGATATCCACGTTGTAGATATCTTTTGTATATTTTTGGATATTCATCCCCTCGCCTGCCCCTTTTGTCGTACCGATCACGACTTTGACTTTGCCTTTATCATAAGCATCAACAATCGCTTGTTTTAACTCTACAGCCTTGCGTCCACTTGCTCCTCTGATTTCTTTTCCTGTGGTAGGGTCTGTTATCTCTTTACCTGAGATGATTGCGATCTCTTGAGGTTTGTATTTTTTTGAAGCTAAGAGTTTTTGTTTCATCTCTTGATGTAAGTTTTGATCTAAAGTGGCATCAAAGATATTGCCGTCCTTATTTAGATCTCTTGGGACTTGTTGTTCATGCCCTGCATTATCGAGAAAGATGATCTGCCCGGCATTTTTATCTTTACTTCTTCTCTCCAAAACTTTTTGGATCGTCGATTCTAGTTTATTATTATCAGGGGTAGGATCGATAAAGTCTCTCACCCCAGCTCTTTGATATGCTCTTGGATCTGTACTAGCACTCACACCCTCCGAGAATATCCCCATCATTTTATTACGCTTTGAACTGTCACTTTTAGCTTCTAGAAGTCTTTTTTTTATATCACTAAATACGATATCACTCTCATGACTGCCATCGAGATAATGAGTATTTACTTTTTCATCCGGCAATGTGATGATCCCCTTAGATTTAAAATCTTCCATTGAGATACGCTCAACATATCTATCCATGATCGCTCTTAAATCATAAGCATTTTTAATCGCATTCAAGCCATATTCAATACCGCCTCTTTTGTTCATATTTGCACCAAAATCAAAGAAACGATCTGCAAAATCTCTATCTGTGTAGATACCGTATTCATTAAAAATACTGTTATCTAAATGTTTCAGCATCGTATATATTTCCATAGGTTTATTTGGTGTAGGAGTTGCATCAAACATAAAAATGTTTTTACCGTTATTCTTTTCACTGATATAACGAGTTTTAAATCTAAAATCATAAGCCAAAGCACTATCAAGTGTTACGACATGAGTATTTTTATCAAGCGTGAGACTAAAAGGTTTACCAAGCTTAAAGTTCACCAATTTACTATTGATGCCTATATTTTTAAAAGCCCTGGCTTCATCGGCAAATATCGCATCGATCCCTAGATTATCTATCGTGATACGTTTATCAAGGTTTTCTCTACGAAGCAGCTCTTTATACTTCTTGATCTTCTCTGTTTGCAAAGCAAGTGCCCTGCCTTTTAGATCTTCTGTTTTTAGATTTTCGTTCAATAATTCATCGACATATCTCATTTCAATATCATGAGGAAGTTTCAGTTGTGAAAATCCCTCATGAGAGATCAAGATATAATCAGCTGAATTATTCCCAAGTTCGTATAGCTTCTTGCTCCTGGTACTTTTTTCAAGATTAAAGAGATTCACAATCTTGGCATCCGGGAATGCTCTCTTTATCTCTTTTTCCCAATTCCCTATAACTTTGGAAGGGACTACAAACAAAGGCTTCTTGGCAGCACCTTTATTTTTCAAAGCCCGTGCGAGTATAACAGCCGATAGCGTTTTACCCCCACCGACATCATGTGCGTTGATCCCTTTCCCCTCATATAAACTTTTAGTAACCCACTGTATTTGATTATCACGAGAGATCAACGTCGGTTCGATTTCTTTTAAAGTATCTTGGATCAGATAACTTGCTTTTCCGTAATCAGGGGAGACATACCCGTTAAATTTACGATTATATATAGATTCTATTTTTTTTGTTAATTTTGGATCAGAGAGGATCTTCTCTTTGATCTTGGCTAAAGTACTTTGGACTTCATCATTCGCTTCTCTTAATCTTCTACGATATGAAGACATCGTTTCATCTTTTTTGATAGATATCAATGCTTTTGAATTGATATAATTATCAAAGATCGGACCAAAGCCGGTGTCATACTCTCTTATCTTTTGTTCGCCCTTTTGTATTGTTCTCTCGACCTTACGCAGAGGGTATATCTCTATACCTTTTTCTAACAACCAAGGTTCATCACCTCTTAGAGAAATATTTTCGATAGTTTTTTTCTCCGGCAATAATTCTTCCAAAGCTGCTTTTTGTTTTTCTAATTTTGCAAAAACGACACCATCATCTTTATACTTTTCAAATGCAATATTGAGATTATCAAGCTTATCGTAAAGTTTCCCACTATAGTACAAGATATCATTTTGAAGTTTCCCTGGGGCAATGACACTATATCCCTCTTTGAGAGCATTATGGAAATCTTCTTTTTTTATATATTCCCCACCTTGAGAGATATCAACGATTCCTTTATTGTCCTCATGATATAAAAGACGAGATTTTATAGGGGAATTACTATCTACCGTAAGTTTTCCGCTATCTTCAAATTTTGTCTTTTGTTCAAAGATTTGTGCCGGTTGAAATTTTTTATCAAAATAACTTCCTAGCTCATATAGTTTCTCTTTTTCACCGATCTTGGCAAAAAGTTTATTTAGAGATTTATCGGTATAAGGATGCACTTTATAGTTTTTCCTATATAGATCGATCAGATCTTGCCCTTTTAATATATCTTGATTTTCTCCGGCCCTTGCGATCTCATTTAGAAGAGAGATCTTTTTACCATCAGGTGTATCGGTAATATCTTTATATATTTGTGCTCCGTCATTGATATCACTAAAATGGATCTTCTTTTGAGATACTTCAACCCTACCGTCTTTTAAAACGATGCCTTTTCTATCCAACCCATAAGCTTCAAGCCCATGTGCATCGGCATATTTCCAAAAAGCACTTGACTCAGTAGGTAAGTTTTTTTCTATGTTTAAACTATGATCTTTTGTTTTGATCTTCTGATAATCAAGTTTCATTTTTGAGTAATCTGCCTTACCGCTTACGACATAAGCCTTGGTACCAAACTGTTTATTAACCCCTACTTCCATCTTTCCAAGTATCTTTTGGGGATTTTTTTGGAAATAATCATTAAGATAGATACCATCTTGTGTTTTAGTAGATTTGATAAATGCTTCATTTTGTGCGAGCTGTTTTCCTGTTGCGCTCACTCCCTCAGGACGCTTTTGCAAAAAGATCACATCAGTACCGACATCAGTATGTGCATTTTTGCTAAACGTACCCTCCGGCAACCGATATGCCCCGATGATATTTGATTTATCCATCAGCTCTTTACGGACTTTAAAGTCCGATTTATCCATAGTCCCTTTACTGGTCACAAAAGTGATGACCCCATTATCTTTAGCCTTATCTACCGCACTCACAAAATAATAATCATGTAAAGCTTTGATATCTGGTCTCACATCGATGCTATTTGCCCCTCTTGTTTCTATAAAAGGGACATTAGATATGATGAGATCATAACCGTTGCCTTTAAAATTTTCAAAGCTCGTATTATAATGTTTGGCATCAGGGTATAAGATCTTATTGATCTTATAAGCTTTAGGATCAGTGTCTATCGTAGTCCAATCAAGATGCGGTTTATGTCCTACAAAATTTCCACTGCCAACTGCAGGCTCTAGTGCTTTTTTCATAGGAACACCGGAGCGATCAAGTGCTGCATATATCCCTCTAACTGTCTCATAAGGAGTATAATGTTCACTCAAGCTTCCATAAGTACCACTATCGATACCACCGGTACCGGTGTATTTTCTAAGGATTTCTTTATCTTGCTGAGTAATCTTTTTAGTTTTCTTTTTGAGAATATTATCAACTTCGGCATTGATTGTTTTTCTCTCACTCTTACTCATAAAAATAAAAAAACTATCTCTCAAATCTAAATTTTGTGTTGATTTTTCAACCGTTTTTGTCGTATCAGATATCTTTCTGCTTTGTCCATCAGAAACAACATGATCTTTTTGATTTTGTACGCTTCCTTTCGTTTGCGTGCCGAGCGGATTCTCTTGTCTAAGTTTTTCTTTTGATACATTGACACCCTCCTTAGGTTTTACATCTGGCCCTGTATTGCTGCCATCTTTCTGCTGTACCATTGGGTCCCCTGAAGATCCGGAAACACTATCACCATTGCTCCCAGAGGTTTGCTGTCCTGCCACTTGGTCAAATCCCTTGGATATTGCATTATCCTGGCTAACTGTGATAGGATTTTGTCCATCATTCGGTAAGGTTCCGCTACCATTATCGATGCTTGGGATCTGATCGTTTTGATTGGAGATTGCATTGCTGCTTCCCCCTTGTGGATCTGTTCCGATAGACTGAGGCGTTCTTGGTATGTCAGTTTTTCCTCCAGGAATGAGGCCATCTCCATTGTGTTGGCTTGAGATATTTTCTGCTGCTGCTGTTGCATGTTCTGCTCCTTTTTCACTTATCTTTGATATAAAATAATTCTTTGCGATATCACTATTACCTTGTGCGTATGCTTCGGTTAAAACTTTTGCCTGCTCTTCACCAAACCCGGCATTTAAAAGACTTTGTGTATATTCATCAGGGGTACGGATAGGATTTGCGATATCACGATTGAGAGCATGGATGACATTCCACCCGGCCAATCTATTCTCTACTCCCATTCCATCATTCACCCAGTTTGTGATCATCATCTCATCAGGAGTTGGCTTATATTTGGCATTGATTAAAGTTTTTAATTCACTTGGCATGATCTGAGGGTTATCTTTGACTTCTTTTTGGATGCCTTTTGTCATATCATTAAATCGTACAGCCGAAGCATCTGTGGATTGTGTGATTTGATCATTGACCTTTTGAACTTCATTTTCAATGATATTTATTTTTGCTTCTTGATAATCCAATGTAGCCATAGTGTCCAAATGATTTTTAAAGGCAACGATATCTTTATAGGTAGAAGCATCAACTGCACTTTGTGTCTTACCTTCTACAGCATCTTTGAGAACTTGTGTCTTTATATCTTGAGGCTTACCGGCTAGTGTTTCATTAACATAAGAAGCAAGATCAAATTGTTTAGGTTTTAAAGAAGAACCGGTGTTGATAGTATTTCCGGAACTATCAGCTTTTTGCATGATCGGGATATCAAAAAGTTGATTTTTTGAGATATTTTCAAAATCCTGATTCGTCTTTGCGTCTTTAATACGGGCTTCTTTAGTTTTTAGCCAAAGTTTAGATAAGCCCGATGCAGTTTGATGTAAAGCCTCTCCTATGAGTGGAGTTGCAATCGCTCCGGTAAGAGCTCCTGCAGCAATATTCCTATTGCCCCCATATGCAGAAAGACCACCACTTAAAGCACCGGTTGCAGCAAAAGATATAACTCTTCTTGCCGCATTGACCGTACCGATTGGGACAAGGTTTACAGGATCTATAAAACCACCGGCAAGTTCCCCTGCAGTAGAAGCTATATCCCATTTGTCTTTTGGTAACGTAGCGTGATAATTTTTTTGATATTCATTGATACGATTGATCCAACCGTCTATTTTATGTGTGACATCATTGGGTTGATCTTTCCTGAGAGGATCTAAAAAGTTTGCAACATTATCAGCAACTTTAAGATATCCATTTGCTGTTTCTAGTGCAGATTTTCCAACTCCCGCACCAAAACGAACGATACTATTATCCATCTTTGTAGCATCTTTTTGTCTAGCATCTTTTAAAGCTGCTTGATCTTGCTGCATATTATCCCAGGCGCTTTGTGCCATAGCACGGATATGATTTGCCTGATAACCTTTGTCTTGGAGCTGTTTTATAACATCATTGCCAAGGATATCTCTTGGGGTAGGCATATGCTCTCCTTAATATTTTTATATTTATATTAAGATAGAGCATTCCTTATTTTTTTATATTTATTGAAGTGGCGTATCCAAAAGTTTTTTACTATTCCCGATCTGCTCTGCCTGCTTCGCATTGACAAAGCTGATAGGGGCTATAAAACGTCCGTCTTTTGTACTTTTTACTAAACCGTTTGCCGTATCTGCATATTGATTATAGAAATCAGACCCTACGTTAACCCACCCTTTTGGGATATCACTAGAAGCTTTCTTAGTATTCCAATCCGTCTTAACCGGTCCAAGATCTTTTTCCACGATATTCCCATTTTGTACATAGGTCATAATCTTATGCCCATCAGGAGTGATCCTAGCATCAATCTTACTGATCTTCACGCTTTTATCTTTTGGTAAAAGTTTATCCATTTGATCACCCCAAGCCAATAGTTCGCTATCACTCAAGTTTGCCGTAGCTTTTGGGTGTGCTTTACGAAACGCACCTACTTTATTTCCTGCTTTGATCGCAGCGTCTAAAGCATCTTTTTGTATTTTTTGCATTTTATAATCAAAAGCATCTTGTTTCAGCTTCAACTCCTGAGCAGATCTCGCGTCTTGATTGTTTAAAAGCTTCAAGTTCGCATCTTTATAGCCTTTTGCATCTGCTTTAGCTTTTGCATCAAGAGGAAGTTGACCTAGATTTTGCATTGTTTTTCCAACAGCTGCAGCAGCTGAACCGATACCATATCCAGAGCTCATCCCAGGTTGGGGGAGATATCTTAAATTTAACATATTATAATCCTTTCGCAAGAGTACTATTTGCAAAGCCAAGCTTCAAATTTGCATCGGCTTGTGCTTGCCTTTTTTTGTTATAGTCATAAATACCAAGATTGAGATTATTCACTTTATCCATAGCTTTTGCCTGTGATAAAGCCGCGTAACCTTGTCCTAATCCTCCGACTAAAGTACCTACAGATTTCAACTCCTGAGCATTATTTGTTAGCCATTTCCACATGTTCGCTCCTTTGCGATAATATACTTATAAAAAGCATTATTTTTATATATTCCCAATGTTCATGATCTTATCGATATAACTTTGACCACTATTATTATCTTCGATCGCATAAACTTTAATGTGATCTTTTGTTGCAGTTTGCTGTACCGGATTTGATTGACTTGTCCCATGGGTAGCTGCATTGAAAGTAGAGTATGCCTTTGATCCTATTTTCATAAGATTGCCAAGGCCTGCACCACTGACAAAATGAGAAAAGACATCTTTCAGTGAACTCTCCATTGCGATTTGACTCGCCGTCCTCGCACTGAGTCCACTTGCCATCGCTTCTTGTTCTATTGCTTTTGTACCGGATTGCTCGATTGAAGTATAAAGAGACACTACGGCACCCACTACTTCAAGAAATGTATCTCCCATTCTCATCCCAATACTCCCCATAAATGCGCCCATCGCACCAATAGGTCCACCTATAATAAAACCTACTACTATGCTCGCAAGCATCGTAAACATGTCGATAATATCACTATACCAGTATCCATTTTCCTGTACATAAAGCTGAAATTGGCTATTCCAATTATCTATAAAATCCACACGGTTTTGCACTAAATCACCGGTGTCAAGATAAACTAAAGGGCAGATCATATACCCACCACCTACTTGGATATCATCACCACCATCACCCCCTTCATGATAAGTATAAGGAGAATAATACTGTACTGCGATACCATCGGCATATACATTAACAAATCCGGTAGGATTATTTGTAAAACTTAAAGGAATAGTACTATCTGGAAGTTTTACATAAGGGATTGAGGGAGAAGTATAAATAATACCTCCATGTGCTGAACTATCTACTGGAGCTACATACTTTGGCAATAGTACACCACTTGGATTCCCGATATCAGATAATGTAATATTTTGGACGACTGGATTAACTCCATTAACTTGCAAGAGAGGATATTCTATCAATCCACTTGTAAAGTCCACACTATAAAACCATCCATCCGAAATAACGGTCACCCCATCGGTACCAAGATGCGTTTTCTCATATATCATGACATTATTGACGAGTGTTGCACCAAAACTATTATATTTTGCCCAGTATCCATTACCATCTATAAACCAACCTGGCATATCATAAGAGGCTATACCTATATTTTTAGGAATGATATAACAATCATCATGATAAATTCCATCGCTTGGAGTTCCGGCATAAGTGGCATAAGGGCTTTGCCCGACAAAAAGTTGATTAAGTCCTAGATTATAAGTATCTATATAATCATAAGGGGCCGTTGAAGGTGATTTTATATCCCATTTTTTTATGGCTTGTACCGGTCGTCCATTTACAGTAAAAGTATAAGGTACCGTTTCGATCCGGCCTTTTCTCCATAGTTGCTTATGTAAAAGCTCATACATCTTACCATATCCGATAAGTGTTGATAATACGGCATTTTGAAATGATAGATAAACATCATCATCTCGTAGGATAATACTTCGTAGTTTCATGGCGTGATAGCAGCAACCGCAGTGAACATCTTACTTAATAGATCCGTAGGCAAAGCAGTACCGCCTGCTCCAAACATCCCCGTAACATTGGTAAGAGTTTTGGCTTCTTCTACCCTCAAGTTATCATCAAATGCTTCCGTTTGTCTCTCTACAAGTAACTTTCTGCTCGCCTCTGTATCCGCTTGCGCATTAATCATATCGACTTGCGCATCTTGTATCGGTTGATCTTGCACGGCTTTAATGCTTGCTTGAATCGTAGCATTAAGACCGGAAGCCAGAACATTTGCATAATCAGTACCCTTTAATTTTCCAGAAGAAAATTGGTCATCGAGGGTCCCTTTTACTTTTGCTATTAGCGCATCATAAACCGTCCCTATTGCTGCTGTATCTACTGCCATGTTATCTCCCTATTTTACAAATCCCAAATATTTATCGACCAATAAACTACCGATTATCGCTGTAGTTATTAAACTTGTTGCGACGATAGCCATGCGCATCATGATTTTATTTGGTATGCTTTTTACTTCTTCGAGATCTTTTGTATTCACCTCTATTCTTTTATCAAAACTATCGATAACAGAGTTATAATGTTTTAATTCTGTTTCTCTTTGGATGATGTGACTCTTCAATGCAGGGCAACCGTTTATCTGATTGTTTTCTATCTTTGAGAGTCTATTTTCATTTTCATAGATTCTTTTATGAAGTCGTTTATGGGCATCGATATAAGACCTCTCGATGTTAGAGAGTTTCTCCAAGATAACTTCTTGCTTTCCCATTGATTCAATCAATTTATCAACTTTCTTATTTGTATCTGCATGTGCTTTCGTTAAGTGTTTTACCGCATCAACTATAAGAGAGATATCTTTATCGTCCATTAATTACTTCCTTTATCCCATCTAAATGATTATTACAAGTATCTATTGCTCCAACTAATCCGGTTATATAGGGAGCAATTGAACTTTGCATTTTTATATTTTGTGGCACTTTTGGCTTAGGGACGTGTTTAAGCAAAGACTCTGGTATTTTTTCTTTGACAATTTTTGTTTTTGTAATTGTAACCGGAACTTTTATCGGAGGCGGTATTTTTTGACCACATCCGATGAAAACAGTCGCTAAAATTAAAATTAAATATTTCATTGGTCCATCTTCCTTATTGCTTCTAAAGTATCGATCAATACCTTTGCTGTAGGTGCATCATCTTGAGGTTTTACATGCCTAGCTTTTTCATTTATAGCTGCTATCGTTTTTGTTATCTTTACATCCTTCAGATATTTTTTTTGAAGAATATTGATAGTATTTTGATACTCCAATTTTTGTTTCTCAAATTCTTTGGTATTATCGTCATTAACTTTTTTGATGATGTTATACTGTACTTGGATCTGATCGATTGAGCCTTGAGCAGTTACAAGCTTTGACTCATAAAGAGCGATCGTATGTTTCATATTTTGGTATTTCCATACACCACCGCCTATTAAAATTATTACGGCTAAAACCAATACTACATCTATCATGATGGATGACTTGCCTTTTAAAAAACCGGTTGCAATTTTCCATACTATTCCAAACCATCCCATTTTATTTCCTTACCAAAATTTATATTTTTTTGTGTCAAAAGTCTTATATTCTTGCCCATACTTGTAGATTCGCTTGCTATAGTCATAATTTATGTCACAAGCGGATCTCGTTTGCCCATTGTTGAAGTGGACGATTTTTCTCTTACAAAAAAGATGAGCTTGATCATGAGATACATCAGTAATATGTAAAGCTTTTCTAGCTCTCATTATTTCTTTATTTATGAGCCCCCCACCGTTATAAAGTTGGTATGCAGCCCATAAATGGGAGCTATAAGCTTGTTGCTTTGCATTTTGCATGATATAAGCCTGTGCGTGGAGCTGATTTCCGATACTATCTATGTTATAGATGCCTTTTTGATCGAGATATTTTTGCCAAATCCTATAAGTAATCTGTGCTACTCCTTGACTTCCAACACCGTCTCTGCTGATAATATCTCGACAACCACTCTCTTGCTTTATCTGTCCTACTCCATACCAATAGGGGAAATCTATCCCAAATACGGCAGAATGTGCTACTCTGACTTGCTGCACGTAAGCAACGCATCTATCCGCCGATAGCGTAAGCGTAAATAATAACGATATAAAAAGCAATCGCAATATAATGCCCTCCTGTAAATTTTGTAGCACTCCAATCTACTTGTACTTTAAAAAGTAGTTTTCTAGCAATATGTGCATGAAGTATTGCTGCGCTTACAAGCATTGCTTTGAAAGCTAGAAGCTGCAAAGGGCTTGGTAAGTGAGCGTATTGATGTAAAGCAAAAAGCAAGAGTGTAAAAAATAGCAATATTAGATCAACTATAATTCGTTTCATCACTCACCCTCACTATTTTTACAATGGTTATACTCAAGCTTTTGAAGGAAACAGCATATTTTTTTATCAAACCAGGTTGCCCTACCCTCTGCTTTTAATCTACCGATATGACTGCTTATCGTCTCATCCTGACTACCGTTCCATACAAGGACATTAAAAGTTTGGTCTAAAACCAAAAGAACCCTCATGGCCTTGCTTCTTTTAGCTACATCTTCATCAAACTTTGCAAACAAAACTTTCTTTTCTTCTTGTGTCATTATCAACTCCAAACTATCGCTTTTACTGCATCAACAGTAGTAGCATTTTGTATTTGTTTTATTATGTCTTGAAATTTGCCTAACATACTTGCATAAGCACTCGCATAAGCATCTGCCTTTTGGATAATCTTATCTACGAGCTGTTGTTTTGTTTCTCCTAAATTTCGTGATGCTAAAAGTGCATCTATAAATGGTGTGGCTATTGTATTATCTACATTCCATGCTCTTGCCTCTTGCTCTTGCTTATCATAGCTTGCTGGCTCCCAAACAGCTACTTCGCCAAGTATGCCATCAAGCGTAGCCTTCTGTCCTAGTCTTATTTCTTCACTTTTACATGTTTTGGCATCTGTAAGAGTTATATTCCAAGACGTACCATCCCAAGAGTAATAATTTATATCAAAATCTTTAGGAATTATATTTGGTGCATATTTTGTATTCGGTGCTGTTCTAGTATCACCAATACCATTATATTTTCCAGTAGTTTTATCTACTAATACACTATCTACCCAAACACCTGAAGTCCATTTTTCTGTTTTTTTAGTAGGAGCGGAATCTGCTTCTTGATAATTTCCATCATTTACAAAATATCCAATATAGTTTCCATCATTATCAATACAATAAACTTGCTTTTTTACTGGTGCTGTTGATGCTGTAGTAAATACGAAAGAATTTATAAACGCTATAGCATCACTTTCTTCTTGTGCTGTTAAATCTATCCCATCCATTTGCTTCAATGTAGGTTCAAAATAAAAATTAGTGCCTGTTATAAAACTAGGTTTAGTTGCCAATTCTTTATAGAAATTATCACCGTTGATTACGGTCAGAAGACCATTAACATAGGTTATTACTTGCATATTTTCATTCCTTTTCTATAATCAAAATCTTTATCACTTATAAAACCACCCACGAAGTATCCATCAACAGAATATGTATGGCTACCATCTACTACCAAAGAGTAAAGTTGCTTGTCTATTAAGTCGGTTTGAATTATTTGCTTTATTTCTTCTTCTCCAGATACTGTAGCTACTTTAGAGCCAATAATGAGTTCTCCAAAGTTAGTTTTATTAGTATCAATAAAATCATACCAATATGGTATGATTTGCCCTTTTTCATCTATAACATCATAAAACTTACATTCATTTTTAGAGTTTTCTACATTTAAAGCTAAAAATCCATTTCTGTCTGCATTGCATATAGGATGGTCATCTGTTGTTATTAAATTATTAATTTTATAAAGTATCCTATTGCCTTGAAGTGGTCTATCTAAATATAATACTTTTTGAACTTTACCATACATATCTAGTACTTTATCATTTGGTACTATATGTTGTATTTCTTTATAAGAGCCATCTGACATAAGAACTTTTGCATTATATAGGAAGCATGTACCGCCACCACTAGCAGGGGTCCAGTAATATGTCCCATTTGCGCCATCAGCACCTATCCCTCCTGTTGTTCCACTGACTGGACTATTACCACTAATATTTATAGTTACTCCACCATCTCCATAATTCCAAACTTGACCAGATCCTCCCGCTCCACCACAACCACCATATGTTATGCTATAAGTAGTTCCAGTTCCACCACTAGCAGCATTTCCACCGTTTCCACCATTTCCTCCATTTCCGCCTTTAATAGTCCCATTAATTATTAAATTAATTGTTTTACCAGTAAAACCGGTAAAATCAATACCATATCCACCAACTCCGCCATTTCCACCATTCCCACCAAAATATGTTGAAGTATTATGACAATTAGTTATAGAGATAGTAGGACTTCCTGCTGCACCTGTAGCTCCAATAGTTCCGGTTATACCACTTATTACTATCCCACTAGGGATAGTAATATTAAACGTATCAGCATCAGATGGATTTACATAAGAGCTTAAAAGTATTCCTGTGGAAGATGTTGCTGTTATTGAGCTTGTAAATGTATAATCAACTGCTCCACTATATACCACCTGCCAAGTACCGCCTATATTTTTATAAGCTTTTTTTAGTTTTGTCCAGGTACCGCTGATATTTTTCCATATGTATTTAATTGGATACCAAGCTCCACCGATATTTTTATAGGTTTTTGCCATTAATCATCCTTAGTACTGAAACCATATATCACCATCCACTCCACCACTTGCTGCTGCTGTTGATGTGTATTGGGTGCTTCCGTTCCATTTAGCAGAATTTACAGCAGTAGCGGTAATCCCAAGTTTTGAATCTAAAGCAGATTGCAGTCCTGCGATATTAGATATTCCAAGAGCATCAAGCTCACTACGATTGAGAGTTACAAAATCTACTATTTCCTGTAAAGTATCAAGTGCCGTATCGCTACTTGATAATAAAGTAGTTATATTGTCAATTAGTCCTTTTAAGACTTTACCTTGATTAGCGCTTAGTGGCTTGGTTGTGTCGGTAGATGTTAAGATATCTTGTATATCTGCAATGTTTGATTTAGCCTGCAATGCTATTTGTTGAGCCGAGCTTATAGGTTTATTAATATCGCTTGTATTATCAACTTTATCTAGTCCAATACTCGATTTATCCAAAACGGTCGCAATCCACTCTCCACTAGCTGTATCGAATATAAGCGATGATTTATCAACTTTTCCGGTTGTATCCACATCACTTAATCCATCAATTGAGCCATTAGAGATAGCTTGTGCTTTTTGTTTCCAGTGATAAGCGCTGTATTCAGTTGTAGGGGTAGCTGTAAAAGTACCATCACCATTTGAAGTATAAACATCTACAAAAACATCTTCGGCTTGATTGGCATAGCTATCAGCAGTTAGACTCTCTGCTTGTGCGATCCAAGCTTGAAGTTTTGCATTTTGCGCATTTGTATATGCATTTTGTATATCTGTTATATTTGTTGCATTGATATTGATAGCATCAAGATCTGTAAAGATAGCATCAAGTTTTGTTTTGTCGGCATATAAACTATCAAGCGCATCTTTATCAGCAAATAACGCATCAAGCGTGGCTTTATCAGCAAATAAACTATCCAAAGTCGCCTTATCTGCATAAAGAGTATCAAGTACATTTTTGTCGGCATATAAACTATCTAAAGTTGCTTTATCCGTATACAAACTATCAAGCGTAGCTTTATCAGATACTAAAGAGTTGATACCATCAATAATTGCAGCTAAGGCATTGATATTTGTTATATTTGTTGCATTGATATTGATAGCATTAAGATCTGCAAAAATATCATCAAGTTTTGCTTTATCCGCGTACAAACTATCAAGCGTAGCTTTATCAGATACTAAAGAGTTGATAGCATCAATAATTGTAGCCAAGGTATTGATATTTGTTATATTTGTTGCATTGATATTTATATCACCTACATTCTCAGCCACTAGATCAAGATTTGCCAAATTTGGCGTTATCGCTTTTATCGCTGCCGTTGCTGCATCTATTGCATCAAGTGCGGCTTGTATCTCTTGCACCTTTTTTGAAGCGAGCTTAAGCCCATATATATCAATTCCTCCCATTATGAAAGCCTCCCTAAAAATTCTTCAAAAAGCGCCTTTATATTTGCTAGAAACGCTTCAGTATTCAGATCCTTTATCACTTCGCAAGCTGCAAGTAGATCTCTTTCATCACTTTCAGTCATCGGTAACTTCCTCCCCCGCAAATGCTTTTAGAT
>JAWVXD010000007.1:0-124898 GCA_033723415.1 Sulfurospirillaceae bacterium
CCTGCCGCTACTCCGACCACTGCGCCGCCTGCAGCCCAGCCGTCCGCGCCGGATACATCGTTATGCAAGACTCCATCAGCAGCATCTACACTCAACGTATGTCCCTCTGTTATATCTCCTAGATCTGTTACTACTTGAGGACCGTCATCCAAAAATACAAAATTCGAACCTATATTCAATGTTGCACTACTGTTTGCAATATCCCCGTCTCCATCAATGATAGCATCCGATCTTGTTAGTGTGATCAAATTATCTGTTATAAGCGTAGCAGGTTCATTATAAGAATCTCCGCCAATAGGATTTACGATAGCTCTGTCTTGCTCTAACGTTACTATACCGTTATTATCGACACTTACCGTAAATACTGTCGTTTCTATGCCATTGATCTTTATACTTCCTACAACTTCACCGTTTTCAAGATGCAATAAAACTTTGTCTCCTGTGGCTGTATCTATCAAACCGCTGTCCACATTAGGTGTTGATATTCCCAATGTATATGTACTTGTTATAGGTCCGCTTTGTCCATCAGCTCCTGGTGCTGCAACACTTGTAAATGCATATGAGAAATCAGCGCTATCAGTTACACCTAAATGTGTCTCATCTACTGTAAGAGTCGAGGCACCTTCTTCTTCATTGTATTGACCTACTGTAACACTTATACTTGGTATGTCATCTTTTATGTCAACCGTGATAGTGCCATTGGCAGTATTGCCACCTGCATCAGTTGCAGTGTAAGAAAATGTTTCGGCATTATTAACTATATTGGTTCCTTGAACAGCACCTGAATTCATAGGTGAAGTTAGGGTATAGCTGTACGTACCGTCCGGATTTAATGTCATAGTACCGTAAGTACCTATACCATTTGTGCCGGCTGTAAATGCATAAGTAACATCGCCGATAGCATTCTCAACGCTGAGAACACCTGAAGCTGTTTCAGCATTGCTTGATGGATCACTACCGACACTATTTAGTGCTGCTTCATCTACAAGGATATCACCGCCTGTTGTTGTAGGTGTTGCTTCAATAGGCTGGGCCGTATTAAGCTCCGGCGTACTTCCAACAGGATTTTGGATATCTCTCAAACTAGACGTAACATCTGCCATACTTCTGGTCGGATCGACAAAAGTATCTGAAGGATGTCCCCCGTTTGTAGTCGCCGTATGTCCTGCAGCTGTTTCAGTAATATCCATATTATCACCGAACTCTTTAAGTACATTATCCAAGGTATCAGTCATAGTGGTAGGCGTATGCTCCGCTAATACCTTTGCATGATCCGGGGCAATGACAGTATCTTCATGTGCCATCTGTGAGTACACTACCGAAGTATCTAAAAATGCTTCGGCTTTGCCGTTAAAATCCAGATTTTGTTGAGTAGAGAGCAAATCTATAGAAATATTGCTATTTGGATCTCTTGAAATACTATAAACCAAATCGGAATAATACACAGGATCGCCATTGTGCAATTCTCTGATACTTCCATCTTCTGATTTCGCTACAAAATCACCTTCGACCGATTTTATATATCCGATAATTTCTTTTGACATGGTACACCTTCCTATATTGATTTTTCATATCATGGCAAAAAAATCAAATATGGTATATAGTACTATAGTACTAGTGGAACTTTAAAGCTAATTCAACCCGATTTGATGTGTGAAGCTTGTTGAAGATATGAGAAAGATGTACTTTGACAGTTTTTTCAGAGATATTGAGTCTTTCTGCGATCTGGACATTACTAAGCCCGTTTACGATTTCTTTTATGATATCTATCTCTCTTTCCGTCAAGTTCGAATATTGGGAAAAATCTAATTTATCCATTTGTGCTACATTCTCACCACTGAGCTCTTTTATAGCTTCATATGTAAACTCAGGATATATCCATACATAACCACTATTGACCGTCTCTACACATGAGATAAAATGAACAGACTGCATATATGAGTTTCCATAAGCTCTGGCTCCGAATTTCAAAACGGTTTTTCCGGTATTTAATGTAGGTCTTCTCTCTAGAACAATGAATTTTATACCAGTGTCATGATTCTTTTTTACAAAATCAAAAAATTCCTCTGACGCAGTATCGAGATCTACTATGACGATATCATCATTAACTTCGCTTTTGTTAATTTCCATGACTTCATTCACCTGATATTCCTTTAAAATCTCCGCCCACCTTCCCGATGTATTTACATCATAACATAATATATTTACCATAATTATCTTTCCGTAAAAATATAGTCCTTTGAGTTCAATATCGGTTTCATTATGTAATCAAATATTGTCCTCTTTCCGGTAATGATATCTGCATTTACAGTCATACCGGGGATGATTTTGAGTTTTTCTCCATTGTAAACCAACGTATCTTTATCAGTCTTTATCCTTACAATATAGTATGTTTTGTTATCTTTGTCAGTTATTGTATCAGGGCTTATACCTATAACTTTACCTTTTAATCCGCCATAGATAGAATAATTATATGCTGTAAATTTGACCAATGCTCCTTGTCCATAGTATATAAAAGCTATATCTTTCGGTAAAATCTTTACCTCAACTATAAGATTCTTATTGTCCGGTACGACCTCTATAAGATCCATACCAGGTCTTATAACACCGCCTATTGTGTTGACATACATCTTCTTGACTATGCCCTCTACCGGGGATCTTACATATGTCCTGTTGACAGTATCTTGGTAAGATTCTATTTTATTTTCGGTTATGTCCAATTTTCCAAGTACGTCATTCAGATCTTGTTTAGATTTAGCAATAAACGTCAATCTAGTTTCATTGATCTTACTTCTTATCTCATCTATTGACGATCTTATCTCAGGTGTAGAATTGTTGATGGTATTAATATCCGTTTTTATTTTATTCGCTTCTCTTTGCAGTTTTAGAAAATCGACTTTTGATTTAATACCTTCTTTCACCATGGGCTCTGTCATGTTTATCTCTTCATTTATCAAAAAATAACTTCTTTGCAAATCTTTGGCTTTGACCACAGCCTCCTTCAGTTGGTCGTTTTTCTGTTTGATCTGTTTTTGAAGCACATCAATCTTAGCTTTCAGTTGGTTCATGTTCGTATTATAAAGACTCTCTTCTCTGGTTACTAACCCGGGATGTTTTTTTGCAAATGCTTTATCAAATTTAAGAGATTTCATTGTTGCCTGAGCTATTAATCTATAAGATTGTGCAAAAAGATCATTATATCTAAATTTAATTTCATCCAGATCTACCGTTGATTTTACATTTTTTATCTTTAACAGTATTTGTCCTTGCTTAACACGATCCCCTTCTTTTACGAGAATATCTTCTATGATACCTCCTTCAAGATTCTGCAATACCTTATTTTCACCGCTAGGGATAACTTTTCCGATTGACCTTACTATCTCATCAACATATGTGATATAGGACCATCCAACGAATACTACTACGGTAAGAACCAAAAGATATAAAACAAATTGACTTTTTCTGGATGTTTTATGTAAAACAGCTTCACTTAAACTCTCAAGATAATTCAATTCCTCTTCGGATATGCGATTATTGTTTGGCATTTTGATCACCTCTAAGCTTGCTTAGAACAACCGCTTTTGGTCCATCTAACAATATCTTACCTTCATGAATAACAATTATCCTGTCTACAGCATCCAAAAGAGATAATTTTTGTGTAGAAAATATAATGGTCTTATTTTTCAGATTTTTTTTGAACTCGTTTATGATATGGTTCTCACTTTGTTGATCCATGGAGATTGTAGGCTCATCCATAATGACTATTGGAGTATGTTTCAACAAAGCTCTGGCAATGGCAACACTTTGCTTCTGCCCTCCTGACAGACCGAGACCTTGTTCACCTATATTCATATCATATCCTTTGGGATGCTTTAGACAAAACTCATGAACACCTGCTATCTTTGCAGCTTTTATCATCTCTTCATCATTCACGTAAGGCAAACCAAATTTTATATTTTCTTTCAATGTCCCCCTAAAAAATTTTACATTCTGATCGACATAGCTTATATTGGATCTCAAATCTGCAGGATCGATCTGTTTTATATCTATGTCATCTATTAATACAGATCCTGAAGTCGGTTCATAAAGATTGATGATGAGCTTGATAAGAGTACTCTTCCCAGAACCAATTCTGCCTATAAGCCCTACTTTTTCTCCAGGATTAATAGTAAGAGAGACATCATCCAAAGCAATCTTCTCTTCTTCCCCGTAAGAAAAGCTTACATTTTTGAACTCTATCTTTCCTTTGATATCTTCGATCTTTACAAATTCTTTTGCTTTCGGTCTCTCTATAGGTTGATTCACGATCTCATCCATAATATCATAAACGCTTCTTACATCTTCAAAATTTGCAATAAGTGACGCAGACTGTCCCATAGGCGCAATAGTTCTGGAAACCAATATGACTATAGCTATCAGATCACCCATTGTCATCAAATTATCTTTAATTAGGTACACTCCTACAACTACTACAAAGATGGTATTGAACTGTATAAGAAATGATGTCACTACCGGTATTGAAGATGATAAAAGTCTTGATGAGAGACTTTTATTTGCTATTTCTGCGCATGATTCCTCCCAATTCCACTGTATCTTGCTAGAAGCCCCCAATGTTTTTATAGCATCGATATTCTGTAAAGCTTCTATTAAAACACCATTTTTTTGAGCTGCGGCTTGATGCGTAAGTTTTATTCTATTGTATAGCGGTCTTCTTATCAATATTGCATATAACAAAATCAAAAGTATAGTTGTAATAGGAACCCAGACTATAGAACCTCCCAAATACCATATCACGACCAAAAAAAGTATTGCAAAAGGGATATCAATAAAGGCTGTCAACGTAGCAGATGTCAAAAACGACCGAATAGAATCAAAGTCTTTCAGATTGCTGGCAAAAGATCCTATTGATTTTGGTAGAACCGACATTTTCATATCTAAGACTTTCTCGAAAATTATAGATGACATGATCACATCTGATTTTTTAGCCGCCATCTCTAAAAAATAGATTCTGGTATATTTAAGGATAATATCAAGAATATATATGACTATGACCCCACCTGCAAAATACCATAATGTCTCTACGGCTTGATTCGGTATAACCCTGTTATAGACATTCCTAGTAAAAAGCGGAGTAGCAAGTACGAACATATTGATTAATATAGAAGCTATTATAACGTCTTTATATATCTTTGCTGAGAATTTAATAGTACTCCAAAACCAATGATCCGTATTTAAATTAACTCTTTTGTGATCAAATTCATTGTATTGATACACTCTTTTAAGTAAGAATCCGTATCCAAGATATTCTTCATTTAATTTTTCTATATCTATCCATTCATAGCTCTCGTCATAAGGAAAGATTATCTTGGCTTGTTTTCTTTCAGGAGAAAATTCTTCTAATATGCAAGCTTCTTTGTTATGCAATAACAGGATCATAGGTAAGAACAGCGGAGATATATCTTCTAACTTTTTTTTAATAAGAGTAGATTTTAAACCGGCCCTAAGTGCCGCCCTAGTCATAAGACTTTTTGAGCTGTCAATAGAGAAAAGACCGTTATCTGCATAATCTTCCATAGGAAGTCCATATATGAGAGACTCAGCAGAATACGGCTTGTGGTATAACTTTGTAAACATTGATAAAGTAGCTAACAAAGAATCGAATTTCTCATGCTTTTCTTTTACCATAGTTGCCTACTTTGTAAAATTATTTATTGTTATTCTTCTCTAATGTCTCTAAAAATTTATCATTCTTTAAAATCTGTTTTTTAGGATATTTGTCCTTTTGTAAATTATCACGTTTGATGAATCCTACTTTTGAATAGACAGGATCACTAGTGCCTAATATAGATGTAACCATCGTACCCATTGCATCTAAGATTCTATACTTTGAGAACAAATGATCATATTTTGCATTTACTATCTGATACTTTGCGTTTATAAGATCATTTTGTGCCGTCAATAGATCAAGAAGTGATCTTCTACCGAGATCAAATTCTTTCGAATATAAGGTCAATGTGTCTATAGAATGTTTTTTATATTCTTCTAGATATTTGAGCTGATTTTTTATCTCTGTGTAGGCATTCCAAGATAGATCATATCCTTCAGTGGTCTTTCTGATCAGATCATTTTTAGTAAAGATCTCCTTGTTAATAAGACTCAAACCCTGTTCTATCTTTTTCTTATCTTCAAATCCTCTAAAAAGATTGTATCTAATCTTAACTACTGCACTGTAATATTGGCTATTTCCTGCTATATCATTAACATTACTTCTCCAAGATTTAGTTAATTGCAGATCTATCTTCGGATAGTAGCCACTCTCTGCTTCATGTCTTTTATTTTGTGCCACTTTAATATTATATCTTTGCACAATGATCGAAGGGTTATGGTCTATTGCAAAATCCAAACCTTCTTGGTATGAGCCGATAGGGAAATCGAATTTAGGCTGAACAAGCTCATCAACATTTATTTTTTTGCCGTAGAAATACTTAAGTTGATAAACAGCATCTTCCATATTGTTTTTTCTGACAAAATAGTTGGCATTGGCCAAAGCCAATGATGCTTTTACTTTCTTCAACTCTGATTTTTGTGTCAATCCAGAACTATAGAGTTTTTGAACCTTTTTCTCAATAGCCTCAGTGATCTTCACGTTTTCTTTCGCTATGTTCAATAACTCTTTATCTCTTAATACGTTTATGTAGTATTCAACTAATCTAAAAGAGACATCATTCGCCTTTTCTATGTAGTTGTATGCAGCCGCTGCAGCTCTCGTTTGCTGGATTTTCATGAGGTATGTGGTCCCAAGACCATTAAAGAGATTTTCCACAAGGACCAAACTATGGTCATACATGTCATATCCCTTGCCACTGTACCCAACACCGGAGTATTCTTCATGTCCGAATGTACCAACATAATCAAGCGTTGGTAGCCAACCTGATTTGGCTATTTCAATGTCCTGCGTAGTAGCGTTATAATTTTTAACGCGCTCTTGGACAGAAGGATTAGTCTGTAAAATATTTTTCACGGCTTCTTTTATGGTCAAAGCCTGCGAACTTACAGAGAACATTAATAAAGCTAAGATTGTGATTGTTGATTTCTTATCTACTAACATGGTGACCCCCTTGATATAATGTATATATAAGAAATTGACTAGACACCTATTTTTATTATAATCTACTTAAAACCTTTATATTAATGTATATACAAACAATCTACCACATATGATATAAAAAAAAGTTTAAGAAAGCCGTTTTAGGTCAAAATTAGGATAAAACTACTCATAACTATAGTATTTTGCTCCATATTTGTGATACTTAAATTACATAAATTCGACAAAGAATCATCCGAAAAACACTTAAAGATGAGCTTTTTACACACTTGGCAATAGGTTATATATAATTTTTACTTATTTATTAAACTAAAATCCACAAATAATCCTATCACGTTATTGTTATTGTCAAAATCCGTATTTTTGTATCATCAGGTTGTTTCAAGAAGGGCTATAGAGCGTTTCAAGCAGCGTGGATATCGTCCTGGTATAAGGGGCATCGACACCTTGTGATTCACAGTTTCTTATCACTACGCCACAGATGTCATCAAGTTCCAGCGGACGAGAATTTTCTCTATCCACTAACATCGAAGGCTTGATAGAGTCAAATCTTCGTATCACTTCAAACATCTCTTGTACATCTTTTTCACTCATATCAACATGAGCTACTTTGGCAGCGATAGCAGTCTCTCTCATAAGTCCAAGCACGATCTTTGATAATTTCTTATCATGTATGATATCGCCGGTCTTTTTCTCAAGAAGCGCGCAGATAGCATTGACGCCATTATTTATTGCAAGTTTCTTCCAAAGCTCCAGCCTGATGTTCTTAGAAATACTAGCAGGAATTTGACTTGCGTTTAATAAAGCTGTAAAAGTATCCAAGAATCGCTCACCTTCAAGACTATGTTTCCAAAGCCCAAGAGGTGTCTGTGCCACTCCGATGGCATGTACCACTCCCGGAGCAATGATATGCGCACCGATTTTTACACTTAGCCCACCTATGATCTTTTGTGGATTGATATATGAGGCGAGTATCTCTTCGTTTTCGACTCCATTTTGCAGTGAGATGATATAAGGGGTATGGTCTTTACACCATTTGGAAAGAGCCAAAGCAATATCCCTGGTGGACATCGTCTTGGTCAAGACGATCAATGCATCGAACTCTTTTGATGATCTTTGCAGTAGTGTTTCCATATCATAGGTGTCAACGAAGCCTTTAAACTCAAAATTCGGATGTGTGAGTTCCAAGCCATTTGTCTGCAAAGCCTCTAAATGATTCCCACGAGCTATAAAAGAGACATCAAGTCCATGATCTAACAATCTAGCCCCATAATAACAACCAACTCCGCCAGCCCCGATAATCGCTATATGCATCTATACCCTTCTTAATTTGATTCTTTATATTTTAATTATAACCGATCAGCTTCAATAGTTTATTAAACTTTTTTAACATCGATCTTGTTATTTATATCTTTTTGAGCATTATTTTTATGTTTTTTTGCAAAGCCTGCACCTTTTTTAGTCTTAGCTTTGAGATGTAGTTCTTCTATTTCTCTTTTATAGTCAAGCTCATTTTTGTGCATGGTGGCAAAACATTTAGCCACAGCAGCTATAGAGTTTGGGACTTCACCCTTTTTTTTATATGATTGAATGTTTTTCTCGCTTACCTTGATGAGTGCGCTAAATTTTGGAAGCGTGATCTCAGCATCTAAAAGTAGTTTTTTAAAATCAATAAACGTCATGTTCACTCTCTAATATAAGATTATTGATATCATTATAGCTATATTATAATAAAAATCTATAAAATATTACTAAAATATATAAAAAACTTGACTTATTATACATAAAGAGAATATAATCTCTATAATTTATTACTAAAAGTAGTAAAAATATAAAATAAAGGTTTGAAAAATGGCAAAATTATTGAAGAAAAAAGCAGTAAAAAAAGTAGTAACCTCTGTAGCTAAAAAAGCAGATGCAGGGAAAAAAGTGGCAAAGAAAGCTGTTAAAAAAGTAGTCGCTAA
Organism: Sulfurospirillaceae bacterium; assembly: GCA_033723415.1. Lineage (GTDB taxonomy): Bacteria > Campylobacterota > Campylobacteria > Campylobacterales > Sulfurospirillaceae > JAADIZ01. Next base: position 9,070 of record JAWVXD010000007.1, read on the forward strand.
GAAACTTAAAACTAAAAAAGCAGTAAAGAAAGTAGCTAAAAAAACTGTAAAGAAACTAGCCGCTTAATACTTCTAAAAACATATAAGCAAGGATCATAGATATTTGATCCTTAAATACTCGCAATCTTTATTAAAAAATATACATTGTAATACATAGAGTTTATTTCACAAAAAGCTACCATATATAGCTACTATTAGGATTTTAATTTTTATGAAATATCGTATTTTAGGGGTTTAAAATGAAATGGCTCCGGATACTGGATTCGAACCAGTGACCAAGTGATTAACAGTCACCTACTCTACCGCTGAGCTAATCCGGAACATAATTTAATGAGGACGAAATTATAGTAAAAAAAGTTCTCAATGTCAAGATTTTTGGCAAACTATCCAATTATATATGTTTTTTTGTCAGTTCGTTTACAATCATTAAAGGAATATAAATAAATAGTAAACAAGCAAAATTTTTTAAGAAAAATGAAGGCAACTACTGCTAATATTACCGCAATTAACCCCGGACGGGTTAAAAAAACAAAGGAGAATTGTATGAACAAAAAACTTGCTACTATAGCACTAGCCGGTGCTTTAAGCATTCCTGCATTTGCAGCACACTTCATCACTATCGGGACTGGTGGTGTTACAGGTGTTTATTATCCAACAGGTGGAGCTATCTGTAGAATGGTAAACAAAGAAAAGAAAAAAAGCGGTATAAGATGTTCAGTTGAATCAACTGGTGGTTCAGTATATAATGTTAACACTATTAAATCTGGCGAGCTTGATTTTGGTATCTCTCAAAGTGATACTGCATATCAAGCATATCATGGTATAGGTAAATTTAAAGGTAAACCAAACAAAGAATTAAGAAGCGTTATCGCAATTTATCCTGAATTACTAACTCTTGTTGTAGCAAAAAAATCAGGTATCAAGTCAATACAAGATATCAAAGGTAAAAGAATCAATATAGACGTTCCTGGTTCTGGAACTAGAATGACTACAGAGATCGTATTAAAAGCGTTTGGTATCAAAAAATCTGAAATCGGTAAAATAGATGAACTTTCTTCTAGTGAAGGTCCAACTATGCTAAAAGATGATCATATTGATGGTTATTTTGCAGTTTTCGGTCACCCTACAGCAAATATTAAAGATGCGGCAAATTCAGTTGCTATCGATTTAATACCAATCCAAGGTAAACCAATAGATGGTCTAGTTGCTAAATATCCATACTATGCAAAAGGTATCATCTCAGGTACATTCTACCATGGTGTAACTCATGATACTCCAAGTATCGGTGTAAAAGCTGTTCTTTGTACAAGTTCAAAAATTAGTGAAAAAGTTGTTTATACTATAGTTAAAACAATTTTAGATAATTTTGAAGCATTCAAAAAACTTCACCCGGCTTATAAAACAATTACTAAAAAAAGCCTACTTGATGGTTTAAGTATTCCACAGCATCCAGGTGCTATAAAAGCATTTAAAGAAGCTGGATTACTGTAATTTGTTTAAATGATCTAGGCTCATTTGAGTCTAGATCATCATAGAATATCTCTAAAATAAAATCGTTTGAATATTTTATAGATATTCCAAGAATATTTGCGAGGGGGGCTAAACTTGAAAAAGCAAGTTGACAGAGAAAAAGAATATCTAGAAGATGTTCAAGAAAATAGTAAAGAAGCGTTTGAAACTCTATCAGAACTAGATAAAAGCACTATTCCATCAGAAAATCATATGACAGCGGAAGAAAAGCTAATTAGTGAATTAGAGGGACAACGAGTTTTTGAAAAGGGCACATCACATTACTGGCTAATAACAATAATCGCATTTTGTTGGTCTGTTTTCCAACTTTATGTGGTTATATCTCCTATCAATAGTGTATATTTAAGATCAATTCACTTAGCATTTGCCGTTGCTTTGGCATTTACTATGTATCCTATCTTAAAAAAACCAAGTTTAAGAAATACCATAACCTGGTACGATATGCTTTTTGCCGCTATAGGAATAGGTGCAGTATTGTACAAATGGTATGAATATACTGCCTTGGCTATGCGTTCAGGGGCTTGGGTTACAACCGATGTAGTTGTTGGTGTGATAGTTGTTGTAATTGTGTTGGAAGCAGCAAGAAGAGTCATGGGACTACCTCTGCCTGTTATTGCAATTATATTTTTATTGTATGATTACTTTGGACCATATATGCCTGATTTGATCGCTCACAAAGGTGCAAGCGTCAGTAAACTTATGGGACAAATGGTGTTGACAACAGAGGGGATTTACGGAGTACCTCTTGGGGTTAGTGCATCCTACGTATTTTTATTTGTGTTGTTTGGTTCCTTGCTTGACCGTGCAGGAGCAGGTGAATACTTTATAAAGCTTGCATATACGCTACTTGGTAGATTTGATGGTGGACCGGCTAAGGCATCTGTTGCAGCATCAGGTCTTATGGGTATGATCTCAGGCTCATCTATAGCAAATACTGTTACTGTTGGAACATTTACGATACCGCTAATGAAAAGATTGGGATTTCCTCCTGCAAAAGCTGCAGCAGTTGAAGTTTCCGCTTCAGTAAACGGTCAATTAATGCCTCCTATTATGGGTGCTGCTGCGTTTATCATCGCAGAATTCCTTGGACTAAGCTATACAGAAGTTGTATTTGCAGCATTTTTACCTGCTTTTGTTTGTTATTTTTCACTATTTTATATAGTGCATCTTGAAGCTAAAAAACAAGGAATACACGGAGAAGACCCTAAAAAGTTGGGACGTGCTTGGCCTATATTTATTAAAGGTATACACTATATAATCCCTATTTTCTTTTTAATGTATACATTGATAATACTAAGACACTCTGCACAAAGTGCAGCATTTAATGCGATAATGTTTATGATGATCATCATGATCACACAAAAACCTATAAAAGCATTTATTAAAAAAGAAAAGATAACTTTAGGCCTTCTAACAGAAGGTTTTTCAGATATAGGACACGGTATGATCAACGGAGCTAAGGGAATGGTTCCTATAGCTGTTGCTACCGGTGTTGCAGGTTTAATAGTAGGTTCTGTTACTCTTACAGGTATCGGTTTGATCTTGGCAGATGTCATTGACCAACTTTCTCACGGATATATCATCTTAGTATTGCTATTTACTGCTATTACTTCTTTGATACTCGGTATGGGACTTCCGACAACAGCAAACTATATCGTTATGGCATCACTTACAGCGCCTGTTATCATGCAGCTTGCTGCTTCTAATGGTTATGTGATCCCGATGTTGGCAGCGCATATGTTCGTATTTTACTTTGGTATTCTAGCCGATGACACACCGCCTGTGGGTCTGGCGGCATATGCCGCAGCCGGAATAGCAAAGGCGGATCCGATCAAAGCAGGACTTCAAGGATTTTTCTATGATATAAGAACAGGTTTATTGCCTTTTATGTTCTTTTTCAATAATAAGCTCTTGATGATCAGCTCAGTCGACCCGACAGATCCAAACGATCCAAGTAAGTGGGTGTGGATTTCCAACCCTGTGGAAATTGGAGCAATCTTCCTTGCAGCAATCACAGGGATGTTTGCATTTACCTCTGCGACTCAAGGCTGGTTTCTTACTAAGGTAAGTACAATCGAAAGACTGATGCTTATTTGTGTGATTCCTTTCACAATGCAGCCGCAGCTTATGATTGATCATTTAGATTTTCCAAATGAATATGTCAGCTACTTGACTGGAGCGGGTATATACTTTCTAGTATATCTAATACAAAAAGCAAAGGTTAGGAAAAATCCTGCATTAGCTTAATAAAACTTAGATGTGAGCGCTAAGCTCACATCTAATATCTATAAAAAACAGTTCCTGCTATATCTACTTTTCTCACTATCTTTTTTTCTATTAGTTCTTCAAGTATATTTTTACTTTTTTCACTAAAACATGAAGTCACGTCATGTACACTTTGAGGTCTTTTTGATAACAGATTTAAAATTTCATCTTCACTAAAATCTCTTTTTTCTCCAACATAGTCTTTTCTATAAGCAACACTGACATTTAACCCTACAATAAGTTCTGCAAGCTCGATAAGTCTTTTACTGCTTACATTTTTGACATTGTACGCAGGCGGTCTGTCAATACTTCCCACATCAACACGATCCGGTTTTATCTTATTTAGCGCTATGGATATTTTTTCAAATTCTTCTTCTTTGTCATTTATGCCCTCTACGACAAGCACTTCTATAATAAGTAAGCCATTATATTCTCTTCTGAATTCTTGCATATTTTCAATAATGTCTTCTATTTGGATGCCTTTTAAGGGTCTATCTATCCTTTTAAAGCATTTTTGAGTTGCACAATCTAGGGAAAATTTTACTATGTCTATCTTTTTTAAGATTTCTCTTGTTCTTTTGTCTACGACACTTGCACCATTTGTGAGTATCAAGATCTTATAATCACCTTTTATATTATTGATCGCCTCTACCAGTTCATCAAGATGAGGATAAAGAGTCGGTTCTCCATTTGCCGTTATAGTGATAACATCAATATCTGGAAACTTTAAAAGAGCTTTTTTGAGAGCTGTGATTATTTCATCAACCGAAATCACTTCTGACATTGTATCAACTGGTTTTGCCGCTTTCAGTTCGCAGTAAACACAGTCAAAACTACATTGTTTTAGTGCCGGACTTAGGTCAATCCCTAAAGATTGACCAAATCTTCTAGAATTGACCGGACCAAAGATTATCTCATTCATATAGCGATTAAATCTTTGTCTTTTTTTGAACTTGTTTTATAAAGTATTTTGCATTTTCCACAGGGATGTCAGGCAAGATTCCATGCCCTAAGTTAAATATATGTCTTTTGTTTTGCATCACATTAACTATTTTTTCGATTCCTTCGTCAATCGCGTCTTTATCATACAATCTTGTTGGTTCCATATTGCCTTGAAGAACATATTTGTCACCCAATTTTTCTTTTGCCAGCTCTATAGGAGTTGACCAATCTACGCCGAAAACATCAAAATCTCCGTCAATTTTATCTAAATATCCGCTTATCCCCTTAGGAAATACTATGATAGGAGTCTGAGGATATTTTGATTTTATGTAGCTTGTTATCTCTTTAATATAATCCCAACTGAATTCAAAATAAGCGCTTTCTTCTAAAGCTGCCGCCCATGAGTCAAAGATCATCACCACGTCAGCGCCGCTTTTTATCTGATTTTCTAAATATAATTTCAAAACAGCCGTAGTTTTCTTCAAAAGTGCATGTAATAAGTCCGGATTAGAATATGCTATCTTCTTAACTTTTGCATACGTTTTAGTACCCTGCCCCTCTATCATATATGTGGCAAGTGTCCAAGGCGCGCCGCAAAAACCGATAAGTGCAATGTCTGCAGAAAGTTGCCCTCTGATTTGTTTTATGGTTTCATATACGTATTTAAGTTCATCTGCTGCTTTTTGCACATCAAGTTTTTCTATATCTTCCATAGTTTGGATCGGCTGAGAGAAAACTGGTCCTTCACCTTTTATAAATTTCAAGTCCATGCCCATTTCGAGGGGAACAACCAGTATATCGCTAAACATAATAGCTGCATCAACACCTAAAATATCTATAGGCTGTATGGATACTTCACAAGCTTTTGCCGGATCTTTACATAAAGATAGAAAATCTCCTGCTTTTGCTCTTACTTCCATATATTCCGGTAAATACCTACCTGCCTGCCTCATCATCCATACAGGGGAATACGGTGTTTGTTTACCAAAACACGCATCTACAAATATCTTACTCATTAATGTTTTCCAACCTTTCCTAAAAAATACAAGCCTATTGAAATACCCATGATGGATGCAGCAAAATATAACATTTCCTGTGCTCCATTATAGTTTGTATGTAAAATTCTCTGAAAAAAATTCACAACCAAGACCATAACGATAACCTTTGCTATCTTATCTTTGAGTTGATCAAGGCTTGTTATACTTAAAATTCTTCCTTTTTCTTTTGCCGGATCAATATCTGATATAAAAAGCTCATATATACCAAATCCAAAGATCAAAAGAACGACTCCGATCAGATACAAATCTACTGCACCGATAATTTCGCTAACAACCAGCTCGTGAAAATCTTTGATTTCTTTGTGTGTAAAAAAATAATTGTATGTCAGGACCGATACATGATATATATCTGCACTGGCCACTACAAATAATATTACAGCACCTATAATGCCAAATACTACGGCAAAAAGGGTTATAAATCTAGTTGACCATAAGCCTGATTCAAATATTTTTTCTATCATCTTAATCTTCTAATTCTATCCACTTTAATGCAATTCTTACTGCATTTGTCGCTGCACCGACTCTAATCTGATCGGCACTACACCAAAGATGAAGAACATTGTCTCTGTACAAATCTCTTCTAATTCTACCAACATATGTCTCATCAGTATCAGTTGAGATAACAGGCATAGGGTATTCGTTTTTACTTGGTTCATCTACTACTACGATACTAGGTGCACTTCTTAGTACTTCTCTTGCTCTGGCGGCATCTACAGGATTATTAAAGTGTATAGTAATCGCTTCACTGTGACTTCTTAAGACAGGAACTCTTACACAAGTAGCACTCACTTCAACATTTTTACCCAGTATCTTTTGAGTCTCATTCACCATTTTCATCTCTTCTTTTGTGTAATCATTTTCCATAAATACATCTATATGAGGGATAACATTTAAAGCGATTTGATGTTGAAATTTTTCATGTTTGCTGTCTTTTAATCTAAATGCAAAGAAATCCTGCATTTGATTCACTAGCTCTTCCATACCTTCTTTGCCCGCACCGCTTACTGCTTGATATGTGCTTACATCAACTCTACTGATGTCAAATACATCGTCCAAAGGCTTTAGTATTTGTACCATTTGTATAGTAGAACAGTTTGGATTGGCTATAATTCCTCGATTTTTCCAAGCGCCAATGTCTCCAGGGTTACACTCAGGCACAACCAAAGGTACATCTTCATCCATCCTAAAATGACTCGTATTATCTATGACAACCGCCCCTGCTTCTGCTGCAAATGGGGCAAAATGTGCTGAAACACTTCCTCCTGCACTAAAAAAAGCTATATCTACTTCTTTTTCAGAAAAAACAGTTTCGGTTAGTTCTATGACCTTATATTTTTTGTTTTTGAATTCTACTTCTAATCCGACACTTTTTGCACTAGCTAATGGTATTAGGTTCCCAACAGGAAAATCTAGATCTTCCAATACTCTGCATAATTCTTCGCCTACTGCACCGGTAGCTCCTGCTATAGCTACATTATATTTTCTCATTTTATACCTCAATACTGTATTTATTAATCTTATCCAATAAGTTTTTCTTACTCATGACCAATATCTTACTCGCTTCCAAAATGTCATTTCCTACACTTTGAAGCACCTCTTTTATCAAATCTATTTCCATATTTTGTATACTTTTTTTATTGCTTCTGCTTTCAAGGAAGAGGTCTTCTTCGCTTATCTGTGAATTATCACTCAAAATAGCTGCTCTTTCAACTACAGATATAAGTTCTCTTATATTTCCATGCCATGCATAAGAGAGCAAAGACTTTTGTGCTTCTTCTGAAAAAGATTTTTCTTCTAAATCATATTTACCTTGTACTTCAAGAAGCACTTTTTCTGCTATAGTCAATATCTCTTCTTGTCTTTCTCTAAGCGGTGCGATCTTTATAGGTATTGTATTGAGTCTAAAATATAAATCTTCCCTAAATTTTCCTTCTCTAATAAACTCTGTAATATTTGCATTGGTTGCCGAAATCACTCTTACGTCTATAGGTATGGGCTTTGTTCCGCCGACTCTATATACTACTCTTTCCTGCAACACTCTTAAGATCTTGCTCTGCAAAGATATCGACATCTCCGCTATTTCATCTAAAAAGATCGTTCCTTTGTTTGCTGATTCAAAATATCCTTTTTTATCACTTACCGCATCTGTAAATGCACCTTTTTCATAACCAAATAATTCACTCTCTAGTAGATTATCAGGTATAGCAGCCATATTTATAGCGACAAATGAATTATTGGCTCTTTGCGAGTTTTCATGCACATAATTTGCAAAAAGTTCTTTACCGACTCCGCTTTCACCCAAAAGCATAACAGTTGCATCAGTTTTTGCTGCTTTTTTTGCCAATGACAAAGAAACCTCAAGCTGCTTCGATGTTCCCAAAAACAATCTATTTTTGGGACATGTTGCATTTTGCTTTTTTGATACTTTTTTTCTTATTTTAACGTTTCTTTTAATCGCATTTACCAATGTATCAATCTCAAATGGTTTTGTTAAAAAATCTTTTACACCAAGACGAATCGAATCTATAGCTCTGTTTAAAGTAGCATTGCCTGTTATTACGATAATATCATATTTATTATCTAATTTCTTAACGAATTCCATACCGTCCATACCCGGCATATTTATATCCGTTATGACTAGATCAGTATCAGTTTCTATATTTTTTAAAGCTTCATTTGCATTTTTATAACATTTAGTTTCAAATTCTTCGTACTCGCTAAGAGCAAATTCCAATGATTTTCTCATGTTTATATCGTCTTCAACGATAACAATTTTCATACAAATTCCACACTTTTTAATTTTTCTGTTTCTTTAAGATAGTTATATTAGCAAAATCATCTTTAAAATCTACTATAAATCTAACAGGCTCTATGACAATCTCGACAACATCGTTTATACCGTTTGTGGAAATTGTACTGTGTGATGTAATTACAACATTTGATTTATAAAAGCATGGAAGGATTTTATCGAAATTTTTATTAAGGATATTTAGGCTTGTCATATGTGGTTTTGTGACAACTTTAACCTTGCATTTTGAATTTCCATGGGCTGATATAGGGACAGGAAACGGTATAACTAGAGGAGAGATATTCTTTTGTTCATAAACCAATGCATTATTGGAAGTAACACTTCTATAGGAAAACCAAAAAGTGTCACTTCCATAAAATTGACTTAGTAATAAGACTAATAAGAGAAGATTTCTTTCCACCTTCGTCCGCTCATTTTTAGCTCCATTCTCACGGTAAATAAACCATCTTTATAAGATGTTTCTGTGATAGTGGCATTTTTAATCAGTCCATTTACCTGAGTTTCTATTCTAGAGTCTCTAAGAGATGCATCTTTAACTGTCTCTTTTGAATTAACTTGTACACCGTATAGTTTTTCTCCAAGTTGACGATATGCATCCGATACAGCTGCTCTTTTTGCTAAAGCGATAGCCTGCGCAGGAGATATTGTATTCATAGGAGCTATACCTTCGCCATATACTGTAAACTCTTTGTCCGGTATATTGTTGTAGTATGCAAGTTTTTCTTCTTTTATGATCTTCTCCACATCCTGCTTGCTAGCTTTTTCAACTATTACTTTTTGAGTAACCTGAGGTTTTTTAGCATCCGGTTGTATACCGTTACAGCCAGAGAACAAGATCAAAGCACCTAGACCATAAGAAATAAAAAAAATAAACTTCTTCATAACACACCTTTTAAATAATTTTCAGTATATAAGCAACTCTTATTCCAATTTAACTTTCTGTATTAAACAACTCATTTTCAATTAAATTGTCTAACTCTTCAGGCTCTTCTTTTGGACATCTTGCAATACTAGCCACGATATCATCTCCTGATACGCTTACTACTTTAACGCCGCTTGTATTTCTTCCGGCTTTTCTAATAGTCTGCATATCAACTCTGATCATCTTACCGCTGCTACCAAGTGCCATTAGATCTTTATTTTCATCAACTATTACGACTCCGACTAGATCTTGTGTTTTAGCTGTAAGTTTCATAGCGATAACGCCTTTTCCACCTCTTTTTTGAAGTCTGTATTCTTCTGCAGTAGTTCTCTTTCCGATACCTTTTTCACTAACAGTCAAAAGCTCTTCTTGCTCATTGAAGATGGTCACAGCACCTACGACTTCGTCACCTTTTTCTTTAAATCTGATACCTGTAACGCCTCTAGCTGTTCTTCCTAGTTCTCTTGTATCTTCAATATCAAATCTGATACACATACCTTTTTTAGTCACAATGAAAAGATTTTTTGCATCTTGAGTTGCTATTTTGGCAGTTACAAGCTGATCATCATCATCCAGTGTTATCGCTCTTACCCCGACTGATCTTATATTTTTAAACTCAGCCAAGTTTGTTCTTTTTACCACACCGTTTTTTGTAAAGAAAGCCAATGATTTTTCATCACTGAAATCCGTTGTAGGTATTATCTCCATGATCTTCTCATCAGGCTGCAACTGGATAAGATTTACTACCGCTTTTCCTTTTGCTGTTCTGCTTCCTTCTGGAATCTTATAAACTTTCAACCAGTAAAGCTGTCCACGATCAGTCACAAACATAAGTGTATCATGAGTATTTGAGACAAAGAAGCTCTCAATAAAATCATCATCATATGTTGTTACTGCCGTTTTCCCTTTTCCGCCTCTGTTTTGTTTTTCGTAAGATTTAAGAGGAACCCGTTTAATATATCCTCTATGAGTAATTGTAACAACCATAGGCTCGTTAGAGATCAGATCTTCTATATCTATATCATCATAATCATCTTCAATCTCTGTTATTCTTGGAGATTTGAATTTATCTTTTATCTCTTGTAACTCTTTTTTTATTAATTCATTCAGCAGGCTTTCACTTTTAAGGATCGCGCTAAGTCTATCGATCTCTGCCTTTAGTTCAGCCAATTCATTTTCTATCTTTTCTCTCTCTAGACCAGTCAATCTTTGTAATTTCATATCCAAGATAGCATTTGCCTGAAGCTCGCTCAGTCCAAATTGTGAAACTAGTCCATCTCTTGCATCTTTCGCGTCTGCACTTGCTTTGATCAACTTGATAACTTCATCAATATCATCAAGTGCTATCTTTAAGCCTTCTAAGATATGGGCTCTGGCTTTTGCTTTTTCAAGTTCGAAAATCGTACGCCTGATTATAACTGTTTTTCTGTGTTTTAAGAAAAGCTGTAATAACTCAATCAATGTAAATACTTTTGGCTCTTTATTCTCAATTGCCAATAAAATTACACCAAATGTTACTTCTAGATTTGTAGATTTATATAGATTATTAAGTACGATCTCGCTCATTGCATCTTTTTTTAACTCTATAACAACTCTTATACCGTCTCTGTCACTCTCATCTCTTATTTCACTGATGCCTTCAACTTGTTTGTCTTTGACAAGCCCTACGATCTGTTCTATAAGTCTTGATTTGTTTGTTTGATAAGGAAGTTCATCGATGATGATTATATCTCTATGCCCTTTTTTCTCTATATGAACCTTGGCTCTGATTTTAATTCTTCCTCGGCCTGTTTTATAAGCATCCAAAATACCTTTTTTACCAAAAATGATACCTTTTGTAGGGAAGTCCGGACCTTTGATAAACTGCATCACGTCTTCAAGTTCTGCTTGTGGATTGTCGATCAACAACAATAAAGCATCTATAAGTTCATCAAGACAATGAGGAGGAATATTTGTTGCCATACCTACAGCAATCCCGCTTGAACCGTTTAATAACAGGTTTGGAACACGACTTGGGAGGACATCAGGTTCAACCATACTGTCATCATAGTTTGCTACAAAATCAACGGTATCTTTATCTAAATCTTTTAATAACTCTTCAGATAATGGTGTCATTCTAGCTTCGGTATAACGCATAGCGGCTGCATTGTCACCGTCAATTGACCCAAAGTTTCCCTGCCCGTCAACCGATGGAATTCTCATAGAAAACGGTTGTGCCATACGAACTAATGCATCATAAACCGCTGTATCACCGTGTGGATGGTACTTACCTATAACATCACCCACAATACGTGCTGATTTTTTATATGGGCTACGAGATGAGATAGAAAGATCATTCATAGCATACAAGATTCTTCTATGCACAGGCTTCAATCCATCTCTTGCATCAGGAAGAGCACGACCGATAATAACGCTCATTGAATAATCAAGATAACTCGTTTTGATAGAGTCTTCTATATTTATTTCTTGAATGTCTTGGTTCTTGTCAAAAATACTTTTCATACACTGACCTCAAAATTAAATTTGTATCATTGTACTTAAAGTTTCATTTATATCAGATAAAATTAAATTAAATGGGGAAGAAAGCTAGATTGGAAGGCTCAAGTGAGCCTTCTTTCTTTGGGGAAGTTGACTAAAATTTATAATTGGCTTTAAACCAAAATTCATGACCTTTAAAGTCTCCGCCGACATCTTGATAAGAAACATCTGCCAACAAACCTTTTAGTGCACCTGTAAATTGATATTTGCTATAAATATCTGTCAGAGTTCTTTTGTCGGATGTAGTTGGATTTGCATTTAAATCTACTGATGTATATCTGGCACCAAGCATTAAGCGATAAGCTTTAAAACGATAATTTGCATCTACTGAGTATGCTTTATTGTCTCTATCGTATGTACCTGTTTTTGCTTGATACCCTCTAGCATATGCAACTTGTGTCGCACCGCCTAAGCCGGCACCGCCGTCATTTCCTTTTACGTCTCCTGAATCTGTAACTCTAGTATATGCTACAAAACATTTTAGAGCATCCAATCCCAAACTTAACTTGGCTCCGTATAACGTACCTGATTTTGCAGTTCCGTCCGGATCTTTATGATCGTAATTTGCTGCTAATCCATAAGAAAATGAGCCTGACTTACCTGCATATGCAACTTCGCCGTAAAATATATCGGCAAAATTTTGAAGCGTTGCATATTGTGCCGTTAATTTTGTACCCGGAATTGATTTATTTATAGCTAAAACCGTATATGCACTGTCACCATTGCTTGTTAAATTATCAAAAGTCCCTATATTACCTAGAAGATCTGTTCTTCTTTGGTATTTAGTTACAACACCGGCGGCAAGGACTGTATTTGGGATATCTGTGTTTACAACAACAGCTCCTTCAAAAGATTGTTTTACAAATCTTGAACCGCTGCCTCCGACTAGAGGAGTTTGAATAAATTGTCTACCGACTTTTAAATTTGTTTTACCGAATGCATATTTTAGATATGCTTCTGAGAAAACTGCTCCGGAACCATATTCATCTTTTTTAAATAGAGTTTTTGCTTTATCACTTGCAAAAGGTGCGGCACTTGATTGAGCTGTCAATCCCATACTGAAACCATAGTAACTGCCTGTAACATAATTTAGATTTAAACCAAAATTTATGATAGAAGCACTATTGCTACCGGTGTCTCGATCAAAATACCAAGCTTTTAACGTACCTTTTACTTTACCCTCTTTGAAGGCTCCGGCCAATGTATCGGCTGCAAATGAACTTGCAGTAATACCTGCAACCAAGATTGCCGCTAAACTTAAATGAGCTAATTTCATTTTTACCCCTTATGATTTTTAAATTGTATAATTATAATATTTAATAAAAAAACTTAGCTGATTTTTTATGAACAACTGTTCAGGTGTGTTGATCAGTTTCATTATTTATATACGTAGCATTTTAATTATAAATAGGGGGAAAACAAGGGGAATCGGAACAAATATTTAAAATTGTTCCGATTTGATATCAATTTGCAAATTCTAGATTGTGTTCTTATAAGGTTTTCACATATAATGCAACATCATGAATTTGTTTATTGTTCATATGTTTAGCTTGTGCATTCATAATCATAGCATCACTATCATGTTCAATTGCAGCCCTATAGTTTTTAAGAGCTCTTTCAATACGCTTTTCAGAATAATGTGCAATAATATCTGATTTTCCTAAAGCATGCTTTTGAGCATGTAATCCATGACAAACAGAACATCTCTTAAATATATGAGCGCCTTCTGCCAACTCTTTTTTGTAATTCATTTTAGAAGCCGATAAATTGCTTGCCAACAAAAGGGCTAATACTGCAACTACAGTTTTGGCTGTTAAAACTTTACTCACGAAATCTCCTTCATATTTAATTTTATAATAATATATAAACAAAATTTATAAAAGGTAAATAATTTATTAAAAAAATTTAATAAATTGTTATTATGATAATGACCTCCTCTTTTTAATATTGCTAAATTGCTGTATAATGACAAAGTATTTTAAAAAAATTTGGAAGTTTATAATGGACAATAAAAAATTGATTGTACAATCATATTATGAAGATTTATGGAATGCTAAAAATAAATCATACATAGATATACTTATGCATGATGATATAATTTTTAGAGGAACGCTTGGTATCACCTGTAAAGGCAAAAAAGAGTTCGAAAATTACTTTGATATGATCTTAACAGCTTTACCTGATCTATATCATGGCGTCGAGCTCTTGTTATCTGAAAACAATAAAGTGGCCGCTCGTGCAATCTATCATGGTACACATCTCGGGAAACTTTTTGATTTTGAGGCAACTAACAACAGGATAACATACAACGGGGCATCTTTTTTTACTATTAAAGATGATAAAATATCTGACATTTGGGTACTTGGAGATTTAAATTCATTGTACAAACAAATGTTATAATTTATTTTGTATATATATTTTCGTTCTAAATTGGAGGCATTGTGCAAAAGATAATTTTAGGTATGATTTTCTTATGCTCACTCTCTTTTGCACAAGATTCCTCTTCAACTACAAATAACGGTTACATAGATATAGCTCATACCGCAATATCTGAGAAAACAGAAACTATTTCAGTCGCAATAGATGACTACATCGCAAATAAAATGGATTTTTTCTTATCACAGCCAAAGGAAGACAATGCTACAGAACCGGACAAAGTCGATGCGCTGTTTCAAAGTGAAAAATTTACAAATGAAACCAGAAAATCTTTTCTAAAATTTAGTACAAACCTCCAATACAACTCTTTGGATGCAAATAACTTTACTGAAACAGTGAGTGCGAATCTAGCACTAAATAGATCAAATCAAAGATTAAAACTTTTTGTCAATAACCTCAACTATGACAACATAAACGACACGACAAAGCAAAATGACTCAACAAGCAATGACACGGAAGTGGGACTCAGTGTCATGCAAAACATTGATAAATATATAACATCAAAATATTCTTTTGGAACCAGAGGCTTTTACCCTTTTACAAGAGCAAGGTTTTCATACAAAAAAGAGATTAAAAACTGGCTGGTAGAGCCCGTACAGAGTTTTGAGTATTCTACGAAAGATCATTTTAGAGAATACACGATCCTCTACTTTGACAAAAGCTTGACAGATAAAGTGCTTTTTAGAGTAGAATTTCAAAGAGGTACGAGTGCCAAGATTTCCGGCATGGATTATGATAGTGTTTTACATCTATTTTGGACACCTAGCAGCAAAGAAGGCTGGCAAATATCTCAAGGTTTTTACGGCAACACAAAATATCTCTATACACCAAGTGACGGCGTCTCCCCAAGCAGAGTATTTGCCGGAATAAATAACTATATCACCCAACTTACATACAGAAAAAATGTATTAAGACCGTGGTTTTTTGTAGAACTTAGTCCCGGCGTAAACTTTAGCAAAGCTCATGATTTTAAAGCAAACTATAGGATCTTTGCCAAATTTGATATTATATTTGGCAAAATCTGATTTTTATTTAGCCTCACCCATATCATAAAACTCTGCAGATTCAAGCCAATTTTGAGGGCTTTCTACAAAATCTACCAAATTTTCTAAAAGTTCAAGATGCTTTTTCTCTTCTGCCGCGATTCTCAAAAAGATCTCTTTATGTTCAGGGTCATCCATCTCATTTGCTTTGTTTATGTATAAATTATAAGCCTTTTTTTCAGACTCGCAAGCTTTTTTATATAGTGCTATTTGATCATTTCCAAAATCTAACTCTCTCCC
The DNA here is from genome assembly GCA_033723415.1 of Sulfurospirillaceae bacterium. Lineage (GTDB taxonomy): Bacteria > Campylobacterota > Campylobacteria > Campylobacterales > Sulfurospirillaceae > JAADIZ01. The sequence continues at coordinate 24,853 of JAWVXD010000007.1, forward strand.
TGAAGCTTTCATTTCGGCAAATATAGTTTTGGCATCTTTAAGAACATTCATCTTAGGTATAGTGACATCACCTTCGTGTTCAGCAAGACTTTTAAATAGTTCATAATGTTTGACTTCTTCATTCGCCAAATTTAAAAAAATATTTTTAATACCTTTCTCGGTTGCTTTCTCGGCCAAGTCTTTGTAAAATTTTTCGCCCTCTTTCTCCATTTCCATCGCGTATTCATAAGCATTCATGTTTACTCCTAGTTAAATAGATTATCCAATCTTATCATCAGAATATTTAAATGTCAATACCCCAAATCATATTTTAAGCAAGAGATTTTTCTCTTACTCCCAGAGCCAATAAAACCCAAGCAACTATAAATCCGGTACCGCCGATAGGAGTAATCGCTCCTATCCAAAGCAAATTTGTTATGCTAAGTATATACAAACTATATGAAAAGAGTATGATACCAAATATCATCAAATAACCTGCCCATTTAATTTTTTTACTTTGATTAAATTGTGCAACAAATGCAACTGCAAAAAGACCAAGCGCATGATAAAAGTTATACTCTACTCCTGTATGCCAAACCGCCAACATCTCTTTGGAAAGCATATGTTTTAACCCATGTGCGCCAAAAGCACCAAATGCAACTGCTGTAGCCATAAAAATAGAACCATAAAATATAAATTGTTTTGAGAGTTGATTCATCTTTCCTGCCTTATTTATGTTTAATTTTTTTATATCCTAGATTTCCATCCGTATCCATTTTATACGCAGCCCCGAAACCAAGAACCAAACTCTTTTCTTGAGGGATTAATCTTATGATCTTGAAATCCTTCATTTCACGCATAAAAGAGAGTTGATCACCATATCTATCATCAAAAAGATCAAAAATCTTCTCAGAATCTGATTCTAACTCACATGAAACTCCGAAATACAATCTTTTTCTTGCATATATATGCGATGCGTTAGACTCATCTTCTATAATCATGACATGAGCTTTTTTTGTGTTTATCATATTTTGATAATGTGGTAGATTTGAACTGACACATATATAATAATCACCTTCTAATTTTACAAAAGGAGAGTAATTAGTAAGCGGAATATTGTCTGAGCTGACGCTTGAGACGATCAGGCTATACTTGTCTTTATCAAAATTTTTAAACTCTTCTATTATTTCTTTGTCATTGTCGTTTTCCATAAATATCCTAAAACTATTTTTTGCCATTATACATAATTTATTTCAATATTAATTTACATTGGGTAAAATCTTTAAAATTTAATTCGGAAAGACAAATATTATGAGAGAAATGTGGAATGAAAAATTCAATAGAGACGGCTTATTATACGGGGAAGAAGCAAATAATTTTATAAAAGAAAACTATACTCTCATAAAGAGAGGATCAAAAGTATTGTGCTTAGGAGAAGGCGAAGGTAGAAATGCATTATTTCTTTCGCGCAAAGGTTACGATGTCACGGCGCTAGATGCATCAGATGTAGGCTTGGATAAATTAAAAACAATGGCTTCCAAAGAAGATCTTTCAATCCATACAAAGCATATGCTAGTATCTCAGTGGTCTGAGAGTGAGCAATATGAGGGCATTGTCTGCACTTATATGCATCTTTTTGAAAATGAACAAAAAGATATGTTTGCAAAAGCAATAGATGCATTACATGACAAGGGATACTTTATAGCCGAATTTTTTAGCGTCTCACAGCTTGATTTTGAAAGTGGCGGTCCAAAAAACATAGCTCTCCTTTACAGATTAGACGATCTATATAAAATATTCTCAAATCTGCCTTGTAAGATACATAAACTTTCACAAGAAATAGTATACTTGCAAGAAGGCTCAGGTCACAACGGTGAAGCCAGTGTCATAAGAGTCATATTGGAGAAAGAAATACCTCACAAAAGTTGATTTAATTCAACTTGTTAACATATTAGAGTTATAATTGTATTAGGTTTTCTGAAGGAGGATTTTGTGATAAGTCTTCGAAAATTCACATCTTTATCTATAACTATTTCATTTATCGTGATGGTATATAGCGGTATTTTTCTATTTATCTCTCCAAAAGGCAGAGTGGCAAATTGGACGAATTGGGAGATTTTAGGTCTCACGAAACATCAATACATTTCATTGCATATAACTTTCATGGTGCTTTTTATTGTAGGAATGCTTTTGCACTTATATTTAAACTGGTCTCCTTTGATGAGTTATCTAAAAAACAAAGAAAGAATTTTTTCACTCTTTACAAAAGAATTCGTACTTGCGCTTGGTTTAGCACTGGTCTTCATCTTTGGCACTTTATACCAAATCCCTCCATTCAAAACATTTGTTAATTTTGAAGATACGATCAAAGCCGGTTGGGAGAAAAAACAAAACGAACCTCCGATCGCTCACGCTGAACTCTTAACACTAAAAGAGTTTACTGCCAAAACCGACTTAGATTTGGACAAATCCATTTCACTACTAAAAAAACAAGGATTTGTCGGAGTCGGAGCTGAAAAGACACTGGCATCATTAGCAGAAGAAAATAAAGTATCACCGACACATATCTATCAAATTATTAGCAATACGCAAAATGTCAATAATAATGCCGCGCAAAAAAGAGGAATCGGACGCATGAGCTTAGAAGAAGCATGCAAAACTGAAAACCTCAACTTGGATGTATCGCTTCGTATCTTAAAAGAAAAAGGAATAAAAGCAGATAAAAATAGTCAAATGAAACAGATAGCCGACGAACTCGGCGTAACACCTGTGAATCTGTTGAAAATATTGGCTCCATAAAGTGTTTTTTGTCATGTAAAATGAAGCTTGGCTAAATCTCTAAAGAGAGGAAGGTATAAAAAGATGATCATGTTTGTCTATGTTATGTTTCCGATTGGTCTTTCGCTACTTGCATTTTTACAAAACAAAAAGCTCATGTACCTTTCTTCCTCCCTTTTTATGACAGTTTTGACACTGCTTTCGATCTATCTTTTTTCAAGTCATGAGATCATAGCGATACACTTAAATGAGACGATAAAAAACATCATCATTGCACTCGATGTCATTTTACTGCTTTATTTTGCTTATATCGGAAAAAGAGAGAACAGCACAAAGATCATGCTTTTGGCCCTCCTCCAGCTTGTTTTATACCTTTACTGTGAAACGCATCTGAGTGCTTTTAACTCCTCAGATATTATCATCGATAAACTCGCTGCTTTGATGCTCATCATCATCAATTTAGTCGGCTCAAGCGTCGTGATCTATGCTTACAAATACATAGAACATGAAAAAGCCAGCAAATACAAAAAAGTTTTTTTTATCAGTTATCTTTGGTTCTTTATCGCCGTGATGAATTTAGTCGTTATGGCAAACAATTTGCTATTGTTTTTCTTCTTTTTTGAGCTCACGACGCTATCATCGTATCTGTTGATCCGATTTAGAGAAGACGAGATCTCACTCAAAAATGCTCTCCTTGCCCTTTGGATCAATCAACTCGGCGGTGTTTTTTTACTCATCGCGATTTCAATGTCCCTGCACAGTGGATTGCCGATCTACTTTAGCGACATCATAAGTGGTAAAAATGACATTCAGATCATGATCATCTTCTTGGCATTTGCTGCCTTTGTCAAAGGAGCGACGATCCCTTTTGAGAGTTGGTTGCTCGGTGCGATGGTCGCTCCGACTCCAGTGAGCGCTATACTGCACTCTGCTACGATGGTAAAGATTGCACCGTTTTTGATCCTAAGACTCGCACCCTCATTTAGTGAAGCGACCTCCATCATCATCTCGATTTACGCGGCTTTTGTATTTTTTGCAGCCATACTTAAAGCGCTTGCAAAGGATAATTTTAAAGAGATATTGGCTTACTCCACGATTGCGATGTTAGCGCTCATGATCTCAATAGCGGCTATCGGAACGCCTCAATCCCAAAGTATCGTTTTGTACCTCATCTTCTTTCACGCACTCTCCAAAGCGATTCTTTTTATGTGTGCGGGGATACTTGAGAAAACGTATGCTATAAAAAGTATCGATGCATTTGAAAACCTCATCTCAAAAGCTCCAAAACTCTCGATTTTGATCCTGCTTTCTTTTGCATCTTTAGCACTCCCTCCCTTTGGATTGTTCTTTGCAAAAGTTTTTTCTATCCAGTACCTCAGCACCCTTGTGAATGCAAACTTTGCATACATCTTCGTTTTGATATTTTTGATTCTCGGTTCCTCATTGATGGTACTGTTGTATTTTAAAGTCACGAGCTTGATCTTGGTAGCGAAAAAAAGCGATAGAGTGCATCAAGGAACGTCTTTGGAATTTCTCTTAAGTTCTTATTTTCTTTTTGCGGTCATGTTATTTGGTATCGTTATTATCATTGCACCAAATCTAAATACTATAGTTTATGCAATACTTGCATTGTTGACTCTGATCTTGTTTTTTATACTTTTGAGAAAACTCAAATTCGCAAAGATAGACCATGCCACAGAGTATTATTGCGGAGAAAAAGACAAACAGCAGATCGGAAATTTTTATTTTGATTTTGCCGATACAAAAAAAGCTATCTATATAGTCAGTTTCTTGTTCTTGATCTCTTTGATTGCATCAGGTGTCCTATGATCGCGTTTACTTTAGCCCTATTTGCTCCGCTTTGGGGTGGTTTTATTTACGGATTTGAGAGAGTCCTTCGAGCGAAGATGCAAAGAAGGATCGGACCTCCGCTGCTTCAGCCTTTTTATGATATGTTGAAGTTGATTGGCAAAAGAGCTTTTTTTATCCATAAAACACACAGACTCTTGGGATTGTTTTACTTTTTTGCTCTTTGGGTCACGTTGTTTTTGATATTTTTGGGCGGCAATCTACTCTATATTATCTATTTTCACTTGATGGCATCTATATTTTATATCTTGGCAGGCTTTAGCGTAAAATCGATCTTTTCAAATCTTGGATCAAATAGAAAGCTTCTGTCCATCATCGCGTATGAACCTGTTTTGATCTTAACTGCCATATCTCTTTATCTCAATTATCACAGTTTTGAAATCTCGCGGATACTCATCTTGGATATGCCTATTAGTAACCTCTTCTTGAACTATCTGGCGATCTTGGTCATCATACCTGCGATCACCGGACATTCTCCATTTGATGCACCCAAAGCGCATCAAGAGATCATCGGAGGGATCGACGTCGAATACGGCGGTGTCTTTTATGAAATGATCTATATGGCAAAGTTTTTAGAAACGATCTTCATATACAGTTTTATCTATATCCTTTGCGGGAACAACCATTTTCTAGGAATTGTTCTTATCATGATCTCATTTTTACTGGTCAATCTTGTTGACAATGCAACCGCAAGGATCAAGATACGTGACATGGTGCGGATCATCTATACCTATGGTTTTGGATTGAGTATCCTTGGCATTGTTTGGAGCCTCTTATGAAATTAAATACCTACAGCAAAAAATCTCCTTGGATCTTGCACTATAACTGCGGAAGCTGTAACGGCTGCGACATCGAGATACTCGCAAGTCTTGCACCAAAATATGATCTGGAGCGCTTTGGTATCCTCAACAACGGTAATCCAAAACAAGCCGATATTTTCCTTGTTACCGGAGCACTCACCTATAGGGCAAGAAGCCGATTGATAGAACTTTACAAGCAGATACCCGAACCCAAAGTCGTCGTAGCTTTGGGGAGTTGTACTTGTGCAGGAGGCGTGTTTCGCGACATGTACAATGTAGAAAACGGTATCGATACTTTTATCCCTGTGGATGTTTATATCCCAGGATGCGCTGCGAGTCCGGAACTCATCATCGACGGGGTTGCAAAAGCACTCGATATTTTGGAGGCAAAAACAAAAAAGAAAGAAAAGGTCAAAAAGGATTTTCAATGATCAAAGAGATCGAACTCAAAGATTTAAAACAGGTCATAGGCGATTTTTACGATAAGTTAACGTGGCATTTTGTTTGTCTCAATGCGGATGACATAGAGGGCAAATGTAAACTCCAATGGATCTTTTCAAAATACCTCGTCATGGATGAATACATGATCTTTACGACCACGATTTCTTATGATACCAAAGTGCCCTCAATTATGGAAATCATTCCCAGTGCCATCATGAGCGAGCGAGAGTGCGTGGATCTTTTCGGTATTGATATTATGGGAATCGACAAGGGTTTATATCTGGATGAAACCTCCTTAAAGAACCCTCTAAGGGGGCATGAAAATGAGTAAAAAGATCATCAATATCCCTATCGGATCACAACATATCTCACTTCTTGAACCGGTACGATTTAATTTTACGACAGAAAATGAAAAGATAGTCGGCATCGATTGGGATGTAGGATTTGTACATCGCGGCATCGAAAAAGCCTGCACACAAAAATTTGAATACAAACAAGTCGGTTACGTCGTGGCTAGAGTTTGCGGACTTTGTGCGATCACACACTCCCTTGCATATACCTATGCCATCGAAAAACTTCTAGGCATTGAACTCACTAAAAAGATTCAGTACTTAAGAGTTATGATGTTAGAGCTTGATCGCATCCATTCTCACATGCTCTGCCTTTCACATACGGTAGAAAATGCCGGATTTGAAGCGATGTTCATGAAGATCATGGGGGATCGTGAACTTGTGATGGAGATGCAAGAAGCGATCAGCGGCAACAGAATTCAATTTGATTATATCAGCATCGGCGGAGTCAATCGAGACTTGGATCAAAAAGTGGAAAAACAGCTTTTAATCAATATCAAACTTTTAGATGAAAAGATAGATGATTTGATCGAGAAATTTCAAAACAATTGGTCGCTTTCTCTAAAGTTCAAAGGCATCGGAGTATTAAGCAAAGAAGATGCCTACTATTACAACGCGATGGGTCCATTGGCAAGAGCCGCAGGTGCTAGGATCGATACAAGACTCGAGAGTTCATTCATGCCTCACGCCGAGGTTGGATATGAAACGGTTTTGTTTAAAGATGGCGATATACACGCCAGAAATATGGTGAGACTCTTAGAGATCAAGAATTCTATCCAGATGATACGAAACATCGTACAAGGACTCCCCGAAGGTGAAATACAGGTAAAGGCAAAAGGCAAACCTACAGGTGAAGCGCTTGTGAGACTGGAAGCTCCAAGGGGTGAGATCTTTTATTATGTCAGGGGAGTGGGTGAAAATATGCTGAGCCGGGTTCGCATCAAAACCCCGACCTACTCACAAGTCCCTACTTTTATTAGGATTTTCAAGGGTGCCAATTATGCCGATGCACATGCGATATTGGCTTCACTGGACCCTTGCATGTCATGTACGGCAAAATAGGATGCTAAAATGATACTCTCTATGATTGAATCTTTTACGAATCTCTTCAAAAAACCACTCACTCACGACTATCCCAAGATACCCTTGCCAAAAATTGAGCATTATCGAGGCTTGATCAAATACACCCTCGCAGAGTGCATCTTTTGCGACAAATGTGAAAAAGTCTGTCCGACCAAAGCGATCATCTTCACACAAAATCTTGATGGCACTAAAGTTTATCATTATAATCATCATCTCTGTATATATTGCGGTGAGTGCGTGCGAGATTGTCCTAAGATGGATCTTGCACTCACGCAAAGCGATGAAAAACCTGGTATTGAACTAGGTGTAAACGACATCAGTGAAACTTGGAAAGCTTTGCAAGAGAGGGCAAAACAAGACAGGATCGACTACAAGAAGTAAAACCAAAGCCTCTGCTAAAGAGTCTCTTTAATGATCTTTCTCCTCTTGAAATGATTCATAGATGAAATAAGCGAACCCAAGATGATCAACGCACAAGCGATCCAGATATTGTAGCTGGCTTTTGAGAGACCAAGCGCGATGAGAAGCAGCGTTGAGAGAAGCGGTATCGCATAGGCTAAAGTACCCAAAAGTTTGATGTCGCCATTTTTCAAACCATAATCCCAGACAAAAAAAGCACCTCCAACCGGTCCAAGACCCAGCATGAGGATCGCAAACAGTTCTTTAGTATTGGGGATCACCGTTGTTTCAAATATGAAGTGAAACAGGAGCGCTAGCACGGCAGTCGCACCACAAAAGCCACCAACGGCACTGGTTGGAATCTTTGCAAAGTAGCGTGAAAGAACCGAGTAAGTCGCCCAGATCATCGCACAAGTAAAAGCAAAGAGGTAACCGTTTAGATACTGCGCTTGAAAATGAAATCCATGTCCCCCGCCAACTAAAAAAGCAACCCCTATCAAACCGCAAATCGCACCTACTACGTGAAACCATCTTAATTTTTCGTTTGGAAGAAATGAGCTAAACAGTACGATAAAAAGAGGCCAAAGGTAATTGATAAGATTGGCTTCCACAGCGGGCGCATTTTGTATGGCTAAAAAATAAAAAAAATGATAGCCAAAAAGCCCGCCGACTCCGACAAGCCAAACTTTTATCGGATGTTTTAGATGGATTAAAATACCTTTTCTCTGCTTCTTCCATAAAATAAGTCCTATAAAAAATGCTATGAAAAACGACATCGAGGTGAGTTCAAGCGGTGGGATTCTTCTTGCTAAAACACCAAAACTGGCTAATGTTGCCCAAAATATAATAGCAATAAGTCCGACAATATTTCCTAAAAAAATATTTTGTTTTATCACATCCCCCTTAATTTTGATGTATTTTAACATAATTGTAATATAATTAAAGCAAGAAAAAGGAGCGTTCTATGCAATATGCAAGTATCTTTATACAAGCATTTTCAGGTCTTGGACTTTTTCTTTTTGGGATGTATTATCTTGAATCTCAAATCAAAGAATCAGCCGGCCGTTCATTTAGAAAGATGATGAGAAATGCGACTGATACAAATCTTAAAAGTCTTTTTATAGGTATCACGGCTACCACGATCTTCCAAAGCTCTTCTCTTGTCTCCTTGATGGTGCTCTCTTTGATCGGTGCAGAGCTCATGAGTATCCAAAGTGCCGTTTCGGTCATCATCGGGGCAAATCTTGGAACAACGGCAACAGCGTGGATAATGGCAATAGTCGGTTTTAAGATGAATATTAGACTAATCTCATTTGCGATAGTCGGACTTGGAGGTCTTGGCAAGGTCCTTGTCATGGAAGACAACAAATGGAAAAGCTATAGCGGGATCTTAATCGGCGTAGGTCTTATATTTTTAGGACTGGCCGAGATGAAAGAGAGTCTGGGAGTATTTGCCAATAATTTTGATGTTTCTTCTATAAAATTAGAGAATCCTTATTGGTATGCTATTATCGGGCTTGTCTTAACTGCCATCATTCAATCTAGTTCAGCTTCCATAGCGATAATACAAAGTGCCCTCTTTGCAAATCTCATATCTTTTCATGCGGCAGGTGCATTTGTCATAGGAGCAAATATGGGAACGACCGTGACGATCATACTCGGTGCAATCGGCGGTATTTCAAACAAAAAAAGAACGGCTGCAGCTCATGTCATCTTCAATATAACAACAGATTTGATAGCCCTTTCTCTATTGTACCCTCTGGTCTGGATTGTAAACTTTTTACTCCCATCGGTAGATAGTGTTATAAAGATAGCACTTTTTCATTCACTCTTCAATTTTATCGGTGTTATGATATGGTTTCCATTTGTACCAAAATTCGCCTTCTTCCTTAAAAACTTTTTTAAAACAAAACCTTTTAACATCACAAGATACATACATCAAATTCCCGTTCATGATGCAGATATTGCCATAGATGCCCTCAGAAAAGAGATCGAACATCTTAGTGATGAAATAGAAAAATTTGCCCTTTTTGCGATCAATGTACCGGACGCTATGATCTTAGAAAAAAACAACACGATCGATACCTCGATATTAACACAATACAAGGATGATATCGACATGCCATATCGAGAAATTTATGAAAAAATACGTGCCTTAGAAGGTGAGATTTACCGTTACATCTCAACTATCAGTACCAAAAATCAAGATAAAACTGATCAAGAGATCTTAGATCATCTATATAGAAAAACGTCTTATCTGGCAACAGCATCTAAATCCATAAAAGATATGCTTCAAGATCTAAGAGAACTATACAATGCTACAAGTATAGAGGAACAAGAGTTTTATGAAAATTTACGCACTCAAATCCTAAAAAACACTTTGGCATATCATCAAGCAAGGATCGGAAATAAAATATATGTAGAAGAAATTCAAACGATGTATGACGATATAGCATATTCTTATAGTGACAACGTGAAAATGATAGAAGAAATAGCCAAAAATATGGACATCAAATCAGAAATGACAGCAATCGTGATCAATGATATGTATCTTGTAAAAAGCTTTTCAAAATCACTATTAAATGCTTTAAATGCATAAGAAAATTTATCAAATTATGATATAATTTAATATGGCTAAAAATCAAGAAATACAAATATTTCAGGGCTTTGACAACGCATTTAAACAGGAAATAAGTTCGTATGCAAAGTTGGTCCGTTTCGAAAAAGGAAATATCCCATTTTTTGCGGATGACTTGTTAAAACATTTTTATTCTATCCTTGATGGCAGGATCAAAGCTTATCAGTTAAATTTGGAAACTTTAAAAGAACAAACCATTTTTATTTACAGAAAAGGAGATATGCTTGATACGGTCATATTGTTGGACAAGCTCTCTCACAATCTGATATATGATGCATTGGAAGATACTCAAGCCCTTCAATTTCCTATAGAAAAAGTGCGAGAGTGGATTGATACAAAACCTGAATTTAACAAGAAATTTTTTCCTTACATCGCATCACAGATGAGAAATACCGAGCAATTGGCAGCTGATTTATCACTGTATGATACGATGCACAGACTCATCAGTTTATTGCTTGAAAACATGAATCAAAAGAATACCTTCAAATACAATCTCTTACACGACCTATCAAATACAGAAATCGCAAATCTTATCGGAACGGTCAGACAAGTCGTAGAACGACACCTCAAGGATTTAAAAAAACAAAACGTACTCGACACGACGCGAAAAAACGTTTCTCTCAAAGATATCACAAAGCTTTTAAAAAAGATCGAACAATTGCAACTTAAGTAGCATTATCCAAACTCTTTATTGTTGTAAAATTACTACAAAAAAAGGAGTCTATCATGTTTATAACCAAATATAATCCGTTCCCCGGATCCAAAAAAAGCAGTGTTAAGTATGATATCGTCAATGATTTCATGAATTTTTTTGATACAAGATTCGATGAATCAAATCTCATTGACTTTAGACCTAAAGTCAACACGGTAGAGGGTGAAAATGCCTACCATGTAGAAGTAGACCTACCAGGTGTAAAAAAAGAAGATATCAACGTAAACGTCGAAGATAATGTTTTGACGATATCCGGAGAGAGAAAAGTCAAAAAAGAGGTTAAAGAAGAAGATTATTACAAAATGGAAAGCTCATACGGCAGCTTTTCGAGAAGCTTTACGCTACCTGAAAAAGTAGACGTGGAAAATATTCACGCCAACACTGAAGACGGAGTCTTGGAAGTCGTCATTCCAAAACTTGAAGTCGCTGAAAGTAAAGCTAAAAAAATTGAGATCAAATAAGATAAAGGAGTTAGAATGGACTTTATAAAAGATTCAAAAGATGCTTTAAATGCCATTGAAGATAAAGTTGAAAAAAGCTGGGAAGTCGCAAAAGATAAATTAGGTAATATCGTGAGTTATTTACCTTTTGCAAACATGGCAAAACACAGTCCAAACACTATAGATATTGAAATTGATCTACCAGGAGTTAAAAAAGAAGATATTAGTCTCACCGTTGAAGACAATGTTTTAACGCTCAGTGCCACAAGGAAGATGAAGCATGAGGCTAAAGAAGAAGATTATTATCTGTGCGAAAGTAGCTTTGGGCTCATCTCCAGAAGTTTTGTCATCCCAAATAATATTGATAAAGATAAAATAAACGCCCAGTATGAAGATGGTATTTTATATATCACTTTTGAAAAAGAAGAATCAAAAAAAGCCAGAAATATTTCTATCAAATAATCAAAGTATGATGAGGCACTTTGGTTGTCTCATCATGCGATCTTATCTTTTATACTCCACTTTCCTACCATGTTTTGAAAAAAGAATTTGCCACACTTGATTGATTCTAGATCTAAAGGTCGCGGCTGAAGAAAGCAGATAATATTCCCACATCTTATAAAATCTTAAATCGTATTTATTGCTTATTTCAGGCCACGCTCTTTTAAAATTTTCATACCACTGCATCAGTGTATAATCATATTGCGGACCAAAATTGTGCCAATCTTCTATCACAAATATATTTTCCGCCGCTTTGGCTATCTGAGTGGCCGATGGCAGCATAGAATTTGGAAAGATATACTTATCGATCCATGGATCGGTATATTTGACACTGACATTACTTCCTATGGTATGCAATAAAAAAAGTCCATCTTCTTTTAGATTTTTAGATACTATAGACATAAAATTTTTATAATTTTTATATCCAACATGTTCGAACATTCCTATAGACACAATGTGATCAAACTTTTCATCTAGTTCACGATAATCTTGCAATCTAAACTCTATAGGCAGATCACCTTTTGTTTCATTTCCATACTTTATCTGTTCTTTGGATATTGAGATACCAACACATCTTGCACCGTATTTCTCAGCAGCATAATGCATAAAACTTCCCCAACCGCATCCTATGTCAAGAACTTCATCACCTTCTTTTAATCCGATTTTTCGACATATCATATCAAGCTTATGTTCTTGTGCTTCATCAAGATTTTTTGCAGCATCTAGATCTTGAAAACTGTCCCAATACCCACAGGTATATACCAAGCGTTTATCTAGCATTCTGGAGTAAAGATCATTACCTATATCATAATGTTGTCTGCCGACTTTCAAAGCATTTTCTCCTTTTTGAGGATTAAAAAGAAAAGATTTGAAATAATAAGGCAGCATTGCAATTGATTTTATTTGGTTTTCCAATTGGTTAGAGAAAATTATGGTGAAGAATTGATCAAGCCGCTTAACGCTCCACCAATCATCCATATATGCCTCTCCGAAAGCTAGAGATCCTCCACGAAAAGTACGTTCATAAAAATTATCGTTATGAACTTGAATATCCCAAGGATTTTTTCCGTTTACCTCGATTCCTGCCTTTTCAAAAATCGAGATACCTTTTTCTTTAAATGAGAACATTTCATACTACTCCTTTTCGTTAAACTAACCTACAGGTAAAGTAGTTTGTACTCGCTAATTCCTAATTTAAAATTTTATCTTTAACGCCTATTATAGCATTTTAAATTTTAACACCTTATTTTTATAATATACAATTAATATTTTGGTATAATAATCCGAGAACTTTAAAAAGGAACAAAAATGAATTTACTTGTTATTAATCTTAAAGGTGGAGCTGCTAAAACAACCAACTCTTCTATAATTGCCTGTTACTTACCTGGTAGTGTTTTGTTGGAAATAGACAAAATAAACAGAAGTGATGTCAAAATCGACAGTAACGGCTTTTACAAATCTAGACAGATTGACTTCCAAAACGAAACAAGTAAAGAATTTCTTGAATTTGAAAACTTTTTGATCGAAGAAGGTATTAAGATCATTGATGTCGGAGCGATTAAATTAGAAACTTTCCATAATGCTATGAAAACTGCAAACCTTTATGATACTATCGACCTACTTATAATTCCTGCGATGGACGGAAGTGACGATTTTACAGTTGCTATGGATTATTTAGAAAGTGTTAAAGGACTCATAGATCCAAGCAAGATCATGTTCAGCTTCAACAGATTTAATGAACACGAATATACAGATATAAAAGAACAGTTTGACAGTTTTTTCAATAACGCAGAAGCTATAAAAAGCAAATATAATATAGACTTAAATGATCCTGACAACTATTATGTTCTAAAAGACAGCAAAGCTATAAAACAAGCTAGGAAACTCGGCAGAACGATTAGATCTTTGGTTGATCAAGATCTAGAGAAAATCACACAAGAACAGAGAATGCCTGGAATCGATAGAAATACAAGAATGGAACTCACAAAAAGAAGAACTCTTGTAAACTCTGCTAAAAAATTCTATGAAAACTTCATAGAAAGTATGATGGAAAAAATCAAAAATAAACTAGCTAAAAAAATATCATCAATTAAATAAATCGCCAAATCTTGCATGGAGTACTTATAAAGTACCGTTCCATGCAAGATTTATTTAGCTTTCTCTAGCATCAGCTAAAGTTATAGCAAAAAGAACATTTATATTATGTTTTTCACAAATTTCTCTAGCCTCCATCAAAGTATGCCCTGAAGTGACAATGTCATCTAATAAGATAACATTTATACCCTCTTTGCAAGATAGTCTAAAATTTCTCTTTTGAGTCTTTCTTATATTTAATTTCTGACCGGAGTATCTTATTTTGTTTTTGGCCCTAAGCGAACCAAAAATTGGTTTTACATAATCCTTTACTGCTTGTGCCATAACTGCAGTATGAGAGTACCCTCCTCTTGTGTGATCGTCCACCGGAAGCAAATATACATCCTCAATATTTACAGTCTTTAAAAATGGCAAGATAGCATTGTCGCTAAGTTGTGAAAAAACTTTTGCGCCGATATATGTGTGTTTTGTGTGTAATAATTTTGATAATTCGCTGTATTTATAAAAGGAGTAGACCACAAACCCATCATCTAAAATTCTTTTTTGAAGAGTGGGTTTGAGGATTGTTTTCAGGCAATTTTTACATATGACGTGCAGACTATAATCTAAGCATAGAAGGCAACGCATATTTGCTCTTTAGTCTAACTTTAGAACAGTCAAAAATGCTTCTTGAGGAAGTTGTACTCTTCCTATAGATTTCATCCTTTTTTTACCTGCTTTTTGTTTTTCTAAAAGCTTTCTTTTTCTTGTGATATCTCCACCGTAACATTTGGCAGTAACATTTTTCCCCATAGACTTTACGGTTTCTCTAGCTATAACTTTATTGCCTATGCTCGCTTGAATAGCTACTTCAAAAAGCTGTCTTGGGACGATCTCTTTCATAGCTTTTACAAACTCTCTACCTTTACTCGTAGCACTTTCTCTTGGAACGATAATAGAGAGTGCATCCACGACTTCACCAGCGACCAAAACATCAAGCTTGACTAAATCACCTTCTCGATAATCGGTCTGTTCATAATCAAAACTTGCATAGCCTTTACTGACTGATTTGAGTTTATCATAGAAATCCATTACTATTTCATTCATAGGGATCGAATACTCCAAAAGTACCCTCTCTTCTGTAATATAATCCATCTTTTCTTGGATCGCTCTTTTTGTATTTAGAAGTGAAATAATATTTCCAAGAAAATCCGTAGGTGTCAAAATAGTAGCTTTGACATATGGTTCTGTTATCTTTACTATCTCATTTACAGGCGGCAATTGACTTGGATTTTGTATCTCTAGTATTTCTCCGTTTGTTTTTTCCACATTATAAGTTACAGTAGGTGCTGTAGCTATCAAATCAAGACCAAATTCTCGCTCTAACCTTTCTTTGACAACTTCCATATGTAAAAGTCCCAAGAATCCAACACGAAATCCAAAACCAAGTGCTACTGAAGTTTCAGGTTCATAAGATATGCTCGCATCATTTAATTTTAATTTATTTAATGCGTCTCTTAGCTCTTCAAACTTATCTGTTTCTATTGGATAGATACCTGCGAAGACAAATGATTTTATCTCTTCAAATCCTTTAATAGGATTTTTTGTTTTATTTTTATTATCTGTAATAGTATCACCGACTCGAACATCTCCGATATTTTTAAGACCAAGTACAACGATACCTACTTCTCCGGTTTTTATAGTAGGTGTTTTTTCCAACACTAAAGGGTGGGGATACATCAGATTTAAAACTTCATGTTTTTTCCCTGTTCCCATAACATATACTTCTTGTCCCTTATTTATACTGCCATCATATACTCTCACAAGAGCAAGAGCTCCTAGATAATTATCAAACCAACTGTCATAAATGATCGCTTTTGTAGGGGCATCTTCGTCACCCTGTGGTGCAGGGATGATTTCTACGATCTTGTCTAAAAGTTCTCTTATTCCTTTGCCGCTTTTTGCACTTACTTCCAGTGCTTCACTGCAATCTAACCCGATAACATGTTCTATCTCTTCTTTTACTCTCTCAGGCTCAGCAGCAGGCAAATCAATCTTATTAAGTACGGGGATAATTTCTAAGTTATTTTCTAAGGCTATATAGACGTTTGCTATCGTTTGTGCTTCAACACCCTGAGAGGCATCTACAACCAATAATGCTCCATCACTAGAAGCAAGTGAGCGGGACACTTCATAAGAGAAGTCAACATGACCCGGAGTATCTATAAGATTCAAGATATATGGCTCACCGTCTTTGACATACGTCAAACGAACACTTTGAGCTTTGATAGTGATACCACGCTCTTTTTCTATATCCATGGTATCCATCATCTGAGCACTCATCTCTCTAGCACTAACTGCGCCACACTCCTGTATAAGACGATCGGCAAGTGTACTTTTGCCATGATCTATGTGAGCGATAATAGAAAAGTTTCTAATTCTGGATTTACTCATTAAACAAACAGCCCATTTACACTTTCATTATGATATACTCTTCTGATTACTTCTGCAAATGTAGGTGCTACGCTTAATACTTTTATCTTTGAACACTCTTGTTTTAGAGGAATAGTATCTGAGACAACAAGCTCGTCCAAATCACCATTTTCGATTCTTTCATAAGCAGGGCCGCTAAGTACCGCATGCGTACAACATGCCATAACACTGGTCGCACCTCTTGCTTTTAACACCTGGGCACCTTTGACTATGGTCCCGGCAGTATCTATCATATCATCTACCAAGATAACATCTTTGCCTTCTACATCGCCGATAATGTTCATGATCTCAGCTTCGTTAGCCTTCTCTCTTCTTTTATCAACGATAACCATATCGCATCCTAATTTTTTTGCAAAACTTCTTGCTCTTGCTACTCCCCCTATATCTGGACTAGCTATGATAGGGTTTTTTAAATTTTTATTTTTAACATATTCATTAAATATGATTGAGCCATATAAATTATCCACTGGGATATCAAAGAAACCTTGAATTTGACCTGCATGAAGATCAATTGTTACAACTCTGTCAATACCTGCAACTTGTATCATATTTGCTACCAATTTAGCAGTTATAGGTACTCTCGGAGCCGCTTTTCTGTCTTGTCTGGCATATCCAAAATACGGCATAATAGCCGTGATTGAGCTAGCAGAACTTCTTCTTAGTGCATCAGTTAAAATTAATAACTCCATCAGATTGACATTTGCCGGTGAACACGTTGATTGGATGATAAATACATCTTTACCGCGAACACTTTCACTTATCTGTACACTGATCTCTCCATCGCTAAATCTCTTGATTTCAGCCGGCGAAAGTGGTAAGGCTAGATATTTAGCAACTTTTTTTGAAAATTCCGGATTTGCAGTTCCTGCAAAGACTTTATACCCTCTCATATCATGATTTCCTTTGAAAATAGTAGATGCGTATTTTACTAAATAAGGACTTAAAAAGATATTTTTTTAAGCCTTGTTTTACTATATTTTTATTTAATGCTTCTGTATGCTATTTGATAAATTCAACAACTTCATCAAAAGGTAATCTTATATGCTCAGGTTGGGCATTTACCCTATAGCCAAATGGCAAAACCAAAGCAAGTTGAAATTTAGAGGTATCAAGACCTAGAACTGTTTCTACTCCATCTTTATCAAACCCTTCGATAGGACAAGAATCTATACCTAACATGCCTGCGGCATTCATCATATTGCCTGCGGCAATATAAGTTTGTCTGGCTGTCCATGAATAAATCTTTTCATCTGTACTCAAGGTATCTTTAAGATGTTCTGCGTAAACATTCATATAAGTATCGATCTTTTCTTTTGGTCCTTCTCTTCGCTCAAATCTCTTCCTTGGGATACCGCTTTCCACTTTTACATTTTCGATAGCTGCCAATAGTACAACTAGATGTGAACAAGAAGTAACCTGAACTTGATTCCAGCAAAATGGTCTGATCTTTGCCTTTAGATCTTCATTTGTTATCACCAAAAATTTCCATGCTTCCATACCAAAGGATGATGGAGACATTCTACCGATCTCTAAGATAAAGTTCATATCTTCTTGCGATATTTTTTTTGTGTCATCAAAAAGCTTACATGCATGTCTAAATTTTGCACCTTGCATAATTTGATCTTTTAATGCTTTGTTCATTTTATTCCTTTTATTGTTTTTTGATACTTTATTTGATTTTATGTAAATTTTGTGCGTTTAAAATTATTTATACAGGGTTATAAAACCTCTGTGAAGTTTCAGCTTTTCTTCTTTTTCTAACTCTTTCAAAATTCTACTTACCACCACTCTTGATGTTCCAAGATTTTGTGCGATCTTTTCATGAGTTGTGTAAATATTTTCACAATTTTTACTTTTAATGTATGATAGAATTCTATCCTTAAGAGGCTTAAATTTCAAATCTTCAATCAGAGTGGCAAGAGATATTAATTTTAGAGAAAACAGTCCAAACATATAATCTTGATAACTGTCAGATTCTCTCATGAGTTCTTTTATACTATTTGTATCTAATATATAACCTTTGACTGCACTTGTAGTTACAGCACTTGCAAGAGCCGGTGTAGATGTGATCGAGCTTGAGGTATTTATGACGCATTGCTCACCTGCATCTACTTGATATAGTGTTATTTCGTAGCCTTCAGGACTTTGAAGATATACTTTTATACTTCCTGATTCAATATACAAAATCCCACCGCATAATTCACCCTGCAAAAAAAGTACCTTATCCTTTGGAAAAGAAACTTTTTTTGCATAAGTGAAAAATTTATCAGTTTCACTTTGTGTGAAATTATCAAAAAACCTATAAAGTTCTTCTAATCTTCTTTCTTGCATGAGCTAAACTTAAAAAGAGGATATAGGGGACAAAATCCGACTAATCCAGTAACTAAAGGTATAACTCCGATATAAGCTATAGGTTGCTTTGCATAATATGCGTATGCAACCAATGCTGCACCAACTACAATTCTAGCTACTCTGTCCATTCCACCAACATTACACTTCATAAGCTTCTCCTATTTTAAAATATATCACTATTGTACAACTATATTTAAAAATTGTCTGTAACATATGTTACATAGCTTACTATATCATTCTTAAACTTTAAATAAAATTACGATAAAATACACTTATGTATAATCTATTATTTGTAAATTATCTTATGTTTAACCTTTTAAATGCACTAAAAAATGCAAACGCCGTGCATGATAATAGTGATATAGAACATCTTCATAAATTTAGAGTATATACTAGAAGAGTTGTATCTTTGTTAAAACTTTTTATGCCCGAAGAAAAAAAGATAATAAAATCGTTAAAAAGAGCATTAAAATACACTAACGTGTTAAGAGATTTAGATGTATTGCTATTGACGATCAATGAAAAAAAATTCCCTAATCTAAAAAATGAGATAAGACAATATAGAATAAATGAGTATAAAAGAGTATGGACCAAAGAAACTTTGGATGAAATATCATCGATCATTCTTAATGCCTCTGATGAATTACACACTCTTCCAGGTATTGACTCATACCTACATATGATAGAAGTTGCAGAACAATATTTTGCTGATACTATGCACATATATCGTACATTATCCAGCGAACATGACAGTGATAAAAAATTTCATGAGGTAAGAATAAGGTTTAAGATTGCCAGATATGCTTTTGAATTTCTGAAAAATTGTCAGATAGCAGAAGAAGAAAGTAAGATCGAAGAATGCAAAAAAGCTCAAAAAAGCTTCGGAGATGTTCAAGATATATATTCTCAACTGCAGTGGTTTAAAGAATACAGCAAAACAAATCCATCAAAAGAATGTACGAAGATCATAAATAAACTCACTAAAAAATTAAAAAAAGAGAGGCAAAATATTACGCTCTCTTCTAGTTGATCTTTAGGATTGTTAAATTATCCTAGCTCCATAAAAATGTACATTTTTAATAGTATCTTTGCTTACGTATATAATCTCACATTTAAATTCTGTTTTACCGGAGAGTTCATGTTTCGTCTTGATCGTAAGAATATCGCCTTTTTGCCTATTTATCTCTTCATTGACATCATAAAAAGATATGCCGTTGGATGACAAGTCAAATACATATAAACTATTTGATTTTGCATCCTTTGCCTCCAATGGAGGAGTTATAACTGTTCTTTTGGCGTCTCTGTTATCCAAAACTACTTCAAACCCATCTGCAAGAGTTTTCAATGATGCACTTTTATCAGCCGTATCTTTCATGATCTCTTTTGCATCTTCTGCATTTTTTACAAGAGTTTTGCTAGAAGCATCAACATTTTCCAATTCTTCTTGCATCTTATTTAGCATAGTAGATTCTTCAGTAAATTGGATATTAAATTCGCTTAAATATTTTGAGATCAAATCAAAACTGTCTCTTATATCTTCAAAGTTTTTCTCTATAACCTTTGAGCTGTCTGCTAGCGTAATAACGCTTTCTTTTGATTTTTTTGCACTTTGAGAAACATTATCTATCTGTTGGTTTATCTTTTTCAGTACAACACCAATATCATCGGCATTTTTTTGAGACACCTCAGCTAACTCTCTTATCTTTTCCGCCACAACTGCAAAACTTCTTCCGTGAACGCCTGCACGAGCTGCCTCAATCGCCGCATTCAGTGATATAAGATTCGTTTCATCTGCAATGTCTGAGATAATATCCATCATTTTTGAGATCTCATTTGAGAAAGTCTTTAAATCTTGTACTGTCATGGTTGTTTCTTCCATGGACTTTGCAGCATCTAATCCTTGCTCTAAATTCTTTGAAACTTCCAACTTACTCTTATCAACAATCTTATTTGAATTATGCGAACTATCCATCATCTTTGACAATGTTTCTTGCATAATTGCATTATCTTGAAATATCTCTTTTAATTTTTGTTGTGAATTTTCAAGTACGTCATGCTGTGTTTTTACGAGCTCATTCGTCTTATCTATCTTTGCATAACCATAACTTGCATTAAAAGCCATATGTTTACTTTCCATAACGACATTTTCTATAACCGGCTTGAGAGTGTTTACCATCTTATTCATATGTCTAAACAACATGTCAATCTCATTTTGACTGTTTTCCGTGTCTGCCGGTTCATCTTTCACGATATCTTCTATGACAAAGTTTCCTTTTTCTACTCTTAAAATGACTTCCAAAAGTTTATTGACTCGTTTTGAAACATACTTTTTAAAGAGGAAATATGTAAGAAGTAGAATTATAACTATATTGATGATCCCCGTCAGAACCGTCAGTAGTATGTTGTTATCAATAGACGCGCTAAAATCGCTCAGATCTATCCTAACATCTTCAATCGCTATCACATCTCCAGGCCTCCAAGTCGGGTGACACATTTTACATCTTTTTTCTGCCATGATAGGACGAGCCATCAAATAAAAACTTTTATTTGAATCTTTAATATTTTGTTCGTATTGTTTTAGTTGTCTGTCTTCTTTAAATATATTTATTATATTACTTTCATATTCTGTAGCTTTATTTTTAGGATTCATAGGAGTATTTGAAGCTTCTTTGAAAAATACTTTTCCTTTTGATAATTTCGTAAATCTATCAAAAACTTCATTTTGAATCATTTGAGGTATTTCGGTTGATTGCCCGCTAAAGAATTTCTGATTTCTAGAGTCTAATAAAACATCGGCAAAATTTAGTACCGATGTACCTTGAGATTTCAAGTTTTGTGTCAAAGATTCTTTTTCTTTAACATAACCGTAATAATAAAAAACTGTTGAAATTGCGATAAATGCACAAGCAAACATAATCGAAAACATGGTCGAAAGCTTTAACTTTTTTATGTTCATTCTCTACCCACTTTTGATTTCAGATAGAGAATATTACCAAAAAATTTCTGCAATTGAGTTTAAATTATACTATCCAGGCACTACCTATAACCATGTCACCATCATAAAAAACTGCCATCTGTCCAGCCGCTATTGCTTGCAAAGGCTCATGTAGTAATATCTCTGCATCATTACCTTTTATATTTACAATGCATCTGCTTTTTGGGCTTCTATATCTTATCTTAACTGAACACTCAAATTTACTTTCGTTGATAAACATATTAACATCTTTTGCTACAAAACTGTTCATAGTCAAATCATCTTTATCGCCTACTATTATCTCATTTGTCTGAGGATTCGTAGATATTACATAGTGTGGACTTAGAGCTCCTTTTACACTAAAGCCTTTTCTTTTCCCTATCGTGTAATGCATATATCCTTTGTGTTCACCTACTATTTCACCCTTGGTATTTAAAACATTTCCTGGTTTATCAGTACTTGTGTGTTTTTTTAAAACATCTATGTAAGTAGTATCTACAAAACATATTTCACTACTCTCTTTTTGTGTTGCAAACTCTTGTAAGACATCTATTTGAGAAGCAAATTTTTTTACATCTTCTTTATACATCTCACCCAAAGGAAACGTAACAAAATCAAGATTCTCTTTCTTCACATTTGCCAAAAAGTAACTCTGATCTTTTGTTTTATCAACAGCTTCTTTGATAAAACCATCTACAACTTGAACATAGTGTCCTGTTGCCAATTTATCTACACCTAACTCTTTTGCAAATTCAATGAGTGCTCCAAATTTTATATTTCTATTACACAGTGCACAAGGGTTAGGAGTTAATCCCTCTTCATATTTTTTTATAAAAGGCATATAAACAAATTCATTGAACCTATCCCTGATGTCAAGAACATGATAAGATATGCCAAGATATTCGGAAACT
Source organism: Sulfurospirillaceae bacterium (assembly GCA_033723415.1). Lineage (GTDB taxonomy): Bacteria > Campylobacterota > Campylobacteria > Campylobacterales > Sulfurospirillaceae > JAADIZ01. Next base: position 47,646 of record JAWVXD010000007.1, read on the forward strand.
TTTTTGATCTTTCTTATATTTTCTTCATGTGATTTTTCGTCATTATGAAGCCTCATATATACACCTTGTATATCGTGACCTTTTTCTTTTAATTTGTATGCGGTAACTGTTGAGTCAACACCCCCGCTCATTGCAACTAGTATTTTAGACATTTTTGTTTCTTTTTGAAGTATTTTTAAGTTTTATATTACATCTTTTTTGCTTAAAAACTCTCGTTATTAATTATAGAGTTTTTTCGTCAAAGCTAGATATTATCTTAATTTTTCCAATCGCTCTCTTCTTGATCCGATCTCTCCGACTTGAATACCAAAGTTACCGTCTACTATAACCACTTCTCCGATAGCTATAACCTTATCTCCAACTAAAATCTCTAGCGGATCATTTGCAAGTTGTTCCAATTCTATAACTGATCCTATATCCATAGATAAAACATCTTTAAGGAGCATTTTTTTATAACCTATACGTACTCTTATAGGCAATGCCACATCTTTGATAAGTTCAATATTTCTAGTTTCTGAAGCATCCAAATTGACTTGATTTTCAATATTATTCTGCTCTAGTACTCTTTTTTCTACTTTCTCGATTATTTCTTTAGGAGCATTTTCTCCTGAGAGTCTTGAATACAAATCGCTATCAAGGGCAAATGAAATATTATCCATACAACTCTTAATATTAATATTAAATATAAGAAGATGATTGAACTCTTCAAAAGCAACAACTTGTGAAGAATCTTTGAATTCTATATTTTCAACACTAAAATTAATATTCGGCATATCTTTTTGTGCTTTTAATGCAGTAGAAAAAGAGCCTAATATATTTGAGATAATCTCTTTTGTTGCATCTAGATCATCATCATCCATCTCTTCTTTTTCCGTGCCCTCACCACCAAGCATCATATCACCAATAGCAGTTGCCAAATTAGTAGATATAGCAACACTTATATTGGTATTTAGATCACCTGAGATTTTTACTTTTGAGACTGCAATAGGCGGTGTCAAGGTCGTTTTGCTGTCTATTTCTATATTTCCATGAAGTTCAACTTTTGGACTGGCCCCGGTTAATCCCTCTATTGTTGATACGATCTCATCTTGTAATAATTTTAAAAAATCTGACATAACACCCTCATTTATGAAGAAACCTTCGCTCTTCTTTTACTTTCCAAGACTTCCAATGCATTTTTGATCTCATCTTTGTCTGTTTTTATTAATTGTTCTATTTTAACTGATTTTCTAAATCTATGCAATCCTATTTCACCCAAAAACAGATCTTTTTTGTCTATTGAAATGATAGCATGATCATCAGATGGTCGATTAAGTATAACTATATCACCTTTTTCAAGATCAAGTAACTCACCAACGCTTAGTTCTGTTTTACCCAAGATAGCTTCTGCAAAAACCTCTGCTCTTCCTATCAGTGCATTTAATTCTTTATTTCTACTTTTCTTCGAACTAGTTTCACCCAACATGATATCTCTATTGGCAAGTCTTGACAGTATTGGTTCAAGGTAAATTACAGGATAACATATGTTTATCATGCCACTTGAATTTCCGATCGAAATCTCCATTACTACCATAATGACTATTTCGTTTTGTGATACTATCTGTACGACATTCGGACTTGATTCTTTTGCTTCTACAGCCGGGTACATGTCCGTTACGGGAGCCCATGCTTCTTTTAATCTTTGCATTATTATTCTAAGAATCGCATCTAAAAGATTTAATTCTATATCTGTTAGTTCTCTTGTAACTTCAAATGATTCTCCAATACCGCCAAGTAGTCTGTCGATCATAGGAAAAGCGATCGAAGGATTAATCTCGATTGCACAACTTCCGTCCAAAGGTTTTATGGAAAAAACATTAAAACTTGTCGGAATAGGAAGTGACATTAAAAATTCACCATAGGTCATTTGATCTACAGAGTGAAGCTGTATCTCCACAATACTTCTCATAATAGATGAAACCTGTGCTGCTAGATTTCTTGCCATCTTGTCATGTATGCCCTTGACTGCTCGAAGTTGTTCTTTTGAAACTCTGTTTGGTCTTTTAAAGTCGTAAAGTATGATATGGCGTTCTTCAGAATTGTCCGCTACACTTTCAGGATTTTCTGTGTCGTCATTATCTACAACTTCCAGCAAAGCATCTATTTCTTCTTGACTTAGTATATCAGCCATAATCTCTCCCTAACTCACTTCTGATTTTTCTCAAAAGCTTTTTATGTATTTGAGATATTCTTGACTCACTTATATCCAAGACATCACTTATCTCTTTCAAGTTCAACTCTTCAAAATAATAAAGCTGCACTATCATTTGTTCTCTTTCATCAAATTTTGATAATACTTGCTTTATTATATCCAACAACTGTTCTTTTTCAACCAATTCAGGCGTATTTTCTCCTGAAAATATCGATAATTGTTCATTTATAGGCATTACTGAGATGACTTTGCAACCATTTCTCGCCTCTTTTATTTTATCTATGTCTTCTCCGGTGACATCGCTTAGATATTCATCACTTGGTTCTTCTTGAAAATCATTAAAATATTTACTAATCTCTTTATCTATCAATTTGATAAGTCTTCTATCACTTCTGCTTACAACATCCAAAGAACGTAAAAAGTCTAACATAGAGCCATATACTCTTTTTTTTCCATAACCCCAAAAAGAGTCATTTTTAACTTTATCGTATCTTTTTGAGAGTTTTATCATCTCTTCTGTTCCGATTGATATCAAATCATCCACATCTATGGATGAAGGCAATCTTTCTCTTAGCCGATATGCCATAGCTCGAAGAGCCGGAAGATACTGTATCACCAAGTCATCTTGCTCTTTCTTGATACTCTGCAAATATGGATTATGCTGCTTGTTGATCATTTTCTCCATCATCTTCCGTCATACTGTTCAAATGTGTTTGTGCATAATAAAGTTTATTCATCTTATCAATGTCCAATAAAAGAGAATCAAGTTTATTTTCTCTATAGTCCAACTCTTGCAAAAAATATTCACTTATGTCTTCGTGCTCTTTTTTGTCAAACATCTTACGCCCAAGTCTTGAAAAATCTATAAAATTTATCACCACTACATGTATAAATAGATAGAAAAATAGTGTTATAGCCCCTGTATAAAGTAAAATATCCCACGGGCTTACGAAGTTAAGCAAAGAGAACACTAGCCCAATAAAAAAACCACAGGCCGTAAAAAAATATATATAATTTTCTGTTTGCATTGTCCCACAACTCCAATTTTAAACTAAAATTGTTCAATCAGCCTTTTAAAAAAACTACCGAAACTTCTATTTACACCATCTTTAAGCACTTTTCGTTCCAACTTGTATACCAGGTTATTTACAATCTGTTTCATATCTATTGAAGCCAAAGAATTCGGAGAGTCGTCCGTAAAGAGAGTCCTTTGCTTTATACTCTTTGCGATTAGCCTATCTTCAGGCAATTTTCCGATAAGATTTAAATCAAGTTTATTGCCTATATTTTGTAATGCCACTTTCTTGATCTTATCAAATATAAGTGATGCCTCTTTGTCATTTTTGACCATATTTAAAATCAAGAATAATGAAGATTTGATCTTGCTTGTAACTTTTATTGTAGCATAAGCATCTGTTATGGCAGCAGGATCAGGTACGGTTACGACTATCACCTCATCTGCAGCTTCCAAAAACAGCTGTATATGTCCGCCTATACCTGCGCCTGTGTCTATGATTATGAAATCCAGATCATCTAGCATAGAACTTTCTTCATAAAATCTCTCAAATATAAATTGATCGCTATATTTTAGTATCTCATCTCCACTTTCTCCTGGGATCAATATAAGATTTTTATTTACGTTGACAATAATATCACTAAGAGAACACTCTCCCTTTAACACATGCAAAATATTTTTGTTGATGCGCACATTTAAGATCACATCTAAATTTGCCAAACCTATATCCGCGTCTAAAAGAGCCACTTTATAGCCATTTTGAGATAAAACGTTTGCCATATTTGCGCTAATGGTACTTTTCCCTACTCCACCTTTTCCGCTTGTGATGGCTACATACTTCGTATTTACTTTTTTTTCAGTTTGTCTTTTTTGATCAACAATCTCTTTTAGCTTATTTGCCTGGTTGTTCATCATGCTTTTCCTTTTTTGCATTAAAGCCTTCAAGTATACAATTTACCAAAAAGTCACTTGAAGCCGTGACTAGGTCATCTGGCACCTCTTGTCCTGTAGAAAAATAACTCACTGGTTTGTTTATATTGTAGATCAAAGAAAAAATCGTTCCAAAAACCTTGGTTTCATCAAATTTTGTAAATATCAAAGTATCAATATCAAGAAATTCATAACTCTTATATATCTCTTCCAAATCTTCGAGTTTATATCCGGCGGAGAGCACTAGGTTTACATCTATTTGAAAATCGCTCTTTCTGATAAATTCATTTAACTTTGCAAGTTTTTGCTTATCATACTGAGAACTTCCAACTGTATCTATCAAGACGATATCACAGTGACTAAGAGAGTTTAGAGCATCATTGAAATCATTTGGATCAACTACATCTTCTATAGGCAGCCTCATCATTTTTGCATACTGAAAAAGCTGTTCAACGGCACCTATCCTGTAAGTATCTAGAGTAATAATACCGACTTTACTTCGTTTTTCCATCAAATATGAATATCTAGCAGCAAGTTTAGCTATAGTCGTAGTTTTCCCTACACCGGTAGGTCCAACGAACATCATGACCTTTTTGACTTTTCTATTTGCAGGAGACTCTACCCTGACAGGAATTAATTTGCGAAGAAGGACCTGAAAATACCTTTTGATCGTTTCGCTGTTGCTTTTCATGCGTGAGGGCATATGCTCTAAGGTCAGATTCATAATATTTTCTAGATGATCTTCTCCCATGCCGCTTTTTTTAGCTAATTTATATATTTCAGCAAATTCGGCAGGAATTTGTAGATTATTTCTATTCGGTGCTTTTTCTTCCCAAAACATCTCTTGGATCAGCTTTATTTTATCTGCTAACTTTGTTATTTCATCTTTTATGCATGTTATTTCTTCATTTGCTTTTGTCGAAACTTCTTTTTCTATATTGCTTTTCTGTCCTATATTGTCGTTAGTAACTTTTGCAATTTGTGAGATCTGTTTTGCGGCTTCTGATATATTTGCCAACATATCGTCATTGCTCTTTTGCGTATATTTCTCTTTTGGCGGAATAACTTTTTTTTGGTCCTCTTCCACTCCGACTATTACTTCATAGAGAGATGAAGAGTTTATAGTTTTTTTTCTGATCTGCTTTGTACTTACCACAAGAGCATTTTCTCCACACTCAGCTTGAGCTTGTTTTAACGCAACTGCAGGAGTTTCACCACTAAATGTTAGAAATTTCACGCTATTTCCTTTTTCACATATTCAAGAGGTATTTTAACACTTAATCTTTCTTCCCACTCTGGATGTGGTATGGTCAACATTTTTGTATTTATTTTTAAATCATCAAAAAATATTATATCCAAATCTATACTCCTTGGTGCATTTCTAAAACTTCTTTTTCTTTTTTGTCTTTTTTCAATTCGTAAAAGATTTTTTAATAACTCTTTTGGTGTAAGCGAAGTTTGCAAAACCAAAACAGCATTTAGAAAATCATTTTGTTCTAAATATCCAAATGGAGGATTCTTTAGGATAGGAGATGTGCACAAGATATGAAATCTTCTATCTTGTAAAAAATATCTTAAAACAGAATCAAATCTCTTAAAAACATTTCCTACATTCCCTCCTATCCCAACTACTGCTTTATGTTTAAAACAAGTTTTTTTACGATATCTTCTTGGAAAATTTTTGGAAAAATAAAGCGTTAAATCTTGATTTAACTTGATCTTTTTCAACTGATGATCTCAACACTCGTTTCTTTTGCTATAACCGTATCTTCGATACGAACGCCAAATTCTCCCGGTAGATAGATCCCGGGTTCTATGGTAAAAACCATATTTTCTTCTATGATATCTTTGCTTCTTGCGCCGATTACCGGCAATTCATGAATATCCAAGCCAACGCCGTGTCCTGTTGAGTGGATAAAGTATTTCCCGTATCCTGCTTTATCTATGACATCACGTCCTGCTTTGTCTATATCACTGGCTTTTACACCGGCTTTTGCCTTCTTTATAGATGCTTCATGAGCTCTCAAAACCGTATCGTAAACTTTTTGTTTCAGACTATCATTAAACTTCATATTCTTTTCAAATACCATGGACTCTCCGGCTTGGGCGGTTCTTGTTCGATCAGAACAGTACCTTTTGTATTTGACACCGGCATCCAACAGGATCAATTCACCTTCCTGAAGAATTTTTTCTGAAGGCAGAGCATGAGGTTTTGCCGCATTTTCACCTAATGCTACAATAGGTGAAAAACTAAGTTCTAGCTCACCATAGTTTTTAAATATATTTTCTGCTTCGTTAAACAATCTTTTTTCACTCATCCCAAAACCGTTCTCTCTCACAAAACCGGCAAATCTGTCGAAAGCATCTGCTCCTAATTTTGCTGCAGCTCTTAAAATATCAAGTTCTTCTTTGCTCTTTATAATTCTCTTCTGTTGTGAAAAATTCACTTTTTTTGAAAAGTTAATATTTAGCTTTGAACTTAATCTTTCAAATGCATCTACGCTCCATTCAAACGGATCATACACGATCGTCTTCACTTTAGAACTTCTGATGATCTTTCGCGCGGCTTTTAAAGGATCTCTTCTGTCCATCTCTATAACTTGGGCGTTTTTTATATACTCTTTCGCTTCTGTTACGTATCTGGCATCAGTTAGGAAATAAGCATCATCTCCAAGTCTTAAAAAGATCTCACTATCACATGAGAAGCCGCATTCAAAGTATACGGCATTTTCATTTTTTAATATATAATTCATTAAGCTTTAGCTTGCTCTTCCGCTTGAGCTTTTTGCAATGCTTCCATCTCACCTAACATTTGTAAAAGAGAGATCATTGCCAAGTGGTAGCCAAACGGTCCAAATCCTGTGATAACACCCGTACTTACTTCAGCAGTCATACTTTTTGCTCTAAATTCTTCTCTTCTGTGAATGTTACTTATATGCACTTCTATAGTTGGTAATGCAACAGCACTGATAGCATCTCTTATAGCTATTGAGGTATGAGAATAAGCCGCCGGATTAATGATTATACCGTCTGCATCACCTAAACACTCTTGGATCTTATCTACTATTTCACCTTCTAAATTTGATTGAAAAAACTCAATCTCAGTACCGTTTTGTTTAGCAACTGCTTCCATTTGTGCATGGATTTCTTCTAATTTCATAGGTCCATAAATATTTTGCTCTCTATGTCCTAACATATTCAAATTCGGTCCTTGGATTACAACAATCTTCACATTTCTTCCTTTGTTTAAAAAATTTCTTTATTATACCAATAGCAACTAAAAAATTTTATTAAGTGTTTGTTTACCAAGACGAGTTATACTTCTCTTATATAATTTTACAAGGAGTCGACATGAGCAAAATATTATTTATCGTAGGTGATTTTGTAGAAGATTATGAAGTTATGGTACCTTTTCAAGCACTTGGTGCCGTAGGTCATGACGTGGTTGCAGTGTGCCCAGAAAAAAAGGCAGGTGATTTTGTCAGAACTGCTATTCACGACTTTGAAGGTGATCAAACCTATAGTGAAAAGCCCGGTCATAATTTCACGTTAAATGGAACATTTAGTGAAATAGACGTAAAAAGCTTCGACGCACTTGTAATACCTGGAGGAAGAGCGCCGGAGTATTTAAGGTTAAATGACAAAGTATTGGAATTTGTGAGACATTTTGCAGATGCGAACAAACCCATAGCAGCTATCTGTCATGGAGCCCAGATACTTGCGGCTGCAAATCTGCTAAAAGGGAAAACCTGTTCTGCTTATCCTGCCTGTGCTCCGGAAGTGAGAGAAGCCGGTGGAAGTTATAAAGATATTGCAGTAACGGATGCCTTTACAGATGGTAACTTGGTCACCGCACCTGCTTGGCCGGCTCATCCTGAGTGGATATCACAATTCTTAAAAGTCTTAGGAACAAAAATAACACTCTAGAATAAAGGGATTATATAATTATATAATCCCTAAAAAAATCTCATCTTACATTTATGCTACAATTTTGAAAAATTATATAAGGGTTTTTACTTGAAAATATTAACAGCTGATTATATTATTACGTGCAATGATAATTTTGATATCATTGAAAATGGTGCCATCTGTTTTGATGAAACTATAATAGAAATAGGAAAAAGCAAAGATATTATAAATAAATACGGCGATGCAAAATTAATTTGGGCGGGTGAAAACTCTGTAATTCTCCCTGGGCTCATCAACTCTCATGTTCATCTGGAATTTAGTGCAAATAAAACATCTCTTAAATACGGAGATTTTATCCCCTGGTTAAACAGTGTTATAAGAAACAGAGACGAGATCTTACATAATAGCACACAGGGGTGTATAGAAAATGAGTTGGAGAATATGCTAAAAAGCGGAACTACTACTCTAGGAGAGATCAGCAGCTTTGGGGATGACTTCGATGCTTGCATCAAAACACCTCAAAAAGTCGTCTATTTTACTGAAATTCTGGGTTCTAGAGCCGATACGGTAGACGTTTTATTTAATGATTTCAAATCAAAGTTACAACAAAGCGAAGAGTATAGAAGTCCAACTTTTATACCGGCGATTTCTATTCATTCACCTTACTCTACGCACCCAATTCTTGCAAAACACGCCTTAGATATTGCGAGAGAAAAAGATTACCTAGTCTCTACTCATTTTATGGAAAGTCAAGCAGAGAGAGATTGGTTAGATGATGGTAGCGGTGATTTTATAGAGTTTTTCAACGCATTTGCACCAAATGCCAAACCTCTTACAAACAGTCTAGACTATTTGGATCTTTTTCATGATACCAAAACACTATTTACCCACTGCACTAAAGCAGAGCAAAGAGAGATAGATAGGATAAAAGAACTTGGTGGATATATCACACATTGTCCTGTTTCAAACAGACTTTTAAACTCCGGTAGGTTAGGTATAGAAAATATAGACAAAAATATGTTAAACTTAGGAACAGACGGATTAAGTTCAAATATTTCTCTTAGTCTTTGGGATGAAATGAGGATGGCTCTCATGATACATCATCTTGGAGATCTTGAGAAATTATCAAAACAACTTTTAAAGATGAGCACTATAAATGCAGCAACTGCACTTGGGCTCAATAACGGTGTATTAGATAAAGCAAAAGATGCAGATATCATAACCATCAAAATGCCAGACAAACTAACATCATGTGATAATCTATGCACCCAATTGATCTTGCATTCTCAAACAGTCGATAAAACTTATATTAACGGGAAGGAGATAAAATGATAATTTTCCGATTCATTGGGAAGATCATAGATTATATACAAAATCATTTTAAAGCTATGATCTTTTTACTTTTACTTTTCATAATATTTTCTCCTTTTGGTACAGAGGACTTACAAAAACCAAACCTTGAAGTCATAAAAATAGAGGGACAGATAGGGGATATTGATAAGATCATGGAGCAGATAAACGATGCTGCAAGCAATAAATCCATAAAAGGCGTTTTACTAAAAGTCAACTCCCCAGGCGGTGCACTGGCACCTTCTGTTGAACTTTCTTTGGCCGTAAAAAGACTTGCATCCCTCAAGCCTGTAATCGCTTATGCTAGCGGTAACATGACAAGCGGAAGTTATTACGCTTCGATTTGGGCGAATAAGATCATAGCAAATCCAGGATCTTTTATAGGATCTATAGGGGTGTTATTTCAAGCTCCTAACATAGAAGAACTAGCACGTAAACTTGGAATTAAAGAGCAAGTCGTATCAGCAGGAGCTTACAAACAAATGGGAACTTTTACAAGAGAATGGACACCCAAAGAAAAAACTGCTATGAGAGAATTGGTAGATGATGCTTATAAAATGTTTATAAATGATGTCTCAAAAGCAAGGCACTTAGATCCTGCTAGTTATAAAACTTATGCGGATGCAAAAATTTTTATGGCAAGTAAAGCTCAAAAGTTAGGACTTATAGATGAAGTAGGCTCTTTGTTTAAAGCAAAAAGTGAACTTATAAGATTGTCACAAGTACAAAATCCTATCTGGAAAAGACCATCTCGCAATATGGAAGAATTTTTAAACGAACTAAAAACAAACAGTTCTTTTTCGCTAATAAACTTAGGTAGTATGAGTGGAAAATTAAAGTGAGAAAATATGCTTTTGCGATAATCGCAGGTATATTGGTTTTATTTGCAAGCCTCGGACTTGGAAGATTTGCCTTTGGAATGGTTTTACCAAGCATGCAAACGGATTTGGGTATCAACATAACTCAATCCGGTTTTATAGGGACCAGTAATTTTTTAGGCTATCTGGGAGGGCTTCTATTCTCAGGCGCTTTTTACAGTAAATTCGGCGCTCCAAAGCTTATAGTCAGATCTCTTTTGACTCAGGGTCTGTTTATGTTCCTTATGACTCTGGGATCAAGCTATATATCCGTCTCATTCTTCTATTTTTTTGCAGGATTTTTCGGAGCCCTTGCAAATATGTCTATCATGGCTTATATCACTCAAATAGTTCCAAAAGACATAAGAGGAAAAGCCGTAGGAATCCTTACTGTCGGCAATGGTTCCGCCATCGTCTTCAGCGGCTATATCGTACCTTATATGGAATCTATCTACAAAGCTGCTTCATGGAAAATAACCTGGGGAATATTTGCAGCGATCACTATGTTGATAGCTTTTATAATAAGCCCCGGACTCAAACATGACAATCCACATGCAAATGTAAAAGAGAGTGATAATGAACCATACTTTGAGATCTTTAGAGATATAAGATTTATACGAATAAGCGGTATCTACTTTTGTTTTGGTATTACCTATGTGGTTTATGTAACATTTTTTGTACTGGCCAGTATGGATAAATGGCATATTTCATCTAGTCTCTCAGCTCCATTTTGGATACTACTTGGTTTTCTAAGTATGTTCTCAGGAGCACTTTTCGGGATTTTAGCCGACAAGATCGGCAGATGGAAAACACTTAGCGTAGTATTTTTAATACAAAGTATATCCAATCTTATTATGGCATTGGATATGCCATCATCCTATCTTTGGGTTTCAGCATCTTTATTTGGGATTTCTGTTTGGGCAACTCCATCTATAATGGCTGTTTTGACTGCAGAGACTTTCGGTATGGAAAAAACTGCAAAAATCTTCAGTAAGATAACTATAATTTTTGCATTGGGTCAAATAATTGGTCCTGTGGGAGCAGGTTATCTAACGGACATAACAAAGAATTTTTCTTATGCCTTTGGTGTATCTTCTATTTTGACTTTTTTAGCTTTTATCGGTTCATCTTATATTATCTTGAAAAATGACCGATTAATTTAATATATTTAGTTTTTATTAAGAATTTAATTATTCTTTCAAGCATAATTACATATAATTGACAAAAAGCATCACTGCTATTTTTATCTAATTTCAAAAGGAAGTCTGATCATGATCAAAAAGATTTTGATAGCCAATCGAGGCGAAATAGCTTTGCGAATAATTCGAGCGTGCAAAGAGTTGAATATAAAAACCGTTTCTATATTTTCTGAGGTTGATATACAAGGTGTATGGCTAAAAAAAGCTGATGAATGTTACCCGATATTGGGTGATCCGATACGCGCTTATCTTGATTATGAAAAAATAGTGTCATTAGCAAAAAAAGCAGATTGTGATGCTATTCATCCGGGATATGGCTTTTTATCTGAAAGTGCTGAATTTGCAGAATACTGTGAAAAAAACGGTATCACATTTATCGGTCCCAAAGCTGAACACATAGCTCTATTTGGAGATAAAATCGCCTCTAAACAGGCTATGAGAAGAGTAGGGATTCCTGTATTGCCAGGCACTGATGAGCCTATCAATGATGTCTCCAAAGCTATCAAAATTGCAGATGAGATAGGTTTTCCTGTTATCATAAAAGCAGCTTTCGGCGGTGGCGGCCGTGGAATGAGAATAGTTCATGAATCAAAAGATTTTAAAAAGCTATATGAGGCTGCTACAAATGAAGCAAAAAACTTCTTTGGTAAAGGCGATGTTTTTATAGAAAAATACCTTGAAAATCCAAGACATATAGAAGTACAGATCATAGCTGACAGATATGGAAATGTCGTGCATTTGGGAGAGCGAGATTGCTCAATCCAGAGAAGACATCAAAAAGTCATAGAAGTGGCACCGTCTCCAAGACTTGATGCAAATACCAGAAAAGAGATATACAGGGCTTCACAAAAAGCAATGTTTAGACTCGGATACGAGAATGTCGGAACACTGGAATATTTAGTAGATAAAAATGATAATTTTTATTTTATAGAGATGAATACAAGAGTACAAGTCGAACATCCTATTACAGAAGCTATTAGCGGTATCGACATCGTACAGCGCATGATCGAGATTGCAGGTGGAGATAAATTAAGATTCTTGCAAGAAGAGATCACTTTTAGAGGATATGCGATAGAATTTAGGATTAATGCAGAAGATCCTCAAAAAGGCTTTGCTCCATCTCCTGGTCAGATCACTGAACATCTATCATCCGGTGGACCTGGAGTTAGACTTGATTCTATAGCCTACAAAGGGTATACAATCCCGCCTCATTATGACTCTATGATAACAAAATTAATCATCTGGAGTTTAGACTGGCAAGGTGCGGTAAATAAAGCAAGAAGAGCCTTGGACGGATTCATTGTAAGAGGCGTTGCAAGCAACATACCGCTTCATCGTCAAATAGTAAGAGATGAAGATTTTATAAACGGCATATTTGATACAGGATATCTTGACAAAAAACTTCCGCATTTTAGTTTAGACGCTATAGATGATATGGAGCAAGAAACATTGAAGATGGAAGGTATCTCAAAGATGATCGAGAGCATCAAGAAAAATAATCTAACGGTAAGACAATAATATAGAGTATCCCTGATAGAGATGTAATGATTTGATCATCTCTATCAAACTTTTTTAGTACTTAAAACTTGTGATTCTATCACTATATGTTTTGTCTGCAATTCAAAAATATCATCTTTTTTCAAAACTTCTGCCTTTATAGTTTTACCATTTTTAACGACTTGTGCAAATGTTTCATTTAATCCAAGTGTCGGATCTTTTGATAAGAAAGCATTTTTTAAATTATTCAATAATTGCTCATATTTTGTAATATTTTGTTTATATGCAAACGATATATTTTCACTTAAAACAGTACTTTTTCTCTGTTTGTCTTCAATAATTTGAAATACTTTTGAAACCAGTCTATCTTTTAATATTTTTATCTCACTATCCATGATATGAATTTTCTGTTCAAAAGAGTATCTTTTAAATTCATTTTTTAGACTCAATAGTTCCATGCTTTTTTGATGAATCAAACGTCTAAATATAGTATTAAATTGATCTGTTGTTCCATCTATGCCCATCATGATCTCTACACGATCCGGTAAGATCATCTCCATAGCAGCCGATGGAGTTGGAGCCCTTAGATCTGCGACAAAATCACTGATAACAAAATCTATCTCATGTCCAACAGCGGAGACAATAGGCGTGTTAGCCTTATAGATAGCATTTGCAACTATTTCTTCGTTAAACCCCCAAAGATCCTCTATACTTCCTCCTCCTCTTGAAACAACTATGACATCGACACCTAGAGAATCGGCAATAGCGATATTTTTTGCTATGTTGGGTGCAGAATTTTCACCCTGAACTACAGTATCTATGATCTTTATCTTCACTAGCGGCCATCTTTTTTGTGCTACTCTAAGCATATCTTGGAGGGCAGCACCCGTACCTGATGTAACTAGAGCTATAGTTTTTATATATCTTGGTATCTGCTTTTTATTTTCTGGATTAAAATAGCCTAGGTCTTTTAATTTAGTTTTTAGTTGTTCGTATGCTTTTGCCAAAGCTCCGCTGCCGCTTGGTTCCATGCTGATACAATTTAACTGATAACTTCCTCTGGGAACAAATACTGAAACTGATCCGTGGATTATGACATTCATCCCCTCTTCTAGACGAAATTTCATCTTGGAATTATTGCCCTTAAACATCACGCATGAGATGGTAGATTTTTCATCTTTTAGTGAGAAATAAAGATGTCCTGAACTGTGATAAGTGAATCTAGAAACCTCTCCTTCTACACACACATGTATAAAAGTACTCTCAAGAAGAGACTTTATTTGAGTATTTAGACTACTGACACTTTGAGTTTGACTAGAGGCATCATTCATCTTTTTTTGGCTATCACTAAAGTTGAAATATCCATAGAAAAGCTTTTAGAGAATTCCGTCTCAAAACCTGCAGTATCTAGTTCTTTTTGAAGCATAGTAGAAGTTAAAAAACCTTCAATGGAATTTGGCAGATATTCGTAAGCTTCTTTATTTTTAGAGATAAAAGCTCCGATCTTAGGTAACACTTTATTGAGATAAAAATCTTTTATAGCAAATAGAGAACCTTTTTTGTCATCTTTTGTAAACTCTAAAATTACAACATATCCACCGGGTTTTACGACTCTGGCAAACTCTCTAAATGCTTCTTCTCTCTTGACTACATTTCTGATACCGTAACTGATACTCAAGATATCCGCACTCTCATTTTCCAAAGGCAGATTGGTGGCTTCACTGATAACAAATTCGAATTCCGGAAATTTTTCTTTACCGACTTGCGTCATACCTCTTGATGGGTCAACTCCTAGTATCTTTCCTACTTGAATGCCGGAGCTTTGAGCTCTTTTCTTCCAATATCCCATCATATCACCGGTTCCACAGGCAACATCAACTATCAAATCTATAGGTTTTTTATATCTTGCAAATGTTTCATCACAAGCTTTTTTTCTCCATTGTATGTCTATACCCATGCTCAAAACACGATTCGCTTTATCATAAGTCGGTGCAATATCATCGAACATTTTAACTATTTTTTCTTGTTTATCTGTCTCGCCCAAAATAATCCCCTGCATTTCATTTCAGTAAATTATACCAAATTAAAAATTTTCTGCTATTATACCCTACAATTTTAATTAGGGGAAATTTTGAAAGATATCGAAATATTTTTAGAGGTTATCTCTAAAGATGAATTTGTAGAAGGACATGAGGTTTTAGAAGACAAATGGAGAAAATTAAAAAAAAATCCACAAACGCTTGAAGAGAGCAAGATACTAAAAGGATTGATAAACGCTTCTACTGCTTTAGCATTAAAAGTTATGGGAAAAGACAAAGGGGCACAAACAGTTTGGAGTACTTTTGAGAAATACAGACCGCTTATAAAATCACAATCTTGTGAAGATAGCAAATATTACAAGGAAGCAGAAAAAGCTCTAGACGACAAATACAAACAATATATGTAATATCCAATGTCGACTTTTAAATCAAGTCTGCCTTGGACACTGATGAAGTTATTTGCACAATTCAAAGGTATTTGTCCCTTTTTTATCCAAATCACTTAAAATATTTTTCCAGTATCGCTTCCAACAGCAATGATGATTAAATTTTTTATATATCTTATAACGTATGTTGCGTTTATCTTCAAATCTCTTGCAATATGATTTAAGTACCGAAAAACCTACAATCGTATCATCCTCTCCGACCAAATGAATTTGCTTTATTTTTTTTAATTTTTGTGAAAAGTCTGCAGGATTGAGAGACCCGCTCAAAGGCGATATATAGTGTTCTTTTGTCCAATACGCAGTATCAAGATTTCCACCAATAGTCACAAGTCTTGATATATCATCCCTTCTAGCCGCTAAAAGTGCAGCAATAGCCCCTCCTCCCGAATAACCAAAAAGTTTAAACGATGAAGCCCCTGATCTCTTTTTAATTTCATCCAATACTTGATTAAAGCTTTCTATCACATTTTCAGAAAAGCGACGGTTTGTCCAGATAGATTGCACACAAGATGAGTTTCTAACATATTGACATGGACGGGCCAGATATACTTTGCATTGATTTGTATCTTGTAAGAAAAGTTTTAATCCTAATGGATCTATGGGAGTTGGATCTTGTGAGATCGTATCGATCGTAATCCAAGGCAGACCATCACCTTCTATGTAAATAGATACAAAACTGTTCTCGCACTGTGAAAGATTGCTATGAACGCTATACAGATCAAACTTTTTTGCGCTCAATACTTCACTTTGCACATCATGATGATCGATGAGCTTTTTTAGCGTAGTAAATCTCTGAGCAGGAGTGGGCACGATATATCCGCACCCGCTTATAAGAATTATGACAAATAAAAGCAAAATCTTTTTATACATATAAGGTTTAAAACTTCCATTTGAACTTAGCAGAAACAGCATGATTGATATAATCGTTTCCTCTTCCGCTAAGGTTGTATTTGACATCAAGTACCAAAGATTTCTTTAACTGCTTGGATATTCCAAAACCAACCTCATAGCCAAAGGCACTGTTTTTTATACCGAGTGTCGTAAAAGGTATATCTGGTGAATCTTGGAATGAAGCATTGATTGTTTGTGCATCACTATTAAAATCATACATCAATCCGATGTGTGTGAAAAATTTCGTATTTTTGTCAATCTTATACTTTAAATCCGTCAATACTCCGAGCAATGCTTGTTCTGTATTGGAGCTATTGACATTTAGATTGTAAGCCCCGGCTCCAACTTCTGAGTATGACGGTGTTTTAAAATATCTGTATACTCCCTGAATAGCGGGGATCATCGTTAGTTTATTATTGATCTTATAATCCTTGGTAGCTTTGGCTTGGATAAAGAAGCTACTAGAAGTATAATCTGCTTTTGCCGCTTGTCCTACTGTATTGACATATCTCGATGAGTCATTATTTTGCCATCCAAATCCTGCTTGATAATATAAAATACTTTTGTCATCTATGATAGGTTGACTGCCATAAGCAATAAATGTAAATGCACTTATCGTATTATTTTGAATAAGATCGTTAACGTTTACATCAGTATTTGAGAAAAAGAATGCCATCCCTGCTCGTTTACCTGGCTCGTATTCTCCATCGGAACCGAAAGCAAAACCGTATGTTGTAGCATCAAAACCATTTTTACCGCCTTTATTGTTCTGCTTGCTATATGCACCAAATGGTTTCACCCATACATACTTATCGCTAAAGATGATATCACCCGAACCCAAGCCTCTCATAGTGCCTTGTCTGTTTTGTACTATTGAGCTGAAACTATCGAGTATTTCAAGGTTTACCATAGAGGTCGATGTTGCGACCGTAGGAGAATTAGCCGGGGCAATGTTCGTGTCTTTTACTGCCAATAAGCTCAAGCTTGTATTTGTATCATTCAAATATGCTTCAAATTTCAAGATTGGTGAATTATCGGTTATATTAAGTTTTGTAACATTAGCATCAATATTCCCGGAGTTTATGACATTATTTAGTGTTCCATTGTTGTCTAAGAAGAATTTTTCTGCATTATTACCTATAATATTGACATTGATTGTACTTTTATCAGCTAATGATGCGGATGTCGCGGCGTTTATCGTGGGGTTTGTAGCAGAGGTTCCATCTGCAGATATCGATGCATCTATACTCAACATGCCGCTTGTACTTTGAATAAACTTATCGATTTGTGACGCTACTGCGCCTTTGTGCAGATAAATCTTTCCTGAATTTATAAAAGGTATATTTCTTACTGTGATTGTAGAGGTATTGATAGTACCGGTATTGAGAACGAGACCATCAGATCCACTCACATTTAAAGCGGTATCAGCTGTTATGGTACCGGAATTGGTAATGGTACCATAATTATCCCCTATAGACATCCCAGTACCAAAGGGATTGTTTGTGGCATTGATAGTGCCGGAATTGGTAATATTGCTGTCATTAATCCCTATAAGAATCCCAATACCAGCGTAATTGTTTGTGGTGGCATTGATAATACCGGAGTTGGTAATGGCACTATCATTTCCATAAATTACACTTACCTCAATTCCAACACCAAATAAATTGTTTGTGGCATTGATAGTGCCGGAATTGGTAATGGGTTTATCGGTGGTGGCGCTTAGGTGAATTCCGTATACCTCGTTATTGACTGCTCCGGTTATAGAAAGAACTCCTTCATTCAAAATTGTATTATGCACAATTTGCCCACCGCTGATTTTAATAAGCGCTGTATTTGAAGTATCCCCCGAAACAGTGATACTCCCGGATGAAGTAATATGTACAGTATCCATACAACTTAGAGAAATACTTTGAGTTGTATCGCCACTAATCACATAATCCGTACTGGTACAAATCCCTTGAGCACTACGAGAACTACTCACTATCATTGATACCGCTAAACAACCCAGTAATATTTTATTTCTTCTTTTCACGACTCTTTCCTTTATTATAAGTCATAATAACATGCATATGCTCAGCACTTTCTATCATGAAGATGGGCACGATATATTCGTGCCCGCTTATAGCCTGCTAAAAAAGGTATACGTCTTTGTACATACTCATTTAGAATTTCCATCTAAACTTAGCGATCAAAGCATGATTTATAAGATCACTACCTGTACCGCTTAAAGTGTATTTTACATTGAGGATCAGATCTTTTTTTAGGTGTTTTGAAAGCCCAAGGCCAAGATTATAGCTCAGTGCACTGTTTTTTATACCTGTTGTCGTAAAGAGAATATCCGGTGTTCCTTGAAATATTGCATTGATACTGTTAGCATCGTCTCTTAGATCATACATCAATCCTACATCAGAGATAAAATCAGTATTTTCATCAATCTTGTATCTTAGATCTGTCATGACTCCGAGTAACATTTGCGTTGTGCTTTTGCTCTCGACACTTAAGTTTGTTGCACCTGCCCCGCTTTCTCTGTATGAGGGAGAATAGAAGTATCTATATACTCCTTTGATCGCTGGAGTAATCCTCAATTTATCATTGATATCATAATCTTTTGTAGCTTTTGCTTGGATATAAAAATCTTTGGAAGTATAGTTTGCCTTTGCGATTTGTGATGAAGTCTCATCATATCTTGTTGTACTGTTTTTTTGAATTCCAAATCCGGCTTGATAAAACAATACACTTTTATCATCTACGATAGGCTGACTTCCGTATGCTACAAAGTTATATGTGTTTAAATCATTTGATTGAACAACATGATTGACGTCTAGATTCGTATTTGAAATAAACAGTGCAAAACCTGCTCGTCTTCCCTCTTTATACTCTCCATCAAATCCTAAACCCATACCGTAGGTGTTGGCGCTAAATCCATTTAAACCATCTTTATCATCTTGTTTGGTATATGCTCCAAAGGGTTTTACCCACATATGTTTATCGCTAAAAGCTATATCACCGGAACCCAACCCTCTTATATCGTTTTGCCTTGTCTGTACGATACTATTTAGCATATTTAGTGTTTGCAGACCTATCGTCTGAGTGGATACTGCCGTTAGAGGACTGTTTTGCGGAGTTACGCTCGTATTGGCAGCGATTGCCTCCAAACTTAGGCTTGTATTTGTATCATTCATAAAAGCTTGAAAGTTTAATATTGGAGAATTATCCGTTATATTCAATTTTGTTACATTGGCATCTATATTACTTGATGTGATAACACCGTTGATCGTTCCGTTATTATCCAAAAATGATCTTTCTACTCCATTTCCTATAACATTGACGTTTATCGTACTTCCATCTGCTATTAAGGCTGATGAACTAGCTATAATATGTGGATTTGTTGCCGTTCCGTTAGCAGATAAATTTGCATCGATACTTAATACTCCTGTTGAAGTTTGAGTGTAGTATTTGGCACTAGAGCTTGTGCTTCCATGCAGATTTATAGTTCCAGAGTTCGTAAAATTTGCTAAACCGACATTAATACTATCTGCATTGATCGTACCTGAGTTTGTGATATTGCCACTGGTATTACTATCTATTCCTACACCAAGAAGTGCATTGATCGTTCCTGAGTTTGTGATGTTGCCTGTGATAATACCGTTTTGTGAATATTGTACGATGCCTGTTGAGTTACCAACGCCACTGCTTTTTGCATCAATAGTACCTGAGTTTGTGATGTTGCCTGTGATATTTCCATCAAGTGACATTTGCATAATACCAGTAGAGAGACTGCTTCCATTAACATCTGTAGTAATCACTCCCGTGTTGTTGATATTGCCTGTGATAGTTCCACCAAATGACATTTGTGTAAGACCAGTAGAGTCCCTACTTCCATTAACATCTATAGTAACCACTCCCGTATTGTTGATATTGCCGCTAATATTTCCTACAAATGACATTTGAACAATCCCTGAGGCATAACTGTTACCATTACTGTATACATTGATAACACCGGTGTTGTTAATATCATTGGTAATTCCGCTACCTATGCTATTGGTTGTGTCTTGCGAAATGCCAATGGTATTTCCTGTTCCATTACTTGTAACACTAATTGTACCGGAGTTGCTCAACCAATAGTACATATTTATATGTTGCCCGATTCCATATACATTATGTGTGCTAGGATCGGTAATATTTATATCTACATTGCCGTCATTTAATATGCTGAGCCTACTCTGCGAATCAATAGCGCTATTTGCAATATTTTGAATTTTTATGCCCCCGCTGGATGTGATATTTAATATATCACGATTAGCCAATGTAACTTGTGTGGTCATTTGATTACTTATGGTGATCAAATTAGGGGGACCAGCATATCCACTACTTATCATCAATGATATCGCCATGCATCCTAAAACAATCCTGTTTATTCTTTTCATTTTAGCTCCTTCATCATATAAGTAAAAATATACTAAAAAATTATATCATGTTATTTAAGGTATTAAATGAATTATAAATGGTTTGTTAATGTATTTTAAAATATTTTGCGTAAAAGTGTAACTATAGGAGAATCTAAGCTTATGTTCTCGCTCTTGTAAACCAGGTTATCGTATCTTTATTTATATCATGACAAGAGAGTGTCTCTAATTTTAATTCTATGTTAGGATGATTCCCGATCTTAAAATCAGGTGAGCGAAAGATCACATACATATCTACGATATCTTGAGTGGCTCTTAACATTCCTTCTCCACCCTCTATCATAATAAACTTATACTTTTTCAAAAGTTCAAAATCGTTTTCTATATATACTTTCCTATTTTTAACATTAAAAAGAGGAATGCTTCTGTCAAAATTTTTATCTTTTGAATAGATAAGGATGTCAGGTGCCTTGCCGTCTATCATCCGTGCATCCAGTGTTGGTCTATCTGACCTTACGGTATTACCACCTATCACTAGTAGATCGATCTTATCTCTGAATTTATGGACAAGTTCTCTTGATGCATCACTTGTTATGATCCCCCCGTCTATGACACCGTTTAAACTCATAGCAAGTTTGAAAAATATGAAATTACCATAAAGAGAGCTTTCAAAAGGGAAAAGTAAATCTTGACACGAAGTTGAGTTTTGTAGAATATCTACAGATATTGCATTGTTTCTCAAATATTCTGCACCGCCGCTTGCTTTGCTATTTGGATCAAGCATGCCGATCACAACTCTTTTGAAGCCTAATTCTTTGATAAGATGTGAACAAGGGGGCGTTTTACCGTAATGATTACATGGTTCCAGTGTTACATAAATATTAAATTTTTTAAAGATATTTGAGTGATTTTTACGCAGATAGTTATGAATTTCTTCAGAATCTTCTATTTGTAGCACACGCTTGTCTCTTGTGATCTTATAATAGGTATCTTTGATAACTTCTACTTCTGCGTGCGGACTGCCTGCTTTTTTGTGAGCGTTAACGGCAATGATATTATCGAACTCATCACTGATCACTGCTCCTACCGCAGGATTAGGATAAGTTAAAATTTGATATTTCCAGGCTTCTTTTACAGCAGCATCCATTAGGGAAATATCAGTTTCATTTACCATTTATAATAAGTTCTAGCCTTGTCTATATCTGCTATGTCGACTTGGACAGCCTTGCCATCTTCTTCTATCTCCAATATTTTTCCGTCAAATGCTATAAGCTTTCCGATTATTTTGTCTGTATTTGTAAGTTTTATTTTGACATTTTCACCGATACTACCGCTAAAATGCTCTGGCTTCTTCAGATTTCTCTCGATCCCTGGAGAGCTGACTTCCAAGACATAAGCCCCGTTCATAGGTGGGTTGAGATCAAGTATAGGTGAAAGGATAGAAGATATCTTTCCACACTGATCAAGTGTGACCCCTTCGGGTGAAGTGATATAAATCCTAAAAATTCTATTACCGCCCTCGTTTGCAATTTCCGTGTCATAAAGCTCTAGAGCGTTATCTTTCAATATGTTTTTTATCGTTTCTATATCAACCATGTAACTCTTTCTCTACAATTTCAAATAATTTGTCAATTTCATTTTGTTTTTTTAGACTATCATCAAATTTAAAATGAAAATTTGGACATCTAAACCAACCCTCAGCTTGCATACAATAACTTTGTAGGTGTCTGTTTATTTTTTTTAGATGACTTAAGATATATTTTTTTTCTTCATCATCAAATAGCATTTCATCAAGATAAACATCTGCATCATATTTACCACGACTACAAACAACATCGACAACGCACAGATTTCTCAACATTTCATCACTTAATGTTGCAAGTGCTTCAGGTAACAATTCTTTGAGAACACTTTGGGTTCTTTGTAATTTTATACTTTGATCTTTCATTTCATTTCTCCTTTAACTTGAGCAAAGCCCAAGTTAAATTCCTCTCACTAAAGCTACGCCTTTGGCGAGAATACTTTCTCTTCTATTTTCTTTAACTTCTAGACTAATCGCTCTCGCTAAAGTGTTGCTTTCTCTTCTACTTCTTTGAAGCTTTCTATGTAATCACCGACTTTTATGTCATTGTAGCCATCGATTCCGATACCGCATTCGTATCCTTTAGCTACTTCTCTCACATCATCTTTAAATCTTTTTAGTGATGAAACGGTTCCCTCATGGATAATCACGCCATCGCGGATCAATCTGACTTTAACGCCTCTATTGATAGATCCGTCCGTTACTATACATCCGGCTATTGAGCCTATTTTTGGAACGCTAAATACTTCTCTTACTTCAGCTTGTCCTATATTTTCTTCTCTTATTACAGGAGCAAGCATTCCAACTACCAAACTTTTTACGTCATCTATCAAGTCATATATAATGTTATAAGTTTTTATCTCAACACCGCTACTTTTGGCTCTCTCTTTGACGCTTCCGGTAGGTCTTACATTGAATCCAAGTATTATACAATTTTCACTGGCACTTGCAAGAGCTACGTCACTCTCCGTGATACCGCCTATTCCGGAACTGATAATATCAATCTTGGTTTCTTCTGTTTTTATTTTTTCTAATGAGCCTTTTATCGCTTCAAGTGAACCGCCTGTATCTGCTTTTATAATAACAGGTAAACTTTTTAATGCACCCTCGGCGATCATAGCGCTTAACTCGTCAATAGTTACTTTTGTTGATTTTGATAGCTCTTTTTGTCTTAAGTATTCTGCTCTTTTCTTAGCATACTCTCTTGCAATCTTGTCACTAGCGACACTCACAAGTTTCTCCCCTGCTTCCGGTACTGCGCTAAGACCTAAAACCACAACAGGCTCGCCAGGTTTTGCTTCTTTAACGGCATTTCCTTCATCATCCAAAAGTGCTTTGACCTTACCGTACGCAACACCTGCAACAACTGTGTCACCTACTCTTAGAGTACCGTTTTGTACAACTACTGTCGATACGGTACCTTTTCCTTTTTCAACGGAACTTTCTATAACTGTAGCTTTTGCTTCTTTTGTCGGATCTGCTTTTAGCTCCAATACTTCTGATTGGATCAATAATACTTCCAATAGCTCATCAATTCCCATACCTGTTTTTGCACTTATTCCAACAAATTCATGCTCTCCACCCCAATCAACCGGAGTAATGTCTAGTTCTGCCAATTGTGATTTCACAAGGTCAGGATTTGCGTTTTCTTTATCCATTTTATTGACTGCTATAACTATAGGTACATTTGCGGCTTTTGAATGTTCTATTGCTTCTTTTGTTTGAGGCATCACACCGTCGTCTGCAGCGACTACTATAATTACAATATCTGTCACTTCAGCGCCGCGAGATCTCATCTGAGTAAATGCTTCGTGACCCGGAGTATCTATAAATGTTATGTTTTTACCGTTTTTCTCGACCATGTACGCACCGACATGCTGAGTAATCCCACCGGCTTCACCGCTTGCTACTTTTGAGCTTCTTATATAATCAAGAAGTGAGGTTTTACCATGATCGACATGACCCATGATGGTGACAACAGGGGTTCTCTCCACTAAGTTTTGCTCTGTGCTATCTTCATATTGTTTTACATAGTCAAATTCTTCTTGTTCATCTACCGTAGTAACTGAGAGATCAAAAGAGTCTGCAAGTATTTCGATTGCGTCTTTATCTAAAAAGTCATTTTTAGTAACCATTACACCTAGAGTAAATAATTCTTTTATAACTTCGCCTATCGTTTTATTTATCTTCTCTGCAAATTCATAAACTCTGATATCTTCAGGAATCTCTATAGAATTAACAACTTCTACATCTTTTTCTTCCACTCTTCGTCTTCTTCTTTTCTTCGTCTGTCTTTGGATTCCCTGATTTAGAAAGTTAGATTTTTTAGTACTCTTCATTTGAGAAGGATCGATTTTCTTTTTGTATTCTTCTTTTACTTCTTGCTTGACGGTAAAATCAGGTAACACTACCATCTCTTCTTCGATCTCTAAAGAGATATCTTTCATCTCCAAGTCTAATTCTAGATTGATTTTTTGATTTTGGCTGCTTTTTTGAGGTAGAGTTTTTTTGACTTTTTTCTTCTTCTTCGGTACTTCCTGTCCTGAACCGAATACAGATTCTATAGGATTTACTCTTTTTTCCGTATTATATGGAGACTTTTGTGCTACTTTTACATCATCGTCAAAGATCTTCTTGGCTTCAGCTTTTCGTTCTTCTGATTTTCTATTTTTTTTGACTATTACCAAACCTCTTCTTTTTCTGACATTTGCAGATAAAGAAACTTTCTCTTTTTCTATTTCTTCTTTAGCCGGAGTTTCCACTTTTGGTTTGCTTACCTCTTCTTTTGCAACTTCTTTTACTTTTATTGCTTGAGGTTTTTCCACAACGGTCTCTGTTTTCTTCTCTTCTTTGATTTCAACTTTTTGATTAGTAGCAGGTTTAATGGTCTCTTTTTTTACAATTTTAGGCTCTTCTTCTTTCTCAACTTCTTTCACGGAAGTATTATCAGGAGAAACTTTTTCGCCAGTTAAAATAAAATTTATAAGGCTTTCAGCTTCTTCGGGACTGACACCGCTGGATGCGGCTTTCACGTCGAATCCCATCTCAACTGCTTTTTCTACTATATCTTTGCTTTTAATTCCCATCTCTTTTGCTATCTCATGTATACGGATCTTACCCATTCGCGCCTAACTCCTTCAATATTTTGCCAAAATCTTCAATATTTTCATATCTTATTCTAAATTTATTGTTTAAGATTTTTATTAATCTATTTTTTTCGCTCTCGATGCACTTTGAACATACATAGAAGCTTCTCCCAGCTTTTTGAAAATTTACAAGCTTTTTATTATTTTCTTGAAAGCGGTATAAACCTTTTTGGGGAAATCTGCCTCTGCATACAATACACATACGCGTAGCGTCATTTAATTCGCTTATTGTATCAGAATTTATCTGTTTTTTCACTTTTACCGCTTTTTTAAATGTTTTTTTCTATAGTATAACCATTGTTATCAAAATCAAATATTTCAACTCTAAAATCTTGGAACTCCTTCTGTAGTGCATCTTTTATCGCTATTGCATCATCAATATAACACATATTAAAAAAAGATGATCCACTACCTGATAACGTACTCATAAGTGCACCGTTTTTTAGAGCTGTTTTTTGTACTTTTTTCAATTCCGGCATACTTTCCATCCGTTTATCTTGATGAATACAATCTTTTGATCCCAATTTCAGCATTTCCCAATTCTCGCTAAAAAAAGCTGAACTTAAAAATGAGGACCTAGCAACATTATAAACTACACTCTGCATAGAAAAGTTTTTCGGTAGCTTACTGCGAGAATGCTCCGTAGACATAGGTTTATCAGGAATTACCATAACTGCTTTTAGATTATCCGGTATAACTTTTTTCAAAGAATATACTTCTGAGTTTTCAACTATCGAGCTTACAAAACCCCCATAAACGGCTGGAGATATGTTATCCGGATGAGACTCGTAAAAAAGTGCTCTATTTAAGATCTTATTTTTGTCTGCTTTCACAAGAGCCATCTCATATGCACTCGCAATTGCACTGACGATGACTGCTGAACTGCTGCCTAGTCCTCTGGCAAAAGGTATTTGATTGTTAAATTCAAATCTAAAAAAATCTTTTTCACCGCTTAATTCTTGATATACGTCATTAAATATAGAAAGAAACATATTGTTCTTTTTCAATCTTGTGTTTTTTTCACCTTCACCTTTGATAGAAACACTGTGAAAACTTGATGGTTTTATGATAATTTCATTGTACAAACTGATGGCAAGACCAAGTGCATCAAAACCTGGACCTAGATTTGCACTTGTGGCTGGTATCTTTATCTTTAAATTCACTAAATATTCCTCATTTATACTGCCGGTAAAACATACAGCGGATCACAATTTGTTGAAAACAAATCTTTTTTTAACACTTCCGGCAATTCTAATTTATTGTCTATTTCATCATCTATTACACTTGTAATGATCTCTTTATCTTCTTTTATAAAATAAACTTTTTTCATTGCTTTTATGGGCGAGTTGTTATTGAAACAAAAACCATCTGCTGCAAATATATTTATATTCAGGCTTGTACTTAACGTTTTCAAAAATATATAGGCAACCTTTATAGCCATGAAGCTTCCCGGACCATTTGCAAAAAATATATTTTTAATATCATAATTATCTAGGATTTTAGAAAATAAGATCGGAAGCATATCACTTGTTTTACCAAATTCTTCATATTTCTCAATCAATCTATCGTTTTGATATATCCCAATCAATAAAGGAGAAGACAAGGCAATCACTAAAACATCAACTTTTATATAAAAACCTTTTCAAACTCTTTAATAGACTCTTTTGATACTACTTTAAGCTCGTAGTTTTCAGGGTCTTTGAGTATCTCTTTTGTTAGTCTGTGATTAAGGTTATGACTGCCTGCAAAAGACTCATAATCTCCAATTACAGTAGCACCCAAAAGTGCCAAATCACCTATGGCATCCAAAATCTTGTGCCTTACAAATTCATCACGATAGCGCAAACCCTCTGGATTTAATATTTTATTGTCATCCAATACTACCGCATTTTCAAGTGATCCGCCAAGGGCCAGACCTCTGCTTCTTAAGTACTGTACATCTTTTAAAAAGCCAAATGTACGAGCACGTGAAATCTCTTCTATGAAACTTTTTTTACTATATTCAAATTTGTAAGACTGAATTCCTATGACTGGATGATCAAAGTCAATATCAAAACTGTATGTAGGAGTAAGTGATGGTTTAACTCTCGCAAATTTTTTACCGTCACTTACTTCAATTTCTCTTTTAATAATCAAAAAGTTTTTATTTTCTTCTAAAACCCTTTTTCCTGCTTCATCTAAAAGCATACAAAAACTTGCACTGCTTCCGTCCATAACAGGTATTTCGGCACTGTCTACAACAATTCTTAAGTTATCTATGCCATATGAGTATACGGCTGAGAGTAGGTGTTCAATAGTAGAGATTGAATATTCATGATTGCCTATAACTGTAGCCATCTGTGTATTTACTACATTTTCAGGAGTAGCTTTTACGCTCAGTCCGACATCGCTTCTATAGAAGACTATACCACTGTCTGACTCTAATGGCTCAAGTGCAATTCTTACAGGTTCGCCTTTATGAAGACCGATACCAATACTTTCTACTCTTTTTGCTATTGTAGTTTGCTTCATAAAAACTCTATACACAAAAACAAATTACTTCTACCTCACACTTTCTTTATTATTGATTATATCAACTTTATCATAACAAGCAAAAATAATACCAGATGAAATTATACTATTTTTTATGCTAATTTCTATCTATTATTTTTTTTGATGCTGCAATTATATCTGAAATATTTATTTTCATCCATGATTTATCCATCCATTCTTCCGGTCTTACTTCTATCCCTTGTATCAAGACACCAAAATGAAGATGATCTCCCAATGCCAATCCTGTTGATCCTGTTTTTGCAACTATTTGATTTGGTTTGATCTTGTCTCCCACATTTACTAAAAATCTTGAACAATGTCCGTACAATGTATAAAGACCTAAACCGTGATATATGATCAAATTGTTTCCATATATCCCGTTTGGCTGTGCAAAAACAACT
Organism: Sulfurospirillaceae bacterium; assembly: GCA_033723415.1. Classification (GTDB taxonomy): domain Bacteria; phylum Campylobacterota; class Campylobacteria; order Campylobacterales; family Sulfurospirillaceae; genus JAADIZ01. The sequence goes on from JAWVXD010000007.1 coordinate 76,037, forward strand.
GTTCCACTGTTTTTACTTCTGATATTTGCAAATCTGATACTGGCAAGATCGATACCCAAATGGTATGCCTGACTAACTTCTTGTCCATCATAGCTATAAAAACGATGATCTCCAAAACTTGCAACTGCCGCACTGTTTTTAAGTGGATAAAAAGGGTGTAATTTAAAATTGCTGATCATTGTTGTGTCTGTTGGATCTGTTGCTTTGTCGATATTCTTTTCATTGATACTTCTAAGCTTTTCATTTATTGCTTTGAATTTTTCTATTTTTGAAGCATTTGACAACTCAGGCATGATCTCTGATATGAGATTGCTTATCTTTCCGTCTAAAAATGAATCTTTTAAAGTAAGTTTTGATAATTTGTATTTTTTGTCTTGTAAAAATAGTCTTACTCTGCTTTTACTTATATTCCCCGCATCATCAGTTGCAACAACTGTCGCTCTAAAGTTTTTACTTTGTACGGGCCATGCAAGTAATGAAATATAATATCCCTTTTTATAAAATGGTGTCGGGTAGAATTTTTTACCAAAATTTGTCTCAATGTACAGGTCTTTTAAATTTTCATCTGTTGCCTTGAAAACGACTACTGCCGCTCCACCTTCAGTTATTTTGTATGAATTGGCTATAACATATAACTCAGGTCTTTTTCTGTCTATTTTTAAATAAACAACTTTTTTTGCCGTATTGCCGGATAAAAAGTTCCATTTACTTGTATCGGTTACTTGTATCATCAATTGAAAATTTTTCTTTGTGCTAACGAAACCTGTTCTTGGAAATGTAATATCAAGACTTTGCGTTTTAGAAATCTTATTATAAACTTTTTTCATAAGGGAAATTGTATTTTTACCATCGCTCAAAGTAATTCTGACAAATTTGATACCGCTATCATCGCTCAAATTCAACTTCAAAGGTTTTTGTAAATTCCAATCTATTTTGCTTGCTATATCAATTTTTGGTGCATTTCTCTCAAACATTGAAGAATTGTATAAATAACCTAATGCACCTATTATGATGATCAATATTACTGCGATTACTATACCCGCTGAACCTCTTCTTGTAGTAAAAAACTTATTATTTGTCATATTCCATAATCCTTTTTAATATCATAGCTTTTAAGTCTAAAAAACTATCATCTTTGTTTTCAAATCCAGCCGAATTCTTATGTCCTCCACCGCCAAATTTCGTAGCAACAGCAGAAATGTCAACATTTTCTTTGCTTCTCATTGAAACTTTAAATCCGCCATGTTTTTCTTCCAAGACCATGACCGCAACTTTAACAGTTGCCATATCCCTTAATATATTTATTATATTTTTTGTATCGTATCTTCTCGCACCGGTTTGTGCTAATACCTCTTTATCTATATAAATAAACGCAATTTGTGCATCAAAATGCAATTCAAAATTGTTCAAAATATATGCCAGCAATCTTACTTTTGCCAGTGACTGCCTACTTTTTAAAGAACCGGCTATAAAAGATGCACTAGCTCCTAAACTGACTAGTTTAGATGCAGCATCAAAGGTAAATTCATTTAGATTACCGTACGAAAAGAAACCTGTATCTTCAGCCATTGCCGTATAAAGGCAAGTTGCGCAATCTTTTGATATTTTAATGCCGTTTTTAAGCAATAAATCATAGACAACCAATCCGGCGCTAGAGTGACTTACGTTGACAAGATTCATGTCTCCAAAGTATTCGCTGGTCTTGTGATGATCTATATTTATCAAAGTATAATCACCCTGATCAATTTTCAATCTATCAAAACTTCCACAATCACAGCTAACTACTACGTCAAATCTAGCAGGCGGTTTATCTTTTATTTTATTAATGTTAGGCAAAAAATCATAAATCTTAGGCAACACTTTTGTTGCATTGTATAAAGATACTTTTTTATTTGATCTTTTTAATGCATCATACATAGCTAACACACAGCCTAGCGTGTCACCATCAGGGTTTACATGCGATACCAATAAAATATGCTCTGCGTCAATAATAGTCTGCCAGGCTTTTTTATACATATAAACTCCATCCGTAAAAGCTTAAAATTATACTTAATTCTTCATAAAAAGTTATTTAAAAACATCCTGACAAACATTTAATTACATGATATAATTACTGCACTTAGTTCGTGGAGTAAAAATGGAAAATTGCAATGCTTTAGATATCTTATCTGACAAAAAAGTACTATACGCAGAAGATGAAGAAGGAATCCGCAGAAATGTTACAGAAGTACTGGAACTGTTTTTCCAAAAAGTAATAGCCGTAAATGACGGTAAAGAAGCACTGGATGAGATGGTTTTAAATAGTTATGATATTTTAATATTTGATATTTGTATGCCGAATATGGACGGTTTAGAAGCTATTAAAAAAGTTAGAAAAAACAACAAAAAAATCCCAATAATAATACTTTCAGCACATACGGAACAAGATTATCTCTGGAGAGCCGTTGAGTTAAAAATCACAAAATATTTAACGAAACCTTATGATAAAGATACTCTTATTGAAGCACTAAAAGCAGCTGCCCTAGAGTTAATTGACAATAATCTTCAAATCAAACTTACAAAAGAGAGCATTTACAATCCATGTACAAAAAGCGTCTTACACAACTCTGTAGATATAAAACTTTCCAAAAGCGAAAGCAGACTGCTGGAATATCTAATCAAAAGAGCAAATCAAAGCGTTACCTTTGAAGATATATATGATTATATATGGGAATTTGAAATTCCAAGTAAAGAAGCTATCAAATCTATCATCAAAGAACTACGCAAAAAAATAGGAAAAGAGTGCATAAAAAATATATACGGCATAGGATATATGCTTGAAATATAAAAATAATTTAAAGTTTTTTTCGGTCAAAACAAAAACCATAGTACTGGTATTGGCTATCTATTTCATCCTTTCGGCGATATTCTTTTTCATAAGATATCTAGACATAAAAGATTTTGCCATCTCCAATCAAAATGCAGAACTTAAAAGAGTTACTCAGGTTTATCAAGAGACTCTTGATAGAACAAAAAAATTCTATACTACCAGAGGATATGCTAATATAAACTCTTTTGGAATCAAAGAAGCATTTGAAAAAAAAGATGTTATTTCTCTACATAAACTTAGTCTTCCTAGATGGAACATCATAAACAAAGAGAATCCATATCTAAAGTCATTTTGTTTTTATGACAAAGATGGAAACCTTCTAACATATTTTGGTAAAGAACCTGAGCACAAACTGCCATATACCAAAAGCTTTCCGAAGCCTTATGACGGTTTTTGGTACAATAATAATACTTTTAATTATCATACGGTCTCAGAAGCTAGAGATAAAGATTCAAAAATCACAGGTTATGTTGTATTTGTTATAGATCCAAGATATTTTTTATCTGAGATTAGAAAACTTATCAATATTTTTGCTTTTATAACTTATGAAAAACCTAGTCAAAAAGATTTGGTTTTCATGCTTAAAAATGATAATACTACTAAAGATATCATCAAACATAATAGAATAAAAAGTTCTTCTGAAATAAGAACTAATAACGGGATCTTTTTACCTTATATAATAGAAGGCAAAGGTATAACCAAACAAAACCACTTTCAAATCATATTTTTACAAGATATTCTACATTGGAAAAAAATTCTGCAAAAGGCTATATTGCAAAGTCTTATAGTCATGATCATATTAGTACTCATAACAATCATGATCATAAACTACGGCTTTGAGATCATATTAAAAGAGCTAGATGAATCTAATGAAAAATTACGAAAAAGTCAAAATGAGCTGGAAGAATTAAACAAAAACCTTCAAATCAAGATAGAAGAAGAGATACAATTGAAGCTTATCAAAGAGAGAGAAGCAAATGAAAAAGAGAGGATATTGGCTCATCAAAGCAAACTGGCAAGCATGGGAGAGATGATAGGCAATATCGCTCATCAATGGAGACAGCCTTTGACCGAACTCTCCTCCATATTGATCAATATGGAATTGCATTTTGAACGAGATAAACTGACAAAAGAAAAATTTCACACAAAGGTGCAAGAGGCAAATGAACAGATAGTATTTATGTCAAAGACCATAGATGATTTTAGAAACTTTTTTTCTTCAGGCAAGAAAAAAGAGACGACAAAGATATCCACTATCATAAATAAAGTAAACAATCTCATGAATGCATCTTTAAAAAATAATAATATAAATTTTAAGATAGAAATAATAGATGATTTTGAAGTCTACTGCTATCCGAACGAGATATCTCAAGCACTTCTAAACATAATCAGCAATGCCAAAGATATCATGCTTGAAAATACTATAAACAATGCCAAAATCTCAATTAAGGCATTTACAAAAGGAGAAAAACACATAGTTACCATAGAAGACAATGCCGGTGGAATAAAAGTCACTCCTATAGATAAGATTTTTGAACCTTACTTTAGTACAAAACACGCTAAAAGCGGAACCGGTATCGGTCTTTACATGACAAAGACAATAATCGAAAAAAACAATAACGGCAAAATCGAGATAGCAAACTCACCTACAGGAGCTATTTTTACTATAATTCTCTAAAATCATTCAAAATCTTCTCCCTATTTCCCCCTTTTGTGTCGTTATACTTCTCTTAAATTAAAAGGAGTAAGTATGGACACTAAAGACAATTCAAGAAGAGGTTTCTTGAAAAAAGGTCTTGCGTCTACGGCTTTCGCTATGATTGCCGCAACAGGTGCAGAAGCCTTTTCTCTAAAGATCCCTGGGCGTGATGAGAAAGATCCTAAACATATAGGTCAAGTAGGAAAACACTTTGTAATGGTTCTAGATTTGCGAAAATGTATAGGCTGTCAAGCTTGTACCTCTGTTTGTAAAGTAGAAAATGAAGTTCCTCATGACCAGTACAGAACTTTTGTGACCGAAACGGAAATGGGAGAATTCCCCGATGTCAGAAAGGGATTTCTACCACAACTTTGCAATCACTGTAACAATCCTGCCTGCGTTCCGGTATGTCCGACAGGGGCTACATTCAAAAGAGAAGACGGTATCGTAGTAGTAGATAACGAGATCTGCTGGGGATGCGGATATTGTATCAGTGCTTGTCCTTATGACAAAAGATACTTTAACAAACGAACCAAAACGGCCGACAAATGTAACTTTTGTGCCCAAAGAGTCGATAAAGGCTTGATGCCGGCATGTGTCGAAACCTGCGTAGGCGGAGCGAGAGTTTTTGGTGATGCCAATGACAAAAACTCTGATGTACATAAATTGTTAAGTAATTTCTCGACCACGGTTTTGAAAGAAGCACAAGGTACAAATCCTCAGACATTCTACATCAATTTGGATTCCAAAATTGAAGAACTCTTTTCAACCACTCAAAGCTTAGATGACATCGTAAAAGCAGAAGAGGGATTTAAATTAGAGTGGGCAAAAACTAGAGCGGAGGCACATAATCATGGATAATATGCAACATTTTTTAACACTTATTTCTTCTATAACTATAGAAAAACCTTGGGGTATAGATATACCTAATTATTTTTGGTTTACAGGTAGTTCGGCAGCTGCTTTCATTATATCGAGCTTTGCTCATGTATTTGGATGGAAAAAATATAAACCAATAGCCGGAGTCTCTTTACTGATGGCTTTTGTTCTCTTGGTCGCAGCACCGCTGAATCTCATCGATGATCTAAGACAACCGGGCAGAATTCTAAACTTTTTTATGTACGGTTGGGAAGATTTTCCGACTTCACCTATGAAATGGGGTGTTTTACTACTTATGGCCTATCCGATACTGATATTCTTTGAAGCACAGGCGATGTATCGTATCTATTTTGTAAAAAAAGCACAAACAAGTAGCGGTCTATCAAAAGTTTTCAATTCCTTGTTTACATTCGGCAATATGGATCTCAGTGAAGAAGCCATAGAAAAAGACCATAAAAAAGGCTTTATCTTAGGCGCGGTCGGTATCCCTTTAGCCTTGGCGGTTCACGGATACACCGGATATATCTTAGGTGCCGTACATGCCAATGTCATGTGGCATACACCGCTTATGCCGATCATCTTTTTGGCTTCTGCTATGGTTTCGGGGACGGGACTGCTTGTCATCTTGATCCCTCTTTTCCAAAGATTCTTATCTGAACGCAAAAAGGTCGATACAGAAATGGTAGCGACTTTGGCAAAACTTTTATCTTGGTTCATAATCTCTGATCTTGTCATGAGATTTTTATGGTTGACTTTTTCTTTGACATTTGCAAATGGAGAAAAATACGCCCTCTACCAATACTTTAGTTTACACTTTGAAGATACTCTTTGGATCGATTACGTATTATGCCTATTCGTACCGCTGGTCATAGGTTTTACAAAACTTAGGAACATCCCTATCGTCGTCTATTTTGGCGGTTTGGTCACAGCGATCGGTGTTTGGATTTTTAGGTGGAATACCGTTATCGGCGGACAAGAGATACCTCGCACGACTCCGGGATTTTCACATTACACCCCACCTCTATTTGGACAAGACAGCATCATATCCGTACTTTCAAATTGGGGTATTTTGTTTGCTCTTATTTGTGCCGTGTTATTGGTGTTTCCTTGGGATGAAGAGATGAAAGATTGTTATGAAGGAGTAGAAAATGCAAGATAGTAGAAGAAAATTTTTATTGGGCTCAGGTGCAATTGTAGCTGCTGCTTCGGTTGCCGGATACAAAGAAACACTCGGTGCCGTAGCTACGCTTTCAAGCAAAGGTGAAAAAGCCAAAGACAGTATCTATTTTAATTCAGCACCGGCTGAGTACAGTTTATTAAATAAAAAATTTATGCAAAACCAAGATTTCAAAGTGGTACCTACAACGTGTATCGGCTGTACGACACAATGCGGTGTCAGGATCAAGGTCGATAAAAAGACGGATAAGGTCGTGAGAGTGTTGGGAAATCCTTACAATCTTCTTTCCACAAATCCTTGGCTTCCTTATCATACGAGCATAAAAGACAGCTATAAAACACTATCTCAAAGCGGAAATTTTGAAACATTTAGATCCAATGTCTGTGCGAGAGGTAATGCCGTTTTTGATAAAATTTATGCAAAGAACCGTGTACTTAAACCGCTAAAGCGTGTCGGTAAAAGAGGTGAAAACAGATGGAAAGAGATGGATATAGATGAACTCATCACCGAAATCGTAAACGGTGGAAATCTTTTTGGCGAAGGTAACGTCAAAGGATTAAAAGACATCAGAGATATCAAGACGCCGATCAATCCAGCCGAGCCCTCTTTTGGACCGAAATCAAATGGACTGTGCGTTATCGGAACCACACACGAAGGAAGAGCAATACCGTTTATCCATAGATTTATGATGTCATTTGGGAGCATGAATTTCACAGGGCATACTGCAATATGTGGACTTTCAATGAGAGCCGGAGAGGCAGCATTTCTAGGTGATTTCAAAAAATACCCGCACTTAAAACCTGATTTTGAAAATACCAGATATCTGCTGAGTATCGGAACACCTCCCGGACAAGCGGGGAATCCTTTTAAAAGACAAGGCAAACTATTAGCTCATGCAAGAAGCGAGGGTGATATAGAATACACTATCGTATCTCCTATGCAAGGGAATAGCGACACGATAGCAGTCGGTGGTAAAAGCAGCTGGATTCCGATAATCCCGGGTACTGATCTGGCTTTTGTCATGGGTCTTTTACAAATCATTATCAATAACAAACTCTATAATGAAAAATATCTCTCGATTCCATCAGCCAAAGCGATGAAAGCACAAAATGAGCCTTCTTGGACCAATGCTTCTCATCTGATCATCCAAGACAAAGAAGGCAATGGCAAGATACTAAAGGATAAAAATATTCCTTTCGTTTTGGATGCGAGTGACAATAAGCTTAAATCTTCAAATGAAGTATTACAAGCTGTTCTTGACTACAAAGGAAGTGTCGAACTTAACGGCAAGACTTACAATGTCAGAACATCATTTAATGAACTTAAAGAGAATGCAAACGAATTAGCCTTGGATCAATACTCTAAAGAGTGCGGTGTCAGTGTAGAGAAGATGAAAGAAGTTGCCAAAAAATTTACTTCCTTCGGTAGACGCGCAAGTGTTGATTGTCATGGCGGTACTATGCATACGACCGGATTTTATACCTCGTATGCAATTATGATGCTTGGAGCTATGATCGGAAACCTCAACTATAAAGGCGGTATGAGCAGCGGTGGTGGAGCTTACAAGGATTTTGTAGGCAAACAATACAATCTTTTTGCATACAAAGGAAAAGTAAAAGTTCACGGCGCGAGGATGGATCGAACCAGAAGACCATATGAAAGTACCAATGAGTACAAAAACAAAGTAGCCAAAGGAGAAAATCCCTATCCGGCCAAAGATACTTGGTATCCATTTACTAATGCGCTAGAAAGTGAATTTATCACAAATAGCTTCAAAGGTTATCCTTATAAAATGGATGCTTTGATATCATTTAACTCGAACTTTATATATGGAACTGCCGGAGGAGAAACACAGATAAAAGAGTTGATCAAGGACCCAAAAAAAGCCGTGCCTCTCTTTATAGCTATCGATCCGTTTATCAATGAATCTTCTATCTATGCAGATTACATCATCCCAGATTCCGTTATGTACGAAACTTGGGGAGTCGTTCATGCCTGGGCAGCTTATCAGACAAAGATAAATACACTCAGATTTCCTGCCGTAAAACCAAGACAAGACACATTTAAAAACGGTGAACCTATTGAAATGCTTAGTTTTATCATCGCTTTGGGCAAAAAGATGAACCTTCCTGGCTTTGGTGAAAAAGCAATCAAAGGAAATGACGGCAAACTTTATCCATTTGACAAGGCGGAGGATTTCTATCTGAGAGCATTTGAGAATATTGCAATGGACGGCAAACCGGTACCGGATGCCAGTGATGAAGAGATCAAGCTCTCCGGTATTGAACAATTTGTACCTTCACTCAAAAAGATCTGTAAAGAAAACTGGAGAAAGACTGCATATGTCATGGCAAGAGGCGGCAGATACGAGGATTTTGAAAAAAGTTATGATGGAGAATTTACATCACACAAATATAATAAACCTGTACAGATATACAATGAGGCATTAGGAACTTCAAAAAATTCTCTTAGCGGTGAATCTTATAGTGGAACAGTTAAGTTTTTCAAACAAAGAAGTGCTGCAGGAGCGACATATGAAAAGCTGTTCCCAAAAGCAAAGTTTCCGCTAATAGCATTTTCATATAAATCAAATGTCCTCTCGACTCCAAATACCTCAAGTACTAACTTGAAAGAGATCAGATATACGACATACGTGGATATAAATCCAAAGACGGCAGAAAAGTTTGGGTTAAAGCATGGTGATTATGTGAAAGTTGCTTCTCATGATGGAAATACTGAGGGATATTTGAGATTAAGACACGGTGTACATCCTGATACTATAGGTGTAGAGCAAGGTGACGGAAGAAGAGCCGAGGGTGCAATAGACATCGAGATCAACGGGAAAGTGACTAAAGGTCTGATCTCACGTAAAACAGGTGTTTATTACAATAAACTAGGACTCAGAGATACTAGTCGAAAAGAAGCTATTGCAACTGATTTTGCTTGTGGTTCTGCTGCTAGACAAGCGATACCTGTCAGTATAACAAAGCTTAGTTAAGTATTGAATAACTAGCATATCAAGGCCTGAGCTTGATATGCTAGTTTTAATTTACCAACCTCTTACTATTGTATGGCAAGCCAGACAATTATTCATAACATTTGCATAAGATTTTGTTGCATCTGCGTATTTTTTATTTTCAATATTGCTTTTTAACTCTTTTAAATTATGTTGCAAATTTGCATTAATATTTTTAGTTACTTGAATTTTATTATTGTGTGGAATAAAAACACTGACATCTACTTTTTTGAAAATTGCATTTGAATTTTCCAATAGATCTATACCTTGTAAAATATTTTTTTCATTATTGTGCATAAATCCGGATTGAACCTCATTTAACCCTTGATACATCAAGCTCATAGTAGCTGTTATTGTTGTATTGTTTGCTAGTGCAAACACCGAACTAATCGCTAGTGCCAAAACTGTCTTTTTCATTTGCCCTCCAAATTTAGATTTTTCTTAATAAGCGTTCATATTACACTATTAAATATTAACAAATAATAAAATTGTCACAACTTATTTTTATTATTACAATATCGACTATATAGAATTTAGTTTTGTTACAAAATTTCAACTATATATGCCAAAGCCTATGGTTGCAAGGCCAAGGAGCAATAGCCACAAGAAGGAGTGTAGCGTCTTTTTAAAGCCGCCAAACCATAAAGCATATACGGCTTTTAATATATTGTTGCTACCGACAGATATCACGATTGCCGTATATATTTCATGAGCGCTGATAGCATATTTACCGTTTAGCAAAGATAAGACAAATGGATCTATATCAGTAAAACCTACTATGAAAGAAAGAAATTTCAAACCGGTGATACCGCTATGAGTTAAAACAAAATGAGTAGCTACCATCATAAAAAGGAAAAGTATTGCAAATATAAAAGCCGTTCCTAACTCCAAAGGATTTTTATCTTCCATAGTCAATGTTTCTGCTGTCTCATTTTTAGATCTGTAGTATATTAAAGCGATCATAAAACTCAAAATCGCAAAAATTAGAAATGGCAAATATATAAATTTTGCTATCTCAAAATTAAATATGAATGAAATTGCTATCAATCTGAGATACATCATAGAAGTTGCTCCTATGATCGATGCTGTTATCATTGGATCCACACCAATTTTTTTGCTTTTTTTCGCAAGTACCACCGTAGTTGCCGTTGATGAATATATCCCGCCTATGAGTCCTGTCAGGAACAAACCTTTTGATTGGAAGATGTATTTTTGCGCAATATAACCACCATATGATATACCGGATATGACAACGACGGAGAGCCAAATTTTAAAAGGAGAAAGAGGAACATAAGGTATGACATTTTTAGTAGGTAATAGTGGAAGTATAACAGCAGAAAGCAGAACCATCTTTCCAAGTGTTTCAAATTCGTATGCATCTACTCCCGTTGTAAAATTCAAAATACTCTGCTTTGCATTTAAGACAAACACGATCAAAACGAATACTAAAGAACTCATCCAAAGAGGGTACATATCTGTCATAGGACCAAAAGTATAAACAAGCAACATAACGATATATAGCAAAATACTATGCTTACCGTTTGCAAGAGCTTTGTTATAAAACAGCATATAAAGCATAGTGAAGCCTAGCATTCCCACTATATATACACTCAAATAATCAACATCTATCTTATAAAATATAAAACCCAATATACCAATAAATGTAAATGTTCTAGCCGTTCCCATAAAATACTGCGTTGATTCACTGTGAAACTTCAATCTATACGCTTTTATTTCAAGCCCGATTAGAAAACTAAATACAACAGTTAATGCAAAGTGTGTCAAATCTGAATTAAAAGTCATTTTGATATTAGTCCTTTTTCATAACATATAGGATCAAACATACAAACTACGTCATGATCATATACCAACAGTTTGTCATCTTTTCCCTCATAATCTACATGGCTCAAAAAGTGTTTAATTGTATTGATTCTTGCATCTCTTTTATCGTCTGTATGCACTATATACCAAGGAGCAAAAACAAAAGATGTTTTTTCAAACATTTCATCTCTGGTCTTTGAGTATTCATTCCAATATTTTTGCGACTGCTCATCGATCGAGCTTAATTTCCACTGCTTTAGAGGATCTTCTCTCCTGTCTTCCAAGCGCTTTTTTTGTTCATGTTTTGAAATATCAAGATAATACTTAAAGAAAATCATTCCAGAGTGTGTCAACATATGTTCAAAACTGCCGACTTCCTCTAAAAATCTTTTTTGATCTCTTTTGCTGGAAAAGCCCATCACCTTTTCTACTCCGGCTCGATTGTACCAACTTCTATTAAAAAAAACTATCTCTTGATTACTTGGAAGATGAGGTACAAAACGTTGAAAATACCAAGATCTTAAATCCTTGCGAGAGGGAATGCCAAGGGCAACGATCCTAGCTTCTCTTGGACTTAGATGTTCTATAAATCTTTTGATAACTCCATCTTTGCCTGCACTATCACGTCCCTCAAAAATGATACAAACTTTTAAGTTTTTTTTGATGATCTCTTTTTGAAATTTTACAAGTTGAACTTGTAAATCATACAACTCTTTTTTATATCTGCTCTTTTCCATAGAGAACCTCCCAGCTTAAATTATATTTTAATTTGTACCTTCTATATAAATTTATATCGCTTCAATATTATATCTTTTTCTGTAATATTTCAAAACACCCATTTTCACAATATCATTAAACATAAACCAAACAAATGCATATCCCCAAGCTATCAAAACCCACTTGAAAGAGATAGCAGGTATGAGTCCAAATCCGTACAGTGAGAAAACAGATCCTGCAATGGCACTCAAAATCGATGCACTCAACAGTCTTTTTGACGGAAACGGTTTTTTAAAAAACCAATCATCTATACGGGTATTAAACAGTGTTCCATGCCCTGCTACTATGAGCTTAGTAAAAAATATACTTTGTATCAAATTCAAAGGCAGATGCAAGATAGACATCAATATCCAAAACAATACAAAAGACGACAATACCCCTGCCAAACCAAGCCATGATGATAGTATAAAAACTTCTTTGACATCCCATCTCACCGGTTTTTCTCTAGCTTTTGTATTATCATAGGCGATGGTCATGATAGGGATGTCGTTTAGTAGTGCCAGCAAGATAATCATTACAGCCGTCAATGGATAAAAATTGTAAATGACGATTGCTAATGTCATGAAGATAATCACACGGATAGTCTCTGCAATTCGGTAGATCGTATAGCTTTTCATACGTTCAAAGATCTCCCTGGCGATCGTGATAGCTTCAATGATCACACCAAGCCCCGGAGCTAACAGCACGATATCGGCACTCGCTCTTGCTGCATCGGTTGCACCGCTCACCGCAATACCGCAATCTGCTTTTTTGAGTGCGGGTGCATCATTGACTCCATCACCAGTCATCCCTACGATATGATTGGCTTTTTGTAGTTTGTCAACGATAAAGTATTTGTCTTCAGGAAAGACTTGGGCAAAACCATCCGCCTTTTCTATGAGTTCTACGATTTCGGATTCATGTTTTTTGACGGCTCCTTTCGGAATCGGCATATTGTAAAGTTCTTTTTGCACTTTTTGCATGATTTCTTTGACGATTCCATCCACCTCTTCTTTCGTAGCATTCGTATGATTGGATTCTGTGATTGCCTGTGCTATAACTTTTGAAAGATATAGATACTCTTCAATAGATTCTCCATTCAAAGTGTGCATATTTTCGATCTTCTCGCCGATTCCCAGGATGCTTGAGATGTATTTTGCCACGGCACTGTTGTCGCCGGTCACCATTTTAACATCAACGCCTTTTGCCTGAGCCTCTTGGATCGATTGTTTTGAATCAGTACGAGGAGGATCAAAAAGCGGGATTAACCCGACAAAATGATAGATCTCTTCTTCTCCGTTTCGATATGCAACACCCAATGTTCTAAAACCTTTGGATGCAAATATTTCGACCTCTTGATATGCTTTTGATTTATCAAACTCTTTATCGTCACACTGTTCTATGATGATCTGAGGTGCGCCTTTTGTTAGGACAAATTCACGATTAGATCCATCATAAATTCCCTCGGTTCTTTTATGAACAGGATCAAACGGCAAGAACTTCTTCATCTTGTAAGATGCAAATTTTTCCCTGAGTTCATTTTTATCAATATAGTCAAATATCGGAGCTTCTATCGGATCTTTATTCTCTTCTTTGCTTGAGAGTGCCGCATAAAGCATCAGATCTTCCTCGGTAAAATCATTGACAAGATATGACTCACTCAGCGACATTTTGTTTTGTGTCAAGGTTCCTGTTTTATCAGAACACAGTATCGTCATGCCTGCCAACTCTTCTATGGAAGCCAAGCGACTGACGATCACCTCTTTTGCCGAAAGCACTCTGGCACCTATCGCCATGGTAACGGTCAAAACTGCGGGCATTGCTACTGGAATCGCAGAGATGGTCAACACCAAAGCAAAGATCAATAGCTCGACCGGAGGTTCATGAGCTCTTATCCCGTGAAATAGGATTATCGCAATCATCACTAATGTTAAAATGATCAGAAAATTACCGACTTTAAGCACCATCTTTTGGAAGTGACTGATCTCTTCTCTTTGTGCTTTTGCAACCAATCCCACGGTCTTCCCAAAATAGGTATTTTTACCGGTTGCCGTTACTTGTGCTAGCATTTCGCCTTGTTTTATGATCGCATTGGCATACAGTGCATCACCGCTTTTTTTATGTACGGGAAGCGATTCTCCGGTGAGTGCGGATTGATCTACGAGAAGAAATTCATCTTCTCCCAGCATAATCACGTCTGCTGGAACAATGTCACCGATCTTTAATTTTATAATATCTTTCGGGACGACATTTTTAGCATCAATAGATTGCCACTTACCGTCTCTTAAGACTAAAGCCCTCCTCGCCAATTTATTTTTAAGTACTGAAATAGCACTGAGAGCTTTTGCTTCTTGATAAAAATCTACTATTGCATTTACTAACAACAGCAATCCGATAATTGCGAAATCCTCCCATTTTTTGGCAATTGCAGAAAGAATAAATGCGGCTTCTATCATCCATGGGATCGGGCCCCAAAATCTTCTAAAAAGCCTATGTTGCCAACTTTCTGATTTTTCATCAATAGCATTTGGTCCGAATTCTTTCAATAATTCATAAACTTGAGAAGAAGAAAGTCCTTTTGCACTTAACATATGCTACTCCTATTGAAGTTTTCTTTATTTAGTTATATCACTTACGTATTAATAAATTTAAAACAATTTGCCGATTTTTCTAAATCCGAACCAATAAAGGAAAATCCCTATCATCAATACACCGCTAAAATACGGCAGCAGATCGATCAATGAACTTCCTCTGAAAAATATACTTTCACTCCCTTCTATATAGTATCTAAGAGGTGAGATAACAGACAGATACCTCAAAAATGGATTCATCGCATAAACCGGTGTCCATGCACCGCTTAAAAAAATGATCGGCATCATGATAACGATAGAGAGTTGTGCTACCTGTATGATGGATTTTGATATAGAAGCTATAAACAAACCAATACCTGCAGTCGTTGCAACATAGCAAAACGTGAGCACGAAAAAACTCAACAATGAGCCATTAAGCGGTATATCAAACTCATGAAACAGAATCAATCCCACACTTAAAAAAACTCCCATCATTACTATAAATACCTGAGACAAGCTCTTAGCCAAAATGATTATCTTTGGATTTACCGGCATCAAAAGCATGATATCCCAAGTTCCGCTCTCTTTCTCTTTTACAAATACCATCGCACTTAATATTACCGAAAAAAGAGTTATTACTGAGAGCAGTTCACTTAAAGACATAAAAAGCTTCGTATCAGCGTTTTGATTGAAAAGTTTATGGATTTTTAATGTAATCGGAGCATTTGATTTATTGAAGTTCATGACAATATTGCGTATATACGAGATCGCCATAAGAGACTGCGAGGCTGCTGTACTATCTATCAAGATATTGATCTTTGGATGTTGTGCGTTATAATAATTTTTTTCAAAATCAGCATCAAAGATCAACCCCACCATAATCTCTTTATTATAAATCGCTTGACTTAATTCTCTTTGTGATTTAAAATACTTCGGCGTTTTAAACTCTGGTCTGTGAAGATTTGAAATAATTTTTTTACTGATTCCCTGTGCGCTTTTATCAACTACGGCTACGGCTACATTTTTTGCTTCCACTTCCATACCGTTTCCTGCAACATAAACTTCTGCTGTAAAAAAATATACGACCATCAATACCAGCCCAAGGGATCTAAAAAAGCCTAAAATTTCTTTGAAGAATATGGCAAAAAATACTTTCATCATCTAGTCTCTTTTTTAAGTAAAAATAGCCCAAGCAAATATAATACAACTGCGTAAGCGCATAAAAATACAAGATATGTAACAACTTTGGACGAGCTAAAACCCTGACCTATCAAAAATGCATCATAAACAATATGATTATAATACATAACAGGATAAATATGAGCTATAATATAAGCGCTCCCACTCATAGAACTGATGGGCATAAGCATTCCAGAATATAAAAATCCCGGCAAGATCGTAAACATCAAACTCAAAATTACAGCTACTATCTGTGAAGATGCGATTATAGAAACCAAAAGTCCAAAACACAATGATATCATGATATAAACTTCGCTGCTAAGCCAATATAGAAAGAAACTGCCCCTAAAAGGCAAGTTGAACAAATACGATGCTACTAGGAAGAGTATAAAGATATTTAAGGTTTGAAGGCAAAATACAGATGATAGTTTTGCACTCAAAAATTCTTGCTTTGTAACGCTTGATGAGTAAAAATTAAAAATAGTACCTTTTTCTTTTTCTCTTGCTATTAAGAGTGCGGTCAATATAGCCGGTGAAACAAATAACACTAATCCCAAAAGTCCAGGTACCACCATCTCTGCATCTCTTAGCGATTGATTAAACATGTTTCTCGTGTCTAGGCTGATAGAATTTGGTTTGACCATCTTAAAATCGTCTGCCAACGAAAATACCACACCTTGGATATAAGCATCTATCGTAGAAGCACGAGAGGGAAATGATCCATCCACAAATACGCCCAACTCGCTTTTATATCCTTTCAAAACATTTTTTTCAAAAGAGGAAGGTATGATGATCACAACATCTTCTTTGGCTTTTTTGATAAGCTCCATTGCTTGTTTTTCACTGAGATTTAAAACACTTGAATTAAAATATTTTGAATGTTCAAACTTTGATATCAGCGTTCTAGAAATATTTGAATTATCGTGGTCTATTATCAAAACTCTAGCTCCGGTTACTTGCATCTTTATACCAAATCCAAACAAAACAACGATGATGAGCGGCATCAATAAAGGCATCAATATCACTCTAGTTCTGATAAGTTCCAAAATTTCTTTTATAAAATATGCTTTTATGACTCTAAGTCTCATCCGGGACTACCTTATAATAATCTAAAAATATATTTTCAAAATCTTTTGCTTCAGGATGCTTTTTATAAAGTTCTTTTACACTGTCATCAGCTATTTTTTCTCCATCTTTTAGAAGAACGACTCTATCACAATATTCCGCCTCGCTCATGTAGTGAGTCGTAATCAAGATAGATATGTTTCTATTTTTCTTCAAAATATCAAGAAGCTCCCAAAACTGAGCTCTGGCTATCGCATCGACCCCGCTTGTAGGCTCATCCAAGAAAAGGACTACTGGATCATGTAAAAGAGCAACCGAGAGTGAAAATCTTTGATTTATGCCAAGAGGGAGATCTTTTGGCATATCATCTAAGTATTTGTCAAATCCCAATTCTTTCGAATATTTTTCGATCAATCCAAGGGCTGTTTCTCTTTTGATTTTATGCATAGAAGAAAAGAAAAGCATATTTTCTTTGACACTCATATCATTATAAAGAGCAAAATGCTGACTTACATATCCTATCTTCTCTTTTAATTCTATTCTATCTTCTATATTTTTGATATTTTTGTTTAGTAAAAACAATTCACCTGAGTCTATAGGAATAAGTCCTAGCAACATCTTTATAAAAGTTGTTTTACCTGCTCCATTTGCACCTAAAAGTCCAAGTATTTCTCCTCTTCTTAGCTCCAAATCAATATCTTTGTTGGCTACAAAATTCCCAAAAACCTTGGTTAATTTACTTGCCCTCATAACAACACTGTCCATATTTTGATTAGTATGGTTTTTAGAAATTTCCAATTTTGGCAATAGTGTGTTTTTTTTCAAAGCATTTGTAAAAAAAAGTGCTTCAAGAGTTGGTTTTTTATGTGTCGTTTGCAGTACCTTTAAAGAATAAGTCGTATCAAGAACCGTAATAATAGAATCAGAATCATCTTCTACTTTTTCATATACAAAAGGCTCTACAAGTGCTAACAACTCTTTGTTATTACCTTTTGCTATAACTTCACCGTTATCAAATAAAAGGATTTGATCCATCTTGGAAGCTTCTTGCATATAGGCCGTACTGATGATAGAGATCGTTCCAAAATCTTGGGAGTTTTGTTTCAATATCTTCCATAATTCAAGTCGACTCAATGGATCTACCCCGGTTGTAGGCTCATCTAAAATCAGTAAAGAAGGTCGATGCAGCATTGTACAAACTAGTGAGAGTTTTTGCATCATCCCTCCACTTAGGTTTTCCACCCTCCTTTCTAAAAACTTTTCTAATCCTGCCATGACTAACAAATGCTCTTTGTAATCTATAAAATCTTTATCAATCTTGATGTTTTTTATATCAGTAAAAAAGTTCAAATGCTCTTGCACACTTAATGTATTGTATAAAACAAGTCCGATACCTTGAGGCATATAGCCGATATTTACTTTAATTTTTTCTGATTCTTTGGGACTTGTAAAAGTTGTATCTTTATATGTTATACTGCCGCTAAAATCAATGACTCCGGCAATTGCATTTAGAGCGGAACTTTTACCTGCACCATCTGCTCCTATAAAACCTATAATATCACCGGTATTAGCTTCAAAATTTAGTTTATGTATAGCAGTCTTTTTTTTATGTTCTACTTTTAAATCCCGAATACTAAGGGTAGCCATATCCTATATCTTTGGAATATCATTTAAACTTTTTGGCAATATTGCACCGTCTATACTCACAACACCGATAGCAGGAATTCCCAATTTTAAGATAGGGTTATATTTGAGAGGTCTTACATGAATAGCATATACTCTTTGTATTCTATCACTTCTTACGCTGACATCTTTAGGCGTAAACTCAGCTTTTGCTGCAATTGCAGTGACAGTAGCGGGAATAGGTTTATTTGGATAAGCATCCAAAAAGATAACAGCCTTATCACCTAATTTGATCCTTCCGTTATCCATAGTATCAATAAATAATTTAAGATAGTAACTATTTGTATCACTAACGGTAACAACCACGCTTCCGGCTCCTACTACTTCTCCTTCATTTGCTATTTTTTCTACCACAAATCCATTGACGGGAGATTTTATAGTCAATTCATCTATCATGGCTTGAACTTCATCCTTGGATGCTGCTAGCTGACTTATTTTATTTCCAAGAGAAGAATATTTTGTTTGTGATACTGTTATATTTTGTTTTGATATATTGATCTTTTCTAGATTATCTTGTTCGATCTCTAGTAAACTTTGAGCAATATTAATATCATTTAGGATTTTTTCTCGCCCTATTTTCAATGTTTTAAGTTCATTTGCAGTAGTTTTATACTTTAACTCCTGCAATTCAAATCTTTCATCGCTTATCATTTTGGACGCATACAGCTTTCTATATCGTTTATAATCTTTTTTGTCCTGTTCAAAGCCAAGATTTAGTTTTGATATCTGTAAATTAAAACTTGCAAGTCTATTTTTTAAATTTTTTAAATTTTCTGTTTTTATCGCTACGAGTTTCGGTAGTGTTTTTTCTAGTAGTTTTAAAGAAAGTTGCTGTGAATCGATAGACTGCAAAAATGACAATCTCTCTTTGCGTAGGCTCAAAATCGCTTCTTCAATACTGGATTTTTTATTGTATAACTCTTTTGATCTCAGCTTTGCTATATCTTCTCCAACCCTTATAGAATCTCCCTCCTTAACATAAATCTTGCTGACTCTGGCAGGATATTTCGTATTTAATAAAATTAGATCACCATCTATCCTACCACTACTAGCAATGAGATTTTCAGGCAACTTTTTGGGATTTATTTTCACATAAATAAAATATGCCGAGACAACCAATAATAAAAAAACGATAACAAAACCGATGTACTTTTTTACTACATTTAACATACTTATCCTTTGGAAGTTAGTCTGTCAATCTCACTTTTAGTTATTTCTCTTCCTAATTTTATCATATCTTTTGCTTTATCAAATTCATAGAACTCACAGGCATTACTTGGGATATCTATATTCATATCCGGGGCAAAGCCTGCTATCTTGTACTCAGTCAAGACTTTTTGCATCGTATCTATAGAGTATCCCATGACACCAAAGATACCGATCTTTTCAAAAGAATCTTTTTCTCTCAGAGAGAGCACTTCTTCTAATTTTTGTTCTAATTTGGCAAATATACTATTGGGTTTGATTTTTTGATTTTTACTGGAAGTATCCTCAAAGGCTTTCCACGGTCTGGCGTTTAAATTTACGGCTATTGTCAAATCCGTATCATCTGATATCGTAGGTGCTATAGGAATGGGATTTAAAACGCTACCGTCAACAAGATATCGTCCTCCAATTTTTTTTGGAGTAAATATAGTAGGAATCGCAATAGAAGCTCTTATAGCATCACACAAATTTCCTCTCTGAAGCCAAACCTCTTTTTGCTTTATGATATCAGTAGCTACTGCAGTAAATGAAATAGGAAGTTTTTCAATAAGCTCATTTCCGATCATTTTTTGGATGATATCAAATACTTTTTCTCCTTGAATAAATCCATTTTGCCTAAGAGAAAAATCCAACAATTTAGCAACATCAAAAAATGAAAGTTTCAACACCCATTTCTTATACTCATCGAGTTTTCCACAAGCATAAAGACCACCGATCAATGCTCCCATGGATGAGCCTGAGATCGATCTAATCTCATAGCCATTTTCCAAAAGTACTTCTATAGCGCCAATATGAGCGTATCCTCTAGCTCCGCCACTACCTAAGACTAAAGATACGCTCTTCTTTTGGCTCAATTTCTTTCCTTTTTAGCTCTCTTTTATTTCATGCTTTTTATTTTCACTTCTTGAAAACATTTGTTTTATCCTGATCACCAGATAAAAGAATAACGGTATAAAGAAAACTCCTATAAGTGTAGCGGCTATCATACCGCCGACAACCGTTGTTCCGATTATATGTCTACTGTTTGCACCAGCTCCGCTACTTAGCACAAGTGGCATTGTTCCAACGATAAAAGCAAGAGAAGTCATGATAATCGGTCTAAATCTGAGTCTAGCCGCTTCTATAGTTGCATCGATCAATGATAATCCATCTTTCATCTTTGCAACTGCAAATTCTACTATAAGTATAGCATTTTTAGCAGAAAGTCCGACTAGAGTAATAAGGCCGACCTGAAAATATATATCCATCTCCAAATGTCTCAGTAAAACAGCAAGTGTAGCACCAAAGATAGCAAACGGTATAGATATGATAACGGCTAGTGGAATACTCCAGCTCTCATACAATGCCGCCAAGATCAAAAATATAAATATAGCCGCATAAATTGCCGTATAATTTCCTTTTTCAGATAATTTCTTTTCTTGATATGACGTACCCGACCAGGCTATGCTATATCCGCTTGGCAATACTTTTGCGGCAATCTCTTCTATCGCTTTCATTGCATCGCTTGATGCATATCCAGGTCCAGGATTTCCCGTGATCTTTGCTGAATTAAACATATTAAATCTTTGTATGATGTTTGCATCTACCACTCTTTTTATCTTTACTAGAGCGCTTATCGGTATCAATTTACCGGTTGTTGATCTGACAAAAACATCATCATAGTTTTTCTTAGTAGATCTGAATTTAGAGTCAGCCTGGATATCGACATGAAATGTTCTTCCAAAAAGATTAAAATCATTAATATAACCTTGTCCAAACATTGTGGATAATGTCTTATAAATATCATTGACCGGAACATTCATAGCTTTCGCCTTTTCTCTGTTCAAGGTAAGGCTATATTGTGGTATGTTGGTATTTAACGTGGTCCTGACACCTCTTAGTCTTGGATCGGCATTTGCTTCGCTTACGATTTCTTGTACATATTTATTTAGTGTTTTCAAATCGCTGCCGGCTCTATCTTGCACCCACATCTCAAAGCCTCCTGTGATACTCATACCACGAATTGGTGGAGGATTTACAGGTATAACAAAGGCATCTTTATCTTGCATAAAATGCATCATGAATTTTCCGGCCAACGCCTGTGCACTTTGTGATGGTGACTTTCGCTCACTCCAAGGCTTTAATCTTGCAAACATGATACCTGCATCTGTCGTATAGGCAAATGTTGTAATATCTAGTCCTGTTATGGAAGCGGTTGTCTTTACATTTGGATCATCAAAGATATGTTTTTCTATCTTTGCTGCTATTTTTGCACTTTCAGATAATGCGGTTGCAGGCATCATCTTTTCAATCACCAGCAAAATACCCTGATCTTCATTTGGGACAAGTCCTCTTGGCAATCTTTCCATGATATGGTATGTCAAATAGAGTAAGCCGCCGAATAATATCAGAGAAAAAAACCATAGTTTTATAGTCGTCCTCGCTGATTTTAAAAATATCTTGGTTGACCAACTAAAGAATTGATTAAATTTTCTGATAGGCCAAATCGGTGCACTTTCGTGTTCTTTTAAAAAGATCGCACACAAAGCAGGAGTCAAAGTAAGTGCCACTATTCCTGATATAACAACCGCCATTACTATAGTCATAGCAAATTGTTGATACATCACACCGCTAAACCCACCCGATAAAGCGGCTGGAACAAATACCGCCGAGAGTACCAAAACGATCGCAATGATCGGAGTCGCAAGCTCGCTCATAGCCTCTATCGTCGCTTCTTTGACGCTTACGCTTTTCGTCGATAATATTCTTTCTACGTTTTCTATAACGATGATGGCATCATCTACGACCAGTCCGATTGCAAGTATCAAACCAAATAAGGTTAAAAGATTTATTGAAAATCCAGCAACGTATAATCCTGCAAAAGTACCTATTATAGAGACCGGAATTGCCAGTATCGGGATGATCGTAGCTCTGATATTTCCCAAAAAGATATAAATTAGAATAGTCACAAATAAGATAGCTTCAAAGAGTGTCTTTAAAACCTCATCAATAGAAGCTTTGACAAAAACCGTCGTATCATATGGTATGCTATATTGTAAATCAGGAGGAAATGATTTTGACAATTCTTTGAGTGTCTTATCTACGGCAGCTGAGACATCCAATGCATTTGCACCTGATGACAAGAAGATACCCACAGGCATCATAGGTTTACCTGCTGCCGTACCTACAGTATCGTATGCATCAGAACCTAGTTCTATCCTTGCCACATCCTTAACTCTAAGAGTCGATCCATCTGGATTTGATCTTATTATAATATTGCCAAACTCTTTAGGAGTTTTTAGTCTTCCCTCTGTGGAGACGATATAAGTAAAAGGTTTTTTTTCCTGCAACGGCTCTTTTCCCACAGAACCTGCTGCATATTGGTTATTTTGACTATCAACAGCATCGATGACATCAGTAGTACTAAGACCGTAAAATGCCAATTTAGCAGGATCTACCCAGATTCTAATTGCATAGTCTTTTTCACCAAAGATCGTTGCATCTCCTACTCCAGGGATTCTCTTTAGTGCATCGACTACGTTCACTAAAAGATAATTAGACATAAATAATCTATCATGAACATGATTTTTTGAAAAGAACGTGATAACCTTCAGCATATCAGGAGATCGCTCTTTTACGCTTACCCCTTGTTTTCTTACTGCATCCGGCAACTTGGTCATTGCTAATTGTATCCTATTGTTTACATCCACTTTTGCCTGTGCTACATCTGTTCCCACTCTGAAAAACACACTGATCCTCAAAACTCCACTAGGAGAAGCAGTCGATGTCATGTAACTCATATTTTCTACACCGTTGATAGCATCTTCGAGTGTTCCCGCAACAGTTTTAGATAACGTTTTTGCATCTGCCCCAGGATAAACCGCCGTGATATTGATCTGAGGAGGTGCAACTGCCGGATACTGCTTAATCGGTAAGATTTGGATAGCAACTATCCCCGCTATGATTATCAGTATCGAGACAACCGTTGCAAAGATAGGTCTATTTATAAAAAATTTTGAAAACATCTATTTTCCTTGGGAATTGACTGTTTTATCTATTTGAACATTTGCACCAGGCTTCAGTCTAAAGAAATTATTAATTATTACTTTATCTCCTGTTTTTAGAGTTCCTGGTTTAATCGTAAATTTGTCTCCTGCCTCATTCTCTACAAAAACAGGTCTTACGGCGACCTTTCCTTTTTCGACTATAAATACTATAGTTCCTAGAGGATTTTGTAAGACTGCTTTTTGAGGGATCAAGATCACGTTTTTTTCAGAGATATCATTGATCGTTACCCTAGCAAAACTTCCAGGCATCAAATAGCCGTCTTTATTATCAAAGACCGCTCTTAATTTCACGGTTGAAGTGTCTTTATTTATATTAACATCAATAAAATCAACCACACCGACTTGTTTATACGGTTTGCCGTCTATCTCTAAACTCACTAGCATCTTACCGTTGGAGGGAAGAGTCCATACTTTATTTTTGATGTTTATATAATCACTCATAGGCATAGAAAATTCTACATAAACTTTGTCATTTTGCGTAATATTTACAAGAGTCGTAGGAGGAGTTTGGGTTACCAGATCACCTACGTCAACCTGTTTTAATCCGATCGTACCGCTGATAGGTGCTTTTACTTCTGTGTAGTTCAGATCAATCTGTGCTTGCATGAGCTGTGCTTTTGCCAAAGACAAGGCAGCCTCGGCTTGAGAGAAAGCACTCAAAGCAGAATCTCTTGTTTCTTGACTAACTGCCTTGCTGGCATATAGTTTTTTGATTCTCTTCCAATTCCTAGTCGCATTTTCCAAAGAAGCCTCGCTCATTTTCACAGAAGCTTTTGCAGCATCTACTTTTGCTTTGTAGCTTCTATCTTCTATCTTATATAGAAGTTCACCTTTTGCCACATGCTGCCCTTCTGTAAAGTATTTTTTTTCCAATACTCCAAGAACTCTTGATACTACTTTTACACTTTTAAACGAATCTATTTGAGCAGGATATTTAAGCGTGATCGGTAACTCTTTTGGTGCTTGCACTATAAATATATCTGCTTTTGGAGTCGGCATTTTTGGTGCCGCATACGATGATATAGGTATTAAAATCAGCGAAAACGATAATATCGCCAATCTTATTTGATTTTTTTTCACTTGATATACTCCTGAATATTTTTGTTTGCATAATAATAATATGATGCATAATCTATTTGTAACTTGTTAAGAGCAGTTTCATATTGTGCTTTTGCATTTGTTTTCACAGTGAGTGCATCTAAATAAGCCACGTTGTCAATACTCCCTACTTCATATTTCTTTGCTACTGTTTCATATGCGCTCTTTGCTGAGATCAAAGAACTTTTTGCACTTCTTATTTGTGCTTTTGCAGTTTTTATTTTTGATAATGCTAACTCTACATTGATATCTTGTGCTTTGACTTGCTGATCTATTTGTTTTTCCAGTGCCATTTTTTGAATCATGACGGATTGTTTTTGTTTAGAGGCAAGCCCGTCATCATAAAGTTTTATATCAAATGTGAGCATTAGTTTATTTTGATTATCCAAGCCTTTTGGATGACTCATATCATCCCTTCCGTATCCATAAACACTTAATGTGTCTGAGAGAGCGATCTTAGGACGATAAGAGGAGGCAAAAGAGTTTGCATAGTATGCTAGCGCCTTTGCATTTTGTTTCAGAACATTTGCATCATCGCTTAATTCTTGTTTTATGCCTACAGGTTCCAAAATTTTGGAGTCATCAATGGTTTCAACTTTTTTGCCTATTTTCAAAGATAGAAGTTTTTTCAAAGATAACAATTGGTATTTTGCTTCATCAATCTGATATACATTATTACTGTAAGCTGCTTGTAACTTATCTATATCATCTTTTGTAGCACTTCCAACCTCATAAAACTTTTTCACCCTTGATAGTTCAGCTTCTAATTGATTTTGCATCTCATCCAATGCTTCAATATTTGCTTTTACATTTTTTATATTGTAAAAATCCTGTACGATTGATAATTGTAAGCTCTTTTTATATGATGCCGTATCATATTTTGAAGATTCAAATAAAGCTTTCTTTTGTTCAATCATACTATTTTTGTAACCGCCATCATACAAATCAACTGAAACTTTTGCATAACCGCTGTAAATATCGCCTGGTGTATTTGCTGATCTAGCATTAAGATTTTGGTAATACCCTCCTACATCAATGGAGGGATATTTCGCACTCATAGATGATTCTACATCTTTCATTTTTGATTGCTGTGTTAAATTTTTTGAGAGGACTATATTATTGTTTGAAACTGCATAGTCTAATAGTGATTTCAAACTATCTGCATATATTAGTGCCGGGATCGCTAGGATTAGTAGTCTTTTCATTCGTTTAGTTCCTTGTAATATTTTTTTATCTTTTCTAGTACTTTTAAAGTAGTTTCATAATCATCATCATTAATGATATTTTTTAGATCCTCTTCTTGTTTTTTAAAAATAGGAGTCAATTCTTCTATACCTTTTTTTGTTTCTTGCGTTACATAAATCTGAAATATTCGTCTGTCTTCATTTGAGACTTTACGAATCAATTTTCCTTTTTTTACCAAAGTATCTATTATCCTTGTTATCGTAGTTTTATCTTTATGCAAACAGCCGGCAATTTGTGTCTGAGAAAGCCCTGGCATCTCGTACACAAATTTTAAAAGGATACCTTGTTCGCTACTGATACCATATGGTTTGAGATATTTATTGGTTTTACTGTCCATTATATTTTTGGTTAATTTCATTTGCAGCAAAAGACTGTTTTTCATATCATCCAAATGTTCTCCTTCCTTATAGTTGTATATACAACTTTTAGTAATGCAACTATATATCAAACATACTTAAACTATTATATAAGAAAATAGTTAATTAGCGCGTTTTTAGAGTTTTCTAGTCTAAGATTATTTTTTGTTAGATTGATATACGAATGCTAAAACTTCGGCAACAGCCTTGTATAAGTTTTCAGGGATTGTATCAAGTAAGTCACATTTTTTATATAACTCTCTAGCAAGAGGAGGATTTTCTACTATCTGTATTTCATATTTCATTGCTATTTCTTTGATCTTCAAAGCCAAAAAGTCAACTCCTTTTGCCAATACTTTTGGTGCATCTTCTTTGTTTTTATCATACCTGAGGGCAACTGCAAAATGTGTAGGATTTGTTATGACGACATCAGCATTTGGTATCTCTTGCATCATCCTTTTCTTAGTCATTTCCATCTGAATTCTTCTTATTCTGGATTTTATATGTGGATCACCCTCCATTTGCTTATATTCATCTTTTATCTCTTGTTTGCTCATTTTTAAATCTTTAAAATAGTTATATCTTACAAAGAACAGATCAAATATAGCCAATAAAAAAAATATTATCAGCATAGCAGAACCTAATAATATTGCTTTTGCTCTGAGCCAATCAAGCTGATGAAAGATCGAGAGATAGACGACACTCGGTAACTCTTTTGTAAAAGCATACAAGAAATAGTAAGCTACCCACATGACTATTGAAACTTTTATCACAACTTTTACTGTTTCGACTAATTTTTTGATTGAAAGTAAATTCTTCAATCCTTTTATAGGGTTTATTTTGTTTAAATCAGGAGTAAGAGGTTTTGTGCTAAACAAAAAACCAAATTGCAGTAAAGCTGCCAAAACACCGGATATGGCCACGGCTATTGCTAATGGTAAAATTATCAATGCTGTCTCTTTCATAGTTGTAATTGACATATCTAAAATTATATTTTTTGTTAATTCGACTCCTATAAAAGATTGAAAATATAAATACAAATGTACGATATGCTTCTGCATAAAGTCAAAAAGGGCTATAAAAGCAAAAATTGCCACTACTAATGTAACAAAACTGCTTGCATCCTGACTTCTTGGGACATTCCCTTCTTTCCTAGCATCCTCAATCTTCTTGGAGGTGGGTTCTTCCGTCTTTTCTTGATCGTCTGCCATCGTTTTTTCAGATTATCTTCATAGAAAGATCTAGCCAAGTGGCCTGGTGGATAAGACTACCGCTGCTTATGGCGTCTACCTTTGTTTCTGCATACTCTTTTATATTGTCTTTTGTAATATTGCCGCTGGCTTCGACAAGTATATATGAAAAATTTTTATTTTTATATTCAACTACTTCTTTTATATCGGTAAGCTCCATATTGTCACACATGATCATATCGGCTCCACATTGCATTGCATACTTGGCAAATTCTACACTTTCACATTCGATCTCAATCTTTGAAGTATATGGAAGTTTATTTTTTGCTGTTTTTAAAAATTCTTCTAAATTTTCTATTGTTTTTATGTGTGTATCTTTTAGCATCAAACAATCATCCAAGCCCATTCTGTGATTGTTTCCTCCGCCACATCTTACTGCATATTTTTCAAAGATCCTAAGAAATGGTCTCGTTTTTCTGGTATCTAAGAGCTTTATATCATAGTCTTTTATCTGTTGTACATATTTATTTGTATTTGTTGCGATTCCGCTGGCATGTTGCAGCAAGTTTAGTATAGTTCTCTCACACATCAAAAGTTTTTTTGATTTACCCTTTAAGATAGCTATAACATCACCTGTAAAAATACCTTCTCCATCTTTTATGTTAAATTTTATATCTATATTTTCAATCTTACAAAGTGCTTTTACATAAACAGTACCTGCCAAAATGCCGCAATCTTTTGAGATTATTTTTGCCGTAGATTTTTTATTGTCTCCAACCAGATAAAACAAATCTCCTCTGCCTATATCCTCTTGGAGTGCATTTTTAACAAATTTTTTTATCATTTAACTATCTCCCTTTTACTGAACAAATCCAGCAAAAATTCCTCGAATTTGAGTTTTAGTTTTTCGAAGAATTTTATTATTTATCTCTTCTTTCTGCTGAACCACCTAGCAAAAAATCATCTCATTTTTTAAATTTCAAACATCCTGTTAAGCGCTATATAGGACCACTCTCTAACATCTTCACTTATCACTATTTCATTATCAAATCTTTTCTCTTTTATAGACAATAATGTATTGTATAAATCTTTCAAAGTAGTTTCATTCATAGTCGGGCATTCAGGTTTTGACGAAGACAATATATACGTATTTTTTTCTCTCAATCTGTTTACCATATTAAATTCTGTCGCAACAACGATCTTTTGCTCAACCGGTAATTCTTGAATGAATTTGATAATTTGACTAGTCGATCCGACAAAGTCTGCATTATCGCAAACTTCTACTTTGCACTCTGGATGCGCAACAACCAAAATATCTGGATACTTTTGTCTGTAAAATTCAATATCTTCTACATCAAAAAGTTGATGAACCGAACAAAAACCGTTATAGCAGATCACATCTGCATCTTTTGGATCTGTTCCATCACCTATAACGCATGATTTTAATCCCATTCCTTTTGCAATATTTTGTCCGAGGCATCGATCAGGTACAAATAATATTTTTTTGCCGCTCTCTCTAGCTTTTATAATAATCTTTTTTGCATTTGAACTTGTGCAAACCATCCCTCCCATCTGTCCTACTTTGGCTTTTACCTCAGCAGATGAATTGATATATGTTACGGGCATGATATCTTCTTTTTTTATTCCTGCTTTCTCTAAGATAGCGACATTATTGTCATAATAATCTGCATCTATCATCCTAGCCATAGCACAACACGCGATCTTGGGCATAAAAACTCTCTTGTTCGGCGCCAATATTTTGACGCTCTGTCCCATAAAACCTACTCCGCAAAAGATTAAATAATCTTTTTCATCATTAGCGGCCCATTTTGCCAGTTCTAGAGAATCTCCAGTAAAATCTGCCATATCAAAAACTTCATCTTTTTGATAATAATGTGCAACAATACTGACATCCAGCTCTTCTTTTAGTTTTTTAATTTCAATTTTTAGTTCATTGTTGTCCAATTTAAAATCCTTTGTATATAGACAATTCATAGTAATTTCGCATTATAGCAAAAGCATAATTAAATTAAATTTTTGCTAGAATTTTACAGCGAAAAGATCAGAGTGCCCTAGCAGTCTAAGGCGCTAAATAAAAGGAAAAACATTGGAAATTTTTTTTAATTCAAATATACAATTTTATATATTAGCCTATTTAGTAGGCGGCATACCGTTTGGTTTACTTCTTGCTAAGTACTATGGAAAAGTCAATGTTACTGAAGTTGGAAGCGGTAGCATCGGAGCCACAAATGTTCTAAGAGCATTAAAAAGCCAAAATCCGATCCTTGCTAAAAAAGTTGCACTTGCAACTTTGGTACTTGATGTTTTAAAAGGGATTGTTGTACTTTCAATAGCAAAATTCTTAGGTATGAGCGTTGAAACTCTTTGGGCAATCGCAATATTTTCCGTTATTGGACACTGTTATAGTCCATATCTTAAATTTGAAGGCGGCAAAGGTGTAGCAACTGGCATGGGTGTGATGTTTTTTATGCTTCCGGTTGAGACTTTGATATCACTTGCAGTATGGGCTATATGTGCTAAGACTATAAAGATCTCATCAATATCATCATTGATAGCATTTTTAACTCTTTGTATCTCATCTTTTATAATTCATCCAAAAATTGCTGAAATAGAAACACATGCACCTATCTTGATCATCACGTTTATAATATTCTACAAACATATTCCAAATATAATGAGACTCTTCAGGGGAGAAGAAACAAAAGTAGTTTAAATGATAATATTTATAGAAAAACTCACATTTGATGCAATATTGGGGATCTTGGACAAGGAAAGACAAGATACCCAAAAAATCACGGTTGATGCGAAAATAAGCTATGACTATACCGATAACGAGATGGTAGATTACTCACAAGTAGCTCAAATTATAGAAGATACTATCAAAATAAAAAAATTTTATCTTATAGAAGATGCTTTAGAAGAAATTGTAACTATTTTGAAAAAAAAGTTTCCGAAAATACACAAAATCAAATTAAAAATTTCAAAACCTGACATTATTAACAATTGCGTTGTTGGGGCGATTATTAAAAGAAAATTAAAAATTTATTAAAAAATTATTAAAAAAACTTTAAATCTAGCTAAAATTATGTTATAATCTCGCTTATCTTTTTACACTAAGATAGATAAATTTTAAATTAAGGAACAATAATGAGAATCCTAATTGTTGAAGACGAAGTAACACTTGGCAGGACAATAGCAGAAGGACTTCAAGAGTTTGGCTATCAAACAGATAGCTCTGAAAATTTTAAAGATGCAGAATATTATATCGGAATAAGAAATTATGATTTGGTTTTGGCTGACTGGATGCTACCTGATGGTGACGGTGTTGATTTGATAAATATTATTAAACAAAAATCTCCAAGAACTGCTGCTGTTATATTGTCTGCAAAAGACGATAAAGAAAGTGAAATCAAAGCTTTGAAAGCAGGAGCCGATGATTACATAAAAAAACCATTTGATTTTGATATCTTGGTTGCAAGAATTGAAGCGAGACTTAGATTTGGCGGAACAAATGTCATAAAAATAGATGACTTGATCATTGATCCTGATGAAGAAAAGATAACATATAAAGGTCAAGAGATCGAACTCAAAGGCAAGCCATTTGAAGTACTCACTCATCTTGCAAGACATAGCGATCAAATCGTCTCTAAAGAACAACTCTTAGATGCTATCTGGGAAGAACCTGAGCTTGTTACGCCAAATGTTATCGAAGTAGCAATTAACCAAATTCGTCAAAAAATGGATAAACCATTGGAAATCTCAACTATTGAGACAGTTAGACGAAGAGGTTACAGATTTTGCTTTCCAAAAAAAGTATAAGAAATAGTTTTATATTACAATTAGTACTGGCATCAACGGTACTAATTGTAATTTTCTCGATAATTTTATATAACTACATAAAAATCTCGATATACAAAGACTTAACCAACTCTCTTAAAAAAGAAGCCGCTTTAATTGCTGTATCTAAATCATCAGACCTAGGCACTATTGGTACAAGTTTATTTAATCCTGGGCTCAGCATACAGAATTTAGTAGTAAAAACTGTCGTAAGAGTGGATGCAAACTCAAAAATAACTTTTGAACATTCAACAAAACGAGGACAACATTATCTCACTATTTATTATCCATATAATGAGGCAAAAGCTCTTTTTATATCTATAACAAAAAATATCAACGACACCGACAAATTACTAAATGAAATATTAAAAAATATTTTGACAATTAACCTAATGGCAATTTTTTTGATCTTATTCTATGCACTTTTCTTATCGAGAATGCTGCTACTACCTGTAAAATCACTGGCTATGAAATTGGCAAATATGAACGAAAGTTTTTTGCAAATTATTGACATTAAAACCTTACCTGAAGAATTTATGCCTCTAGGCAAAAGTATCAACAGTCTAGTCAAAAGAATACAAATATTTGTAGAATACCAAAAGGAGCTATTTATAGGCACATCTCATGAATTAAAAACTCCTTTGGCTGTTATGAAAACTAAAAATGAAGTTACTCTTTTGAAACCGAGAGATAATGAAAAGTACATAGAAACCATAAAAAGCAATAACGCAACAATTGATGAAATGAATAAAATGATAAGCAATATATTAGAAATAGGCAGACAGGAGAGTGCTCATTTTGAAGAACCTATAAAGATGGACCTAATCAAATTTTTAAAAGAAAAACTGAACAATTTCAAAATACTTGCACATCAAGTAGAAAAAACACTTGAAGCTGATATATCCCCCCAAAATTATGTAATCAAAACTCAACCTACGCTGATCATACACATATTACAAAATTTTGTTCAAAATGCTATAAAGTTTACGCCAATCGGTAAAGCCATACACATAAAATGTTTTTTACAAAATGACGGATATGTTATAAAAGTTATCGATGAGGGATGTGGAATAGATGAAAATCTTGATCTTTTTGCACCTTTTAAAAGATACGGTAACAAATCCGGAGTTGGTCTAGGATTATTTTTAGCCCAAGGTGCTGCAAATGCAATAGGAGCTGAAATTTCGTTAAAAAATAGAAAAGATAAAACAGGTGCAATTGCTACATTATTCATCCCTATAGACAAAAAATCATAAAATTTCTTAAAAAATCACTTTTTTAAATTCTCTCAAAGTATTTTTAGTGTATAAGTTTTAAAATTTTAATTTGAGGAAATAGAATATGTCACTAATGATAACAGATGAGTGCATTGCTTGTGATGCTTGCCGAGAAGAATGTCCAAACAATGCTATAGAAGAATCAGATCCAATTTACATAATCGATCCTGATATTTGTACAGAATGTGTAGGTCACTATGATGAACCTGCTTGTATCTCAATTTGTCCGGTTGATTGCATTGTACCTGACGAAGATAACAAAGAAAGCTTGGAAGAGTTAAAATTAAAATTTGAACAATTAAATAGCGAAGATTAATGGCAAAAAGAACAGCCGTAATAGATATTGGTTCTAATTCCGCTAGAATGGTTGTTTTTGAAAAAAGCAGTCATTTGGCTTTTCACATGATAAAAGAAGTGAAGAGCCAAGTACGAATAGGTGAAGGTGCATATGAAAATGGGGGTATTTTGCAAGAAATACCTTTACAACGTGCATTTGATGCACTTGCAAGTTTTAGAAATATAATAAAAACACTAAAATGCCAAAAAACTCTGTGCGTTGCAACTTCTGCTTTTAGAGACGCTCCAAATTCAGGATCATTCATAAGAAAGATCAAAAAAGAACTTGATATTAATATAAAGATTATTGACGGTAAAAAAGAAGCTTATTATGGCGGTGTTGCTGCCATAAACCATCTAATGCCAATAGACGAAGCAGTGACTATGGATATAGGAGGCGGTTCTACAGAATTAGCTCTTATAAAAAATAATAAGATAATTCAAACCATATCTCTTGATGTTGGTACGGTAAGACTAAAAGAGCTATTTTTAGATAAGCATGCAGATGAAAAAGACGTAAAGGCCTATGTTGAAGAAAACATAGAAATATTACCGGAAAATTTTCATACTAAAAAATTGATTGTGATAGGAGGTACAACAAGGTATCTCTCAAAACTAATAATGTCAAAGATAAACTATCCAATTACAACAGTTCATGCCTTTGAATATAAACTCAGCGATCATATCAATATGATAAATGAGATCAAAAATTCGCAGACAACACACCTTAAAGATTTTGGAATAAAAAAAGACAGAATAGATACTATCAGAGAAGGTCTTCATATATTTGAGGCAATAACATCTAAGCTACAGACTGAGCAAGTCATCACATCCGGTGCAGGTGTTAGAGAAGGTGTTTATCTAAGTGATCTTTTGAGAAATAAAAATCATATATTTAATCCTACCTTTAAATTGAGCCTAAGAAGTATTATAGATAGATTTGAAATCAAAGATATTCAAAACAATTCGGCAGTAAAATGCTCATCTAATCTGTTTGATGCCTTAGAATACATACATCAAATAGACAGTAAATATAAAAAAGAACTGGAAATATCGGCTAAACTGTATAATATAGGTATAAAATTAAATTTTTATCAAAAAAATCTTCACAGTTTTTATTTTATACTAAATAATCTCAATTATGGTTTTTCACATAAGGAAAAGATACTGATTGCCATATTGATAAAATATCATATGAAAAAGCTTCCTTCAAGTGACGATATAGCAGTTTATCAGGATCTATTACCTGATATAAATATTGTAAACTGGTTAAGCTTTATCCTTTCACTTACAAATTGTCTTCATGAAGATTTGGTAAATGCAAGTTTTGAGTTTGAATATAAGAATCACACTTTAACCATCAAATCTAGCAAAAAGCTGAATTTGACGAAAGAGTGTATTAAAAAACTCGCCAAACCAGCTTCATTTGCTATTGTATTAGAAGAATAATCTTTTTAAAATCTTTGACCCATTGAAAATTCAAACGAAGACAAACTATCACCAGGTTTGCTCATTAATGCCTTAGCAAAGATTAGGTTTATCGGTCCCATAGGGGATACCCACTCTATACTGACACCTGTACCGGCTCTTTTTATATTAAAATTACTGTCCCCTGTCATACCATAATCAAAAAATATAGCTCCTCTTAACTTTATTCTTTCTATCAAAGGAAAGCTTGCTTCAACGCTATTTGCAAACATAGCCTTTCCACCCAAAAGTGCTCCGCTACTGTCTTTAGGAGAAATCGAATTAGAACCGTAACCTCTTACCGTGCTTATACCGCCCATATAAAGTTTTTCATCAATAGGAAGATACCCATTGTCTACTATATAATTTAACGTAGCTCTATATCTAAGTATCAGATCATAATCAATCTTGTCTTGCAAACCATAAAAATATGCAAATTTATTTCTAAAAGCTATAAATTTATCATCTCCGCCTAATCCTGCAAATTCTATTTTGGCAGAAGCACTTATACCTCTTCTTGGCAGGTAATAATCATCAGTACTATTGTATGAAACAGCAGGTATGATTGAACTCTTGATAGTTGATCCTACTTTATAAAGTGTCGGATCTATACTGGCTGCTAGATTACTAAGTTCTGATTGCTGAAGAGTATATCCTACAGAGCCACTCCATTGTCTACCGAATTTTCTACCTACGGTAAGATTGAAACCTAAATCTTTCATGTCATAGCTTGTATAATTATAATTTTGTCTATATATCGTTCCGCCCAAACTATACACTGAGTCTCTAACTCTTGGATTTGTTAAAGATACTGCTCCGCTTAAAACGGATTTTGATCTATCTATATTTACATCTGCCCTCATACCTGAACCAAAGATATTGCCATCAGAAAGACTTGCGCTTAATAGCAAACCATCAGATGAACCATAACCTATACCGCCTCCTATGGAAGATGTTCTGGCTTCTTTAACAGTAACAAGTAAATCAACCTTATTTTCGCTTACCCTTACTTGCTTGATGGATGCATCATCAAAATATCCTGTTCTTTTCAACGCTGTCTTTGAATCTTCTAAGTCAGTTTTATTATATAGATCACCCGGAGCTAAATATATCTCTCTTCTTACAACTCTGTCTATAGTTTTTGTATTTCCTGAAATACGAACACTATTTATGTAAACTTTTTTACCAGGGTTTACTATAAAACTAATATCAGCAGTATGTTTCTTTTTATTTGTTTTAACATCAGGGTTTACGGTTACAAACGCATATCCAATATTGCCAAAAGCATCTTCTATTGTTTTCATATCATGTCTTAGTTTCTTTGAACTAAAAATACTTCCTGATTGAAGTTGCAAGTTCTCTAATATTTTCTTAGTATCCAATAATCCATCGGGCGCAGAAATACCTAATTTACCGATATTATATTTCTCTCCTTCTTTGATGTGATAGGTTAAAGTAGCAGAATATCCATCCATATATGCTTTTAAAAACGGGTTACTTACTCTTGCATCTAAATAACCATGTCTCATATAATAGTCTCTTATTCTTGCAGGATCATATACTAGATCGTTAACCTTTAATTCTCCATCATCGAATCCCCACATCCAAGACAGATATTCTGCTTGTCTGTTAGCGATAGAAGATCTAAAATCACTATAACCAAAATTCTTTGCACCGCAAAGTTGAACTTTTTTTATAATAATTTTTTCTCCTCGGTTTATTACTATATCAAGAGAAAGTGAATTTTTGTTTAATTTTTCCGTTGTTACTTCAACAACAGTATTGAAGTAGCCTTTGTTTTCATAATATTTTTCTATATTCTTTTTGGCAATATCTAATTTATCATTACTATAGATCTCACCTTTTTTTACACCTAAGGTTGCTGTTATCAGTTTCTTATCATTATCTGAAATTCCACTCATATTGATATTTGCAATCACAGGTTTTTCTACGACCATTATCGTTAAATTGCCGTTGTCGTCATCTTCAATCGAAATATCTTTAAAATAATTTTGCCTGTAAAGCTCTTTTATACCTTTGTCAATAACTTCTATATCAATGGGATCACCTACTGATATTTTCATAATTTCCAACGCAACGCTCGGAGACAGATGAACTAACCCGTCAAACTTTATACTTTTTATATTCACGGCATACAGCGATGAAAACAACATTAAACCTGATAACAGTAATTTCTTCATTAAATAACCCTATTTTTCGATATTTAAATTGTGATAAAAAAAGGATATAATACCATTTTTGGAATTAATTATTTGTTAAAGGCTATATATGAAAGTTGGTATTGTAGGTTTAGGTTTGATAGGAGGCTCGTTAGGTCTCGCATTAAAAAATATAAAATTTATATCTCAAGTCGTTGGCTTCGATCATAACATAACTCATTGCGAAGAAGCGCTCAAGCTAGATTTAGTTGATGAAATCGTCTCTTTTTCTGAGATCAAAAAATGCGATATTATCTTTTTAGCAATACCTGTGGAAGCTATTATCAAAATTATGAAAAATTTAACTGATATTTCAAAAGATACGACAATCGTTGATTTAGGGAGTACAAAAGAACAGATCATAAATGAAACTCCTGGCGAGATAAGAAACAACTTAATTGCAGCACACCCTATGGCAGGAACAGAAAAATTTGGACCAAGTGCTGCATTGCCTGATCTTTATCATGATAAAGTTGTTGTTTTCTGTGATATGGAACACAGTGGTGAAGCTCACAAAAATAGAGCTATACAAATCTTTTCACATATAGGGATGAAGATCGTCTTCATGAATCCAAAAGAACATGACAAGCACGCATCATTTATATCACATTTGCCGCATGCGATAAGTTACGCATTGGCAAACTCTGTCATGAGGCAAGAAGACCCTAAAAGTATATTACTTCTAGCTGCCGGTGGTTTTAAAGATATGAGTCGTGTTGCGAAATCATCTCCTCAAATGTGGGCAGACGTTTTTAAACAGAATAAAGAAAACTTACTTGGCTCGATTGATATGTTCGAAAATGAACTACAGAAATGTAAAAAGTTGATAGAAGAAGAAAAATGGCAGGATTTGGAGGCGTGGATGGGTGAAGCCACGACCCTCCATAAAATCCTATAGCTTTTGTCAGTATGAATTTCTTAAATACACGCCTAAGAATATAGCGATTATTCCAAGAAGTATATTTAAAGGTACCATGTATTTGGCAATCAAGACTGCTTTATTTTTTGCACCTGCAAAATCTTTCAGATCAAGCAGTTTTTGAGCCTTATTTCTAAGTATAACCATGGCTAAATAATTTAACGTCATGATCGTCCAAATGCTCTCTTTTACATGGATAATATTGTACAAACGAAAAGCATAGCTGTTTATGACATTGCCTGACTTATCTATAGCAGCATCCCTAAAACCAAGCCCAACAGCCAAGATAATCGCAGTAACAAGTAATGTTACTATGAATGGTGCAACCAAGATAAATAATCTTTTTAAAGCATATAATGAACTTTTCAACCTTACTTCTGTTTGTTCGATATTTTGAAATGAATAATGAGCACCATATCGCATGATGATCATACCTCCAACCCATACTACTGCACTAATTATGTGTAAAAATGTGATTAAAACTCTATTGTCTGACAATATTTCTTGCATATCTTATCTCTCTTTCTTTTTTTAATATACCAACGATGATCTTGTCGGTTACTATTTTAAAATTATAGCATTAATTATTGAGAAATTTTATTATGAAAATATTTTTATTATCTATATAGTTATATTTTAGTTCTAGTTCATGACGTTCTAGAATTCTTTTTACTATGCTTAGACCTAAACCATAACCTTCTGTACTTCTAGAATTATCCTCTTGTATAAATGTCTCCATATAATAATCAATATCTTTGCTGAGCGGATTACCTATATTTTTTATCTCTAAACACGCTTTATCTACTATGATCTCCACTTTACCCTTTGTTTTATACTTTAGGGCATTGTCAATTAAGTTCTTAACCGCTGTAGACATATAATTTATATCAACATAACACTCAAAAATCTCAACAATTTCAATAACAATCTCTTCTTCATCTTCAATGATCATTTTTGAAAGAGATTCTGCTAAAATAGTCTCAATAGAGTATTTTTTAATATCCAAAACTAGATTATTGGAATTTAATCTCTCTATTTCCAAAAGATCATTGGTCAACTTATCTATCTGATTTATGGACTTTTTCAATATATTATTATATTTGCCTTCTCCCAACATTTCTAATGAAATTACAGCTTTAGCGATAGGAGTTCTCAGCTCATGACTTATATCTCTCAATAACTGACTTCTTGATGTTATGAGATTTTCTATATTTTCAGCCATAGCGTTAAACTTTTTTACAACCTTAGATATCTCATCATTATTCTTATTTTCTCTAAGCCTAAAAGAGTAATCCCCTTCTCCAAATTTTTCAATTGCTTTAGAAATATTTTTAAGAGGCGTCAATATTCTCAAAAAAACTAAAAATATAATAATCAAAAGCATTATATCTGCTACTATCAGATAATTTAGTTTTGCTTTCTGTGATACTTCGTTGTTCTGTGTCGCATCATAAAACAAGACTTTATCTCCTAAATATTCAAGATATAGAAGATATGTGTCGTTTTTTTTGATTATGCGGACCTCACCAAAAGATATCTTATGATCATACACGACTTTTGTGTTTTTTATTAGCTCGATTTTCTTCTTTTCATAATTTAATTCTTTTGCTTTTTTATCTAAATTGACAAAATCTCCATTTGCCAGAAGATTTAAAAATTCTTTTGATGATTCTATATATTTATCTTTATATATTAATTCTATTTTTTGATTTTGTATTTCATTTGTTTTATTGGATAAAAAAAACATAATTACTACACTGATACAAAAAAGTATAAAAATTTTTCTAAAAATTGTCACAATGTTTTTCCCTGTCTAGATTATCCAATAAATTTGTACCCTATTCCCCAAATTGATTTGATATATTTTGCAGACTTTGAGTTGTCAAAGATTTTGTTTCTTATATTGCTGATATGCATATCAATAGCTCTATTTTTTATATTTGAATGTTCGCTTCCAAGATAATTTGCGATTGCCTCTCTGGAGAGAATCTTATCTGGGTTATTTAATAACAATAGAAAAATTTCATACTCTATTTTGGTTAAATGTAGGATCTCTCCATCTTGTGAGATCTGCATTTTTTCTTCTTCTATCTCAAATTCTCCGACTTTTTTAATATTTGTCGTATTTGTTACTCTTCTAAGGATCGCATTTATCCTTATTACAAGTTCTTTAGGCTCGTATGGTTTTGCTAAATAATCATCTGCTCCATACTCATATGCCACGATCTTATCGCCGAGATTTCCTCTTGCACTTGATATGATGATCGGTATGTCACTTATATCTCTAATCTTTTTACAGACATCAAAACCGTCAAGTTCCGGCAACATCAAATCCAAAACAACAAGTTTATAGTCATTTGGCGAAGACAAAGTTTTGAGAGCATTTAACGGGCTTTCATATGCTCCTACATCATAATCATAGTTTTTTAGATAATCCTTTAATAATTCTTGCATATCAAGATCATCTTCTATTAGCATGATTTTCATTCTATATCCCATTCATTGATATATTTGACAAACTTTCTTCTTTGTTCATTTGATAATATAGCATGAACTCGTT
Organism: Sulfurospirillaceae bacterium; assembly: GCA_033723415.1. Taxonomy (GTDB): domain Bacteria; phylum Campylobacterota; class Campylobacteria; order Campylobacterales; family Sulfurospirillaceae; genus JAADIZ01. Next base: position 116,528 of record JAWVXD010000007.1, read on the forward strand.
TTAGAAATCTTATCTCGATTTCAGTAGCCAATTTATTTATCTTGCCGTTGATACTTTTTAACTTCATTTCATCAAAACTATTTTCTAAAAAGACCTTTTGCTTTTCTTTAGAAATTTCTTCTCTCTTTTCTCTATAATCTTTTATATCTTTTCTGTACTCTTTTAGTATATTTTTGATCTTTTCTTTTTGATTTTTACTCAATCCAAGGTATGTTAAATCTTTTTTATAATGCCAATGATTTTTCTCATGATGTTCTTGTGCATATATAAATCCAAACAATAATAAAACAATAATAAATGACTTCAAAATTATCCTTTTACTCTCGGGATCTTTATTAAACTATCTTCGATTATACCCTTTTCTATCCCGGCATGACAAGCTTTACAATTTGCTTTGCTTTTCACTTCATTGCTAGTAAATACATTTTTATCTATCTTGCTATGTCTTCTTTTCCAGTAAGGTGTCTGCGTTATTGCGATTATATCAGTGTTGTTTTTCAAGCTTTTTGATATCTTTAAGGCTGCTTCATGTGTAGAGTTTTCAGCACTATATTTTGTTAAAAATGCCAAGATAGATGCATTTGTTATTTTATCCAAGGACGCATCGTCGCCAAAATGATTTTCTAAGTTACTCATCATAACGGTCCAAGATTTTTTAGGTAGTAAAAAAGGCGGGTATACAATATGACAACTCCCGCACTCTTTGCTAAAATCACTATGCAACATTGCATAATCTTGTTTCACATTAGCACTTTTTATAAATATGTTGTTTTTTGTAAAAATTATATAATAAAGAGAAAAAAGAGACACTAATATCCAAAGAATCGCAAAGATTTTTTGAAAAATATTTAATCTTATATCAATCTTTTCTATTGTATTTTTATATCCTGTTATCATAGAATCTATCGCATCACCTCTTTTAATGAACCTATCAATCAAACTTCCCATCACATGAATGCCGATAAGTGCTATAAGAACATTTGCAAAAAATTCATGAGCCTCTGAAAAAAATTCCATATGTTCAAAATAACTGCTGTGTAAAAAAGACAATATTCCATGGTTTTTTTCAATACCCTGAGTTAGTACACCGAAAATAATTGTCAAAAACACTACAATAATCATAGCAAGAATAGCAAAACTTGATGCCGGATTATGTCCTATGTGTTCTTTATCTTTTTTAAAAACAGATAGCATATACTCTTTTAGGTCATTTACATTAAAATTAAAATCCTTAAATTTAGAATATTTAGGACCTATAAAGCCCCATAAAACGCGAAATAAAAACACCACACCCAATGCATATCCAAATGCAACATGATAATTTACAAGACTTTTATAGTCTCCAAGTAAGTATGCGGCCGAAAAAAAGATTATCAACAACACGTGTGAAAATCTATTGATGAACGGCCATATATAACTTTTAGTCATCGTATCTTCCATAATTTGGTATTCTGACTGCTCGCTCTGAGTAATCTCCAGATGCCGCTCCTGCATGACAAGCTGTACAATTACTGATACTTCCAACTTCTTTTTGGGTGATCATTTTAGTGTTTATTTCTCTGTGTTTACGTATAAAATACGGCGTTTTTGTTATCCTTATCGGTGTTTTATTAGGATCTATGGAGTCACTTATTCTCCTGCTTCTTTTATATTCCATTGCATTGTCGCTTGAATTTTGAACTAAATATTTTAACAGAGTTGTACGCGTTTGATCATCTAAGCTCGCATCAGTTTCAAAATGATTGTTCAGATTACTCATCATTTTTTGCCATGATCTCTTTGGAAGCAAACCTGGTTGAAATGCAAAATGACAACTTCCGCACTCTTTAATAAATAATTTATCATTTGCCGGTTTAACTCCACCGGCAAACAAAAAACTGGAAACTATTGTAATTGATAGCAATATCTTTTTCATTTTATCTCCTTAATTATTTTGATTTTATATAATATAAAACATCCCCTTTTTCTACTGCCGATCCTTCTCTATTATATACATCATTAAAATTACGTCTTAGCCATTTCTTTACATCTTTAACACTTGTCAATCTATCTGGATTTGCAGAAGGTGCCAACGGTCTTAGTACTTTATTTGTATGCTCATTCTTGCCTTTTGCTCTAAGATCCGTTGTATGACAACTTGTACAGGATATCTCTTTGCCTTTTTTACCAATATGAGATGTAGTAAAAATCTTCTCTCCTCTTTGTGCATTAAAGTCGACAAATTGACTGTCATTTTTCTTTGCTTCGTTTTTTAGCATATCTATATAATTTTGCATATCTTGATTGAACGCGGCGGCATTTAAAACTATAGATAATGAAGCTATAATCAATATAATCTTTTTCATAACCTTCCTTTTAAGTTTGATAATGAAAGATTATTGCATATATGTAAATTCGTTAAATACAATTCTTTACAATTTATTTACATTTAAATAAGGTATTTATATTGTTTTGCAGAAAGATAGATGAAAAACCTAAAATATTTTCATCTATCTTGTATATTTGAAGTTTTTATTTATTGAATGCTTTTTCTAAAGCAGGAGTTATCTGTTTTTTTCTACTTAAGACCTTTGGAAGCCATACTTGAGAATTTTCAAGCTTTACTCCAAATGCATCTTCTATGACCGATTCATCATCGCTAACAGTCATCAATTGTGAGCCTTCTTTCAAGATATCAGTTAGAAGAAGTATAACTGTATGCCTGTTGGCTTCATCTTTTAATGTTTTCATATCGGCAAACAAGTCATCTTTCATTTTATCAAATGCTGCAAGATCAACTACTTCCAGCTGTCCTATACCGACTTTGTTACCATTCATATCAAAATCTTTAAAATCTCTTTTTATAAGATCCCTCGGCGTTGCTCCATCAATAGCTGACTTTGCTATGAATAGTTCCATGCCAAGTCCTCTAATGTCTTCAATACCTGCTATTTTTGCTAACTCTTTACAAGCTTTTGTATCAACTTTTGTACAAGTCGGAGATTTAAATATAACAGTATCACTAAGTATTGCACAGCACATAATACCGGCTATATTTTTTGGAATTTCTACTTTATGATAATCATACATCTCTTTTACTATCGTATTTGTGCAGCCGATTGGACGTATCCAACATTCAAGAGGAGTAGATGTTGTTAGATCTCCAAGTTTATGATGGTCAATGATACCTTTAATTGTTGCTTCTTTTACATCTTTTGGAGCTTCAAGTGAATTTGAATAATCAACTATATAAAGATTTTCTCCTGCAAATTCTGTTTTTAGAATTGGTTTTTCAAATCCAAATTTTTTTAGTATAAATTCTGTTTCAGGATTCAATTCTCCCTGTCTTGCAGGTATACATTCTTCCCCTAGTTGTGTTTTCAAGTAAGATAATGCGATTGCACTGCAAATTGAATCAGAATCCGGGTTTATATGCCCGCACGCATAAGTTGCCATAATTTTTCCTTCTATTATTTTTTCTAATTATATCATTTCTGGATTAATTAAAATTTATTTTTTTTGAATATCTTCAAGCTTGTCATGACATTGATGTATGACAAGCTTGATATTTTATGAAATGAGTTTTGAAGTCGGTATTTTTATAAAGATCGAGTTATTTTCCACCGAATCTAACAAGCGCACTGGCCCAAGTAAATCCGCCGCCAAAAGTATCCAAAAGCATTAAGTCTCCATGCTTCAATCTACCTTCTTCATAAGCATCATTTATAGCCATTGGGATAGATGCTGCAGATGTATTACCGTATTTTCCTACGGTAAGCATAGTTTTTTCTATAGGAAAATCCAATTTTGCTCGAACAGCCTCTATGATTCTAAGATTTGCCTGATGCGGTATAAAAATGTCTATATCTCTTGGTTTTACATCATTTTTTTCTAAAATATCTACAACATCTTGAGTAAGCGTTTTTACTGCTACTTTAAAAACTTCATTTCCTGACATTTTTATATACTGAAGTTTATTTTCCATCATATCAGTCGTACATGGATTTTTTGTTCCACAGCCTGGAGTTATCAATAAATCTGCATATGTTCCATCAGCTGAAGCGTGAATATCCAATATAGCTTCATTCTTGTCTTCCGTAGCACCTACAATTGCCGCTCCAGCACCGTCACCGAAAAGTATGCATGTGCTTCTATCAGTATAATCCACCAGTGGACTTATCTTCTCAGCACCGATCAAAAGTACATTTTTTTTGCTTCCTGATTCTATAAAAGCTTTTGCAATTTGAAGTATGTAAACAAATCCACTACATGCCGCACTAACATCAAATGCCATAACATTTGTTATACCCAATTTATCACAAATCACACAAGCAGTTGATGGCATACAAAGATAATCAGGTGACAAAGTTGCGCAAATTACCATATCTATATCATTCTTGTCAATGCCCGATCTCTCGATTGCTTTAAGTGCTGCTTTGGCTCCTAGATCACTGGTCGTTTCTTCATCAGATGCAATTCTTCGCTCAGATATACCTGTACGCTTTTGTATCCACTCGTCACTTGTATCTATCATTTTTTCTAAGTCATGGTTTGTTAAAATTTTTTCAGGCACATAAGAGCCAACTGATCTTAATGAAGCGTACATTATATGTCCTTTATATTTTACTTAGTTTCTTTTCAATATCATCATTTATATTTGAATTTGAGAAACTAATCGCTTGAAATATTGCATTTTTTATAGCTTTTGAATTACTCTTGCCATGAGCAACGATAGCACATCCTTTTATACCTATCAGGGGAGCGCCACCGTATTCAGCATAATCTACCTGTTTTTTAAGTACTTTAAATACTTTTCTCATAAGCATCGATCCAGCAATTGCTATAGGAGATTTAATTATATTTTTCTTTATGATCTTTGTGATAGACTCTGCGACACCTTCGCTGGTCTTAAGTAGAATATTACCAACAAATCCATCACACACTATTACATCCGTAGAACCGTCAAATATATTATTTCCTTCAACGTATCCTACAAAATTTTCATTTTCGCTAAGGATTTTATAAACTTCTTTCGTTATTTCATTTCCCTTGCTTTTCTCTTCACCATTTGATAGAAGACCGATTCTTGGATTTTTAACTTTGAGAACATCTATAACATATGCCTCACCCATCACGGCAAACTGCACTAAATGTTCTGGTTTACAATCAACATTTGCACCAACATCGAGAACAAAGCTGACCTTATCCGTAGCCGTAGGCATAATAGTTGCAATCGCCGGTCTTAAAACACCCTGCAATCGTCCTATTCTTAGTGTCGCCAAACTCATAGTTGCACCACTGTGTCCAGCAGATACGACTGCATCAGCAACTCCATCGCGAACAAGTTCAACTGCTTTGTAGATTGATGTTTCTTTCCTCTTTAATGCATCCGTTGCATTATCATTCATATTTAAAGTTTCATCAGCATTTACAAAAGATACTTTATCTAAAAGATGTGGAGGAACTAGATGTTTTATTTCATCTATCTTACCTACTAAAATAGGATGAAACTCTTTGAGTTTTAGTGCGCTTAGTGCGCCTTCGATTACTGGGGCGGGACCTAAGTCACCGCCCATCACATCGATTGCAATATTTAACATTTAGTTTTTATATTCGCCTGTCGTTTTATTGATTCTATGAGGCATTTTCCATGTACCATCATTGTCTTTTACCGGCATTGCAAGTGTTACTTTATAATGAGTTCTTCGCTTCGCCGCTCTTGTTTTACTTACTCTTCTCTTTGGAACCGCCATTTTATTCTCCTTAAAATTATTTACATTTATCGCAATATAGATAATCACTCTTAAGTGATTCTATTTCGCCTTGTAACATTGTATCAAAATCTATAAAATCATTAAAAAATTCTATTAAATCTAGTAGCTCTTCACTTTCACTATATATGCCTTCGCTTGCATATAATTCGACATCTTCTTTTATAAAAACGTCAAATTCCTCGCCACATCTGTCGCAAGGGTGCACAAAACTACCTTCTATCGTTCCTGTGCATTTGACGAGATTATTTTGAATTTTTGTTGCGACTCCATAAAATTTTATGTCATCACTACAGGTTTCAAAATTAATTCCTGAAGTAGGAATTTTTTTGAAATCTATTTTCATATTTTTTATACTACAGTATATCTCTTTGTGCAAAAAAGAAAGCGATTTCTTTTTCTGCATTTTCTAGACTGTCACTTCCATGAACTGCATTTGCATCAATACTTTCAGCAAAATCTGCTCTTATTGTACCAGGTAATGCTTCTTTTGGGTTTGTTGCTCCCATAAGATTTCTATTTGCAGCAACTGCATCAGCACCTTCTAATACCATAACCACAACAGGACCACTAGTCATAAACTCAACTAATTCTCCAAAAAACGGTCTTTGTGCATGTACTTCGTAAAACTTACCTGCATCGACTGCGCTTAATTGTATCTTCTTCATAGCTGCTATTCTAAGGCCATTTGATTCAAAACGGTCTATAATTTTGCCTACTACATTTTTTGAAACTGCATCTGGTTTTATAATCGATAATGTTTTTTCCAAAACTCTCTCCTAGCTAATTTAATTCTGTTTTCACAGAAGTAGAAGGCGAATTATATCTAAAAAAGTTTTAATTAGAATTAAAGTTGAAATTTTAAGAAGAAAAGTTTGAGATGCTCATAAAAAAACATCTCAAACTATTTTATTTTACTCTACGCAAGGAGTATCGCCTTTTCTCATATCGTCTCCGATTTCATCACGGCTAGGTTGTCCTTCATAAGGCGCATCCCATACGATACAGCCTTCAGTCGGGCATGCTGCTGCACACGCCGGTTCATCATGATGTCCTACACATTCAACACATTTATCAGCATAAACATAATATATATCTTCTCCTGTCGGATTATCATCATCATCAACAATTGCTTCTACTGGACATTCATCTATGCAAGCTCCGCAAGCTATACATATGTCTGTAATCTTAACAGCCATTTCTTCTCCTTAATTTTGGTTTGGTGAAACTATATCACAAGAAAATTAAAATAGAAATAAAACATAAATTTTTCTCAATTTTAGAGGCATAGCATTAAGCACTTGTCATATTTTTGTGACTCAAAAACGATAATTTAAAATAATAATCTTTATTTTAATGCTACTTTTATCCATATTTATAAAATAAAAAACTTCTAAATGTACCGCAAAATGGATTGTTTAGGCTAAATTAAGCATAACAATTTTATTATTATGCTATCACATTTAAGAGGTGGAAGACATATGATTAAATCAATCACAAACAAGGTTCTAATTATACAAGCAATTAGTATTACATTATTTATGGCAATTTTGACTATATATCTAAACGGATATCTGCAAAGTCACATAAATACACTCGAAAAAAACAATATTAAGTCTGGCTTATATGATCTGAAAACGACTGTAGATGTATATAGTAAATCTTTAGATGAAACGGCTATAAAAATGTTCAATGTTTTTAAAGGCTCATTTAGAGAAGTATCTTTGATTGAAGATCAAAGTGTTGATGTTAACGGTGTTAAAACTCCAATGCTCGCAGACAGTGGTGAAGTCTTAAATAAATATTTTAAGATTGTTGATCATTTTACAAAAACAACAGGGGCAGTGGCTACGATTTTTGCTTACGACAAAAATAAAAAGGATTTTGTCAGAGTAAACACTTCTTTAAGAAGAGAAGATGGTAAAAGAGCGCTAGGAACATATCTTGGTTCTTCGTCTCCAGCTTATAAAAAAATTATGCAGAAACAAAGTTATATAGGGATGACCCGTCTTTTCGGTAAAAACTATATAACCGTTTATAGACCTTTATTTGATTATGACAAAAAATTAATAGGAATTTTATTTATAGGATATGATTTTAGTAATGGCTTACAAGCTTTAAAATCAAAGGTAGATGAGATAAAAATAGGACAAAGAGGCTATTATTATGCTATAGATGCAGAAACAAGCAAATACAGTATACATAAAAAACTTTTCAATAAAAAGATAGATAGAGAAATAGACAAACAAATCTTAAAGAAAAAAGACGGGTTTACTACAGTAGATGAAAATGGCGATGAAATATATTATGAATACTTTTATTTCAAAAAATGGAACTGGATATTTGTTGGACGAGCCAATATGGAAGATTTTAAAAGTATAGGAAGTAAAATATCAAATATATTGATCTTCTCAACGATCATTGTAACCATACTATTATTGTTGATCACTTGGCTTGTACTAAATAAATTGCTTTCAAAACCTTTGTCGAACCTAACCCAAAGAGCGAAAGAGCTTTCAAGCGGGGATGGGGACTTGACTCAGAAATTAGAAGTAAACGGGAATGATGAGATAGCACTTGCAAGTATAGAGATAAATAACTTTATAGAGAAAGTAAGAGTC
>JAWVXD010000008.1:0-96187 GCA_033723415.1 Sulfurospirillaceae bacterium
AGCAGCAACAGATACATCTGATTCTATAGAGAGAAGCTACAATGAAACACAAAAAGACGTGGATGAGATATTTGAACAAGTATCCAAGATCAATGACATATCAACTCAAAATGCAAGAAGCACAGAAGAGATAGCCAGTGCTGCAGAGCACCTAAATGCTATGACTGAAACATTGAACAACAAGTTGAGCGAGTTTAGAACGTGAGAAAAAGGAGCCCCAAAAAAGGGGCTCTAAATAAAATTATTCTGCTACAGGTACTTCTACAGGAGTAGATTCCCATAAGCCGTGTTTTGTACAATATCCATGAGCAACAAGTTTTAATTTTTTACCCATAGGTCTTATATTAAATGTTACTTCTGTATGCGATTTTTCATTACCTAAAGTACCTGGAACAAAATCAGCTCTTGCAAGTAGTGTTTCCCCGTTATAAAGTGCAATGTTTGCAATATAATGATCAAAATCATCTGGATGAGTATATTCATTTCCCATTTTTACTGTCACTTGAAATACTTCACCTTTTTTTGCTTCGCTTGCGCAATGGACAAATGGTGAATGTCTATCAATATAATCTTTCTTTGATTCTCTTTCGACTGTGTCAATATCGACATAACGATTAACTGTTGGCATAAAATCTCCTTTATCTTGTTTTGATAATGTATTATAATATAAATAGGATTAATTTAGTCTTATTTATATTATTTTTGTTTTCACCTTATGATCATTTAATCCTAATACATCTTTATTTGTCTCTCCAAAGCCAAGTAACAATATTTGAGCCAAGCCAAATACGCTTAGACCAATCTCTCTTCCGACAGATTTTTCCAGTTCTTTTTGGTGTTTATCAAACATTACAAAACTTCTTGCGTCATTTACAACTACAAAATCAGCGGCATTGTCAAACATATCCAGCATCAATGCCCCAGACATCTTAAATGCTAAATTTGGATTTATATCCAGTATTTCATATCCGCTGCTTTGGTCTTTTAAATCATAATTTATCACATTTATGCCCAAAATATTTAGTATCTCAGAATATGAATCAAGATCTGTATATTTGCTTATCAGACATTTGTGTGAACCGAGATACATTGCTGCATTAAATTGTTCAAATTTATGTTTAATGTGCTTTGAGATCTTTTTATTTCCTAACTCTTTTACTAAAAAGTCTGCTAATGTGTATATCTCTATATCTAGATCTAGTTCCAATTTTTCCTCTCTAAGTAGAGAGTTGATCTCATTCTTCAGCTCTTCATTATTTTTTAATTCTTCTACACATACACAAAGAGATAAATATGAGCTGTCATCAGCACATATGATACTGCATTGTTCTTTATTCGCCAAAGCCAAATTTTTAGCATTATTTATATAGAAATTTTTCATATCAAATCCCATATCTTCAATGCCTGTGTCTCTTGAGAAATTTTTTATATTAACAAGTTTTACATTTAAAAATTTTAACAGTTCTTGTGTAGATCTGGCAATCGGTTCTGTCGTATTTATATCTATAATGCTATCAAATAGTACATATTTTTTCATATTTGACTCCTTGATCGTGATATTTCATTTTTGATATCTGATATTTTTTTCTCTACTTCAAAATCAAATGGAAAAACTTTATTGCAGATATCAGTGTGAAGCCAAATTCCAGTCTCTTTATTATCTATAATGTTGAAAATCTGTTTAGCTTGTCCAGGGTATTTTTTTGCCATTTCATATGCAAAAAGAAATAGAGCATCTCCTTGGAAATCATCAGTATAATCATAGACATCCGAAGCATAGTGATAGATTATGAGCTTTTCAAAGATTTTTTTATCTGACGCTACAACAAAAGGGTCAATCAAGTCAAATTTTTTATAAAAATCTTCCGTATTGATTATTAAATCTTTTGTTGTTCTTTTTTGATTCATAGGAAGCAGGGTTAACTCTTCGCCAAAAGCTTCAACTATTGCTGATATTTTGGTTTTTGTAAAGAGATTTTTACCCAAAATACTAATAGCAGCATTTCTGCCTACAGGGTAATCAAATAGTCTATCCTCTTCTTTGATTAGGGCCAGTAAATCATCTAAAGTTTTACTATCTTCAATTTTAATTATATGCTTCTTATAGAATGGAAGATAATCACACGATGCGTCAAATCTAAACACACTTAATCTAAGCTCAAGCTCCATAATATGTACTCCTTTGTTTGATCATGAACATAATTTGACATTAGTTTACTCTAAATAAACTTAATCTCTAACAAAATAAAAATTTACTGTATAATGCCTCGAAAAGTATAAGAATATTTGACATAAAATATACATGAGATAAAAAATCTAAAATCTAGAACACTATAATATGATACAAAGGAGACAGATAATGAAGCACTATGTGCAAAGAATCAGCTTGTCAGAGAGAGATTTATATATAAATGAATTCCGAGATATAGGAGAATGATAGTGAATAATACAAAAACGATTGTTTTATGCTTTAGTGAGATGAATTTGTTTTGGAACAGATTCTGTGAGAAAGGAGAAAATTAATATGAATAGATTGTTTTTTTTAAAGCATTCTGCAGTTGACGTACTTTTTACAAAAAATTCCAGTGATTTTGTAGTCAATGAGTTGCCTTTATATGAATTTTCAGGTGAAGGGGAACATTTAATACTACAAATACGTAAAAAGAACATGACCACATGGGATATGCTTCAAAAACTAAGCGAAGTGTGCGGTGCAAAAGTCAGGGATTTTGGATATGCAGGGTTAAAAGACAAAGATGGTTTGACAACTCAGTATGTATCCGTACATAAAAGTTATGAAGATAAATTTGCAGATTTCAATGATGATAAGATAAAGATCGTTTCCAAGACATATCATAATAATAAGATAAGAATAGGACATTTAAGCGGCAATAGATTTTTTATAAGATTGAAGAAAGTAAATAAGATAGATGCAAGTAAACTTGAAAATGCAATAAAAGTTTTGGCAGAAGAGGGCTTTCCTAATTATTTCGGATATCAGCGCTTTGGTGTTTCAGGAGATAATTATAAAATTGGTAAAGAGATACTAGAGGGTAAACGAAAAGAGAGAAGAGCTAAGATGAAAAACTTTTTTATAAGTGCATATCAAAGTCATCTTTTTAACGAATGGTTGTCTTCACGTATTGAGATTTCACATCTTTTAGAGGGTTTTGATGACGGTGAGGCAGTAAAAGCACTCGGCTTTTCAAAAGAATTGATAAAAGAGTTACGCAGGCAAAAAAGATTTTTAAAAATATTCAAAGGAGATGTTGCCCACCATTATCCTATAGGAAAAGCTTTCTTATGTGAAGATTTAGGGACTGAAATTGAGCGATTTTTCAATAAAGAGATAACACTTACAGGCTGGTTACCTGGAGGTAGGAGCATGAGAAGTGAAGAATTTGCAAAAGAACTAGAAGATAAAGTGTATGCAGAAGCAGAACAATACTTGAAACAAATGGATGGTTCGCGCAGGTTTGCTTGGGCATTTTTAAAAGATGTTGAGTATAAATATAAAGAGGATGAAAATTGGTTTGAAATGCATTTTAGTTTACCGAAAGGATCGTATGCAACAGTTGTTTTAGAAGAATTGACTCATAAATTATGATATAATCCGATATCAAAAGGTACAACAGGTGGTAGCTTAGAGAAATCTAAGAGGAAAGTCCGGGCTGTTTTGAGACAGGGTTTCGTCTAACGGACGACTGGGGTAACCCAAGGGATTAGTGCAACAGAAAGTAAACTACCGCGCAAGCGGCAAAGGTGAAACGGCGAGGTAAGAGCTCACCAGAGTCTTGAGTAATCTAGACTGCTATGTAAACCCAACCTGCAGCAAGAATGGATTGGTTTCGTCTCATATTTATACCATTCGCTAGAGTATTATCGCAAGATAGTAAGTAGATAAATTATCACCCACGACAAAACCCGGCTTATCGTTGTACCTTTTGTTCTAGTCTTTTCTTACATACTCTCGATATCTTTGATGTCGATTCCAGAGATCTTCTCCATCTCTAGTTCCACTTTATTTATAAATTCTTGTCTATTATGTTCATCCATGTTATTATATAGGATATCCAAAATATACTTTACACCGTTTGCATTTATCTTTTTGACGCTAGCCAAATAGTGTACAAATGCTATCAATTTGATGTCATTTATAGAATATAGTTTTTTGGGCTTTCCTTGTTCTGTAGGCAGTAAACCTTTTTCTTCATACATTTTTAGAGTTCTAGGTTTTGTTGCTAATATCTCTGCGATACTGCTAATAGGTAGAATATTTTTGTCATTGTCTAAAAGTGCCACATTTTTCCTTTAAAATTTCCTAATTATATCAAAATTCAATTCAAAAGAAATATTTTAATAAGAATTTATGCTTAAACCAGTATAATGTACATATTTAACATCAAATATGTAATAAATTTACTATTTATTTGTTAAAAAATAACATATATAAAGGAAAAAATATCGAACAAAAAGAAAAAAAACTCGTTGTAAAAAACCTTTATAAAGTTTTTGGTGAAAATCCAAAACTGGCTATGAAGCTTGTAAAAAAAGGTAAAAGTAAAGAAGAAATATTTAAACAAACAGGGATGACAATAGGTGTCCAGGATGCTGGATTTGAAGTTTATAAGGGTGAGATTTTTGTTATTATGGGGCTTTCAGGCTCTGGAAAATCTACCTTGGTAAGACTTTTAAATAGACTTATAGAACCTACTCATGGTCAAATTTTTATTGATGATATTGAAATTACAAATCTCAGTGATAAGAAGTTGAAGAGTATCAGAAGAAACAAAATTTCTATGGTATTTCAATCATTTGCGCTAATGCCACATCTAAATATCTTAGATAATACAGCCTTCGGACTAGAACTTAGCGGAATGAAAAAAGAAGATAGATACGAAAAAGCCTATGCTGCACTGAAGCAAGTCGGTTTAGAAAATTATGGTGATGTATATCCGGATGAGTTGAGTGGCGGTATGCAGCAAAGAGTCGGACTTGCTCGTGCACTTGCGAATGACCCTGATATATTACTTATGGATGAAGCTTTTTCAGCACTTGATCCTTTGATTAGAACTGAGATGCAAGATGAACTTTTGAACCTTCAAAACGAGCATGAAAGAACAGTCGTATTTATTTCGCATGATCTTGATGAAGCTATTAGAATAGGTGATCGGATCGCTATCATGCAAAATGCAAACATTGCGCAAATAGGTACTCCTGAAGAGATCATCAGTAATCCTGCAAATGATTATGTAAAATCTTTTTTCAAAGGTGTGAACGTTACTTCGGTTCTGAGCGCTTCTCATATTGCGAGAAAAACAAATCTAACTATAGTAAAGAAGGAAGGCTCTGGTATAAAATCGGCAATCCAGTATATGAGCGACTATGACAGAGAATTTGGTTTTTTTGTAGAAAAAAACAATAAATATCTTGGTTGTCTGACAATGTCCTCTCTCACTAAACAGCAAAAATTAGGCGGGACTATTTATGATGCTATTATCGAACAAGAAACTATACTTGAAACTACACCTATAAGCGATATTATCAGCTTAGTTGCAAAAGCCAAAAATCCTATAGCAGTTTTAGGAGAAGACGGAAAATATAAAGGTTCGATTTCAAAAAGCATACTGCTTGAAACTTTTGATGAAGGATATATAAATGAGTAGTAATCCTTGGGGAGCAGCAACAGAACAAAATTCTACTATGGATTGGAGTCATGTAGCTGCAAAGGCATCTTATAAATTTGATATATCTCATCCGTTTCATGATCTTGTTATACCTCTTGGCAAGTGGGTAGATACATCACTTACATGGTTAGTAGGTAACTTTCGGGATTTCTTTCAACTTACAAAAGTACCTGTTGAAACTATACTTTTGGGTGTTCAGAATTTTCTATTACATATCAATCCTTTTATCGTAATACTTTTCTTTGGATTGTTAGCATGGCAGGTGTCATCAAAAAAGATGGCATTTCTAACATTGTTATCATTTTTGGCCCTTGGTTTTATAGGTGTTTGGGAGCAGTCCATGATAACTTTAGCATTGGTTTTGACTTCGGTTATATTCTCGATGCTTCTTGGTCTTCCTCTTGGCATTTTAAGTGCAAAAAGTGACAGGTTTGACAATATAATAAGGCCAATCTTGGATGCTATGCAGACAACCCCTGCTTTTGTTTATCTAATACCTATAGTCATGTTGTTTGGTATTGGAAATGTTCCAGGTGTTATTGTCACCATCATATTTGCATTACCACCGTTAATTCGTTTGACGAATTTAGGAATCAGACAGGTACCGGAAGATTTGATCGAAGCATCTAGATCATTTGGAGCTAGTGAGATACAAATGTTGTTTAAAGTGCAATTACCTGTTGCTATGCCGACAATTATGGCAGGTATCAATCAGACACTTATGTTGTCTTTATCTATGGTGGTAATTGCATCTATGATCGCAGTAGGAGGACTAGGACAGATGGTACTTAGAGGAATAGGAAGACTAGATATAGGACTTGCAGCAGTTGGAGGTCTAGGTATAGTTTTACTTGCGATTGTTTTAGATAGATTAACTCAACAGATGGGTAAAAAAGATAAAAAAGACAAAACCAAATGGTTCGCCAAAGGTCCGATAGGACTAATCTATAAATTAAGGAGTATTAGATGAAAAGATTTTTGTTAAGTTTAATTTTGACTTTTATGGCCGGAAGCTTATATGCAGGTATCAAAGTGGTACCGTTAAAAAGTTCCGTTGCTGAGGAAAGTTTTCAAACATATATAGTTATGGATGCGTTAAAGGCATTAGGATACAACGTTGAACCTATTAAAGAAGTAGCTTATGCGGTTGCTTATGAGACTATGGCTCAAAATAGCAACAGTGACAATATATATTTTATGACAACTAATTGGAGACCTTTACATGACAGTATGTTCAACAAAGTTGGCGGAAACAAAAAATTGTTTCGAAAAGGCGTTTATATAGCAAATTGTGCTCAAGGATATTTGATCGATAAAAAGACAGCAGAAAAATATCATATAAAATATATTAATCAACTCAAAGATCCAAAAATTGCAAAGCTTTTTGATGCCAATGGCAATGGAAAAGCAGATTTAGCAGGATGTAATCCTGGTTGGGGTTGTGAAAAAGTAATAGAATATCAATTAGATGCGTATGGACTTAGAAAGACCGTAACACACAACCAAGGGGAATATTCTGCCATTATTGCCGATACTATCGCTAGATACAAAAAAGGAAAACCGATTCTTTATTATACTTGGACTCCATATTGGGTTAGCGGTATATTGGTCCCTGGAAAAGATGTAACTTGGTTACAAGTAACACACTCTGCAAATCCAAATTCAAAAAGTACAAAACTTTCAAACGGTATGGATTTTGGTTTTAATATTAACGATCAAAGCATTGTAGCAAACAAGAGTGTAGAAACAAAACATCCTGATGTTGCAAAACTTTTTTCTATTATGAAATTAAGTGTAAATGACGTAAGTAGTGAAAATATGCTCGTTGCACATGGTCAAAATAAAGATGCTGATATGCAAAGACATGCAAAGATGTGGATACAACAACATCAAGCAACTTTCAATAAATGGATAAAAGAAGCAAAAGCAGCTAAATAATTTTTAAACTTGTATGAGATATAAGTCTCATACAAGTTTTTATACTACAAAATACTAAGATTACACGTTATTTTTTTCATTCAACATTTGATTTAAAAGATTAAAAAGTTCTTTAGATGCTTTTTCTGCATCTTTGAAAAAATTTATAACTATTGATATATCGTTTAAGCAAGTTCCGTCTTGTACACATTTTATAGCGCCGTTGATCGAGTCATGAACTGTTTTATGCGGTTGTTCTATAGCATTGTAAGCTTTTGTATCTTTAAAGTTTTCTCTTCCTACTTCTTTGTACCATTGTCCTAAACGACAGTTCTCGTGATCTGATAGGAACTCATGTTTGTTATCAAAAATACTAGAGTAACCACTAGCTTTAAATAGAACATGATCTAGTTTTGCAAGTGATACGAATATAGAATAGTTAATATTTGTTGAATCTTCACTAATCTTACCTGAATCTTCGACTAGTTTTGCAAAATATTCTCTAAATTGTGATATATGAGAGTTAGACTGTGTAGATAGTGTCTCTATATCTTCACTTTGTTTAAACATGGAATTTGCATTTTGTTTAAGTATGTTTATATTCATTTCAACTTCGGATGTTGCCTTTTGTGTTCGTTCTGCCAATTTTCTTACTTCATCTGCCACTACGGCAAATCCCCTGCCGTGTTCTCCTGCACGTGCAGCTTCTATAGCTGCATTTAATGCGAGTAGATTTGTTTGATCTGAAATATCCTTTATTAGAGTGATAACTTGAAATATCTCATCAACACTACTATGTAGATTTTCCGCAGAATGTCTTGATTCACTGGAAGCATCTGTGATCTTAATCAGAGAATCTATAATGCCCTTAGATGTTTCATTTAGTGTACCTATACTAGATGAAATGCGCTTACTTATGTTACCAATTTCTGT
Organism: Sulfurospirillaceae bacterium; assembly: GCA_033723415.1. Taxonomy (GTDB): domain Bacteria; phylum Campylobacterota; class Campylobacteria; order Campylobacterales; family Sulfurospirillaceae; genus JAADIZ01. Next base: position 8,538 of record JAWVXD010000008.1, read on the forward strand.
AGATAAATCAAGATTAGCTTTTATATTTCCTTGTATCTCTCTAATATTGTTAATACACCCATCTGCCATAGCAGTTGTAAGAGCAGTTTTGAGTTTACTTTCAGACATTGAAGTATGATCTTTATTCTTTTCAGATGTCAGATCTTCAATTTTGAGTTTTAAGTATTCGATTTCTTTTTTCAACTCATTATTTTCATCTTCCAGTGAAATATTTTTTTCTTTTATAATTTTGCTTCCAAACATTATAATCCTTTCTTATAAAAATTAATTATAGCATAAAGGAATAAATGGAGATACTTTATAGTATGAAGTTTGTTGAATTTTTTAATTATGTCATAAAAGTGTAACAATTCAGAGGCAGGAGCAAAATATCATGTCTTATTAAGTAAGCTCTCATTGATTTATAAATATCATTCCCAAACTAAGAGTTTCATATGACTTATCGTTTTGTCTTGAATATACCCATTTGGTAGACTATATTTTTGTAAAATTTTTTTTATTAGTTCCTTTTGTGGAATTAACCCTCTTATTTCTAGATGCCAAGAAAAATTTTCTATTGCTTCTTGTAGATTTCTATTTGTAACTCTTTCTTCTCTAAATAATTCTTGTCTATATTGTTTGTTATTTTTCTTTAGCCAATCTTCTATTCTTTTAGCTCCGTTTGGTGATTTGTACACAGAGCCATGTTCTGCAAAAAGAGATTCCAATATCTCATTGTCTCTAACACCTGCCCACCCGAGGTAGATTTTAACTTTTGCACATTTATCCATCTTTATAAAATCATCTTCTTCTGATACGGCCGGAGACATTGTACTTATTGCAAAATCATATTTTGTATTTTTGATATGAAAGTCACTCCATGATGTGTGTTTTATTGTGATATTTGAGATATTTAATCTCTTAGCGTCTTGTTCTAAAACATCTAACATGCCTTTTGACGAGTCTATAGCATCGACCCTTAGTGCTTTCTTTGCTATTCTTATAGTATAAACACCGGTTCCGCACCCAATGTCTAAAACAGTTTTTTTGCTAAAGTCAACATTTAAAACTTTTAGAACATTTGCTTCAAATCCATCTTCATTTTCAGTGTATCTAGCATAGTTTTTTGCTTTCTCATCCCATTTATTCATGTCTTACCTTCCTGTGCAAGTATTAAGGCAGCGGCTATTATCAAAACGGCGCCGCTGATTTGATATATATTGATCGTATCATCCAAAATCAGATATGAAAGATATACAGTGACTACAGGCTCAAAAGTTGAAATCATTGATGCTTTTACAGGCCCTACTATTTTCATGCCTGCAAAAAATGTGACAATTGCCATGATACCAGAAACTATAGCAAGTGCAAAAATCCAAATCCATTGATTAAAAGCAGTAGGCATTGATGCGTGAGTGGAAATATTATACAAAAGATATGTGAAGGATGCACTACTTACGATGATACTCGTGCCTACGATCGAATCTATACCCTTCATCGCCTTTGCTCCTACGATTATATAAATAGAGTACACAAATGCTGCACCGACTCCAAAAATTATTCCGATATAATTTATGTGCTCAAATTTTATACCTATGACAAGTACGGCCCCAATTGTTGCCATTACGAGTGCTGCGATTTCAAGCTTTTTTATCCTGGTTTTTAATAAAAAAGCAGATAGAACAAGGACGATACTAGGATAAAGATATAATAAGATAGCAGTGAGTGATGCACTGATAAAGGTGAGGGCGCTGAAATATAAGAATGATTGAGTCGCATACCCAATGCCTCCCATAAGAATCAGGGTTACTAATGTTTTTCCTCGAGGGTATTTATGCCCTTTAGCAAGTACATAAATATTTAAAAAAACAGCTGCTATGAGGAAGCGAAACAATAAAAGTACAGGAACACTTACATGATTTTTATAGGCAAAAGATGCGAAGACAGGCATAAATCCAAAACTTGCAGCCGAGATAAAAACCAATAAAAAACCGGTATATTTCAACTTTTTATTTCCTTTTTACTGAACAAAGATAGATAAATTCCAATTCCTATAAGAGAAGCACCAAAAATATGATATAAATGTAGTTTTTCACCTAAAAATATATAAGCTAAGATGGAGCCGAAAAGTGGCATGAGATGAGTAAATTGCCCTGTTTTATTTGCTCCTATTTGGTGGATGCCTTTGTGCCAAAAATAAAATGACAAAACCGAAGTAAATAGCGATACATAGACAAAAACCCAAATGTAATTTTTTACCATAACTATGTCTTGACGTATCGAAAATCCTTTCATCTCGTAGATCATAAAAAGCCAAAAAAGACCAACATAGACAATCGTCGTAAAAAATTCTAAGTCACTCAAATCTTTTGGCTTAAATTTTACCAAAACTGAATATAAAGCCCAGGTTAAAGAAGAAGCTACAATCCACAGATCACCGTAATTTAGTTTTAGATGACTAATAGTTGATAGATCACCTCTTAATATTAAGAAAATAACACCAAGAGTTGAGATGATGATACCTGTAAGTTGCTTTTTGTTGATGTTGATCTTTAAAATAAAATAGGACAATACTAAGATTAATATCGGTATAAAAGAGTTGATCAGCAAAGCATTTGTAGCGGTTGTATATTGAAGTCCTACGTACAATAAAGTATTGAATGCCGTAATGCCAAGCCATGATAAAATGCTCAAAATCACAAAGTTGTTTTTCAATACAGTCATGATCTTAGAAAATTTACCGATAAAAACAGGTAACATGAATATCGCAGCACCAAGCCAGCGAAACAGTGCCAATTGCAATGGATGAATATCTGCATGAACGTATCTGCCGATTACAAAATTACCCGACCAAAACAAAACACACAAGATTAATAAAAAAAATACTGGTATAATAAATCCTTTAAAAAATTATGATTATATCATTGAAATTATAAAAAGAGTATGTAATGAATGTTAAAAATAGAACAAAATTAAAAACATCAGATCTATTCGGTAATTTTAGTTATCCTGAGCAGAGTTGGTCGGTTCCCTCATGGGTCGCAAAAAATGAGATGTTTATGGAGATATTAAAAGATGTGATCTCCTTCAACGTCACTGAAGAGAGCTATATCGAACCAAAATCATTTGATGAGCTATTTTCATACCTTGGAGGTAAAAATTATGCAGTCTTTGAGGAGCGGTTTGTAGTATGCCTCTCTCAGGGAAGATTGGCATACTTAACAAATGCCGGCTTCACAAAAGTTTCTGCGACGCCGGATTTGTTTCATCTTTCAAATTGGAAGATTCATCTTTAACCCATAGGGTATAATATTTCTTTATGAACCGCATCTAATTTTTGCATTAATTCTGGAGATATTTTATAGTCAAAAGCATCCAAGATAACATCAAGTTGCTTGGCATCAGTAACACCGATAATCGTCGAAGCTATAAAATCAAAATGCATACTCCATGCAGTAGAAAGTGTTGTGACATCGACTCCGAATTCTTTGCCTATTTCCATATACTTTTCCACAGAAGCCAAAGTTTTATCGTTGACAAATCTTGAAGCTTGGGCTTGAACACGTGGATTTGGATCGGCAAGATATCTTGCAAATCTTGCATTTTTAGGCATAAATTTTTGATTATATTTTCCTGTTAAAACGCCACCTGCTAATGGAGAGTAAGGGAGCAGTGAAATATTTTCTTTTTTACATACTTGTGCCAACTCATCTAGAAATCTTCTATTAAGCATAGAAAAATTATTTTGGATTGATTCAAATCTTGCCAGATTCTTAAATTTTGATACTTCATTGGCTTTAGTCAATCCATAGGCAGTATCATTTGAAGTGCCCAAATATCTAATTTTGCCGGCTTTGACAAATTCATCTAACACATAAAGAGTTTCCTCTATAGGAACGGTCATATCAGGCCAATGCACTTGATATAAGTCCAGATAATCTGTCTTTAACCTTTTTAGAGAGGCATCTAGTGCTTTTGTGATGTGAAATCTGTCTACTGCGGTCAAACCATGTCTAATCGGTGGTACAAACCATCCGTTTGCCGCTCCAGCAACTTTTGATGCTAAAATGATTGAATCTCTTGGTTTATCACTCATCCATTCGCCGATTATCTCTTCAGTAAGACCATTATAATCAGCTGAAGGAGGTACAGGATATAACTCTGCAGTATCGAAAAAATTTATACCTGCTTCATAAGCTTTGTCCATTATCCTAAAAGCTTCTTTTTTGTCACAAAAACTTCCAAATGTCATTGTTCCTAAGCAAATCGGAGTAACTCTTAATCCGCTCTTGCCTATATATCTATAGTTCATATTTTTCCTTTAAAATGTACTTTATACTTGATTTTTCGAGTATTTATTTTATCATATTTTTTACAATAAAAAAATCGTGGGGATGAGTTTGGAGTTTAATTTTTTAGAAATTCTTTTGTTTTTTGGATCTTATTCATGGTTTTTAGAACTTTGTCTTTTTCTTTACTTACGACTTTTATCGCTTCTTCAAGCAAAGATAAAGCTTCTTTAGCTTTATCTATGTCTTGAAAGTTTGGTAATTCCATAATAGATTTATTTATATTTTCTATATTTTCTTCAATTATTGCAATCTTAAGATCATTTAGCCATTTCATACTTTGTCTCTTCTTCCCATGTTAAAAGTAATTCTTTTGTGACATGCAGAACTTCGTCTATTTTCAAAGGATTGTTTGTCATATTGGCTTCTGATAATGTTTTGATCTGATGTATATAAAGACCAGATAGGTAATGAGATATATTTCCGGCATCATAGTTTAAAGAATTTAATAATTCTATAAATATGGCAATGCTTCTATTTATCCAATAAGATTTCTTCTCTGTATCTTTATTTTCTATTGCTCTTTTTGCATGAGAAGAGAATTTTAAAATACCTTCATATAACATCGTAATCAATTTATCTGGAGACTCTATTGATATGTTATTCTGTGAATATATCGCATAGGCTGAATTTGTACTCATTTTTATCCTTTTGTACTATTGTTGCTTGTTAAAGATTGTATTTGCATACTTAATGATTGAAAAGATGAATTAAAGTTTGAAATCATTGAATCATATGATATAAACTTAGATGTAAGCGTGGCGTATTTAGCATCTAAAGAAGCAGTTGCTTTTTGTTTTTCATCAGCAAGTGATGTTGCTTGTGTCGTAAATTGTGTATTTAATTGTGTTAAAACACCGGTTGAACTATCAATATAACTAGACAAAAGAGAATTATAGTTCGTAAAATACCCATTTGTAGTAGTCGTTGTTGTTCCTGTAGTTGTAGTTGATCCCCTAAAAAAATCTTGAACATCTGCAGGATTTGTGCTAAGTTTACTATCTAATGTTGTTTGATCTAGTTGCAATAATCCTGCACTATTTAAACTTACTCCGTAATCTGACAGACTTCTCCCTTTGCTATCAATTGAAAGGAGTTGATTGTTAATGGCAGATTTTAGATCTCTAACTTCGCTTGTTCCTTGAAAAATTCCAGCAGTTTTTGTTGATGAATCATAACTTGTTGAACTGTTTAAGCTGTCCATTAAGCTATTGTAATCTTTTACAAAGGATGAAACAGCATTGCTTATTGAGCTTGTATCTTGTTTGATAGATATATTGGATGCGCCGGTACTATTAATATTTATGTTTACTCCTACAATTAAGTCACTGACTGTGTTCGTAGGTCTTGTTATATTTATATTATTATATGTAAATTGTGCATCAGCTGCTGTTTGAATATGATTACCAACAGCGTTCAATCCCAAATCGGTTACGGCAGTTCCTCCACCTGTGGATGTTACTGTGATTGCATTACTTGTTCCGGTATCAGTTGATTTTAATGTCAGTTTATACGGAGTTGTTCCTCCAACATTTAAAAGAGATGCTGTGACTTTACCGTTTGTTGCACCATAAATCTGACTTTGTAAATCAGCAAGAGTAGTAGTAGAAGTAACAGGTATACCATAATTATTTCCGCCAATATTTATATTTATAGTATCTGGTCCACCTGTAAATGTACTCGTTGTATTTGCATATGAGTTACTTTGGTAAATATCTTGTTTTGCCAACTGTGTGACGTTCAGAGAAAAATCTTGTGCCGGAACACCTGAACTTGCAGTAACTGATACATTACTTGATGAGGAGGTAACAGTGTTGTTGAGATATGTTAACTCACTTGATAGTGTACTTGTGTCTGCTTTTAGTGTTGCCACTAAAGTTGTCAATGCAGTCAAGTCTTTCGTTTTAGTAGTGTTCTGAGTTATTTTATTGTCTATCGGTGTTATTATACTGCTTGTTTCAGCTGCTTTTAACTGATCTATAACACTTTGACTTAGTACGCCGTTACTACCAATTCCAAGAGAGCTTATTGCTGAAGTTGCCATAGATTATCCTTTTTTATCAAAAATTATTCCCACGATTTCTTTCATCTTTTCAGACAATTTCATAGCTTCTTCAGTAGGTATCTTTCTTATTACTTTGCCGGTACTTTTTTCTATGACATTCACAAATGTGGTATGTATTTTATCATTAAACCCAAATGTAATATTTGTAGCTAATGATTCCATATGGTCATTCAGTGCCTTCAAAGTATGGTGTAACTTTTGACTGACATCATTCTTGCTCGAAGTTTGATCTTGTTGTGTCGAAGTTGCTCCACTGGAATTTTCAACTATTTTTTTCGGATCCACAGAAGTGTTTGCTGTTGCTTGAGCTGTTTGAAAAACAGGTTTATTAGCAACATTAAATATATCCATTTTCATGCTCCTTAAATAAGATGTTATAAACATAAATCGGCTGAAAAATATTTTAATTTATATGTTTTTTATATTTATATGATAAAATCCTAATTAAATTAATACACAAGTAGGTTTAAACTATGAAAATCGCACTGATATGTCAATCTTTGCTTTTATCAAAATCTTTAGAGATTTTTTTAAAAAACAAAATAACATCATACAAAAAATGCGATTTTGTGATCTGTGACAAAAAGCTTGATATAGATAAACCGCAATTCGTGATATCTCATAACGATGCAAATCTCAATATGCCCTTTTCTGAATCTTCACTTATTATAGAATTGGAAAAATTTTATAATGATGAAATTTTAAACTTACCAAAAGTAGAAGAATCCGTAAGTACAAAAAATGAGGATCTTGAAGAAAAAATTGATGAAATAACTAAGAAATTTAGAGATGATTTGATCAATGTAATAGTGCAATATTATGAAAAATAAAGAGCTGTATACCACAATAAGTGCAGGAATATATAAAGGTAAAAAAATAAAAATACCGGCCTTTGACAGTACAAGAAGTACAAAATCCATACTTAAAGAATCATTTTTTGACACAATTCAATTTGATATAAGAGACAATATATTTGTAGAGGTATTCGGCGGTAGCGGTTCTATGGGTTTAGAAGCATTGAGCCGAGGTGCCAAAAGATCCTACTTTATAGAAAAAAATAAAGATGCTTATGATATTCTTAGATCTAACTGTTCTCTTATAGACAAAGACAATGCAATTTGTAAGAGAGCAGACAGCTTTGAGTATTTTAATACTCTGCTAGAAAATATATCTTCTCCTTCGTATTTTTATTTTGATCCACCATTTTCAATAAGAGAAGGGATGGAAGAAATATATGAAAGAGTTTATTATCTTATACAAAACATTCCTACAGAAAAAGTAAAACTGATTACAATAGAACATATGAGCACTCTGCATATGCCGGAATCTATGGGGGCTTATCATTTAAAGAAAAGTAAGAAATTCGGGAAAAGTTCACTTTCATATTATTCATGAGAAAAGTTGTTACCGTTTTGTTATCAAGCTGTATTATAATTCACTCTGAATTTAAAAATTTTAAGGAGAATATATATGAAAAAGATTACTGCAGCTATTCTTAGCGGTGCATTATGTGCTGCTTCTTTAATGGCAGGAGACATGGTTAAGGGTGATGGCTCTAGTTTCATTCTTCCGATAAACCAAGCATGGGCTAAAGCTTACTATAAAGCTACAGGCAAAAAAGTACAATACAATGGTGGCGGAAGTGGAAAAGGTATCAAAGATGCAACTGCAAGATTGGTTGACTTTGGCGGAACAGATGCTCCTTTGACTCCAGCTGAACAAGCGAAACATAAAATGTTACAATTTCCTGGTACTATAGGCGCTACAGTTATGGCTTATAACTTACCTGGTGTTAAAAGCGAAGAATTAAAATTATCAGACAAAGCTATAGTTGCTATAGCAAATGGCAGCGTAAAATATTGGGATAATCCAATGCTAACTGCAGTGAACCCAAATATTAAATTGCCACATGAAAAAATTGTTTTTGCAAGAAGATCTGATGCTTCAGGTACAACTTGGAATTTTACATACTTCTTGTCTAGCGTAAGTTTAGACTGGAGAAAAAATTACGGTGTTAAAAAAACAGTTAACTGGCCTTCAAATAATATAGGTGGAAAAGGTAACCCAGGCGTTAGCTCTATAATTAAACAAACTCCATATTCAATCGGTTATATCGAATATGCTTACGCTATAGAATCTCATGCAAAAGTTGCACTAATTGAAAACAGAGACGGTTACTTTGTTAAGCCTAGCATGAAAACATTCCAAGCTGCAGCAGCCGGTGCTGATTTTGATCCTAAAAAAGGTTTTTTTACTGTTATCGGCTATCCAAAAGGTAAAGATTCTTATCCATTGGTAGCAAGTACATTTATCATTATGCCAAAAGAAAAAGTAGCTGCTAATAAACAAATTACAGCTTTTTATGCTTGGACTCATGAAAATGGTGCTAAAATAGCGGAAAAATTATTTTATGTACCGCTACCTACAAGCGTAACAAATAAAATAAAACAATATTGGAAAGATAACGGAGTTTACTAACGTTGAATAAAGAATTTATTTTCAAAAGGGTTGCGTTTTCTAGCGCAACCCTTATTTTGGTTATATTGGTCTCTATTTTTGTGATGCTTTTTATATCGGCTAAGCCTGCGATGCAAGAGTATGGTTGGCATTTTTTGGTAGATAGCAGTTGGGGTAAGACAATTGAGATCAAATCAGATAAACCTGCAGTTTCAAAAAAAACTGCTACAAAAACTGCTACAAATGATAGCGAAAATCTTTTTGCTGATCAAAACTCACCGATGTTTCCTATGTCAGATGAAAGTGTTGACTCTACAAGTCAAAATCAAAATACTATAACAAAAACAATATACGGTGGATATATTCCTATAATAGGAACGATTCTTTCAACCCTTATTGCTATGATTTTTTCAGTACCTATTGCAATGGGTATATCAATATTTTTATCTGAAATAGCCCCAAAGTTCTTAATTAAACCGGTTGGTCTTGCTATTGAATTACTAGCCGCTATTCCAAGTATTATATATGGAATGTGGGGATTGTTTTATTTTGCTCCCATCGTACAAAAGATATTTGGCGGGAATCAAATATCTATTTTGACAGCAGGATTGGTTCTTGGAATTATGATACTTCCTTTTATGGCGGCAATCACAAGAGATGCTATGAATACAACTCCTAGTGTTCTAAAAGAGTCTGCTTATTCTCTTGGCGCAACAAAATTTGAAGTTGTCAAAGACATTATATTTCCATATGCAAAAGTAGGTATCATAGGCTCAATCATCCTCTCACTAGGTAGAGCATTGGGAGAAACTATGGCTGTTGCATTTTTGATCGGCAGTGTATTTAAAATACCTGGAACACTAACAAGTCCAACTATATCGATTCCTGTTGTTCTGGCAAATAACTTTGGTGAAGCTGGCGGAGATATGATGAGCGCACTTTTTTATCTAGCCTTTGTATTGTTTGTATTTAGCTTTATAGTTATAGGGGTAGCAAAATTTTATTTTTTAAAAGGTCATAGATGAAACGGTTGATTATAAATAAGATAGCACTTTTTCTCTCTATCATGTCTGCAATAATAGGGTTGACATTTTTGGCTTGGATACTCATAACCTTATTTTTAAAAGGTGTTAATTCACTTAGTTTCAGTCTGTTTACCCAAAACTTAGTTGACGGTGGACTTAAGAACTTGATTTTTGGTCAATTTTTAATGGCTACGATTGCTACGATTATCGGAGTACCTCTAGGTATGATGGCCGGAATTTATTTGAGAGAGTACGGACATGGCAAATATGCAAATATTATAAGAGACCTCAGTGATATTATGATGAGTGCGCCGTCAATTATCATAGGATCTTTTGTCTTTGTGGTTATAGTTGTTCCATTTGGCAGTATAAACGGCTGGGCAGGTTCTATAGCACTTACGATTATGCTTATACCTATCGTGGTTAGTACTACTGATAATATGCTTTCTCTTGTTCCTAAAGAACTTCGGGAAGCAGGTATTGCTCTTGGCGGAGGTAAACATCAAGTTATATTAGATATAGTTTTAAAAGCTGCAAAAGTCGGACTGATGACAGGTATTTTACTGGGATTTGCAAGAATAATAGGTGAGACTGCACCTTTATTGTTTACATCAGGAACAAATAGCTTTTGGACAACGGATTTAAATAATGCATTTCCATCTTTAACGGTTAGTATATATAATCTGGCGAACTTTCCGACAGATAAAGCTAGAGATCTAGCCTGGGGTGCATCATTTATCTTGACTATGATCGTACTATTTATAAATATTGTAGGTAGATTTTTTACAAGGGACAAAGGATAGAAATGGCAAAAGAAATAATAATGAATATAAAAGACTTCTCATTTAGATATGTAGGTGCAGAAAAGCCTTCACTTGTATCTATTGACCTACCTATTCATAAAAATAAAGTTACTGCGATGATTGGACCTAGCGGATGCGGGAAATCAACGCTTCTGAGATCATTAAATCGTATACATGACTTATATCCAGGCAATGAATATAAGGGTGAAGTGAATTTGTTGAATTTAAGTACTGATGAATATGAAAATATTTTGAATATAAAAAAAGAGAATGATTTTATAAAACTTCGTCAAAGAGTAGGTATGATCTTTCAAAAACCGACACCTTTCCCTATGAGTATTTTCGATAATGTAGCGTATGGCTTGAGATTGGCCGGTATCAAAGATAAAACTATTCTGGAAGAAAAAGTTGTTGGAGCACTTAAAGGTTCAGCGATTTGGGAAGAAGTGAAAGATAGGTTAAAAGAGAGTGCCATGGGCTTAAGTGGTGGACAACAGCAAAGATTGTGTATCGCTAGAGCAGTTGCTCTTAAACCTGAAATCTTATTGTTGGATGAACCGACAAGTGCTCTTGATCCTATATCTACAGGCTCAATTGAAGAGTTGGTGACAGAGCTTAAAAAAGAGATATCTATAGTAATTGTAACTCACAATATGCAACAGGCAAGTAGGCTTAGTGACTATACGGCTTTTATGTATATCGGCAAGTTAATTGAGTATAATAGAACGGATAAAATTTTTCTTAATCCTCAAGAAAAATTGACAGAAGATTATGTGACAGGAAGGTTTGGATGATGTTGGAAAATTATAAAGAAATTTTAGATAAATCAAGAAAACGTGTATTGGATCTGGGCAATGATGTTGTGATGGCTTATGATTTATCGGTAGAGGCTTTTAGAGATAATGATCCTGAAAAAGCAGATCAATCTAGAAATTTATTGAAAAATTCTCATGAAAGAAACAGTAAAATAGATAATGAGATCATCAAAACACTAGCTCTTTTTTCTCCGGAAGCGAGAGATTTAAGAGTTGTTATCGCTCACCTAAAGATTGCAAGCGAACTTACAAGAATCTCTGATTATATTCGAGCATGTTCTAAAAATACAAAAATGCAAATAACAAGTGATTTTTCAGTAGAAGATATAAAAGAAGACACATTGGCTTATATGCAAAGTGCTGCAAAATCTCTAAAAGCAGCAGTAGAGTCTATCAAAGTTTCTTCTGAAGAAGCATTAGAAGAACTTTATAGAGAAGTCAATGTTGAAGAAAGCAAATGCGATGATATTCACTCAATCTTAGAACAAACAATCATACAAAAAGTCTGTGTTGTTCCTGATAAAGCAGTAGATTATATATCATTTTTAAAGAGTATGCGTAAGTTAGAGAGAATCTCCGATAGGAGTCTAAATATAGTCAAACTATCATATTTTGCCATAAAAGGTGGAAAGCTGAAATTATAATGTCTGCACAAATTGTAATAATTGAGGACGAAGAAGATTTACTAGAGCTATTGGAATATCACCTTGCAAAAGAAGGATATAATGTCATTGGCTTTTTATCTACAAAGAAAGTTGAAGAATTTCTTTTAGAAGAGACTGTTGATCTTATGATAGTTGATAGAAATCTTCCTGGAGTAGAAGGCAGTGAATTTGTCAAGTATTTAAGAAACAGTGGTTATCAAATCCCTGCGATATTTGTCAGTGCAAAAGATAGTGAAGAAGATATAGAAGAAGGCTTTTTAAAAGGCGGGGATGATTATATCACAAAGCCTTACAATATGAATGAACTGCTTCTTAGAATAAAAGCCATACTAAGACGTACCAAATCATCTGTCGAGAATGGCAAACTTGCATATAAGGATATTTTGATAGATCTTGACAAACGTGAAGTTTTCGTTGATAATGAAAAGATAACTTTGAGCAAATTAGAATTTGATCTGCTTGTCTATTTTGTGAATAATAAAAATATAGTATTAGACAGAAATAGATTGCTGGAAGATGTTTGGAGAGATAAATATCTGAAGCAAGATAAAACGGTCAATGTGACTGTGAACAGATTGAAAAATAGAATAGATAAAGATAATAAAAAAGGCTATATAAACTCTATTCGAGGTATAGGTTATAAGTTTTGCTAAGATTAAACCAACTCTACTTTCGTAACTATTTTTTACTCTTTTTCGGTACTATTTTACTTCTCTCAAGCATCGGGTATTTTTTACTTGAAAAAATTGAGATAAATAATCATAAAACAATGCTTGCAAATATGATTGATCAATTTGTGGTAACTCGTAAAAATTTTAAAAATCTAGATAAAACATTGCAAGATATTCATCGTGAGACATCTGTAAGAATCACAATAATAGATAAAAAAGGTAAAGTCTTATATGAAAGTAATCGTAGTATCATAGGTATGGAGAACCATCTTCATAGGCCAGAGATACAGCAGGCTTTGAAAGCTGAATTTGGTTATTCTATCAGGCATTCTGTAAGTGTTGATGCAAATATGTTATATGTTGCAAAAAAAGACAATGACTACTTTGTAAGGATGTCATTTCCTCTTAGCAACATAAAGGGTAAGTTCTTTAAATTTTGGTTTGCAGGGATCATTTTATTTTCTCTTTCAATGTTGCTGTCTATCTGGATCTCAATGAAAATCAATAAAAAAATCGGTCATGATATACAAAGCATTAAGAACAGTTTAGATAATTTGCTAAATAAAAAATACGAAATTGAGTTTGGCGATGGTAAATGTTGTGATGAATTCGACACAATTGAGCGACAAATCAGTAAAGTATCTAAAAAATTAGAAAAAAGAGAAAAACAAAAATCAAAATATGCCAAAAATCTAAAGACACTTAGTAAAAAACAAAGTGATATAATCTCGGCAATAAGTCATGAGTTTAAAAATCCTATAGCTGCAGTCATAGGTTATGCACAAAGTGTGAAAGACGATAGGGATCTAAGCGTAACTATAAGAGACAAATTCTTGGACAAAGTCATAAATAATGCCCATAAAATTTCAACTATGATCAATAGAATTTCAATGGCCATAAAGTTTGAAAATGATACATTTACACCTGAATTTAGCAGTTTTAATCTGGCAAATGCTGCAAATGATGTCAGGGATATGTTGCTTCAAAAATATAAAGATAGAAAAATCATAATAGAAGTGCCTGATTTGATAATAAAAGCAGATAGAGTAATGATTGAAAACGTTTTGACGAACTTGATTGAAAACGCACTTAAATATTCCGAGGGTGAAGTAATTGTAAAAACAGAAAACGGGACTCTTGAAATTATAGATTCCGGTATCGGGATCGATGAACAAGATTTGGAGAATATAACAAAACGTTTTTATAGAGTAGATTCGCTTACCTGGGACAATTCTATAGGTGTCGGTTTGTATATTGTTGAGTATATATTAAAAATACATGGATGTGAGTTAAAAATCGACAGTATTCCGGAGGTTGGTTCAAGATTTTACTTTGATCTTACACCTTTGATACAGTTAGAGGAGAGTTGATCTTTTTTGGAACATAAATTGCTTTAACTTTGGTAATAAAACCAAAGGATCGCAATGAAGCTGTTTATTGTATTTTTTCTGATACTATCAAACATATCTTTTCTCCAGGCTGAAAAAATTAAAGATATCGCAAATATCATAGGTGTAAGAGAAAATCAACTCATAGGTTATGGTCTCGTTGTTGGACTAAATGGAACGGGAGATGGAAGTTCTTCTACATTTACACTGCGTTCACTCTCCAATCTTTTACAAACAGTAAATGTAAAAATTGCTCCTGCTGATATAAAGTCAAAAAATGTTGCAGCCGTCATAGTTACTACAAAATTAGGACCTTTTTCAAGACAAGGGGATAAGTTAAATGTTGTTATCTCTTCTATAGGGGATGCAAAATCACTTCAGGGCGGAACTTTGCTTCTTACGGCACTTAAAGGCGTTGATGGGAAAATATATGCCCTGGCTCAAGGTTCTATAACAATCGGTGGAATGAACGAAAAACGTAGTCGTGGACAAGAAAACCATGCTACAAACGGCACTATATTCGGCGGAGGTATCGTTGAGAGAGATGTCGCGTATGATCTTTATGATAAGAAAGTTGCTGATCTTAGTTTAAAGAAATCAGATTTTGATACTGCTGTAGCAATACAAAAAGCCATAAATTCATATTTTGACAATGACATTGCAACTGCCATAGATTCAAGAACAATAAGACTAAAAAAGCCTGATAGTCTGTCTATGGTTGAATTTTTAGCCAAAATGCTTAATGTCAATGTCAAATACACAAAAGAAGAGAAAATAGTCATAGATGAGCGAACAGGTACGGTTGTAAGCGGTATTAATATACATGTATCGCCTGTTATTATAACACACGGTGATATCACTATAAAAATAGAACCACGAAAGACTATGCCAAATGATAATCAGCAAGTAGATATAGGTGATGGAGTAAAAATAGCAATCAATAAAAATGAACTTAATATGAAAGAAAATGATATAACTATCGCAAATATTACAAGAGCCCTGCAAAAGCTTGGAGCAAAGCCAAAAGATATTATTTCTATTATAGAAAATATAAAAAGAGCAGGCGCAATTAACGCAAAATTGGAGATAATTTAATGAGTTACAATGTTGATAATACAATCGCAAAATCGTATATAGGAGCACTCAAGGTTCCATCAAATACGCAAAACTTAAATGATAAAAAATTAAAAGAAGAAACAGACAAATTTGAAGCTTTTTTTATAAAAAAGATATTGGATGTTTCTACAAAGGGCGAGAACTCTTTATTTGGGAAAAGTGCAGGTACTGATATATATCATTCAATGTATAATGATGCTATTAGTAACTCTATGGGAGGAAAATTTGGGCTAAGTCAGTTGCTTTTTAATTATTTAAAGAGTAAAGGTTAAGTTTTATCATTTTTTGACGATATAGTATTTAAGTAGAATAGTAAGTATCTAAGATACTAAAGGGGTTTAAAAATGATTTCAAAAACTAGAGCCGGAAGTGCGGCTATCTTGCAGAATACACAAGATTTAAAAAAGAACAAGGGCACTGCCCAAGTAAAGAAAAACAAAGCGTTAGATAAGACGGATATGATAAAAGAGCAGATCAAGAATGGTACTTATAAAGTAGATATTCAAAAAACTGCCCAATCAATACTCAAGGAGCTTATTTAACCTTTTAAACAAAGGATTTAAATGTTGCTACATTACCTTACTAGTTCGATAAACGATATAGATAATTTAATAGAATTAACAAAAAAAGATATAGAAGATATAAAAGAAGCAAATCATGAGCTTGTTTTTGAAAGAACAAAAATAAAAAATGATTTAGTTAAAGCATTTGAAAATAAAAAATCATTATTGGATAATGAACTCATAAAATTAGTCTCTGAAAACGAAAATTCCAGTCTTGATGCTATCTTGAACGATGAGCAAAAAGAATTGTTAAATAACATGAAAACAAAGTTGACGCAACTTAAAGAAGTAAATAAAGAGTATGCAAAATTTGTTGTCATAGTCAGTGAGTTTTATAATACCTTACTGGATAAAATTTTTCCAAGAGAGTTAGAGGGCTATAAAAAAGCCAATCATGCCCCGGCAAAATTATTTAAAGCGAGAGCATAATGAGTCTTTTTAGCACATTAAATACAGGTTATTCCGGTTTAAGTGCTGCAGAACTTGCAACTTCTGTGACCGGAAACAATATTTCAAATGCAAATAATGATTATTATACTAGACAAAGAGTTGTTACATCTGCTTCAACACCTATGGATTTTACACCTGGCAGTGTAGGAACAGGAGTTACAGTTACTTCGATCGAGAGAATCCATAACGAATTTGTATATGGAAGGCTCAAAGACACGTCAAACCAGTTGTCTTACAATCAATATTCACAACAAACTCTAAACGAGATTGCTGGATATTTTCCTGATTTACAAGGTTCTGGAATTGGAAATGATTTAGCAAATTATTTTAACTCTTGGAATTCTCTTTCCTCTAATGCGAGTAGTGAATCTCAAAAAGTAACTTTAATACAAAACGCATCAACGCTAGCAACAAACATTTCAAAGACACATAGTCAGCTTGAAGCATTGCAAACTTCACTAAATGATCAGGTAAAAGCAAATATAAATGAAGTAAATGCTATAGGTAAACAAATTGCAAATTTAAATAAAAGTATTGCAACGGCTGAAAGTGTAAGTGGAAATAATGCAAATGATCTTAGAGATCAAAGAGACAATTTAGAGTTGAATTTATCTAAAATAATGAGTATATCAGTTTCAAAAGGGAACATATCGACTCAAAATGTTATCGATTCCAATGCTACAGATCAAGGCAATAGTTATAATCTTAATATAGCAGGAAGTTCATTTGTGGATGGAGAAACATTTCATCCCCTTATTGTAGATAATACAAATAATCAAAGCAGTTATTACTCAATATATATGGGTTTGCAAGATGGAACAAAAGAAGATCTAACAACAAAGATACAAGGTGGAAAACTAGGGGCTATACTTGATCTAAGAGGTAGAAGCTTTAGTAATAGTAGTACAAATGGCGGAAGCCCTACTGATGGCATTTTGCAAGGTTATATCAATAACTTGGATACTTTTACGAATACTCTAATAACACAAACAAATAATATATACGCACAAAGTGCCAGCGATAAAATGCAAAGTCCTCCTCAAACAAATATAAAATCCGATACCGGTTTAATGAGTTCGGATCTAAATATAAATGCTGGAACTTTTGATGTGGTCATGTATGATAGTTCCGGAGCAGAAGTCGGAAGAAAAACTATCACGATAAATCAAAATACGACAATGAGTAATGATACGCTAGGAGCTAGTATTATAACTCAGATAAATTCTAAAACTGATGATAATCATGATAATAATCTGACAAATGACATAAGTAATAAATTTGTTGCTACTTATGGTCCAGACAATGTGCTTGCAATAGTACCGACAAATAGCAATACTTCGGGTGAATATAAAATATCATTAGAAGACAATGGTACAAATTTTCCTGGGGCCATAGGTTTGAATCAATTTTTTACAGGAAATAATGCAAAAAATATTAAAGTAAACTCTACTTATGTGCAACATCCTACAAAAATCCAAGCTTATAAGGCACCGATTAGTGGAAATAATGATGTAGCAAATAGTATGGTGCAATTACAATATGATAGTTTGAATTTCTATGGACAAAATAGAGATGTAATTCAGAACAAACTTTCAGGTTACTATGGTGCTATTACAACTAAAATCGCAAGTGACGGTGAGCAAGCGGGTAAGAACGTTAGCACATCAACTGCATTGTTCAATACGGTACAAACGGAGTTTCAATCTATTAGCGGAGTAAGTACTGATCAAGAATTGACAAATTTGATGAAGTTTCAAACTGCATACAGTGCCAATGCAAAAATTATTACAACCATAGATCATATGTTGACGACATTGCTCGGTATTAAGCAATAGAGGCAATATTTAGTTGAAAAAAATTCCGATTATAAGTATATTTACTATAGTATTTATACTTTTTTTCTCATTTGTATTGCCGTATTTTTATAGGGTGTCTCCATATGATCTTAATTATCATTCTATACTGCTAAGCCCTTCATTTGAGCATATATGCGGCACGGATAGATTAGGAAGAGACCTGCTGGCAAGATTGATGCAAGGTGGAAGAGTTTCACTAACGATCGGATTTTTAAGTTCACTGATAGCCAGTTTTATAGGTGTTATGATCGGTATGAGTGCCGGATTTTTTAAAGGCTTTGTAGATAAAAGTATCGTTGTCATGATCGATCTATTTTTAACATTTCCTACATTTTTTCTTTTGTTGGCATTGATTAGCTATGTAAATGCTTCTGTGCTTATACTAATTGTTGTCATTTCTATTACAGGATGGATGGGTATGGCAAGGATGATAAGAAGTGAAAGTTTTGCAATATCGCATATGCCTTTTATCAAAATCTTAAAGATAGCCAAAGTAAGCCCTTTTAAGATTATAATCAAGTATTATTTACCTCTCATCGCACCAATATTCCTTATTAGTTTTACTTTTGGTGTCAGCGGATCTATTTTGGCAGAAAGCGGTTTGAGTTTTTTAGGTATTGGTATAACGCCTCCACAAATGAGTTGGGGAACTATCATAAGTGAAGGTAAAGAAGTTATAGACATAGCTTGGTGGCTCAGTTTTTTCCCAGGTCTCCTTATATTCTTTGTCACTTTTTCATTGATCAACATCACAGACTATCTTCAAACTAAAACAAATGAAAAAGAGATTATAAATGTTTGATACTAAAAATGTGCATGAAATGCTTCTTAAGGAGGCTGCAAAAAGAGATAATGCTCATGAGATAACGCAAGAAAAGCCTGATCCTTTATTGGTGGCATCAAAATACAAAGAGGAGTATATATCACTTTTATGTGCCATGTACGCCTATGGCAATGTAAATGCAATA
The DNA here is from genome assembly GCA_033723415.1 of Sulfurospirillaceae bacterium. GTDB lineage: Bacteria > Campylobacterota > Campylobacteria > Campylobacterales > Sulfurospirillaceae > JAADIZ01. The sequence continues at coordinate 27,708 of JAWVXD010000008.1, forward strand.
GTAAATTTTTTAAACTCTTTAGATTTTAATTTGTTAGATTCTGATGAATCGGAGATAAAAACAAAGCTTTGTGACAAATACTATAGATTTCAGTCTGTTTTGGATACTCAAGAGATATTTACGACATTAAATAAAATGAAAAAAATCTCATCATTAGAGTCAATTTTTATGGAAGGATATGCAAAAAAGTTTGATGTTATGGATGGTATTTTTCATATAATTGAAACCATGTATGACATAAACCCGTACAGATCTAGAGGATATGAGTTCTTAATAGGGAAAATACCTAAAAAAAAGATTACTTCTCCATACAAAAGATGGCATATGTTCCTTAGATGGATGGTTAGAGATGACAATTTAGACTTTGGACTCTGGAGAGATATTGAGAAAAAACATTTGCTTATGCCACTTGATACACATACCTTTAATATAGGCAAAAAACTTGGTTTGATCCAAAGAAAAGTATATGATTTCCAAGCAGTCTTAGAATTGACAAATTCACTTAAAAAACTCGACTCAGAGGATCCTGTAAAGTTTGATTTTGCACTATATAGGATAGGGCAGGAAAATATACTTTAGTGTATAATTATTTAAGACTTAATCATTTATTAAATCATTTTTAGATAAAATCTGTCAAAATATTTAAAAGGAAATTGCGTAATGAATGAAACATTTACATTCTTAGGCCTTATTGATCATGGGTACAGCTATATTTTTGTCTCACATATGTTGTTGGTGGCAGTTATAGTCTTGGTCATCGCCAAACTTGCTACTAGCTCATTACAATTGGTACCAAGAGGAACACAAAATGTTATGGAGGCATATCTAGAGGGTATCTTAGCTATGGGAAAAGATGTCATTGGAGAAGAGCTGTCTAAGAAATATCTTCCACTTGTTGCAACTTTGGGCTTGATGATTTTTGTTGCAAACTTTTTGGGTATTTTCCCTGGATTTGAGTCACCATCAGGAAACCTCAATATGACTATTGCTTTAGCAATCATAGTTTTTCTGTATTATAATTTTGAAGGTTTACGCGTAAACGGATTTATACATTATTTTGGTCATTTTATGGGACCATTGAAGATACTGGCACCTCTAATGTTTCCTATTGAGATAGTATCTCATTTATCAAGAATTATATCACTATCATTTCGTTTGTTCGGTAATATAAAAGGAGATGATCTTTTCTTGGCAGTAATCTTAATGCTTGCTCCTTGGATAGCACCTTTACCTGCATATGCTCTTTTAGTCTTTTCTGCAATCTTGCAAACATTTATCTTTATGATATTGACATATGTTTATCTAGCAGGTGCAGTACTTATTAGTGAAGAACACTAAACTTTCTTATGGAAAGACAAAGTTTATTTGAAAAAATACTTAGCCTACTACAAGGTGCTGCATGGGCATTGGTCGTAGTAGGCGCTTTCGCGTTCTTTATAAGCCTTTATCACCTAGGTCTGCTTATTGCTACATTTGGCGGATTTATAGGTTCTCTTGCCGGTTTCTTTTTTGTCATAATATTTGAAATCGTCCAAATTCAATTTGAAAAACTTCGAGAAATTAAAAAACAGACAAAACTTCTAGAAAAATTAGTTGAACAAAACAACAGCAATACGATAGTTTAGAGAATTTAAAAGAAATTAATGTTAAAATAAGTCTATAAAAATTAAAGGTTTTATAGATGTTTGAAGTTATCATTGGTTTAGAAGTACACGCTCAATTAAATACAAAAACGAAGATATTTTGTAGTTGTCCTACTAGTTTTGGTCATGAGCCAAATACAAATGTTTGTCCGGTCTGTTTAGCACTACCAGGAGCACTTCCTGTTCTTAATATAGAAGCCGTAAAGAAAGCTATCGCATTTGGTACGGCTGTGAATGCTACTGTTCATCACAGATCAATATTTAATAGAAAAAATTATTTTTATCCTGACCTGCCAAAAGGCTATCAAATCAGTCAATTTGAAATTCCGATAGTTGAAGGTGGAGAGATCATAATCGATCTAGATGACGGAAACACAAAAAGAATAGGGGTAACAAGAGCTCATCTTGAAGAAGATGCAGGCAAAAACACGCATCAAGGCTCAATCAGTCATGTGGATCTAAATCGAGCAGGCACTCCGCTTCTTGAGATTGTTAGTGAACCAGATATGCGAAGCGCTGATGAAGCTATAAAATATTTAAAGAAACTTCATTCTATCGTTAGATATTTAGATATCAGTGATGCGAATATGCAAGAAGGAAGCTTTAGATGTGATGTCAATATATCAATAAGACCAAAAGGTGAAGACAAGCTTTATACGAGGGCAGAAATCAAAAACTTGAACTCTTTTAAATTTATCCAAAAAGCTATACACTATGAGATAGAACGTCAGACAAGTGCTTGGGAAGACGGTATTTATGAACAAGAAGTCGTTCAAGAGACAAGATTGTATGATATTGATAAAAATGAAACAAGAAGTATGAGAGGTAAAGAAGACAGTGCAGAGTACAGATATTTCCCTGATCCAGATTTACTGCCTGTAGTCGTTTCAGAAGAGTTGATGCAGGAGTGTAAAAAAATACCAGAACTTCCGGATGAAAAGAAACTGAGATTTATAAAAGATTTTGGGATTAAGGAGTACGATGCGCAGGTTTTGACAAGTACTGTTGAAATGGCAAAATTTTTTGAAGATATGATAGAGTTTGGCGCTGATCCAAAGATGAGTGTTACTTGGCTTTGTGTGGAGTTACAAGGTAGACTGACTCATGGTATAAGTCTTGAAGAGAGTGCAATTGATGCCGAGAAATTAGCAAGTTTAGTCAAAAGAATACAAGATTCTACCATAAGCGGAAAAGCTGCGAAAGAAGTACTGGATTTTATTTTAGAAAATGATGATGCGAGTGTTGATGAAGCTATTGATAAATTAGGTTTGAAACAACTTAGTGATGATTCTTCTATATTAAGTTTGATTGATGAGATTTTAGAAGCTAATAATGATAAAGTTGAACAATATAAAAGCGGTAAAGATAAATTGTTTGGATTTTTTGTGGGTCAAGTCATGAAGGCCAGTAAAGGAACTGCAAATCCATCGAAAGTTAATGAGTTGCTAATAAAAAAATTAGGTAGTTAAATGCTTGCAAGGCTTATAATAACTTTTGCATATTTTTTAAATTCCAGCAATACATATAAAAAGGCAAAAAGTTATATATATGATTTATTGGAAAATCCTAGATCTAAAATTAAGCCGTACTTTGATTATTTAATAATTTTTTTAGTCTTCTCAACCGTTGCTATACTAATTTACGATATCGGACATCATATACCTTATCATTTTGAACTAGTTGAAAATTTTGCAGTCTCTGTCTTTATATTTGAGTGGATCGGCAGATTTTGGATTAGTTCAAACTTGAGAACACTGATCATCCAATATCATGAAAAAATGCTTGAAAGTAGCCAAAAACCAAGCTTTTTTTATATATTGAAAATCATAACAAAGAAAAAACTTCAGTATGTAGTTTCTCCTATGTCTATCATAGATTTACTTGCAATACTTCCAACTTTTAGACCTCTTCGTATTTTGAGAGTTTTTCTGATATTTAGATTGTTGAAGATCTTTAGATATACAAAAAGCTTAAATTCGTTTTTTAGTATTTTAAAAGATAAAAACTTTGAATTCAAATTTTTATTTTTGCTTGGTGTTTTTACTATATTCATGTCTTCAACTATCATGTATGTTTTTGAGGGAACAGGCAATAACCCGCACATAAATTCATATTTAGATGCTGTTTATTGGTCTGTTATAACAATCTCCACGGTCGGTTACGGTGATATTACACCTGTTACTTTGATCGGAAAAATAGTGACAGTATTCTTAATAAGCGGTGGTTTTTTGATTTTGATTCTTGCAACTTCAATTGTCACCAATGCGCTTTCAGAAAAAATCGAAATAGTTAGAGAAAATAAGTTTTTAACTAAAGCTCGAAAATTATCCAACTTGATAGTTATAGTCGGTTTTGGGAGAATGGGACAAGCTTTGGCTGAAGAGTTAAACAAAATCAACAAAAACTTTATTGTGATAGATGTAGATAACGATAAGATACAAAATGCTAAAAATCTAGGATATCTATATATGCAAGATGATGCTTCAAACTATGATACTATTAACAATATAGTATTTGAAAATGATGTAGAAAAAGTCGTGATATCAACAGAAAATGATGCTTTGAATCTATCAATTTTGCTTACAATAAAGGCAGAAAAAAGTGATATAGAAGTCATTGTACGCTCAAATAGTTATGAAAATATAAAAAAATTCAAAATAGCCAAGGCTGATCATGTAGTATTTCCGTATGAAACAGTGGCTGAAGTTGCAGTTGAGTATATAGGAAATTCTGTAAGATTTGATGCGATAGATAATATTTTGCTTAGAAAAAACACCATAACACTTGATGAAATAGATATTTTAGAAGGTAGTGATTTTGTAGGAAAGAATATAGAAGATTTAGGTATCAATGATTTGGATATCACAATTATAGCTATACTAAAAGAAGGAAATCTCAATAATTTTATCTTTAATCCAGATCATGTAAATTATAAATTCGAGGTCAACGACATTCTTATTGTCGTAGGAGATGAAAAGCAGACAAGCAAAGTGAGAAATGAAATAACAAGGCAGCTTGCATGAGGAAGGTTGTAGTATTTGGATACACTAAAACAGGACGGGAAATTGCTAAATTATTGCAAGATGACGAGTATGAATTGCAGATTATAGATGATGATCCAATTCAAGTAGGAGAAGCTAACAGAGACGGTTTCAATGCAATGTACTCAAGCATTAATGATGATAAAATTTTGGAAGATATAGGCATAGGAGATTCGGTAGAAGCACTTTTTTGTGCAAGTGATAACGATAGTTTGAATCTATTCGTGACATTATCAGCTAGAAATCTTGACAAAGATCTTAAAATCTTAACTCTGATAAAAAAAGAACAAGATGATAAAAAAATGCTTTTAGCAGGTGCAAATCGTACTATTAGCCCTCATAATGTAGGGGCTATAAAGGCTTTTAGGATAATAGCAAAACCAAAAATGTCTAAAGTGTTAAATAAATTTTCTCTATTAAAAAATAAATTATCTTTGAGTGAGGTTGAAATCAAGATAAATTCTCTCTTTGACGGCATTCGTTTTAAAGATGTAAATCTGACTGAAGAAGCTAATATAATCTTTTTAGGTATATTAGATAAGAGTTTAAACGGAGAATTTATATTTTTTTCAAAGAATATTGACCATAAGATAAAACATGGTGATGTACTTGTCTTGCTTGGCAGCAGAGGTGATATCAGAAATTTTAAAGATAAGATAGGAGTAAAATGAGTATAGCTGTAATAGGAGCAGGAAAGTGGGGCAGTGCTCTGCATTTTGCATTTTCACAAAATTTTTCTTGTAAAATAACATCTAAACATAAAAGAGATATACCGGATTTTGTCTCTTTGGAAAAAGCTTTGGCATGCGAATATCTTGTCATGGCAATTCCGGCACAGGTCGTAGGAACTTGGTTGCGAGATCATTTTACTTTCAACAATCAAAAAATCTTAGTTGCCGCAAAAGGTATAGAACAAAAAAGTGGAAAATTTTTAAATGAAATCTTTTCAGAATATGTTCCTGTCGAAAACCTATCGTATCTATCTGGTCCGTCATTTGCTTATGAAGTGATGCAATCATTGCCTACTGCAATTGTAATCAATTCAACAAATATGCAATTAGCTAGTAAATTTTCATCATTTTTCCCTGATTTTATGAAAACATATGTAAGTGATGATGTAATAGGTGCTGAAGTGTGCGGAGCATACAAAAACGTTATAGCCATTGCAAGTGGGATATGCGCAGGGTTAAATCTAGGGCAGAATGCCAGAGCCAGTCTTATATCTAGAGGTTTGGTAGAGATGGCAAGGTTCGGTAGGTATTTTGGTGCTGAAGATGATACCTTTTTAGGTTTAAGCGGGGCAGGGGACCTCTTTTTGAGTGCATCTAGTGAATTGTCTAGAAATTATAGAGTAGGTTTGGAACTAGCAAAAGAAAGAAAGATAGACGATATACTTAAAGAACTTGGAGAGGTAGCAGAAGGTGTTCACACAACTGACGCAATTATACATTTGAGCTTAGAAAGTGGTATATATGTACCTATCGCTACCGAAGTTCAAAAAATTATAAAAGGCAAAAACCCAAATTTGAGCTTAAGAGATTTACTGGAGTAAAAATATGAAACTTATAAAAAATGCCATAATCATAGAAGGTGAAGGCTTTGTTAAAAAAGATGTATTGGCTGATGATTTTAAAATAATTGAAATCAAAGACAGTATAAAATCTTTGGATAAATATGAAATTATTGATGCAAGAGGTGCCTATCTTCTCCCTGGATTAATAGATCTAAATGTCAGATTGGCAAATAATATATTAAATAAGGCAAACTTGGAAAAGCTTGTGAGTAGTGCAAAAAAAGGCGCAGTGACTACTGCTGTTATTATGTCGGATTTTACGCCTAGATTAGATAGTTCTACGCTATTGGACTTTTTAAAATCATCATTTGACAATACTATGATAAACCTAAAAGTGACTGCTCCTTTGACCAATGAACAAAATGATAAACTAAACAATATAGCAACGCTTCTCAACAATGGCGCAACAGCAATTTTTGGAAATTCTAATTTAAATCCTAACCTAATCAAAAGAGGAATGCAGTATGCGCATATGAAGGATAGACCTCTTTTTTGTTTTTGTTATGAACCTGATCTTGATGATATAGGAAATATGAATGAAGGCGAAATATCTTCAAAGCTCGGGCTGTCAGGCATATCTAAATCTTCAGAGACTGTTGAAGTCGCAAAAATTGCAGAATTATCTATAGCAAATAATGCCAGTATAGTATTTCAAACTTTATCAACAAAAAGATCTTTAGATATTGTTAGAAATGTAAAAGAATATTCTCCAAATACATATAGCGAAGTATCTATACATCATCTCATAAGAAACGACAAGAGTTGTGACGGCTTTAATACATATGCGAAAATGCTACCTCCTTTAAGAGAAGAGGAAGAAAGAACCAAACTTGTAGACGAAGTAAAAAAAGGACATATTGATATTCTAACATCATCACACTCTCCGAAATCTGTCCTATACAAAGATGTTGCTTTTTGTGATGCTGATTTTGGTATAGGATCAATAGAAGAGTTTTTTAAGTTGGCATATACTTTTTTAGTAAAAAAAGAAGGGATATCTCTAAAAAATCTTATTGAGATGTGTTCGGTAAATCCGGCAAAAGTGTTAAAACTTGAAAAAAAAGGTAAGATAGAAGTCGGTTATGATGCTGATATGTTTATATTTGATGCAAGTCATAAAAGTAAAATCAAGAATGAACTTTCAATTTATCATGAAGAAGAATTGGATGGCATTATCAATCAAGTCTTTGTAGCTAAGGAATTTTAGCCGGCCCGTTTATAAAATATTGTGCAAATTTTTGATACAATCAAATCCAAATTTTAAAAAAGATGACAAATGCAAAAAGAAAAAGATAGTTATATTAAAAACCTTATAATTTTGTTTTGGGGTATAGTGATCACAAGAGTGTTTCTTATGATATACCTGCCTTTAACCGATACTACTGAAGCAAGATATGCAAATATCGCGCTTATTATGTCCAAGACTAGAGATTGGATTACTCCTTATTTTGATTATGGTGTGCCGTATTGGGGAAAACCGCCATTGTCATTTTGGTTTCAAGCTATATCTTATAATTTATTTGGAATTCACGATTATACTCCAAGGATACCATCTCTTATCATAACACTTTTGACTGCATGGATCGTTTATAAATTGATGCTAGTGTTAAAAGACAGAGTAACTGCTCTTTGGACTATTATTATATATTTTAGTTCTATGTTGGTTTATGCACTTTCTGGAGTAGTACTCCTTGATCCTTATCTTACGTTTGCAACTACTTTGTCTTATGCTGCTTTTATGCTACTTTTAAACGGTCATAAAAAATATTGGGGTTATCTGTTTTTTATAGGCTTGGGTATTGGATTGTTAGCAAAGGGACCTTTGACCATAGTTTTGGTTGGAGGAACTATTTTTATTTGGATATTGTTTTCTTTTAAAAGACGAATTAAAACTCTTCTGTTATTACCTTGGGTTCGTGGGACATTTCTTATGCTTCTTATCGCAGTTCCATGGTATGTCATGGCAGAAAATAAAACTCCCGGATTCTTACATTATTTTATAATAGGTGAGCATTTTGATAGATTTCTAGATTCCGGATGGAAGGGTGATCTTTATGGTCATGCGCATTTTAAACCTCTTGGTACTATCTGGTTTATGTGGCTATACTGTTCTCTGCCATGGGGATTAGCCGGTATTATTCTTATTTTAAAGAACCTTGTTAATAAAACGAATCGTGAGAAAATGATCGCAAAAATCAAAACAGATGAGATATCATTTTATTTTATTTGGATGATATTCCCTATGTTGTTTTTCACAATGTCGGCAAATATTACTGAAACTTACGTTTTATATGGATTCCCTGCGCTTGGAATTTTGTTTTCTATGTATTACAATAGTTTAGAAGAGAATATTAGAAAAAAACAGAAAAAGTTTTTCCTTGCAGGAGCCGTTTTAATTCCACTTTTAGGATTTTTTGGAACATTTTATGTCATAAAAACGGTGCATACTCTAAAAACAGAAAAATTTTTGATTCAAAAATATTATAGCTTGGCCAAGAACAATGAGCCAATTTATTTTTTAAATCACAAAGAGTTCTCTGAGGTTTACTATATGAATAAAAAAGTTGATATTACTACGATGGCGGAATTAAGAGAAATAGTAAAAAATAACCCGCACAAGAAATACTTTGTAGTCGGGCAAAATAATCATGATCATATTATTGAGCAAAATTTCAAAAATTTAAAATTGGTATATAAAAGCGAAAGACACACCCTTTTTTCAAACAACTAGTAAAAGATTTTGGAAAGATAGAGCCCTTGCGGCTCTAATGGGGATTTGCTTATAAGGGTTTTTTTCTCTAGTTGCATTGACAGATCATCTTTCGTTAAAGAATGATTTTCAATTTTAAGTAAAAAATCACACATCATTCTTATCTGACTTCTCAAAAAGCTATTGCCTAAAAAGTAGATGATCGTATTGTTTTTATATCTGTATGCCCCTGTTTTATAGATAGTTCGTATGTCTGTTTTTGTTTCACTTCCTTCTTTCCTAAAATAACCAAAATCATGTGTCCCTACAAATAATTGAGAGTTGTCATACAAAGACCGTGTATCTAGATCAGGTTTAAAGATACAATAATCAGCCATAAAGGGGTTGAATTTATCGTGAGAGATAAGATAACGGTAAAGTCTCATTTTGGCACTAAATCTTGCATGAAAATCTTTGTCTATAAACTCTATTTTTTTGATAAATACAGCAGGATGGATCATCTTATTTATATTTATTCTTAATTTTTCTAAATTAGAAAAATAAGTAGGAATATCTACATGACAGACTTGATTTAGTGCATGCACACCTCTATCAGTACGTCCGCTTGCTTGCAATGATTGGTCTATGCCAAGCTTTAAAAAAGCCTTTTGCATCACTCCTATTACAGTAGGCATTTGTTTGTTTTTTTGTATCTGAGAGCCAAAAAACTTTGAACCGTCATAAGAGAATGTAATTTTTATTCTTTTCACGTTTTAAAACCTCAATACCACTTTTCTTTTATAAATTGAATATGATATAAGCATTGAGAGGAGTGAAACTATAAATATTGCCCCAAACGCATTTATTTTAGCGATTATTACGGCAGTAGAAAAATAGGCAAATATAGATAGAAATTGATAAAAATATATTTTTGCAGATGCATATCTAGATACAACTACAGAAATGCCTATAGCTAAGAATACAGTCGTAAAAGGGAAAAGGGCTATTAGCATAAAAAATGCAAAATCATAAGCTCTGCCTTTATCTTTAAATGCTAAACGCCAATAAGAATAAATTGTCTGCATATATCCTATATTTTCACTTGGTTCAGAATTAATATACATTTTTTTAAAGTTTACCTGTTGCATTTTGTCTTTTTGAAACTCAAATGCCTTACCGTCCTCGAGTATGAGTCTTAGCGCTCCGTTATCATTTTTGATCAGTGCTTTCTGTGATAGGACCAATCTAGGAGATTCTTGTTTCGTTCCTATTTTGTATAAAGATACGTTTTCATAGATTTGATTTTTTTCTGCTTTGCTTATATATACCAACCAATTTGAAAACTTTTGACCAAATTTACTTTCTTGAATATTGAATTTTGCTTTTGCTTTTTTATATTCTAAGAAATTGTTATTAAGCTGATTGGAAAGAGGAACAAGAACAACTATGTTTATGATCAGCAATATAGAAAATAGAGCCGCTAAAATCGTAAAAAATTTTGACATTTTTCTTGGTGAATATCCCAAACTGAAAAGTATGATCAATTCGTTTTCTTTTGATAAATTAAAAAGAGTCAAACATAGCGATACGAAAAACGTTATAGGGATAGTATATATCAACAGTTTTGGTATCAAATATACATACATAGTGAAAAGTTCTATGAAATTCATCTTAATAACAGATGTAACATTTGCAATGTTTATAAAAAATATAATAGATGCAACAAAAAATAATATAAAAAATAGAGTGCTAAATACCTCCATAAAATTTTTTAATAAATAACTATTTACTCTACCCATAAATTTTTTCCATTAGTGTTAAGATATTTGTATCAAAGATCCAAGTGATAAATAATCCAAGTGTTAAAAATGGTATAAATGGAAGCTGAAATCCTTTTTTCCCGACAACTAAAAATGCAGGTAAGGAAATCAGTGCAGATATATATATCGCACCAAGACCAAGTTTAACGCCTAAAACAGCACCTATGATACCTGCTATGATAATGTCCGCTTCACCCATTGCCTCTTTTTTTATAACCCAAGATATTATCATCCTAAGTAGTGAAAATCCACCGGCAAAGAGCAGGGCATCATACAAGCTGACAGGCAAATTTCTAGCGAATAAAGACAAAAATAATGCGGGAAAACTAAGCACATCAGGAACAGCTTTATATCTTAGATCTATGATGCTCAGAGCAAATAGAATGGCAAACAACAGACCTAATATCATCCCTTCTATCAAGGTATCACTTTTGAAGTATGAAATTACAAATATAAAAGACGTAAACAATTCAACTAAAGGATATTGTAACGAGATCTTTTCTTTACAAAAAGCACATTTGCCACCTAATGCGATCCAAGAGAAAACCGGTATATTATGGTAAAACTTTAATTTTGTTTTACATTTTGGACAATGTGATGATGGAAATGATATGCTTTTGTTCTCAGGAACTCTCAATATTACGACATTGAGAAAAGATCCGATAGAAAGCCCTATGAGTGCAAATAAAATGATCTCCATCTATATTCCTCCAAATCTTCTCTGTGTTTTTTTGTAGGTTGATATGATTTTTTCAAGCTCTTCTAGTGAGAAATCAGGCCAAAAAGTGTCTGTAAATGCAAGTTCAGCATATGCACATTGCCAAAGTAAAAAATTTGACAGTCTTTTTTCTCCGCCTGTTCTAATCAAGAGGTCCACATCAGGAAATCCGCCTGTATCAAGTGCATTATTTATATCAGCTTCTGTAATATTGTTTTTATTTATCTTGTTTACAGCCCTAACTATCTCATCTCTTGAACCGTAGTTTATAGCTAAAACCTGAGTTAATCCGCTATTATCTTGTGTTTTTAAAACGGTTTCGTCTATCCTTTTTTGTAAGTTCTTGGAAAATTTGCCTATATCACCGATGACTTTAAATCTTATATTATTATCTATCAACGTTTTAAGTTCTTGTTTTAAAAATCTATTTAATAATTTCATTAAAAAGTCAACTTCTTCTTTACCTCTTTTCCAATTTTCTGTGCTAAAAGCATAAAGTGTTAGATACTGTATATCAATCTGTGCTGCTTTTTTTGTTATTTCTATTAATTTTTTTGCTCCCTCTTTATGTCCGAAAGAGCGAACTTTTCCATGGTTTTTAGCCCATCTACCGTTTCCGTCCATGATTATGGCTAAGTGCTTCAAAGTATTCAAATTTAACCCTTCATATCAAGGAGAACTTCACTAGAATCAAATAGTGGCAAAATCTCACTTTTCAAAGAAATATATGTATTTATTGTATTGTTTTCAAGTTCTTTTTTTAGTAAATCATAGCTTTTTTCAAATAAAACACCAAGTTCTAATGTTGGAATATTATTGTCTAAAGTCATTTTCCCACTTATAGGTCCCAGGTTTTCAAGGGCTAAATAAAAATAAGTGGATGAATCATTATGTATATTAAATTGCAATAAAACTTTTCTATCCTCTATGATAACGGGAAAATGGAAAATTCCTTCACTTTGTGCTAGCAATATTTGGCTTAATGTCAAAAACTGCTCTTTTGTAGTTGCAGTATCTGCCATTTTATCTATAATTTTTTTCTTGATTGTTTTTATCGGATTTTTATCTTCGGTTAATAATTTAAAGAAAAATTTGCTTTCTATGTCTAGAAATTCCATATCTGTGTTAAAGATTTCAGGTTTTTGTATAAGATTTGATATATGTAAAATATTTTCTTTATTTTCTTTGAGAATGCCCCAATATTTTTTCTTTACATTGAGTTTGTTTTTGCTTTTTGCCATTAACTCCTTCCTTCCTAGAAGAAGTTTGTATTGGTTTGTGTATAGTTTTTCTAAAACCGTGATCGACATAGGCAGATTTGTATTGAATGTTATATTTGACGAGTCAAATCTTTGAGATGTATTTATAATTTTACTGACTTGGTTTATCATATATTTTTCAGCTCGTTTAAAATCTCAAATGCAACATTTAATTTTGTGTCAAATTCGATCTTTTTTTCTTCCTTAGCAGTGATTAGTGTCACTTCGTTATTGTCACTGCCAAAGTTGTTGTTTTTATCTAAAACATTTAGGCAAACTGCATCCAAACCTTTATTTGTCAGCATATTACGTGCATTTTCTAGAGCAGTTTTCGGATCTAGTTCAGCTTTAAAGCCTATGGTCTTTATATCTTTTTTGTTTAAACTCTTTAAAATATCAATATTTTTGACAAGAGCTAGTGAAAATTCATCTCCTAAGTCTTCTTTTTTTAATTTTCCTTCATAAATCTCTTTGCAAACATAATCGCTTATTGCCGCTACCATAAAAAGGTAACTACCTGGTTTGATATTTCCCTTTAGTGTTGATTCCAAAGTACTAGAATTTGGGGCAATTATAACTTTTATGTTATTTGGAAGCTCATTCGTCTCTTCTGTAGTTATGTATGTTACTTTTGCACCAAGCAAATACGCACAAAGAGCCAAAGATTTAGCCATCTTACCACTAGAAAAATTGCTGATATATCTTACAGAGTCGATCTTCTCTTTTGTACCGCCACCTGTAATGATGATATCTTTATCATGCCAAAATTGATCTTGTAAAAGATTTGCACAAATCCTCCAATATATCTCATCTGGCTCTGCCATGGCTCCTAAACCTTTATCATTACAGGCAAGTAGCTTATCTTGCGGCTCAATGATCTTATATCCAAAGTTTTCTAATTTTTTGAGTGATTCTTGCGTACTTGGATGAAGTATCATATTTGTATTGGCTGATGGAGCTATGAAAATATTCTTATTAAAGGCAAGAAGTGTCTGGACAAGAAGATTATCGGCTATACCGTGAGCTATTTTATTTATGGTATTAGCAGAGATGGGGGCTACAACAAATATATCTGCCCATTTACCTATATGTATATGATTGTTGTCATTTGCCCAACTTTCTGTGTCTACGTGCATCACTTCATTCTGGGATATAGCTTCGAACATAAGAGGGGTTACAAATTTCTTGGACTCTTCACTCATTATCACTCTGACTGTTGCTCCTGCTTTGATAAAAAGTCTGATCAGTTCCAAAGTTTTGTATATAGCGATGCTGCCAGTGACTCCTACTAAGATTTTTCTGTTTTGTAACAGATCTTTCATTGTTTTTTACCAAAGAACTTGTAAAAAAAGTTATCTACCATCTTCAGTGGAGCTCTATTTATGGCTAGACTTCCTTTTTTGATATTCTGAGTAACAGTGGTTCCTGCTGCGATCATGACATCATCCTCGATTTCTACAGGAGCTACAAGCTGCGTATCGCTCCCGATAAAAACATTTTTACCTATGATTGTTTGATACTTGGCTTTACCATCATAATTACATGTGATAGTGCCACATCCTATATTTGTTCCTTGATCTATGGTACTATCTCCTAGATAGCTTAGATGACCCGCCTTTACACCGTTTAGTGTAGATTTCTTTATCTCCACGAAGTTGCCTATATGTGTATTCGTAATTTGTGATAAAGGTCTTATTCGAGCCATAGGTCCTATACTTGAGTTATCAACTGTAGAATCCTCAACAACACTGTTAGTTTTTATTATGGAGCTTATTATCTTGGTATTGCCTAAAAGACTTACTCCATTCTCTATAATACTTTCTCCTGAAATTTCCACACCGGCTTCTATATAGACAGTGGAGGGAAGTCTCATGATAACTCCGGCTTCCATAAATCGTTTTTTGATTCTTTGTTGCATGAATTCTTCTGCGATTGACAAATGATATTTTGAATTTACACCCATAAAGATATCTTCATCTACATCTATAGCTTTTACAGGAATATTCTGTTCATTTGCAATCTTGACAAGATCAGTTATATAGTATTCTTTTTGTTTGTTGTTATTTGTAAGTTTGGGCAAATTGTTTTTTAAAAAAGACGTATCAAATAGATAAACTCCGGCATTTGAATCTTTGACCTTCTTCTCATCATCATTCGCATCTTTTTCTTCTACTATTTTTTGTACCGTATTGTTAACGTCTTTTATAACTCTTCCGTATCCGCTTGCATCTTTGGCATGAAAACTGCTCATAACGATATCAGCATCTTCTTCTAAGAATAAAAGCATATCTTTTGCTTCAAGAAGAGGCATATCACCATTAAGTACCAATACCTTTTTGTTCTTTGGTTTCAGTCCCATGATTGCTCCCCCTGTTCCCGGGTAGTTGTCATGATCTTGTATGATATAATTTATATTATTAAAATATTGATTCATCTTTTCTTGTATGGCTTTTGATTGATGAAATAGTATTACAGATATGTCATCTGATACTTTTTTTGCTTCTTTTATGATGTGATATAATATCTCAAAACCACTAATCTTGTGCAAAACTTTTGGTGTTTCTGATTTCATTCTAGTTCCAAAACCAGCGGCCATTATTGCTATAGAGATTTGCATAAATCCCAACTCCTAAAAATTTGATGTAGAATATATGATATTTTAACAGAACTTTGTTTTAAATGGGCTAAAGATAGAGCTAAAAAAAGATTTAATCATCTTTTAACACAAATAAACTTAAAATATGAAAATCAAATAAAAGGCTATTATTTATGGATTTAGGAAGGGCACAATTTTACCCAATAGATTCAAATGTAACAAAAGAGGGCATAGCAAAGAACAGAAAAGTTAAGCCAAGTTTTTTTATGATTATTGACACAGAGAATAGTATCGCACAAAAAAGTATACTTGATATAAAGAAACAACAAGGATAGTAGTGAAGAAAAGTATATTTTTTATTTTTTTATTTTTTACGGTAGCTCTTTTCGGAGCTGACACCATACCTACGGTAAATCTCTCTCTTAGTGCACCAAATACGCCAGAGCAATTAGTAAGCAGTTTAAATCTATTAGTATTATTGACTATACTTGTTTTAGCACCTTCAATCCTCTTTGTCATGACGAGCTTTTTGAGACTTATTATCGTATTTTCATTTTTGAGACAAGCATTAGGTACTCAACAAATGCCACCAAGTAATATCTTGGTTTCTTTGGCTCTTGTACTGACTTTTTTTATAATGCAGCCAGTTGCAACAAAATCTTACAATGATGCGGTAAAGCCGTATCTTGCCAAACAAATAGGATATCAGGTGGCATTTGAGCGGGCTGCTAAACCTTTTAAGGCCTTCATGATCAGAAATACCAGAGAAAAAGATCTTGCACTTTTCTTTAGGATCAGAAAACTAGAAAATCCAAAAAATATAGAAGATGTTCCTCTTATTGTTGCAGTTCCTGCATTTATGATAAGTGAATTAAAAACTGCATTTGAGATCGGTTTTTTACTTTACCTGCCATTTTTGGTTATTGATATGGTTGTGAGTTCTATCTTGATGAGTATGGGTATGATGATGTTACCGCCTGTTATGATATCTTTGCCGTTTAAGTTGCTGATCTTCGTGCTGGTAGATGGTTGGAATCTGCTGATTGGCAGTCTAATAAAAAGTTTTCATTAGTTTTTCATTTTCTTCTCTAAGTTTCTTGACCACAATGATATAGGATAAGTTAAGATTAAATATCCGATCGCCAGTGGAATATAACTTTCCAAGGTTGAAAAAGTATAAGAATTTACCTCTTGGGCATTCATCGTAAACTCATTTACCGAAATTATAGATAGTAAAGATGAATCTTTGATGATTGATGCAAACTGCCCTGTGAGTGGAGGTATAATCCTTTTGTAGGCTTGTGGAAAGATGATATATCTATAGGTTTGAAAAACAGTAAATCCAAGAGACAATGAGGTTTCGTATTGTTCTTTGGATATGCTAAATATACCGGCTCTTATTATCTCACTGACATATGCTCCGGAAAAAAGTGCCAATATGACGATTCCGACGATATATCTGTTATCTAAACCTAAATTTGTTGCAACTATGTAAAAAAAGATAAGAATTTGAACTAAAAGGGGAGTACCTCTGATAATCTCAATATAAAATCTTGAAAAAAATCTAAGTAAAATAAATTTTGAATTTTGTCCATATGCAAAAAATAAACCGATAAAAAAACTAAGGATCAGAGCAAAAAATGATATATATATTGTTGTTGAAAAACCGTTTATAAATTTCTGTCTGTATTGATACACGCTATCCCAATGAAAATCATATGATGTGGTTGTGAACATAAAATAAAAAAATAAAACAATTATCAGGGAAAGGAGTATCAGATTAAAGAGATAAACCTTCTTATCTATCTTCAACTCTTCTTGATAATTGTTTTTTTGTATAAAAAAGTCTATTAATTTTATGATATTATCCTAAAAGAAAAATGGAATACCAAGCTCATCAAATCTCTCTTTAGTACTTTTTAAATATTTGTTAGCCAATTTGTTGAATGTGCCGTCTGATTTTGCTTGTTTTATAAAAGCGTTTATTTCAGCTTTAAGCTTAGGTTGGCCTTTTCTCAGTGCTATTCCCCAATGCTCTGGATGATTTGAAATAGGAGTTAATAAAGCAACAGTTGTTTTCTTGTGTTTTTCCCAGCTTTTATAAACTGTTAATTGTCCGTAAATAAAAGCATCAGCTCTTTTTTGTATGACTTCAAGCACGGCAGAGCTAACTTGATCTAAAATTAAAAGTTTTGCTTTTTTCAGGTGTTTAGTGGCATAAACATCAGCTGTAGTACCCTTCTTTACTGCAATTACCATGCCTTCTTTATTTAAATCTTTGATACTTTTAACACCGGAATTTGGGTACGTTAAAATACATAAGTTTGCATCAGCATACGGAATCGAAAAATCGATAACTTTTCCTCGCTCTTTCGTAATTGTCATAGAAGAAATGATAATATCTATTTTTTTAGTTTTTAGAGATGGGATGAGCCCATTCCAGGCTATATTTTCTATTTTTACGGGTCTTCCTAGATACTTACCTAGCGCATAAGCCAAATCAACACTTACTCCACTTGGTTTACCGTCTTTTGTGCTCATTTCAAATGGAGGATATGCTAACTCCATACCTACTTTCAATGGTTTCACATCTTTTGCATTTATTGATAATGCGCCAAAAAGTGCGATTAAAAGCACCAAAATAAAACTTTTTTTCAACATAACCTCTCCATTTTTAGCTAGATTCTATAAGAATTTTGCATTATGACAAAGAGTATATTAGAGTTTTATTAATCCAATCCTTTGTCATGATGCAAAAATATTGTCAGATTTGTTATTAATCAGCGTGTCTGCCGTCACAAAAAGGCAGTCTGGAGCTTTTTTGACAGCTGCACAATTGATAACTTTTGCTTTTTTCTACTTGAAATTTTTTTGGCGTAAATTTACTACCTTTATGATTCCCGTTGCAAAAGACTCCTTTTTCTCCTCTTTTACAAGTACAAAAGAAGTAATCTTTGTCAGCTTCTAGTTCTATCCTTACCGGTCCTATCATTGTTTATTCCTTTAAAATGTTTATTATAAGTTTACATACGAAGATGCTTTTGATGCTAATCATAACATTATTAAGAGAAAATTGTAAATTTTTATAAATACAGTAAGTATGTATATAAGATATGGTACCTGAGGCCGGACTCGAACCGGCACGAGCAAAGCTCACAAGATTTTGAGTCTAGCGCGTCTACCAGTTTCACCACTCAGGCACCTAAAAGAGAATGGAATATTACAAAAAAAAAGCTTAAAGAGTGATTATCTCACATCTTTAAGCTTTTTAATTTTGAATAATTAAGATTTTGCTACAGAATCTTTTAATTTTTTACCGACTTTGAATTTTACCGCAGTTGTCGCTGCAACGTCTACAACTCTATCCGTTCCTGGAACTCTTGCTTTTCTAGCAGCTCTTTTAGCTGTACTAAATGTTCCAAAACCAATAAAACTAACATTTTTACCGGCAACTAGTGCATCTTCTATAGCTTCGATAGCTGCATCAAGAACTTTCTGAGTATCTTTTTTTGATAGTTCAGCTTTCTCTGAAACTGCTTGTACAAATTCTGCTTTTTTCATTCTGCAATCCTTTAGAAATAATGTATTTTAGGCATTGTACAATTTTTTTTTAAAAAAAACAATAATTTTTTTAAAAAATTAAATAAATTATGTAAAAAACCGATATTTTAGTCATAAGGAACCATTTTTGCTTATCTAAATCTGACAATTCATTAGGAGAATTTATGAGAATTACTAATTCACTTTTTTATTTGAATACCTTGACAAACTACCAAAGTAATATGAAAAGTTTATATGATGCGAATAGCCAAATATCATCCGGTACAAAGATTCAAAACAGTTATCAAGATAGTGGTGTATACTCAGAAACTATGAGATTAAATAGCGAATTAACTACTTTAAAGCAAGTGCAAGATAATAGTTCAGCTGCTCAGACATTTGCTAACAATACAGATTCTGCTATGAATCAGATGAATGACATGCTTACACAATTTAAAACTAAATTAATTCAGGCTGCAAATGGTTCAAACTCGACAACTAGTTTAACAGCCATTGCAAATGATTTACAATCTTTAAGAGATAGTTTCGCATCGGTTGCCAACACTTCTATAAATGGTCAATTTATTTTTTCTGGGTCCGCAGTTAGTGTAAAACCTATAAATAATGATGGAACCTATAATGGAAATGACAATAGTCTTACATCTGTTATAGGTTCAAACGTAAAGTTGCCCTATAATATAGACGGTCAATCTCTTTTTTTAGGAAAGGATAGTGATTATTCAAAAAGTGTATCTACAAATGTTGTCATGTATAATCAAACAACACTGGCCAATAACGGTGGCAAAGTCAACTTAAAATCAAGCGATACAATTCAAGATATGGTTGGTGGAAATGCAACTACTAATGGAAAACCAGTATTCTATCTATCAGGAAGAAAGCCAAATGGAGATACGTTTAACACTAAAATTTCAATAAGCACCACTTCAAAAGTTTCTGATTTATTAGACAGTATAGGAGCAGCATATGGAAATACTGCTACGAATCAAGTTGTAAATGTAAGTTTAAATTCTTATGGGCAAATAGAAGTCAAAGGGGTGGCGAAAGGAAATTCTTTACTTCAAATGAATATTTTTGGAGCTATAGATAGAACAGCAGCCGGTACTGTTGGTACAGCAGATCAAACTGATATAAACAATCTCTCAGCTCAGCCAAATGTTGATATCATTGGATTCTTAAAAAGTAACTTTATAAATTCCAGTACAACTTTAAGCGATGCCTCAAATTACTCTGTAAGAGGATTTGCAAAAGATGGGAATGTATTGTCTTCAAATGTATCTCAATTTGTGAAATCTACAAGTGATTACGCAACGCCGGCTACTAAACTCTCAGAGGTGGCTGGATCATCAACTTTAGATGGAAAACAGTTTAATCTAACTGGAAAAGATACAAATGGTAATACTTTTAATGCAAAATTAAATCTTAGCAACAGTGCAAGTGGATCAACATTTACTGTAGGCGGCAATACTTACACTATCTTTGATGCTAGCGGTAATCCTACTAAAGCTGACAATGTTACATACCAACAGCTAAATGATGTTGTTAGTATGATAACTTCAGGAACGATGCCTACTACAAATACGGTAACAGATTATAACAGTGCATTGACTTCAGCACAACAAAATGTGAGTGTTTCTCTTGATAATCAAGGTAAAATGCAAATTAAGGATAACAACAAGACTTCATCAAGTATTGAATTTACTATGTATGATTCAAATAATAGCACGTTTAATGGAACAAGTGCAGCTCCTGCTTTAACTTTTATGGCAAATGATGCAATAACTACTGATGGACCGAATCTTGATATCTTTAAGCAATTAGACAATATGATACAAGCGGTAAAAGATGGTAATTTTAATATGGATTCTACTTCATCTGATCCAAGAAATATAGGAATACAAAATTCACTTCTACAGATTCAACATATAAGTGATCATGTAAACAAGATGCATACAAAAATTGGTTCCTATTCAAATGCACTGCAAAGGGCTAATGATAGAGCAAGTTTTCTAAGCCTAAATGTAACAAAAGTAAAAAGTAAAGTAGCAGATGTTGACATCGCCCAAGCATACTTGAACTTCTCGCAATTGAGTAATAGTTATCAGGCTATGCTTTCTACAATTGCAAAAATTAATTCTATGTCTCTATTAAAGTATATGTAAATATAGCATTATTTGCTATAATACATTTTCTAATAGATTGCAAAGGATACAGTATTTTAAAAGAAACTATTTTTGTCGTTATTACATCATTTCTAATTTTTTTAGGACTTTCTACCATACTTGGTGATTCATCTATCGTTGGTTTATATGGCGCAACACTTGGAAAAATAAATCATAAAATGTTTGGCTATCTGTCATATGTTTATCCATTTATATTTATTATTTTATCGTACTTCGTTTATAAAAATTCTACTTTTACCACAAGAAGGATAGAGATATATCTTGCCTATGTTCTTTTGTTCCTGTCTTCTTTGATGATTCAATCAGTAGTGATTCCAGGTAATGGCTATATAGGTTATTCTATTACAGAATCAATAATATCATATATAGGAATAGCTGGTGTTTGGATTAGTATAATCGCTATAGTAGCTTTGAGTGTTGCTATGTTGTTTGACGTTAGATTTGATGAATTGTTTTCATTCTTGAAAGAAAAAAGCGAGGGAAATATAGAAAAAAAAAGTGAATATTTTGAGATCGAAGAAGTTCCAAAGAAGAAAACTCAAGTAAAAAATTCAAAAAACAATATTGAAAACAGTAATCCAAATATTGTTGATGAAGAAACAATACAAGAAGAAGAACAGCTAGATACAGAGATAAAAGAAGAAAAACCTCTGAGTAAAAAATCAGAAATATTAAATGAAGTAGAAGAAAATAAAAAACTTTTGGATCAAATTGAAAAAGGAAAGATAGATAAACCAGAAAATTACCAGCTGCCGCCTTTAAAATTTTTAGTTGATCCTCCCAAAAGAAATCATCATATAAATGAAAGTGAAATTGATCAAAAAATATCAAATCTACTTGATAAACTTAAAAGATTTAAGATTGACGGAGATGTTGTAAGGACTTATTCCGGCCCTGTTGTTACAACATTTGAATTTAAGCCGGCACCACATATAAAAGTATCTAAGATCTTGACATTGCAAGATGACTTGGCTATGGCATTAAAAGCTAAAACTATTCGTATACAAGCTCCGATCCCGGGCAAAGATGTAGTCGGTATTGAAGTACCGAATAAAAAAATCGAGACTATTTACTTAAAAGAGATACTAGAAAGCGATATTTTCAAAAACTCATCCTCTCCTTTAACTATGGCACTTGGAAAGGATATAGTCGGAAATCCATTTGTGACAGATCTAAAAAAACTTCCACATCTTTTGATCGCAGGAACTACAGGAAGCGGTAAAAGTGTAGGTATCAATGCTATGCTTTTGTCTTTGCTTTATAGAAATTCTCCAGATACGCTCAAACTTCTCATGATAGATCCAAAAATGTTGGAGTTTTCAATTTACAATGATATCCCACATCTTTTAACACCAGTTATCACAAAGCCAAAGCATGCTATCGTAGCATTGTCAAATATGGTAAATGAGATGGAGCGAAGATATAAAGTTCTTACACAATCTAGAACAAAAAATATAGAAAACTATAATGAAAAAGTAAAAAAACACGGAGGAACACAACTTCCTTATATCGTTGTAATCATTGATGAATTGGCAGATTTGATGATGACAAGCGGAAAAGAAGTAGAGTTTTATATCTCACGTCTCGCTCAAATGGCAAGAGCAAGTGGAATACATCTTTTAGTGGCTACTCAAAGACCTTCAGTAGATGTCGTGACTGGACTCATCAAAGCAAATCTTCCTTCTCGCATCAGTTTCAAAGTAGGACAAAAAATAGATAGTAAAGTTATTTTAGATGCAAGTGGTGCAGATTCACTTCTAGGAAGAGGGGATATGCTCTTCACGCCGCCTTCTACTTCTGGATTGATCAGACTTCATGCTCCATATGCAAGCGAAGAAGAGATTGAAAAAGTTGTAGAATATCTTAAAAAGCAAAGAAAAGTAGAATATGATGATAACTTTCTAAAAGAAGAAGAGAGCAATTTTGGAAGTAGCAGTATAGCAAATGAAGATATTGATGAATTATTTGAAGATGCAAAAAATATAGTTCTAAATGAGAAAAAATGCTCTATCAGTTATATTCAAAGAAGACTGCAGATAGGCTATAACAGAGCTGCTAGAATCGTTGAACAATTAGAAGCTACAGGCATACTATCATCCGTAAATTCAAAAGGACAAAGAGAAATTTTATAATTTTTAAATAACTTTGTGATACAATCCGTATGCTTATTAAATAAAGACTACAAGGAGAATTTAATATGGATAAATTGGATATATATAATCAACATGTGCTTGAGAGATCAAAGCTTGGAGTTCCACCTCTCCCATTAGATGCTACACAAACTGATATGGTTGTTCAAAAGCTAAAAGAAGGCACTGGTGATCAAGAAATTCTTTTAGAACTTTTAGTGGAAAGAGTAAGCCCAGGTGTTGATGAAGCTGCATATGTAAAGGCTGCATTTTTAAATGCGATAGTAAAAAAAGAAGCTAAATGTAATTTGATTCCACCTGTAAAAGCTGTTGAAATCTTAGGAACGATGATGGGTGGTTATAATGTCCAACCTCTTATAGAAGCCCTTGAAGATGATGACGTAAATGTTGCTCAGGCAGCATGTGATGCACTTAAACATACGATATTAGTTTATAGTTCTTTCAATGATATAGAAAAATTATCTAAAAATAATAAATTTGCCAAAGAAGTTTTAGAATCTTGGGCAAATGCAGAATGGTTTACTTCAAAACCGGCTATGCCTGAAAAAATTACTGTTGCAGTTTTAAAAGTTCCTGGCGAAACAAATACGGATGATCTATCTCCTGCCAGCGAAGCTTTTACAAGAAGTGATATTCCTATGCATGCACAATGTATGCTTCTAAAAAGATTGCCTGGATCTTTAGAAAAAATAAAAGAGTTTCAAGCCAAGGGTTATGAAGTTGCTTATGTCGGTGATGTTGTTGGTACAGGAAGCAGTAGAAAATCAGGTATAAACTCCGTTCAATGGTGGATGGGTAGAGAGATTCCCTTTGTTCCAAATAAAAAAACCGGAGGCTTGATCATAGGTAAAACTATTGCTCCAATCTTTTTTAATACAGCTGAAGATAGCGGAGCTCTTCCGATAGAAGCAGATGTTGAATCCTTGGAGACAGGTGATTTGATTGACGTATTTCCATATGAAGGTGTGATCAAAAAAGATGGAGAAGTTGTTTCTAGATTTAATTTAACTCCAAATACTTTAGCAGATGAATATAGAGCAGGCGGTAGAATTCCTCTTATAATAGGAAGAGGTTTGACTACAAAAGCCAGAGAATCATTAGGTTTAGGAGTTATAGATATCTTCGCAAGACCTGAACAACCAAAAGATAGCGGTAAAGGATACTCACAAGCACAAAAAATCGTAGGTATGGCTTGTGGTCTAGAAGGTGTTAGACCAGGTATGTACGTTGAACCTATAACATCTACCGTCGGTAGTCAAGATACAACAGGACCAATGACCAGAGATGAAATAAAAGAGCTTGCTGCTCTAGGTTTTAATGCTGATCTGGTATTACAGACTTTCTGTCATACTGCAGCCTATCCAAAACCATCAGATGTTCAAACTCAACACACGCTTCCTGATTTTATTAGAACAAGAGGCGGAGTCAGCCTAAAAGCAGGGGATGGTGTTATACACTCATGGCTAAACCGCATGGTATTACCTGATACAGTGGGAACAGGTGGAGATTCTCACACTAGATTTCCAGTTGGTATATCATTTCCTGCAGGAAGTGGATTGGTTGCATTTGCTGCAGTAACCGGTAGTATGCCTTTGAATATGCCTGAGTCAGTATTGGTAAAATTCAGCGGTACTCTACAACCGGGTATAACATTAAGAGATCTCGTAAATGCTATACCGTATTTTGCAATAAAACAAGGCTTATTGACAGTTCCAAAAAAAGGAAAAGTAAATATATTTGCCGGCAAAATTTTAGAGATAGAAGGCCTGCCTGATCTTAAAGCTGAACAAGCTTTTGAACTTAGTGATGCAAGTGCTGAGAGAAGTGCTGCAGCTTGTAGCATAGCTTTGAATAAAGAGCCTGTAGCAGAATATTTAAAATCAAATATAACTCTTTTAAAGTCTATGATAGATGCGGGGTATGGCGATGCAAATACTCTACAAAGAAGAATAGATAAGATGAAAGAATGGTTAGCAAATCCAACTTTAGTAAAAGCGGACAAAGATGCAGAATATGCAGCGGTGATCGAGATAAATATGGATGAAGTGAAAGAACCTATATTGGCTTGCCCAAATGATCCTGATGATGTTGCCACTTTGAGTGAGATATTGGCCGATCCAAATAGACCTCACAATATTGATGAAGTTTTTGTCGGAAGTTGTATGACAAATATAGGTCATTACAGAGCTTTGGGTGAAGTACTAAAAGGTGAAGGTCAAGTTCCTACTAAGCTTTGGATCGCTCCTCCTACTAAAATGGATAAAGCAGAATTGACATCAGAGGGATATTACTCAATATTCGGTGCTGCAGGAGCTAGAATAGAAATACCTGGATGTTCTTTATGTATGGGTAATCAGGCACGAGTTAGAGATGGTGCAGTCGTATTCTCTACAAGTACAAGAAATTTTGACAATAGAATGGGAATGGATGCAAAAGTCTATTTAGGTAGTGCAGAATTAGCCGCTCTTTGTGCTCTTCTTGGTAGATTGCCAAGTGTTGAAGAATATATGAAACTTGTACCAAAGAAGCTAGAAGGAAAAGAAAGTCAAGTATATAAATATTTGAACTTTAACCTTATTGAAGATTATAAACTAGAAGCTTAAACAAATAGAACAACCGCCTAATAGAGCGGTTGTTCTTTATTATTTATCAACCTATTAATTAGTTATTAACAAACATACTTGTAAAATATCAACCAAATTAAATCTCAGGGATTTTTATGTTAAAAGATAAAATCCGTTTGAAAAAAAGCGGTATTCTTCTATATGGCATAACACCGCCAAAAGTTAAACATACTCCAGATGAAATTCAAGCTATTGCTGATAAACATATTGAGCGAATCAATAATCTGGATATAGACGGTTTGGTGCTTTATGACATACAGGATGAATCAGATAGAACGCAAGAAGTTAGGCCATTTCCATTTGTAGAAACACTCAACTCTTCTTTTTATAAAGAGAAGTATTTAAGTAGTTTAAAAGTGCCGGTCATTGTATATAAAGCAGTTGGAAAGTATGATGTTGACGAGTTTGAAGATTGGTTGTCAACAACTAAAAACAAGGATTTTTATTCTGTTTTTGTAGGGGCAGCGTCACAAAAAACAAAAACTAATCTTACTATAAAAGAAGCCTATTTATTGAAAAGTAAGATAAATAAAGAGTTGGTATTGGGCGGTATTGTTATCCCTGAGAGACACATGGAAAAGCGAGATGAACACTTAAGAGTAACTTCTAAAATGCAAAATGGTTGCGAATATTTTATCTCACAAGCTGTATATAATCTTGATGCAGCCAAAAGCTTTTTAGATGATTATAGTGAGTATACAACAAGAGAAAATAGATCTACGGTTCCTATTATATTTACTTTTACGCCATGTGGATCACTCAAAACGTTAGCTTTTATGAAGTGGTTGGGAGTAAATATACCAGACTACTTAGAAGAAAAACTAAAAAAATCAGATGATATACTAGAAGAATCAGTTAAACTATCAAAAGATATTTTTACTGAACTGTATATATACGGCAAAGAAAAAGGCATACCGATAGGTTGTAATGTTGAAAGTGTTGCCATTAGAAAAGTTGAAATAGAGGCATCATTAAAATTGTTAAAAGATATAAAACAGATAATAGATAAAATAGAAGGATGAACATGAATATCAATAATAGTGAAAAAGAGTTTAAAAAAGCCAAAGAAGTAATCCCAGGAGGTGTTGATTCACCGGTTCGTGCATTTAAAAGTGTTGGTGGTACACCGATTTTTATAGAAAAAGGCGAGGGTGCATATCTGGTTGATGTTGATGGTAACAAGTACGTGGATTTTGTACAAAGCTGGGGACCACTTATATTTGGTCATTGTGATAAAACAATCGAAAATGCTGTAGTAGATTCTGTCAAAAAAGGTTTGAGCTTTGGAGCTCCTACAAGTGTAGAAACTATTTTGGCTGAAAAAATATGTGATTTATTTGAGTCAATAGACAAGATAAGATTCGTAAGTAGCGGTACAGAAGCTGTGATGAGTGCTATCAGGCTTGCAAGAGGCTATACAAACAGAGATGATATCATCAAATTTGAAGGATGTTACCACGGACATAGTGACTCTCTCCTTGTTCAAGCCGGAAGTGGAGCTGTGACTTTTGGAACACCAAGTTCACCGGGCGTTCCGGCAGATCTGACCAAGCATACTCTGCTAGCTAAATACAACGATATCGAAAGCGTCAAAAAATGTTTTGAAAACTCACATGACGTGGCTTGTGTGATCATAGAGCCGATAGCCGGGAATATGGGATTTGTTCCAGCCGATATAGAGTTTTTAAAAGAATTGCGACAAGTATGTGATGCCAATGGAGCTTTATTGATCTTTGATGAAGTTATGAGTGGTTTTAGAGCATCCCTGAGGGGAGCTACAGGTTTAGTAGCTATCGCTCCAGATATCATAACATTTGGTAAAGTCATAGGCGGTGGTATGCCTGTTGGTGCATTTTGTGCAAGAAAAGAGATCATGGACAGATTGAGTCCTGATGGACCGATCTATCAAGCAGGGACATTAAGCGGTAATCCTGTTGCTATGAATGCAGGACTTGCCTCACTAAACAAATTGCTAGAGAATCCAAGTGTTTACGATGATTTTGAAAAGAAGGCTAAAAAACTTGTTAATGGCTTAAAAGAAGAGGCTGCAAAGAACAACATCGATTTGCAAGTTGACGTCAGAGGAAGTATGTTTGGATTTTTCTTCAATAAAACAGAAGTGAAAAATTTTGATGATGCACTAGATTCTGACACAGATTTATTTGCAAGATTTCATCAAGGTATGCTGAATAGAGGTTTTTATTTTGCTTGCAGTCAATTTGAAACAGGCTTTATAAGTACAAAGATAACCGATCAGATCATTGATGATGCATTGATCGCGGCGTCAGAAGTCTTTAAAGAGATAAAATGAGTAAAAATAAAAAGCCAAAGTTTGCAAATATCATAGAAGGTGCTGAGCAACTTTCTCTTGGTATATCTATGGTTGTAGCAGTTTTAATCGGTATTGGCATAGGTGTATTGATGAAAAATTATTTTCATCACACCTGGCTTCTTTGGCTTGGAGTATTTTGGGGAGTTGCAGCTGCTGTTTTAAATGTCTATAAAGCATACAAAAAGCAAATGAAATCACTTGATGAACTAAAGGATGATGTGAGATATAAGAATATTAATACAGACGATGACGATGATGATGACGATAAATAAGCTCTCTTTATTATATCTGATCGGAGATATTATATTGATTGTAACTTCTCTATTTATCGGAAAATTTTGGTTAATCAACACACAAGCTGCATTTATATGCTCTATGCTTGTTACATTTTCATCATATTTTTCATATAAGATCATGATAGAAAAAAGGATTGACAGTAATGATATCGGCAATAACAAAGATTCTTATGATGCATTAGAAGACCCTTACAATCTTTTTAATGATGATGATAACGAAGAAAATGTGATAGAGAGAGAACAAAAGCCTAAAAAAGAAGGCAAGTTCAAAAATATCATAAAAGGGTTGGTTACAGGGATAAGTGGTGCATTGAGTATATATAGGCTACTTGCATATCTCATCTTGTTTGTAGTAATATTATCTTTGATAAGAAATAGTCTTTTTGATGCAGTTGCTTTTTTCGTAGGGCTTAGCGTAGTGCCTTTAGTAAGCCTACTATCTGGTTTAGCGAGACACTAATGCAGAGCTTAGTATAGTTGTATTACCTTTGATTTGTACTAAGGCATTTGCATTTTGTGATAGCTCTTCTATATTTGTATCAAGCTTCTTATTTCTTTTATCACCCTCAACATAGATTGAAAAAATTGGATATTTTTTATCGTCAAATTTTATATATTCTCCTGTATTCAGTGTCAATTTTGAAGTGATTGTGTCTGAACCAAGATATGATGAATATATCTTATTTAACAGTCTAGTAAATTCTTCAATTTTTAATCTTATCTCCGGGAAAGTTGGATCAAATATCTTGTGATGTTTTGTCGTACTGTGGCTTGCACTTGATGCACTAATACAAAGGTCAAGTAGAGAATAAAGATTTACAATTTCTCCATATTCATCTATAGAAGATAGTTTTTTTGCTGCTTTTTTGTAAAGTTTTATGCCGATTTCACTTTCATCTAGATAACCTACAGTTATAGCGTAAAATGAGTAAGAACCATAGTTTAGATCTAATATAGTTGTTTTGAAGCCATAAGACATACTTGCATATGTCTTTGCAAGCTCAAAAATTTTTTTTGGTGCAACTTCACCTAAAAGATATTGGGCTTCTTGATTGAGTGATTTAACCCTTTCATCAGTGTCAAATGTGATGAAAGGGTTATAGTCATATTCTATCCAGGCCTCATTAAAAGTCATTTTAATCTCCAAATTAGCTTTCAATATAATTTTTTAATTTTCTTCCGACTTTTGGATGTTTTAATTTTTTTATTGCTGAACTTTCAATTTGTCTGACTCTCTCTCTTGTTACACTTAATTCTTTGCCTATCTCTTCAAGTGTTCTATCGCTTTCATCATGCATAAGTCCAAATCTCATTCTGATTACGGCTTTTTCTCTATCGTTAAGTTGTTCTAATACATCATCTATCTGATCTCTAAGGTCAAATTTCAAAATATTTTCCATAGGAGAAATACTACTTTTATCCTCTACGAAATCTCCGAATTTGCCATCTTCTTCGTTACCTATCGGAGCTTCTAGCGAGATAGGTTCTTTTGTTATCTTTATAACATTTTTAACCTTATCAACACTTAAACCGACTTCTTCTGCTATCATATCAACATCAGGCTCTTTTCCATTTTCTTGAAGATGTTTTCTTATGATTTTATTGATCCTGTTTATGGTCTCTATCATGTGAATTGGAATTCTGATCGTTCTTGCCTGATCTGCTATAGCTCTGCTTATAGCTTGTCTGATCCACCAAGTTGCGTAAGTTGAAAATTTATAACCTTTTTTGTATTCAAACTTATCTACTGCTTTCATAAGACCTATATTGCCTTCTTGGATAAGATCTAAGAAAGGAAGCCCTCTATTAGTATATCTTTTTGCTATAGAGACAACTAGACGGAGGTTAGATTTTGCCATTCTTGTTTTTGCTCCATCAGCTATTTTCTTACCTCTTTTGATCTGCTCTAATATCTCTTTTAATCTATCTTCTTCTAGATCAAAACCTTGTTTACTCGCTTCTTTAGTTTGAAAAAGTTTTTTGATCTTCATATACGTTGAAACCATTGTAGCTTCAGGAACTTCAGCCGTGACTTCTTCTTTACTCATTCTTACGATTTTACTAAGAATCTTTTGATGGTTCTTTTTCAATGATTCGTTAAAAAGCGGTAGCATATATTCTAATCTTTTTAGCTCTTTCTCAAATTCACCATCACTTTTTAATGCAGTTTCCATAGATTTCACTAATTCATTTATTAGTTTACTTGTAGGACCTAGTTCCATAAGTTTTTCTTTGAGAATCTTCTTTTTATATGCCAAAGTAAGGTCATACGTCATTTGAGACTCTTCATCAATATCTTCTTCCGGTGTTTTTGATAGTGATTTCATCCAGTCTTTTTTTGCTTTTTCTAATGCTTTAAAACTTTCTAATACTTTAACCGTTCTACTGTCATCTTTTTTATTCGGTTTTCTATCGTCATCATCGTCACTATCGTCATCATCTTCAAAGCTTTTAAATAATTCTTTAACTCTTCTTTCACGATTTATCAAAGCTTCTCTATAATCTAGTATAAAATCTATGAGATAAGGGACAGAACAAAACGCATCGATGATGATATCTTCGCCAAATTCTATTCTTTTACTTATGTCAATTTCTTCTTCTTTTGTTAAAAGTGAAATTTGACCCATTTCTCTAAGGTACATACGGACAGGACTATCACTTCTTGACCATTCTAGAAGTTCTTTTTCACTTGCTAAATCAAATTCATCTTCTAGTGATTCATCATGAAGCTTTTGTCTTTCTTCCTCTCTCCTCTTGGCTTCTTCTATGTTTCTTAACTTTGCAATTTCAGCAGAAGTTATAAGAGAAACCTTATATTTCTTAACTAAGGAAAGGATCTTCTTTGCACTTGATGATGTTGGTTGTTTTGGGAAAATATTCATTACTTGTTCATAAACAACATAACCTTTTTCGTTCTCTTTAAATAATTCTTCTATGCTATCGTAAATTTCTTTTGTAGACATGAGCTGTTGCTCCTTTGAGATATTGGAGTTTAAAGAGAGGATTATACCTAAATTTATTTAAAATCACATTAATGGTGTCTTTCAGAGTTGGAACATTAATTGCTTTTGTTAGGTTAAATTTACGAATGGACAAGTATATGCAAAGTGGATATTATAGCGCAACAGGCGGAATGATCACGCAGTTTAACAGACTAGATGTTATATCAAATAATCTGGCAAACCTCAATACTCCAGCCTTCAAAAAAGACAAAATAATAGTCGGTGATTTTAAAAGAATTTTTCAAGAAACTCAAGAAAATATGCCAATACCTAACAATACGACAGAGGCAGCTAAGTTTTTAAACTCAAGTATAGACAGTGTTCCTCAAGTAGTTGAACATTATACTCAGTTTTCACAAGGTGGTTTGAAAAGCACCGGAAACAGTTTAGATTTTGCATTGAAAAGCCCTAATGTCTTTTTTATGGTAAAAACACCAAACGGCATAAGGCTTACGCAAGACGGTTCTTTTGTTATAAATAAGGATGGAGTTTTATCTACAAAAGAGGGATATCCTGTGTTGCCCGCAAATTATTTTCAAAATTCACAACTAATAAAGGTCCCGCAAGATGCAACTCTTAGTGCGGATGCAGCAGGAAATTTGTATTCAAACGGAAATGCGATAAGCAAATTTTACATAGCAACAAGTAACGATATAAAAAGTCTTCAAAAAGAGGGTAGTAATTTATATAAGTTTCCCAATATCAATGTTATCAAGCAATCCGCAAATCCAGATATTGTAGAGCAAGGATTTTTAGAAGATAGTAATGTAAACCCAGTTACAGAGATGGTTCATCTAATAGAAGCAAACAGAATGGTGGAAATGTACCAAAAAGTTATGAATTCACATATGAATGATTTAAATACCGATGCAATTAATAAACTAGCATCCGTAACAGCATAAAATTACAATAAAAAGGACAAGGAAGTAAGATGTTAAGATCACTTTATACAGCAGCGACAGGAATGATTGCACAGCAAACTCAAATAGATACTACTTCAAATAATATTGCAAACGTAAATACCATAGGATATAAAAAACAAAGAGCTGAATTTGCAGATTTAATGTATCAGACTATGGAATATGCAGGAACTGCTACTAGTAACACTACAGTTTCTCCTACAGGTATAGAAGTTGGATTAGGTGTTAGACCTACGGCAATATCAAAACTTTTTACGCAAGGAAACTTTAAAGAAACCGGAAATCCATTAGATATGGCTATAACAGGACAAGGTTTTTTCCAAATTCAATTGCCTGATGGTTCTACCGCTTATACAAGGAACGGTTCTTTTAAATTGGACAGTAATGGAAATATTGTAAACAGTGATGGTTATCAGTTGATTCCACAGATCACTATACCACAAGATGCAACTCAGATATCAATAGGAACAGATGGTACGGTTTCGGTCATGCAAGCAGGACAAACTCAAATGTCGCAAGTAGGACAAATTGAATTGGCAAACTTCGTGAATCCAGCTGGGCTTCATTCTCTTGGTAATAACAATTATATAAATACAACAGCATCAGGCGATGCAATCACAAGTACTCCAGGTTTGAATGGACTTGGAGAGATAAGACAGAACTTTGTTGAGATGAGTAATGTTCAACTGGTAGAAGAGATGACAGATCTTATAACAGGACAGAGAGCTTACGAAGCAAACTCTAAAGCTATAACTACCAGTGATGAAATGCTTCAAACAGTAAATGGACTAAAAAGATAATTTTATGCTTATTTTGCTTCCTTTTTTAGTGATTATTCTAATAATAGTCGCTATAAATAATATTTACTATAGTGATGTCAAACCAAAAGACACACAAACAAAAAAGCATATTGAAAGACCTGTCGATAAATCAATACAGACAAATAACTATATCAAGAAATATATAAAGGAATAATTGCTTGAAATTTTTTTCCATATTTAAACTAACTATTCCTGTACTTATGGGTTATGTACCGCTGGGTATGGCTTTTGGACTATTACTTTCCAAGCTCATGATACCTTGGTACTACGCTTTTTTCATGTCAGTATTTATTTTTGCCGGTAGTGCGCAGTTTTTGGCGTTAGTGTTATTCGCATCTCAAGCAACGGTTATAGAGATAGGTATTGCTATATTTCTGCTCAATCTAAGACATACGTTTTATGGCTTATCTATGGTGAGTGTTTTTAAAGATTTTTCTTGGAAAAAACACTATCTGATTTTTGGTTTGACTGACGAAACTTTTGCTCTTTTGAAAACAAGAGAAATCAATAAGGAAGAGAGAGAAAAAGTTTATCTCATCATTACGGCCTTAAATCAAAGTTATTGGGTTATCGGAAGTGTTATCGGAGCACTGTTAGGGAATATTTTACCTTTTAATTCTAAAGGATTGGAATTCTCTCTGACAGCATTATTTGTCGTCTTGTCTATAGACTTATACAAGAAAAGTAAACTTCATAAACCGTTTTTGATAGCTATTGCGATAGGTATTATCGGGATGTTGTCATTTCCGAGTAGCAAAATGTTGATACTTTCATTGGGGCTTGCTATGTTTACATTGATACTTTTTAAAAAGGCGATAGAAAATGAGTCATGAATATTTGATAAGTGCTATTGCACTAGCCGCTGTTATGACTTATATCACGCGTGTAATACCGTTTGTCTTTTTTGGAAATAAATCTCCGGCACCAATCATCAAATATATTGAGTGGAATATGCCGTTGATGATTATGGTTATATTGGTATTTTATGCACTAAAAGATGTCAAATGGGGATTATATCCTTTTGGCTTGCCTGAAATTATAGGAGTTTTTATTGCAATTGTAATGCACTTAAGATTTAGCAATGCGCTTTTGAGCATAATTTCTGCTACTGTCGTGTATATGGTTTTAGTGCAAAAGATTTTTGTATAGCATAAAAATATCATAAAAATATCATACCTTTGATGATATAATAGTCTGAAATGTGATAAAGGAGAACTTATGAATCCAAATGAACAACCAGATTTGAAGTTACAAGATGTCATAGAAGTCGATGGCGTTAGATACCTCGTATCAACCATTAAAATTGATGTTAGGCATGCTTGGTTAAATCAAAACTCATATGTTAAAGTGTATGAGACTATGATATTTGAAAAAGAGAATGGTCAAGTCCAGTATGATAAAGTAGTTTACAATAAAAGATATACTACGTATAAATGTGCGGTTGACGGACATGCCGAAGTATTGAAACACGCTAAAAAAATAATCGAAGTATGTCATCATGCAAGAGCAAAGATGTAAATCAAATGGTAGTTTAATTTAAGTAAAATCCTAAAAAAGAGAATACTTTTTTTCTCAAAAGAGATATTTTCTTTTTTGTATTTTGCGAAACTATGTTTGTAAGTCACTTTGTGTATATCAGTTCGGCATAATTATTAAATATATAATTATGCTACTTTAATGCAATTTCTTCCATCGTTTTTTGCATTGTAAAGTGCTTCATCGGCTCTTGCGACAATCATAGAATTAGTATCATCTTTTTGATAGATTGTAACTCCTATGCTAACGCTTTTCTTTCCCACTTTCTTAAAAGTATGCGCTTCCACTTTAGAGCGAATTTCTTCAGCCAGAGTTAATATCCCCGAAAGATCAGTTTCTAAGCAGATCAAAGCAAATTCTTCGCCTCCCCAACGTACCAGAATATCAGTTGAACGGATATCCTCTTGAATTAAGTTGGCAATTTCTACTAAAAAACTATCACCTATGTTATGTCCAAAATCGTCGTTGACTGATTTAAAGTGGTCAACATCAATTATCGCAAGACCAAAAGTATGATTGAATCTTTGACTACGAGATATCTCATTGGATAAGACTTCATCAAATTTTGTACGATTATAAAGTCCAGTAAGTTTATCTGTCATAGCTAATTTTGCAAGAGTCTCTTTATTCATAAAAATCCTTTTACTAGACTCTTCTAGTAAATAAGCACCTAGAGAACCAAAGGAAGCAGCACTAAAAATCCAA
The DNA here is from genome assembly GCA_033723415.1 of Sulfurospirillaceae bacterium. Classification (GTDB taxonomy): domain Bacteria; phylum Campylobacterota; class Campylobacteria; order Campylobacterales; family Sulfurospirillaceae; genus JAADIZ01. Next base: position 63,174 of record JAWVXD010000008.1, read on the forward strand.
AACATATGCATCAAGAATTCTTTTTCTGAAAGATATAAAATTGCAAAAGAAGATATAATAATAACTATAGTTGCACTAATCATGGCATGGAAAAGTTTCAATCCTGAAACAGTAAAAATCCAAAAGATACATAAGTATATTTCTGGTAAATAAAGATTTATATTGGAAAGTTTAGGAAGGATAATCAAATTTCCAATTGCAGCTACTGCAGGTGCAAAAATTAATATATAGATCATAATAGAATGGTATTTTTTAAAGAAAGTTAATACTGCGATGATAAGCAAAATCGGTACAATAATATAAAGATGAATAAAATGTGCTAAAGGTAAAGAGTTCTCAGGAACAATAATCACATCTATCTCTGAATAGATATAATATAAAAAAGCCGTTAGTGTTGCAATATAACGAATTTGAATAATTCGTGAAGATTGTATCCATTCATTGAATTTTAAAGTATTAAACACTTTTATTATCCTTTTATTTTAAAAATTATTTAATAATATATCTAAAAAAGATATAATTAAGAAATAGATTTTGCTTAAATTTAGAAAATTTTATCGATTTTAATACTAAACAGTAGCATATATTTATTTATGTAATTTAGTTAAAGTATGTTATTATAACATCTATGCATTTAATCACAATAACAAATTTACTTTTTATGTTTATTCCTATTATTATTGTCGGTTATATCTATTTTTTGTGGACTAAAAATATCAAAGAGATAGGTTTAGCGACATTTAGGATGATAACTCAACTCCTGATCATAGGTTATTGTCTCACTTTTATTTTCAGTAGCAGCAATTTTATTTTTGGTTTTATTATAGTATTGTTTATGATCTGTATATCTAGTTTTATTGCACTTAGGAATATAGAAGTACGAGATTTTCGTGTTTATTCTGAAATTTTGATTTCAATTGCCATAGGCGGAAGTTTTAACCTCATATTAGTACTATATTTTGTTTTGGATTTGCATCCTATGTACCAACCTAGATTTATAATACCTCTTGCTGGCATGATCTATGCAAACTCTATGAATTCTATCTCATTAGTCGCTGAAAGATTTCAAAATGAGATAAAAAATCATAATTACAGTACTGCAAGAGCCAAATCTTTGAAAGCTTCACTTATCCCGCAAATTAACTCATTTCTAGCCGTTGGATTAGTTTCTCTGCCCGGTATGATGACCGGACAAATACTATCAGGTATCAATCCTATTATAGCAGTAAGGTATCAAATCGTCGTCATGGCGATGGTGTTAGGAAGTGCGGGAATGAGCTCAATCATATATCTATATCAACAAGGTGAAAAATATGGAATTTCAGATTAAAGATAGACAAAATATTTCAAAACACTGTTTCGTTTGCGGCGTAGAAAATCCTATCGGATTAAAAGCAAAATTTTACTCAAGCTCTAGTGATGAGTCAATAGCAATATTTACCCCTGAAGATACACTTCAAAGTTATCCAGGAGTTTTACATGGCGGGATTTCCGCTACTATTTTGGATGAAACCATAGGTAGAGCTATCATGAATAAATATGGTAAAAATAGTTTCGGTGTGACTATAGAATTAAATATAAAATATAAAAAACCGGTACCGACAGGTGTGGAACTAAAAGTAGTAGGGCGAATTGACAGGGATACAAGTAGAGTTTTTGAAGGAACAGGAGAGCTTTATCTGCCGGATGGAAGTATTGCCGTCAGTGCGGTTGGAAAATATTTAAAAAGAGATTTATCTCAGATAACAAAAGAAGAGTTTGTGGAAGAAGAGTGGTTTGAATCTGATGCCAAACAACTTGATAAAATAAATATTTAATTTCTTTTTAGATAAAATAATTACCAAACTTCTAACACGATTTCTATACCAATTTGTGATACAAAATGTAGAAATTCTGCTAGAAGTTATTTTACAATAATTATTAAGGACGGCTATGAGTACACAAAACGCAAAAGTATGGAAATTCGGGGATAATATAGATACAGATTTGATAATAGCAGCGAGATACTTAAGTACATCAAATCCTGAAGAATTGGCAAAACATGTCATGGAAGATGCTGATCCTGAGTTTGTAAATAAAGTTCAATTCGGAGATATCATAGTAGCTGGAGAAAATTTTGGTTGCGGCAGTAGTCGTGAACATGCTCCTATAGCTCTAAAAACTGCCGGCATAAGTGCTGTTATAGCAAAAAGCTTCGCAAGAATATTTTATAGAAATGCATTTAATATGGGTTTGCCGATCTTTGAATTGCAAGAATCGGACGAGATTGAAGAGGGTGATACACTCAAAATCGATATGCAAAAAGGTCAGATAATAAATGAGACAAAAGGCAAGACTTATAAATTCACACCGATTCCTCCATTTATGCAAGAACTCATAGCAAGTGGTGGTTTGATCAACTATGCAAAAGAAGAGATCAAGAGGAAGAATGTATGAGCAAAAATTATAACATTGCACTTATACGAGGAGACGGTATAGGTCCAGAGATTGTTGAAGAAGCTATAAAAGTCTTGAATTCAGTTAGCAAAAAAGAAAATTTTACTTTAAATTATGAAGAATTTTTGATGGGTGGAGTTGCTTATGAAGCTACAGGTAATCCTTTGCCGGATGAGACTGTTACAGGATGTTTAAAATCCGATGCTATACTCTTTGGAGCTATCGGCGGATATAAATGGGACAATTTGCCAAGTGAGCTTAGACCGGAAGCAGGTCTTCTAAAGCTTAGAAAAGCTTTGGGACTTTTTGCAAATTTGCGACCGGTTGCCGTTTTTGATGAACTTTTAGACGCTAGTAGTATGAAGCCTGAAGTTTTGAAAGGCGTTGACATGCTAGTTGTAAGAGAATTGACAGGCGGTATATATTTTGGCGAACCAAGAGAAAATGACGGGCTGAGAGCTTATAACACTATGGTTTACACAAAAGATGAGATAGTTCGAATCGCAAAAGTTGCTTTTGAATCTGCTATGAAAAGAAAAAAGAAAGTATGTTCTGTAGATAAAGCAAATGTCTTAGAAGTAAGCCGCTTATGGAGAAGTGTCGTAGAAGAGGTTGCTCTTGATTATCCGGAAGTAGAATTAACTCATATGTATGTTGATAATGCTGCTATGCAATTAGTACGAGAGCCAAGACAATTTGATGTTATTTTAACAGGCAATATATTCGGTGATATTTTAAGTGATGAGGCCAGTATGATGAGTGGTTCGATCGGTTTACTCCCATCATCTTCTATCGGTGGAACAGTAGGGCTATATGAGCCTATTCACGGTTCTGCTCCTGATATAACCGGACAAGGAATCGCGAATCCGATTGCTACGATTTTAAGCGCATCTATGATGCTCAGATTCTCACTTAATGAAGAGAAGGCAGCAGATAGGATTGATGAAGCAATTAAAAGTGTTTTACAAGATGGGTATAGGACTCAAGATTTAGCCAGATATAATGCAAAAGAAGTTTGCACAACTGAGCAAATCGGGACTATAATCGCACAAAAGATAGAAAATAGTATTTAAGGTTTTATATTATGGTAAAAACTTTGACTTTAGCTTCTATATATGAGTTACAAGGATTGAAAGAAGAAGCATTGGATATTTATAAAGAAATATTGAAAAATGATTCCAACAATAAAGAAGCTAAAGTTGCCATAAGAAGATTAAGCGGAATTAGGAAAAAATATCAAGGCGTGAATGAAGAGATGAAAAGTTTCTTTGTTAATATGGAAACTGAAGTTGAATTTTTAGAGTTTGAGAGATGGTTGGCAAAACTTTGATTTATGAGGTAATACAATGGAATTAAAAGAGATGGTGATGATGACTTTATCAGAACTTGAAGAAGATAAGTCAATAGAAGAGATCGAAACAAACGATGCAAAAGACAACTCATCAGATAACGAAGATGAAGAGACAATAGATACAAGTGAAAAACAATTTTATGAAAATATAAGAGAAAAATTACTTGTTATCTTTGAAGGATTTCAAGCGCCTAATAACAAAAATATAGAATCAAAAATTGATCTTACATTGAATTTTCTAGAGTACCTTTTGGCAAGAATAGATGAAAGATTAGAAAATTTAAATACTCATAAAAAATGAATCTAGAAAATAAACTTCCTTTGCCATTAAAAGAACAATTTGGTAAAATCAAAGCTTTTTTAAAAGATTATACCGGACGTGCATATTTGGTAGGTGGCGGAGTTCGAGATATGTTGCTTAACCTTCCTGTTAACGATTTAGATATTGAAGTTTATGATATAGATGAGATGACTTTTTCAAAACTTATGCAAGAACTTGGTGCCATAGGAGTAGGAAAGAGTTTTTTTGTTTATAAAATTGGGGATATAGATATATCATTACCAAGGACTGAGAGAAAAAACGGTGTAGGACATAGGGCTTTTAACGTAAAGATCTGTAGTGATGAAAAACAAGCTGCCAGAAGACGTGATTTTACTATGAATGCAATGATGTTAGATATATTTAATTATAAGCTCTTAGATTTTTACGGCGGTTTGGAGAGTTTGAATAAAAAGGTTATATCATTAGTTGATGAAAATAGTTTTGCAGAAGATAGTTTGAGAGTATTAAGAGGTATTCAATTTAGTTCAAGATTTGGTTTTAAGATAGACAAAATGACTTTAGAAGTTATGGCAAAGCTCCCCTTAAATGATCTAAGTAAGAGTAGAATCTTTTGGGAATTAGAGAAATTGTTCAATGCGACTTTTTTGCATTTCGGGCTATATTATCTTATCAGATTAGGAATCTTTGAGAAAGTTTTTGGTGTGAAAATCCAAAAAGACCTGTTTTTTAAGACGGCACTAGAATTGTACAAAAACAAGGATAATTTTACAGAAGAATTAAATACATATTATTTTATGTATATTGTTGGTAATCTATGTAAACTAGACATTTCCAAAGTACTTGAAAACATTGATGCACCAAGAGAATATAGGAATATTTTCAAAAATCAACCGTTTATTGAAAATGATGTAAATGATGAGCAGCTTATGGAAATTGCTATAGATATACCTATAAAAAATTGGCTTGGTAACTACAAAAAAGGAATAATTGAAAGAGCAAAAAAATTGGATATATATGAACACCTATATAGTGGAGGAGTAAGTGTCCAAAGCGTCATATTAGACGGTTTTCAAAAAGAAGAGATAAAAAAAGAATTAAAAAGAAGAAAATTAGAGGTAATAAAAAGTGAATAAATACGTATTGAAAATAAAATGTTCTGATGCAAAAGGTTTGATATATAAGATTTCAAATGTTTTGTATAAAAATGATTTAAACATAGAAAAAAACAACGAATTTGTAGATGGGGAAAATGAGAAATTCTTCTTTCGTGCCAGATTAGACGGTTTGATAGATAGTTCAAAAATTGTTACTGAATTAAAAGAAGTTATGCCTGAAGATGCTGAGATATCACTTGTCAAGAAAATAAAAAAGAAAATAATAGTTTTAGCTACAAAAGAATCACATTGTTTGGGAGATATTTTATTAAAGCATGATAGCTGTGAATTAAATGCTGACATTCAAGCGGTTGTTTCAAATTATGATGAGCTGAGACCTCTTTGCGAAAAATTTGGTGTCAAATATCATCATGTCGCAAGCGAGGGGATGAATAGAGTTGCACATGAAGCAAAAGTTTTAGATGTCTTAAGCAATTATGAAGTCGATTATCTTGTCTTAGCGAAGTATATGCGTATCTTATCAGCTGATTTCGTATCAAAATACGAACAAAAGATCATAAATATTCATCATTCTTTTTTGCCTGCTTTTATAGGGGCAAATCCATATAAACAGGCTCATGAAAGAGGTGTGAAGATCATAGGGGCAACTGCGCATTTTGTCAATAACAACCTTGATGAAGGACCTATAATCGCACAAGATGTCATACCTGTAAATCATGAACAAAGTTGGAGACATATGCAGCGTGCCGGACGAAATGTTGAAAAGACTGTACTTTCAAACGCCCTTGACCTGGTTTTTGATGATAAGATTTTTATTCATGCGAATAAAACAATAATATTTTAGGAATTTTTATGTTTAATATTGTTTTAGTCCATCCACAGATACCGCAAAATACCGGAAGTATAGGAAGGATTTGTGTAAATACGAATTCTAAACTTCATATTGTCAAGCCAACCTGTTTTGAGATTAATGACAAAAATGTCAAAAGAGCAGGGCTTGATTACTGGCATCTTTTAGATGTTACTGTTTGGGAAAGTTTGGATGATTTTATGCAAGCTCATGAAAAGAATCTGGATAGATTTTTCTTTGCTACGACAAAAAGTAAAAAAACGTATTTTGATGTTAAATTCGAAGATGGTGATTTTTTATTTTTTGGCGGTGAATCGACAGGATTACCTATGGAGTTGATGCAGAAAAAGTGGGATAATGCCATAACAATTCCTATGGGAAAAGACGGAAGAAGCCTTAATCAGTCAGTAGCGGTAGGAATAGTACTATATGACGCTATAAGACAAAATTTTCAAACACTAGAAGCATTTGAAGACTTTTGATATCGCTTTCATAGGAGCCGGAGCGAGTACACTGATGTGCTCGACTTTTATAAAAAATAGATCGGTTGCTATAGTAGAAAGTTCAAAAAAAATAGCTCCCAAGATAAAAATTTCAGGTGGAGGAAATTGTAATTTCACAAATAAGTTTGTTAGTTCAGACAACTATCTAGGGGACCACTTGTTTATACAACAAGTGCTTGGGAAATTTGATCAAAATGACGTATTGGATTTTTTTAAAAAGCACAATTTAGAATATATTTTGAGAGAAGATGGAAAATATTTTTGCAAAAACGGTGCTTCAGATATTATCAATATATTTGCAAGGCTTACAAAGCATTGTGACTTTTTTCTTGATAATAAGGTCAGTGAAGTAAAATTTGATAAACAATTTATTATAAAGACAGATAAACAAGTATTAAAAGCTAAAAAACTGGTAGTATCAAGCGGAGGATTGAGTTACGCGAGTTTAGGGGCATCTGATATAGGCTTTAAAATAGCAAAGTCATTTGGGCATAATATCATCAAAACATCTCCGGCATTAGCTGGATTTACTTTACAAAAAGATCAATTTTGGATGAAAGAGTTGAGTGGAATCACCATTCCAATTTCTCTTCAAGTCGGAGATAAAACTTTTAAAAATAATCTTTTATTCGCTCATAAAGGTATCAGTGGACCGGCTGTATTATCAGGATCTTTGTATTGGGAAAAAGGTTCGATCACTATAGATTTTTTGCCAAATATCAAAATCACAAATCTTTTATCAAAGAAAAGTAATAAACAAATCAGTTCAATTCTACCTCTTCCTAAAAGATTTGTAAAAGAATATTTAAAATCTGTTGATTTGGACGATATTTCGATAAATTGTTTAACTATACAAGATATAATAAAGCTTGAAAAGCTAAATCGTTATGAATTCAGCCCCGCAGGTAATTTTGGGTATACAAAAGCAGAAGTTACAAGAGGCGGAGTAGATACGGATGAGATAAACATTGATAACTTTGAGAGTTTAAAGAAAAAAGATTTGTTTTTTATCGGAGAAGTTTTAAATGTTACAGGAGAGCTTGGTGGATATAATTTCCAGTGGGCATTTTCATCTGCTAATATTTTAGCAAGATATTTGACAGAAAAATAAAAAGGATTTTTTGTGAGATTTTTTATTGTAGTTTTTTTAATTTTTACCTCTTTGTTTGCAAAAGACTTCAAAATTGCCACGTATAATGTGCAAAATTTGTTTGACCTAAAGAAAAACGGTAATGAATATCAAGAGTACATACCAGGTATAAAATCAAATTGGAATCAAAAAACTTTTTCGATTAAACTTGGTCATATTGCAAGAGTTATAAAAGATCTAAATGCTGATATAATAGCTTTAGAAGAGGTTGAAAATGTTAATACGGCAATACTTTTGAATAAGGCTTTGGGAGATAAAAAATATAAGTATATTTATACGTTTTTTAGAAAAGATAAGCATTATGTAGGCAATGTTGTATTTTCAAGATACAAAGTAGCCGATAAATATTTTGTAAAAGTAGATGGTGCAAATCGTGGCATCGATGTTTTAAAATTTTATTTAGATCACCAAAAATTAACTATTTATGTAAATCATTGGCCTGCCTTTAAACATGGAGTAAAGGCAAGAGAAGCTTATGCCAAAAAACTTAAAAGTATCTTGAACACTAAAGATGAATTTGTCATTTTGGGAGATCTTAATGCCCCTTATAAAACAAGACAGGATAACTGGGGTAAAAGTTTGGTTGATACTTTAGGGGTTGGAAACAAAGACAAGTTTCTTTATAATCTTTGGTATGAACTTCCCCCTGATTCTAGATATACATACGTATATGGACGTGTGAAGAATGCATTGGATCACATTATCTTGTCAAAGAATTTATTTGACGGACAAAAGATTGAATACAAACCAAAATCATTCGGTGTTTTGAAAAGTAAGTATTTAGTTGATAAATACGGATATCCAAATAGATGGGTTGTGACAAAAGACTTTAAAAATACAGGAGTAGGGTATTCTGATCATCTTCCAATATTTGCTACATTGCAAACAGAACCATACACCAAACAACAGATTGATACTGTCAAAATCTCATATCTTAAAAAAATGTACAATGATCTATTGCCTGCAATCCTAAAAAATGTTTTAGTCGTAAGGGTTGATAAATATAGTGTTGTTTTAGCTGATGGAAAAGAACAGATCAAGATTTATTTGCCTGATGAAGAGTTTGAAAAGGGCCGTAGATATGATATACTTGTCCAGCAAATTCAAAAATACGATAGAAGCATAGAGATTAGTCTATGTAAGATCTTGAAAAAATATGAAGAAGGTAAAAAATAATATGTTTGGCACTATAATGATGAGCGCGTTTGTTCTGTTTATGATTTGGATCATGATAGGTTTTTTTAGGCAGATGCAAAACAAAGATAAATAAAAGAACAATTTTGTTAAAATTGTAACCCCCAAAATACAAATAATTAAAAGGTTTTTTTGATGACTAAACCACTGTTGATAGAAGTTGGTGTTGAAGAATTACCGGCTATTCCTTTTTTAAAAGAATTGCCGAATATTGAAAAAAAGTATTTAGATGTCTTAGAAGCAAATTCACTAATTTGTGAGTTTGAGTTTTATTATACGCCTAGAAGACTAGTTCTATGGCATAGAGAATTTCCTCTCTCCCAAGCAGATAAAGAAGAAGAATTTTTTGGAGCTCCTATTGAAATCGCATATAAAGACGGCTCTCCTACAGCTGCTGCCATAGGATTTGCAAATAAATGTAAAACAGATATTAAAGACTTGCAAACAGCTAAAAAAGGTGGTAAAGAAGTCTTATATTATAAGAAAATAACCAAAGGTGCAGACTCAAAAGAATTTATCGGTAAGATAGTTAATGAGTTTTTAAAAAGTTTGAATTTTGGAAAATCGATGAGGTGGGGTTCCTTTGAAGAGAGTTTTATCAGACCTATAAGATGGATAAACTGTATGTTAGGGGAAGAAGTTGTTGACTTCAAGGCCTATGGATTGGATTCATCAAATATCTCATACCCTCATAGACATATATCGTATGATCCTTTTTCTTGTGCGAATGCTGGAGAATATTTTGACAAATTAAAAGAAAATGGTGTTGTTCTGTTCGCTGATGAAAGAAAAGCAAAAATTTTAAGCGATTTTATGGATATTGAGCAAACAAATGGTGTTAGTATTGAAATAGATTCGGATTTACTTGATGAAGTTGTTGCAATAACAGAATATCCAAAAGCATTGATAGGCAGCTTTGATGAAGAATTTTTAAGATTGCCTCCAGAGGTTGTCATGACATCTATGAAAGAACACCAAAGATATTTTCCGGTCTTTAAAAACGGTGCACTTACAAATAATTTTATCGTAGTTTCAAATGCAATTTGTGATGAGTATGATTTGATAGTCTATGGAAATGAAAAAGTTTTAAGAGCGAGACTTAGTGACGCATTGTTCTTTTATGACAATGATCTAAAAAACGGTTTAGATTTTTCAGGATTGAAAGATATAGTATTTTTAGATGGTTTAGGAACGGTGTTCGATAAAGAAATGAGAGAAAAAAATATAGCTGATTATCTATATGCTAAATATGAAGATAAACTTTTAATAGAAAATCCAGATAAAGATAAGCTACTAGAGTTGCTTAACCGCTCAATTTTATTTTCTAAAGCAGATTTGCTGAGTGAGATGGTTTATGAATTTACAGAACTCCAGGGTTTGATGGGGTATTATTATGCTAAAGCTGCGAATGAAGATGAATTAGTATATTTATCTATTAAAGAGCAATATCTTCCAAATAGTGAAGACAGTCTTCTTCCAAGTAAAATATTTAGTTCTATAGTAGCTCTTTCAAGCAAACTTGATTCAGTGTTGGCACTTTTTAGTATCAATAGAATTCCAACAGGTACGAAAGATCCTTATGCACTAAGAAGAGCGGTAAACGGTATCATGAAAATCGTCTTAAAATATAATTTGGAATTTGATATTGCAAAAGATTTAAAAGAATTGGCAAAACACTATAAAAGCTTTGATATTTCTTCTTTAGAGCAATTTTTTATAGAAAGAATTTATCAGTTCTTTGATGTAAATTCATCTTTAGTAAAAGCTGTTCTAGCCAGCGGTGAGAGAGACATAGTAAAGCTATCACGCAAGATCACGGCGCTTAGCCAGATAGTGAAAGCTGATGGCTTTCAGAACAGTTTTTCAACATTTAAAAGAGTTGCAAATATTATTAAAAATTTGACTCTAACTGATATCTTCATAGATGAGACGCTCCTGTCCCAAAAAGAAGAGATCAATCTTTATAAAAGATTTATGGAGCTAACAAATCAGAACTTTGACTCATATGAAGAGAAACTTGATGCACTGTTCTCACTAAAACCTGAGATAGACAGCTTTTTTGATAATGTCATGGTAAATATAGATGATATAAAAGTAAAGACAAATAGACAGAATCTAATAGCATTTATATATAATGAATTTAAGTCTATAGCTGATATTAAAGAGATAAGTGTTTGATTTTGCAATCATAGGCGGTGGTATCAGTGGTGCAAGCATCGCTTATTTTTTAAAAAGATCTGGCAAAAAAGTTATTCTTATAGACAAAGGCAAAATTGCAAGCGGCGGCAGTTCTGCCGCAGGCGCATTTTTATCACCTAAAATCTGCTCCAACTCGAAATACTCAAGATTTATAAATGAATCTTTTAAATTTTCTATAAACTTTTATAGAGAAAATTTTCCTAATTTTTTAAGACAAGATGGAATGTTGAGGCTTCTAAAAAATAAAGAAGATATAGAGAAATGTAAACATCACGATCAAGATATAGGTGTAAATTCTATATATATCCATAACTATGACATAAAATATCTAAAACCTGCAGCTTGTGAGTTTGGCGGATATTTCTTTGAAGACGGTGCACTAATCGATAGTGTTGGAGTTATAAAGAGCATGTTGAGAGATATTTGTGTACTCGAAGATACAGACGTACAAGATATTTCATATAAAGAGGGTATATACAACATAGGAGACGTTAAAAGCAAAAGTGTTGTGCTTTGTTCCGGTAGTAGTGACAACTTTGAAGAGGTAAAATATTGTATGTTCAAAAAAATATATGGGCATAGATTGGATATCAGAACATACAAGGAATTACCATTCATTGTTCATAAAGATTATTCTGTAAGTTCAAGTAAAGATGGATTGATACATATTGGAGCTACACACATCCCAAACTACAAATATGATACGAAAAAAGATTATGCAGATGAGATAAACTCAATGTTGCAAGCGGCGGACAGTTATCTTGATCTTGGAGAGTATGAGCTGCTTGATACACATTTTGGTGTTAGGACATCAACTATTGATTTTTTTCCTGCTATAGGACAGGTTATAAATGCGGAGGAAACTCTAAACAAATACCCATATATTAGAAAAGGTTCCAAAGTTCCAAGTGATAGGTATATTTATTACCCAAATCTATATATTCATTCAGGGCACGGCGCAAGAGGATTTGTACTGTCTCCAAGAACAGCAAGTATATTAGCAAACCATATTAGTAAAAATGTACCGATAGATGATAATTTAAACACAAAAAGGCTTTTTTTGAAGTATTCAAGAAGGTAAAATGCTTTATTTCATTGACACAATTAATGTATAATACCAAAAATCAATAGAGGAATTTTTATGAAATATGTCATGATGTTTTTTTTGTTTTGCTTAAGCCTAAACGCTAGCGTTTATTACTCCAAAGTAGAACCGTTTCAAACATATACTATTAAAGCAGCAGCTAGTGGAAAAGTTTTATATGCCGATGAAAATGCTGAGGGAAAAATATCAAAAGGCAAGGTTTTAGTTCAGTTGGATGATGTACTGGCTAAACAAGAATTAAAAAGTTCATACGAAAAATTAAAATCAATGAAAAGCATGATGGAAATTACAAAAAAAAGTATAGAAAATGCTAAAATAATTGCAAAAATAAGAGAAGAAAATTATAATAAGATAAAATTTCTAAAAACAAAGTCGAGAGTTGATAAAGACAACGAATTGATCACAGCCGTCAATGCAAAAGACGTAGTATTAAATCTTGAAAACACTCTTGAGAGTTTGAATACTCAAGTAAATGATCAAATATATAAAATAGAGACTTTGAAAGACCAAATACAGAAAAAAAAGATTATTGTACAAAAAGATTTTTTGATCTATAAATTATATGTAAGAAATAATGATTATGTCAATGTAGGAACGCAAATTGTTGATGCATACGATGTTTCTAAAGGAAAATTGACTGTTTTTGTTTCAAAAGATGATTATAATTCGGCAAAAAACGGAGTTATTTATATAAACGATAAAAAAACTTCTTATAAGATAGATAAACTTTGGAAAGCTAGTGACAGTGAAAATATATCTTCATATAAGGCAGAGATTTTAATAAATGCTCCAAAACTTTTTTCAAAGTTAGTAAAAATTGAATTTAAGGCGAAATAATGCAAATCACAACTTGTCCTCTGGATTGCTTTGACAGTTGCAGTATAATAGTAGATGATGAAGGCAATCTAAAAGGCAATAAGAATCATCCTATAACACAAGGATATCTGTGCCATCATCTAAACAACTATCATAAATTTCCAAGAATCAAAAAAGCGAGTTTTAATGGTACAGAGATAGAATTAGACAAAGCATTAGATATACTTTCTGAAAAACTTTCTCAAAGTAAAAATGATAAAGTTCTATATTTTAAAGGAAGTGGAAATCTAGGTTCTATGCAAAGTATAACAAAAAACTTTTTTGCACAATACGGAGCAGTTTTGACAAAAGGCGGTCTTTGTGAAGATGCCGGGACTTACGGTATAGAAGAGGGTAGAGGTTCTAGTTTGGTTTTATCGCCAAATATTGTGAAGGACAGCGAAATTGTTATAGTTTGGGGTAGAAATTGTTCTGTTACCAACTCTCATATGCTGCCTGCTCTCAAAGGCAAAACACTAATAGTTATAGATCCAAGAGTGACAACTCTAGCTAAACAAGCAGATCTTCACATACAGATAAAACCCAGACGTGACATATACCTTGCTTTACTTTTAGCCAGAGTTGCTTATATGGAGCAGATGGAAGATGTAGATTTTATAGAGAAAAGATGTCAAAATTTTGATAATTATTTAGATTTGATAACAGGAATTCAGATTAGAGAACTTATAGATAAAGCCGGTGTCAGCCTATCTGATGTCGGAGAGGTTTTATCAATTATAAAAAACAAAAAAGTCTCTATTTTAGTAGGCATAGGAGTTCAAAAGTATGATATAGGACATAGCGTTTTACGCGCTATCGACTCTTTTGCCGCTATGCTTGGACTTTTTGGAAAAGTTGGTTGTGGAGTAGGATATATAGATGACAGCAGTTATGGATTTAAAAAGCCTTTTAAAGTAGAAGCAAAACATAAAGTTGCTATGCAGGAAGTTGATTTTGGAAAATTTGATGTAAGTTTTATACAAGGTAGCAATCCGATGACACAGCTTCCTTGTACTCTCAAAGTAAAAGAAGGATTAGAAAAATCAAAATTCGTTGTATATTTTGGTTTATATGAAAATGAGACTTCAAAGATGGCAGATCTGGTAATACCGGCAAAAGACTTTTTAGAAAAAGAAGATCTTAAATTATCTTATGGACATGAGTATATAGGATATATGCCTAAGATTTTTGACAATAAGGATTGTATCAGCGAGTATGAAATCTGCAGTTTCTTATTGGATAAATTTGGATATGAAAGTTTACTCAGTGAAAGAGAATATATAGATGAGATTGTTACTTCTAACTCATTTGAGAAAGATGGTTTTTTTGCTTCCAAGTCTTATGAAAAACTTCCGTATGAAGAAAAATTTCATACAAAGAGCGGGAAGTTTGAATTTTTTGATGATTTTGATGATGATTTTGATGAGCAAGACGGTGAATTCTACCTTCTTGCTGTTAAACAAAACAAATCACTCAATTCTCAGTTCGTACATGATGATTTTCTTAAAGTTCCCCCAAGTTTGAGCTTGAAGGATGGAGATATAGTAAAACTAAACAATAAAAAGTACAGCTGTGAATATGAAGTGAGAGTTGATGAAAGCCTAAGAGATGATTGTTTGGCTTTATATTCAGGTGGAAAATATAGTAACTTCCTAACTCCAAATAAATCCAGCCAAGAGGGATATGGTGCGATTTATCAAGAAATCAAGGTAAATTTGGAAAAAGCATGATAGAAAACGATACTTTGCTGGAAGATACCCTTCTTTTGGTAGAGCAAAATTTTTACTTTTTAAATATGGGTGAGTTTTTAGGAAAAATCGCAAAAACTGAAAAATTAAGTGATAGAAGTTTATTTGTTGTAAAAAAATGTAGTGAAGAAAAAGCATATTATTTTAATGCAGAGATTATTTATGAGCTTCTAGAAAATGCAAGAGAATATCACAATGATGAAATGTCATTGTTTGAATATTTTGTCGAGTTTAATTCATTCAGAGGCATATGTATGGCTATGGTGGAGTCTCTGAGATTAGAGAGTGATTTTCAAGATTACATCAAAGACAAAATGCAAGACCAATATGAAAATTTCTTTGATATTATATCTTTTATCAGAAATGTTCTCTCGCACAATACACACGCAGAGATAAGACTAAACAATAAGGATTATGAAGGCACTCTAAAGAGAATCAGACGTATGAGACGTAACGAGAAAGTTAAACTAGATTTTAGATACAGTAGAACTCTACCTGAAATATCACCTCCAAATAGTCAATACGGCGTTGATATATGTATAGATTTTTTATCTCTTAGCAAAGGTGAAGCATTTTTGGATATTGTGACTCTTTGGGATTTGTTCATGATAAGTGAGCTTTGTTTTAATCTAGTTATCTCTTACAGGACTATATACCATAAATAAATTGAACTAATATAAAGCATATAATTTAATCAATTTGTTAATATCTTTTGAACAACATTTGCCGGAAGGATTTAATTCTTTGCATTTATCTCCAGTACATGCCTTGGTTTTGGATTGTATCTTAGATAACGTATTACAACCTGATTCAATAGCCGATATAACAGTCTTTTCATCAACTTCAATACAATAGCAAATTAGTTTTCTTTCTTCTTTTGACCACTTGATCACAATCTTATCCTTGATTAATCTAAAGTATCAATCATACTATATTCATATTTATAATCTCATTCCATACACTATTAGGTATAAATCCTTTAGGCAAGATCAGTTTACAATGTTTTTCATTGAGGATGGTTTTTTTGTAATGATATAAAAAAATAGACGCTCTGTAATTTTTTGCACAGTGTACAAAAACTTTTTTATTTTCTTGTTGCAACATAGCTAATGTTCTTATAAAAAATTTCAGCTTTTCAATCTCAGGGTTTTCCCAAGATATAGGGATATGAATATAAATCATGTTGTTTTCTGTGACGATTTTATCTTCATTTGCTATTGCATTTTCACTACTGCATAGTGCTAAATTTATAACTATCTCAAATCCTGCATCATGGATAGTTCTAAATTGCTCTGTTGAAGGCTGTCCGGATGTTGAAATATTTTCATTGATTTTTATATAGTTTAAGATATTTGTCACCTATCTTTTCATCCTTTTAATTTTGACATTGCTTTAATCATTACAATAGTATCAGATTTCTTTTATTATACTCCTATTTTCTCACCTTCTTTGACTATATGTGCTTTTTTACCGAGCTGTTCTTCTATAGCCTTTTGAAAGATTTCCTGCTTTTCTCTTTCACCATGAATTAGAAAAATTTTCTCTAGCTTTTTGAAAGCTTTCATCCAAGTTAAAAGTTCGCTTTGATCAGCATGTGCAGAAAAGCCATTTATCGTGTGTACATCTGCTTTTATACATATCTCTTCACCGTATATTTTGATATTTTTTACTCCATCTACTATCAATCGTCCAAGTGTACCTTCAGCTTGATAGCCCACTATTATAAGCGCATTTTTTGCATCCCATAAACGATGTTTAAAATGATGCAAAATTCTTCCCCCATTGCACATACCTGAACCTGCTATTATTATGCACCTTGAAGTCTCACTGTTTATCTTTATAGATTCTTCGGCTCCTAGAGTAAAATTAAGGTAAGGAAAGCCAAATACGGTTCCATCTCTCTTTAGATTATCTTGGCAATGCTGACTAAGCTCTTTATAATAGGTTTTATAAAGTTCTGTTGCCCGAATTGCCATTGGTGAATCCAGATATATTTTACATTCTGGAAGTTCTCCATCATCATACATTTGTTTGAGAGTACATAATATCTCTTGTGTCCTATCTATAGCAAAAGAGGGGATAAGAACATTACCTTCTTTTTCCATAGTACTAAGTATGATATTTTTAAATTCTTCTACGCTCTGTGTTATACCTTTGTGATTTCTGTCACCATATGTAGACTCAATGTACAAAATATCTGCGATCTCCAGAGTCTCTGGATCAGGCATCACTATATCGCTGTGATTCCCTAGATCACCGCTAAATACTATAGTTTTAGTTATACCATTTTCTTCAATCATGATTTGAATTATGGCAGAATCAAGGATATGTCCTGCATTTTTAAATATTACACTGACCCCGTCTTTTAAGTTAAGTACTTCATCATATCTTACGAATGTCATAGGAAGTGTATAAACCGCATCAACATCATCTATTGTATAAAGAGGTTCTCTAACTGATTTTTCATCTCCCCTACGTTGGGCCTTCTTATATCTTGTCTGATAATCTATATCCATAAGTTTTGCACTATCCAGCAATACTATTTCTGCTAGGTCTATAGTTGAACGTAAGGTTACAATTTCCCCCTTAAAGCCTTCTTTGACAAGTTTTGGTATTCGTCCTACATGATCTAAATGCCCGTGTGTAATAAGAAGTATATCTATTTGGGCAGGATCAAACTCAAAAGGTTCAAGATTGCGTTCTTCAGATTTTCCTTGAAACATCCCGCAATCTATCATGATCTGCATACCTGATTGTAACTTTAAAATATGGCAAGAGCCTGTAACTACCTCTGCCGCTCCATATGATTGTATTATCGACATGACATCTCCTTTGTTATGATTTTACATCTTTTGACTTGACATTTTGTTTAAGAAAATAGTCAATATAAAAGATGATATAATTTGTTCACGCACAAAAATCAATCTGTAAAGAGTGAATTATGAAAAAAAAGTTTTTTATAAAACCGGCAAACAAAAAAAGAAGAAGATGCTCTCTGCCATGGGAGTCCCCAAAATCCTCAGAAGAAGATCCTAAAGCATCAAAATACATTGAAGCAATTCAAAATAGCAGTAGTTACGCAATAGCAGAAGAGGATAAACAATTTTTGGCATCTGATGAAACTAGATCAATCAGATTGCAACTTGATTATTTAAAAGCAGAATTAACGCTGCATAGACATAAGATCAGCAAAACAATAGTAGTTTTTGGATCAACAAGAATTAAAGAGCGTAATAGTGCTCTGAAAGTTTTGGAAGCGGCAAAAAAAGCTTTAAATAAAGAGCCTGAATCCAAGAAATTGATACAAAAAGTTCAAATTGCGGAAAGACTTTTAGAAAATTCAAAATATTATGATGTAGCACGAGAATTTGGAAGACTTGTCGGAGAAGAATGTAAGAATAACAAAGAAGATAAGATTGCACTTGCGACAGGTGGAGGTCCAGGTATCATGGAAGCAGCAAATAGAGGCGCATTTGATATGGGTGCTGAAACAATCGGATATAATATTTCTCTACCTCATGAACAATTTCCAAATCCATATATAACTCCTGAATTATGTTTCCAATTCCACTATTTTTCGACTCGTAAGATGCATTTTTTGAAAAGGGCATGTGGGCTACTAGTATTCCCGGGAGGTTATGGTACTTTAGATGAGTTTTTTGAAGTTCTTATGCTTGTTCAAACCAGAAAAATGTCACCTTTACCTGTTATCTTGATCGGAGAAGAGTATTGGAGAGGATTGATAGATTTTGATAGATTTGTTATGGAAGGGGTAATTGATCCTGAAGATAGTGAATTATTTTGGTTTGCCGACAGTGCAGAAGAAGCATGGGAAGGTATGAAAAAATGGCATATTTCAAATAAAACACCACTTTTTAATCATACGAGCAGTTAATTGTTTTTAGTTTATATTCTGAAATTTCGGTAGTATTGAGAGAAGATGTCTTGATCCTTTGATCAAGACATCATTCTTATAAAGTTTAAAGAGCTTCTTCGTCAGTTTCACCTGTTCTTATTCTGATACTTTTTTCTACGTCATAGACAAATATTTTACCGTCACCAATCTTTCCAGTTTTTGCGCTTTTTGATATGGCATCTACAACAGCATCAACCATCTCTTCTTTTACAACTACTTCTATTTTTATCTTAGGTAAAAAGTCTACAACATATTCGGCACCTCTATAAAGTTCAGAGTGACCTTGTTGTCTACCGTAGCCTTTCACTTCTGAAACTGTCATACCGGTTATTTCAAGTTCAGATAGGGCATCTTTGACATCTTCTAGTTTAAAAGGTTTAATTATTGTTTCAATTTTTTTCATTTATTTCTCCTTTTTGATGGGGTTTTTCCCAAAAAAATACCTCAGGTGAATGAGGTATTATAGATTTAATCCTCTTTCACCGTGAATTGCTTCATCAAGACCGACTGATTCAGTCTCTTCATCAACTCTTCCACCACCAGTTATAGCTGAAGCTATTAGATAAACTACAATAGTTCCTATCAAAGTAAATATAGCAACTATAGCAGCAGATTCAAGTTGAACCAAAACCTGTCCAAGTCTGTCACCGCTTGCTTTAAGTGGTCCATCCCAGAGTAAATCTTTATTGTTTAGAGCAAAGATACCGGTTGCGATCGCACCCCATAAACCAACTAAGAAGTGAATTCCGAAAGCATCCAAACTGTCATCGTATCCAAATATTTTCTTCAAAGTTGAAACACCGAAGTGTCCTACAAATGATCCTACGATTCCTATGATAAAAGCTCCACCTACGCCAACAAAGCCAGCAGCCGGAGTTATTGCTACAAGACCAGCTACGACACCAGAAGCAGCACCAAGAAGTGTAGGTTTTTTATAAATGAACCACTCAATTATTATCCAAGTAACAGCTGCAGCAGCAGTTGCTATTGTTGTTGTAAGAGCAGCAAGTCCTGCTATAGCGTTTGCGCCAAATGCAGATCCTGCATTAAATCCATACCATCCGAACCATAGAAGTGCAGCACCAAGAGCCGTCAACATAACGCTCATAGGTTTCATTGCAAGAGTAGGGTATCCTGTTCTTTTTCCTACGAAGTATGCAAGTACCAGACCTGCAAGACCACCGTTCATATGTACGACAGTACCACCGGCAAAGTCAAGAGCTCCAAGTTGCATAAGGTATCCACCACCCCACACCATGTGAGCAACAGGCGCGTAAACTACGATTGTCCAAATAGCTGCGAAGATTAACCAAGTAGAAAACTTCATACGGTCTATAATAGATCCACTTGCAAGTGCTACGGTAATAGCAGCAAATGTTCCTTGGAAAAATACAAATACATATGTAGGATATGTACCACTAAGGTCAGAGTATTTTATACCGTTTAAAAATAGACTTGAAAAGCCGCCCATTATGTTGTTTAATCCGCCGGATGCTGTGCCAAATGCAACAGAGTATCCTGCTATGATCCATACGACAAATGCAACAGCAAAACCAACAAATACCATTGAGTATGTGTTTAGTATATTTTTAGATCTTGTCATTCCACCGTAAAATAGTGCAAGACCAGCAGGAGTCATTAATAATACTAAAGCACTAGACATAATCATCCATGCCGTATCACCGGTATCCAATTTGTCACCAGCCAAAGCCAAAGTCGGCAAAAGTAGCAAAGTAGGCAAAAACCATTTTTTCATCTTTTCTCCTTTTATTTTAAGTTAAGAAAATTCTATCAAATAAATGAGCACAAATTTTAGAAAAGTTGATTAAAATTTAATCACAATATGAAATCCTTATAATATGTTATAATATAGTTTAACATAAAAATAATTGGATAAATTTTGAAAATAGAAGAATTGATTAAAGAAAAAGTATTGGTCATAGATGGGGCAATGGGGACTCAGATACAAGCATCAGATATACCAAAAGAGGCTTGGAGCGGCTCACTAGAAGGCTGCAATGAGTTGCTAAACTCGACTTGCCAAGATGTTATAAAAAGTATTCATAGAGGATATCTTAAAGCAGGAGCTGATATTATAAAGACAAATACCTTCGGTGCTCTTCCTTGGGTATTGGACGATTATGATATTAGTGATAGAACTTATGAGTTGGCAAAAAAAGGTGCATTGATCGTAAAAACGCTATGTAATGAGTTTAGCACAAATGAGAATCCTAGATTTTGTGCCGGAGCATTAGGACCTGGAACAAAACTACCTTCTTTAGGTCATATCGAATATGATGACATGTATGAAGGGTATAAGATCTCAGCTGCCGGATTGATCGATGGCGGAATCGATCTGTTCTTGATAGAAACTGCTCAAGACCCATTGCAAATAAAAGCAGCACTTCATGCGATCTCGGACATGCAAAAAGAAAAAAGCGTAAAACTCCCTATAATGGTCTCAGCAACGATTGAACTATCAGGAACGATGCTTATAGGCACTGATGCTACTACTATAGCCACGATACTTGAGCCGTTTGATATATTTAGTTTAGGATTTAACTGCGGTACCGGGCCGGAGCAAATAGAAAAACATGTAAAAACACTAAGTGAGGTATGGGGTAAACCTATAAGTGTGCATGCAAATGCAGGATTACCTCAAAATAGGGGTGGGCATACTTTCTATCCTATGGGCCCTGATGAGTTTGCAAAACTTCAAATGGGTTTTTTACAGTACAATGGTGTAAGTATATTAGGAGGATGTTGTGGAACGACACCTCAACATATATTAGAACTTTCAAAAAAAGTTAAAGGGAAGAAACCTCTTGCTTCAACAGGCAGTTATCCGACTTCTATAGCTTCTTTGTTTGAAACGAGAACTATAAAACAGGATCCTGCACCTTTTTTGGTGGGTGAGCGTTCAAACTCTACAGGTTCAAAAGCCTTTAGAGAATTGCTTTTAAGTGAAGATTATGATGGAACTTTGTCTGTTGGGCAGCAGCAAGTCAGAAGCGGAGCTCACGGCATAGACGTAAGTGTCGGATTTGCAGGACGTGATGAGAGTAAAGATATGAAAGAGGTCATTAGTAGATATACGCAAAAGATCTCATTGCCGCTTATGCCTGATACAACACAGTTAAATGCATTAGAAGTTGCTCTGAAACATATAGGTGGAAAACCGATCATAAACTCTGTCAATCTTGAAGATGGCATCGAAAAGTTTGACAAAGTCTGCTCACTTGCAAAACGATTTGGTTGTTCACTTGTGTGTTTGACTATAGATGAACAAGGTATGGCAAAAACAAAAGAGCAAAAAATCCAAATAGCGCAGAGAATCTATGATCTCGCGACACAAAAACATGGGTTAAATCCACATGACCTAGTCTTTGATCTTCTTACCTTTACGGTTGGAAGTGGAGATGAAGAGTATTTTACGGCAGCGATTGATGTCATAGAAGCTATAAAAGAGTTTCATGCGATGCATCCTGAAGTAGGTTTTGTGCTCGGTGTATCAAATATATCTTTCGGTTTGGCGAAGAATGCGAGAGAATATCTGAACTCCGTATTCTTGTATCACTGTGTGCAAGCAGGGTTAAGTATGGCGATCGTCAATGTTAAAAATACTATTCCTATGCACAAGATCAGTGATGAACAGCGCAAAGTTTGTGAAGATCTTCTATTTAATAACAGAAGCGAAGGTGATCCTCTTTTCAAATTTATCGACTATTTTGCCGATGTCAAAGAGACTAATCAAGATGAAGAAGATGCAGCATATTTAAAGCTCAGTGATGAGGAAAAGCTGGCAAAATTACTGATCGATGGTGATAAAGATAGGATGATGCCTCTCTTGGAGCGCGTCAAAGATACTATAGCCCCTGAGATCATCGTTAACAAGATATTGATCGATGCGATGAAAGTGGTCGGTGAGCTTTTTGGAAGCGGACAGATGCAGCTGCCTTTCGTGCTTCAATCTGCTGAGGTCATGAAAGCCAGTGTTGATTTTCTCAATCCCTATCTGCCAAAAGTGGACAAAGCGAGTGAGACGACACTGGTGCTTGGTACGGTTAAAGGCGATGTACATGACGTGGGTAAGAATCTTGTGGATATAATCCTCTCAAATAACGGTTTTAAAGTTGTAAATATCGGTATCAAAGCAGATATTGATGATTTTATCAAGACTTACAATGAACATCAAGCCAGTGCGATCGGTATGAGCGGGTTGCTTGTCAAATCAACGGCAGTCATGAAGGAAAATTTGGAAAAATTACAATCTATCGGTCTTAAAGTTCCTATTTTACTAGGAGGTGCGGCTTTGACGGATAACTTTGTGGAAGATTTTTGCCGACCGATTTATGATGGACCGATTTTTTACTGTAAAGATGCCTTTGAGGGAATCGAAGCGATGAGCAGGATCGAAAAAGGAAATTTCAATACCGATTTTGAGCGCAGAAAACTTGATGAAGATATTGTCAAAGTCGAAAAGAAAAAAGTTGTCATGCCTCCTTATGAAGAGATCAAGATGCCAAGTCGTGATGTTGTGATCCCGACACCTCCTTTTTGGGGAAGAAGGGTACTTCAAGCAGATGTCAAACAGATCGCATATGAGTGGATCAATCATAAGATCCTCTTTTCGCGTGCTTGGGGATACAGCGGTAAAGGAATGAGCCGCGAAGAGAAGCAAAAACAGCGAGATGATGTTTTGTGGCCACTTTATGAGCGCTTAAAAACGGACATCGAGAAGATGGATCTGTTTGATCCGACTATTATATATGGATATTATCCTTGTCGAAGTGATGAAAACAAGCTTCATATTTTAAATACTGATAGAGGATATTTTAGTCAAAGTGAGGTAAACACCGAAGCCTTGAATCAGAGTGACATCACCCATACGCTAGATTTCCCAAGACAAGAACGCAAGCCATTTCGATGTCTAAGTGATTTTTTTACATCCGAGAGAGATGATGTCGTAGCATTTACCTGTGTGAGCGCAGGGAGTAGATTTAGTGAGTATGAAAAAGAACTTTATGCAAAAGGTAACTTCAAAGAGTATCATATCGTGCATGGACTAAGCATAGAACTTGCAGAAGCTTTGGCAGAAATAGCACATAAACAGATACGATTGGATCTTGGGATCGCCCAAAATGAAGGACATGCCCTCAAAGATGTTCAGATGAGAGCATATCAGGGCTGTCGCTACTCTTTTGGATATCCTGCTTGTCCGGAACTTAGCGATTCAAAAGTGATCTTTGATCTGTTGAAGCCGGAAGAGTTTGGAATAGAACTTAGCGAGACATACCAAATCCATCCGGAACAAAGTACTACAGCTATGGTAGTTCATCATAGAGAAGCACTCTATTTTAGTATCTAATAGTATAATTTAAAATAATCGTTGAGTACTTTGCTTTAGTCTCGACGGTTATGTACTATTTATAAATTATCCTTGACATCATAAAAATTTTAGTGTATCATTTCATTTGTATGTACAAGCAAAGGATATAATGTGCCAAATGTTAAATGCGAAGATTATCTTGATTGTTGTTTATATTTTGTCGGAAATACATTGAGTAGAGTGATCACAAAGATGACAGAAGAGGTATTTATGCCAACAGGGCTTGCACCTTCATATGCATTTTTGTTGATGATAGTAAATGAAAGCGATGGGATTACACAAAATGAACTGGCAGATAAGCTCAACATCTCGCCATCAACCGTTAGTAGATTTTTGGACAAATTGATAGTAAAAAAGTTAGTTGAGAAAAAGATAGACGGTAAGGCAACTGTTGTTTTGAAAACAAAAAAATCTTTGGAACTCCAACCGATCATAAAAGCTTCCTGGAAAAATCTCTATCAAAGATACAGTGAAATATTAGGAGATGACTTTGCTATGCAACTTACAAAAGATATGGCAAAAGCCAATCAAATGTTAAAATCAATCGACTGATGTGTGGGTTGATCTTAGTATTTTAGTAAATTTATAGATAAAGAGAGGATATAGATGAAAAAAGTTTTAGTGATAGCAGCACATCCGCAGCTTGATAACGGTTCTTTGGCAAATAAAATCATATGTGATGAATTATCTTCAGTAGAAGGTATAGAGATTAGAAAAATTGCGCAAATGTACCCTGATTTTAAGATTGATGTTGCAGCAGAACAAAAAGCATTGTTAGGTGCTGATATTGTGATCTTTCAATTTCCTTTTTACTGGTATAGCGTTCCTGGAATTTTAAAAGAGTGGATAGATCAAGTCTTTTCATACGGTTTTGCTTACGGTACGGGTGGAGATAAATTAAAAGGAAAAGAGTTTGTCTTATCTGTGACCATAGGGGGACCAAAAGAAGCTTATAGTAAAGAGGGTTACAATCATTTTAGCATTGAAGAACTTTTGAAACCTCTTGAGCAAACCTCTTTATTGACCGGTATGAAGTTTAATGAGACGATCCGTACGCACTCTATGATCTTTATAGAAGGTGTTTATAACGTTAAAGAAGAGGTCGTTCAAAGAGCCAAGAATCATGCTTTGGAAGTGAAGCATTTTATAGCTTCAAAATCTTCCTAATGCCCTCGTCCCAACATTTCATTTGCTTCAGCAATGATTAAGAATGCTTCCGGATCATTTTCTTTTATCAATTCTCTTAGGTGTTGAAGTTTAGTTACTTCGACAACTATGAGGATTATGGTTTTCTTTTCATCATATAATCCATCACCTGTTATAATCGTTCCATATTGTCCAAGTTCTTCTCTTATCCTTACTTTTAAAAGATCCGCTTTTTCTGTTACTATATTGACCATCTTTTTATTTAGATTACCGGTTAAGACCATGTCAATCACTCTGGATGAGATGTATATACTGACAACACTCCATAAGACTTTTGCATTGTCATGCAAGACAAATAAAGCAGAAATAACAATACAAAGATCAATGAACAATAAAACCTTGCCAGGTTTTATCTCAGAATTTGAAGAAACTATTCTAGCTATGATGGTCGATCCTCCGGCACTTGAGTTTCCTTTGATTATCAGTGCCAACCCTATACCTACAAAAAGACCTCCGAATATAGCTGCCAGGATTGTATCATTCACAAAGGCACCGACATGAAAAAAGTTGATCAAAGTGTCTATGAAAAATGAGATCAGTAATATAGAAATAATCGTCCTGATAGCAAACATCTTCCCTAAATATTTGATACCTATTATAAGCAGAGGGATATTTATCGCAATCATTAGCGTACCTATGCTCAGTGGTGTGATATAGTGAAGTAAAAGTGAAAGGCCTGCAGTACCGCCTGTAACTATGTGGTTTGGCGCAAAAAACCATACCACGCCAAATGCCAGAACTAGAGCACCAGCCAAAATATATATATAATTTTTAAATTCTTGTGTCATTTTCATATAATATTATCTTTTTTTAAATTTAAGAGATATAGAATTAACGCAATGTCTTGTATTTTTTGGAGTAAAACCTTCACCGACAAATACATGACCCAAGTGAGCGCCACAAGCTTTGCATGTGATCTCTGTCCTTCTACCATCGCTATCTATAGTTTCATTTACCGCACCCTCAATAGCATCATCAAAGCTTGGCCAACCACAGCCTGATTTGAATTTTGAATTTGAGGTAAATAGAGAGGCGTCACATCTTTTACAAAGGTAAACGCCATCTTCATAAAAGCTGTCATATTCTCCGGAATATGGCATCTCTGTACCTTTATCGAGAATTACTCTTTCTTCTTCAGGTGATAGTTTATTAAATTGCATTTTATACCTTTTGGTTATAGTTTTCTTGAATTGTATCATAATTCTTAAGGCATATTTGAGTAAAATTTGAACTCAAATTAATCTTAGGAGAAAAAATGAAAAATCCAAAAGGATTTCGTGGGAAGTATTTTTCACTTGCTGCTATCCTTGCCGTGAGCACGACTGTAACGTTGGCGAGTTCAACTCAAAGTTACGCAGATTCACTCAATCAAGCTCAAAAGCAAGACGTTTACAGTGAAAGTGAAGAAGAGACGCCCCCGCAAGAATTGGCGCCGGTTGTCGTTATATCAAAGGATATCAAAGTTAAATCTCTGAATGCACCTTTTGCATCGGAAATCTACACAAACGCTCAGATCAAAAGAGCAAACTCTCAAAACTTATATGATTTTCTAAATACTCAAACTTCAATTTCAACCATGCCGAGTTTTGGCAATCAATTTACTCAAAAGCTGGATCTAAGAGGTTATGGCATCGAAAATGGCTATGAAAACATAGTGGTAAATGTTGATGGGAAAAGGTTGAACAATATTGATTTAACTCCGCAACTCTTATCTTCGATTCCGATTGATGATATCAAAAGGATCGAGATCATCAAAGGTTCAGGTTCCGTAGAGTACGGTGATGGCGCCAATGCAGGCGTGATCAACATTATCACAAAAAATCATACGGGAATCGGGATTAAGACTTATGTGGGAAGTGACGGATTACGATACGGTTCATTGGCTCTTGGTATCAAAAAAGATAAATTTTCAATTAGTGGCTATGTTGATGATTTGGCAAGTGACGGGGAGAAGCAAATATCAAATGATGGCACAAAAAACGATAGCTGGAGTCGAAACAAAGGTTTAAAAGGAACTTTTTCACCGATAGTAAATTTGACGTTCAATTTGGGCAAAACCTTTTCAAAAATGCAGTTTAAATACCCAAATGCCCTGACACTAGCGCAATATAATCAAAGTCCAAACAGTATCCCAAATCCTAGCTGGGGGGTTGATTACTCGGAACAGTATCTATCTTCCGATGTTCTAAGTTACGGTGCAAAATATCAGCTAAATAGCAAAATTGCACTTGATCTGCAAGGCACAAATGAAGATAAAGTTTCAAATTTTATTACCTATCATTCGATCAATAACTATAACTATAAAACGTATGAAGCCAAGATGAACTACACGGGTGATGAAATAAACAGCGTGTTTGGAGTTCAAAAGTTTGACGGCAAACGATTTAATACTTCAAAAACCACTCAAAAAAACAATGTTGGTTACTATGCCAAGGCCAATTACAAAAAAGGTAACAGTCTCTTTTCATTTGGAGTGCGAGGTGAAAGTGTGGATTATCGATATGATACCGTTACGGTTGCACTTCATGATCGTTACTTTTTACAAGCATACGATTTAGGATACAACTATGAATTTGACAAGATTTCATCTCTTTTTGTCAATCTAAATCAATCATTTCAAGCACCAGATATAGACAGATTTTTCAATGCGTTTACCAATACGTTCAACGGCTTCATCAAACCTATGAAAGTACAAACTCTCAATGTCGGATACAACTATCTTGGATATCCAAATAAATTTAAAGCTTCTGCATTTTATTCTAAGATCAAAGATGAGATTTACTATAACGGTGCGACTTATACCAATACGAACTTGGATAAAACGAGAAAATACGGCTTTGAAATTTTTGAAAAATATAGTATTTTTTACAATCTAGCGCTCAGTCTCAATTACTCTTTTGTCAAAACAAAGATCGTAGCAGACAGTTCAAATCCAGCTATTGTGGGCAATGAAATACCGGGAGTCCCTGAGCACAATGTCAAAGTGTCTCTAGCGTATCATCCGACATATCGGACATATCTGGTACTTTCTCATATATATAAGTCAAAAGCATATGCTATGAGTGACTTTAAACAGGTCTTAGGAAAAATGTCATCATATAACTCTACAGATATGTCAGTAACATATAATTACAAACAATTTCGATATTTTGCTAAAATAAACAATATTTTCGGCAGAAAAAACGCTCTGTTCGCATATGATGGATATAATCTAGGTATATATCCAGTAAATTTTGAGCGAAGCTTTATGATAGGGATGAGTGCAAGATTTTGAAAGCAATCAATATAAGATACTATTTGTATTACAAATTTTTCAATTCACTATTTTTAGGACTAAGCGTGGGGAGTGTATTTGTATTATACACTCCTCTCCAGCCTTCGATCTTTTCTTTAGGTGGTATTTTCTTGGCTCTTGGAATGTTATTTCTTGCGAAAATTTACTATAAGATTATGAATATAAGATCGTTTTTTTATATAACACTTTTTGTAGAAGTAGCCGTATTAGCCTTTGTCTGGGCATTTTTGATCTTAAATTACTCATATCAGAGTGCCTTGTTGGTTTATATCGGTTATCAACTCACTTTTGTTTTCGGCAGTTATCTGGTGAGGATGGAAACTATAGCGCTTCACAAAACTCAGGTACTTTCTTGGGCTGATACAATGAAACAAAAAGGATATCTCGCTGGATTAGTATTTTCGTATGTATTTTATAAAATTTTAGACTATTTTCACATTGAAAATAAACAAATTCAAGTTTATGACTTGTATATATTGCTTTTGCTACTTGAATTAGGTATCATTTTTACTGTTTTCAAGGCATTTGTTTTAAAAAAATAAAAAAGGAAAGAAGATGACTTATAAAGCTTTAGTCGCAGAAGAAATCGATGGCAAATTTGTGCAAAACATCAAAGACCTGCATTTAGAAGATTTGGATAAAAATGATGTTTTAGTACGAGTTAAATATAGTGCCTTAAACTACAAAGATGCACTAAGCTCTATAGGAAATAAAGGAGTTACAAAAACGTACCCTCATACCCCTGGAGTAGATGCTGCAGGGATAGTAGAGAGAAGTTCTATTGAAAAATTTAAAGTTGGTGACAAAGTGATAGTCACCAGTTTTGATCTCGGCATGAATACAAACGGTGCTTTTGGCGAGTACATCAGTGTGCCCTCACATTGGGTCGTGCCGCTTCCAGAAACTCTAAGCCTAAAAGAAGCAGCTACTATAGGTACGGCAGGTTTGACGGCTGCGATCGGGGTCGATAAACTACTTAAGAACGGACAAAAAAAAGGCGATACGATTTTAGTCACAGGTTCGACCGGAGTGGTGGGAAGTTTTAGCGTGAAGCTCTTACATCATCTTGGATTTAAAGTCGTGGCTCTGAGTTCAAAGGCAGAAAAGAAAGACTTTTTGATCTCCATCGGCGCAGATGAGGTGATCTTGAAAGATGAATTTGTTATGGATGCCAAAAGGCCACTTTTAAAACCGCTTTATGATGGTGCTATTGATGTCGTTGGCGGAGAACTTTTGGAAAATATCTTAAAGCAAATCAAGCCTAGCGGAAGTGTTGCTATTTGCGGACTGGTCGGCTCTCCTGCATTAAACACTACGGTCTTTCCATTTATATTAAGAGGGATTAATCTATTAGGTATCGACTCTGCCGAGTTAGCTAGCGGAGATCGGTTTGAGCTTTGGAATAAACTCGCAAACGAGTGGAAGATCGATTTAAGTGATATCTTACATGAACACACTTTGGAAGAGTTGCCAAGATTGATCCAAGCGATGCTTGATGGGAAAAGTCTAGGACGTGCGGTTATAAAGATTTAGAGGTGTATCAACACCTCTAAAATATATTTTAATAGATATTACTGAGATTGTCAAAGTTTGCCCCTGCATTATTGAGAGATTATATAGCCTTCTTGTTTGATGTTTTTGAGAATGTCAACAGGCATTTTTTGTCTGAGTTCTTTGATAAAGGTTTTGAGTGCATTTTGTGTCATGATCTTATCGCCCCAGATGTACTCTTGAATGAGATCATACTTTGTGATCCTATTTTTATTTTGAAATAAAAGTTCTAAAAAATCTTTTTCCTTTTTTCTCAAAACAATCTTTTCACCATTGTATAAAATTGTATTGTCATCAATATTTAAACGGATACCCGCTGTTAATTGTAAAATATTGTTATTGATTTTCACTAAAGCCTTTGATATTGCATCAAACAATTGCTTGTTGGTTGTCGGCTTTAAGAGGTAATAATCTATTTTTAAATTGATCAATTTCAGTAAATACTCTTCTTTTGAGTAAGCACTTAGGATTATTATCGGAGTGTGTAGATTGACTTTTCGAATCCTTTTGACAAGCTCAATTCCATCTCCATCGCGCATTTCGATATCTGAAATCAATAAATCCGGTTTTTTTTCGATGAACACGTCATAGGCATCATTGCCGTTATTTTCTTCATAAACATCTTTAAAGTAGAAAGCCAATGTATTCTTTAATCTTTTTCTGACTTCATCATCATCCTCAGCCAATAAAACTGTGTATTTTTTTAAAACTTCTTCTAACTCTTTCATGATATATGCCTATTTTTGTTACAAAAGTATGGTGAATATTGCGCCGTTTTTAACATTTCTGACACGAAGGCTTCCTTGCATGTTTTTTTCAATGATCATTTTAGACATGTACAAACCAAGACCGGTACCTTGCGATTTTTTTGTAGAAAAATATGGCTCAAATATTGAATTTATATTCTCGATATCAACACCACCCGCATTGTCATAAACCGTAACAATTGATACTTCATCTTGGGTTTTGACTGTTAAAATAATTTTTCCATTTTTTATATTATTCATAATTATAGCATCTTTGGCATTTAACAATAAGTTTAAAATGACCTGTGAATATTCTCTTTTGTAGCCATGTATAGTTTTATCATCTCTGACGTTAAACTCTAGGACAATATCTTGATTGGTCAGTGATGCTTTGATCAAACCTATAGCATCCTTGCAGGCATCAGCGATACTGAAATCTTGTTTATCTCGATCTGGTTTAAAAAAGTTTCTAAAATCTTCGATAGTAAAGGACATAAATTGGATTATTTTTGTTGCATCATTGGCGCAGGAGAACAAAAATTTATCACTTGCCTTCTTAAACATCACCGTAGTTTCTAATTCCATCATGATGCCGGCCAGTTGGCTTAGCGGTTGTCGCCATTGATGCGATATCATATTTAAGATATTCCCCATTCGTGCAAGTCTTGATTGGTGAAGCATTGCTCGGTCTTTTTCTTGAGCTTCTTGTAGTGCAATTTCAATTTTATTTTTCAGATCAATCTCGTTTTTATTTACTTTGTCTTGATAGGCTTTAAATGTTTTCGTTATCTTATAGGATGTCAATATAGACAAGAGCGATATGACCAAGATCAATAAAAGTGCTATTAAAATCGTTGTTTTAACATACTTATCGATCCTTTTTTCTAGGAGAAGTTTGTGACTTTCTATATTTTTTCGAATTTCATTTGTATTGACACCACAGCCGATTACCCAATCCCATTCTTTATAGAATTTTGCAAATCCTAGCTGTTTATGTTCTGTTTCTTTTTTTTGTTCGAAAGGGTAAAATTCAAAAAAACTGCCATCTGGATTTTTGATCGCAAGTTTGACAAGTTTTTGCACAAAAAAAGTATCTTTAATATCTTTTCTATAGGTGTCATCTTTGCCGATGTCATTTTTTCGATAAGGATTAGCTATCAATTTATTGGTACTGGAGTAAACCCAAAGATAATTGTTTTTTTCAAATCGTATATTTTCGATCCATCTAGCGATGGAGTGTTTTAAATCACCCAACTTATAGTAAATATCCTTGATTAAGATGATCAGGATATTTTTACTGGGTATATATCTAAAAAATAACAAATCCGTTTTATCCTTTAAGATAAAAACTCCATCCATATTTTTGTGTATCGGTATCGTATTTTTGTTAAAAAAAACATTTTCATTCTCTATTATGTGGTCATTTTTGACATCATAAATGATAAAATCCGTGTCGTCATTAGAATTTTGTTTAATGTAAGATAGATATTTCTGCGGTGTCGAATCATTGCTCAAAATAATATTTAGAAATGCTTTCATTTGTATTTTCATATCTTTTTTTTCATTTTCAATCATAAGCTTTTTATGGTACTTAATATATTGAAAAACATCATCGACTTCTTTTTGAAGTATGGTTTTTTGACTCGTCATGTAATTTTTTTCAAGTTGTGTACTCTCTTGTAAAAAATAGTCTTGTTGTGTTTTAATAAAAGAATAGAGAATTAAGACAACTAAGATCACAATCGTCAAGATCGGTGTTAAAATAATTAATCGCGGGATATTTTTTTCATTAAACATTTTATCTCCATAATCTCTATACGGCATAAAGTACCTCAAATATAATAAAACTCAATGCAATCGTAACAAAAAAAGTATTTACTTTTTGTTACATCTTCGAAAATTTATAATTTTTTTTCTTGATTTTTCTTAATACACACTTATAGCACACTTAAAGTGTGTATTGTTTGTTTCAAATATAAGCAAAGGGGAAGATAATGAGAAATCAAGAGCTGCAGAAGCGTAAAACAAAAGTGTTTGCGAGAGGACAGGG
The DNA here is from genome assembly GCA_033723415.1 of Sulfurospirillaceae bacterium. Taxonomy (GTDB): domain Bacteria; phylum Campylobacterota; class Campylobacteria; order Campylobacterales; family Sulfurospirillaceae; genus JAADIZ01. The sequence continues at coordinate 96,116 of JAWVXD010000008.1, forward strand.
GAATCTATATCCAGTTTTTGTTAAACATGCGAAAAATTCTGAGATATGGGATGTCGAAGATAATAGATATAT
>JAWVXD010000009.1:0-92804 GCA_033723415.1 Sulfurospirillaceae bacterium
GTTTAAAAAAGATTAATTTCACATTTAATAAACAATCCTATAATTCTTTTACCAAGACGCAACCCTCCTTTTTATAGAACGAATATATTTTTTGAAAGAGCGTCCGAGTTGCCCACCTCGGACGCAATTTCCCTTCTTTTTTAATTTTCAAGTAATATTTTAAAATTTCTAATACTAAAGAAAAGATGACACTGCCATTCGACTTAATTTTTGTATAGTTTATAGAGTGTAAATCTCACAAATAAGATAAAACTTCTCCTATTTACTATTTATTTAACAAAAATTAATTTCGCATTTAACAAACAATCCTATAATTCTTTTACCAAGACGCAACCCTCCTTTTTATAGAACGAATATTTTTTTTGAAAGAGCGTCCGAGTTGCCCACCTCGGACGCAATTTCGCCCTCTTTTTAGTTTATTTTTCTTATGGTATAATCCGCAAATGAAATTATTAATCTTTTTAACCGTATTTTTACTAAATCTTTTTGCTTCAACCCTGCATCTATCAATAAGTGCAAATCCAAGTAGGATAAATCCAATACTTTCGACTGATAGTGCCAGTAGTGAAATCACTCAATTTTTGTTTAATTCTCTAATAAAGTATGACAAATTTGGAAAGATCAAATGTTCATTGGCAACAAGTTACGAGTTTAAAGATAAAACAACACTTATCTTTCATCTGAGACATGGAGTCAAGTGGAGTGACGGTGCCCCTTTTACTGCAAAAGATGTCGTATTTACTTATAAGACTATAATCTCTCCTAAGATTTTTACTCCTTATTCTTCAAGTTTTACACACATAAAAAGTGTCGAAGCGCTTGATGATTATACCGTGAAAGTTACGTACAAATATCCCTATTTTAATGCTTTAGAGACTTGGATGATGGAAATATTGCCAAGGCATATTTTGAAAAATGATAAAAACCTCATGACAAGCAAGTTTAACCAAGCTCCTATAGGAACAGGACCATATACTCTAAAAAAGTTTTCTATCTCAAGCGATATAGAACTAGAAGCAAACCCTAACTATTTTATACATAAACCCTATATAGACAAGATCATCTTTCATTATCTGCCTGACAGCTCGGCAAATTTTTTGATGTTAAAATCAGGATTATTGGATGTCGGTTCTTTGTCACCTTTGCAGTTAAAAAGGCAGATAGATAGTGATTTTAAGAAAAAATTTAATATCTACGAATCTCCTGCTCACTCTTATGAGTACTTGGGATTTAATCTAAAAAATAAGAAATTTGCAAATCCTCTTGTCAGAAAAGCGCTATCTTTGGCAATAGATAGAGAAGAACTTGTTAAAATTTTATATTTTGGACACGGTAAAGTCTGTACAGGACCTTTTATGCCAGGAACCGGAGCATTTAATAAAAATGTCAAGGCTCCAAAACAAGATATTAAAAAGGCAAAAGAGCTGTTAAAACAAGCAGGCTATGACAGCGCTCATCCTCTCACGTTTGAGATCACGACAAGCACAGGATCGGTACGATCTTATATCGCTCAAATCTTACAGCACCAACTAAAAAAATCAGGTGTGATAGTAAAGCTTAGGATCATGGAGTGGCAAGCCTTTTTAAATACAGTAGTCTTGCCTAAAAAATTCGAAGCAGTGCTGCTTGGCTGGTCAGTTGGATTAAAGCCTGATGCCTATAGTATTTGGGATAGTGAGTCTTATAAAAAAGGCGGTTTTAATTTTGTAGGATATAAGAATATTGAGGTAGACAAGCTTATCAAAAAAGCTGAACGTACGATTGATACTGCGAAATTCGATGCTATATATCGTAAGATCTTCAAGCTTATAGTCAATGACAATCCTTATCTTTTTTTAGTTATACCAAACTCTATTACCGTTGTGAGCAAAAAGATCTCTCCGGTATCTCCTTCTATCATAGGGGTGATGCATAATCTAATAGATTGGAAAAAAGAAAACTAACAAACATTACACAAAATATCAATATAATAGTCATAATATTTTTTACAACAGGAGTATATGATGTATATTTTGAAAAAACCCAGTTGGTATATAAGTGAAAATGAAGTCACCCCTGAGGAGTTATTTGAAAAGAGAAGACATTTTTTAAAACTTGGGATCGCCAGTACGGTTTCACTTTCTGTGATAGTAGAAAAACTGGCAGCGATTGAGAGTGAGCATAGGATGCCTTTAAAATTCAAAAAAACAGATTTTGGTAAAGGTTTGGAACTCAACTCCTTTCATCAAGCGAGTACATACAATAACTTTTATGAGTTTTCTCTAGACAAAGACAAGCCGGCAAAGATGGCACAGACGTTAAAACCAAGTCCTTGGAATGTGAAAATTTCAGGAGAAGTCGAGAATCCTATGGATATAAGCTTAGAAGAGATCTATTCATCTTATCCGCTTGAAGAGAGGATATACAGATTTCGCTGTGTCGAGGGCTGGTCTATGGTCTTGCCATGGATTGGTTTTCCGCTTTCTTACATACTAAAAAAAGCGAAACCTACCTCAAAAGCTAAGTTTGTCAAGTTCACGACACTTTTTGATCCCAAACAGTTTCCAGATCAAGCAAGTAGTATCTTTGGCGGTAACATCCCTTATCCTTATGTCGAAGGACTGAGAATAGATGAAGCTATGAATGATCTCACTCTGTTAAGCGTTGGTATGTATGGTAAAGCATTGCCAAATCAAAACGGCGCTCCGATCAGACTTGTAGTGCCTTGGAAGTATGGATTTAAAAGTATTAAGTCCATCGTCAGCATTGAATTAGTGGAGGAAGAACCTTTGAATACTTGGAAAAAAGTAAATTCTAACGAATACGGCTTTTATGCAAACGTCAATCCTCATGTTGATCATCCAAGATGGTCACAGGCGAGGGAGCGAAAACTCGGTAGTTTTTGGAAGCAAAAGACACTTATGTTCAACGGCTACGAAAAAGAGGTGGCATCCATGTATAAAGGTATGGATTTGAGAAAATATAAATGAAAAAAAAGTTCATAATTTCGATATTTCTTTTGTTACCGTTGGCATATTTACTGATTAATTTGAAAGATGCTATTGACCCGATTAAGTATATCTATATAATCACGGGAAGAACCGCTTTGATCTTACTTATGATTACCTTGTCCGCTTCAATACTTCGAAGAGTCGTCAATTTCATGAAATATCGAAAGCTTCTTGGGTTATTTTCCTTTTTTTATGCATTTTTGCATTTTCTAAATTTTATCATTCTCGGTACCCAATTTGATCTTGCTTTGGTGGCAAAAGAGACGTATGAAAAACCGTTCGTCTATCTTGGTATGATCTCGTTTGCCGTACTTCTCTTTATGAGCATTACTTCGACCAAGAAGCTTTTTGTGAAGTATCATAAGTGGCATAGGCTGGTTTATATAGTTTTGATCTTGTTGACGATTCATGCTTCTATGGCACAAAAAGTCTTGAGCTGGAGGGAGTATTCTTATATGCTCGCTGCGTTTATCTTACTTAGTTTGAGAATGGATCTTAAAAAAAGATTTCAAAGCCGTTAAGGTGTCGGAAATGTTAGAAAAAATGTTGTTTTACCTTTGAGTATTGATTCTACTTTGATTTTCACGTCATACTCTTGACATATACGCTGAACGATATCAAGTCCTATCCCAAAGCCGCCTTCTTCATTTGCATTTCTTCGCTCAAATCTTTTAAATATAGCTTTTTGATCTTCTTCTTTGATGCCTTCGCCCTGATTTATGATACACAAAGTGTGATCTTTTAACATCACTTCTATAACACTTTTGGGGTAGCTGTATTTTATGGCATTTGAGAGAAGATTGTTGATGATTTTTTGGATTCTTGTTTTATCTAAAAAGACATCGGTTTGTTCAAGAGAACATTTGATGCTATTGCCTTTACTTGCTGCAATCTCATCAAAAAACCTGACACTTTCTTCGACAAGCTCTTTAAGATCGAACCTCTCATCAAACCTCTCATCTACGTCATTGAACGCGATAAAGGAGAGAGTATTGTAGATTTGAGATATAAGTTTTGCACTTACAGAAATATGGTTGATGATTCTTTGATTTATCTCTTTTGAATTCTTTAGAGTAGAGGCACTCATCATGAGAGCAGATACTGGAGTATTTAGTTCATGTGAACTGTCTTTTATGAAACGATTTAGTTTTTGTATCCTGCTTCTAGCAGGGCTTAGAAGTATCTTACTGAGCCAATATCCTATAAAGAAGACAAACATCATGGAAATCAGAGTTGTTACGACGAGCAGTGTGATCAATTTTATTTTATCTTTAGCTATGGCATCTGTTTCCACAACGATATAGGCAACCTTTAATATGTTAGGTTCCAGTTTCTGTATATGATAATTGTGTTTGTTGTTTTTGTAAGCTAGTTTAGAAAAGTATATGTTATTGTCTTTTAAATTTGAGTAAAGTTTTTTAGTGTTTGCATCAAAAAGTCCGACCCTTAAGTCGCCTTTTGGTGATTTGAATTTGTACGGGATCTTTTCCATTTCTGCATGCATCAACTCTTTTTCAGTCCATAGTGCAGCATTTCTCATCTCCATACTACAGCTGTCTTGGATAGAGACTATGCCTTTGTTGTAGTAAAGAACAGCGATTATTGATATCAATATAAATGCCGAGAGTGTATATATGATCAAAAAACTATACAGTGCCTTTTTTTCTTCGTTATTCAAAGTAGTAGCCGCTCCCTCTGATGGTTTTTATCTTATCTTTCCCGATGAGGTTACGGAGATTTTTGATGTAGACCCGTATAGTCGCATCGCTTGGCATATCTTCAAATTCCCAGATATTTTGAATAAGCTCATCTGAGGAGATCACCCTTTGTTTCCTACTGCTAAGGTATAAGAGTATCTCGATCTCTTTTCTAGCAAGTTGAAACTCCTTCCTATCGACAAATAGGAGATTTTTGGAAGGGATCATGTAGATTGATCTGCCGATGGTTATCTTATCGTTATTTTCGATGCTAAATCTCTTTTTTATATTGTTGATCCGAAGATCCAACTCTTCCAGGTCAAAAGGTTTTTTTATATAATCATCGCAGCCGCCCTCAAAGCCGCTTTTCAAATGTTTAGTGTCTTGATATGCAGTTATGAGGATGATCGGTGTGGTTTTACTGTATGATCTTATACTTTTTAGTACCTCTATACCGTTTAGTTTCGGTACGTTTATATCAAGTATCATTAGGTCAAACTTGTTTGAACTTGCTTCATCCAAAGCACTCTCTCCATCACTGACATGTACGACTTGATTGACATCTTTTTTAAGGTGATGGAAAAGAAGATCGGCTAGTATGTTATCATCTTCTAAGAGTAAGATTTTCATTATTTCTTCTTTTTGATTTTGTTTATTATAGCATTTATTTCTTTTTGAATAAAAAATTATCTATGCTTATTTTCCCGGCTCCAAATGACAAAAATATAAGTAAAAATATCATATAGTAAAGCGGGATCTCAAATCCATTATCAGCGGCGTGAAAACCGTTTGGTAAGTGTACTGTAGTGATCGCTACTATCATTATGACTATAAGCGGGATTGAGATGAACCTCGTCAACAAACCTAAAGTCAGTAAAACAACACCCAATATCTCCGTACTTGCGGACAGATAAGCATTAACAAGAGGGAAAGGGATGCCAAGCGTTCCAAACCAGGCTGCAACAGCATCTATATTGCCGAATTTTTTCATAGCAGGCGTATAAAACCCATAAGCGACGATCACTCTTGCTAACAGCAGGCTGAGACTTTGTAGGTTGCTCATCTTTCTTTCTATGTTTAGATAACAATCTCTTAAACACATTTTATTTCCTTTTGTTGTTTTGGCCCAACACGCCAAGCTTATAAAGCTCTTTTAGTGTCGGTTTTAGAAAATCTATGACGACTTTTGGTGATTCTTCTGTCAAGTTTGATATCTTCTCGATGCCTTTGTGGATACCGTCTTTGTTTATTGTTTTTATAAAAATATACAAAATTTGCGAAATTTCCCGAAAAAATACTTGATCCTTTGCAAAATCATAATAAGCAAGTAAAAAGAATGTACCGGGTTCATCAAACTTCTTCTCATGCACTTTAAACTTGATCTTTTTTAGCGCACAAGAATCACTTTTTTTGTATTTCTTTTTATAGTCAAATTTGACGACATTTCTATCTTTGTAGTTTTTCATCATGAGCTTGATCTCGATCCACTCGAACCACAAAAGATCATCCACATATTTCATGGTCTTAAAAAGTTTTTTCTTTTTGACAAAGTCTCGAAATTCATTTGGAACTTTCCAGATGTAGGGAGTCTTTGCTCCATCATTCATAAATCTATATATGTTTTGTTCAAACTCTTCTTTATCTACGATTTCAAAAAAGATAGGAAAAGCATTGCTCAAGACTTCGTAAAAACGAGAGCATATAAGCTCTTGATATGCCCTCAATCCTCTTTGCTCGATCGGTGGTTTTTCGATTGTTTTTGCAACATCAATGATCTTTTTTTGTTCTTTAAACTCTATCATGACGTACTCCATTGAGTAGTTTTTGCAATTTTTTATACTCTTTTTCCAAAGTTTTATATGGCGGTATGTTATTGTCTCTCTCGATCATGACAGGAGTATCTGTTTTTGATAAAGTATGTTTCAATAATTCCCATACCTGATCAGCTACAGGCATACCGTGGGAGTCTATGATGAGAGCTAGTTCGTCATCTTTATAATGTCCGGCTACGTGTATGTAAGCAGCCTTTGAAATATCTAGCTCATCTAGAAAAGAGATCGCATCATAGCCGTGATTTTCAGAGTTCACAAATACATTGTTGACATCCAATAGCAGTTTTGCGCCGGACTTGTCTAACACCATATTTATAAACTCGGATTCACTTAGATCAGATTGCGGTGTGTGATAATAAGTAGCATTTTCCAAGATGAGATTTCTTTGCAGTATATCTTCAACCACTTTGACTTTATCACTGACATGCAATGCCATCTTTTTAGTCATAGGAAGTGGAAGAAGCTCATATGTCTGATTTGCTCCAAAAGAGCTAAAACTCAAGTGTTCGGAATAATACTTGATGCCGTATCTGTCTAAAAATTGCTTGATCTCTTTTAAGAATTTTTTATTAACCGATTCCGGGGACCCGATAGATAAAGAAAGCCCGTGAGCTAAAGTCGGTCTGAGTGCGACTGTTTCTTCAAATTTTTCTCTATGATGATATGGCATATATATCCAATTTTCAGGAGTTACCTCCCAAAAATCAGGCAAAAAGCCATCTACTGCTATCTCATGAAGAAAATCTCGCCTAAGTCCTAGCCCACAGCCTTTTATATCTATCATGAAAGATTCCTAATTTGCTTTTTTAGAACTTCCGCAAGTTCCAACTCCGCATTTGCCGTTATTGGCTTTTTTGAGAGCTGCTTCTTTTTCCATAGCCGCTTTTTTTGCCGCACCACAAGTAATGTTGGCGCTTTTTTTATCGCTTGAGGTCATGGATTGTGAGCTTTTTTTGGATCCGCTACAGCTTCCTGCTCCTACTTTATCGTTGCTCCCGCTGGCAACTGCAGTAGTTGCCGTGATGATTGTAGCTCCTAAAAGAGCGCCTGCCAATTTTAATTTGCTTGAAGTTTTCATTTTGTCTTCCCTTATGTTGATTTGTAACGGAAGTATAATTATATTGCGTGTAGGCAGTGTAAAAACAACGTGTAGGCAACGTGTAGTGAGTATAAAGATATGGGAGATGTTATGGGAGCAGTTTACTGCTCTTCTAAGATCTTTATCTTCTTTTTGGCATTTTTTCTTACGAAATAAAATCCTAATAAAGAAAAAACGGTGATTGCAACATATTCAAAAGCTATAGAAGATACTGTGAGTTTGTTGTCCAGAATATGCATGATGTCTTGGGCTATGTTCCAGCCTCCAAACATGGTTAAAAGTACAAACATATAGTATCTGGCAGGACTTTTTACTACAAAATATAACTCTGCTACTTGTGAATCTTTCATCTATCTTCCTTGTGAATTTTTTCGTATTATACCAATTAATATATTTGATTGTACTAAGAGTTTTGTGATGTTTTGAGTGCTTGTCCGATGAGTTTTATTTAAGTTTTAAAGTTGTAGAATAAATTTACTATAAAATTTGTTATGAAGGACTATGGACAAGATGAATGTATTGATTGCCATCGATTCTTTTAAAGGCTCACTTAGCACAAATGAAGCCTCTGACGCGATAGCAGAGGGCATTGGCGAAGTATCCGAGCAGTTTGTCGTCAAACAGGTTCCGATCTCCGATGGAGGCGAGGGTACGTTTGAGATACTTTTACATGAACTCAAAGGCGAAGAGATCAAAGTGCGTGTCAAAGATCCTCTTTTTAATGAAATCACTGCAAAATACGGTATCTTAGAAGATGGAACCGCCATACTTGAGATGGCAAGTGCGGCAGGTCTCCCGCTGGTTGAAGACAAACTTAGAAACCCCATGAACACAACGACCTATGGAGTAGGGCAGATGATCGAAGATGCTCTACAAAAAGGCTGTCGGAAATTTATCATAGGTATCGGCGGAAGTGCGACCAATGACGGCGGCATCGGGATGTTGCGAGCACTTGGATTTCGATTTTTCGATCATCATGATAAGGAATTAAATCCGATCGGAAGATCGCTTTGTGAGATCGAAAAGATCGATACAAATGAGGTCAATCCAAAACTCAAAGCGTGTGAGTTCATCATAGCTTGTGATGTGGACAATCCTTTTTACGGTCCAAACGGCGCAGCTTTTGTATTCGGTAAACAAAAAGGGGCTAGTGAGAAAGAGATCATTGCATTAGACAAGGGTTTAGAACATTTTTCAAATGTGATTAAAAGAGACTTGGGTGTTGATGTCTCTTCTCTCAAAGGAGCCGGAGCCGCAGGAGGTTTGGGAGGAGCATTTAAGGCATTTTTAGATGCCAAGCTAGAACCAGGTACGAAGATCATCTTTGAAAAGCTGGATGTTGAAAACAAGATAAAGTGGGCGGACATCATCATCACGGGAGAGGGCAAGCTTGATTTTCAAACGGCTATGGGCAAAGCGCCTGTTGGTATCTCAAGATTGGCAAAAAAATATGACAAGATCGTCATAGCACTCTCTGGAAGTCTGACGGATGATGCCTATGCTTGTCATGATCAAGGCATCACGGCGATGTTTTCCATCATCAATATGCCTATGAGCCTGGAGCGCGCGATGGACAAAGAAAATGCCAAGAAAAACATGAAGCACAGTGTTGCCGAGATCTTTCGACTGATAAAAGCTTTGAGATAATCCTATTTAGCCGTAGAATTTTTTATAAAATCTTCCCAACCTTTTTCTCGAAGCACGCAAGCGGGACACTTCCCACAACCATAACCCCAGTCATGAAAGCTAACATGATCACCGTTGTAACACGTATGCGATTCGTTCACTACTATATCCAAGATACCTTCTTGTCGGGCTAGCTCAAAAGTCTCGCCTTTTGTTAGGTGCATCAGCGGATAGTGAAATTTGATATTTGCTTCACTGCCGAGATTGAGAGCTGTCTCAAGTGCTTTGACAAACGGCTCTCTGCAATCTGGGTATCCCGAATAATCGGTCTGGTTGATGCCGGTCACGAGATTGTCGATACCTTGCTTTTGTGCAAAAGCGTGAGCAAGCGTAAAAAAGATAGCATTGCGATTTGGCACGAAAGAAGCAGGCAGGTTCTTTTTGTGTTGATGATGAGCCGAGATATCAAGATCAGAGTTTATCAAGGCAGAATCATTGAGTTCCGTGAAGGCATTGATGCTAAGAAGAGTGTTTTTTACACCCATCATAGCGGCTATCTTATCCGCTTGTTTTATCTCGACTTTGTGTTTTTGACCGTAATCAAATGTGATCGTCTCCACGATGTCAAATCGCTCTTTTGCCCAACCAAGACATGTCGTGCTGTCTTGACCTCCACTAAATATGATCAAAGCTTTGGTCATTATCTCACTCCTAAAAATTTGTGCATTTGGATACTAAGCAATAGATTTGGATGCTCTTTTGCAAGCTCGATGCAAAAGTCCAGATTGTCCATATCGGGTTTATCAAAAAAGTTCAGCGGTTGTATGTAGATCGGTTTGTCGGTTTTAAAATCCACGATTTTTTTCGTATTGTCATCTCTTGAAACGATGAATTTGATCTCGCTCCAACCCTCAGTTTTCAGGTTATCCCAATCTTTTGGGCTGTAAGTGATCCAGTCTGCCTCTTTGACGTTTTGTAGTTTAAAGCCATTGGTCTCGATACACACGTAGTAGTCGTGTTCATGTAAAAATCTTATAAAGTCGTTGAGGTCGGTGATAGTCGGCTCTCCGCCTGTGATGATGACTCTCTTGGCAGGGTACTTCTTGATCTCTTCATAAACTTCTTCATAAGTATAGGATTTATAATCTCCCTTATGCAGTGCGTCATCACAAAACGAACAAGACAAGTTGCACCCATGAAGCCTCACAAAGATACTAGGAACGCCACTATAGGTTCCCTCGCCCTGAATAGAATAAAATATTTCAACAACTTTTAACACATATGACCTTGTAATTGATTTGGATTCGCAATTATACCAAATTTCCCTCATCGGCTTCTTAGGAGTGTCATGTAAGTTTTGCTATGTTAGATTAAATTGAGAGGAAATTTTGTGGAAAAAGAAATACCATGAACAATAAGATCAATAAAAAAAGTATAATTACATTTAAAAACAATCAAGCAAGGATTTAATATGATCAAATTAGTGATGTGTGTCAGCCGTCGTTCTGAGCTGTCTCGGGAGGAGTTTCAGGATTATTGGCTAAATCATCATGGGCCTCTTTTGGAAAAATTTGCAAAAACTTACAAGGTACATCGTTATGTGCAAAGCCACACGATCAATACACCGCTTAACAAAGCCGTGCAAGATTCCAGAGGAATTTCACAAGAATATGATGGCATCGCCGAGTTGTGGTGGGAATCAGAGGTAGCGTTTATAGAGGCTATCAACTCACCTGACGGACAAAAGTTACGTACTGTATTTTTGGATGACGAAGCGAAGTTTTTGGACTTCTCAAAATCAGCAGCATTTTTTACGAAAGAGTATGTCGTAGTAGCATAACAAAGATAGGAATTTTGCCATCAATTTGTTTCACTGTTTGAAGTTTTAAGTGTGTCATGTAAGTTTTCTGATAGCACTCAGATTCAGCAAAAAATTAAGAGTTAGTAAGCACAAGTAAATCTATGTTTTGCTAAAATTGGCGCTATAAAATTAGTCAATATAAAGGTATGAATAATGAATTTAGCGGATAAAGTATTAGCGGTCAATAATGACCTCCCGATTCGTACTGATTTACCGGTACATAGTGGTAAGGTTCGCTCTGTCTATTGGTTGAGTGATAGCGATAGTCGACGTCTCATAAAAGAAAAATCTTATAATGTACCGATCGATACGCCTTTAGCGATCATGGTTATTAGTGATCGTATATCTGCCTTTGAGTGTGTTTGGAAGGGAGAGGGAGATATGAGGGGAGTACCTGGTAAAGGTGCCGCTCTCAATGCCATCTCAAATCATTGGTTTAAGCTATTTAAAGAGAAAGGACTTGCGGATAGTCATATACTTGATATCCCGCATCCATTTGTCTGGATAGTACAAAAAGCAAATCCTGTGATGATCGAAGCAATATGTCGTCAGTATATTACCGGTTCCATGTGGCGCGCATACGAAAAAGGCGAACGCGAGTTTTGCGGTATTAAACTTGCAGACGGTCTGTCTAAAGACTCTAAATTACCTGAGTTACTACAAACGCCTTCTACCAAGGGAATCTTGAAGGGCATCCCCGGTGTGCCTGAAGTAGATGATGTCAATATCACACGTAAAAATATCGAAGATAATTATGAAGCTTTCAATTTTAAATCATTAGAGGATATAACACTTTATGAAAAGCTATTGACAGAGGGCTTTGATGTGATCTCCAATGAGCTGGCGAAAATCGATCAAATTTTTGTCGATACCAAGTTTGAGTTTGGTTATGTTAAAGATGCTCAAGGCAACGATAAGCTCATCTATATGGATGAGGTGGGAACTCCTGATTCTTCACGTATTTGGGATGCCAAAGAATACGCAAAAGGTCATGTTGTCGAAAACTCTAAAGAGGGATTTCGTCAGTTATTGTTAAACCATTTTCCTGACCCGGATATTTTATTAAATAAATCACGCATGAGCGAGCGTGAAGCACTGGCACGTGATAATTTTCTACCGACAGAAATGTTGATGAGTGTTTCAAAGACTTATACAGACATAGCTGAGAAAATCACCGGTGAAAAAATAGTACTTTCCGATAATCCAAAAGCAGAAGTTATTTCTATTTTACGTGATCAATATAAGCTGATTGATTAAAATTCGTATAGGTTGAAGAATAAGGTGCAAACCTATTCTTCAACTATATTGATCTGATACTTCTTCCACTTCATCCTCATGTCCGGTTGTTGCCAATCTGATCTCACGAACAACTCTAATGGTCGGTTTGAAGGCAAAGAGCAATGATCCGATAATAAAAAACCATTTTGCACTATACGTTAAGTCTGCATAGAGAAACATCACCGATCCTACGGTAAATGCCATAGCAGCCATAAAATCAACGGCAGTGTAAAGGATCTCAAATACAGCATATGCTTTTCTTTTATTGACCTTAACCCCATGTAGCGATCCATCAAATAACATTCAATTCTCCCCTCTTAAGCCAGTGGTTCTTGCGTGTAAGCAACATTTGCCTCTTCGGATGTATGCCTTTTTAGTTTTTTATTTGCTCGTACGTCTTCAACCCAATTTGGGTTAAGAAGCAACGATTTTGCACTGAGTACGATATCTGCATCCTCTAGTGCTTCTTCGGCACCGGCGCGATCATAGATGCTTCCACATATCATGATAGGCAGATCGGTCATCGCTCTTGTGAGTTGTGCCATATTTTTATCGGTGCCAAAAGCTTTTTGGTCATATTCATAAGTAGAAACAGAGATAGCATCTATCGGCTCTTTTGATAAGTCTTTTATGATTTTTTGGTATTCGTCTTTTGAACCAAAAAGAGAAACTTCCATATCAGCAATACCCCAATTAGAAATCCTAAATATCAATAAACGATCATCGGGGATAACTTTGCTCACGGCTTGGATAACCTCATGTGCAAAACGATATCGGTTTTCTTCAGTACCTCCATACTTATCATTGCGTTGGTTAGAATAAAATGATAAAAACTGACTGATGAGATATCCATGGGCACCGTGAATTTCAACACCGTCAAAACCAGCCTCTATCGCTCCTTTGGCAGTTTCTACAAATCCGTTGATGACATGATCAATATCAAATTGACTCATGGCATCAGGCACCGGATATGCTGATCCAGTCAGCGGATTATCGCTTTGTGGCGCGATAGGACTCGGTGCGATACTGCGATTTGCAGGATTCACTTCCGGCCAAGCCATTCGTCCACAGTGAAACATCTGCATGATAGCGATAGAACCTTCTTTGTGGATCGCTTCAACTACGGTTTTCCAAGCATCTATTTGTGGCTGAGTGAGTATTCGCGCCTGACCCGGATAGCCTTGGGAACTTTCATAATCAGTAACAATTGCTTCTGTATAGATGATAGATACTCCACTTTTGGCACGATGTATCAGCAAATCGAGTACATCTTCTCTCGGTATACTGTTCTCCGATGCAGACATCCGTGTCATGGGTGCTAGCCCAATACGATTTTTAAGGGTGAAATCCTTTATTTTCAAAGGAGTAAAAAGTTTATTGTTTTTCATAGTATGTGTTCCTTTCTTTTTGTGGATTATAGTTGATTATATTCCTTTAACCTTAAAATGATTGCAGTATGACTTGTATTTTATTGCATTTTAAGATATCTTTTAAGTGATTCAATCAAATCATAATTCAAAGTTTGTTTAATTTTATTTAATTATACTAATGTCAAAAAGAGGTGATCATGAACAAACCAAAAACCATGAATGCAGTACTTTTACGGGGATACGGCGATTATGAACAATTAGAGTATGCGACCGATGTGTCAATACCGGAACCAAAAGAGTATGAAGTATTAGTTGAGGTTAAAGCAGCCGGTGTTAACAATACGGATATCAATACTCGTATCGGATGGTATGCGAAAGATGCTAGTAATGACGCTACTTCTTCATGGACGGGAGAGAGCTTTAAATTTCCGCGTATTCAAGGAGCGGATGTTTGTGGGTATATCGTGAAAGTCGGCAAAGATGTTGATCCTGAACGTGTCGGAGAAAGAGTTTTGATCGAGCCTTGTCTTCAAAAAGTCAATGGAGTGCAACTTGAAAGCCCATGGTATTTTGGTTCTGAGTGTGATGGAAGTTTTGCTGATTATACCGTTGTGTCTTGTGAGCATGCGTACAAAATAGAGAGTTCATATACAGATATCGAACTTGCATCATTTCCTTGTTCTTACTCAACTGCAGAAAATCTACTGACACGCTCACAGGTAAACCAAGAGGATATTGTTTTGATCTCAGGAGCCTCCGGTGGAGTGGGATCAGCTGCAATCCAATTGGCAAAAGCAAGGGGTGCTAGGGTTATAGCGATCACAAGTCCTTCGAAATTTGATGCCGTAAAATCCTTAGGCGCATCACAAGTGATAGCTAGAGAAGAAAATATCGTGGAGATTTTAGGCAAAAATAGTGTCACTGTTGTGATTGATCTGGTCGCCGGAAAAACATGGGGCAGATTCTTGGAAGTTTTAAAACCAAAAGGAAGATATGCTACTTCCGGTGCGATTGGTGGGGCTATGGTTGAGCTTGATATCAGAACACTTTATTTAAAAGATCTTAGTTTCTTTGGATGTACCGTGCTTGGAGAAGAAGTTTTTCCAAATCTTATCAAAATGATCGAACATAAAAAGATCAAGCCTTTAGTGGCACAAACTTTTTATTTAAAAGATATAGTGGAGGCACAAAAAGAATTTTTAACCAAAAAGCATATTGGGAAAATCGTGTTAAAAGTGCAGTAGAGTGCTTTATTTTTTACACTCAATTTTAAAAGTCAATATCGTACAATACTTAATCGTCAAAATAAGGTACCATGTTGATAATAAATAGCAAAAATTTTATCAAAGGTACTTTTTATGAAACCTATCGTTCCGCTTATCCACAGTAACAGTGGTAAAAATGCTTCAAGATGGCTAGATACACTTCGATCTGCAATACCATTTGCAAATATATGTGAGATAAAAGATCTCTCAGAAGATGAACTAAGCCAAGTAGAAGTAGCGATCGTAGCAAACCCTAATCCAGAAGATCTTCTAGCCTTGCCAAACCTAAAATGGGTTCAAAGTTTATGGGCAGGAGTTGAGCGATTACTGGCTGAATTGCCAAATGATGATGTTGCTATCGTGCGTTTGATTGATCCACAACTTGCAGAGACGATGGCAGAAGCTGTGCTGACTTGGACACTTTACCTACATCGCGATATGCCAGAGTACATACAACAGCAAGCTAAAAAAGAGTGGATACGACATGATTTGGTAAGGGCAAGTGATCGAACCGTGGGGATTTTGGGTCTGGGACATCTGGGTTTGAGGGCAGCAAAACGCTTACATGACAACGGTTTTAATGTCATAGGCTGGAAGCGCAGTAAAAATCTCACAGATTCAGGTATCGAAACTCTAATAGGCGAAGAGGGCTTATCAGAGATAGCCTCGCGCTCAGATATCATAGTGGTTCTTTTGCCTTTGACTCCTCAAACGCGTGGATTGTTGGATCGGCATTTTTTCAGTGCTCTCAAAGCAGGCGCTTCGCTGATGAACTTTGCCCGAGCGGCGATCGTTGATGAGAAAGCCTTGCTTGAAGCCTTAAATACACGCAAACTCAAACACGCTATCTTAGATGTTTTTTTGCAAGAACCGTTACCAAAGAGTGATCCGCTTTGGATGAACCCAAATGTGACGATCTTACCGCATATTTCAGGAGAAACAGATAAACAGAGCGCTTCACAAGTCGCAGCCAAAAATCTGAAAGCATATTTTGACTCGGGTGAAATCCCTAGAAGCGTATCTAGGGAAACGGGATATTGAATTTTGTGATTTAAAAAGATAAAAAACAAGGATGGTATTATGACACTAAATGAAAAATTTAAAGCCATTGGGGCTGAAAATGCTCCTGGACAGGAGCTTCGTCAAAAGATTGATGATCTAGATACTATTATGCGCGGTGAAAAGTTGGAAGGCATTCCTGTTGATTTTTCTCATGGTGATGTAGATGCTTTTCCTCCGACACCTGGCTCTGCGGAAATGTGGATGAAAGGTTACGAAATGGGAGCAGAACAAGCATATACCCAATATCGTGGCTCTGAAACGATCCTTCAAGGATTGGCATATCGTTTGAGTGCGTTTACAGGGCGTGAAATATCAGCTGATGTCGAGTTGATCATCACACCTGGTACGCAAGGCGCATTGTTTTTGGCATTGGGCGCAACGGTTGGACAAGATACAAAAGTTGCCATCATCGAGCCGGATTATTTTGCAAACCGAAAGATCGTCAAGTTTTTAGGAGGTATAGGCGTACCGATTCCCCTTACTTACAAAGATATCCCCTCCAAAAACGGTCCCGATCTGGAGCGACTTGAAGCAGCATTTAAAAACGGTACGAAAGTCTTAGTTTTTTCAACTCCAAATAATCCAACAGGAGTCATCTATACCAAAGATACCATCAACAAGATCGCAATGCTTGCCAAGATTTACAATGTGACAGTGATCGTAGATCAGCTTTATTCTAGATTGCTTTACAGCGGTGAGAGCTATACGCATCTTCGTTCTTGTGAAATTGTGCCTGATAATATCATCACGATCATGGGACCGTCAAAAACCGAATCTCTCAGTGGTTTCCGTCTTGGCGTAGCCTTTGGTAGTTCGGAACTTATCGAGCGTATGGAGAGACTGCAAGCGATAGTGTCACTGCGAGCTTCAGGGTATAATCAAGCGGTTTTAAGAGGTTGGTTGCAAGAGCCATCAGGTTGGCTAGAGGAACGTATCATAGATCATGAAACGATTAGAGATGATTTACTGGATGTTTTTAGATCTGCAGGTATATTTACGACTACGCCACAGGCTGGAAGTTATCTTTTTCCTCAGTTACCGCCCTTGGATATCAGCGTTGAACTCTTTGTTAGATTGCTGCGACATCAAGCGGGTGTGACAGTGACTCCAGGTTCAGAGTTTGGAGACAATACAAATGAAAGCGTACGTCTAAATTTTTCTCAAGATCATGCTGCAGCGGTTGCTGCTGCAAAGAGAATAGTCACTATGGTGGAAAGGTACAAAAGATGAATCAGCCTATACCTCAAGGTAAATATCAGCCTGCAATTCGTCATCAAGATATCGTCTATACTTCAGGAATGACCTCCCGAGTACAAGGGGTGTTGATGTATACAGGAAAGATCCAAATCTCAAAGCCGATCGAAACATATTTTCAAGCTGTGAGATTGGCAGCTAAAAATGCTCTATTGGCGGCACAGGCTGTTTTACATGAATATGAGAAAATCTCTATGATCCTTCAATTGAGCGTTTATCTCAATGCGGAACAAGGATTCAATGAACACTCAAAGATCGCAGATTTTGCTTCGGCTTTTTTGATGGAAGAATTGGGGATTTCTATTGTCGGAAGTCGTATTGCTATAGGTGTGGCAACATTGCCATCCAATGCACCTGTAGAAATATCATTAGTTGCTTCAATATCACGATCTTAGGAGAGATTTGAAGTAGTGGTTATCTCACTCTTTTCATATGTTTGTATTCATTTGGAGTGATCGAAAAGATGGATTTGAAAGCTTTATAGAAGTGTGACTGATCGAAGAATCCAAGCTCAAGTGCTATTTGTGTGATCTCTTTGCCTTCATCAAGAAGCTTTTTTGAAAGATGCACTCTTTTGTTGAAGATATAGCGTGTAGGGGATAAGCCATACTTTTTTTTGAAGCCTCTTGAGAGATAGCTGCTGTTGAGATTTGTTTTTTGAGCCAGTTCATCAAGAGAGAGGATATTGTTTAAATTTGAATCTATGTACTTTTTGATAGTTTCAAAATTTTTATTTAAAAAAGAACTCTCTTGATTTGTTTGATATTCTTGTAAAAATTTGTCTATAAAGTGACTTTGTTCACCTTCCAAGACCTGATCACAAAAAGAAAAAAACTTCTTATATGTAGATGGGTCTTTTATAATCTTTGGATATAAAAGCACGTCTTTATGGATGTGTAGTATATGGTATCTTGTTATGTCTTTATGATTTTTTAGAAAATGAGGTTGATTTGTGTTGAAGACTATGATCTCTCCGGAAGTGAGCCATAAATCTTCACCGTCATGAAAAAATAGCATCTTGCCTTGTTTGATGGCACAGATACATATATTTTCATGAGTGTGAAGTTTGTAGTTTGTCGAAACAGTATCTAGTATATTTAATTCAAATAATTCTGTTTTTATTGACTTGATCACTACAATCCCTTATTTTTTTAAACTATGTACGCCAGCTTAGAAGTTTTCTCTCTATCACTCCTATGAACCAGTTGATTATCACTCCGATAACAGAGAGTATAAATACGCCGGCAAAAAGTCTCTCTAGGTCGTACAAAGAACCTGCTTGTAAAACATAAGCCCCTATACCGTAATTTGCTCCTAGCATTTCAGCAGCTACCAAAAGTATAATCGATATGGCAAGAGATATCCGAAGACCTGACAAGATGCCCGGAAGTGCTCCCGGCAGTACGATCTTACGTACGATAGAAGACCATTTAAGACCGAAACTCTGTCCCATTCGGATCAAGTTCCTGTCCACATTGTCAATAGCCGCATATGTTGCAACGACTGTCGGTGTGAATGAACCCAAAGCGATCAAAGCATATTTTGAGCCTTCATCAATCCCAAACCAGATAACAAAAAGCGGTAAAAGTGCGATTTTCGGTACAGGGAAAAGTGCAGCTACTACGGGAAGCAAGGCAGCTCTTATTAGACTAAATAATCCTATAAAAGTCCCAACGGCAATTCCGGCTGTAATACCCATCAAAGATCCGACAAAAAGACGAGTCAAAGAGGGGACAAGGTTTTTATATAAAAGACCTGATTTATAAAGATCTATAAGAGCTTGAGCGACTCCTGATGGTTTTGGCAAGGTTAGATTTGAGATCCATCCGGCAGTTGTTCCCCATTGGATAAATGCTATGAGTAGTGCAAATACAATAGGTCCGACATACATCATAGGCTTATGAGTAAATCCGCCGCCTCGAAAAGGCACTTCTTTATGATGTTCTTTGTTTTGATCATTCATAGAAGTTCTTTATCGGCCATAGCTGCCTCTTCTCTCATAAGATTCCAAAGGTGCTCTTGTTTTATAGTCAATTCATTCATATGTTCTTTCCTCTTGTTGAGTGGTATGTCAATCTCTACGATTTCACGTATAGTACCGGGTCTACGACTGAGAACAACTATCTTATGACCTAGCTGTACTGCTTCATTTAGATTGTGAGTGACATAACAAGCCGTAAATTTCTCTCTATCCCACAGTGATATCAGATCATCTATCAGCAAAGCAGAAGTTTGAGAGTCAAGTGCCGAAAGCGGCTCATCCATAAGTAAAACAGCCGGGCGAACGCTCAGTGCTCTTGCGATGGCAACTCTTTGTTTCATTCCGCCGCTGAGTTGTTTGGGCATGGCGTTTGCAAATTCGCTCAATTTTGTTCTTGCCAAAACATCATCGACTATATTTTTGATATCTTTTTTTTTCATTCCATGGTCTTCAAGTACCAAAGAGATATTATCATATACACTACGCCATGGGAGCAGTGCAAAATCTTGAAAGATGTAGGTAAGAGGATTGAGTGTATTTTTTGCCGGTTCCCCGATCTGAAATATCTGACCGCTTGATGGCTTTTCCAAGCCGCCAAGCAATCTAAGTAAAGTGGATTTTCCACAGCCGGAAGGTCCTACTAGACAAACGATCTGATGTTTGTTGATCTCTAGGTCTATACCTTTTAGGACATTGACCTTGCCATAGCTGTGAAATATGTCTTTTGCAATTAGTTTCAAGACAACAACCGGATTTAGTATGTTTTTACATATCTAGGGTCAACTAGCATCTTCATCGTAACATCATCTTTGACATAGCCTTCAGCTTTAAACCAGTCCAATTGATCTTTGATACTTTTGATATCTAATTTGGCATTTTGGTTTATTCTCATAGCTCCGTTCTTGATCAACGGGGCTGCTTTCGCATACGGTTTATCACTATAAACATATTTGTGGATCAACTTGACCATATCTTCTTCAGCTTTCTTGCCGGCAGTTTTATCTACGAGGGCGGCATTGAAATCAGCAGCACCTTTTGAAAAAGCACTCAAAAAAGCTTTTACCAATTTTGGTTTGTTCTCAGCATTTTTTGTAGAAGTGAAAACAGTAGTGACCTGATAATCGGGAATATAATCCGAAATTTTTCCTATCAAAACTATATTTGGATTTTTGATCAAACTTTTTGCGATATGCGGTACGATAGCCCAAGCATCGATCTGCTGAGATTTTAATGCGCCTATGATCGCTCCTACTTTTTGTAAAGGTTTAAATGTAATATCAGAGTCAGGAAATCCAGATTTTTGCGCTATTTTATGTGCCATATATTGGAAAGAAGAGCCTGTCTGCGTGATCCCGAATGTGTGACCTTTGAGATCAGCCGGGGTTTTAAGACCTGCATCATATGCTTTTTTTGAAGCAAGGATCATTTGCCCGTCGATTCCTTTTTCTTCATGTAAAGCGCCTCCTATAACCTTGATAGCCCCTTTACTGGCAAGATTTATGAGTCCCCCAGTGATCGCCGTGACACCAAAATCGACGTCTCCCGAAGCGATCGCAACTGCCATAGGTTGTGCTGCTTTAAAGAATTTGAATTTAACGTCCAGTCCGGCTTGCTTGAAATATCCTTTTTCAAATGCAACAAAACTGGCAGAATGTGATGTCCATCGCATCGCACCGACAGTTATTTTGTCTGCTGCATTGGCATAACCGACACATAATGTTAAACCTAGAGTGAGAAGTGAGAAGATTTTTTTCTTAAATTCCATTTTCATCCTTTGATAATTTTGATTAATTATATCAAATAATGTTTAATTTCCGTACAATTTCCTATCTTCTCATTTCTTTTAGCTTTGCAAGTATTTCTTGTACGCAACATATAGATTTTTTATACCTTTTTGTATCTCTTCTACGGTTGCATTTGTAAAGTTCAGTCTTGCTTGAGAGCTGATCCTATGGTCTTTGAAAAAGACGGTTCCAGGGACATAAGCGACATCTTCCTTTATTGCAAAATCAAAAAGTTTCATAGTGTCTATATCGTCTTTGAATTTTACCCAAAAGAACATACCTCCCTTTGGTATTTCAAATTCTAAAGTATCACCGAAATTTTCTTGTAATGCTTTTGCCATAGCATCTCTTTTATTTTTATATACCTTGGTGATATTATCTACATGAGATGTAAGTTTATCGCCTTTTAAAATATTTGCCACTACATATTGGACAAATTTAGAACTTTGTAAGTCCGTACTCTCTTTGAGGCTTCTAAAAACTGTTATAAATTCAGTCTTTGCTTTTATCCAGCCGATTCTAAAATCGGGCACAAGAGTCTTGGAAAAAGTACCCAGATTGATAGTCTGTTCAGGTAGAAGTTCATCAAAACCTATGCAAGGTGTACCATCATATCTAAGAGCATCATAAGGACTGTCTTGTATGAGAATAATCTCGTATTTTTTTGCCAGATCAGCTACTTTTTGTCTGGTTTTTATATCCCAACTCCATCCTGTAGGATTTTGAAAAGTCGGGATCATATAGAAAAATTTTGGTTTTTGACTTTTAAAGATCTCTTCCAATTCTTCCGTGTCAACACCGGTTGCCGATAGACTAACCTCTAGTATCTTTGGATTGTAAAGAGCAAACAGATTCAATGCCGCAAGATAACTTGGTGATTCTACGACTATCGTGTCTCCTTCATTTATGAAAGCTTTACAAATGAGATCTAACCCTTGTTGTGACCCATTTGTCAAAAGTATCTCATCCGCAGTCGTATTTTTATAATTTTTTGCTATCTCTTCTCTGAGCTCCTCTACACCTGAAGCAGGACTATACTGGTATATAGACCTGCTAGTGTTTTTCAAGATATTTTGCATCTCTTCTGTTATCATGACATGAGGGAAAAGAGAAACATCCGGCAAGCCTCCGGCAAAAGAGATCACGGATGAATTTTTTGTGAGGTCAAGTATCTTTCTTGTAAAAGATCTTGGAGCATTTTTTATTCTATCGGCAAATTGTATATTCATGACATTCCTTTTTTATTTTATGACTCGTGTTATTTGAACAAAGTCCAAATAACACTCAAACACTAAAGCTTTGACTTTGTCAAGACTTGAGTTTTTTTATAGAGATAGTTTAGTATCTTATAATAATCTTGTAAAAACCGCTACAAAAAATATGATTATATCTTTGTCGAAATGTGCTATAATCAATCTATGAAAAAAAACACTAAAGATGATTATGCCCAAAGGGTAAATGAAGTATTATTTCAAATTCATCTGGATATATCCAAAGAAAATAGTGTCAAATCACTAGCCGCACTTGTTTCTATGTCACCTTTTCATTTCAACAGAGTTTTTAAAAAAGTTACCTCAGAAAGTTTACATTCATATATCAGGCGAGTTAGGTTAGAACACTGTGCCAATGCACTTCTTTTCAATCCGGATTCAACGATTACAGAAATACTGCAAGAGTATGGTTTTGTTTCAAATTCATCATTTACTCATGGTTTCAAAGAGTGTTTTGGCGTTACACCAACCAAGTGGAGAGAGATAGATACTCCAAAAAGCATATCTAATAATATAGAACAGATACAACCGTTAGATGTTGAGATTTGTTATCTTGAAAAAAGAAAAGTGGCATATGTCAGGCACAAAGGGTATGATAAAAGTATCAAACAAGCTTGGTATAAACTCAGTGAATGGACTGTTGAAAATCATATCTCTTTTGAGGCTTCAAAAATGATAGGTCTTCATCACAGCAATCCCAATATTGTCAAGAAAAGTGATTGTCACTACGTAGCTTGTATTGAACTAGATGACAAGATACAGTGTTACAGAAGCGGAGAGATCGGGATCATGCAAATTCCTCGAATCTTTTGTGCAAAATTTTCTTTAAACGGAAAATACGGTGATCTGATGAAATATATGGACTACATATATTACAAATGGCTCCCAAATTCAGATTACGAGAAAGTCCATCTCCCTTCACTTGCGATTTATCACAAGAATCACTTTATAAGAGAAGATGAGTTATTTGAATTGGATTTTTATATTCCTATCAGATATAAGTGATTTGATTAGATTTGACATTTTTCCCTTTGTAGAGTTTGATAAATTCACAAATTGGCTATATCGGAGATATTATGTATGATTTTAGATTTTTTAGATATTATATAAAATTATTTTTTGGTTGGTGAATTAATGAAGGAAAAAAAAATTCAAGAGTATACCCATAGTATAAATTTTGCACATATATACTTTGGAGATCAAGTTCTAAAAACACTAAAGGAATATGAACAAGATTTCCAAAAGTTTTCATCATATAATATTGTACAAAACGGTACTAGTCTTGAGCCTGCCGAGTTAATATTTGTGGAATTAAAAAGTATTGATAAAGATACGCTCAAATCTTTGAGTGACATTGTAAAATTTTATGCCAAAAGAGATATTTATATATTTTGTGATGATTGTGAAAATAAATTTATCTTGAAATTTGCAATTCATTATGGAATTCAAAAAGTCTTGCCGTTAGATAATAAAAAAGAAGATATTCAGAAGTTACTACTGCTTGCTTTGAAAAAACTGACAATCAAAAATGAAGAACATGCACAACTTTTGATATGTAAGAAAATTAATTCTTTTTTCCCTCTATTTATATTCCACAAAGAGACATTGACCTTTGCCAACGAAAAAGCAAAAGCTCTATTTGGTGAAGATGATTTAGAAAAATTAGGAGATGCTTTTAAAAATCTTGAATCTACGAATTCTCTTATAAAATCAGATATCTCACTAAATAAAAAGGTTGCATTGATACAAACTGACGGGATTGAGAAAAATTACGATTTTCACTCAACTGTCTTCTCAAAAAGTGAAGATAAGCTGATTTTTGTAACTCAAAACGAAAATAATAAAAAGGAGAAAATATCTCAATCTTCCCTAAATAGATTTGAATTTATAGAGATATTAAAAGATAAGTTAGCCCAAAATATAGAAAATCAACCTTTAAACCTTATGTTTGTTAATATAGAAAATTATGAAAAATTGATGCAGACAAATAGCAATATAAAGTTGCATGATTTTACTAAAAACTTTATAGAACTGTTGTTGAAACACAAAGACTCAGATCAGGATATAGCACAATGGAGTCAGAGGTTGTTTATTTTGCTGAATGAAAATGAAAAATTTGAAGATTTTGTGCAAAAGGTTGAATTTTTTCACAAAAAACTTTCTTATAATGAAAGCGAGAGTGAGATAATACCAATCATAAATTCTTCGGCTCTAAATATATCTGATATTGGTATAGAAGGAGTTATCAATATAATCGAGAAGATCAACAACCGTTCTTGCACCAGTGATGATTTTAATGAAATAGATTTTGTAGAATTTAGTCATTTGGATAATTTTGAAAGCAAGAACGATCAGATCCATTATTATTTTAAAACTTGTATCAGCAATAAGACTCCGATTAAACTTTTAAATATATACAAGGGACTTTGCATAAATACTGCATCTAAGATTTTAAAGATCAGTGAAGGAAGTTACTTCGTTGAGTGTCAAAATCTACAAGGGTACTCGATGCAGTTTGAAAAGAAAACAGTGATTCAAGCGCCTGGCTTACCTTATGATGTACAAGCGGACATCGTTTATTTGAATCTTGACAAACATTATGCAGTTCTTGATAATCTCAAATTTTTGGACAAAAGTGCCAATAATAGGCAACATACCAGAGTTCAGCCAAGCTTTAGGACTCCTGTGAACATCAAAACGATTAAAAACTCGTATCAAGGTGAGCTTTTAGATATCTCAACACAATCAATCGCTATCAGGTTTAATCAGGCAATCAACGGCATTTTAGTCGGCGATCAGGTAGATTTGGTTTTTAAACTTCCAGATGATACGAACTACGATGGTTTTTCGCAAATGCAAATACAAGGCAAAGTGGTCTTTGCAGACAAATATAATACAACTAGATTTAAAGTCGTCGTCATGATGAAGTTGACGAAACCGTATGATTCCTACTTACTCAAGTATATGTACGCTAGACAAAAAGAGTTGATAATGGAACTTAAAAAGATCACAAGATTAAGCAAAAAATAGTTTTTCTTCCGGCTGTGAATAAAAAAATTGTATAATAAGCAAAAAATTAGGTAGAAAAATGTTTTGGGAAATTTCGAAAGAGTTTGATTTTTGTTATGGTCATCGAGTTTGGTCTCAGGTCTTGAATCAAGAATTTGCTATGAAGACCTGCTTTACTTGTAGGCATCTGCATGGACATCAAGGCAAAATAATCATACATCTAAAAAGTGATGTTTTAAAAGACGGTATGGTTACGGACTTTGGTCACCTAAACTGGTTCAAACAATTTTTGGATGACACATTGGATCATAAATTCATAATAGACATCAATGATCCTCTTTTTGCTACGCTTTTACCACATTTTGCAAATAAAAAAAATCTGATAGATCATCCAAGTGGATATAAAACAGTCGATTTTAGCATCATCCAACAAGAACCGTCTCATATCTTTGAAATGTATGAGGGTTATATAATCGTAGATTTTGTGCCGACGAGTGAAAATATCTCGACATGGCTTATGAAGATCATACAAGAAAAGATGAGTAAGATCGGTGTTTTAGTATCAAGTGTAGAGTTTTTGGAAACTCCCAAGAGTAAGAGTGTAGTTTATGCTAAAAATGTTTGAAGATAGATTTGAATGGTTTAAACTAGAGAAAGATCTCTAGTTTAAACTTTTGATGCTTTGAATGATTCGCATATTTCTTATAACTTTATTATAATATGGATGATTATAGTTTCCACCGTTATACCTACTTACTGTTCGGAAATAGTTTTTAGTAAAATCATTTAACCAAACCAAATATTGGACAGCAACATAAATATTAAATTTATCATCACTTAAAAGACGATTTACCAAGACGACATCGCTCATATTCTGTATTTCTGTCAAATTAAGTTTTTCTGAGATAAATCTCGCAGTTTCAAGTCTAACTTGCATAATCCCAAGAGATGCCTTGAAGATATTCGGGTCTTTGCCTATATCTCCTATTTTAAAAACTCCGGCACTCGTTTCGCTTAAACATATAGCCATGGCTGTATACTCAAAAGTCTCTCCACTTTTATTTGGATACTGTTTTGCTATATCTTTTACAATTTTCAATGTTTCTATTTGCTGGAGTGAGAGCTTTGAAGCAACTAGGTTAGAGGTTGAAAAAATCAATATTATTATAAAGCTTCTAAGAAATAATGAAAAATTACTTTTTTTCATTATATACCTTTAGAAAATTTGTGCTCATGTTATCTAAAGTTTCTTAAGTTTATATTAATTTAAAGTAACATACCTCTTATCATGTAATAGAATATAGCCGATAGCAGAGCAGAAGCGGGCACTGTGATCAACCATGCCGCTATGATCATCTTGAGTGCCGATCGTTTTACAAGTTCATGCTTTTTGACGGCTTTTATAGCTTTTTTTTCTATTTTGCTTAATTGTATTTCACCTTGGTTCATATTGTTGATTATGGCTTTTTCTTCATTTATCTTTGTCATAAGACTTTTTATCAATATAGGATCGACTTTTTTCAGTTTGCCTAATGATTCCAAAGAGTGTTTATACTCTTCAAGTTTTTCCATCTCAGTATCAATTTTGTGTTGTTCTATCTCTTCTTCAGTCTCTTTTACAGGGTTCTTCATCAGGTATTCTCTCAAGAAGCCAACTCCAAAGACAGCACCTATTGCAATATGTGTAGAACTTACAGGGAGACCGAGTTGACTGGCTATGATAACTGTAAGGGCTGCAGAGATAGCTACGCAAAATGCTCTTATCTGATCTAATTCCGTTATTTCACTTCCTACTGTTTTGATCAGTTTTGGACCATAAAGAGATAGACCGACAACGATCCCGATAGCACCGACTGCCATCACCCAAAATGGTATATTCGCCTTTGATATAATATTCCCCGTAGTCAATGCATCATATATACCGGCTAATGGTCCGATAGCATTTGCAACATCATTTGATCCATGTGCAAAACTAAGAAGTGCAGCTGAGAAGATCAACGGGATATTGAAGAGTTTATTGATGCCTTCTCTTGTGTTCGCCAGAGTGTTTGCCATATTGATGATTGAATTTTTTGTATAGAAGAATACAGCTAAAGCAACCAATAATCCGATTAATGAAGCAATAGGAAAGTCAAGATGTATCAGCCTCTTCATGCCTTTTAAGATAATATAAGTGCAAAATGCCCAAGTCATCAAAGAGAGCAGTATCGGGACCATGGTTTTTGCAGCCAAGCGTTTGTCTTCTTTGTATACTATGGTCTTTTTGATGAGAATCAAGAACAATGCAGATATGATCCCTCCAAGAAGCGGTGAGATTATCCAGCTCAAAGCTATTTCACCCATCTTAGACCAATTTACCATATTCATGCCCACAGCTGCTATACCAGAGCCCATAACCCCGCCTACTATCGAGTGTGTAGTTGATACGGGAGCTCCAAAAGCAGTGGCAAGGTTTAACCAGATGGCTCCTGCCAACAGAGCTGCCATCATGAGCCAGACAAAAGTGCTGGCATCTTTTATCAAGGTAGGGTCGATAATACCGCTTTTGATAGTCCCGACTACATTGCCGCCTGCTATAAATGATCCTAGAGCTTCAAAAACTCCGGCGATGATCACTGCTCCCATTATGCTGATAGCTTTAGAACCAACCGCAGGTCCAACATTGTTTGCTACATCGTTTGCTCCGATATTGATAGCCATATAGGCTCCGAATACGGCTGCGACTATTAGTAGTGTCGGGTTTAGAAGACCTCGTGATAGGTGAGAAGCATACCAAATAATAATTAGTATAAATACAAGTGCCCCAAGAAACTTTAAAATATCAACTAGCCCATAATTTTGGACGTTCTGGATATCTTTAATGGATTTTAGCTCCATTTTTTCCCTTTTATAGATTTATTTTTTCAGAAGATCATATTTTAAAGCAACTATAAATAGTCTTTAAAATATAATCTAAAACAATATAAATTTATGATGGCAAGGATATCTTCGTTATTTATTAGACAATCTATTTATTATTTTTGTAAGCAACCTCTAATTTTTCATATAATTCTTCTGGACTAAGTAATTTCTCTTCTAAAAATGATAGCATTACTTCATTGTCTTCTTTGCCGTTCCAAACCTTTTTGTACGTTCCTTCTTTGTATCCATGATCTTGTCTAAATTTGTTTAAAACATTTTTTGCTACATAATATTTATACAATATATTTAAATTTACGCCGCATTTTAGAGCTAAAGTAAAATAATCTCTCAATAATCCATCGTAAATATCTATATTGAAGTTTGTTGTTCTGTTAATGATCTTTTCAATATCGTTTATAATTTCCATAGAAGAGACATTTTCCGGATTGTATGGTTCTTTTGTAAATTTTTCAAATCCGTGAACATCCAAAATATCCAATACAAGTTTATTTATATCGCCTCTTTGATTTATCTTGTAATCTTCTAGTATTAAGCTCATGATAAAGTGCCAGATATCAATTACCTCTATGACAGCATTTTCCCAATCTATCGGAGCGTCAATATTTTTCCAGTGCTTCCAGTTGAAGCTGTCTATAAGTTCGGCGCACTCCATATAAATACATCTTTTCCAGTTTATCATTTTGTCGTTTTTTGTATAGCCGTTTTCCCAACCTATTCCGTTAGTTTCATCATTTAATTTTTGTTGCAATAAAAACATCTCTTCTATATAATCATGCATGTTGATTTCTCTCTCCTTAGCTTTTAAGATATGCGGCGTAAATTATACCATTTATTTAAAAATAGTTTAATTACAGATGGTATAATATGCCAAATTTAAAGGATTTGTATGTGTTCAAATAGTTTTAGAATCATTACGATGTTAATTTTCGCTCTTTTAGCTTTCATAACAAATCTTTTTATACCTAACATCCCTGTTTTAGTCTGGTATTTTGCTAATGCGAGCATTTTTTCATTTATACTGTTTGCCATAGATAAACTAAATGCCAAGAAAGATCGCATAAGAGTGCCTGAAAATAGTTTTCATTTTTTATCTCTTATCGGCGGAACTATAGGTGTTATGCTGGGCATCATTCTCCTTAGGCATAAGCTTGGTAATAAAGGTTTTTTGGCTATCCAGTTTGCTATTTTTATAGTTTATCTCATCATTGCTTTTTTTGTCATCAAAAATTATTCCGCCATACTAGGCATATAGAAGTATTTTATGGATGCTAGAATTTTAGAATTCATAACAAAACATCATGTACTTAGTTGTTCTTTCAGTCTAGGGGATGAAGTTTACAGCGCTAGTTGCTTTTATGAGTTTTTAGATGATCCTGCAAGATTTATAGTCGCTTCCAGCGGTTCTACAAAGCATGTCAATATGGCAATACAAAATAACAATGTAGCAGGTACGATCCATCTTGAGACAAAAGAGATCGGCAAGATACAAGGCATCCAATTTCAAGGTGTTTGGGGAAAAGCTGATATGAAAGAAATACAAGCTTACCTCAAAAGATTTCCTTATGCTGCTGCTATGCTCCCTAAACTTTGGCATATTAATATTACATATATAAAATTCACCGATAATAGATTTGGCTTTGGTGAAAAATTAGAATTTTTTGTATAATATAAACCAAAGGATTATTTATGAGAAAATTAGCAATCATTGTCTTGTTTGCAAGTTTACTTTTATCTGATACCATACCTCTTTCAAATGAGAAAATAGAGCTTCTCAAACTTCAAAGACAAAAGATCGAACAAGATATCAAAAAAGGAACTAAAAGTTGGATATCGCCTGTGAGCATCTCAGTAAGTGCAACGAAAAGTCAAGATGCTTCTAGTGCTACCAGTGAAGTGAAAAGTGCAGGTTTGGGCTGGAATCAAGATATATTTCGAAGTGGCGGGATCGAGTACAGTATAAAGAGCGCAAAAGATATCGGTGCCGTAAATTTGCTTGGAATTGATATAAACGAAGCAGCATATATCAAACAGGCATATACGCTAAAAGCTCAGATCGAGAGGGATAGATTAACTTATAGGCAACAAGAATTAACTCTCAAGAATAGTGATATCAATCTTCTGATAATAAAGGCAAAATACAAAGCCGGAAGTGCCGATATCACTGATCTAAGCAGATCAACGATAGATAGAGACAATGCCAGAAAAAATCTTATAGCTACGAAGAATATTTTACAAAATGAGCTGTTTGGACTCAAAAAACTCATAGGAAATAAACAAATTGACACTATTAAACTGCCGAATATCCAGCTATTATCGGAAAAAGAATATATCAAAAATAATCTAGAATTACTCAAATACAGAGCTATGGATCAAAGTAATAACACAAGTTTGCAGCTTACTAAATCTTCATATATGCCAAAACTTACTTTCGGAGCAAGTGCAGGTTACAGCAACTATAAAGGCAATATAGTAGGTTACAGCGGAGATCATTATAGTTATGGATTGACACTGAGTATGCCTCTTGATATCAACAATAAAGCGACTATAGAGTCTGCTAGATTAGAGTATCTACAATCAAAAGAAGCAGGAATTGACAGGAAGTTGGAATTAGAACAAGAATATCAAATGCACATGAACAACATAGCTGATTTTAAAGAAAAAATATCTGTTGCAGAAGATATGATGAAGATGTATGATGATCTATATAGTTTTACGGACAAGCAATATAAGGCGGGTTTTAAATCAGCTTATGATCTTGAGTCGTTAAAAAATTCTTTACAGATACAAAAATTAGAAAAACAGATAGAAGAATACAATATAATAATAGAAAAAATCTCACTCTATTTTGATACAAAATTTTAAAGGAATTATGATGGAAGATCTAAAGAAAGTTGTCGAATACAAAGGCAGCTCTATCAAATGGAAATTTATTTTTGTAATCTTCTTGATCATGATAGGAGTAGGCGGATATTTTCTCTACAAGTCAAAAACACAAAATGTAACTTATCATTACGTGACGCAGCCTCTGAAAGACGGTAATTTAACTATAACTGTATCGGCTACGGGTAATATACAGCCGATGGAAAGTGTTCAAGTAGGAACAGAAGTCTCAGGAACGATAGAAAAAGTTTTTGTATATTACAATGACAAAGTAAAAAAAGGAGAACCTTTAGCTCAACTTGATAAGACTAAATATCTCAGTAACTTGAATCAAGCAAAAGCATCTCTTCAAGCTTCCAAAGCATCTTTAGAAAATATGAATGCAAAATTAAATCAAGCAAGTCAAGTGATAGAAAGAGATAAAAGCTTGAAAAAGAGCACAAAAAATGCACTGCCTTCAAAAAACGATTGGGATACCGATTGGGCAAATTATTTGGTTGCAAAGGCACAAGTAGCAAATGCAAAAGCACAGGTCAATCAAGCTAAACAAGTGCTATCATCTTCTCAATATGATTATGAGCGAACGACGATATATTCACCGATTGACGGAACGATCTTAATACGCAATATAGATCCGGGGCAAACAGTAGCTGCATCTTTTCAAACTCCGGTACTGTTTCAAATAGCAAAAGATCTAACCAAAATGCAGCTTCAGGTCAATATAGACGAAGCAGATATTGCCAAAGTAAAAGCCGGGCAAGACGTTACATTTAGTGTAGATGCTTATCCGAATAGAAAATTTAAAGCCAAAGTTAATCTGGTTAGAGTCAATTCCGTTATAGTAGACGGTGTCGTGACTTACATAGCAGAGATCAATTTTGACAATTCCAATCTTCTTTTAAAGCCGGGTATGAGTGCTGATGCTGAGATAGTTACAAAGAATCTATCCCATGTATTTATAGTGCCAAGGTCTGCTATGCTTTATATACCTATAAATCCGACAGCAAAAAAAGTATTTGGATTTTCTAAAAAAGAGAAAGAAAAGGTAGATCAAAAGCCTCATGTCTGGATTTTGAAAAACAACAAGCCGGAAAAAGTTTATGTTAAAGAGTTGGGCAATAGCGGCTCAGACGCGGCTATTTCATCAGATGGTTTGCACAAAGGTGATCCTATCATCGTCATGCAAGAAAAAAGCAAATGATAAGTCTACGAAATGTAACCAAATCTTATGGCAAAGGTGATGCCGTCAGTGTCGTTTTAAAAGGTATAGATCTCGATATAGAAAAAGGTGAGTTTGTTGCTATTATGGGACCAAGCGGTAGCGGGAAGTCGACTCTGTTAAATATATTGGGTGCTCTTGATGTTCCGACTTCCGGGAATTATAAATTTTTGGATGCTGATATCATCTCTTTAAGTAAAGACCAATTGGCACTTTTTCGCCGTTATATATTAGGTTTTGTTTTTCAAGGTTTTAATCTTTTAAAGAAAACATCTTCTTTGGAAAATGTGGAAATGCCTCTGATATATCTTTCTATCAATGCAAAAGAGCGTAAAAAAAGAGCTTATGAGGCTTTGAAAAACGTGGGTTTGGAAGATCGCGTTCACTACGATCCGGGTCAACTCTCAGGCGGGCAGCAGCAAAGAGTAGCTATAGCAAGAGCAATGGTCACAAAACCTCAGGTTCTCATAGCCGATGAGCCGACGGGAAATTTGGATACAAAAAGAAGTATTGAGATCATGCAACTCATAAAGAATTTCAATGATGAGGGCATAACCGTTATAATGGTCACACATGAAGAAGAGATAGCGGCATTTGCTTCCAGAACGATTCATATGCGTGATGGCATGATAGAGAAGGATCATAAAAATGCTCTTTAATGCCTTTTTACAAGCGATGCGAGAGATCAGACGTAATCTTATGCGTTCATTGCTCACTGCCTTGGGCATTGTCATCGGCATTGCATCTGTCATAGCTATGGTAAATATAGGTAAGGGAGCAAGTGAATCGATAACTCAAAGCGTGAGTGAATTAGGCAGTAATACACTTTTTATCATGCCTGGACAACAACACGGCGGTCCCGGAGGAAGTTCTTCTATAGTCAAAGCTTTTAAGATGAGAGATATAGATGTGCTAAGAAATTCTATATTTTCGCTTTCCGGCATATCTCCATCAGAAAATGCTTCTCTTACGGTCCTTTATAAAGAGCAAAATTATCAAACCACGATTTCGGGAGTAAATAATGACTACTTTAGCATACACAGCTGGGGTTTAAAAGATGGCAGGTTTTTCAATAAAAGTGAATTGAGAACAGGAAAAAATGCCTGTGTCTTAGGACAGACAGTCGTCAAAAAATTATTTGGCTCCGATCAGTCACCTGTCGGTAAAAAGATCCGTTTGCAAAAATTTTCTTGTGAAGTCATCGGCACTCTGAAGGCAAAAGGCGCAAACACATTTGGCAGAGATCAAGATGATATAGTCCTTGTACCGATCAAAATGTTCTTACGCAGAATAAGCGGCAATGAAAATCTACATCTCATCATGGCCTCAGTCAAATCAAATATACCGTTAGAAGAGGCAACGCTTCAGATAGAACAGCTGATGCGAGAGATTAGACACGTAAAACAAGGTGCAGAAGATAATTTTTCCGTAAGAAGCATGGCTGCACTTTTGGATACTATCGGTAAGATAACTTCTGTACTGACTATTATGTTAGGTGCAGTTGCTGCAATCTCTTTGGTAGTCGGAGGCATTGGAATCATGAATATCATGTTGGTTTCCGTGACGGAGCGTACAAGAGAGATAGGAATCCGTATGGCAGTAGGAGCCATGGCAAAAGATATCTTGATTCAGTTTCTTATTGAAGCTGTCGTGCTCTCAGCACTTGGAGGTATAGTCGGGATCTTATTTGGACTAGGTATTACGGTTATGGTTTCTAGTATTATTCATATCAATCTTATAATTGATCCGACTATTACTGTAGTCGCCTTACTGTTTTCGATGCTGATAGGAATAATCTTTGGGATATTGCCGGCTCGAAAAGCGGCAAATATGAATCCGATAGATGCGCTCAGATATGAGTAGAAGCCACGTATTATATGGCTTCTGATTTTTAGATTTTGGATAGATCCAGTTTTAGATCTTCATTATTCATGACTCCGACATCTTTGTCTAGAATCTTTTTTGCGATTTGCTTCGCTTCATCTAAAGAGTGCATTTTATATGAACCACACTGATAAAGATTTAGCTCAGGTATATCTTTTTGATCTTTTACTTCCAATACGTCTTGCATAGAGTCTTTCCAAGCTTTTGCTACTTCAGTTTCTTTTGGATCTCCTATCAAACTCATATAAAAACCTGTGCGACATCCCATAGGTGAGATATCAATGATCTCTACTCCTTCGCGGTTTAGATGATCTCTCATAAATCCGGCAAAAAGATGCTCCAAAGTATGGATTCCTCTCTCCGGAAGCATATCTTTGTTTGGTTGGCAAAAACGCAGATCAAAGACCGTTATCTCATCTCCGGATGGTGTTTTCATATGTTTTGCAACTCTTACTGCAGGGGCTGGCATTATTGTGTGGTCTACTGTAAAACTGTCAAGTAACGGCATAAATTATTCCTTCTTTTATATTTTTTTGCATTATACTAAAATCATTGATATAGCTCAATTAGAATTGTATATTTTTTTATTATAATACAAAGTTCAAATAAATCTACTTAAAGGAAAAAAGAATGGAAATCAACAATATGCAAGTTTGCAATGTCTGTTTATCACCGAGTGATGATGGAAATAAACGAGTTTATGTAAAAGCAATGTGTGAAGGTGAGGAAGTCCATATTTGTACTTCTTGTATACCAAGAGTCATACATGAAAGCGGTGAGTTAGTCAAAACAAACGAGGAAGTTAAAAAATCATTATCTCTGTAAAAGTGTAGCGGAGAGGTTTCCCTCTCCGCTGTTATTTATTATTCTACTTCGTTAGAATAGTCAGCTTCTGCCATTCTCTTTAATTGTCTCCATCTGAATTTCGCATCGTTTTTGTTCTTTTCAAACATTGCCGCTGCATGTTCCGGATGTGATTTTTTCAATGAAGCATATCTTACTTCGTGCATCAAGAAATCTTCATAAAGATCCCAATCAGGCTCTTTACCGCTGATCTTGATAGGATTTTTGCCTTCTTTCATCAATCTTGGATCGTATGTATAAATCGGCCAGTATCCACATTTTGTTGCTAGTTCTGCCTGATTTCCAGATTGTGCCAATCCACCTTTGATACCGTGAGCGATACAAGGAGAGTAAGCAATAACCAAAGAAACTCCAGGATACTCTTCAGCTTCCTTCATGACTTTTAAAGTTTGAGCTTGAGAAGCATTTGAGTTGATCTGTGCAACATAGATATTACCGTAAGTCATAGTGATATAACCGAGGTCTTTTTTCTGTACCGGTTTACCTGAAGCAGTAAATTCAGAAACAGAACCGCTTCTAGATGCTTTTGAGCTTTGTCCTCCGGTGTTCGAATACACTTCTGTATCAAGAACCAAGATATTGACATCTTCGCCGCTTGCACTTACATGATCTAATCCACCGTATCCGATGTCATAAGCCCAGCCGTCGCCGCCTACTATCCATTGAGATTTTTTAGCTATGTATCTCTTTAGCGTATAAAGTTCTGCGATACTTGGGATATCTAAATGCTCTTCTAGAAGAGGCACTAATCTATCTCTTATTTCTGCTGTTTTAACTCTGTCATTTTTATACTCAAGGAAGTCTTTATATAGAGCTGCTATCGCATTTGGAACTTCTTGGATAGAGTTTGACATGATGTTTGCAACTCTATTTCTAATAGTCTCATTTGCTATATGCATACCCATACCAAATTCTGCATTATCTTCGAACAATGAGTTAGCCCATGCAGGTCCGTGTCCTTTTGCATTTGTCGTATATGGAGTTGATGGCATTGATGCACCATAGATCGAAGAACAACCTGTTGCATTTGCTATCATCATGTGATCTCCGTATAGTTGCGTAGCCAAGTTAATATACGGTGTTTCACCACAACCAGGACATGCACCGTGGAACTCTAGTAAAGGTTGAGCAAATTGTGAACCTTTAACGGTTGATTTGTTTACAAGATCATCTTTATAAGTCACTTCTTTAAATAGGTAGTCTGCATTTTCTTGCTCACCTTTGTCAAGTTCTTGATTTATAGGAACCATGACCAAAGATTTTTCTTTTGTAGGACAGATTTCAACACAAAGATCACATCCTGTACAATCTAGTGTAGAGACTTGAATTTTGTATTTTAGACCTTTAAGTTCTTTACCTTTTGCTTCTAAAACATGGTTCTTAACGCCGACAGGTGCATTTGCAAGTTCTTCATCATTGATCAAGAATGGTCTGATAACAGAGTGAGGACAAACAAAAGCACACTGGTTACATTGGATACAAGTATCTTCATGCCACTCAGGAACCATTGTTGCAACGCCTCTTTTTTCTGTTGCAGTTGAGCCGTTTTCTGCCGTACCGTCTGGTCTTTCATAAAATACAGAAACCGGAATTTCATCACCGAGGGCTGCATTCATAGGTTTACAGATTGTCTCAACATATTTGCTTCCTGTATATTTACTAGGAACTGCCAGTGATATCTCATCTTTGAGGTTAGCCCAAGCCGGATCTACTGTGACTTGCTCTAGTCCTGCTTCTCCGCTGTCAATAGCTTTGTAGTTCATCTGAACTATATTTTCACCTTTTTTGATGTATGATTTGTGAGCGAACTCTTTCATAAAAGTTTTAGCTTCTTCATAGTCTATGATATTTGCCAATTTAAAAAATGCTGATTGCATTATAGTATTTGTTCTATTTCCTAGTCCGATATCACGTGCTATCTTAGTAGCGTTTATAACATAAAATTTTGCATTTCTTTCAGCCAAAATTCTTTTTACTTTATTTGGAATTCTTTTTGCTGTTTCTTCTGCATCCCAGATAGAGTTCAATAAGAATGTACCGTTGTTTTTGATACCGCCGACAACATCGTATATGTCAAGATAAGCTGCAACAGAACACGCAACAAAGTCAGGTCTTGTTACAAGATAAGTTGATCTGATCGGAGTTTTACCGAATCTCAAGTGGCTTCTTGTGTAACCGCCTGATTTTTTTGAGTCGTATGCAAAATAAGCTTGTGCATATAAGTCTGTCTTGTCACCGATGATCTTTACAGAGTTTTTATTTGCTCCGACAGTACCATCAGCTCCCAGTCCATAAAATAGACACTCGACTATGCCTTCTCCGCCAAGTGACATATTTTCACCGGAAGTAAGCGATTTGAAAGTTACGTCATCTACTATACCTATAGTAAAATCTGTTTTTGGTTCTTTTTCTTCTAGATTTTTGTAAACAGCTATGATCTGAGCAGGATTTGTATCTTTTGAAGACAATCCATATCTTCCGCCGACTACTATCGGAGCATCTTCTTTCCCGTAAAATGCTGATTTTATATCTAAGAAAAGTGGTTCACCTAGGCTTCCAGGCTCTTTTGTTCTATCTAGTACTGCAATTTTTTTGATAGTCTTAGGAAGAACGGCAAAAAAGTGCTTTAAGCTAAATGGTCTATATAGATGTACATTTACAAGACCGACTTTTTCACCTTTGCTTCTCAAGTGATCTATAGTTTCTTTTATAGTTTCGTTTACCGATCCCATAGCGATTATAACTCTATCAGCTTCAGGGTCTCCATAATATACGAACGGCTTATATTCTCTTCCGGTTACTTTCGAGATCTCATCCATATAATCAGCTACAATATCAGGTACTGCATCATAAAATTTGTTTTGTGCTTCTCTTCCTTGGAAGTAGATATCATCGTTTTGTGCTGTTCCTCTAGTTTTTGGTGCTTCTGGATTCAAAGCTTCATCTCTAAATTTTGCAACTGCTTCTTTATCTAAAAGTCTGTCATAAACTGCATAATCCATTACTTCGATTTTTTGAATTTCATGTGATGTTCTAAATCCGTCAAAAAAATGTAAGAAAGGTACTCTACCTTTTATGGCTGCAAGGTGAGCAATTCCTCCTAAATCCATCGCATCTTGAACTGAACTAGAAGCTAGCATTGCAAATCCGGTTGCACGAGCGGAACAAACGTCTTGGTGATCTCCAAAAATAGAAAGTGCATGAGTTGCTAATGATCTTGCTGCAACGTGTATTACGGCTGGTAAAAGTTGTCCGGCCATTTTGTACATATTTGGAATTTTTAATAATAATCCTTGTGATGCTGTATAAGTTGTTGTCAATGCTCCTGATTGAAGTGATCCATGAACTGCTCCGGCTGCTCCGCCTTCACTTTGCATCTCTACCACTTTAACAGGCATTCCGAATAAATTTTTCTTTCCTTGCGATGCCCACATATCAACGTGATCTGCCATAGGTGAAGAAGGTGTTATCGGGTAAATCCCGGCAACTTCCGTAAAAGCATAAGAAGCATAAGCTGCTGCTTCATTTCCGTCCATCGTTTTCATGACTTTAGCCATAATGTTCCCCTTTGTTAAATTTCATTTTATTACAATATAAATAGTTAACCCAATGATTGCGCCTATTGTACTTTTTGCAATCTTAATAATTTATTAATGGGTTATTTTATCTCATATTAAATTAAGAATCTAGCGATAAAAAACACTAGTTTACTTTTTTTATACTATCTAAATAGTATGACAATTTTATAATAAATTCTTAGATTTTTTATAAATTTCCCCGTATAAACTTAACTGCGTCATGTGAATTTTGATGTATGTTAGAAGTTGTAGATTCTAATGCATCCTTTGTCCCGTATCCGCAAAGAACGGCACAAGTTTTGATCCCTGCTTCATTTGCACTTAACATATCCATCGGAGTATCTCCTATCATCCATGCAAATTCTTTATTGCAGTTTAACAATGATAATGCCTTGAGTACAGGCTCAGGGTGAGGTTTTGGGTTTTGAACGTCTTCTCTACCTATTATAACTGTAAAATAGTGTAAGATTCCCAAATGCTCTAGTAGTTCTATCGAGTATCTTTTTGTTTTAGTTGTGACTATGCCCAAGGTTGAAAATCGTTTAGCTTCTTCCAGTGCTTCTTTTACATAGGGTAAAAGTGTAGTTTGTTCGCTTGAGATCTTTCTATAATGTTTTTTATACTCAGCGATAATTGAATCTATTTGACTTTTTTGAACGCCCAACTCTTCGTACATGATATCAAGAGGATGCCCTATAAGAGATTTGATTAATTCATCGTTTGGGGATTTTATATCAAAGTATTTAAAGCTAACATGAAAGCTCTCTAGTATAGCATCTGTTGAGTCTATAAGCGTACCATCTAAATCAAAAAGTATCGTCGTCATATCGTGTCCTATTAATTTTTCGCAAAATTATACTATAGGACACCTGACTAAATGATTATCTCCGGTATCTTTTAACTCAGGATGTTCATCCAGACAGCTATCTTTTTTGTAAGGACATCTGTTTTGGAAAAAGCAACCCTTCGGCAGATCTATCGGACTTTGGATCTCTCCTGTTTTAAGCACGCTTTGTGTCGCTAGCGGAGTATAGATATCCGGGACAGTCGAAAACAGCATTTCGGTATAAGGGTGTTTGGGTGATTTAAACAGCTCTTCTTTGCTTGCATACTCAACTATCTCACCAAGATACATGACCGCGATATAATCACTAAGATGTTTTACTACACTTATGTCATGAGTTATGAAAAGAGTGGTAAGGTTGTATTTTTCTTTTAGATCCATAAGTAGATTTATGATTTGAGCTTGGATAGAGACATCGAGTGCAGATATAGGCTCATCAGCCAAGATCAGTTTAGGCTCTAGTATCATAGCTCTAGCTATAGCGATTCTCTGCCTTTGTCCTCCTGAAAATTGATGCGGATATCTCTCTAGATAAGTATGATCTATTCCTACGTCATCACATAGAGATAAGATTTTTTGCATTCTCTCTTTTTTTGTCATTTTGGTGTATATCTTTAAAGGCTGTTCTAAAATCGTTTTGATCTTCTTTCTAGGGTTCAGTGATGAATAAGGATCTTGGAAGATCATTTGTATATCTTTTTGTATCTTCCCTCGTTGGCTTGGGGTTAGTTTGGATATGTCCTGATCTTGAAATATGATCGATCCGTTAGTGGCTTGATGAAGACCCAGGATAACCTTGCCTATAGTTGTCTTTCCGCAACCGCTTTCGCCTACCAATGAGAGAGTTTTTCCTTTGTAGATATCAAAATTTACTTTATTTAGAGCATGCAGATCTTTCTTCTCAAACGCTCCTGTTTTGACGCTAAAAACTTTCTCGACATTATTTACTTCTAGTAATTTTATTTCACTTTGTGGCAAAATACGATCCTTTTATCTATTTCTTGTTTAGGTGGATAGACATCGCACTGTTCATCTTTAAACTCACATCTGTTTTTAAAATAACATCCGCTAGGAAGATTGAGAAGGGAAGGCATGATGCCTGATATCTGATATAGCCTCTCTTTATCTTCATTCATCTTAGGCAGACACTCTATCAAGCCTTTGGTATAAGGATGAAGAGGATTA
The DNA here is from genome assembly GCA_033723415.1 of Sulfurospirillaceae bacterium. Classification (GTDB taxonomy): domain Bacteria; phylum Campylobacterota; class Campylobacteria; order Campylobacterales; family Sulfurospirillaceae; genus JAADIZ01. The sequence goes on from JAWVXD010000009.1 coordinate 40,756, forward strand.
AAGATGATGTCATCTTTTGTTCCGTATTCTACGATGCGTCCTGCATACATGACGGCGATCTTGTCACATAACTGCGAAACTACTGCTATATCATGAGTGATGAGTATCAAGGATGAATCAAAATCTTTGCTTAGTTTTTTCATAAGATATAAGATCTGAGCTTGTATCGTTACATCAAGAGCTGTTGTAGGTTCATCCGCTATCAAAAGTTTTGGATTATTTAAAAGTGCCATAGCGATGACGACTCTTTGCTTCATACCGCCTGAGAGTTGATGAGGGTAGCTGTTCATCCTTTTTTCTGCTGCAGGAAGACCTACTAATTTTAAGATCTCTACACAGGCTTTAAAAGCTTCTTTTTGCGAAATTTTTTTGTGGTGATAGAGTATGGTTTCCATCATCTGTATACCGATACTAATGACGGGGTTTAGTGAAGTTTGAGGATCTTGAAAGATCATAGATATCTCATTTCCTCTGATCTTCTCCAACTCTTTTTCGCTAAGTCCGACTAAGTTCTTACCGTCAAATAATATTTCTCCATCAACGATCTTGCCCGGCTTATCAATAAGTCCCAATATTGAAAATCCGGTTATTGATTTTCCTGCACCTGATTCTCCGACTATTCCTAGTATCTCGCCTTTTTCTATTGAAAAGCTGATACCGTCAACTGATTTTACTACTCCATTTCTTGTGAAAAAATGAGTTTTGAGATTATTTACTTCTAAAAGTGCCATTTTTACCTATCTTTTTAATCTTGGATTCATGATGTCTCTCATACGATCACCAATCAAATTGATGGAAATGATTAGTAACATTAGAACAATTCCGGGGAATACGGAAGTCCACCAGTAACCGCTAAATAAAACTCTATAACCATTTGAGATCAATGACCCTAAAGATGGTTGAGTTATAGGAACACCAAGTCCTAGGAAACTCAAAGTCGCTTCCAGAATGATCGCATTGGCTATCCTGACTGTTGCTATGACTATGATCGGAGCTGTTACATTTGGCATTATCTCACCGAAAATGATGCTGAAATTTTTCATCCCAAGAGCTTTTGCTGATTGAGAGTAGTCTTTTTCTTTCTCAGAAAGTACCACTCCTCTAGCCGTCCTTGCATAATATACCCAGTTAACTATGGTTATGGCTATGATGATCTTGCCTACTCCAGCACCCCAAAGTGCCATGATGATAAGAGCGATCAAGATAGCAGGGAAAGAGAGCTGAATATCTGCGATCCTCATGATGATAGTATCTATCCAACCACCGTAATATCCAGATACCAGACCAGCCGAAAAACCTATGATAACAGATAAGATAGTACTGGCAAGACCAACATAAAGCGAGATCCTAAGACCATATACAATCGCAGAATATATGTCTCTTCCTTGCCCGTCGGTTCCCAACCAAAAGTTGGAGTTTGGAGCTTGAAAACTATTTTGCAAAAATAATTGAGACAGGTCGTAAGGATTTTGATACGAAAAGAAAGAAGGGACAAGTGCAAGTACGGCAAAGATTACAAATACAATCAATCCGATGACTGCTAGCTTATCCTCAAAGAATTCCAATACTAATTCACTTTTAAATATATTTTTCATACTCTAACCCTAGGATCTATAAATGTATAAAGAACGTCAACGATAAAATTGATCAAAACAAAGATTAGTGAGATCACCAGCAGATAAGCCACGACAACAGGTCTATCTAAACTTTGAATAGAATCTATTATCAGTTTGCCGGTACCTGGCCATGCAAATATGGTCTCCGTTACTATCGTAAAGGCGACTAATTGTCCAAATTGTATACCTATGATAGTGACAAGTGGAATCAGAGTGTTCTTTAGTGCGTGATAATAAACGATAACCTTTCTAGGAACTCCTTTTGCACTGGCTAATTTTATATAATCTTGCATCAATACTTCCATCATGCCAGTTCTTGTAAGACGCAATATAAGGGCTAATTGAAATATTGATAGGGTAAGAACCGGCATGATAAGATGTTTGATCCCATCCCAGGTAAAAGCACTCGTAAAGAGAAAGACATCTCCCCGACCGGAGGAGGGCAGTACTCCAAGTATGACCGAGAATATAAGTACGAGTATCATACCTGTCCAAAAAACCGGCACTGAAATCCCCGCAAGCGAGAAGAACATAATGATCCTGCTGATGATGGAGTTTGGTTTTATGGATGAGATGATACCCAAAGGGACTCCCAGAATGATAGAAAATATCATAGCCAAAACAGATAGTTCCAAGGTTGCAGGAAGTCTTTCAAAAACAATTTTCAAGGCAGGTTCTCCGTATCTAAATGAAGTTCCAAGATTCCCTTTTGCGACATTTTCCAAAAATTTTGTATATTGGACGATGAAAGATTGATCTAATCCTAGTGCGTGTCTCATCTGAATAACGTCATGCTGCGTTGCATCCGGTGGAAGCATAAGTTCTACGGGGTCTCCGGCTTTAAACATAATAAAAAAAACTATAAAACTAATAGTAAGCATTACCAAGACTGAGTGAAAGAGTCTATTTAGTATGTATTTTGTCATCTTTGCTCCTGCTTTTTTGTCTCTTCGATAAATCTTTGGAAGATTTTCAGCATATCCGGATTATTTTTGGCTGCCATCATCTCAGGATGCCATTGGAGTGAGAGGAAAAAGTATTCAGGATTTTCGTATTCCACGGCTTCGATTATGCCATCTGTTGAAATTCCAGTGATTTTAAAACCTTGAGGTAGTTTTTTGATAGCTTGATTGTGAAATGAATTGGTCCAAACTTCATCTTTTTGTAATATTTCATACAAAATGCTCTCTTTCGATATCAGTACTTTGTGCGTTGGAAGATCGGTATTTGCTTCTTGATCATGTTTTAAGATCACGTTTGGATCGTAGGTTATATCCTGCCATAAAGTACCTCCATTAGAGACGGCAGTTACTTGATGACCTCTGCATATACATAAAGTCGGTATTTTTTCTTCTCTTGCTATCTTAGCCAGATTCAGATCAAATGCATCTCTTCTTTTATCGGGTACGGTCATCTTTGCCAGATGCTCTTCACCGTACTCTATGGGATCGACACTGACTCCTCCTGAAAAAATAATTCCATCTAGTTTGCTTATTTGCGCTTTCATGACTTCGATGTCATCTACAACAGGCAAAATATATGGAACACCGCCGGTTTTTAATACCGAGGTTATATAGTCTTCATTTACATAAGCCTTCAAATATCCGTTCAATTTTGGATTGGCGTCTACTACCAAACCGCCACTGATGCCTATAATACTTTTTTTCTCTTGCAATTTAGTATCCTAAATAACTTCGTGTCCTCCCCTAAAAGAGGACACGAGTTGTGATTTATTTTATATCAAATGCCCAAATACGGCTATCTGCTCTTGGTTGAAAATGAACTTTTTTGCTTGATGCATATATATCTACTTGAAAATGTAGAGGGATAAAGCATTGATCATCTACCATTGCTATCTTTTGTGCTTCTTGAAGAACTTTCAATCGCTCTTTTGGAACCATTATAGAAGCTGATTTTTCTATCAATGCATCGACTTTAGGATCGGAGAATCTTCCTCTGTTATATCTTCCGTAACCTTTCTTCGCATCATATGAATGAACACATCCATCTAGGATAGAGCTTTGATCGCCATCGCTGTTTGACCATCCTATAAGGAAAAAGCTTGTATTTAATTTTCCTGTTTCTGCAAAGAATGTAGATTTTGGTGTAGCATTTACTTTTACTCTGATACCGATCTTTGCCAAACTTGATGCGACAGCTTGAGCTATTTGAGCATCATTGATATATCTGTTGTTTGGTGAATCCAATACAATGTCAAATCCATTTGGATATCCTGCTTCTGCTAAAAGTTTTTTTGCTTTTGCAGGATCATATTTTACTCTTTTGATGCTAGGGTCATAACCAAATACGACTTTTGGGCTTAGTTGACCGGCAGGCTTTGCAAAACCTTTCATGATATATTTTACTATAGCATCTTCATCTATACCATAGTATATAGCTTTTCTTACTCTCACGTCTTTAAGAGGATTTTTTCCTGTAGGACTTTTGATAAATGGAGAATTGTCTCTGTCTTGGTCCATTTGAAGATAGATGAGTCTAAGACCGGGTTGAACAAAAAAGTTTAATTTACTGTTTTCTTTAACTCTTTTTACATCGACAACGGGAACTCTGTTTATGATGTCTACTTCACCGCTTAGAATAGCTGCAACTCTTGTTGCATCGTTTGTCAACGGTTTGAAGATAAGTTTATCGTATGTAGGTTTTCCTGCCCAGTAATTTTCATTGGCAGTCATTTTTATATAATCACCCTTGCTCCAAGCAACTAATTTGTATGGACCTGTACCGACTGGGTGCATAGCGATCCATTCGTCGCTTTTTCCTTCAACCGCTTTCTTGTTCATGATTTCCATATAAGTAAGTTTTCTCAAAAATACAGGGAATGGACCATCGGTCACAAATTTTACAGTATAATTATCTACTTTTTCACAAGATAGTATAGAACTTAATTTGCCTTTAAAACCGGATTTTGGCCAGTTTTTCATTCTATTGAATGAAAATACAACGTCATCTGCACCAAAATTCATGCCATTGCTGAATTTTACGCCATGACGAAGTTTCAATATCCATACTGTTGGCTCAGGATTACTCCAAGAAACAGCAAGATCAGGATGTATTTTGATGTCTTTGTCAAAAGAGACCAAAGCATCAAACATATTTGAAAGTATAGAGTTAGTAGCAGTTTCATTGTGCCCGTAAGGATCCATATTTAATGCACCTGAGGCTACACCTATTCTGAGGGTTTTTCCAAAACCCAGTGTTCCTAGCAAAGCGATTGCCGCAATCGCAACAATGATTTTTTTCATTTTTACTCCTTAAGATTTAGTAATTTACTCATAAATAGGACAAATATTTTAACCCTATAAAGAAGCGATTCTTTTTTTATGTATTCTTTCTTCGTATGACTAAAGTTGCCGACTGCTCCCAATCCGTCGATCACGGGAATTCCCATCCCTGATATAAAGTTGCCGTCACTTCCTCCACCTGTGCTTAATTCTTCACAATCATAACCAAGTTGTAGGGAAGCTTCTCTATACAAGTCGTATAATTTTTCAGATTCACTGCTTTTTTCAAGAGGAGGTCTGTTTAAGACAAGGGTGTAGTTTACTTTTGCATCGACACTGTTTTTTTCATTTAAAATTTTTTCTATACTTTGAAATAACGGATCTTTTTGAGACATTTTTGCAAATCTGACATCAACTTCTATCTTACTGTAAGCAGGTACGACATTTCTCGCAACTCCTGAGCTTATGACGTTGCAGCCTACACTGATACCGTTTGGATAGTCGTTTAGTTTTTCTAGTTTTTGAATGATCTCACAAGATGCCAAGATAGCATTTTTACCTTCCCAAGGAGCTACTCCTGCATGTGCTGGCAAACCTATGACTTCTATGTCTAAAGTGGCGATGGCTTTTCTGGCAGTTACTATCTCACCGTTTGGACGACCCGGTTCAAATACAAAACCTGCGAGAGCATTTTTAAATTGTGTTTCTATGATCTCTCTTGAATCAAGCGAGCCGATCTCTTCATCGGAATTAAAAATTATTTTTATCGGGATATCTGTTTTAGGATAAAGTTTTTTTAGAAAATATAGTGAATAAAGAGCGACTATCAGTCCGGATTTCATATCATTTGTACCGGGACCTTTTAAAAATTCGCCTGTATCTTCTAGTCTTTGAAAATCGCTGTGTGGAGGATGCACCGTATCAAAGTGACCGATGAAAGCGTAAAAATCTTTTTTTCGTTCTTTGTCGTATATCAGATGAGGTCTTTCTCTTTTTTCTGAGTATATTTTCTCGAACTTTATATCTCTTGTGTCTGCAATATTTACTAAAGCTTCCAAAACCTTATCAATACCTTCAGGATTTGCAGAAAAACTGTTTATATTCACTATCTCTTCAAAGTCAGAATAAATCTGTGCTTTGTTCTCATCTATCAATTTATTTAAAGTATCTAACATGTGAACCTTTGGTTCTTGGATTTTAAAGATTATCGCCGAATGTAAGTTAATTTTTACTTAATATAGAGACAAAAACCAAATGAAAACATGGGGTGTGTAGAAAATCTACTTAAATGATTTTGGATATATGTTAATCATTATAAATACACGTCAATTGCGCCAATTTAAGGTATAATCTCTAAGCAAATATAACACAAAGAGAGTTCAAAATGAAAAATATCGTCAAGAAGATAGCGATCACAGGCGGCACGCATGGCAACGAACTAACCGGAGTATATCTTATAAAGAAATTTCTTAAAAAGCCAGATTTAGTGCAAAGAAAAAACTTTGAGACTATTTTTATGCATACCAATTTGGGCGCTATGAAGCAATGCACCAGATATGTTGAAAAAGATCTAAATCGTACATTTGTGATTAAAGATCTGGCAGATCCGAGTCTATGTACATATGAAGATATTTTGGCAAAGAGTATCAACCAAAAATTAGGACCCAAAGGTTCATCAAATCCAAATGTTGACTTTATCGTTGATCTACATTCAACCACTTCTGATATGGGACTTTCCATAATAATAGACAATGAAAGTGATCTAGTTTGGCAATTGGCATCTTATTTAAAAGTACATGAACCAAAACTGCATATCTTTAGATGGAAAGGCGATACGCCTGAAGTCGCTTTTGTAAACTCTATAGCCAAAAACGGTTTTGCTGTAGAAGTAGGTCCGATCCCTCAAGGAGTGTTAAGGGCTGATCTGTTTTTTGAAACTGAAAAACTGGTGCAAAAGATACTGGATTTTTTTGAAAAATACAATGATGATAAGTTAGAAACTCTTCCAAAGAAAATAGAGATCTACGACCATATAAAACTAGTAGATTTTCCACGAGATGAAGAAGGCGATATCGGTGCTACCGTGCATCCAAATCTTCAAGACCATGGATATGTAAAGCTTACAAAAGGCGATCCATTATTTGTTGACCTAGATGGAAACGTCATAAATTACGAGGAAGATGATGATGAAGTTTATGCCCTGTTTATAAATGAAGCGGCATATTATGAAAAAGGCTTTGCTCTTTGTTTGGCAAAGAAAAAAACAATAGATATCTAATCAAAGGACTTGTATATGCAATTTTCGGCTCCGTTAAAATCAAATTCAAAAAAAATAATGCTGTTAGGTTCCGGTGAGCTTGGCAAAGAAGTCATCATAGAAGCCCAAAGACTAGGTTTGGAGACTATAGCGGTTGACAGATACCAAAACGCTCCAGCTCATCATGTGGCTCATAGAAGTTATGTCGTGAACATGCAGGATAAAGAGGCAGTGTTGGAGATAATAAGACGTGAAAGACCGGACTTCATTTTGCCTGAAATCGAAGCTATAAGTATTCAGGCACTTTATGATGCCGAAGCCGAGGGATTTAATGTCATCCCAAATGCCGATGCTGTAAACAAAACGATGAATCGCAAGAACATCCGTCGTTTTGCGGCAGAAGAGCTTGGATTGAAAACGGGTCCTTATGAATTTGTGAGTACATTGGAAGGATTAAAAGATGCGAGCGCAAGACTCGGTTTTCCTTGCGTCATCAAGCCTGTCATGAGCAGCTCCGGACATGGGCAAAGCGTAGCACGAAAAGCAGATGATATAGAGAGATCTTGGGAGATGGCAAAAGAGGCCAGGGGTGATGCAAGTGAATTGATAGTCGAAGCATTTATTGATTTTGATTATGAGATTACGATGCTGACCGCGCGCAATGGCAAAGAGACTGTTTTTTGCGAGCCTATCGGTCATGAACAGCGTGATGGAGATTATGTTTTTTCCTGGCAACCGATGCAGATGAGCGAGAAGGCAAAGAAAAGTGCGCAGGAGATAGCAAAAAAGATAACAGACGGTCTGGGCGGTCGCGGAATATTCGGCGTAGAGATGTTTGTAAAGGGTGATGAAGTTTATTTTAGTGAAGTCAGCCCTCGTCCTCATGACACAGGTATGGTCACTCTAATCACACAGAGTCAAAGTGAATTTGCACTTCATCTACGTGCCGTACTTGGACTTCCTCTCGGGTTTACATTTTATGGAAACGGTGCCAGTGCGGCATTTAAGTCTGACAAAGATTCACATGCTCCGTTGATCGATGTTGATGATACTTTGTTTTCTACTGATTCATTTGTGAGAGTTTTCTCAAAGCCTGAATCGCACAAAGGACGCCGCATGGCAGTTGTCCTTGTTTTTGACAAGGTAGATGCGGCATTAAAAAAAGCCAGAGCGTTGATCACTAAGATCAAGGATATATAGATTAGTTTTGCGGTTTATATCCTATGCGAAAACCTCCCCAGTGTTTTCCATTGATAAATATCGGGGTTGATAGATCGTGCATTATTTCGCCCGTATCTCTAAGATAAGTCTGCAACAGTACATTTTTCTCATGACTCCCGCATCTTGAGCCTGTTCGATCGCTAAAAATTCTCTTGCTCCTGTTCCCTACTAAATCTTTTGCATAATCACCGCTCAAAGGTTTTGCAAATGCGTTATTATGAGTGGGGACATAGCCTTTGGGATCTGTGCAGATTGCATATACTATGTTGGGATTTTTTTCTAATATCCGTTCTTGTATGCTAGGAAGCTTTTTATCGCAAAAATTGTCATATCTTGTAGTAAATTTTTGTGGATTTGTATTTGGTATAGGTTGATAATTTGTATCGAAGATATCCTCTTGTTTTATCTCACCTTGTTTTATTGCATTTTCAAACATCAATCCTATCTCAGCAGATGCGGTACCGGCAACATTAAAAATCTTTTCATGATATGCATCCAGGGCAAATTCGCTTGCATATTCAAATGCGTTTTCTGAAGCATCCACCAACTCTTTTGTTGCATGAGAAACATGTTTCATCTCATCTGTTTCTGCGTTCAGTTGGTGACTGAATTGTTCCAGAGAAGAAGATATGGCTTCTAGATCATGATTATTCAGGGAAGCATTTTCTGCTATTTGATTTATCTTCTCTTCTATGGAACGAGATTGTTCTAAAAAGCCGTTGATATCTTTCACGATCTCTTCAATATTTTGTGTTCCTGAGTTGATCTCTGTCGATAATGTTTGAATTTCCTCAGTCACTATTTGCGTATTGTTTTGCATATCTGCTATAGAAATGTTCACTTCATGCGTTGCTTTTGATGTTTTTTCTGCAAGATTCCTGACTTCATCGGCTACGACTGCAAACCCTCTCCCATGTTCACCTGCACGAGCCGCTTCTATGGCTGCATTTAGTGCTAGAAGATTCGTTTGATCTGCTATCTCGTCTATAACTTCCGTGACTTTTTTGATCTCATCCGACTTTTTATTCAGCGAAATCATTTTTTCTGAAGCTTCGGTTACTATATGGTTGATGTTATTCATCTTTGCTATGACACTTTGTAAGTCTTTTTGACTTTGAATACTGCCTTCCATGGTTTGGGAAGTAAAAGTCGAGGCTTCTTGTGCATTAGTCGATACGTTTAGTACATTTTGCATGATATTTGATGAATTTGCAGATATTTGATCTATGACTTTTGCCTTTTCTTCCAGTTGCAAAGTCAGGTTGTCAAGCGAACCTGAGAGTTTTGCAACGTGCAAAGAATTTGTACTGGCATCAAGTGAAATATTTTTCGCCATTTCCATTAAGACATCAAGTAGCAAATATGCCTGGTCATAAAAGAATTGAACAAAATGGTTATTTTTCTTTAGGTTGAAAAACTCAGATTTGTACTTAGTTTGTTCGTCAAAATCTCTAGTCTGAAAATTGTTTAAAAGAACCAAGCTTTGAAGCGTAGGTTTGAATAACAGTATATGAAATCCAACAGCAGTCATAACAGAACCCAATAAAGAAAAAAACAAGATAAGCGGCAAACGCATAGCGGCTATTTTTGAATACACTAAACTAAATAGTATGATCGATATAATAATAAAAGGTATCAATATAACTTTTATGTAAAATGTTAATAATACGGATTTTTCTTTGTTCATGCGTGCTCCTTATCGGATGATTATAACATAAACATTTCTAAATAAAAGATATAAAAAACGATGATTTAACTGAATATGAAAAAGAAATATAGATTTTGTTTACAATCGAAGCATAAAATGTTTTATAATATAACTTTATACTAGAAAGAGAAAATTGACTGGGGAGGGATTGTCCTCCCGTCAGTCTGTTATTTTTGGTGTACGTCCATCTGTGGATAAGGAATAGAGATATTTTTTTCGTCAAAAGTCAATTTGACTTTTTCAGTTATATCAAAAAATACTCCCCAATAATCTCCACTTTTCGTCCAAGCTCTTACAGTGAAATTTACACTGCTGTTTCCAAGCTCACTAACAGCGATCAGAGAGACGGGGTCTTTGAGTATACGCTCATCTGCATCAATGATCTCTTGAAGTGTTGTCTTGGCTAGTTTTAGATCATCGTCATATCCGATACCAAAAACAAAATCCACTCTTCTGGTCTCCTTCTTAGAATAGTTGATGATGTTCTTACCGATGATAGCCGAGTTTGGTATGATTATTTGCTTATTGTCTCCCGTTTTAAGCAGAGTGCTGAAAAGATTGATCTCCTCTACAGTACCGCTAGCTCCTGCTGCATCAATAAAATCTCCAACATTGAACGGTCGAAAAAAGACCAAAAGAACACCGGCACCGATATTGGACAACGTGCCTTGAAAAGCCAGGCCTACAGCCAAACCTGCGGCTCCTAAGACTGCTATGAAAGAAGTTGTATTGACTCCAAGATTGCTAAGAGCTGCAAGTATGATAAAGACTAACAAGGCTCCATATATGATATTTGCCATAAAATGCACAATTGTTTCGTCGACTTTTGCTTTTTTCATCGCAGTTTTTGAAAATTTTGTTAACGCTTTGGCAACTATTCTACCTATGTAAAATATAAATATCGAGCCAACAAATTTTAAGCCATAAATACTTAAAATCGTTGTAATCGAGTCAAGATTGAAGTCCATTGTTATTCACCTTTTGTAAATTTTGCATCGACTCTTCTGTTAAGAGCTCTGCCTTGCGCTGTTTTATTGCTCGCAATTGGATCTGCTTCGCCAAGTCCTTTGGTGATTATCCTATCTGGACTTATACCTAGTTTTTCTAGTTCCGCTGCTACTGCTTTTGCTCTTTTTTTAGAAAGTGCTAGATTATATTTTTGACTTCCTATAGAGTCTGTATGTCCCTCAAGTGATACTTTATAGCTTTGATTGATAGACATAAAGTTTGCAACTTTTTCTATCTGTGTCATGTATCTCTCGTCAATAATCGCTTTATTGAATTCAAATGCAACACTAAGATGGATTATCTTGACACATCCGTCTGGATTAACGACATTGCCCTTAGGAGTGTTTGGACATGCATCTTTGCTATCTACGACTCCGTCATGATCACTGTCCAGTTCGCAACCTTTTTGATCTACTTTTACACCCATAGGGGTATTTGGACACAGATCTTGGTTATTGTTCACACCGTCTTTGTCATCATCCAAAACAACAACAGGGGCAGGTGCTTTTTTGGGTTCTGGTTTTGCGATTGGCTTAGCTATAGGTTCAGGCTTATAAGCTGCCACCGGTTCTGCTTTTTTGCCAAAAGGTATACTAAATCCTACACTGTAAAACAGATTATTGTCTCCATGGCTGAATTTGATGGCATGCCTTAGTTCCGCTCTTAGAGAAAAACCGTCATTTACCATATATTTCAACCCAAGACCATAATTGAAAAATCCGCTGTCCGTATTGTCTGCAAAATGGTTTTGCATATTTTCATATCCAAAGCCGAGAAGTGAGTACAGAGATAGATTTGATCTTAAAGGATAATATTTGAGTACATTCACAAAATATCTGTCTATGTCTGTACTTAGTGTCGAGTTTTTATAGTCTACGCTGTTTGATCTTTCATATCCTAGTTCTACCTGATCAATGATAGACTTATCAATATTTATACCGAATCTCAATCCATAACTTAAATGGTCTTTTAAATCCAGATTCCCTTCAGGAACGACTCCGCCGATCATAGGCGTGATCTCATATTTATAGTTTCCTGCAAATGCTAGAGTACTAATAAGCATTAGCGACATTACTAATCTTTTCATGATGTCCTCCTTATTTAAGTTGTTAAGTAATGATTATATCACATTTTGTGTTTCATGTCTGTGTTTATTTGGAGATCAAATCCGCGAAAGTTATATCAAATAGTTTTTCCAGATCTTTAGGATCTATGTGTAGTTGTTGACCTCTTACACCGGCACTTAGAAAAATTTTCTCATGTTCTTGAGCACTTTTATCCATAAAGGTTCTAAACTGTTTTTTCATACCGATCACTGAACATCCGCCTCTCACATATCCTGTAGTTTTCAAAAGATCCTTCAAGGGGAGCATCGTACATCTTTTACATTTTGCAGACTTTGCCAACTTTTTTAGATCTAGCTCATCATCACCGGGTATGCAGGCGACCAGGGGGATATTGTTTTCATCCAAAAGCAGCAATGTCTTAAATATATTTTTTGCATCTATGTTCAAGATCTCCGCTACATGAGCAGCGCTTAGATCGTCCTCGTCTACTTTGTATTCATGTAACTCATAGGGTATCTTATGTTTGTCCAATATCCTTGCGGCGTTTGTCTTTTTCATGGTCTTTGTCTTAGCTCTTTTGCTTTTTGTATAAATTCATCTCCGTACTTCTCGAGTTTTGACGGTCCAACGCCATTGATCTGCAAAAAACTATCTTTATCATTCGGCAGTTTTTGAGCCATCTCTTTTAGTGTTGCATCTGAAAATACTATATAGGCAGGAACTCCTGCTTTGGCTGCTATTTGTGATCTAAGAGTTCTAAGCGCATCAAAGTTATCATCTTTTAGTGCAACTTTATTGCTCAGTGCTATCTTCTCTTCTTTTTCAAATATCTCTGCTTTGGCAGATATCTCGACATTTCCTCTCAAAAGTTCGCTTCCGTAAGCTGTGATAAGAAGCTCTTTGAACTCTCCTCTTTTTATAGCATCCTTTTCAAAAAGCTTGTCTATGAGTAGTTCCCAGCTGTGTTTGTCAAGTTTGCTCCCTATGCCGTATACACTTAGCTTGTCATGATGATTGTCAAGTATTTTTTTGCCTCTGCTGCCTCGTAATATATCTATGATATAAGTCTGTCCGAAACTTTGATTCGTGCGGTAAATCGCAGAGAGCAGCATCCTCGCTTCACGCGTTACGTCTACTTCTTCTTGTTTTTCTTTTGCACAGTTGTCACATGAGCGTTCGCATTCATCCATATCTTCTTCAAAGTAATTTACAAGCATCTTGTGCCTGCAATCTGTTGCATTTGCATAGCGGTATAGCTTTTCTATTTTCTCTTTTGCCAGATTTTTATATCTCTCATCATCTATGTTGTTCATCAACTCGCTTTTTTTGATGACATCACTCATAGAGTAAAGCAGCAGACATTCACTTTGCAGTCCGTCTCTTCCTGCCCGTCCTATCTCTTGATAATAACCTTCTATGCTTTTTGGAAGATCCATATGCACGACAAATCTGACATTGCTTTTGTCTATGCCCATCCCAAATGCGATGGTAGCTACGATGATCTTAGTCTCGTCTTTTATAAATGAACTCTGTATCTCTTTTCTAAGCTCACTTTTCAATCCTGCATGATATGCCTTGGCTTTAAATTTTTTGGATTGCAAAAATGATGCCAGATCGGCACACTCTTTTCTTGTAAACGTATATATGATGCCGCTTTCTTTGTTGTATGCTTCCAAAAATTTTATGAGCTCCACTCTTCCGTTGCCTTTTCGTTTTTTGACATTTAGTACTAGATTGTCTCTAAAAAAGCTTCCTTTCAGCACGGTTGGATCGTTTAGTTTGAGTGATTTGACGATGTCTTTTGCTACCATATCTGTAGCGGTTGCCGTAAATGCTGCGATAGGGATATGCGGAAACTCAGCTTTTAGATAGTGTAGCTTTCGATAATCAGGCCTAAACTCATGTCCCCATTCACTGACGCAATGTGCCTCGTCTATGACGATAAAGCTGACATCTATCTGATGAAGTAGATTTTTGAAACTTTCCATAACGGCTCTCTCAGGGGAGACGTATAAAAGTGAAATTTCCTTGTTGTTTATCTTCCTGTAGACTTCTTGTATCTCATTTGCATCTAGTTCACTTGTCAGTTTATCTGCTTTGATGTTGTTGTCGGTGAGATTTATGATCTGGTCATTTATGAGGGCTATCAATGGAGAAATTACTATAGCTATCTTGTCTTTAAAAGATATAGCAGGGAGTTGATAGCACAGTGATTTTCCACCGCCTGTCGGTAAGATCGTCAGTAGATCTCTCTTTGCGAGGATCGCTTCTATACTCTCTCTTTGCAAAGGTTTAAATGTGTTGTAGCCAAAAATTTTATGTAATATCTGTTTGATTTTTATCTCCAAGCCTGTGAAATTATAACTATTATAGCATTTTAACTTTTCATTTTCATTTCATTTTAGATGTTTATAATTCAAAAATGTCTATAATGTAAAGACTATAAATATAAGGAAAACAATGAACAAAACTAAAATCTTCTTATTAATCGTTGTCTTGGCCGTGTTGATTCAGTTTATACCTTACGGAAAAGATCATGTAAATCCGCAAGTCGTAAGCTCACCAAAATGGGATAGCCCAAAAACTAAACAGCTGTTTGATAACACTTGTGCCGATTGTCATAGTTTTGAGACAAAGTGGCCTTGGTACAGTAAAATAGCTCCAGTCTCTTGGTTAGTTTACAGTGATGTTCAAGAAGGTCGTGAACATTTTAATGTTTCAGCTTGGGGCGTACAAAAGAAAAACAAAGGTGATGAAGCAGCAAAAGCGGTAGAAGAGGGTGATATGCCGATGTTTATCTATCCTTGGATGCATCCAAAAGCCAGACTATCCGACCAAGATAAAAAAGATCTTATCTCAGGATTAAAAGCAACTTTCGGAGAAAAATAAAATATCTTCGGTGATGGGAAAGCATGTTCTTGCTTTCCCATCTTTTATACCGCACTGTCCCTGAGATTCTATGTACTTTCAACATTATTTTCGCATACTTTAATGCATATTTTTTAGTTTATTCCAAGCTGTTTTACATATAATAATAGTGTTCTAGCGCAGAAGTGACCGTGCCTGCGAGAATAGGAAATCTCTTGCAGAGTTTCCTTAACCGTGTAAAATTGCGATGGAGTACTGAGAGCTTAAAGGGAAAGAATGGAATGTAAACGCATAAAAACAGTATATTTTTCACCAACAAGAACAACAAAAAAAGTCTTAGAAAGTATCGCCTATGGAATCGGTGCTGATGAGGTTGAGGATTTTGATTTGACATATCCCCTAAACACTCAGCAAACAATCGCAACATCTTCAGATGAAATTGTTATTTTCGGAGCACCTGTATATGCCGGTCGTTTGCCTGTTGAAGCAGTCCGGCGTTTTAAACAATTAAGAGCAAACAATACCTTGGCTATTATCGTAGTCGTGTATGGAAATAGAGAATTTGAAGATGCCTTGTTAGAGTTAAAAAATCTAGTGATCGAATTAGGATTTACTCCTATCGCAGGAGGTGCTTTTATAGGAGAACACTCATACTCAACAGATGAAACTCCTATCGCTAAGGGAAGACCGGATCGTTTGGATATTCAAAATACAATGGAATTTAGTCTAAAGATAAAAGAAAAAATCAAAACTTTATCAACACCTCAAATGCAAATTGATTTAGAAATTCCCGGTAATTTCCCATATAAAGATGCAATGCCGCCTAACAAAGTTGCTCCGGTAACAGATAAAAATCTTTGTAATGAATGCGGTATGTGTATTGATCTTTGTCCGATGGAAGCTATTTTTCTTGAAGAGCATATCAAAACAAATGCTGAATTATGTATTCGTTGTTGTGCTTGTATCAAGAATTGTCCTAATGAAGCCAAAGTGATTGAAGATAGTGCGTGGAAAGCGATAGGTGCTAGATTAAACGCAAATTGTAGCACACGGAAAGAACCACAATTTTTTCTATAAAGTTTCTAATCTTCGGGATTGGTAGATGATTAGAAATATTGTTTTATGAAATTCTCAAGCCGGCTTATTCTTTCTCATCCATAAGGCGTTGATACTCTTTTTCCATGACGATATCCTGAGTGCTTTCAATGCGATCAAGAAAAACGGTAGCGATGAGGTGGTCGTATTCATGTTGAAAAAGACGCGCTAAAAAATCTTTGAAAATCGCATGTTGTTCTTTTCCTTGCCTGTCAAAATAGCTGACTTCTACTTGTGTATGTCTTGGAACGCGCGCGCGAATACCGGGCAAACTCAAACACCCCTCCCAATCTTTCACGCTTTTCTCTGAGACTGATATGATGCGAGGGTTGATCAGTGCGGTTGGCTCCATCATCGGGGCATGCGGATAGCGTTTATTTGGAGAAGAAGCCATGATGATAATACACAAAGATTGCCCGACTTGCGGTGCGGCAATGCCCATGCCTTTAGACTCTTTACAAGTAAAGATCATATCGTCTATCAATGCTTGTGTTTGGAGCGCATGAATGTCGCTCACCTTTTGCGCGATGGTGCGTATAACAGGAGCACCAAGTTGCGATATATTTAAAATTTGAGGCATCCGGTATTCCTTTGATCTTTCATTTTGTCATCATATTATGATTTATAACACTATATCGCATATAAACTTATTTATAAAAGATGTTTTATAAGCATCTTCTCTTCTTCGACTGAGAGATAACGCCACTTGCCGATTTCAATGTCCAGCTTAAAGCTGCCTATGCTAACTCTTTTTAAATCTAAAACCTTTAAGGGTGTGCCAAATTTTGGGTCTTTGAGTGCTCCGAAAAGTCGGCGTATATGACGATTTTTCCCCTCGTCGATTATGACTCTTAGTTTTGTTTTCGCACCGCCCGTGCTTATCTTTTGTACTTCAAGAGCTTTGAGCAGACCGTGTGGGCTTTGCACTCCATGTAAAGCCTCTGCGATAAGTTCATCGCTCACATGACCTCTGACCCAGATCTCGTAAACTTTCATGCAATTGCCTGGTTTGGTCAAAGCATCTCCGATTTTGCCCTCAGTTGTAAAGAGTAAAAGCCCTTTAGATTCTAGATCAAGACGTCCGATAGGCATCCATCCCTCGTTAAAGGCCCACTCAGGCAAAAGATCATAGACTGTTTTTCTCCCAAGTTCATCAGAACGTGTGACCACGTAACCTTTGGGCTTATTGAGGACTAACAGTTTTTTTGAATCTTTTGTTGTTCTGTTCATCAGAAGTATTCCTTAGGTGTTCACAGTCAGAACTATGTTTAAGAACATTATATATGGCAGAGCTTGGATCTAGCTAAATAAATGGAGATAATTAGACACTTTATCTACTAAATTTTGGAATTTCTACACAGAATTTTTTTTAGTAGATCCACGGTATCAAACGATAGCGTACACGCTGCGTATAATCCAGATATCCGGATAACTCTTCCTTAAGTGTTCGGTCTTCTAAAGCAGTTCTGATCACGGATATTATAAGCGCCACTATGGCAGGGATGAGCACCCACACCGAGCTAAATGCTAACATCATGCCAGGAAGTGCCAGCAGATTTCCTGCATAACCTGGATGTCGTACGAGCCGATAAGGACCGCTATCGCAGAGTGAATGTCCCCGATCCGTTTGGATATGCACAGTAGAGGAGAAAAAACGGTTCTCTACTAAAGCCCAGGAGGCAAATGCGTACCCCAGTGCGATGATAACAAGACCTAAGATGTTCAGCCAAGTAGAGAACTGAGGTGTCCACTCATAGCGGTGATCAAGTCCTGCAACGATAACAATGGGAAATGTGAGACTAATCGCCATAAGCGGAGAAAGCACCTTGTCCCATGGTTTTGCATTGAGCGTTTTTTCCGAGGTAAACCGTTCTACCAAAATTCCCGGATGCCGTTTTTCTGCCAAGAAACGTCCGCCTATACCTGCTGCAAATATCAGCACTAAATATACCCAAGCCTGCCACCAGAGTAAATCTCCTCCGCAAACAAGTAAAAGTAGAGGGATGAAAAGATACGTGAAAGACAAAGCTAACCAAAGGCTAGGACTTGGGGATTGAGATATATTTGGATCAACGGTTTTTGGTGTCATCTTTTACTCCTAAACAAAGTCGTAATCTCAATGAATGGCTATCTTAACAAGCTCATTGCAAGTAAAAAAGCTTGGGCTTAGTGATTACAACAATTTGGTAAACTGTCATCGTAATTCTCGTTCTTACCATTTCTCTTTTGGTGGGATATACTCTTGGATAGCTTTCAATAGTTTTTCTTGGTCATTAGTTCTGATCAACATATCAGAATACTCTTGTTTTAAAAATTTTGCATCACACATAGTATCTATCATCTCAAATAGCTTATCATAAAATCCATTTACATTGAAAAAAGCGCAAGCTTTCGTATGAAATCCAAGTTGTGCCCAGGTCCAAACCTCAAAAATCTCTTCTAAAGTTCCGGCACCTCCTGGAAGTACGACAAAAGCATCAGCTAACTCTGCCATTACCGCTTTTCTCTCATGCATATCTGCAACTATTTTTAAATCAGTTATTCCGTCATGAGCTAACTCTTTTTCTTGTAATTTTTCAGGAATCACTCCATAAACTTTTCCACCGTTTTTCATCACAGAATCTGCAAGTGTCCCCATAAGTCCAACTTTTCCACCACCATAAACTACATCCACATTATTTTGTGCAAAAAATTTACCTAGTTGTTCTGTGGCATTGGTATACTTTATATCATCTCCGCTGCTTGATCCACAAAAAACTGCAATTTTCATAAGTATATTTCCTTTTATCCTTTGAATCGGTTGAATAAAGATTTTATCTAATTTCAACTACTGTACAAATTAAAATAAATGGAACTCCAAGGACAGTATACTTAGCTCTGGATTCTTCATCTATAACGATTTTTTAGTTAGCTATCCTGTACCCGAAATTCGTCTTTTTATTTTTCTGTCAAAAATGCCATAATTTTCTCAAAGTGTCGCTCGATCCCTTCAAAACTATGATTGCCGCCTTCTTCTAAAATCGTTTGAGCATGAGGCAGTGCGTCACAAGCTTCTGCATAGTCCAAAACTTCATCGCCTTTTTGAAGTAAGAGTAAGATAGCCTTTTCTTCCGGCTCTTCAATCTCGTAATTAACCAGCATATCAAGGTGTGATTCATTCCACTCGTAGCTTGAGTCATCATAATAATTCACCCCATGCCCAAGCGCTTGATGCAGTGTTTCAGGAGCATTAACTGCAGGATTGATAAGCACGGCTTTGAGGTTGTATTTATCACTTAAATAGAGTGCATAATACCCACCCAAAGAAGAGCCGATCAGATAAACAGGTTCATGTTCTAGATAGGACTCGATCAGTTCACTCAGCGTTTTAATAGCCAAATCAGGAATATTAGGCAAAGATGGAGCGATAAAACGGATCTGTTTTTGAGCACAATAAGAACGTAAAGCCTTCGCCTTATTTGCCTCTCCACTTGAACCAAATCCGTGAATATAGATAATCATCACACATCCTTTATATGTAAATATAAAATTGTAGTGTAACATATATTCATAAAAAACGTTATCTTTAGAATCCATATAGTAATGCCAAAAAAGCTGCAATTTGATGGAGTTCTGGTGAATATATCTAACTTTATATTCTTCATAGATAACGATTTTTTAGTTAGGTATCCTATTCCACGAATTCACTGCAGTATCTCAGATAAAAACAAGTCATTTTATATATAATGTTTGTTAAACAAATAGTGAGACAAGGAGGTACCAGGATATGAACTCTGAACGCATCGCGCTTGTAACCGGAGCAAATAAAGGAATCGGGCTGCAAGTTGCACGAGAACTTGCCCTGTTGGGTTATACTGTCTTGATTGGGGCTCGCTCAAAGACCCTCGGGATGGAAGTTGCAGCAAAATTCACCGAAGAGGGTTTTCGTGCTGTCTTTATCCCGATCGATGTCACCGATCCCTCCACGATCAGCGTAGCGGCGAGGGATATAAACGAACGCTTTGGGAGACTTGATGTTCTCATCAACAATGCAGGTATTTGCCTAGATGCGGGATTGCTACCGAGTCAGGTCAGTTTGGAAATACTTCGCAAAACCTTTGATACCAACGTTTTTGGCGCTTTTTCAGTTTTACAAACGATGCTTCCATTGCTGCGCAAATCTGTAGCAGCAAGAGTGGTCAATATGTCATCCGGATTGGGTTCATTGACTTTAAACAGTGATCCAAACTATGAGTTTGCACAGTTTAAATTGCTCGCATACAATGCGTCCAAAACCGCGCTAAATGCGATGACAGTTCAATTTGCTCATGAATTGAAAGGCTCCTCCATAAAGATCAACTCAGCCGATCCTGGTTTTACGGCAACGGATCTCAATGGTCACCGAGGTATCGGCACTACGGAGCAGGCAGCATCGATCGTGTTGAGACTTGCTACTCTTCCGGAATCCGGACCAAACGGTGGATTTTTTGATCAAAATGGACAAGTTCCTTGGTGAAACGCTCTAACCATCATAGGCAATTCTAGTGACAGTATCCCTAATTCCATATTCTTTACATGTAAAGCGTTTCTCTCTGTACTTTTTTCTCCGCAAAAAAGTACCAAAACAAGCGAAGCGTTCTCGAAGAGATGTTTCCTTGAAAAAGCTCTTGCAACGGCTTCGAGCTTGACTTTGTCAAGTTCCCAAGAAATAGTAAATCCATTCCTAAAAATGCAAAACTCACTTCGTTCAAACAGTTGCATTTTCTTAACGTCATTACTTTACTATTTCTCGGCTCTGCAGATGTTGCAACTGATGCACAATTCTGGATAGCGTTTTATGATTGGATATGGTTTATGGGGACAGGCTACTTTTTATATTCTTCTCTTATTTTCTATGTTTACATATAAAGAAATTGGAAGGATAAAAATAGAAACTATTTAAAGTAGCCTGTCCCCTTTATGTCGTTTTTTTATGTATAAAGATTTTTTAATTAGCTATCTGTCACCGGAATTTTTTATTTCATTTAAAGCTGCGATAAACCTGTCAATATCGTTATGATTATTGTAATAATGCAAAGATACACGAACTCCTTCTCCTCGCTTTGCGACAATAATATTTTTAGCTTTTAGACTTCCTACAATATTGCTAGCATTTGGGACTGCAAATGATGTGATGCCAGACCTATTCTCTTGTTCAAGTGGAGAAAGAATCTGTATATTGTGATTTTGTAGCTGCCTACGAAGATAATTTGATAGGTGATGGATCCTTTCAGAAATGTTATCGATTCCTATTTTATTGAGAGTATCTATTGCTCCACCAAGCGCAAGAATATTAGGAAACTGTGGGTGACCCAACTCTAAAGCCTTTGCATTATTTGCTATAACTAGCCGATTATTAAGTAACTTAGATGGATCACTAGCACTCTGCCAACCAACTGCAGGAAACTTTGATGAATCATGGAACTTTTTGTTGATAAAAAAACCTGCAATACCACAACCAGCATTGAGCCACTTGTAACCGGTGAACACCAAAAAATCAATATTGGCAGAACATACATCAATATTGAATGCTCCAGCAGATTGACTTGCATCAACAACCAAATGTATGCCTAAACTCTTACAAAGCGCTCCTAGCTCTTCAAGGTTTTGACGAAATCCAGTTGTAAATTGAACGTGACTTATGACAATGATTTTTATAGATGGCGTGATAGCTGAATTAAATTGATCTACGGTAGTTTTTCCATCCGATTCAACATCTATAAATTTCACATTATAGCCATGCTGAAGCCAGGGAAGAGAACATGATGGAAACTCATCAGAACGCATTAGTACATCACCAACATTATCCAGAATTTCTGCTATATAGTTCATTCCAAGAGAAGAGTTGGGTAGAAAGGCTATTTCATTTGAGTTGCCACCAACAAACTTTGCGATGTCCTCTCTGGTTTTTACAATTTTATCTGACCATTTATCCCAAAGTGTATTTCCATATTGCAAAGACTCCTCATAATAAGATTTACCCCCGTTAGATGCGCTCCTTGATACAGGGCCTTGTCCAGCTGTATTTAAATAAACAAACTGCTCGCAGGCTGGAATGTCTTTCCGGAGTGTTTCCCAATCTATTGAATGCTTTTCCATAAAAATTGTCTCTCCTTTTAATCAGCTGTTTATGACAGCCGCAATTGCTTCAATCTCGATCTGAAAGCCAAAATGCAGCTCACGAGTAGGAACAACAGCTCTTGCAGGACGATGGTCACCAAAAAAGCGGGCATACGTTGCGTTGACACGATCCCATAACGTAATATCAGAGATATATATGGTCACTTTGAGTACATGATTTTTGTCACTATGTGACTGTTTTAAAATGACTTCCAAATTATTTAATGCTTGCTCTGTTTGCTCTTCAATGTTACCGACGTGCTTATCACTGCTCTTAGGATTTATGGGAAGTTGGCCAGAAACATAGATTAATCCTCGATGCTCAATAGCTTGAGAATAGTGCCCAGCGGGTTGAGGAGCATCATTCGATAATATTTTTTTCATGTAAAACTCCTATATTGATTATGAGAGAGGTTCGGTGACATTATACCTAACTCTATATTTCTCAATCTACATGTAGAGGTTATATTCTTCACATATAAAAGATTTTTTAGTTAGGTATCCTGTCCTTCTCTCCATACTTTTTTCTCCGCAAAAAAGTACCAAAAAGCTCTTGCAACGGCTTCGAGCCTAACTTCGTTAGGTTCCCAATAAATAGTAAATCCATTCCTAAAAATGCAAAACTCACTTCGTTCAAACAGTTGCATTTTCTTAACGTCATTTCTTTATTATTTCTCGGCTCTGCAGATGTTGCAACTGATGGACAAGTCTGGATAGCGTTTTATTATTGGATATGGTTAATGAGGACATGCTACTCTTTATATCTTTCTCTTGTTCTCTATCCTTATATGTAAAGATTTTTTAATTAGGTAAACTGTCTCCCTTTATTCTTCTTTCACATAAACTGCTAGGTAAGTGATTGTTGGTTTTCCTAATCCTAAACAGCCGGGCTGTTGAATTTGAAATACTGAATGAAATTTGTATCCATCTGAAGCATAAGAAGTAAAGCGTTTCTCTAGACCAGAGATAGCTTTATTTGAAAACTCAGCACCGATTGATTCTATTTTATATTGCATGATTTCTCCTTTTTACATGAAAGATCTACTCCTCCTCTGCCTGGGCGACATCGGAAGAGCCTTTTTATTGTAAGTATTACACCTATGAGTAAACCGTTTTCTCTAATTGCCAATTCACTGTAATGTGAGCAACTTGGTTCATAAACACACCTATTACCGATATGTGTTGGTCGATATTTACGATAAAATCGTAATGAGTGTACTGCAATTTTTATATGAAATGGAATTCCTGATATAGGCAGTGACTGTATTTCCGTATCTGTTTTTGTCGTTCCAGTTAATTTCCGTTCCAATGAAGGCCGCAAATATTCTTCTACATTTAAATCTAAACTAGCACCTTTTATTTCTAATCTATCCATTCTTATGTTCTCGTACATAATGTTTAAAATTAGCAATCAAAAAGTCACTTGTGGGTTTTTGATTGGTCTCTTTTGGTTTGTTATACATCATGCTTCTTCGAATTTTGCAATTACACGCTTAGCCAATTTGGCGTACTCTATAGCAGTCTTTGTAGAAATCTCATGATCAGAAATATGAACAGCTTCATTTCTGAGGTTTTTTAGTTTGTATAACATATCAAAAAGACCTTTACCAATATAGTTATAATCCAAGTCGTGCATATATATTGACTGGATCAGTTGCATAGGGCTCTTTATATGTTCATTTATTCCTTTTCTTTTACAATAAGAATTAAGAGTTTCTTCAACCTCTAGCCAAGCATCTAATATTGCTCCTCTAGGACTGTCCATAGCTAATCTATAAATACGTTCTTGCTTATCTTTATTCTCCAAACGTGGTAAGTTATTTTTATCTGCTTGCTTGGCAGCATCCTCAATCCCTTGTTGTAATTCGATTTCAGAATCTTTGTGCTTTATTCGTTTAATCCTTGATAATAATTGACCTAAGTCTTTTTTTAGCAACCATACTATAATTATGATGGAGAAAGGCCATGCTATTGAGGCAACGATAGTTTCAATAAATTTCATAATTTCCATATAACTCCGATTCTCAGAAACATAACTATTTATTAAGCCTCCATTATAGTCATATCATACTTAGCTAGAAATAAACATAAAGTAAAAATATTTTAACTCTGGATTATCTTCTCCAACGCCTCCACTTTCCCTTTCATATCCTCAGCCATCGTGAGTTCCGTAACCAAAGCGAAGCTTTTGGCGCCTCGGTTTACTATTTCGTTTAGGTTGTGTTCTTTGATACCGCCGATGGCGACAAATGGGATGGGGATATTCCCAGCGACAAATTCTAGGTACTGGACTCCGACGGTTGCGTAGTCTTTGGTTTGGGTGTCGTATATCGGGCCGACTCCGATGTAGTCTGCTCCCAGTTCCACGGCTTCTAGGGCTTGTTCTTTGGAGTGGGTTGAGAGACCGATGATCTTGTCGTCGCCTACTAATTTTCGCACTTCGCCCAGAGGCCAGTCGTCTTGTCCGATGTGCACGCCGTCTGCATCGACCATCATGGCAAGTTCTACATGATCATTGACGATGAAAACGACTCCGGCTCTTCGTGTCATCTCTCGCAAGATCAGGGCTTCATCATACATCTCTCTTAGGGTTTTGTCTTTTTCTCGATACTGGACGACTTTGATACCGCAGTCTATCATGTCGCGTACGACTTCTACATTGGTTCTGCCGTTTGAGAATTTTGAAAAGGTGATACCGTAGATTCCCTCCGGCAAGGAGTTCTTTTTGCTACGCTCCATCAGTTCTTTTTCAAGATAGTAAAGTTCATATCTTAGTGCTTCGTAGCTTTTGCCGACTTCGTACATATCGTCTGTTGTTTTTAGTATCTCTTCGATCACGCGTATCGCTTCTAGTGCTCGTTTGAAGTTTGCGAAAATACTCTGTGAGATCGACGCTTTTTTGTCTATCTTACTCTCTTTTGAGACGGATTTGCCGATGTCATGATCTGAGTCTCTGTGTTTGAGAAGATGGGTGTCGATACTTGCTAGGTTCTTTCTGATCTTGTGTCTGACGTCACGTAGTTTTTTTGTTAGGTTTTCATCTTCAAAATGAAACCTGCAGATGTCTTCAACCACGCGGATACCCTCTGCCGCTCGATTTACGTTGGCATCTAAAATCCTGTATATCTTTACCATTGTGTCTTCTCCAAAACGATATTTGCCATCATGGCTGCGACGATACTCACTTTTGTGGAGTAGGTTTTAAAATCTTTGATATCTTTTTTAAAATCACCTATTATATAGCAGTTGTCTTTTATCTTTTTTACTTTTATCTCTTCTAGATCATGATCAGCGATACCCGAAGCGCTTACGATCAAGCTTTTGGTTTCTATAAAATACTCTATCAGCAAGGCTTTGTACTGTGCTTTGTCAAAACCTTCTACTATGATATCGCAATCGTCAAATATATCATTGATATTGTGCTCTTCAATCTTGGTGTTGAGTGTGATGATCTGAGCTTCCGGATTGATCCTTTGTAGATTTTCTTTGAGAGCCTCGACTTTGTATCTGCCGATCTGATCTTGAAAGTAAAATTGACGATTTAGGTTGGACTGCTCGATTCTGTCAAAATCTACGATCTTTAGCTTTTTCACACCGCTTCTGATGAGGTTTACCGCTACATTTGAGCCTATGCCTCCGGCTCCTGCTATACCTATCAAGATATGTTCTCCCAGTTTTTATATACGGGCTCATATCCCATAGCCGTGATCTTATCAATCACATCTTTGGAGTCTCTGACGTCGCTGATCTCAAATTGCGGTTCCGTTCTGGCTTTTGTATATCCTCCGACTTCGGTTCTAGAACCGGCTGAGAATTTTGTAGCACAGATTTTTAGAAGGTTGTTCCTAAATTCAGCTTTTTCCCTAGTAGAGATGTTGATCTCAACTCGCGGCAAAAAGAGTCGGTATGCACACATGATCTGGACAAAAGTCGCATCATCCAAAAGTGTGTAAGGTTGAAATCCACCTTCAGCTTCATTGATGCGAGGTAGAGAGAGTCCGAGTTCACACTCCAAGTATTTGTCGCTTAAGTATTTGGCGTGAAGACCGCTGATAAACGCTTCTTTTTGGATATTTCCAAGACCGAAAAGTGCTCCGATATTTACATTTCTAAATCCGGCTTTTGCGCCTCGCTCAGGTGCATCGAGTCTATAGTCATAGTTTGTTTTCTCACCGCTTATATGCACTTGTCCATAGATCTCTCTATCATAGACTTCTTGGTAGATCGTGAGTCCGTTAACTCCTGCATCAAAGAGTTGTTTGTATTCTTCTTCACTCATAGGAGCGATCTCGATAGCAACTAAGGAGAAGTACTTTTTCAATATTTTAGTAACATCAATGAGATATTCAAGTGGAGTAATTTTTTTGGATTCTCCTGTCAAGAAAAGTATATGTTTTATCCCGGTTTTTGCTATCTCTTGCGCTTCTGCTTCAACTTCTTCAAGAGTGAGTTTACTTCTTTGGATTCTATTTTGTTTACTAAATCCACAGTATAGACAATTGCTACTACAATAATTTGACACATACATAGGGAGGTATAGATTGATCGTGTAGCCAAAGTTTTGTACGGTGACGTCATGTGCCCTTTGTGCGATCTTTTCTAGAAACTTTTTCGCTTGCGGTGCAAGGATATTTAAAAAATCATATTTATCCAACGTCGTTTTATAAATAGACTCTAGTATCATCTCGTCTGTAACATTTTCAAAATACGAATCTAAATCAAACTCTTCATACTCTTTCAACTTTTCTAAAAAACTCAATCAAATCTCCTTATTAGTTTAGTTATAAATTTAAAAAACCGGTCAATGGTGAGGAAGCATTGGCGTATTTGGTTTTATTTGCAATTTTTGCCAAGTATGCCATCCTTCCAGCCTGTACTGCTAGTGAAAAAGCATGTCCTGCTTTTACCGGATCTGCTGCTGTTGCAATCGCCGTATTTATAAGTACGGCATCTGCTCCCATCTCCATGGCAAGTGCTGCATGTGATGGCATCCCTATGCCTGCATCTACGATGACAGGGACGTTGCTGTTTTCTATGATAAGTTCTATCAAACTTTTTGTTTCTACTCCTCTGTTGGAGCCGATAGGCGAGCCTAAAGGCATAACCGTACTAGCACCTGC
Organism: Sulfurospirillaceae bacterium; assembly: GCA_033723415.1. Classification (GTDB taxonomy): domain Bacteria; phylum Campylobacterota; class Campylobacteria; order Campylobacterales; family Sulfurospirillaceae; genus JAADIZ01. Next base: position 68,096 of record JAWVXD010000009.1, read on the forward strand.
ATCTTCTAGTTTTTTACACGTAACCAAATCAGGAGTGATATAAGGCAATACTACAAAACCGTCATTTGCCAGTATCTTTGTAGCTTTTATAGTCTCTTCGTTGTCCGGCATCAGGTATTTGCTGTCATGTATGATTTCGATCTTTATAAAGTTTCCACAGCCGAATTCTCTGGCGATATTTGCTATCCTTACGGCTTCTTCGGCATTTCTTGCCCCTGATGTATTTGGTAGAAGAGTCATTTCTTTGGGGATAAAATTTAGTATATTGTCTTGTGGATTATCTAAGTTTACTCTTCTTAATGCTATCGTTATTATCTGAGAGCCGCTGTGTTCTAGCATATTTTTTATGTCATTCTTGTCTCTGAATTTTCCTGTTCCGCTGAGTAATCTACTGGAAAATTCTTTGCCGCCTATCTTCAATGAATCCATATTATCCACCTCCCATAAATGTTATTATTTCAATATTGTCGCCCTTGTGTAAAGTCGTCTGCGCCCAATTCACTTTTTTTATAATTTGCAGATTTAACTCTACAACAATATTATGGTCTTTTAAGTTTAAAGAGTCTATTAAATTTTGTATAGTTGCTGCTTGTGTTTGTATTTTATTGTTATTTAGCGTGATTTCCAATATCATATCTCCGTAAAAAGTTGTGTAAATATAGAAAATATGCGTTTTTGAAGATATACTTATATAGTTTTAGAGAATAAGTTGTCGCTTTCCTACGCTGGTATTATCCATATTCAGGTTCAAGGGTTAGAGCCTCGGCTCTTCTCAGCAAAAATTGCACCCCTAGCATGTTCCGATTTCGTTATTCTTGCATTTTTAGTCTTATATGAACCTTATAAAACTTGTGAGTTATATGGAGCTATTTAAAATACAAGATTTCCAGTTTTATTTCTTTTTGTGGGAGAGCTCTATTTTTAGATTTGATCTCAACTTTTCTTCTCTGACAGATATGTAATGTTTGATCCTCTCAGCTTCATCATGACCCGGTAAGATGTTCAAGATAACGTTATCTTCTGTTATATCAAATAAATAAGCTTTTATATCTATAAGAGAGAGAAAATTTTTCTTATTTATAAATTGAAATTGTATATTCAACTCTTTATTTAACAGCTCTTTATTTAGATCGGTGTCTCTTTTATAATCAGGAATAGTCATAGAAAGAGAGGTTTCAGATATACTGGTTATATGACCTGCCATGATCTTCTTTTTTTTAGAAGAGAGGATGGCATGTATCTTTTGTTCCGGGACTATTCTGGCACTGCTGCGCTCAACAGGAGAAGATGGCATGAAAGTCAGATTTCCAAGTACGGCTATACGCTTGTTTTGATCCACTTTGAGGATATCTGCCTTGATCACGTCAGGGATCAGATCATGTCTGATAAAGGTAAATTTTTCATTTTGGTAAAAAGGCAGCATGGAGTGCTCTAACCTGACTTGCATAATCCCGCTGCTGAAACCGTTTATATTTACCTCTTCGCTTATCGGAATACCTTTGTAGATATTGTTCAATGTTATATTATTTGATCTTTGAAATATGTTTTTGATAGCGTGGATCGGTTCGATAGTGTCATAAAAGTCGAAATCTACTGTTCCGTAGAACATATTGTTAGTGCTTGAAAATTTTGACATTACAAAATATTTGTCGACCCTGTCTATGATCTCTTTGTACGTGTCATTGTAGTCGTTTGTCGTTATACCGATACTTTTGATCTCAAAATGAAACAGGTTTTCAACTTGTCTGGCTATCTTTTTCATCATAGTTTTTGCTTCTATGATCTTGATATCCTTCAAAAGCAACAAAAAAGAATCTTTATCTTGATATAAAACCGGACTGAAATTAGTGTTTAGATGTACAAAAGATATAAAGTCTTTGAACTTGTAAGTATCTTCCAAATCAACAATATGAGAAAATTTAACCAAGGAAAAATGAGTTTTATTTTCTTTGGAAGATTTCAGATGTGTTTCGACTATAGCTCGTATTATATAACTATTTATAATTCCATCTTTTTGCATGTTTTGAGATCCACCCTGAGTAAGCATGAAGTTTATAGTCCTCTTTGACTAAGGACTTATTATAACTTACTTGATATAATTATACAATTAATTATACAAGGAAAGCGTAGATGTCTGAAAAATTTAGAGAAGATTTGTCAAGGTTTTATGATTTAGTCAGTTTAAATCAAAAGAACATAGGAACACTATACAAATTTATAGAAGATAAAAATTATGAAAACGATGAAGTCAAGATATATTTACATGAATTTCTAGACGAGTGTGAACTGCCTCATACAAAAGAGAATAAACTGGCACTTTTAAGTCGTTTGATAAATCTAAGAGACGAGCAGTTGCATCAGGTTTTGATAAAAGAAGGAAACAGCAAAGAAGAGATAGCCCTGAAAAGAGCGCTGTCTTATCTTTGGACAAAAAATTTCCATATAAAAGCACACGAGGAACTGTTGGAAAAAATAGAAGGAGAAAACCTTCTAAACCCTTTTTATAGGGAGCTTTTAAGAGGCTTTCATGAGATTGGAAAAGTGCTTAGCTTTTGGCAGTTTGATTGGAATGAACACATCATCAATCAAATAAATCCTGAACTTGAATCAAAATTTGCAGACAACGTTATGGAATTTTTGAGTGAGAATGATCTGTTGGAAAGAGACGAAAAAGGGGAGATCGCAGATAGAGCGTATTCTGTATTGAAAAAGAACGATGAGGGATATGAAGTACTTACTTATGCTCAATTTTTCGATGAAGATGTTACAGAAGTTGTGGAAAAGCTTTCTTCGTTGATAGAGCGACTGGAAGATATGACAGATGAAGATACAAATCAACACAAGCAATATATCGTTTATCTTGAAGCTTTAAAAACAGCATTCGGTGAGATGGATAGATCAATGCTTTTAAAAAGATGGAAAGATGTAGACAGAGCTTGGATGAAGATCACTTCTCCTATACAATTAGGACATCCTTTGGAATATTATGAAGATCATTTTAGAAAAGCAGTAGCATTAGAGTGGGATGTCAGGATATCAAATCCAAAAAGCTTGGACTCAAATAAGATCTTTAATTCTATCTCATCTATGTATAAAAAACTTTTTGAGAAGATAGGAAAAGATAAAGCAGAGATTTTAAAGAGAACACAAGAAAACCTAAGCAGAGTTCAACTCTACATCGGTCGTCCGGCTTTTTATTATGCGTCTGAATTCAACGGTCTTTTCTCTGCCCAGGTTGTTCCAAATGATGAAGAAGTCAGCAAGGAAGAGGGCAAGAAAATATTTGCATTTTCCGACAATGTCCTGGATGCGCAAAGGGCAAAACCGTTTTTGAAAATAAACAAAATCGTATTTGGAGATGAATTCCTAAACAAAGAGAGAGAATTCGTTTTCAAAAAACCAGATATCTGGCATAAAGTATATGAGATAAGTACTATAGGTCATGAATACGGACATATACTCTGGCTTGACAAGGATAGTGAGACTATCATGAACAAAAGCGGAGTCTTTAAAAATATAGAAGAGTTCAAAGCGACAACAGGCGGATTGGCTGCATTTTTCATGAATGAAGACACAGATGTCAGTGAGTATGTGTTTATGGAACTTATAAAAAGATCAGTTGGTTTGATAGCTTGGAAACAAAGCAGTGAAGTAGAACCATACTACTGCGAAGGACTTATACATCTAAAAGCTCTTTTTGATAGCGGAGTTTTGGCATTTGATGAAAAACTTCATATAGATATGAGTAAAGACAAATATGAACTTCTTAAAAAATGGTATCTTGAAAATTATGAAAAATTGGCAAAGCATTATCTAAATAAGTTAGACGCAAAAGAATTTTTAAATAATTTTGCGACAAAAGTGGATGGCTATTATATGCCGCTTGACAAAAAAGTATGGGATTTTGTAGAGTATTACTGGGAGTTACATAAAAATATCGGAAGAGTTGTAGATGAAACGTCACAAAAAAGTGACTGGATATAAATTTAAGATTAAAAAAGATTTTTATAACCTGAATGAAACGAACTATAAGAAAAAAGATAGTATTATTCGGTAAAATCCATTCTTAAGAAATTTTTTGTGAAAAAACATGTCGTCGAACAAACAGTAATATTTTTCAGTGTAACCAAATGGTTACTTCTATCTTCAGTTGTAGGTGTAATCATCGGTGCACTTATGTCAGGTTTTTTGTGGATATTGGAGTACTCTGTCAATAGTAGAGGTGTTCTTCCCTTTCACTATTATTTTATACTTCCTCTTGCCTTGCCTATTACAGTCTTTGTTATAAGAACATTTGCACCAAATGCACAAGGGCACGGCACTGAGAAAGTCATCGAAGCAGTCCATAAAAGAAGTGGAAAAATACAGGTAGCAGTTATACCGGTAAAACTCCTGACAACAATTTTTACTATCTTTGCAGGAGGTTCAGTAGGTAAAGAGGGACCTGGTGCACAAATAGGCGCTGGAGCATCTTCAGTTATCGCTTCACTTTTAAAATTTAGCAAGGCGGATCGTAAAAAACTAGTAATCTGCGGTATTAGTGCGGGTTTTGCCTCTGTTTTCGGCACTCCGATTGCAGGAGCAATTTTTGGAATCGAAGTATTGACGATCGGCGTCATTATGTACGATGTCCTTTTGCCGTCGTTTATTGCGGGATTTGCAGCATTTACTACAGCTCAATTTTTAGGTACTGATTATACATATTTTGATATTCACTTTTATAAATCCGTTGGTTTAAATCTAGGTCTGATAGTCGAGGTTGTTATAGCCGGAATATTTTTTGGATTGGTGGCTGATTTTTTTATTACAGTGGTTAATGAAGTTGAAGGAGTTATGAAAAAAATCGATGTCAATGTCTATATAAAAGCTTTTGGCGTAGGAGTATTAATGATTATTGCCACTTTGATAGTCGGCGATAAATATCTTGGCCTTGGACTGAATGTAATCGGAAATGCATTGGATCCTGAGGGCTTTTTATCTCAAAATATTCATTGGTATGACTTTATACTCAAAACTGTCTTTACAGCATTTTCATTTGGCGGAGGAGCAAGCGGAGGTATTGTTACTCCTATATTTTATGTGGGCGCTACAAGCGGTGTTCTATTCGGACATTTGATGCACAATCAAGTAGCTCTTTTCGCAGCTCTTGGTTTTGTGAGTGTTCTTGCCGGTACTACTAATGCTCCCATAGCTTCTGTTATTATGGCGGTGGAACTTTTTGGTATTGAGATAGCTCATTATGCTGCGATTTCAGCTGTTGTTGCCTTTTTGGTCGCGGGACACAGAAGTGTCTATCCTTCTCAAAAAATTGCCATGAGTAAATCAGGCAATATACAAGTAGAAGAAGGTGATGATATTGAGCATTCAAACATCAGTATACACACCGAAGACATAGAAAAATTTAGGCATATCGGTTCACAACTTAAGTATAAACGACTAAAATGGCAGGCAAAAAACTTTCACAATAAGAAGTAAAATTATCTTATAACGTGCGAAAGAAGCTATAAGCTACAAAGAACATGATAAATGCACTGATTGCATCTAGCAACTTCCAGGTAAATGGCTTTTTAAACAAAGGTATCAATATCCTGCTCCCATAGCCTAAAGCATAAAACCACGTAAAAGAAGCGCTGATAGCTCCTAGGATAAAAAGATTTTGATGAACGCCTTTGTAGTGTCCCCCGATTGAGCCTATCAACAAAAGAGTATCTAAATAAACATGCGGATTAAGCAAGGATAATGAAAGAGTTGTCAGTATGGTCGATAACTTTGTATTTGTTTGGATAGCCTGACTCATGTGGATCGTTTGATCTTTAAATATGGATCGGATAGATAAAAGTCCGTAGATAACAAGAAAAACAATCCCAAAATATGTTATATAGTCGACAAAAGACGGAAATTTCTTCAAAAATGTTCCTATCCCTTTGACTCCCGCAGTGATCAGTAAGGCATCTATGGCAAAACAGATGGATGCTATCATAAATACAGAGTCTTTTAAAAGCCCTTTTTTAAGTAAATATACATTTTGTGCGCCTATAGCGACGATCAATCCAATACTTATCAAAAAGCCCTGTATCAAAGAAACCATATAAAAATCCTAGTTAAAATTGCCGTATTTGAGTAAAAATATTGAAGAGTGGTGGCTTGAGACGGAATTGAACCGCCGACACGGTGATTTTCAGTCACCTGCTCTACCGACTGAGCTATCAAGCCACTCATTTTGAGACTGAAATTATAGCCGAATAACTTTAATATTGGCTTATCTTGAGATATATATACTCATATATAGTTTATTTAAGAAAAATTCAATATGATTAGAGAAAATAATTTATAATAGAGGCATTAAGATGAATGAAATAAAGTTTGTATCATGGAATGTAAACGGTATACGAGCAGTAGATAAAAAACAAGCGCTAAGATGGGTAGATGAAGACAATATAAATTTTTTGGCTTTGCAAGAGATCAAAGCGGAAATGGAGCAGATGCCAAGCAGTGTCTTTGACAAAAAATTCAAAGAATTACACGTAAATTCATCTTCAAACAAGGGACAATCAGGGGTAGCGCTTTTCAGCGATATAGAATCAACATATGTAGATGTCGCGAAGAATGTTGATATTTTGGATGAAGGACGCATCAATGAATTTCATTTTGGAGATATAGCTTTCTTCAATGTTTATTTCCCTAACGGACAACGAAACGATGAAAGATTGGTCTATAAGATGGAATTTTACGATAGATTTTTGGCTCACACTGAGACTCTGAAAAAGGAAGGTAAATCCATCATAATCTGCGGAGATGTAAATACGGCTCACAAAGAGATAGATATAGCACGTCCAAAAGCCAATGAAAATACATCTGGATTTTTAAAGATGGAGAGAGATTGGATAGATAAGTTTCTCTCTCATGGATATATAGATACTTTTCGTCATGTAAATGGAGATATACAAGATAAGTACTCTTGGTGGTCATATAGAGCAGGAGCACGAACCAACAATGTAGGTTGGAGGATAGATTATTTTTATGTGTCAGAAGATCTAAAAGATAATATTGTTGATGCAAAGATACATGATGAAATCCTTGGTAGTGACCATTGTCCTATCAGCCTTACTATAAAGGTATAAAAAATTTTACCATTTAAACAAAGTTTTATCTTATAAGTTATATAATTTTTTAAAATAAATGCTGTATAAGTCTGAGTTTCAGACAAACATGAAAAAGCATACTTCAAACACTTCGCTTTTCCTAACATGTATATTTTTCAGCAAATTTCTACCAAAGGATAAAACTATGGGATTAGAGGCGCACAGAGAGTTACTCTCAGGTATAGGTTTAGATGTCGATAGACATGCAAAGATGATGGCTGCAGGGTTGGAAGGCTATAAACAACAGTTTTTATCACAACCGAATAGACCTGAGGGAATGAAGTATTTTGATTGGTTTATGAGCGAGATACAAGGTGAAAGAATCGCTGAGATAAATAGACTAAGAGCAAATAAAAAACCTGCAGTAGGTACTTTTTGTATCTTTGTACCGGAAGAGATCATAGTCGGAGCCGGGGGAGCTTGTTATGGACTTTGCGGCGGAAGTAATGCAACCATAGCCGATGCAGAAACAGAACTTCCTAGAAACATTTGTCCGCTTATCAAATCAGCTCACGGTTTCAAATTGCAAAGAACTTGCGGATATACTCAATCTTCTGATTTTATATATGGAGAAACTACTTGTGAAGCCAAGAAAAAAAGCTGGGAGATATTAGATAAGCATCATCCTGTTCATGTCATGAACATTCCTCATATGAAAAGAGAAAAAGATCTACAGATGTGGAAAGAAGAGATTCAAGATTTTAAATCCCACATAGAAGATGTTACCGGAGAGAAGCTTAGTTTGGAAGAGATGAAAGAGGGCACACGCATCGTGAATGAAAAGAGAAAAGCACTACAAAGGCTAGATTCGCTAAGAGGAATGCATCCCGATGTCGTACCAATAAGTGGGAAAGATGGCCTTTTTGTGACTCAAGTCGGCTTTATGGATGATCCTGTGAGATATACGCAAAAAGTAAATGAATTGTGCGATGAATTGGAAAAAAGAGTTGAAAAGAAAGTTAGTGTTTTTGAAAAAGATACGCCAAGACTGATGGTACTTGGAACTCCATTTGCTCCGCCAAATTGGAAGCTACACGGTGCAGTTGAGACGACAGGCGGCGCTATAATTAATGAAGAATCATGCATAGGTCACAGATACTACAAGGATAATGTTGACTTGGATGACGTTACAAACGAAGATGAAATGCTGCAAAAGCTTCTGGACAGATATGCCAAGGTTGACTGTGCTTGTTTCACTCCTAACACTCCAAGGATAGATAAAATTCTTCAGATGTATAAAGATAGAAAGGCAGATGGAGTCATTTACTATACTTTATCGTTTTGCCATACTTACAATGTTGAAGCACATCTAGTTATGGAAGCTTTAGAAAAAGAAGGTATTCCTTGTTTGTTGATAGAGTCTGATTATTCTCCGGAAGATGTGGGTCAGATCAAAACACGTGTTGAAGCATTTTTAGAGAGTTTAACATTTAAGAAAAAAGCAAAAGCTTTTAAAGGTATCTGAAAAAATGTATTGGGGCGTTGATGTAGGTTCGACTTATACTAAAATAACAGGTTTAAGTGAAAATAAAGAATTGATTGATTTCGCGGTTATACCTACTATTATAGATCAAGATGAAATAGTTAAAAAATATCTAAAAAACAAACCGGTAGAGATGCTTGTCTCTACCGGATACGGCAGGCATATGGTAGCGGATTCTTTGTCATGTCCTGTTATAAGCGAAATCAAAGCTCATGCAAGAGGAGCATATTTTGCACATCAAGAAGCTCAAATCGTGATAGATCTTGGAGGACAAGACAGTAAGGTTATCAAGCTAGATAAGAGCGGTGGTTTCGTAGATTTTAGAATGAATGACAAATGTGCCGCCGGTACCGGAAAGTTTTTAGAAATAGCAGCAAACAGGATGGGACTTGATCTGGAATCATTTTCAAATCAAGGATTCAATGCGGATAAAGAATTGACAATCTCCAGTATGTGTGCCGTATTTGCTGAATCTGAGGTGATCTCCCTAATCGCAAAAAAAGAAAGTGTTGCAAATATATGTTATGGTGTACACGAGTCGATAGCTTCAAGATTAGCTTCAATGGCACGAAAATTTGCAAGTAACAGTGAATATATAATATTTACAGGAGGTGGTGCGCTCAATCCATTTTTAAAACATTTGTTATCCAAAAAACTTGAAAAAACCATAATCGTTCCGGCTAAACCACAACTCATGGGATCACTCGGTGCTGCATTGGCCGGTTTGGATATATAGATATTAACACACTTTACAACACTATTTTAATAGATTTTGATAAAGAGTCGATATTAACTATATCATAAGGTTATCAGTTTTTATTATTTTAATTTTTTTTTAATTATTGTATAATCACGGTTTGATGATATTTCCTTGACAAAATAAATAAAATATAGTGGGTTAGTTCTTTATGAAATTAATAAATCACAAATTTAAAACTATAAAAAAACTTGAAGATTTTATAGATACGTTAGATAAGAACAAAACAGTATTTATACAAATGTTCTGTGGAATTTTTGATAGTTTGACGATCCAAGATATTTTAAATCTCCTAAATGAAAAGCTTCCGGATGCATCAATTATAGGTACGTCTACTTCAGGTGAAATTTCAAAAGGAAAAATTTCAAAAGAGAGCATTTTGATATCTTTTTCAGTATTTGATAACACACTGGTCGACACTTACTATGTGCCTATAGTAGATTTTGAAAATGGTAAAATAGCTGCAGAGAAAATTATAAAAGAAAATACAAAAGCCTGTATAGCCTTCTGTGAAGGTCTCAAAAGTGATCCGGAGTCTTTCATAGACGGTTTTTCTTGTGCTGCGCCAAATGTGCCATTGTCAGGAGGAAGTGCCGGAGATAATTTTCATTTTGATAAAACTTTTGTTATACACGCTGATAAGATTTATAACCAAGGCATAGTACTAGCAGTCCTAAATAGCGATGTATTACGTATATCAAGTCAATATTTGCTTGATTGGACACCTGTCGGTAAAGTTATGACGATAACTAAGGCTGATAAAAATATAGTTTATGAGATAGATGATAAGCCTATAGAAGAGATATTTCAATATTATTTGGGTGAAGATATTCTTTGCGATATTCCAACAAATTCTATAGAGTTTCCTTTAGTTAAAATGGATAAGGATATACTCGTCGCAAGATCAATTATAAAGAAATTACCGCAAGGCGGATTTGTTTTTGCAGGTCAGTTCAAGAATGGAGAAAAAGTTCAGTTCGCCATAGGGAATCCGGAAGAAATACTTACAAGTGCTTCAAAATTGCAATCAAAAATAATAAAAAATCCGGTGGAGGCAAGTTATATCTATTCTTGTTCTTCGCGTAAATTATTTTTAAAAGAACAATTAGATTATGAGTTTGGACTGATAGCCGATATTGCTCCAATCTCAGGATTTATTACATATGGAGAATTTGCTTACTTAAATAAAAATAGGCTTTTAAATATCTCAACGATAACTTTGTCTTTATCTGAATCAGATAAGCTTTTGGTGTTTGAAACAGCCGAAAGAAGGATACCGAAATACTCTGCTTTGAAGTTTTTAACACATCTTGCGAACAGAGTAGAAAATGAGCTTCAAAACAATATTCTTTTTTTAAATCAATATAAAATAGCACTTGATGAGAGTTCCATCGTATCTAAAACAGACAAAAGAGGCATTATCACATATACAAATGACAAATTTTGTGAAATCTCCGGTTATTCTAGAGAAGAGCTTATAGGGGAAAAACACAGTCTAATCAGACATAAAGATACCCCAAAAGAATTGTTTCAAGATATGTGGAAAACGATCACAAACGGACAAGTATGGAGAGGAAACTTTAAAAATCGTGCAAAGAACGGTGAAGATTATTATGTGAAAAGTGTGATTTTCCCTATTCATGATCAAAATAACAATATCGTAGAATATATGGCGGTTAGAACAAATATAACAGATGTAATTAAGAAAGAAGAGATTATTAAAAAAAGTTTTATTGATAATCTAACAGGATTACAAAATAGACAAGCTTTACTCACAAATTATATAGACAAAGCCGGTTTTGGAGCCTTGTTATTGATCAATTTAGATAGATTTTCAGAGATCAATGATTATTTCGGTTATGATTTTGGAGACGAAGTACTTAGAGCATTTGCCGGTAAATTAGAGAAAAGTCAATACTGCCAAAATAATTTTAGAATTTCCGGTGATGAATTTGCGGTTTTACTAAAGTCAGATAAATATGACACCTCGTTAAAATCAAAGATAATAAAGATCGTAGAAGAATTGGAAAATAACAATTTCGTTATCCATGATGACGAGATATCTATAGACGCAAGTTTTGGATTTGCCTTTGGATACAATGGGAAGATTTATAATTTATCTCATTCGGCTCTTAAGGAAGCAAAAATACAAAATAAAAATATTGTTATCTTCAATGAAGAAAGCCATATAGCGATCAAAATACAAAACAATATAGACATGATACATCAATTGAAACTAGCGATAAAAGAAGATCGTATAGTGCCGTATTTTCAAGGTATCGTGGATAATAAGAGCAGAAAAATCATAAAGTATGAAGCTTTAATACGATTGATAAAGAAAGACGGTTCACTGCTTATGCCTTTTTTCTTTTTGGAACAAGCTAAAAAAACCAAGATATATCCGAAGTTGACTCAAATCATGATAAAAAAATCTTTTGAATTTTTTGCAAATCTTGATTATGATTTTTCGATTAATTTTATAGTCGAGGATATGCTGTCTTTAGAGATAAAAGAAGTTTTATTTGATTGTTTGGAAACTTATAATTGTGGAAATAGATTGATAATTGAGATCATTGAAAGTGAAGAAATAGAAAAATTCCATGAAGTCAAGGACTTTATAAACGAGATAAGATCTTACGGATGCAAGATCGCAATAGATGACTTTGGAAGCGGATATTCAAATTTTTCGTATTTATCAGAGTTAAGTGTTGATTATCTGAAGATAGACGGTTCATTGATCAAAAATATTGACACTGACACAAATCAGAGGATCATTGTTGAAAGTATACTTTATTTTGCCAAATCACAAGGTATAAAAACTATAGCAGAGTTCGTAGAAAACGAAGCTATATTTAATAAAGTGGTAGAACTTGGCATAGATGAATCACAAGGATATTTATTTTCTAAACCGTCTAGATTTCTTTAGCAAGCTTCTTAAATAAATCTCCTCTGTGTTCATATGATTTGAACTGATCTAAACTGGCAGCTGCAGGGGATAGAAGCACTATAGTTTCAAGCGTGTGAATTTTGTTTATCTCTTTAACAGCCTTTTCTAGATGATAACTTGCATATACGGTTTTGTTTATCTTTTCACAAAAATCTACTATTTTCTCGGTGTTTGAGCCTATAGCAAATATTTGAACGTTTAATGGTCGCAACATCTCAAAAAGAGGGCTTAGATCTACGCCTTTGTCATCACCGCCGAGTATCAATATCAAGTTTGCGTCCTGGTATCGTTTTACAGCTTCAAGAGTAGCATCTAAATTTGTTCCTTTTGAATCATTTACCCAGATTCTGCCTTTTTTGTCGTAAAATTCTTCTAGCTTATGTACATCCGTTTTGAATGCATTGATCTTTTCGTAATCAATCTTGTTAAAAAGAACTTTTTGTGCTGCCATGGCAAGTATGGCATCTAGTAAAAAAGGAGTTTGAAATTTTACTTTTTCTATATCTATTCCAAGCTTGATTGAGAGATCAAATTCATCATTATATATTATCTTATGAGCAAGAGTATTGATGTTTTTGTAAGCTTTAGGGATGATAACTACGCTGCCTTCTCTCATCCTCTCAAGCGGAGTGAGTTTTGCATTTTCATATCCTTCAAAGCCACCGTGCCAGGTTAGATGATCAGGTTTAATAGGCAAAAGCAAATAGATATCCGGAGTTGCAATCTTTGTATAGTGTAACATATATGAACTTGTTTCTAGCACCCATATAGGCGCATTAGTATCAAGTTCAGCCAATGGAGTTCCTATATTTCCACCACTCAAAGAGCCTTTGTCTTTTAGCAGAAAATCACACATTTGAGTTGTCGTAGTTTTGCCGTTTGTGCCACTTATCCAGATTGAAAATGGCATCTGTGAAGCGAAAAAATCATACTCGCTCATGAGATTTTTCGCATTTTTGACCAGCTCATGACGAGGAGGAAAGCTAGGACTTAGGACCTGTACGTCACTTTCATAATTTGAAAATTCATTTGGAGGCAGGAGCAGATTTCCATATTCGTCTTTGCTTTTTTCTTTGATATGATCATCAAAAATAAGACAATCTTTGAACCTTTTTGCTATGGCTTTCGTTGTTTTACCGTTTCCAAATAGTGCTATCATCTGATTTTCAACGCCGTTAGTGCAATTATGTTTGATATGATTGCCATGATCCAAAACCTCACTATGATTTTATTTTCTGCCCATCCTTTGATTTCAAAATGATGATGAATAGGAGCCATCAAAAACATTCTTTTCTTACGAGTCTTAAAGCTTCCTACCTGCAGGATGACGGACAATGTTTCCAGTACAAAAACAAAACTGATCAAGATAAGCAAAAATTCATTTTTAGAAATTATCGCCATATATCCAATAAATGCTCCGATACTCAAGCTTCCGCTGTCTCCCATAAAGACTTCCGCAGGGTAGCAGTTATACCATAAAAATCCGACAAGTGAACCTATCATGGCTGCTGCTATAATGACAACTTCACCGCTTCCGCTGACTTTTGGAAGCAAGAGATAGCTGCTTAGTACGGCGTTTCCGCTCACATAAACGAAAACACCTAGACTGATCATAGAAAATATGGACGGTACGGTTGCTAACCCGTCTAATCCATCCGTAAGATTTACCGCGTTGCTGGAAGATACCATGACGATAGACCAAAATATAACGATAAGCCAATTCATATCTATGATTGGATGTTTATAGAAAGGAAGATATATCTCATGATTCAACCCCGCAAGAGAATAAAGCGAGTAGCCAAGTACCAAAGAAGATAAAAATTGTAAGAATATTTTAGTTTTGGCACTTATTCCGGAGGCATTATTTTTGCCGACTATTTTCGCAATATCGTCTTTTACGCCTATAAGCCCAAACAAAATAATCGTAAAAAGACCTAAGGCTACATATACGTTTGCCAAATGAGCACAAAAAATAATAGATATGACAGTAGAAAAGATTATGACAATCCCTCCCATGGTAGGAGTTTTACTTTTTATTTGATGTGTTTTAGGTGCCAGATCGTAGATCGGTTGGTTTGCATTTTTCCCTTTTGCCCACGCTATAAAACGGGGCATCAAAAATAAACTGATAGTTAGAGATATAAAAAAAGCAAAACCAGATCTTACGGTTATGTACTGAAATAAGTTAATGTGTAAACCATGATAAAGCCAATAAAGCATCGCAATCCCATATATTTTATTAAAAGCTACATTGTAGTAAAATATTGCTTATAAGTTGTTAATAACATAAAGTAATAAACAAATTATGATATATTAGGATAGAGAGTTCTTTGTTGAACGCATATTTGGCAAAAAAATCATATGGTGATTTTTACTCAATGTTCAAATTTTAGTAAGGGGAATTTAGTTTGGATAAGGTTCAGACTAAAGGAGAAATTTTAATGAATGATAAAGTACAAAAAACGATCTTAGTGATAACAGATGGCATAGGATATAACTCAAGTGATAGTAATAATGCTTTTTCCAATGCCAAAAAACCGACATACGACAGACTGTTTAAAGAAGTCCCTCATAGTTTTATAAAAACTTCAGGACTATCTGTAGGTTTGCCTGAAGGACAGATGGGAAATAGCGAAGTAGGACATATGTGTATCGGAAGCGGTAGGATCTTGTATCAAAATTTGGTAAAGATTTCCCAAGCGATACGAGATGATACTCTAAAGAATAATCAAGCTTTGAAACACATCTTGCAGGTAAGCGGAGATATCCATATCATAGGACTTGTGAGCGATGGAGGAGTACATTCTCATATCGATCATATCATAGCACTTGCTGAGATTGCAAAGCTTGAGGGCAAAAAAGTTCATCTTCATGCTATAACTGACGGCAGAGATGTCTCACCAACTTCAGGTGATTCATTTTTAGAGAAATTAAGTTCAATTTGCGATGAATCTATAGAAATCTCTACTATAAGCGGTAGATTTTATGCGATGGATAGAGACAATAGATGGGAGAGAGTACAAAAAGCTTACAACGTCATAGTTAATGGTGCTAGTAAAACTGACCTTTCTGTATTGGAATACATCAAGAATTCTTATGAAAAAAACATCACGGATGAATTTATAGAGCCTGCTTGTTTTTCTGACTATAACGGTATGAAAAAAGAAGACGGAGTTATATTTGCAAATTTTAGAAATGACAGAATGAGAGAGATGACCAAGGCGATCGGATTTGATCATTTTGACGAATTTGAGCGTAAGGTCGGTGCTATCAGCTGTATCACTATGACAAATTACGATAGCTCTTTCCCTTTTGAGATCATGTTTGATCAAACTGTTCCAAAAAATACTTTGGCAAGTGTTATATCAGAACAAAATCTTAGACAGTTTCATACTGCTGAAACCGAGAAATATGCACATGTGACCTTTTTCTTTAACGGAGGCATAGAAGAGCCTTATATCGGAGAGAGTAGACTTCTTATACCTAGTCCTAAAGTAGCGACTTATGATCTAATGCCTGAGATGAGCTCATCAAAAGTAGGAGACGGTGTTTTAAGCGCTATGGATGAAGAGTATGATTTTATAGTCGTCAATTTTGCAAATGGCGATATGGTAGGACATACAGGAAATTATGAAGCTTCTGTAAAAGCGGTTGAAGCAGTAGATAAGCAAATAGGCAGGATTTTAGATAAAGCGAAAGAAAAGGATTATGCTTTTGTTTTGACAAGTGATCATGGAAATTGTGAAATGATGGCAGAAGAAAGCGGCAAGAAACTAACAAATCATACAACTTTTGATGTTTTTTGTTTTGTGTCCGCAAATGGAGTAACAAAGGTAAAGAACGGCGGTTTAAACAACATCGCTCCGACGGTTCTAAAGCTCATGGGTATAGAAATTCCACAAGAGATGGATACGCCTTTGGTGTAAAGTTTCAAAAGTGCTAAAAACAAATAAAGAGCGGCTAGCCGCGAGGGCACTCCGCCGAGGAGAACCAAGCGTTAGCGTAGTTTTTTGGACTTGTTCAAAAAGCGTGTTAAAGAGATAAAACGGCTAGCCGCGAGGGCACTCCGCCGAGGAGAACCAAGCGTTAGCGTAGTTTTTTGGACTTGTTCAAAAAGCATGTTAAAAGATAAAATTAAATTTTTAGGAG
This sequence comes from Sulfurospirillaceae bacterium, assembly GCA_033723415.1. Lineage (GTDB taxonomy): Bacteria > Campylobacterota > Campylobacteria > Campylobacterales > Sulfurospirillaceae > JAADIZ01. Next base: position 84,574 of record JAWVXD010000009.1, read on the forward strand.
AATATAAATGAAATTTAGCGGTAAAAATGTTTTAATAACTGGTGCTGCAAGCGGAATAGGTAAACAAGTTGCGATAACATTAGCAAATTACGGTTTAAAAGTATGGATAAATTATCGCTCACGTCCAAGTGAAGCAGATGCACTAAAAGAAGAGATTGAATCAAATGGCGGAACAGCAGCGGTTATCTGTTTTGATGTCGCAGATGAAGAAGGTTTTATAGAAGGTATCAAGACAATAATCAGTAGCGATGGAGAACTTTCATATTTGGTAAATAATGCAGGTATCACAAATGATAAATTGGCGATGAGAATGAAAACAGAAGATTTTACTTCAGTTATAAATGTAAATTTGACTTCAGTATTTGTAGGCTGTAGAGAAGCTTTGAAAGTTATGAGTAAAAAAAGATTTGGAAGTGTTGTAAATATTGCTTCTATAGTCGGTGAAACAGGAAATGCAGGTCAAGTAAACTATAGTGCAAGCAAAGGCGGAGTTATCGCTATGACAAAAAGTTTTGCATTAGAAGGCAGTGCCAGAGATATAAGATTTAACTCTATAACACCGGGTTTTATAGCTACTGAAATGACGGAAAAACTGAGTGATGACGTCAAAGAATCATATACTAGCAAAATACCTCTAAAGAGATTTGGAACACCTGAAGATGTTGCCGAATCAGTTGCATTTTTACTTAGTGACAGTTCGTCCTATATAACAGGAACAACTCTCCGGGTAAACGGCGGCATGTATATGTAGCTTTAAGTCATAACATGAATTAAAGTTTATTTTGATAAAATAATGAAAATTTTTTAAAGGAGTTAGTGATGGCACTAATTGAAGAAGTAAAAGAGGTTGTAGTTGAGCAACTAAATGTTAATCCTGATGAAGTAAAAGAAGAATCAAAATTCGTTGAAGATTTGGGCGCTGATTCTCTGGATGTTGTTGAACTAGTTATGGCATTGGAAGAAAAATTTGATATAGAAATTCCTGATACCGATGCAGAAAAAATAGTAACAGTAAGTGATGCTGTAAAATACATAGAAGAACATAAATAAAAACTATCATATTATCTTAGCGCTAGGTTTACCCTAGTGCTCTTTCTAGTGAAAATTAAGGAGTTATCTTGAGAAGAGTAGTAGTCACAGGTTTAGGTATGATTAATTCAGTCGGGTTAGACAAAGAAAGTTCTTTTAAGGCTATAGTTGAAGGAAAATGTGGCATTAAAAGGATTAGTTCATTTGATACGACTAATCACTCTGTAAAGATTGCAGGTGAAATTACTGATTTTGATCCTGAAACTGTTATGAATCCAAAAGATGTAAAAAAAGCTGACAGATTTATCCAACTTGGTTTAAAAGCTGCGCAAGAAGCGATGTTGGATGCTAAACTCGACTCTTATGACGAAGAGCGATTTGGTGTATGCTCGGCTTCAGGGATAGGTGGTTTGATCGCGATAGAAAAGAACTCTTTGATTTGTGAAGAGCGAGGTCCAAGACGGATATCGCCTTTTTTTATTCCATCAGCGCTTGTAAATATGCTTGGTGGTATGGTTGCGATTGATCATAAACTTAAAGGTCCAAATCTTTCAGCAGTAACTGCTTGTGCAGCAGGAACTCATGCGATATCAGAAGCTTTTAAGACGATTGTAGTAGGTGGCGCAGATAAGATACTGGTAGTTGGTGCGGAAGCTGCTATCAGTGCTGTCGGTGTTGGCGGTTTTTCATCAATGAAAGCTCTCTCTACTAGAAATGACGAACCACAACTTGCATCTCGTCCTTTTGACGGACAGAGAGATGGTTTTGTCATGGGTGAGGGTGCAGGAGCACTTGTATTGGAAGACTATGAAGATGCCGTTGCCAGAGGTGCCCATATATACGGTGAGATCATAGGTTTTGGTGAAAGCGGTGATGCTTATCATATAACTACACCTGCACCTGATGGAGCACTTAGAGCTATGAAAGCAGCTTATGAAATGGCAAATAGACCAAAAGTCGATTATGTGAATGCACATGGAACAAGCACTGCTGCAAATGATCAAAATGAAACAGCGGCTATAAAAGCGTTATTTGGTGAAAACGTTCCTTTGGTCAGTTCAACAAAAGGACAGATCGGACATTGTCTTGGTGCAGCCGGAGCTATTGAAGCGGTTATATCATTGATGGCGATGAGAGATAGAATTTTACCTCCAACGATAAATCAAACAACACCGGATCCTGATTGTGATTTGGATTATATAGCTAATACAGCCAGATCAGTGGATGTAGATGTTGTTATGAGCAATTCATTTGGATTTGGCGGTACAAATGGCTCTTTAATATTTAGAAGAGTCTAGGAAATATTTATGGCAACATATTTGGACTTTGAAAAAAGTATAAAAAGCTTAGATGAAGATATTGCCAATGCAAAAATAAAAGGCGACATTCCTGCAGTTGAAATTTTAGAAAAGAATTTAGCTAAAGAGATATCAAAAGTCTATAAAAATTTAAATGACTACCAAAAACTACAGCTGGCAAGACATCCAGATCGTCCGTATGCTATGGATTATATCAGACTTATCTTGGATGATGCATATCAGATACATGGAGATCGCGCATTTAGAGATGATGAAGCGATGTTGGCGTACATGGGATATATCTCAGGGCACAAAGTCATCGTAATCGGACAGCAAAAGGGACGAGGAACAAAATATAAACTAAAACGAAATTTTGGTATGCCTCATCCTGAAGGTTACAGAAAAGCTCTTCGTATTGCCAAGATGGCAGAAAAATTTGATATCCCGGTACTTTTTTTGATAGACACTCCCGGTGCATATCCGGGACTTGAAGCAGAAGAGAGAGGTCAAAGTGAAGCAATCGCTAAAAATCTGTATGAGCTTAGTGATATAAAAACAAAGACTTTAGCGATAGTTATCGGAGAAGGTGGAAGCGGCGGCGCTTTGGCTATAGGTGTCGCTGATAAGATAGCTATGATGCGATACTCCGTATTTTCCGTTATTTCCCCTGAGGGATGTGCTGCGATTTTATGGAATGACCCTCTAAAACAAGAAAATGCTACAAAAGCCATGAAGATAACGGCTGAAGATTTGCATAAACTAAAACTTATAGATGCAGTTTTAGATGAGCCTATAGTCGGTGCTCATAGAGATAAGATCGGAGCTGCAAACGCAATCAAAGACTACTTTTTGAATTTTCTAGATGAGATGGATAAATTGAGTCCGGAAGAGCGACTCAAAAGAAGATTTGATAAAATACTCTCAATCGGTGCTTACGAAGAACTTTAACTCTCGATAATTTATAGCAGTAAAATTTATATATTTTTAGATGAAGATAACCCGGGTTTTGACACCCGGGTTTAGTTTTCTTAGTGTAGATCTTTCCAGATAGATCTCTTCCACAATAGTGCAAGTATAGTAAATATTACAAAGAAGCCTATGACCCATGGTCCTATTTTTTCTCTGGCCGGTTTACTAGGATCACCTGTTTTTTCCAAGAATGCTTTAACGTTCTCGTATCCTTCTTTATTTAAACCAACTCTAGGCATAGCAGTACCAGGAAGTTGACTTTGAGGATCTTCTACGAAAGTTTTCATAAAACTTTCGCTTCTAGCTCTAATCATGATAGAAAGATCAGGAGGAAGTTTACCTAAGTATTTAGCTAGATTATTTTGATAATCTGCAACTTTTGTTTCAAACTTCAATAGATCAATATCTTGATTTGTAGTGATATTTGATTTAGTTTTTGGTACAAAACCAATCTGAGTCCATTTTGCATATCTATTTGCATGACATCTACCGCAACTAACTGTATATGCGATTGTCGGAGTTATTTTGCTTGCTGTTGCTATTGATTTTAAATATGCAACCATATCTGCTACTTCTTGATTTTTGTCTCCGCCTGCTCCTGCAAATGCCGGCATAGGGAATACTCTTGTTTTGCCGTCAAATTTGTGACCGAGCATCAAAGCTTTTGTCGGATCTTTTATCATCTCAGCCAAAAATTTCTCATCAAATAAAGCACCTACATGACTTAAATCAGGTGGATTCACGCCATAGCTTGCAGCAGCGGTATTTGCATCCATCGGACTTGGTATGCCAGCAGCTTTTATACTGTGACAGCCGACACATGCACCAGCACCCATTACAAGTGCTTTTCCTCTTGCCGCATCTCCTGTTTTAGTCAATGCAGGCAGATCTTTGTATGCAAAATGTTTGAAATCTACATGTTTGTGCATTACACTATGCGCAAACGGCTCAACTCCCCAATATGTAAGAAGCGTAAAAAATACGAGTACTGCTATTATTTTTAATTCTTTCATTATTTGCCCCCAATCGGTTTTTCAAATTTCGTGATTATTGGCAGAGCAAGCCACAATAAAATAAAGATACTCGCCGGTACTGGGCCATAAGTTTTATAGATACCCTCAGGCGGCAATTTACCCATAATCGTGAGTACTACCATCGTAATGAGTAGCAACCAAAACCATACTTTAAACGCACCTCTTCTATTAGCAGGTCCAACATTTGGACTTCGATCCAAGAAAGGTAAAAATATAAATATAACTTGTGCAAAACCAAAAGCTAAAAGCCCAGGATTTTTAGGGAAAGGTCTTAATATCTCGTAAGTCCATAAAAAATACCATTCAGGATATATATGTGTCGGTGTTTTTAGTCCATTTGCAGGATCAAAGTTTACAGGATCCATCGCAAATTCATAATGAAAAAATACCAGATAGAAGAAGAAAATAAAGAAAAATCCTAGAACTACTATATCTTTACTTAAGAAGTCAAATTGAAATCTTATAACTTTAGAATTTTTTGTATTGCCTGACAAATATTTTTCAGATTCTTCTTTGAAATCAATCTCTTCACCGTCTTGATTATTAACATGAGGCAATCTTAAAGTTGCAAAGTGAAATACGATCAAAGCCATAACAGCAAGTGGAAGCAACACAACGTGTAGCATAAAGAATCTGTTCAAGAATGCATCACCAGGAACAAAGCCTCCTCTGATCCATTCAACCAATCCCGTTAAATCTAGTGATCCAAGACTAAAGATATCTGTGATAACAGTACCTGCCCAATAGCTCATCTGCCCCCAAGGAAGCATATAGCCACTGAAAGCTTCACCTGAAAATGTTACAAATAAAAGCATGCCTGAGATCCATATCATCTCTCTGCCTTTTTTGTAACTTCCGTAGTATATACCTGTAAACATATGTATATATATGATCAAAAATACAACTGAAGCAGCTACTGCGTGAATGTGTCTCCACAACCAACCATAACCTACTTGACTCATGATAGTGTAGTTAACACTGTCAAATGCTAACTTAGTGTCAGGTTTGTAATACATCAATAAAAATATTCCAGAAATTAACAGCAACCCAAACGTTACAGCTAAAATCATACCCATTGCCCATAAAAAGTTTATATTTTTAGGAATCCAATATTCAGTTGCTAAAACTTTTCTTACTGAATCAACAGCTAGTCTTTGATTTAGCCACTCATGAACACTTGTCGCCTTTTTGAAATGTGCCATCAATCCTCCCTTATACTGTTAAGCCAGCGGCTTTTAATTTTTTAAATTCTGGACCTGCTTCACCGATAACTACTTTAGTGCCCTCTAACTTAAAAGGAGGGATGTGTAAAGGTGCCGGAGGAGGAGATTTTAGAACATAACCGTTTGAATCATACTGACCGCCGTGACAAGCACAAATAAATTTATGTTGTTTAGGAAAATAAGAAGGAATACACCCAAGGTGAGTACATATACCTATACAGATGAGATATCTGCTTCCATCAACGATAACCTCTCTAGGATCTTTTTTCATATCCGGAGTCTTTTTAAGTATAAAGACAGGTTTCCCTCTCCATTTTGCAACATACAGTGCGTTAGGTTCTGCTGCGCTTAAGTCTATAGTAGAAAACCCTGCTGCCATAACGCTTGGTAGCGGGTCCCAAGTTCTCTTGGCAGCACCAAGAGCAGCTATTCCGCCAAGTGCAGTAAAACCACCAAGAGCCATACCAAGAAAATCTCTTCTCTCTTTTTTTATCGCCATTGCTTTCCTTTCAATTTATTGTATATGATGTAGATTTTCATTTTACCTAATTTGTTTTAAAATTTTAATGACATACGTCAATTTTTAAACAATTATATTAGGGCAATTCGTAAATTACACATTTTTTTTAGGATAAACGGTATTTTGCCACAAATTAGCTTTTAAAATTATAATCAAAATATTAAATTTCTTTAATATTTTGATTAATTTTTGTTTTAATATCAAATGCCATTAGACTTCTAAATCAAGTTAGTTTACTTATACAAAGGAGTGTTTTAACTTTATGATTTAATTTTTTGATATTAGTAAAATATTAATGAGTAGAACATGTTCCTTGTCCGGTACTTCGTTCAAGCTTTCCGTCTAAGAACATTTTTATGCTATCTTTCACGGTTACAGAAGTCCTATCAAAATATACATCAAGACCTATTTTTGAAAAGCCTTCCGCGGGTTTCCCTCCTATGCCCACGACTATAAGAGCATCTGGTTTGAAGTCCATAATATTTGTGATGGCATTACCACATCCGCCTGTCGTGTGCCCAGGATTTGCAACGCCCTCAACATTGACTATCTTATCGTTTTCAAGCGTGATAACAGTATAAAATTTTGCTTTACCGAAGTGTGCGCCTCTTGGCGACAAGTAACCCTCATTCGTGTCCGTTGGAAATACTAATTTCATCTTTTTCCCCTTTTTAATGTTATTTGCTAATTTCTATAAACTTTCTGCAACCCTTTTCAGGAGTTCCTCCGTTTGTGGAGTACTCTTTTGCTCCATCTTTAAATAGGTTGTACCTTTTACATTCATTCTTCTTTATACATTTGTCATTGTTACAAGCTAGTGTCATCTTGCTCCCTTTTTTTTACTTCCAGCATTTTGTTGTTTAGTAGCGCATCGGCTATTTTTTTTCTTGCAGATTCAACGAGTCTTGAAAAAGTAGTGCGCGATATGTGCATCTTGTCTGCACACTCTTGTTGATACAACGATTCATAATCTGCTAATCTTACGGCTTCCATCTCATCTTCATAAAGAATGACAGATTCTAGTGAATCGCTTCTAATACCGCGAGGTTTGAAGCAGATTTCACTATGGTCTGCATCTATATTTCTATCTTTGCGTCTTCTTCCACAACAAGGCATAGCATCTCCTTTATGAACATATGTCCGAAATTATATCGTGCAAAGAATTATATGTCAATATATTTTAAAATTATTTTTTTAATAATATTATTTTATTATATAAGTGAAATCTCATAATCTTGTAAAAGTGTTTAAATTGGATGTAGCAAAACCCTATGATCTTAGATGCGGAAAATTATAGATGATGACGTTATTATTGTGAAGTCTAGTTTTCTAGTTTCAATAATTTAAAATCATTCAATTCCAAGCATGCACTTTTGCAAAACGCTTCTTTTGCACCGGCAGAATGAGTGTGTCCGTGAATGTTAATATCACATTTTGTAAAGATATAAATCTCCTCTAACACTTTGGTAAGAGAGTTGTATTTTGTGTCATGAGGGTTGTTATTGAAAATAGGAAAGTGAGAAAACATGATTCGTTTATCGTTTATGTCACAAACCCAGCATGCCAAAAGTTTATTGTTGAGTTCATCTTTTGTAAAAATACTCATTAGGTATTTCATCACTTGGTCTTTTTCATCGATATCCAATCTTAGATAATCAATGATATCCCAGCCTATTTCACGATAGAAGTTTAAATACTTATTTTTTAGATCATGATTGCCGATGATCAAAGTGATGTGTCCGTTTAACTCTTGAGCTCTTTTATAACCTTCTTTCAAGCCTACATCTCCCAGATGCAAGAGGGTATCTTCTTTTTTAACGCTTCGGTTCCACATATCTATGATCATCTCATCAAAATCCGCATATCCCTCCATCCGGGCTTTCGAGACACGCGAGGGTTCGTAAATAAGAATATTGGGATGCCCAAAATGAGTGTCTGCGGTCACATAATTGATCATGTTACTTTTCTCGCTCTCACTTATCTTGAGCCTTTTTAAACTTTCTTTGTTCTTGAACTCATGTCATATCCAATAAAGTTTGATACATATATTTCTTTAATTATACTGTTATTTGGCTAATTATAACTACCTTAACTAATAAGATTACCCAAAATATAAAATAAAGTTTGATATGGTATTGCATCCCAGTTTATATTTCAA
>JAWVXD010000010.1:0-75796 GCA_033723415.1 Sulfurospirillaceae bacterium
AAGAGGGGCGGCCAGGCAACCCTGCATCACACGGACGATGATGCTACCGCTGCTCCCTTCCGGGCCTGACGGAGTTCGCAACTCGCCGTTGCGCAGGACCCGGCCGCCCCAACCAAAGAAAGCGGAGAGAGAGGGATTCGAACCCCCGGTACCCGGAGGGTACACCTGCTTTCGAGGCAGGCGCCTTCAACCACTCGGCCATCTCTCCCGCGTGGCTGTCTATATCGGAGAGAGAGGGATTCGAACCCTCGGTACCGTTACCAGTACGCATCCTTAGCAGGGATGTGGTTTCAGCCAACTCACCCATCTGTCCGTCTGTAAAAAGTAGAACGAAATTATATCATTTATAGATAATTTCAGGCTTAAATTTTGTTATTCTAAGATCCAAATCGAAAAGTTTTTGCCTTTTATCTTTCCGGTTTTAAGTTGATCAAAGGCTTTTTTGATCTGGCTCTTCTCTATAGCTACATAACTTTGCTTTTCATAGATGTCGATCTTGCCGATCGCGGTTGATGGAAGTTTCGCATCTTTTGTAAGAGCACCTAGTATATCTCCTGCTCTAATCTTGCTTTTTTTGCCGCCTTCTATGACTAGTGTCATGTTATCTGGCTGCATCGTGAAGTTTTTATCAACTTTTAAATCATCCGTACTCGCAAAGATACGCGTGTCATCTTGGTAATCTTCAACTTTATCAAACTCATGTTCATCATACAAAGTTACGGCGATGCCTTCTTTGCCGGCTCTTGCAGTTCGTCCGATACGATGAGTGTAGGTTTCCATCGAGTGAGGCAAATCGTAGTTTACAACCATGGCAAGTTCTTTGATATCAAGCCCACGTGCTGCAACATCTGTTGCAACGAGGATCGGACAGCTTTGGTTTGTAAACTGCACTAGTACATCGACGCGCTCATACTGCTCAAGATCACCGTGTATGGCTAGGGCATCGATCGCTCTGTCCCTGAGCTCTTTTGCGATGTCGTTTGCTTCGATCTTTGTATTGCAAAATATGATAACGTTTTTCGGTTTATGTTTGTATAATATCTTCACTAGATTTGAGAGTTTACTTCTTGATGGCGTTTGATAAAAATACTGAGTTACTTTATTTGCCTCTTCTTGGTGTGCGGTTTTGATGCTCACGGGATCGTTTTGGATCGAGTTTGCTAGTTCTGATATTTCAGGTGGGAAAGTTGCCGAGAACAAAAGTGTCTGCCTCTGTTTCTGGATATGTGAGATCACCTTTTCGATCTCTTCGATAAATCCCATATCCAGCATCCTATCGGCTTCATCAAGTACCAATGTCGTTACATGATCTAATTTCAATGACTCTTTTTTGAGATGTTGTAAAATCCTACCGGGAGTTCCTACTACGATGTGTGCACCATGTCGCAATGAACCAAGCTGTGGACCAAATGCCACGCCTCCGCAGAGTGTCAGGATCTTGATATTGTGTTTGAACTTTGCTATATTTCTAAGCTCATTTGCTACTTGTTCTGCCAACTCTCTTGTCGGGCAAAGGATTATGGACTGAATCCTAAAGTTTTTGACATCAAGTTTTGAAAGAAGTCCTATCCCAAAAGCAGCCGTTTTACCGCTTCCTGTTTGTGCTTGTGCTATAACATCTTTGTCATCCAAGATATGCGGTAAACTCTCAGCCTGTACCGGTGTCATCTGTGAAAATCCAAGCTCATCAAGTGTTTTCAACATCTCACTTGACAAGCCAAGTTTTGAGAAACTATGTAAATCAGACATCTAGTATCTTTTGGACACGTCCTACTTGTCCGTCTTCCAATCTCACTTTTATGCCATGCGGGTGAGTCGGGGAATTGGTCAAGATATTCTTCACAATTCCCTCAGTCAACTTACCGCTTCTTTGATCTTGTTTTAAAACTATAGCGACTTTTAAGCCGCTTTTTATATCTTTTCTATTTTGTCCGTTCAAGACATTTTCCTTTATGGTTGTTTAACAACACCGTTATAAAAAACTTCACATTTTCCATTTTTTGTCTTAGCCGGAGTAACAGCACCGCTGATCTTGCCGAAAAGAGATGTTGCCATATTGACAGCGGTATTGACCATAGACTCATCAACTTTTATGCTCGGTTTTGTAAAAGTTCCCTCTATCGTCTGTGAAAACTTGGCACAATTTTTAGCATCCATGACACCCAATTTCACTCCCAAAAACTTTTCTCTAACCAAATCAAGCTTCCCTTTGATTGCCACTCTACTTTTGCCTGTAGCCATCGCAACGTCGCTCAAGGCTGCTATACCGTTGGTTATTTTTGTCTCTACATGAAGATGTTTGAGAAGTGTAGTTCCACTGTTTGCTCCTCCATAGATACCTGACATATCACCGGATTTTGAAAGTAAAAAACCAAGCGGTCCGGCCACTAACGATGCTCCTAGATCTGTCATACTGATATTTTGGCTTTTGTCATATTGGCTGAGAATTTTATCTAAATCAAATCCTTTAACACCGACATTTTGTCCATCCATAACAAGAACACCATTGAGAGTTTTTTCTATAGTTTTCATATCACCTAAACTGAATTCAAATTTCTTGTGAACTTTCACCATACCGCTTAGGACATCTTTTTTAATGTATTCTTTTGAAAATGCGGAAAGATTGAAGGCAGGAACATCTGCTTCTATATTTACAAATGGAATCTTTTTATTTAGATCAAGTTTGCCTTTTGCCGAGGCAAGTGAGTCATACATATTAAGTTTCATATCACTCATGACAACAATAGAATTTTTAAGATTCAAAGACATCAATATATCTTTTATGTTGAACTGGTTATATATGATATTTTTAATTTTTGCAGTTGCCACAAAAGATAAGGCATTTAAACCCTTTTTAGATGAATCATAACCTATATTGTCAACTGCTACATTTATATCGTTGACTTGTGCTTTGGATTTATTTTGAAGGTCATTAAAAGTAACATTTGCATTGTTTAGACGAACTTCATTGACATTTACCATAGGGAGTTTTGTTTCTTCTGTCTTCTTAGCTTCTTGTTTCACATCACTTGTCTTTTTTGCAGGTTTAGTTACTTCAAAGTTAAATTTTCCATTTTTAAATTTTGTTATTTCAATATTTGCATTGTTTAACGTGATATATTTTACTTTTACCTTTTTGCTTAAGAGCGGTCCTACTTCAACGGCAACGCTAAGTTTATCCAGCTTTAGCACATCTTGATTTGTTTTGATCTGTGGATTTTTAACAACGACGTTTGCTATGCTGATTCCTACAGGAGAGAAAGAAGTTGAGATATCTCCGTTTATCTTCAATTCATATCCAGAATTTTCTTTTACGGCTTGTTCAATCTGTGGTTTGTATTTGTTTAAATTAACCATTGAAATTGCTATGACCAAACCGATAATTATAAGTCCAAAAATTGCTACTATCGATATAAGAATTTTTTTCATCACTTCATCCTTTCTATGATTTTTTCTACCACACTCAGTGGATCACTTGACGTATATATAGGTCTTCCGACAACGATGATATTGGATCTCTCATCTTTTGCACACTCTATAGTCGCCACTCTTTTTTGATCATCTTTTCTGTCACTATCTATCTTTATGCCTGGGGTAAGAGTTATAAAATTGTTATCTGTATTTGATTTTATCAAGTTACTCTCATAAACTGAACAGACAACTCCGTTTAGTCCACTTTCATATGCATCTTTTGCAAATTGTATGGCTTTTTTCTCGATTGATTCATTATAGATGTTATAAAAATTCTTTTCATCAAAAGAAGTCAGAGCCGTCACCGCTAGAACAAGTGGTGCATTGTCCATGTCTGCTAGTCTTTGCATGACTTCGCTCATAGCGGCTTTACCGCTGCTTGCATGGACGTTGAACATATCAACTCCGAGATTTGCCATAGATTCTGCAGCATCTGCCATAGTATTTGGAATATCATAAATCTTTAGATCCAAAAATATTTTAAATTTTGGATTTATCGCTTTTATCTCTTCTATAAGCTTTGAGCCGTCTCTTATAAAAGAACGAAGCCCAACCTTTAGCCAAATATCTTTGTCTTTAAGACTCTTAGCGAGTTTTAAATTTGATTGAGCAGTGGGAAGATCAAGAGCGACACAAAGTTCCATCTATATTGCCTTTTCTTTGACTACTGCGTCCAAAACGCCATTGACAAATTTTGGACTTGTCTCATTACATAATTTTTTTGCCAATTCTATAGCTTCATTGATAATCACGGCGCTATCAAGTTCTGTATATAATATCTCATATGTACCGAGCCTAAGGATTGCTCTCTCGATATTTCCTATCTTTTCCAAATTCCATTCTTTTAGATGTCTGTCTAAAGCAAGATCTATCTCTTCTAGATTTTTTTGCACACCGTCATGTAAAGAGATTGCAAAATCTTTTTGTTTATTTCTTATTTTTTTTTCTTCAAAAATCTCATCTATAAATTTATTGTTACCACCGTTACCGATGTCTTCAGCATACAATAATCCGACGATACTTTCTCTTACTTGATGTCTAGTTGCCAAGAAAAATCCTTATATCTTTTTGTACAAACTGATGAGCTCTATCAAACCGGTCATAGATTCAAAACCTTTATTTCCGGCTTTACTCCCTGCTCGCTCAATCGCTTGTTCTATAGTATCTGTTGTCAAAACCCCGAAAGTTACAGGTTTTTGATACTTTAGTGCTGTATTTGCTATACCTTTTGTTGCTTCTGCCGAGATATAATCAAAATGAGGAGTACTTCCTCTGATCACAGCTCCAACACAGCAAATACCGTCATATTTGTTAAGCGCTAATAATTTATCCAAAACAAAAGGTATTTCGTATGCTCCTGGGACCAAGACGAGTTCTAGATTTGATTCATCTCCTCCGTGTCTTACAAATGCATCTTTTGCACCCTCTACTAATCTATCTGTTATGATATGATTGAATCTTGAATTGATTATAGCTATCTTTTCATCACCGTTTAGTGATAAATTTCCTTCGATCACTTTCATGTTTATCCTTTATTTAATTTAAACTATTTTGTATTTTTCTTATGTCATCTATCGCATTTTTGAGCTGTTCCAAACTTAACATATTTGGCCCGTCACAAAGTGCCGCATCAGGGTTTGTATGAGTTTCAAAGAAGAAACCATCGACTCCAACTGCCGCTGCTGCACGTGAGAGTGGAGCTACGAACTCTCGCTTTCCACCACTGCTTCCACCTACTGATCCTGGCATCTGCACAGAATGGGTCGCGTCAAATATGACCGGAGCAAACTCGCTCATTATGATAAAACTTCTAGCATCTACTACTAGATTGCCATATCCGAAAGTACTTCCACGCTCAGTAAGCCAAACTTTTGCAGCTCTTGCGACTTCTTTGCCTTCTTGTTCTATTCCTCTTGTTTCCAAGACTTTTTTCACCGAATATCTCATATCAGTCGGATTTAAAAATTGTCCTTTTTTTATGTTGACAACTGCATCAGTTTGAGCACATGCCACAAGCAAATCAGTTTGACGGCATAAAAATGCCGGAATCTGTAAAACATCAGCAACTTCTGACACTATTTTTGGCTGATAGCTCTCATGTACATCTGTCAATATCTTGAATCCAAACTCTTTTTTAACCTCATCCAAAAGTCTAAGTCCCTCTTCTATCCCAGGTCCTCTAAAACTGTTTATGCTCGTTCTGTTTGCTTTATCAAAGCTAGATTTAAAATAGAAATCTATATCTTTGTCTTCATGATAATTTGTAAGTTTTTCTGCCACTCTAAAAAGTAGATCTCTGCTCTCTATAGAACAGGGGCCAGCAATCAAAATCAAATTTTCTCCTTGTGGAAGGCAACTAAGACTCCTCCTAATATGACCAATAGTATACCAAATGTTCCCACAAAATCAGGTAAAGCATCTCCTAAAGATACTCCGACCAATATAGAAAACAGTATGACGGTATAACTACTAGCCCCTGCGATTCCTGCTTTTGTGGCACCATATGATTTTGTCATATAAATTTGAGCAAGTGTTGCAAAACCGCCTAAAAAAAGAATATATAACCAAGATAAGGCATGCGGCATGACAAATTTTCCGCTTATTACTCCGATGTATGGAATATCATAAAACGAGGCTATCCACATAAGAATAGCAGGTACAACAGAGCCTACTATCATAAACGAAAGTACGATAGTTCGTGTATCATAATATCTTCTTAGCTCTCTTACACTTGTGTATGCCAATGCAGCTGCTATCCCGCTTATGAGACCTATAATATCAGTTTTTTCAAAAGACGGACCAGATGGTTTCATGATCAAAACAAGTCCTATAAATCCTATAAAAATCGCTATCCAGCCTTTTTTACCTACTCTTTCACCTAAAAACATATATGCAAAAACGGCCGTCCATATAGGAGATGTCCTAGAAAACGTCATGGCATCCGCCAAAGAGATATGAGCTATATTGTAAAAAAATGCAAGCAATCCTACAAGTCCTGCAAAACCTCTAAATAAAAGTAGATATATCTTACCGCCTTTTTGTACGATCGGACTCTTATAAAGAGATAAAAGTATAAGTACTACTCCTATAAGATTTCTAAAGAACGCAACTTCAATGGATGGCATCTCTCGTGAAAGCAACTTTGCAAATGCACCTACAACGGCAAAAAAAGCCGAGGCCATGATCATATAAATGACACCTTGATCAACATTACCTAATATTTTTTTCAATTAATTCTCCCCTAATATCCCCAAAAAATACTACATCTTTCAATACAGCAACCTTGCATATCCCGTCTTTATCAAGACCCAGATAAAGCTCACCCTTATTTACAGAAAAAATCTTGTTGTCCAACACGACTTTTGCAAATAACAGATCCTCCAAATTCTCTTTTGTCAGAACCTTTAGATTCTTCTCTTCAAGAGGGTATATATTTATCTTACCGTTTTTATCATTTACGCCTATTGCGTGTAAGATCAAATGTTTTTCTATTTTATCCCCTGTAAATAAATTTTTGAAATTAAAAAACAGACTCAAAATATCATTGTCCGTATAAAATTTAGAATTTTCTTTTTCCTCGGTTTTTTTGCCGTCTAACTCTCTAATCTTTTTTATTGTCACTTTTTTGGCCTTATGATCAAAAGAAAAAATCAGTGTGTAGTGTTTGATAGCTATTCTATTGTCCCCTGAAAAAGGATCGCCGATATTTACTTCATTTATTACTGTTTTTGTGTATTTTAAAGGAACGAGAGTTTTATCTTTGATGTAACCTTCACTAGTATATATATCTTCTCTATTGCCGCTTATAAATGCTACAAATCCTGTAGACTTTGCATCCACTACGATCTTATATTTGCCCTCACCCGTATGAAGAGAAATCTTTGCTATCCCAATCTGACCAAAAATACCAAAGCTTACCTTGTATGTCGTCATAATATCTTTTGCAAATACTAGATGGGAACACAATAATAAAAACCATAAAAATCTCATATTAACTCCTTAGATATGGTGAGATTATCGAGATCACCGATGTTAATACCAAAAGTGACAAGACTATCTTTTTAAGCATATCTCTATCTAGAAAAGCCCCCAATTTAACACCTATAAGCGTTCCTATGATGACTACAGGAGAAAAAAGCAAGCCTATCAAAAAATAGTTCAATAAAGTACTTCCAAAATTATAATACAATAAAGCGATCTGCATAGGTGCAGCAAAGAAAAACAGAGCACTCAAGAAAGCTCTAGAAGTGATAGCACTCCATTTGTTTGCCATAACCCAGATAACTGCAGGCGGTCCGCCCATAGATACCATACCCAAAGTGATACCACTGGCAAAAAAAGCTATAAATGTCCATACAAACCCTATACTCTCTCTTGGTTTGACTTTCAAAAAAACTTGTGATGCGACTACAAATAAAATAGCGATTCCAACCACTTGTTTGATGCTCTCTTTGTCAAATGCATTGATCAAAGTCAGTAGATAAATACCGACCGGTATACTAAGATAACGTATAAAACTGGCTATCCCCACATCCCTCCATCGTACATGAGCTCTCAATTTGTAAGTCGATGTCGCGGATTGAACTAATATCGGTATACTAGTGATCGATATGGCCTCAGACAATCCAAGTCCGCTCCAAATCAAAAGCGGTATAGCAAATATATTAAAAGCAAATCCAACAATGCCCTGTATTGCACTACAAAATAAAAGGATACAACCAACAATAATAAGTAAAGATACGCTCAATCTTAACCTTTCAGTTTCGAAAACTCTCATTTCCCTGATTTTAATCAAAGTATATCTTATGATATGTTAAAATCGTATAATTTATAATATATACAGGGGTTTGTCCAATGAATGTTGATACCTTTCTTCAGTACACTATTTTCAATATGAGTGTTCAGGATATCATGATCTCTATCATTATATTTTCAGCCGCTCTTTTGACAAGTAGTCTGCTAAGTAGACTTATAATAAAACTGCTGCAAAAAATCACGCACGAGACAACAAATACCGTTGATGACAAACTGCTGTCTATAATGGAAGCTCCACTGAGGATGAGCATCATACTACTAGGTTTCTACATCTCAAAAGAGTGGCTGAAAGTACCTAAAATAGATGCTTTCTTAAACAGTATAATAAAAACGTTAGTAACGATCATCATATTTTGGGTTTTATATAAACTTGTACATAAATTTTCTTATATATTGGGTAAATTTTCTTCAAGATTCGGGAAAAAACTTGGTGAAGATATTGAAAATTTCATCATAAAAACATTGAAAATATTTATAGTTGTCATCGGTGTCATGAGTGTTCTCCAAGGTTGGGGCATTAATGTCAGCGCCTTTATAGCTTCTCTTGGACTTGTAGGTATGGCATTTGCACTAGCGGCCAAAGATACGGCTGCCAACCTTTTTGGCTCACTTGTAATATTTACCGACAGACCTTTTAAGATAGGAGATTGGATACAAACTCCACAAGTCGAAGGTACGGTTGAAAGGATCGGTATACGCTCAACCAGAGTCAGGGATTTCACACAAGCTTTGACAAGCGTACCAAATGCCGTCATTGCAAACTCAGCTATAGTGAATTGGTCAAAAATGGGCAAAAGAAGGATCAAAACTAGAATAGGTCTTACTTATAGTACGACAAGCGAACAGATACAAAATATACTTAAAGACCTGCGAGAGATGCTGAAAAATCACAAAGATATTCATCAAGATACCATCATGGTCAATTTTGATGAGTTTGAGAGCAGCGCACTCAGTATCTTCTGTTATTTCTTCACGACTACTACCAATTGGGGTGAATTTTTGGCGGTTAGAGAAGATATTAACCTAAAGATCATGGGAATTATTGAAGCCAATAAAGCAAGTTTTGCATTTCCGTCACAATCAATATATGTAGAAAGTATGCCGCGCATTAAATAAAACTAGGGATATCTAGGATATATCACGTTTATCAGTTTTTTGGCTTGTAATCTTAAGAGTATCTAGATTCAAAGCCGTAAGCTTGTTGCCGTAGCAACAGCCTGTATCTATACAGATAAACTGTTTGCCTCGCAGCACTTCATCAAAATTACAATGTCCGAATATATTGATTATCTTGTAAGTTCTAAAATCTTCCCAATCTTGCATAAATGTCGCATCATATACTCTATTTACAAATAAAGCATGAGAATCTTTCAGATGCTTTCTTTTATAGTAAGGGAGTCCGAAACCATGTGTTATAAAGTACTTATCTATTTCTATAAAAAGAGGCAATTCCTCTATCCAGGACAGATGCTTTTTTAACATCTGCGGGTTCTTTCTATAACTGTCAATAGTTTTTTGACCGCCCCAGCCCTTTTTAGTTGCCCACTTGCTAGATATATCATCTTCATATAAAGCATTATTGATAAAGTTATGCATCATATACTCATGATTTCCTTTCACACATTGATGCCCGTTCTCTATCACAAATTCAATTACTTCTTTTGAAAAATTTCCTTTATCGCATAAATCTCCAAGAAAAATCAATTTTGCTTTCTTGGGAAGCTTTTTTATTAGTGCCAAAAGCGTGTAATAACAACCGTGTACATCGCCTATGATAAATGTTTGTTTCATGTTGCCTTGTTTTGTTTAAATTAAATTTTACCCAATACATAGTACGTCTCTTTGTTTGGGACTTTTTGGAGTGCAATTTTGTATTTATCTGACCATTTTTGAATTACTTCATTTGCACTTTTGATCATTTCTTCACCTTGTGCATCATTTTTGATTTTAAAATAATCACTTGTACTAGACATAGCAACAAATGACAAATGTGCCTTAAGTGCATCATGAAGAGTTATCAAGTGTTTTTCTACATAGTCAAAATCCTTTGTATTCTCGATCACTTTTTGAATTTGCGACAAATTGTTCTCTGTAATACTATAGCCAAGCTGATTTAAAATTGCGTCTCTTCTCATTTTTATCCTTTATATTAATTTTGTTTTGTTTTTGTGCTTATAAGGACATCTTCCATGACCTTAGTCAAATCTCCATCCAATATAGCATTGACTTGCGAATAAGCAATCCCGCTTCTGTTGTCTTTTACTTGCTGATATGGAGCTAAGACATAACTTCGTATTTGATGTCCCCAACCTATCTCACTCTTCTCCACGCCGTCTTTTATAGCTTGTTGTTTTTCACGCTCTAACTCATAAAGTCTGGACTTCAACATTTTCATGGCATTTGCTTTATTTTTATGCTGACTTCTGTCATTTTGACACTGAACCACAACTCCTGTTTCAATATGTGTAATTCTGATGGCAGATTCTGTTTTGTTTACGTGTTGTCCGCCTGCGCCGCTTGATCTATATGTATCTATCCTGATATCTTTATCTTCAACAACGATATCTATATCATCATCTATTTCAGGGCTCACCATTACGGAACTAAACGAAGTATGCCTTTTTGCATTTGAGTCAAAAGGTGATATTCTAACCAATCGGTGAACACCGTTTTCAACTTTTAGATAACCATAGGCATTTTCACCTTTTATTATAAAACTCACATCTTTGAGTCCTGCCTCTTCACCCTCTTGATAATCTAATACTTCCACTTTAAAGTTATTTCGTTCACTCCATCTAAGATACATACGATAAAGCATACTGGCCCAATCTTGAGATTCCGTTCCTCCGGCTCCCGGGTGAATAGTCACGATAGCATTGTTTGCATCATCATCACCACTTAACATCATAGATATTTCAAGATCCGTGATGACTTCTTCTAGGTGATCTGCTTCATTAAAAAGCTCTTCTACAGAATCTTCATCCCCTTCATCCGTTGCCATTTCATAAAAATCGGCGGCATCATCAACCGTTTTTTTTGCTTCAGTGTATTTTTTTAATACTGAAGTGATCTTAGTCTTCTCTTTTTGGACTAGGCTGGCCGCTTTTGCATCTTCCCAAAAAGTCGGATCTTGTTCTATTTCATTGATCTCTTCTAGTCTTTTTTTGATGGATTCCGGCTTTATGATTTGTGCTATATTGTCTATTTTTGTTGAAAGTTTTTTTAATAGCTCCGTATATTCGTAACTGTCCAAATTTAATTCCTTTTAGATATAATACCAGACTTATTTTACTATAAAGTGGCTAAAATGAAAATATTTGATAACATAAATGATATAAAAAACTACAGAACAGACACGGAGGGGACTGTAGGATTTGTACCGACTATGGGAGCACTGCACAAGGGTCATCTCTCATTGATAGAAAAATCTAAAAAAGAAAATGATATAACGATAGTTTCTATATTTGTAAATCCTACACAATTTCTCCCTGGAGAAGATTTGGATAAATATCCAAGAAAATTGGATGCAGATAAAAGAATATGTCAGCTAGCAGGCGTTGATGCGATATTTATACCAAGCAGCACAGATATATATACGGATGTAGAGCCAAAGATAACAGCTCCACAAAAACAAGGATATATGTTGGAAGGATTTTTGAGACCTGGACATTTTGACGGAGTTTTAAGAGTAGTGATGAAACTCTTGAACATAACAAGTCCTACAAATGCATACTTTGGTAAGAAAGATGCACAACAACTTTATCTTATACAAAATATGGTGAAATCTTTTTTTATGGACACGACCATAGTTCCTTGTGAGATAGTACGAGAAAATGATGGCCTAGCACTGTCTAGCCGCAATATATATCTAAGTGATGAGGAAAAAGTACAGGCATTAAAAATATCAAAATCTTTAAAAGTTGCTTCAAGAGCTCTTATGAAAGAAGAATTTGACGTACAGAAAATCAAAGCTCTTATGATGGAAACATTAGAAGGTTTAGATGTAGAATATGTAGAAATGGTGGATAGAGATTTTAACAAAATAGATAAGATCTCACTAAAACAAAGTATCATCTTGGTTGCTGCACGAGTCGGCAAAACAAGATTGATAGATAACATATGGATATAAAAATGGAAAAAACGCTTTACTTAGTCTCTCTTGGCTGTAACAAGAATCTTGTAGATTCAGAAGTCATGCTAGGCAGACTGAAAGATTATAAACTGATAAATGAACCATCCCTTGCAGATGTATTGATAGTAAATACCTGCGGTTTCATAGGAGCAGCTAAAGAAGAAAGTCTAAACACGATCTTTTCACTGCATGACCAAAGAAAAGAAGATTCCCTATTGGTAGTGAGCGGATGCTTGACGCAGCGATATCAAGAAGAATTGACCAAAGAATTAAAAGAGGTAGACATCTTCACGGGAGTCGGTGATTATGACAAGATAGACGAGATAATAAATCAAAGGAAAAACGTCTTTTCAACCTCAACATATCTTATAGACGATGAACAAAGAGTTGTAACAGGTTCAAATTTTCACGCTTATGTAAAACTAAGCGAAGGCTGTAATCAAAGCTGTAGTTTTTGTGCGATCCCGGGCTTTAAAGGTAAATTAAAATCAAGAGAATTAGAATCTATACGCAAAGAGTTGGTCTCACTTGTCAATCAAGGATACTATGATTTCAGTTTTATCTCACAAGACAGCAGTTCCTACCTAAGAGATCTTGGTGTAAAAAACGGACTGATCGATTTTATAGACATGGTTGAAGGCATAGAGGGTGTGAAAAGCGCCAGGATCTTATATCTTTATCCTACGACCGCTACAAATGAGCTGATTCAAAAGATCATAGATTCAAAAGTCTTTCATAATTATTTTGATATGCCGATACAACATATCAATGATGATATGCTAAAGAGGATGAAGAGAGGCGCAGGCAAAAGCAGGATCATAGAACAATTGAACATGATGAGAAAAGCAGAAGACAGCTTCTTAAGAACCGGTTTTATCGTGGGACATCCTAACGAAAGCGATGCTGAATTTGACGAATTGTGTGATTTTGTGAAAGATTTTGATTTCGACCGTATCAGCATATTTGCATATTCTGATGAAGAAGACACTGCTGCCTATGAGATGGAAGGCAAAATCGACAAAAAAACAGTAGATCAAAGAATCAAAAAACTAAATAAGATAGTAGAAGACAAGATTCAAAAAAGCCTTCAAAATGAGATCGGCAAATATATAGTAATCGTCGCAGAGGGAGAAAGCAGCGAACATGAGTTTTTCATAGGAGCTAAAAAATTATCTTGGGATAGAGAGATAGACGGTGAGATCCTTGTCAATGAATCATTGGTAGGAGATGTTGAATTTGGAAAATGCTATCTTGCGAAAATTACCGAAATAGCAGGAGATAAATTACTTGCGACAGTTACCAAACCTGCATGATGCAGTTATAAAATCACTCAAAAATGGGAAAAATCTACTCGCCTTCTCAGGCGGAGTAGATTCCAGTGCACTATTTTTTATACTAAGATCTTATGAAGTCGAATTTGATCTGGCAATCGTTGACTACAACATAAGAGAACAAAGCAAAGAAGAAGTTGAATATGCCGGACAATTATGTTCAACATACGGAAAAACTATGTTCTTGCATAATTGCAAATTGGACGACTCAAATTTTGAGAGTAATGCAAGAGTTGAAAGATACGATTTTTTTGAGAAAATCATAAAAGAAAACAATTATACAAATCTTATAACGGCACATCATCTAAATGATAAAGTAGAGTGGTTATTAATGCAATTTGCCAAAGGCAGCGGTTTAGTGGAGATGCTAGGCTTTGATAAGGTACAAGAGCGAGATGGATATAGTATTATAAGACCTCTATCGAATATAAGCAAAAAAGAATTGCAAAACTTTTTAGATATAAATAAAATCCAATACTTTATCGACAAGAGCAATACTTCAGATAAATATACAAGAAATAAGATCAGAAGTAAATATGCCAATGACTTCGTAGATGAATTTGAAAAAGGAATCGTGAGAAGTTTTGAGTACCTCAGAAATGACGTAAACTTATTGACAAGCGAGAACAACATAAATGTAAAAGATCTATACATATGCAAAAGAGAGCCTGAAGATTTAAAGAATATAAGACAGATAGATAAACTTTTAAAAAAGTTAGGCGTTTTAATGAGTCATACACAAAGAGATGAAGTTCTAAAAACCAAGGATTGTGTGGTCTCTCACAAGATTGTTGTTGCTTTTAGCGATGATCTGATCTTTATATCACCTTTTGTTCAAAAAAGTATGCCAAAAATATTTAAAGAAAGCTGCAGAATACATAAGATACCTACAAAAATAAGACCTTATATCTATAGTGAAGATATTGATGTCGTTACTTTGGTTGAGTTAATTTATAAACTTTTATCTTAAATGAGGATCGTATAAAATCTCCTGTAGCTCTCAATTCTATAGGGAAATCTGCTTGAACAATATTTTTATAGCGATTTAATCCATCTAAGAATTTATAAAAATTAACCGGTGTTTTCAGTGATGAAGTTACATTTAATTCATAAACTTTAAACTCTTTCTTATAATCACTCTGTTGTGTCTCTTTTAAAGATACATGACTAAAGAATTGATTTGCAAAACTTACAAACTCTTTTTTTGAAAAGTCATGTTTGAATGAATCAAATATTTTTTTATTTTTAGTTTTTAAATTTTTTAACTCTTTTTCTCTACTTGCAAGAACACTGTCCACTTTGGCTTTATATGCTGAAGCTCTGTTATACTCGCTTCTTGCGCTTCTATATTGTTTTACATTAGGGACTATAAGTGAAAATAAAAGGACAATAGTGATCAATATAAAAACAGCGAAGAATATCAACATTTTTACGTAATTTATTTTTTCCACGCTTCTGTCTATTCTACTCACTAAATCCATCCGTTTGTGTTATTTTATTTGTACTTACAAAATTGTACCAGCCGTTTTTAGTTAGATAAAACATCGTACTGTTCGTACTAAAAATTGATTTCAAAGGCGCAGCCAAAAGAAAATTATAAGTATCTTTTGTAGGTGTTTTACCGTATATTATCAATGAATCTCTTTTAATGATAACTCTGTTTAAAGTGATTTGATCAGGTACCAGATCAAAAAGATTTTTTATACTGTTCTTTAAGAGCGTATTTCTTGAGTATATCTCCTCACCCAATGCTTTTTGACGTAGCAAATATTCTATATAATCATCCGTATTTTTAATTTTCTTTTCTAACATGACACGTTGATCATTCTTGATAAGTACTTCTTTTTTATAAGTGTGGATCTTATATAACAAGAATAAGCCAAAAGATATCAAAAGCAAAGAGACAAACGATATAAAAAGTAGCCATATCTTTGAAAATATAGAAAGCAACGGTTTTGGATACGGTTTTATAAAGCTATAGTTCATTATTAGCCTCTTTGATACTAAGGTCGCAAACAATCTCACTAACGTTTATCTTATATGTTTCAAGTGTAAGCAAAAGCTCATGTTCAATACTTTGCAATATCTCTTGACTCATATCGTATCCATCGAAAATTATCATTTTAGAGATAAAATCACTTTCATATATAGAGTTGCCGTAATACTCTCTTAAAGTTCTATTCAATATTTTATATATCTTCATATCTCTTCCATAGAGCTCAATATCTGACATATCTATTTCAACATTGTCATATTCTGGATTTTCTTCTTCAGATATATGATCTTCTACTTCTTCTGTCACATCCAGAAATGTTTCGGTTGCTATTTTTTGAGTATCTGATTCTAGATCTGTTAAATCTTCCAAGGCAGAGAACTCCTCCCCTATATCATCATCATTATTGGTATTAAGCAAATCCACATCATCTACTATATTAGTTTCTTCTTCTTCGTCTTCCCAGTCATCGATATTATTAAACTCATCTAAATTCGTATCCTCTGTCATTTTGGCAAAAACTCCAAAGGACAAAACACCGTCTTTAAAAATACTTAAAGTGATAGAATCTTGCTGATTGAGCATATATAGCACTACATTTTTTTGCGGTCTGTGTTGAGAAAGCATATAATATAAAAGAACAAATGGTGAATATATAAAATCAAGCCCTACATTGCTATAAATTTTATGAGCCCAATTGATATCAATAAATGACGCATAAGCCGACCAATTTTTAAATTTTACACTTTTTATGTTTTTGGCATCCACACTGAATTTTTCAAAATCCTCAGCTTCAACACCGTTTATAGCACCTTGTCCCATAGAGTCAAGAAGTAGAGAGATATAAGTAAAGTTGTATTCTTCTTGAAGAGAGATCAGATATTTTTCAAGCTTGGCATCTATTGTATCTACGCTTTCACTGCTGTCAAACTCTTTTTCAAATTTCGCTTTTAATTTTCCATTCTTTATGACTTTACAGAAAACTATATAAGAGTTTTCCTTCGAAACAATAGAAACAAAAAGATTAGAAAAATATTTTCTGATTAAATTTGAAAAACTCATAAGCCCTTTTCTCTGCCTTTTTATGCTTAATATACCGATATATAAAATTTAAATAAAAATTCTTTGTGTATTTTAAGCTACATTTGCTTAATAATAAGCAAATGTAGTGCCAATTTCTCATAATTCTCTGTATAATACTGTAAATTTCTTATTTAGATTTTTCATATATTCTATATCAAGCTTGATTTATCACTTTTATAAAAAATCGCTTTTAATACTGTGATATAAAAATCAATAATGCAATAAAGCAATTAAAACTACTTTAGACAGCATGAACCATGAGTCTTTCTTTGATTATATTTTTTGCATCATCCATCAACAAATCATCAACTAAAAAAGAATCGCCTAAATAAAAATCTACAGTTGAAAAAGGTTTTGGTATAACAAATTTGTCCCAGCTCTTTATCTGCCAAAATGAAGACGGTTGAAAATTTAAAGTCATGATCGGAACTTGTTTCCTTTGAGACACTATAACTATCCCATCAGCCACACTGTGCCTGGGTCCTCTGGGACCATCAGGTGTTATTCCTATATTTTTTCCCATTTCAATCGCTTTGAAAGCTTGTCTCAAAGCTTTTATGCCGCCTCTTGTCGAGCTTCCTCTAATACTACCCTCACCAAATAAAGCGATAGTTCTGGCAATAATTTCACCGTCCTTGTGCTCGCTGATCAAAAAATCAATATTCATATTTTTTTTACATATTTGATATAGTCCCATAGTAGCCAAAATTTCACCATGCCAAAAAGCAACGATCAAAGGGGAAGGTAACTTATCCAATGCAGTATTTGAATGAATCCTCTTTTTGCAAGTCAATAATAAAATACTAATGAAAACATAAAGAACTTTTGGTGTTACCCATAGCAAGATATTTTTTTTTAATTCCTTAAAGAACAACTTCGCCGTACAAAGATAAACGCTTAGGATTTGTGATCTTTACTTTCATAGTGTTTCCTAACCACTCTTCTTTGCCCTCTACTTGGACTAGTGCATTATTGTCGCTTTTACCAGCTAATAAACCGCTACTTCTAAGCTCTTCAAAATACACTAAATACTCTTTATTTAATTTAGTTTTTGATATTTCATCTAAGATCTTTTCTTGTTTATCTTGCAAAACTTGTAATCTTTGAGATGCCACTTCACTATCTATAGCATTTGTAAATTCGGCTGCTTTTGTCAACGGTCTTGGAGAGTATTTGAAAGAAAATATCTGTTCAAATTTCACCTTTTCCATCACATCCAACGTATCTTCGAAATCTTTATCACTCTCGCCCGGAAAACCTACTATGATATCCGTGCTTATGGATACCTCCGGACATAATTCCCTAAGCTTTAAAGCTCGATTCAAAAACCACTCTTTTGTATATCCTCTTTTCATGCTTTCTAAAAGCTTGGTAGATCCGCTTTGCAGAGGCATGTGCATAGACTTGCATATCTTTGGATTATTTACAAAAGTTTCCAAGAACTTATCGTCCATATGTAGTGGATGAGGAGAAGTAAAACGAATCCTCTCAACACCTTCAACTTCACTTACCATGTTAAGTAAATCACTAAAATCAAGCTTTTGATGTGATGGATTTGAAAATCTTCTACCATAATTGTTTACGTTTTGACCAAGTAAAAATATCTCTTTTGCGCCGTTGTTAGAAGCCTTTTTGACTTCGTTGATAATTAGTTCGGCAGGTATTGAAATCTCTTCACCTCTAGTGTGAGGTACTATGCAATATGTACATTTTTTATCACAGCCTATTGAAATATTTATAAATGCCTTGTATTTATTATTTCTAAATTCGCTAAAAGCATAAGCACTCTCGTCATAATCAATATCTACGCTGATAAACTTATCTTCATTTACCGCTTTTGAGATTTTTGATACATTTCTTGCACCTAATACAAAATTTACTTCCGGAGCTCTTTTAAATATCTGCTCTCCTAAGTGACTGGCTGTACACCCGCACACACCGATCTTTGCACCGTCTTTTTTCTTTTTATTAAATACGCCTATCTCGGAGAACAGCTTGCTAACAGGCTTTTCTCTGACACTGCAAGTATTTATAAGAATCAGATCAGCCTGACTTGCATCATTAGTTAAAGAATAATTTTCTTTATCTTTAAGTTCTGCTATCATATGCTCACTATCTCTAGTGTTCATAGCACAACCTAAGGTTTCAATATACAGTTTCTTTGACAAGTCGAATCCTAAAGTATGTGTATTTCATACATATAATCATCGTCTCCAAGTCCATACTTCACTTCTCTTAGGTAAACGCTGCATTCATTTTCTTCAAAATACTCAACTAAGGCAACTAAGTCTTTATGAGAGTTTTCTTTATCAAAATAAAATATCTTTTGTCCATCTTTTTGAACACTTTCCATAATTTTTTCTAATTTTATAGTTTTTGGCTTTGCGTCTAGCTCTCTTCTTGCTAATTTAAGTTCCATTTTTACCTTCTTTGTTAAACAATATTATGTCTCAAAACCCGAGACATAGAATCACGATATTCTATCTTTTTTTGTATAAATTACGGATTAAAGCAATCTGTACTTCGCTAATCTCATAATTTCAATAAATCAAAGGCACAAATCTAAAGCCGATATATTCGCTTTTCTGAATACTTAAATCAGGCATTTTTTTAAATCTAAAAATTGAATTTTTTACAGGAACTACAAGTACTCCACCTGCGTTAAGTTGCTCAAATAATTCAACCGGAATTTGTGGAGCACTTGCCGAAACCAAAATTCTATCAAACTTTTTTTTTGGTTTTCCGAGCAATTCCGTAGCCAACTCGATCTTGGTATTTTTAAAATCAAAAAAAGCTAGATTTTTTTGTCCGACTTCTACCAATTTTTCAACTCTTTCTACCCCTGTTACTTCTCCATCTTTTCCTACAATCTCACTTAAAAGTGCAGTCGTCCATCCTGAACCTGAGCCTATATCTAAGACTTTATTTCCTTCTTTGGCATCAAGCAGTTCAAGCATAAATGCTACGGTACTTGGCTGAGAAATCGTTTGGTCCTTTCCTATAGGTAATGGATAATCTCCATAAATTTCAGTAGAAAAATATTCAGGCACAAAATATTTTCTATCAATATTCTCAAAAGCTTTGATGATCTTTCCGCTTTTTAGTACTCCTGATTGAACCATATTAAAAATAAGCTCTTTATTTGTACTCATTGTTTTGCCTTTTCTTTAATTTTAAAGCAAATTTTATCTTTACCTTTATCAGCTAAACTATACTTAGTCTTATCGGCTAAACTATAAAGATATATTATCACTTTTTTTCGACTGATGCAATAGTTAAATAAAGTTTTCTAAATCTTATTAAGTGAAAACCAGGCTTGCCACTTGAATAAAAAAGACTTTTCAGATATAATTATTATCTTCATGCTCGCAATTATTGAGAATTCCAAAGTTTACCGTGTTATGTTGCGAAAAATATATTGGCATTTTTATATGCTTAAAAAAGAGGTAGAAAATTGAGTAAAATATTAGATATCATCGAGTCTATAGCAAATGAAAAGGGCTTAGCTATAAATGAAGTCAAAGAGACCGTAACTACGGCTCTTGTAAATACTGCAAAAAAAATTTACGGCAGAGAGTATGAATACGGTGCAGAAATAAACCCTGAGACAAAAAGCTTGAAGTTATATCAAAAGGTTATAGTTTTAAATGATAATGATGAAAGATTACAAGAAGAAAATGAAAACTACATTTCTCTCAAAGAAGCAAAAGAAGTTGACCCTGAGATAGAAATCAATGATGAATTGACATATGAATTGCCTCTTGATAACTTAGGCAGAACGGCAGCTGCTACTTTGCAAAGAGAATTAGAATTTCATATCCAGAGATTACTTGAAGCTAAAATCTTCGATAAATACAAAAACATGGTAAACCATAGAGTATTTGGAACAGTTGTAAGAATTGATAATGAAGAAAATACATATATAGAAATAGATGAAGTAAGAGCTATTTTACCACGTAAAAGTAGAATCAAGGGTGAAAAATTTAAAGTAGGAGATGTTGTTAAAAGCGTCATAAGAAAAGTTTTTATTGATAAGACTCAAGGCATAGTAGTTGAGCTTTCAAGAACAAGTCCAAAATTTTTAGAAGCACTTTTGCAACTTGAAGTACCAGAGATAAAAGACGGACTTATAGAGATAAATTCATCTGCAAGAATCCCTGGAGAGAGAGCCAAAATCGCTCTTACTTCTCTACATCCAAACGTAGATGCAGTTGGAGCAACAGTAGGAACCAGAGGTGTAAGGATTAACTCTATAAGCAAAGAACTACATGGCGAAAATATAGACTGTATAGAATACTCTAATATCCCTGAGATCTTTATAGCGAAAGCTTTAAGCCCTGCGATCATATCTAGCGTAAAGATCATAAGTGATAAAAAAGCCTTGGTTACTCTTTTGGCTGATCAAAAATCAAAAGCCATAGGTAAAAGCGGTATAAATATAAGACTTACTTCTATGCTTACAGGCTATGAAATAGAACTGCAAGAAAAAGAAGGAACAACTTCATCTGATGCCAACGAAGTAAAAGATCCAAATGCACTAAAAAATCTGTTTGGAAGCTAAAAAAGAATCCTTTATGCCTTGCATAAAGGATTCAAGACAACTATTCTGTTTTCTTTTCTACGTAATTAGCGCCATTATGAAGCTTTTCTTTTGTCCAGTTTACTCCGGTTTTTGTATCTTGTTTGATACCTTCCCAGGTTGCACATCCACTCATAAACAACACTGTTACAGCAATTAATATATATTTCATTTTATCTCCTATTTGAAAATGGATTTAATTTTAAGAGCACTAAATCAGCAATAACGTTGCCGATAAGTGTCAAAAAAGCAGAGATTATCAAAATACCCATGATAACCGGATAATCTCTACTTAATGCACTTTGATAAAATAACAACCCCATTCCGTTAATAGAAAAAATTGACTCCAAAATAACACTACCTCCGATAAGCCCGGGCAGTGACAATCCTAAAATCGTAACAACAGAAGGTGATAGGTTTGGGAGGATATATCGCCAAAATATATCTTTCTGGCTAATACCTCTTGATTTTGCAAAAAAGATATAATCACTTTTTAGGATATTAATACTCAAACTCCTGACATACATAGCCAAACTGCCCACTCCTGCAAAAACCATGACGAATATAGGCAATACCAGATGCCATGCCATATCCATATAATAATCAAATCCTTCCAGTTTTGTTGGAGAATGTAATCCTGATATAGGAAATAGTTTCCACTTTACGGCAAATAGTATAACAAGCACAAGAGCAAGATAAAAAGATGGCATAGCATAACTAACCAATGAGAAATTTTTTACGCTCATATCGTATTTGCTGTTTTGTTTAAAAGCAGATTTGATACCCAGATACAAGGAGATAACAAAAACTAAAATCATACTGATAACGTTCATTATCAAGGTGATAGATATACGGGACAATATCTCATCCTTGACCATTTTACCGCTGGCAAACGAGATTCCAAAATCAAGATGGACTATAGCATTCAGCCAAGAAAAGAATTGTACAGGAAGAGTTTTATCCAGCCCATATACTTTTTTAAGCTGTTCTATAGATTGCTGTGTAATATTTGGATTTAGCTCTCCGCTTGCAAAAAAAGAGTTTGGTGCCAAATGAATAGCACCAAATGATATAATAGATATAATTAAAAGCATCAGCACTATATAAGATATCTTCTTTAGTGCCAATTTAATCATAATTTACTTATTTAAATCCCAAGTCAGGACAGTGTGTCCATCTTCATCCACATCATCCATACCCATTCCCATAATGTTATATCCTGCATCGACATAATGGACTTCACCGGTTACTCCGCTTGATAGATCACTCAATAGATACATACCGCTGTTACCGACCTCATCAGTAGTAACATTTTTCTTTAGCGGCGCATTTAGCTCATTCCACTTTAGTATCATCCTAAAATCACCTATACCGCTAGCTGCTAGTGTTTTGATCGGACCTGCGCTAATCGCATTTACTCTTACATTTTTTGCTTTACCGCAATCAACCGCTAGATATCTTACACTTGATTCAAGTGCCGCTTTTGCAACACCCATGACATTGTAATGAGGTATATATTTTGGTCCTCCAAGATATGTCAACGTAAGAACAGATCCACCAACGCTTAGAACAGGCATAACAGCTCTTGTAAGTGCGACTAATGAATAAACAGAAGTTCCCATAGCTATATCAAAAGCTTCTCTAGAAGTCTCTAAAAATGGTGCAGAGAGTGCTTCGCGAGGTGCAAATGCTACAGAATGCACAACAAAATCTATCTCTCCAAAATCTTTCTCTAAAGATTTTGTCAAAGATGCCAAATGTTCATCATTGTTTACATCCAATTCATATACTTTGTCGCTTCCAAATTCTGTTGCAATCGGTTCAACTCTTTTTTGAAGTTGTTCGTTCAAAAATGTAAAAGCAAGTTCAGCACCTTGTTCCTTGCAAGCTTTTGCTATACCGTACGCTATAGATTTATTGTTTGCAATTCCGACAATTAAACCTTTTTTCCCTTTCATCACCATGTTAATCCTTTGTTATATTATCAGCTATTTCAATCATCTTAGAAAAGTTTTCTTTTTCCCAACTCGCAGTGCCGACCAGTACTCCATCACAATTTGTCAGACTTAAGATCTCTTGCGTATTGTCAACTTTTACACTACCCCCATATAGCAGTGGCGCTTTTATCTTGATTCGAAGATTATTTAAAACTTCATCTATGTCTTCTTGTTTGGCTACTATGCCGGTACCTATCGCCCAAACAGGCTCATAAGCAACGATGAGATCATCATAATCTATATCAATTCCCTCAAATTGTTCCCATATATATGACATAACAGCCTCTATGCCCTCAGCTCTAACTTCTTTAGGCTCTCCAACACAGTAGATTATCTCAGATTCTTTATCTCTCGCAAAATTAAACTTCCTACATATCTCACTTTGCGTCTCTCCCAAGATATGACGTCTCTCGGAGTGACCTATCAAAACAGTATCAATATCAAATTCTTCTAACTGCTCATATCCAATCTCTCCGGTAAAAGAACCGTTATCTGCAGGATAAAAATTTTGAACTCCCAGTTTTATATTTGGTGTTAGTTCAAACATATCCAAAGCAGTAAAAGGTGGGAAAATTCTGACATCACAAAAAGAATCTTGATTATTTATATAATCTACAAAATCTTTAGTACTGGCTCTTGTGTGGTTTGTTTTAAAATTGGATGCTATGATCACTCTTCATCCTTACTATATAGCGGTTTTACACCAGGCAGTTCTTTTCCCTCTATAAGCTCTAAACTTGCTCCACCACCTGTTGATATAAATGTCATCTCATCGGCATCTCCGGCACGTGCAACAACATCGGCAGTATCTCCTCCACCTATAACAGTAGTTGCATGGGCTTCAGCTATCGTATGTGACATCTTTATACTTCCTCTTGAGAATTTTTCTATCTCAAATACTCCCATAGGTCCATTCCAAAGAATTGTTTGTGCATCATTTAAAGCTTCTCTAAAAAGTCTTGAAGTTGCAGGTCCTATGTCTAAACCCATCCAGCCTTTAGGTATCTCTTGTGTTGTTACAAATTTTAGTGTTGATTCTTGTAAACATGCTTGAGCTGCTACTACATCCACAGGAAGGTACAATTTCACCCCTAGTCTTTTTGCTTCTGCCATGACAAGGTTTGCCTCATTGATCAGATCATTTTCAACTAAAGAGTTACCGACATCAATGTCTTGAGCTTTCAAAAATGTAAAAGCCATAGCACCGCCGATTAAGAGCTTGTCAATACGTGGCAAGAGATTTCGAAGTGCTTGAAGTTTTCCACTGACTTTACTTCCTCCCACAACAGCAGCAAAAGGACGTGCCGGAGCCGTTAAAAGATTTTTGGAAAATTCTATCTCTTTTTGCAATAAAAATCCCGCCGCACTATGATCAACATCAAAAAATCTAGTGATAGCTTCGACTGAAGCGTGAGCACGGTGACAGACACCAAAAGCATCATTGATATAAAAGTCAGCCAATCCTGCTAGATTCTTAGCAAAAACTTCATCATTTTTTGTTTCACCCTTGTCAAATCTAAGATTTTCCAAAAGCAAAACTTCCCCGCATTTTAAATTTTTTACTTTTTCTAAAGCATCAGGACCGGTAATATCTTTAGCGAATTGTATCTCAGGAGTTAAAAGTCTGGAAAGTCTTTTTTTTACAGGCGAGAGTGAAAATTTCTCATCATAAACTCCACCCGGTCTTCCTAAGTGACTTGCCAATATAACAGCACAATTATTATCTAAACAATACTTTATAGTTGGAATCGCAGATTTTATTCTTCTATCATCTGTAATATTTAAAAACTCATCTAAAGGTACATTGAAATCGCACCTGATAAAAACTTTCTTGCCTTCTATATCCAAATCTCTAACTGATCTTACCATCTAAAACCCTTATTTGCTTACATGTAAAGCCATGTCGATCAATCTTGATGAATAGCCCCATTCATTGTCATACCAAGACATAACTTTTACCATATTTCCACAAATCACTTGAGTAAGATCAGATGCTACAAAAGAGCTGTAAGTTGATGTCATAAAATCTCCCGATACTCTTTTTTCTACATCATAACCTAATATGCCTTTTAGTTCATTTTCTGACTTTTGTTTAAAAAGTGCGTTTATTTCATCTATACTGGTATCTTTTTTAACTATAACATTCAAATCTACCATCGAGACGTTTGGCACCGGAACTCTAACACTTTGTCCGTGAAGTCTTCCTTGAAGTTGAGGGAGCACCAAACCGATAGCTTTGGCTGCACCAGTAGTTGTCGGGATAATGTTCACAGCAGCGGCACGTGCGCGTCTTGGATCTTTATGTTTTACATCAACCAAACTTTGCCCATTCGTATAAGCATGAACCGTTGTCATCAAACCTTTGTCGATTCCAAATGCATCATCCAAAATCTTTGCCACAGGACCTAAACAGTTTGTTGTACAGCTTGCATTTGATACGATTGCTTGTCCTGCATATTTATCTTCATTGACACCGATCACGAACGTCGGAGTATTATCTTTTGCAGGAGCCGACATCACGACTTTTTTCACGCCGTTGTCAACAAAAGCCTGTGCACCAGGAGTTGTTAAAAATGCCCCTGTACACTCTAAGACAACATCCACACCGTAATCTGAAAAATTTAACTCTTTTGGGTCTCTTGTTGAAAACATTTTTACTTTTGCCGAACCCATTTGCATATAATCATCTTCCAGTATTTCAACATCTCCTGCAAACACTCCATGAACGCTGTCGTACTTTAACAAATGTTTTGTCATCTCTCTTGCAGCAGTATCATTCACGCAAACCAGCTCAACATCATCTCTAGAATCGATTATCCTAGCGACACACCTTCCTATCCTTCCAAATCCATTGATGGCAATTTTTACCGACATCTCTATTCCTTTTGGTATAATTGCGATATTTTATCCAAAATGAGATATATAAAAGTTTAAGAGCATTTGGTTTTGTTACCATTGCACATCAACGACGTCATCAATCTTCTTTTGTATCTACATTTTAATTTTATATGCCTGTACATCAAAAGATACTTCTATACTATATATTATTTATGTTACTAAATTTGATATTTGCACTACATTTCACGCTATCAATAAATTGCTTACAAGGGACAATTGAGTTGGATATATTTTTCTTTATTTATTATTAGATTTTTTAATTCTAATTACTATTGGATTATTATAACAACTTTGGTTCCCTTTTGGTACCCAAAACAAGCATAATATGGAACTATAATGTCACCATAAATATAATAAAATGAGTCAACCGCGAAATTTTATCAATTATAATTTGAAAACAAAAAATTTGACATTACAAAATAAGCGGCACAAAGAAAGGAGACCTTTTCATGCAAAGGCCAACACCGACACAAGTCGAAAAAACATTAAAAGACGACGAATTTATAGTATCCAAAACGGATTTAAAGGGCAAAATCATTTATGGAAATAAAATTTTCATAAAAATTTCAGGGTACAATGAATTAGAACTTATAAACCAACCTCATTCTATACTTAGACATCCAGATATGCCACGTGTTATATTTAAACTCTTATGGGAGAGGGTCCAAAATAAACAAGAGATTTTTGCCTATGTAAAAAATCTTTGTAAAGATGGTGCATTCTACTGGGTATTTGCCAATGTAACGGCTACTATTGGCGAAAACGGAAGTATTCGTGATTTTCATTCAGTAAGGCGAAAACCAAGCAAGACAGCTATGGAGATCATACCTGA
This sequence comes from Sulfurospirillaceae bacterium, assembly GCA_033723415.1. Taxonomy (GTDB): domain Bacteria; phylum Campylobacterota; class Campylobacteria; order Campylobacterales; family Sulfurospirillaceae; genus JAADIZ01. The sequence goes on from JAWVXD010000010.1 coordinate 27,132, forward strand.
GTTGTATACCAGACTTTTGTCTGCAGAACATTTAGAAGGAATTGACGCTTCAAAAAAATTACTTGATAAAATACTTAATGAAAAAGGAATTGACTATGACAGGTTTATACTCAGCCTTCAGCAATAAACAAACATTACTTTATCTTTTGCTCACTTTGATAAGTGCGATATTGCTGATAATATTTGGTTCCTATTTTCTAGGATTAGCTCTGTTATTGGTCGCAATAGGAGGATTTTTTATACCTAAAAAAGGAGCTTGTGAAGAAATTTTTAATGATGAACTTATCAAACAAATTCGCAATGTGCTTATCAAAGCAGGAGAAGGAAATCTCTCAACTAGGATCACAAATATAGATGAAAAACATGTGATGCAAGGCGTGGCTTGGGGGATCAATGATATGCTTGATCAAACCGAACAGATGATGCGAGACATCACTGCATCCATAGCTGAAGCAAATCAAGGTAACGATTTGAGAATTGTTTTTCAAGAGGGATATAAAGGTGATTTTAAGGCTTCAACTCCAAATTTCAATAAAGCTTTGAAAAATATAAGTATCTCATATAAAGAACAGCTAAGATCGAAACTTACACAAGAGTTTGAAAAATGTAGCGGAGGTATATCTAAAGCTTTACAAGTCATACAAAACGATATAGCAAAAAATACCAATAATGCAGGACTTATACATACATCCTCAAATGAAGTAGCCAAAAAAGTGATGTTAACCAATGAAAGTGTTACGTCTATCGTAAACAACATAGAGTCATTGTTGGAATTGATAAGTAACTCTAATGATGCTATAACCTCCTTAAATCAAAAGACAAACGAGATTAGTAATATCGCAAATCTCATCAAGGATATTGCAGATCAAACAAATCTTCTTGCACTCAACGCTGCCATAGAAGCAGCACGTGCCGGGGAACATGGAAGAGGATTTGCCGTTGTTGCGGATGAAGTAAGAAAATTAGCTGAGAGAACAGGGAAAGCCACTCAAGAGATATCAATCACACTTCAAACACTCCAACAAGAAGCCAACCAAATACTCTCAGGATCTGAAGATATGAATTTACTTGCATCTAATTCTCAAAAAGATATCAGCAAATTTGAAAGCACTATAGAAGATTTCTCTAATACTATATCAAGCACTACATCATTATCAAAATCTATAAGTAGCTCCCTTTTTGCGACACTTGCCAAAGTCGATCACATAATATATAAACATAATACTTACTCTGTAATATTTAATGAGACTATACAAAACACAGCGTCATTCACGGATCATTTTCATTGTAGGATGGGGAAATGGTATTATGAAGGAGAGGGAAAACAACTTTTCAGCCACACAGAAGCATACAAAAAGATGGGAATACCACACAAAAACGTACATGATCTTGTATTGGATGTGATAAATTGTGCTAAGACAGGTGATTGTATATCTGCAAAAAACTTTGATAGAATTGTTATGACTATGACTGCCGTAGAAGAAAATAGCAAAGTGCTTTTTGAGCTTTTAGATGATATGGTAGAACAAAGTAGCTAACTATAATTTATTGGTTGGATAAATTTTACCTCATTGATGTTTTAAAATTTGTCCGACCGACTTTTTTTGTGATATAATCGTATTATTGGCTTATAAATTAAAAAGGACATAAGGTTTTTAGTCAAAATAAAATTCCTTTGATTTTGACTAGGTGTGTTTTGTAGATATATTCTCAAAAGGGCAACACATGGAAAAGAAGAATTTTAAATCACTTTTCTTGTTATATTTTATCGTATTTGGAATTATAATCACTCTACTAAATTCTTTCATAAGTCACCGAATTAGTATCTTTGAAATCAACAAATATATAAAAAGATATGCAAAAGCAGAGTCAATAAATATAACCAAATATATTCTCAAACACTATATGGACAATATGGACAATATAGTATCATCCCTAGCACGCAATAAAATATTAGAATATTATATCAATACAGGTGATCCTACAAAAAAAGCAGTGCTTCAAAATTTATTTTTAACGCTTACAGAATCAAACGAATTAATTATGCAATTAAGACTAATAGATGCAACCGGACATGAAATAATAAGAGTCAATCGTGATTTTGGAGAGAAATACCCTTATCTAGTAAAAGATTCTAAACTTCAAGATAAAAGTTCACGCTATTATTTTAAAATTGTAAGCAAAATGAAAAATCAAACACTTTGGCACTCCAAACTAGATCTAAATATTGAAAATCATAAGATCGAAATCCCTTACAGACCTACTATCAGGATAGCACTACCTCTTTTTAAAAATAGAAAGTTTGTAGGTTTGCTTATATGTAATACTCTGACAAATAAACTATTTAAGAGTATTCAAACATCATCAACATTTGATATTTTCATAGTTGATAAAGATGGATACTATATCATAAATAAAAACAGTCGATACTCTTGGAACAGATACACGAAAATCAAACGTGACCTTAGTGAAGATTTTCCACAAAATGCTGATCAAATTCTAAAGAACGGTATTGAAAGTAAAAATTTATATATTTATCCATTGAATCATATTTTTAACAATGAAGATAATGCAAATTTGATATTGAAACCAAAACAGAGTGTGCTTGAGTCTTTAGAAGCAGGAAGTATGATCTCATCTATCATCATTGCGATTTTTGGTTTTCTTCTGAGTATCCCTTTAGCGATTTTTATCTCCCGTACACCAACAAAACTTCAACAAATGCTACAAGACAAAAACACAGAACTTAGACGTTTTGCAAATATTATAGATGAATACGTCATAACTGCCACAATGAAAACAACGGGTGTGATAACAAGTGTCAGTAAAGCCTTTACCTCAATAAGCCATTTTTCTAAAGAGGAACTGATTGACAAGAATATACAAGCTTTATTTCATGAAGATAATCCTAAAAATTTGTATCAAGATATACAACACGAACTCTCAAACAATCGTCAATACAAAAAAGAGATTTTAAATATAGACAAATACGGTAAACCTTTTTGGCTGGATCAAAATTTTATTCCAATCAAAGATGAAAACGGCAACCTGACTTCTTTCATAACCATAGGTATCGACAATAATGCAAAAAAAGAACTGGAAAAACTGGCACTAGTAGATAAACTTACAAATCTTTATAACAGAAGAAAGATCGATGAATATCTTCAATTTGAAATCGAAAAAGCAAAAAGACATAACAAACCATTGTCTATAATCATAATAGACATTGATTACTTTAAAAAAGTGAACGATACTTTTGGTCATCAAATAGGAGATGAAGTTCTTAAAAAAGTAGCTCAAATCATGATAGAGAGCACAAGGACATCTGATCTGTGTGGGAGGTTCGGTGGCGAAGAGTTTATCATTATTTGCACAGAAACAGACGAACAAGGTGCTTTAGCACTAGCAGAAAAGATCAGAATAGAGATTGAAAATCATAAATTTGACAAGGTAGAGCATCTAACCGCAAGTTTTGGTATTTCAACTTTTAAAACAGATGATAATATGGAGACATTACTAAATAGAAGCGACAAAGCTTTGTACATGGCAAAAGAAAAAGGAAGAAATCAGTCTATTCTTTTATAGATTCATCAGTTTTTTTTATCTTTGAAGCTTTCTTTGGCGTTGGCGTTTTTATCTCAGTATCGGATGCACTCTCACTATCCTTTATAGCTTTAAGACGCGCACGCTTAGTCTCGATTTTCTGTTTTATCTTATCCTTGTCTTCATCTTGTGTTTCCTTGAGGGTTGTCTCTAAATTTTTTATCTCATTTATTAATTTTTCTTCTTTTAGTTCTGCCTGTTCAGCTTGTTCAGCTTTATCAAATACGATCTCTTCTGCTTCAACAGATTCTTTTTCGGAAACTTTTTTAGTAAAGGTTGGGATAATTTTCTCATTTTCGCCGATTCTTCTCTGATTCATAAAAGTAGGTGATACGATTTCAATCCCTGCCGTATGCAATGTATCTAAAACTGATTTATATAGATTAGAACGTGCGGTGATGAGTCCTTTAACTTCTTCAAGTAAGCCTGAAACTCTATACGTTACGGAAAAATTACCAAGCTCCAGAATATGAACAAAAGCATGTTCGAGACCACTTCGTTCTGCCGCTTTTATAAGTAGAGACTCTATCTCTGAGTGATGTATATCATATCCTAAAGAAAGAGATGCTGACACGATTGCTCCTGAACCAGGAGTCGCAGAGATAGGATTTTTAATTAAATATGCATTTGGTATGGCTATGAGCTCTCTGGTTTCAGATTGTATTTCTATATCAAATAAACCTCTCTGAGAAACACGGCCAAAAAAGTCACCGACTCTTATAAAATCACCTGTTCGGAAAGGTTTCATTATTCTAAGTAACAATCCTGCCATCAAATTTCCGATAATATTTGTTGAGGAAAGTGCAATGATTCCTGAAAGAACGATTCCGATAAGACGCATGATATCGCTACGGGCTTCTTCGCTTATAGGCAAGGTCATGACAATTGCCAGTATACCTACTACAGTCAAGACCATCAGTAGTATTTGAATCGGAAATTTACGCTCATTGCCGACTTCAGGATATCTCCCGATAAGAAACCAATAACAAGCCCAAAGGATAGCAACTGAGACTACTAAGATACCTAATGGAAGAAGGAACGGTATGATAGGATTTAAAATATTGTGTAAAATTTCCATAATACTACATCCTTTATATCAGCCTTAGCTAAATTAAGCTAGGAGCATTTGGTAAATTTTAACTTTCTATAACTTAAAAATATATATTTTAGCGTGACCTTTTATCGGTATTTTTAGCAAAATAATCAATCAGCAGACTTTCCCATTCGCTTATAAACGATTTATACTGCTTTGAGGTAAAGTTATCTATGAACTCATCACCTTTTTCACTTAAACCTTTGTATTTATAAATAACTTCTACTTTTGTAAGATCATCACTTAGTGGAATACATCTAACAGTGATAACACCTACTTTATCTTCAGGTTCAACTTTATAAAACTGAATAAAAAATGTCTCAGGTTCATAGCGTTTTACCAGCCAGATGGCTTTTGTCGAACCATGATCATGTGTATTTGTTAAAAATATATAATCCTCATAAGGACCGTTTGTGCCTGTTACATTTTCATAATCCCATCCTGGAACCCATAACTTTTCTCCTTCTGCACTAAATAAAGGAAATAATACTTCTGCAGGTTGTTGTATTTCAAAACTAGATAAATATTTAACGGTTGACATTTATTCTCCAAATTTTATGATGCAAGTCTGTGTATTTGAGTTTATCAATAAATTGAGAGTAGTGATATAATCAGCCGATTATATCACTTGTAGTTTGAACAGAGCAAAAAACGCTTCCTAGTGCACTCATAAAACCTTCATGCACATCTTGCGCTTTGATCACTCTTCCTTCAAATTGCAAATCTCTTGTAGCACAAGCATCGTGTGCCAAGACTATTTTATATCCAAGATCGAATCCTGCTCTAACTGTTGTGTCGATACACATATGAGTCATAGCCCCGCATACGATAAGTTCGTCAATATTTTCTTTTTCTAATTCACTTTGCAATGTTGTATCTCTAAAACTATTTGGATAATTCTTTTTAATGATCATATCACCTTGAATATCCAAACCTTGATTTAATTCAACACCTTTTGTATTTGGCACAAAAAATGTCGAACCCTGACTAAGCGAAAAATGCTGTACAAAGTATATCTTATACTCTTTTTCTCTTGCAAACTTGATCAGTCTGTTTGTTTGCTGCATCGCTTCTTCAGTACCTACGAGTTCCATATTGCCGCCACAAAAATAATCATTTTGTAAATCTATAATAACTAGTGCTTTTTTCATCATAATACTCTTTTTTTATTTTTAAGTGCAATTATATCGTGATTTATTTAAAGTATCTTTTTGACTTTTCTTTCCAATTCATGTAAATTCACCGGTTTTAAGAGAAAATCTTCTGCATCATATTTATGACTTTTTAGTACACGATCCAAAGATGCTTCAGCTGTAATCATAATAACTTGAAGTTCCGGCTTTATCTCTTTGATTTTTTTCAATAATGCAATACCGTCAAGTTTAGGCATAGTAATATCAGAGACTACAAGATCTACACGATTTGCCTGTAGATAGGACAATCCTCTCTCAGGATCACTAAAAGTTTTTGTGTCAACGGCATCAAATCTTTTAAAAAATCTTTCCAATAAAGTAGCCATCTCTTCATGGTCATCAATAATTACAACTGATTTCATCATTTATCCTTTTTTTCGAATAGTTCTATCCTAGCATCATTCATCATGATCTTTGATTTTTGTTCTACCATAGAATCCAATATCTGAAATACGCTTTCACTCGCATGCTCTAGCTCTTGCACTAATTTCTCCACTTTCTCTTTGGCACACATCGCATCTCTCTTTGCACACTCGGCAACAAGTACATTTGCGATTTCATGGACAGTTGCGTGTGGACTGCTTAATTCTTTATATGCCGGTACAATTCTAAACTCTTCATAACCCACTCCTCTTTCATACCAATTGCCCAGTCTACATTCAGTGTGTGAAGTCGCTTTAAAATCACTTTCTTCGCCAAACAACATAGCATATACCTTGTTTTTATATATAACGTGGTCAATTTTCGCCAATGTACTAAAAATAGTATCACTTAAATAAGCTATCTCGTAACGATTTCTACTGGAATTTTTTTGGAATGTTGACATTTTTATTCCAAGATTATCAACATAATCTTTTGTTTCTTCCACCATCTTGTTTAGAGACAAGGTACTGTCTTTCATCTCAACGCTCTCTTGAGAAATAGCTCTTATGACAATCTCGATCTCTTTTGTAGCCTTTTGCGTCTTTTCTGCAAGTTTTCTTACTTCATCCGCAACGACTGCGAATCCTCTTCCGTGTTCACCTGCGCGTGCTGCTTCTATGGCAGCATTGAGTGCAAGAAGATTTGTTTGATCTGCTATATCTTGGATAAGAGTGATGATTTCTACAATCTCGGTACTTCGTTGATGTAAATTTTGCGTTTTATCGACAGCTTCATTCATGCTTTCGGAGAGATAGTTCATATTGTCTCTTGTTTTATTTGCAAAATTTAACCCTTCTGTAGCTTCTTGTGACGTAGATACTGATTCACTGTTTACACTTTTCAAGTCTTCTAAAATATGTACAAATGTATCTTGCGTATCATGAAGTGCTTTTTTAATAGAATTTTGATGGATAGAGAGGATATTACTTTGTGAACCGTCTCTAACATCTTTCTTGATGATTATATAAGCAGTGTCTCCGTTAGATAACTTACGCTCCACCACTTCGCCGCTGCAATCATTAAGATTTATACTGTTTTGATGCTTTTTTAGTTCTTGAATAAGATCATTTTCATTTTGTACTTTACTCTCAGCCAACTCATTTTTAAATGTTATTTGAGAATTTTTGTCTATGACAACCGTAAATTCATTATGTGATAATGATGCCAACTCTTTATAATAAAGAACTTCTTTTTTAAGATCTTCGATCTCATCTTTGAGCACAGCCGTAGTGGTTTCTTTTTCATTCTGTTTTGAGAAAAACATACTATTCCTTGTAAAATTTGATTGTGAATTCTGCCCCGTTATCTTTATTTTGGGCGCTTATGTGACCATTATATTTTTCTATGATCAATTGACTCATATAAAGACCTATACCTGAGTTTTCATCAACTTGTTTTGTAGAGATATACGGCTTAAATATATCTTGTATGATATGTTCATCTATCCCTCCGGCATTATCTTGTACGATCAATGCAAGATATAAAGGTTTGTCTTCTATAGAAATATGAATATAACGCTCTTGTATCTTTTTCTTGTTGAAAGCATCTTTTGCATTATTTATCAAGTTAATCAGCACATGTTTTATCTCATTGATAGAGCCGTGAGTTTGACTATCTTTTCCCTGCGTAAATTTTATATCAATATGCTGTTTAAGCATCTCGTCATGTAATAATGTTAAAGTTTCTTTTATCATAGTATTTAAGCTAAAAAGCTCTCTCGTTTCAACCGGGTTAAAAAAAGTTCTAAATTTTTTGAGAGTCTCTTTTAAATGTTTTGTTTGAAGGTTTATTGAATTAACCGTTGCTTCTATATACTTTTTATCTATAAGATTGTTCTTAAAATCTTCAGTCATGAGATTGACATTCATATCTATAATAGAGAGTGGTTGCGCCCACTGGTGGGCAACTGCATCCATCATCTCACCCATAGCGGCAAGTCTTGTTTGCCTTGCGAGTAACTCTTCTTGTACTTTCTGTTTTTGTATCTCTTTTTCAATTCTTTCTTCAAGAAGGTTATTGTAGCAAGTCAGCGAAGCATAAGAAGCTTTAAGTTCTTTGTACGCTTTATGAATATCTTCGTTTTGAATTTTTTCTTCAAAACGAAGATAGTGCTTTTGAAACAGCTTAAAAAGCTTCGTCTGCCTTGATCTTTCCATCTAACATATCCTTCAAACTATAAACATCATAACTTTTACGAAACAATATTATATTTAAAATAGATAAATAAATGATTACAAAGTTGTGAATTTTTTATACATACCTAAAATATATATAAAAAATTTTGATTTTGTTGAAAATTGAAACAAATTAACAAAGTTATTTTAAAGTGGATTATGAGGATAATCGGGGTCACGCTCTTGAAATGATAAGATCAAAGGATTTTGAATCACACCGCTATTGATACAAATCGCTCTTCGTATCGTCTCGTTTAGACTCCAACTTTCCCTACCCTCAAGCACAGTTTTCATGTACACGATCAAAGCTGCCGATATAGATCTTGTTGCGCTTTCCCATAGATAACTTGGAGTGTGATCCACAGCGTAGTAATCAACCGTTTTGTATTTGAACATCGGGTCCTCAAAAGTTGTAGGTTTTGCAAAAAAGAAACCCATCCCCTCATCACAACTCACATCAATGATCAAGCTGTTTGGCTTCAGACATGAGCTCTCTTCTTCAATTACATAATTCATAGGATTTTGCGTTTCTTGAAAGGTTCCGTTCACTATGATATCTGATTCACTTATTAAATCAACAAGCGCTCTTGTAGCTCCGTCGTGTTCCACTATCAACATGCGCGCCTCACCCTCGCCGCCTTCTACGATCTTGACATAGTGACAATCGAGCACTTCTTCACGCACTTCATGATCTGGTCTTTGGATACAGATAGTAATATCTCTAAATCCATGTGCTTTAAGAGCATATATCGCACCTCTGCTAACTGCACCAAAACTAAAAATAATCACCTTGCGCTGATTACCGTAATGCCCATCGATTCCTTTTAACTGCAAAGCATGAAGTACGGCACAATAACCTGCCATTTCGTTATTTTTATAAAATGTATGACGACCTATACATCCCTCAGGTGACCAAACGAACATATCTTCAAAAGCGATAAGCGTAAGTTTTCGATCGATCGCTGCTTGAGTGATATCTCTTTGTTGTACACAATGCACATATCCCCATAAAATCCCACCTTCTTTAAGCTCTAACAGATCTGATAGTATTGGCTTAGTGATGATCACATTACCGATGTCTGCGAGTATCTCATGTCGCGAGGCAATACCACCGCTTTGAGCTGCAATATCAGTATCAGAGATACCAAACGGCGCGCCGTATCCCTCTTCAAATATAAGTTTAGAGCGAATCTCTTCCGGAATACGGGAGAGATGCTCCGGATGAATCGGCAAACGTCTTTCATCCTCTTTTTTTGAAGTCCCGATGACGCCTACTCTAAAATTATTCATGTGTTTCCTTTTTGTTTATACGTGACTTCAAATGCGAGTTAAGATTCGCCAACAGGCTGCTTTTTAGTGACTGTAGACTAGGTAGAATAGAAACTTTTTAGTTGTAATATGTTTATTTTTGCTTTTAGGAGATCGAGAAAACGATATTATAATAAAGCGTAAGTATCACGTTGTTATATTCATTATAGCTGAATTTATGAGTAATTGTGCAAATGCTTGGCTTTCAAATGATTTGCTTGTCGTTATTGTGCCAAAGGAATCAAGCAGAAGGATCCTTTTGATTCATTAATTTATATTGAGAATCGCATAAATCAAAAAGAGGAAACCTCCCCCATAGATAATCGAAAAAGAGATGATGCCAAAGATAGTTTGTATCAAAGATATTTCTTTACGCCCAAAACATTTTGCCATTTGCAACGCTTCTTTTCGGCTTGTAATTTTTGTAATCAATTTGCCGGGATATCTTTGCGACAAATCAATTCTGGCGATGATTTGATCATGATAAAAAGAAACTTCTGGGTATTTCTCTGCAAACCCATCCACAACTGATGCTCGTAGATGATGAAGTTCATCTTGTACCTCTGCATCAGCTGTGTTTGCGTATTTTTCACATTTTTTGAGATAGATGTTTTCTATCTCAACCACTAATTCTTCAGGCCAATTAGGCTGCGTGCTTTTCACTTGGTTAATGTGCATTTATTTGTGGTATATGATACCGATGTTTGCAAGATACATCCAAATAGCGACGCCCACTATGATGAAACTCCAATATTGAAGCGGGATCCAAAACATCGAATGTGTTGTTTTTAACTCAACCATTTCATTGTTTTTTGGGTCTATTAAAACTCTTCCCTGTCGGTTGTTGAGTTTATACCCAACAAAATAAACAAGCAACGCCGACAAAACCAAGACCAAAGGCATACCCCAAGCACTTGCTTTGTAAAAACCCGCACCCAATACGACATTAAACCCCTCTTCTATGAGCAATGAACACAACAATGGGATAATGAGAGCCAAAATACCCCAACCCTTCCAAATAATCATGACGTATCCTTCGTACTGTTATTCGCAGTTATTTTTCGGTAAATATTATATATAAATAATTCTTAACGATTTCTCTTTTAAATAGAATTTCGATGTAACCTTCAAGATATTTAACAACTCTACCTAATACTATAACCTTTTCATCAGAAACACTACAGTGCAAGATCCCAGATTTATACGCAGATAGAGCAAGAAGTATCGGCTTGGTGATGGTCCCTTTACTGTCGTCGGTTAGTATCTCATGTCGTGATGCAATACCGTCCTTCTAAGTTGCAATTTCATCATTAGAGATACCAAATGTGAGTAGGTATTAAGATGATATTTCCATTCTCGTACCAAGATGAGAAGAAAAAGCAACTTACCCATTTCTTATTTGTTATTAATAATGATTATCATTGATATTTGTTTAAGCAGTAATGTTATATATATGAGTAAATTTGAATTAAAGAAAGGAGACATTATGGCAACAGCAATATTTTATGCAACTGATACAGGACACACTGAAGATGTAGCTAAGAAAATAGCAAAAAAGTTAGATAACATTGAAATATTTGATATCTCAGTCACCTCAATCAAAAATATAAAAGAGTATGATAAATTAATATTTGGTATTTCAACTTGGGGAGAAGGTGATCTTCAAGAGGATTGGGAAGATATTATTGATGAATTTAGCAAGATTGACTTGAACGGCACAACAGTAGCATTGTTTGGACTTGGGGATCAAGACAGTTATGGCGATACTTTCGTTGATGCCATGGGGACACTATATGAGAAAGTATTAGCGATGGGAGCTACGGTCATCGGTGCATTTGATATAGACAGTGATTATGAATATGAAAGTTCAACGGCTGTCGTTGATGGAAAATTTGTTGGTTTGGCGTTAGATGAAGACAATCAAGAAGAGTTGAGCGACAAAAGGATTGACCTCTGGATCGCCCAAATAAAAGATCAAATTTTATAGAAATTTTTCAGTGAGACAAGGAGAACCTCATCTCCTTGTCCATTACTTGGAAATCGGTTTACTTTTTCGCATCTGAGAGATTATCTGAAACAAATTTCCAGTTTATAATCTGCCACCAGTTTTCAAGATAATCGGCTCTTGCGTTACGATAATCTACATAATATGCATGCTCCCAAACATCACATGTCAGCAAAGGCGTCTCATCATGATGTAGAGGATTATCTGCGTTTGAAAACTGCTCTATGGCAAGTTTCCCTTCTTTGTTCAACACGAGCCAAACCCATCCTGAGCCGAAAAGTGCCGCAGCTTTAGCTAAAAATGATTTTTTTAAATCTTCCATTGAACCAAAATCACGTTTTACTAAATCAGCCAATTTCGTAGAAACATCGCTTGGTATCGGACTAAGTCCATACCAATAAAAATTGTGATTATATACCTGAGCGGCATTGTTAAAAATTCCGCCGGTAGCATTTTGAACAATATCTTCAAGTGATTTGTTTGCAAATTCTGTACCCTCGATCAAGGCATTGAGCTTGTTAACATATCCGGCATGATGTTTGCCGTAGTGATAAGATATAGTTTCAGACGATATATTAGGTTCTAACGCTGTTTCCTTATAAGGTAACTTCATCAATTCAAACTTCATTTTAAACTCCTTTGCATTTAATGTCTTATTATTCATCCTAACTGAAAAAATCTGAGAAGTTACAAAAGATAATAGATTAATTTATATATTACAAAAATCAAATATGATAACTCTTCAGAATTTTGTCAAACTTAATATACATCGCTTTAATTATCATATGTCTACTTAACTAAATGACCATGGCAGTATAATTTCTTATAAATATTTTTTCAGCAAACACATCTAGAGTTTTTTTTATTCTACGTAACCTAGTTACATACAATAATCCCGTTCTACTCTGGAGATTCTTGTTTTGAACGATGAATACCACATCTTATGCCCTAGCTTTTGTGCTTCTAAATGTGCTATGTTGGCTTTCCAATTTTTGATAGATTCAAGGTCTTTCCAATAAGAAACGGTAATTCCGACATCTGCCCTCGCAGACTCGATCCCTAGAAATCCAGGTTGCCTCAGAGCAAGTTGTACCATTTTGGCGGCCATCTTGTTGTACCCATTATCACCATATGTACGAATTGAAGTAAAAATCACTGCATAATACGGTGGTTCTGGAGTTGGAGCTATTAGTGACATAGGAACTCCTTTTCCTGTTTTTATAATTTACTTGATGATTATTTTAACTCATTTTTTGCGAAATATCAATCTTAACTTATAAATTACATAAAAAAATAAGATAAATCAATACTTTCAGAAACCAACTCTTACCAGTATTTTAATTTTTTAATGCTAATATCACATACATAAAACCTGAAGGAACTCAATGCAATATGACATGACAAAAATAGCCAATGTGATTCTATATATGCTACACAAGCAAGTCAAACACCTCAATGATAAAAAACTTTCCATCATGCTTTTTTTGATAGACTACAATCACCTAAAATATTGTGGAGATAAGATATTTGGTGATGAATATATCAAAAATACGAGACATCCTGAACCAAAGATACTCAGTGAACTTTTTGATATCATAGCAAACGAAGAAGATTTGGCAGAAGATGACGAGAGACTATATCTGATCCAAGAGTTATTGGACTATCTGGATATAGAAGTGGTAGATAAAGATAGATTTGTAGAACTTAAATTTATAAAAATGGACGAAGAATTCGATGACACTCTTTTTTCAAAAGATGAGTTGAAGACCATACATAAAATCGTAAGTGAACATCTTGATTCTAGTCCTAGAAATACTGCAAATGCTTGTTTTCAGATAGAAGAAGTAAGAAAAGCTGAACAAGGAGATGTGATAATTTAATCACATCTCTACTCAAAATAACATTTTTCTGCATTTATACTACCTTTTTTACCCTTTTTATGACATTCTAAAAACAACTATTTTGTGATATAATCAGTTATAACACATAAAGGAGGAGAGAATGCTACAAGATATTTTTGCCAAGAAACATATCGTATGGGTGCGACTGATGTATGCAAGTATCATAGCAAAAAACAGTGAGAGCGTCAGGATGTTTGAAAGCTTCGAATCAACAGAATTTAAACATTTAAAATGGTTGGCAGGAACTATCATGGAAGAGTATCGTGATTTTGATTATGAAAATGCTACAGAAGATACCGTCCTAGCTAAAACTTTTGATTTTGATCGGGAAATTCCGGCTATAGAGCATGATTTTAATGAACTTATAAAAACGATCACGGATGAGCTCAAAATACTCTCTGAATCGTATGAAAAAGATTTTAAATATCGTGAGCGATTTGCGAGTGATGAATCATACTTTATACACAGAATTGAGAAGATGCAAAATGGCATAGGTTTTGAATCTTTTGACTCCTTTGGAGCTACGGCTGAGGATATTGCCAAAAGATACAATATACAAAACGATGATGCAGCCTATGTCAAAGAAACTCTTGGGAAACTTCTAGACAAAGAATATAAAAACGTTTTGAGCTTTTTTTATATCATCACGCATTTAGAAAACAAAAAATACACAGATCCTTTGAGCGATCTTATGTATGAGTCGATATCACATATGAAATATTATGCGATACTGATGTCTTCTCTTGGTATTTTGAGGTTGCCAAATATTGCGCCAAAGGCGGATTATATGATCGGTGATTTGGTTGAATTTTTAAACAAAAATATACAAGAAGAGATTGAAGAAGTGACACAAATGGAACAAATTGTGTCAAAAACCAAGGTCGATGAATTTAAAAAATTACTTCAATTCATACAAAAACAAGAAGAACATCATGTATTGATATTGCAGTACATACGAAGAAATCTTTAGTTTCACGATAGATCACAGAAGCTTCTTTTCTGGGGAGGGGAGAAGTAAAAATTTCTAATTGAGATATTATTTCAAAGAGTATTCAAATCTCTGTTCCTTAACTTCTGTTCCCCATTGACTTCCTCTTTGCTCGAAAACAAGCTTGAACCCTGCTCTTTCATACAGATGCCTTGCAGCAGGAAGCCCTTCAAATGTCCATAAATATATCTTGTCATATTCTTTACTTTTACAAAAACCAATAACCGTCTCAATCAACTGTTTACCTACACCTCTGCCTCGTAATGCATCAGATACTATAAACCATCGCAAATGCGCCCCTTTGCTTTTGCTATGAATTCCATCTAACGTTATCGTACCTTCAACACGCCCATCTACCGATACAGTCCAAAAGCCATCTCGATTTTCGTCATATCTTTTTAAAAATTCAGCAAGTTCTCCTGCCACTTTGGCTTCAAAAAAGAGTCCGAATCCCCAATGTTCATGGTAGTATGAACCATGAAGTTCAACAACTCTACCCATGGAACCCGGGACATAACCTTTGACTATCTTGATCTCTGACATACAAACCTCCGTGTTTTCACATGAGCTGTAATTTTACAGTATTTTTATAAATTTTATATCGCTTAAAAGCTGTTTTAACTTAACTAATAGTAAAATATCTCTATCCTATCATGAGAGACACAATGCGATTAACACAAACTCAGATCAATGAATTTGATAAATCAGGATTTATCATACTTAGAAATTTCGCAGATTCAAAACTATGCGATGCTATGCTTCTAAAAGCCAAAGAGCATTTGGAAAACAAAACAGCTCCAATCGAAAGTGAGCAAGAATATCTGCAAAAAGACGATTCAAAGATAACAGTGCGAAGATTGAGGCAAGTTTACAACAGAGAAGAGATATTTCAAACATGGATGAAAAATCCGCAGATCAGAGATATCTTGAGAGAACTTTTGCACGATACTCCTGTATTGACGCTCGCACATCACAACTCTATCATGACCAAAATGCCAAAAGAGAGCTCACGAACATTTTGGCATCAAGATGCCAGATACTGGAGTTATGAAAACGATAATCTCATCTCAGTCTGGCTGGCACTGGGTGATGAATATCTAGACAACGGTCTTTTAGAATTTATCCCGGGATCGCATAAGATGACCTTCGCTAAAGATCAGTTTGACGCACAAAGTAATTTTATAGACGAACACCCTGAAAATCAAAAATTGATCCAGACCAAAGTACACTCAAATCTATCCAAAGGCGATGTCGTACTGTTTCACTGCAAAACACTGCATCATGCCAACAAAAATATAACGAATGAGCCAAAGATATCATTTGTTTATACGACCAGAGGACTTCACAACAAACCCATCAAGAACACTCGAAGTGACTTTGATGAAGTAATATTAGACGAATGCTAGAGAACCCTTAACCCTATGTAACGCCTGAGTAATCTCTAAGTGCATTTCTTGAAGCTCTATCTACGAGTGTAAAAAACTTATCAATATCATCTTTGTCATCTTTTGGCTTATGCCCTTTGACTTTCATAAATCGGCATTTTAACGTATCCGTGATCTTATAAAATTCACGGTAGAGTTCGTGATTTGCTATCTTTTTATTTTTAGATGTCATATAATCATGAGCTTCAAGTTTTTCTCGTCTGGCGTGTAAGCCTAAGATATTTTGGCAGTCTGTAAAAACTACCAATGCTCCGACTTGAGGATGAATCTCTTTTAGAGCCCACAATAATGTCTCGATCTCAAGTTTTGTAGAGGATGTGACTTCAAACTTTTTGATTTTTATATTTTGTTTCAAAGATATATCATAATCATCATCTTCGCTTACAAGTAAATACGCCCCAAAGCCTATGTTCTTGCGTGGATCAACACTACCGTCGGTAAATAAAAATTGCTTTTGTTTCATCGGATAAGTATATCATATACTTATCCGATTTTTTTACTGTATCTTTTTCTAATTTAATCTATAGTTTCATAAACTTCGACTTCAGGACGACCGCTAAACCAATCTCTTGGCGGCATATTTTCATGTGATTTTGAGAAAGCATCACTTTTTGTATAATCTAAAAAACTTTTCATATCGTTCCAAGTCGTCTTTATAGTAAAATTGTTAGCTTCAGAAACATGAGGCATATGTTGTGGAGCTAAAAGCTTCATATCTATGAAACCAGGTTGTTCTTCAACTTGATGTTTTGTTACTGCATCTTTGATATGAACAGAATATTGCTCATTAAACTCTAGTTTGATTGGAAATTTTGTTAAAACTATTACCATTTTAATCCTTTTGTAAAATATGATAGATCCGACCATACGTCCTATCAAAAAAAATTATAACCAAGTACTTCAAATGGATCATAAATCAATGCAAATTAAACATAATTATCCTACAATTTCATTCAGAAGATTAGAGGATTATTATGAATTGGTTATTATACACGCACCTTATCGCGGCTATGGCATGGATCGGTGGTTCGATCTTTATGTTTGCTTTGGGGTTATCCCTTAAAGATAAAGAAAAACAACAAGCAGTATATCCTGTCATCGGACCTATCTTTGGATATTTTGAGATGGCATCACTTTTTGTTTTGATCGTAACCGGAGCTTGGATAGCATATGACGCAGGATTGCTTGCTTCTTTATTCCAGGGAAGTCATAGCAAGATAGTAGATATCTTAAGAACAAAACTATGGATAGTTTTTGCGATTCTCATCGCATCAGTTCTTCATTTCTACATCGCACTTAAAACCAACACATCACAAAGAAGTAAGCTGGAAAATCTCATATCCCGCGGTTCGTCTTTGCTTATTTTCTTTTTGAATCTAGCTGTGGTTTATTTTGCTATACTGATTAGAACTATCATTAATTAAACAAATACTGAAATGCCGCATACAGTTTAGCTTAGGTCAGTACGTAAAATTTACTATCGACTTCCATAACAGGAAAAGAATCAGGTAGTTGTGATCTTTCGATCTCGACAAAACCTTTGTTTGTATAAAATCTTTGAGCAGCGTGCATCTTCTTTGTAGTACCAAGATATATATTTTGTACCGATCTTTCTTTTGACCAAGCTAACAATGAATCTATGAGTTTGTGAGCTGTTCCTGTTTCCTTGCCTCTATAATCTTTATGAACAAACATCTTACGCAAGGCCGCTTCCTGATTTCCTATGTCGATAAGAGCAATCGATCCTACTACTTCATCATTGTGAAGTGCAATCCAAAAATTGCCGTTGCCTTGCTGATAAAAATTTTCTATATCAAACAGATCAGGCTGATCTTCTGCCGATATCGGGAGATTAAATTCGTTTTGTTGTATATTAACGATCATCGATATCAATTTATCTCTAAGATCAGCTGTAAATGGTGTAACGATAACAGTCTCTTTATCCATATTAAAAGCTCCTCATCTCAAAATAATTTCAATAAAAAGTTGAAATTATAATAATAAATTGCTTAAAATTTTAAGAAAATGAGAGTAAATCTCAGATGCCTTGCATATCATTCAAAAGATAAAACTATATCAAAACTTAGCTCGGATCAATCATTGATATAAGAACAGCAATAATCGGTGATGGTTTTGACTCTCAATGAAAATTTTGAATTTGCTTTGACTTGAAATTCATCGCCTTCGGCTACACTTTTCCATGAACTTTCATCAGGTAACAGGATCTCCAAATCTCCTGCCAAGATCTCAATGATCTCTGCTTGTTCTGTTCCAAATTCATAGTTTCCAGGCATCATGATGCCTAAAGTCTTTCTTTCTCCATCTTCAAATAAAACCGTACGGCTTGTAACCTTGCCGTCAAAATATACATTTGCTTTTTTTATAATGCTGACATTTGTAAAACGATCCATAAGAATATCCTTCTGATTTTTTGAAAATTATAGTGAGATACTGCTTAAAAAGCGAAGAGTAAAAAGGAAACCTCTAGTAGAAAATTGTTGGCACAAAAAGAGCAAGCCTTTAAGACCTGCTCTTCTTTGCAACACTACAATGCCTTAACAAGTCCGCCATCCACAAGCATGGTTTGTCCCGTTATGTATGTGTTTGCCCCAGAACATAAGAATACGACCAATTTTGCTAATTCCTCAGGCTTACCGTAGCGTCCCATCGGGATTGATTTTTCTGTCGATGCGCGCAATTCTTCATAGGTCATCCCTAGTTTTTTCGCCCGCATTTCATCAAGCTGCGCAACACGGTCTGTGTCAATCCGACCTGGTCCAACAGTGTTGATCAGTATATTATCCTTTGATAATTCCTGAGATAAGCTTTTTGCCAATCCCACAACACCCACACGAAAGGTATTTGAGAGGATTAGGTTATCTAAAGTCTGCTTGATAGAAGAGGAAGTGAAATTCACGATATGCCCGCCCCCGCTTTTTCTCATGCTTGGCAATACCTCGCGAATTAATCGTATGTAACTAAGTAAATTTAATTCAAAAGCTTTTTGCCATTGCTCATCTTCGAAGTTATCAAAACCTCCGGCAGGAGGTCCGCCTGAGTTATTTACCAATACATCCACTGAATGATACTTAGAAACCGTTACCTCGACCAAGTTTTTAATAGACGCATAATCAGTGATATCACATATGACATAATCAACATTTGGATTACCGCTTGCCTCTATTATCTCTTTCACGGTCTCTTCGAGTAACTTTTCATTTCGACTTGATACCATAACATTGGCACCTTCTTTTGCAAACTCAAGAGCCGTCGCCTTTCCTAGACCATTGCTACTCGCTGTCACGATAACAGTCTTTCCCTTTAATTTCATATCCATAGTCTCTGCCACCTTTTAGTTGTTATTTTTTAAATCAATCACATTATTTTCAAGCTTTTCAAAACCTTCAATATGACAAGCCACCACATCTCCATCTCGAATCACGACTGCTCCTGGAGTACCCGTAGATATAATATCTCCCGGTAACAAGGTCATGACTTTAGAGTGAAAAGAAACTAAGTTCCATGGTTGAAAGGTCATATTTGCGACGATATTTTCGCGATGCAGTTTTCCATTGATCACAGTAGAAACATTTAGGGCTAAGACATCCTTAACCTCATCCTTTGTAACAAGCTGCGGTCCAAAGCTAAAAAATGTATCAAAACTTTTTGATCGCGTTAAATAACGTGGGTTTTTTTGCAAAATATCTTCTGCCGTCATGTCTATGATCGTGGTGTATCCCGCGATAACATCCTGCGCATCTGCTTCTTCGACATTTTTGCATTTCTTACCAATAATGATCCCCAATTCTGCTTCCGCGGTTGTCCTGCTAGACTGAATCGGAATCTCAATCGTGTCATTCGGACCGATGATCGTCGTATCGGGTTTCATGAAACTTGCCGGTTCCGTATTGGGGGCAACTTCACTTAAATCAGCTGCATGTTCTTTATAGTTTAGTCCGATTCCCCATATTTTATGAGGATAGCGATATAACGGACCATAATCGACATTTTTTAAGGAAAGAGGTTGGAGCGCTTCGAGCTCCTTTTCTCCCGTACTATCAAACCAGGCGACCATCTCATCGAGTGCTCCTTCTTGAATCAAATCAAAAACAGATACGGGCCACTTCATCTTCAGCATTTCATTGATCAAGGAAATGGGATATACTCCCTTCTTCGTTATTACCGCTGCTTCTTCTTCCTGATTAACTTTGATAGTTCCTAATCGCATCGTTACACGCTCCTTTGTTATTTGATTTTGTATTTAAGTTCTGTTAGCGAGTCCTGTTATGTTTCTTAGTACTATGATAACTGATTTTGAGAATTTTGTATTGTATGATATTGACTTTTTTATTGGATTGATAAAAAGTGATGAAAATTTGACTGCAGAGTGAACAAGTAGCCTGCAATATTTCTCACTGTTCATGAGCATTTTCTCTTCTTCTACTGAAAGGTAACGCTAATTGCCGATTTCTATATCGAGTTTAAAACTGCCGATGCTAATTCTTTTCAAATTTAAAACAATTAAGGGTGTTCCAAATTTTGGGTTTTTGAGTGCCCCAAAAGATCATAAACTGTTTTTCTCCCAAGATCATCGGAGCGAGTGACTAGAGAACCCTTAGGCTTATTGAGTGCTAACAGTATTTTCGAATCGTTCGTTGTTACATTCATGAGGTCTATTTCCTTAGGTGCTTTTTAGAGGCTCTTAAATTAAGATTGTTTTCTAGAATTCTTGGGACAGTTTAGAATGTTACTTTAAATGATAAATACAATATGAATAGATTATTGCAATAGACATAGGCATAAATATTTTCATTAATAACAAAATTTTGTTTATTCGATTATATATATTTAAATGCTGTTTTGCTTCATCTTTATATTTTTTGAAAAACCATCTCAATATCTTTTTGCTTACAAACCTAATAATTCCTATTGATATAATCATGGAAATAAAAAACCCGGTCATAGCTTCTTTTAAAAACAATGATACATTCCCTAAACTTTCCGGGAAATAATAAATGCTTATTACCGTAAATGATAGAATATAGACAATAGTAGATATAATTAATATAGATATTTTATCTTTTTTATCACTTTCTTCCGCCATTTTTCTCATTATTTTTTTATACATACTAGGATCAGTTGTTTCAATCTCAGAGAGCTTTTCATAATTACTGATATCCACTTCTGGCATTGGCAGTTGAGCTATAATCATAACCCAAGAAAGTATTATTGAAAGTAGAGAAATTGATATAATTACAATATGTATGTAATGTGATGTTGATGATTGATTAATGACTGATAGAATAACATTAATTTGTATAAACAATGATCCAACAAGGAAAGCTATAAACAAGAAAATTAAAATTAATGCAAACATAGACATTACAAATAGAGTAAAGCCATGTGGGACGATTGATTTATTTGCTTCCTTATATACAAAGCTATCAGAATATTCATCAAGAAATGTATATGAATAATATTTACGAATGTTACTATTTGGAGAAAGCTTTTTCAAACACTCGTTAACTAATCCCTTGATATATTTTTGATGTGCCGCTAAAATGGTATTAATTGGTGAAAGAACAGAAGCTACAAGTAAAATAAACTCTTTATATTTAGATATATTTTTAAATCCATATCCAAGTATTTCAAATTCAGAATCACCAATCTTTTGGGAAATAAATAACGACAACATTAATATAGTATATGCAATACTAATTTGTATCACTATTCGATTAATACTTCTTAATTTTTCAGCCAATTTTTCAACATATTTTTCACCAAAATATTCTTGAAATATCTTCTCATCACTTATAATATCTGAAAATTCATCGAGTTTTCTTGATAGATTAGTCCGCCATTTGATTTGACGCAATTCCATTATATTAGTATCTTTATCCATTAATATTCCTATTATGCTAAAATCCTAATCAACTTTTATTTTTTTTGAAAACAAAACATTATATACATTTTTCTATTGCATAGCAAATTGTGTTACTATGCAAGAATGATAAATGAGAAGATTTCGATGTCGAGTTTCAAAATAAATACCAGGTATTTACCCAATATGATATAATCTCCTGTTTTTACGAACGAACTTCTTATTTGTTATGAGTTTATAAGAAGTATAGACTTTAAAAAACTGAATGAGGGAGAATTGTGATAGATATCTTTACTTTGCAGTTTGTCTTTGGCTTGCTTGCAACCACGTTTATCGTGACCGGGATGTTTCTAAAAACGAGAAAAAATATACTGCTTTTAAAGCTTTCAGCAGATATCTCCTGGGTGCTGGCCTTTGTAGTGCAAGGAGCGATGGCTGGGACTATTGCCATGATTTTTACGACAATGAGGACATTTTTTGGCAGGAACTTTGCACAACTTAGGTCTATCGGTATGTTTCTATGGCTTTGTTCGGTAGTGCTGACTCTTATCTTTTGGAAAGGCTTTTATGATGTCTTCTCCTTGATAGGACTTACTTTTGTAACCATAGCCGTCTATGTAAACAATCCAAAAATAGTCAAACTTTTTATCATGATGGCTGCTATCTCTTGGTGCTTTTATGGATATTTTATAGGATATTTTGAGATTATCCTCTTTGAGTTTTGTATCATAATTGCAGGAATGATCAATATCTATAGAAAGAGTTAGATTAAGATGAAGTTTCTGTGAAACTTAGCAACTTTCACATCCTTCTATTTCTATGAGATAACTTTTCTATCATGATCGGAGTCTTTTACCAAGGCTCACGACCTTGTCGGTACTGTAGCCGATCTTATCGTAAAATGCTAAGACTTCCAGATTGGATTCTCTCACTTGGAGATTGATCTTTGGGCAGCCTTTTTTTATAAGTCGCTGCTCTACTTCAGTCATGAGCTTTCTAGCAACTCCGCATCTACGGGATTTTGGGTCAACCGCGAGGTAGTTTATCCAACCTCGATGCCCCTCATAGCCTCCCATGACGGAACCTATTATTTTGCCTTCTTCTTTCAGCACGAGGAACAGATCCGGATCTACTTTCATCTTTCGCTCTATATCTTTTTTGGGATCATTTTGCGGTGCGAGCAAACCGCATCGACTCCATAGATCGATCACTTCATCCGTGTTTTCGAGTTTAAACTCATCTATGTGCATGTGTCACCTCTTTCTATCCATCTAAAATACTAAATTTTAACATATTATTTCAAATATCTTGATTTTGGTTAGTTTTATAAACAATTGTGCTAACTTGAGTATAATTATCAAAAAGAAATTAAAAATGACAACTCTTTGTTTATTGGATTTTTGATATGAAATTAGCAATTTTTGGCGGAAGCTTTGATCCTCCTCATGTAGGTCATGAGATGATCGTGCGTGAAGCTCTGCGTTGTTTGGATATAGACAAACTTTTTGTGGTTCCAACTTATCTCAATCCCCTCAAGCGAGACTCTTTTGCTCCTGCTTCACAACGTATTAAGTGGCTCTCTCAGATGTTCGCCAGCGAAGAAAAAGTTGAGATACTTGACTTTGAAGTAAAACAACAAAGAAGCGTTTATACGATAGAGACCATCAAGTATCTACTTGAAAATTTTGAAATCTCAAAAATATACTTGATCATCGGTGCAGACAACTACGCTATATTCGACAAGTGGAAAGATCATGATAAGATAGAGCAGGTTTGCGAGTTGGTCGTAGCTTCGAGAGATGATGCCTTTTATCCAAAAGACTTGAAAAAATTGAATATAAATGCTAATATAAGCTCCTCCAAACTTCGGGCGCATATGAACGCATCTTTTATCCCAAAAATAATAAGAAATGAAGTTACAGAGTATTACACAAGGAAAAAAATGGAAAAAAGAATAGAAAGAATAGTAAATATCTTAGATACCAACAAAGCAGAAAGTATACAGACTTTTGATATGAGCAACAAAGACTATATAGTTGATCACGTTGTTATAGCGACAACGTTAGGTGAAAGACATGGTTTTGCTTTGCTTAACACACTTAAAGATGAATTGAAAAGTGAAGGTGAAGAATTTCTAAATATAGATGAATCAAGTGATTGGGTTATCTTGGATATGGGAGATATTTTGGTACATTTGATGAGCCCTCCCTACAGAGAAAAGTATAATATAGAAGAATTTTTAACCAATCGAGAGTTAGAATTAAATAAACAATAAGATGTAGTTTTTACTACATCTTATCTTTTGCTTCTATTCCCATAAGTCTAAGCCCTACTCTCAAACTCAAAGCAACAGTTGCAAATATTTTCAAGAATTTATCTTCGTTTGCTTCACCAACCACTCTGTTTTCATTGTAAAATTTATGCAGATTTGAAGCCAACATCTTAAGATAATCACTAAGTCTTTGCACTTGTCTACTTGCAAATGCATCTTCTAGGACTTCAGGTAATAAAAGTGCTGTATATAGTAAGTTTATAGCATCTTCACTCAAATCTTCCAGTTGCACGGATATGATATCTTCGACTTTTTTACCGCTCTTTTCAAAAACTTGGTTTATCCTGGCGTGTGCGTAATTTATATAAAATATCGGATTTGTGCTGTCATGTTGTTTTAGCATGTCTACATCAAACTCTAGATGAGTATCTGCTTTTTTGCTCAAAAATACAAACCTGAGTGCATCTTTGCCTATGTCATCCACAACATCACTCATCAAGATAAAATTACCGCTTCTCTTGCTCATCTTATACGGTTCACCGCCTTTTAAAAGTGAAACCATTTGAGCTAGAATTATCTCTAGCTTACTCTCATCATAACCCAAGAAGTTGATAGCAGCTTTTACTCTGGCTATATATCCGTGGTGATCGGCTCCCCAGATGTTGATGTATCTGTCATATTTTCTTTGGAACTTATTGTCATGATAGATGATATCACCGGCCAGGTAAGTTGCTCGTCCATCATCTCTGACAACAACCCTGTCTTTTTCATCACCAAATTCACTAGATTTGATCCAAACCTTTGCATCTTTCTCATAAGTTTTATCATGTTTTTGAAGGAGTCTAAAGCTATCATCCCATTTGTCATACAATGATTTTTCACTCACAAAAAAGTCAAATGAGATACCGACTTGTGCTAGATTTGCTCGAATCAACTCTAACATCATCTCTCTTCCCCAGTCGGCAAGAATCTCTATATTATCTTCATCTTTAAAAATATCTAAGTTAAAATCTTCAGCAGCTCTACGCGCTAGATCTTGTATATAGTCGCCTCTGTAGAACTCTTCAGGCCAGTTCACGTCAAGTTTTAGTAAATTTTCACGTCCTGATAGGTAAATAGAAAGACCTAGTAGTCTTATCTGATTTCCGGCATCATTGACATAATACTCACTATCTATGGTGTAGCCTAAATGCTTTCCTATCTTACACAATGCGTCACCTATGACGGCACCTCTTGCATGACCTATGTGAAGCGGTCCGGTAGGATTTGCACTCACAAACTCAAGTAAAATGGTCTCATCATTTTCATCTTTTGCAAAATCTTCTTCATGAGAAATCGCCCATGTTGCGTATTCATCCAAAAAAGATTCACTGAGTTTAAAGTTGATGTAGCCTTTCAATGCAGTAACTTCTTTAAAGATACTGCTTTCTTGGAAATCAAGACACAGCTCTTCAGCGATGATTATAGGTGATTTTTTTAATTCTTTTGCCAGGGAAAAAGCTATAGGTGTAGCATAATGTCCAAAAGAGAGATCCTTTGGCTTTTCCAAAGAGAACTCCCTGTTTAACTTATCTTTTATATTGTTTATGATTTTTTTTTTCAAATTTTGAAGCCTTAAGCCTTAGTGTGATCTTCTACATTGTTGTTTTTTTCTGCAGCTTTTTTATCTGCTTCGATTTTTGCTTCCTCTTCCTCGTCTTCTCTCATAGCTTTTTTGAAATTTTTGATTCCTTTTCCCATACCTTGTGCAAGATCCGGTATCTTTTTAGCACCAAATAGTAAAACTACTATCGCTAAAACCACTAATAACTCAGGCATACTTGGCATACCCATGGTGTCTCCTTTGTATTTCTTCATCGCACTTAAGCGTTAAGAAGTGTATTTTAAAATCTAAAAGAAATTATATCGTATTTAAATTAAATGAAGTTTCTATTTTCAAATTATTCGTTTGCCCAAGAGCTTATAAATTCTTCAGTATTTATAGAAGTGATTTTGTGTTTTGAAGCATACGCTATAGAGATCAAAGCTTCTAGTGCTTTGTCAAACTCGTCATTTATAAGTAGGTAATCATACTCTTTTACGCGTGTCATCTCTGAGATTGCGTTGTTTAGCCTCTTTTCTATGATCTCTTGACTATCAGTGCCACGCTGTATAAGCCTCTCCCTTAGTATCTCTTGGCTGGGAGTTGTCAAGAAAATAGAAGTTATGATATTTCCAAACTTCTCTTTTGCTATTTTGTGCCCTTGTACGTCGATATCAAAAACCACCAATTTACCGTTATTGAGTTCTTTCAATATAGGCTTTAGACTAGTTCCGTAGTAGTTATCATGAACCCGTGCCCACTCAAGGAAATTGCCATCTTCAATATCTTGCTTAAATTTTTCCCTGCTGATAAAAAAGTAATCTTCTCCCTCAACCTCATCATCTCTTTTGGCTCTTGTCGTAGTTGAGATTGAAAAATATGTGTTTTCTACCCTGCTTAACATCTCATGCATCAAAGAACTCTTTCCTGATCCGCTAGGACCGGATATAACCAGGATACTTCCTTTCATAGTCTTAGAGTTCATCAAATGATATAGAGATATTTACTTTTAGGCCTTTTAGGGCATCTTTTATCTCTTTTTTATCCAAAGCTTTTTTTACGTCCTTCGTTATCGAATTCTGTAATTCTTCTTTTATCTCTTCAAGATCAACTTTTTCTGGCTCGATCGTAGGTTTTGTATCCATAAAACCTTCTTCAAAAACTCCTACCAAATCTTCCTCACTTAATTCATCAATCGAGCTCTTCTCAATACTCTCTTGCGGTTTTGTTTCTTCTTCTTGCATATCCAAATCTTCTTCTGCGCTGTTCTCTTCTAAATCTTCTTCCAAGCTTTCAACCGCATCATCTTCATCTTCTACAAAAATTTCTTCTTTTATTTCAATTTCATCTTCTTCAATTTCATTTGATTCTTCTTCAAAATCTTCTGTCTCTTCTGTTTCTTCCGGTTCTTCTTCATCCTCTTGGATATTTTCTTGTGAACTTACAAACTCTTCTTCTGATTCATCAAAAGAAGAAATATCCTCTGTTTCGTCTGATCTTTCGTCTTCTTCCAGCAACTCTTTTACTTGATTGACTTCATCGCTGTCTAATACGGATGGAGAGTTTTCTTCATCGTCTTGTGAAAATTCTGATATAGATAGTGTTTCATCGTGCAATTCACTTCCTGAAAATTCTTGTTCTTCTTCATCATCATCATCTTCAAATTCACCAACGGGTATATCTTCATCATCTTCATCATGTATAAAATCATCATCACCGTCTATCTTCAATATATTGCTATCAGAAGGAGCCAGTATATCTAGATCATCCAACTCTAAAGCTTGTCCGTCTTCTTGTGTCATGTCTTCCAGATCTAATTCACGAAGATAGTCATCATCGTCCAAACCAGCTTCTGGCATATCATCAACATCACTTGCCTTATCCATCTCACTTGATATAGTTTTATCTATCTTTTTCAGTAGATCAACAAAATCTGTAGGCAAAAATGGTTTTTGTAAAAAATAATCGGCAAATTCAGGTTTTTCAGCTCCTTTTGAGCCTATATAAACGACCTTACCTAAATTTCCACTCTCTTTAAGCAGTAAAAATGAATTCTCTTCTACAGAGTCACTATCGGTAATAGTGATGTCAAATGATTTTTCCAAATCTACACTATCACTGCTGATTTCTTCAATCTCGTAACCTAATTTTTCAGCACTCAAATTTATCAGCTTAGAGACTGCCGGATTATTATTTATTAGAAGAAGGCGCACGGTAACTCCTTTATATTTGTCGCTATTTTAGTATAATATAAATTATGATTGCATTAATAACTACAAAAATTTTTGAAAATATACTTCAATATCATCAACACTAAGAGCTTTACTGTGGTAATAACCTTGCACTATATCACATCCCAATATTTTCAAATGTTCTATCTGCTCAACAGTCTCAACACCTTCTGCGACTGTCTTATATCCCAAAGTTTTTGCCAATGAAATTATAGTATTTACTATAGCGCTTGCGTCCTTGCTATGGGGCAGATCATCTACAAAAGATTTATCTATTTTTAATTCATCTATAGGGAACATTCTCAAATAGGACAAAGATGAATAACCAGTGCCAAAATCATCAATTGAGATATCTACACCCATCTCTTTAATCTTATCAAATAATTTGATACTATGTTTTGGATCACTCATCAAAACTGTTTCGGTTATTTCAAGATCTAAATACTTTGCCTCCAAACAACATTCATTTAAGATACCTTGCAGTAATGTAGCTAGATTTTCATTACTTAAATCTACTCCTGAGATATTTACAGATAATTTTCCTTTATATATCCCCATATCATGCCACTTTTTGACTTGAGAACATGCAGTCCTTAAAACCCAAATATCTATAGCTGAAATAAGTTGTGTTTTTTCTGCAATAGCTATAAAACTCTCAGGATGTACAAATCCCAATTCTTTATTATTCCATCTTATAAGAGCTTCTATACCGACTATTTGATTTTCGCTCAACGATATTTGAGGCTGATAATAAAGTTCAAATTCACCTTTTTTCAAGGCTTCTCTCAATAAATTTTCTATATAAAGCTCTTTTTGTATCTTTATCCCTAACTCTTTTGAATAAAAAGCATATCTATCCCTACCGCTCTTTTTTGCTTTGTACATGGCAGCATCGGCTGATCTTATAAGTCTTTCGGCGTTAACCGCATCTTCAGGATATATGGCGATACCGATAGAACAACTTAGATAGTATGAGTGTGCCTCTGTCCGAAAAGGCACAGTGAAAATTTTCTTGATTTTTTCTACAACGTTGATAACATCTTCATTGTGTTTTATATGTTCTACAATGACGACAAATTCATCGCCGCCAAATCTAAAGATCATATCATCCAAACGCAAAGATTTTTTTAAATACTCTGCCATTTTGATAAGAACCCTATCTCCTTCTTGATGACCGAAATTGTCATTGATATCTTTAAAATTATCTAGATCCAAAAATAATACTGCCATCTGATCATGAGCTCTTTGTGACCCGCTAATGGAGTGTTCCAACATACTCATAAGCATTACTCTGTTTGGAAGAGCCGTCAAAGCGTCATATGTTGCCATATGCTCTATCTGTTTTTGAGTTTTTTTAAGTTTAGTGATATCTTGTGCAAAGTTATCACTTCCTGCATATTGACCATGTTTATCAAATCTTGGAGAAAAATTGCAGTCAAAATACATAATAGTGCCATTTTTGTGCAGAAGTGAAAATTCAATATTTTTTACAGGTTGAGGGTTTTTTATATATTGTTCTCTGAAATATTGTATGTCATTTGTAGTAACCCACAAAGAAGATACATTTTCCCTAGTATCTCATCCATTTCATAACCTGCGACATCCTTGACAGAAGGGGATACTTTTATGATATTACCGTCTTTATCCGTTTGTAAAAAAATATTTTGCATATTGTCAATGATAGATTTCCAGTCTTCTTTTGATTTTCTAAGTTTTTTCAGAGCTTTTTCCGTAGCAGTTTGATCATCAACGGAAGCAACTATGAATATTACATTTTCATCTTCATCTTTTATTGCCTGAAAAGACACCTCTAGATACATTCGTTTTTTTGCTAGAATTGAAACATATAAGCCTTTGAAGTGTGATTTCCCTCCTTTTAGACTTTTGTCTATAGCTTGTTTTAGTTCTTCATTGCTAGTCTCTCTCAATAGATCAAAACCAATAAACTGCTCTTTGGTTACGCCAAAGATGTTTAATGCTGCTTTATTTGCTTCGATTATAACACCTTTTGAATCATGATATATAATCCCGCTGGGAGAATTTTCAAAAATAGCTTTATATGTTTTTTCATTGTGAGAAAGTCTTTTTTTCAATTCATATTCTCTTGTTATATCTCTTGAAATACCTTCAATACCGATTATATTTCCTGCTTTATCTTTGACAAAGTGAGCATTTGTGGACATGAAAACATGACTTCCGTCTTTATGTTTTAGTAAATCTTCTATCGTGAAATTTGAAATACTTGTATCTAATTCTTTGTAATTTTGCGCTCTATTTTGAGGATTCACATACAACTCATGCAAATGCAAACCTATAAGCTCTTCTTTATCATACCCTAAAACCCTTTTTACAGAGGAAGAAACATATAAAATTCTTCCGCTATTATCTACTTTATAATATATATCATCTACCAGAACAAAATCAAAAGTTCTTTTTTCAAGCATACATCAACCCTTTTTTTAGTTGTGTTATAGTATATGAATCTTCTTTAAATAATAGTTAATGCAGAAGTAAGAAAAGGTGTTGCAGCGCATCTAAGAACTCTCTTTTAAATATAATCATCATCGGAGTAAGTACTGCTATCAACACAATAAAAGAGACCATTATCTTTATAGGGAATCCTACAACAAGAAGGTTAAATTGAGGCATCGTCTTCATAAGCATACCAAAGACCAAATCTGAAAGCAAAGAAAGTGCAACTATAGGGAAAGAAAGTATGAAGCCGTATATAAACATATCAGTTACCGACTTTAGAAGGTATTCCCAAATACTGCCGCCGGGATAGAACTCTCCTAAAGGAAGGATATGTAGAGATTTGGCAAGAAATATGATCATTAGATGATGAGCATTAAAAGTCAGTAGAACCATAAGTCCTATTAGAGTCAATATTTGGGATATTATAGGAGTAGATATGTTTGATTGAGGGTCAATAACGCTTGCCATTGTAAAACCCATAACAAACGATATCTGCATCCCTGCCATCTGTAACATTGTAAATATAAGATTGAGTATTAATCCTGCTATCAAACCCAAAAAAAGCTCACTGACAACAGCCATAAAAATTGTATATACATTTAACTCTATATTAGGCATAGTTGCAAGCGGATATAAAAATATAACCATAAAAACAGCAAAAGCAGTTTTTACGGAAACAGGTATGGTCATGTGGGAAAAAAACGGGAAAAATGCAAAAAGTCCGGAAATCCTGGCAAAAAGAAGCAAAAATAAAATAACGTGATTTTGCCCTAAAAATTGCACTAAAGTTTGCATATTATCTTCAGTTCAAGCCCTCTTGGCTCAAATGTTTATGAAATTTACACTTTCTTGCAAGTTCTTCATCATGTGTCACCATAAGCAGTACTCCATCGACTTCTTTTATGTATTCAAACAAAATATCCATAACTTCATGAGCTGTTTTATTATCTAGATTTCCTGTAGGCTCATCTGCAAAGATAATACGTGGTTTCTTCGATAGAACTCTCGCTATAGAAACTCTTTGCTGCTGTCCTCCTGAAAGCTCTCCGACTTTTTGCATCATGACCTTTGTTATCTTAAAGCGATCAAGCAGATCCTCATCGATACTTGAGTTTGCAAGCATAGTTGACAGCTCTATATTCTCATATGCATTGAAACCTTTAAACAGATAATGAGCTTGAAATATTATACCTAATTTTTCTCTTCTTAAGCTCACCAATTCCTTATCCGGAAGTGAATACAAATCTTTGTCAAAAAGTTTAATAATACCTGTATTTGGCTTTAAAAGTGTAGAGCAGATATTTAGAAGAGTAGATTTTCCACTGCCGCTTACGCCTGTTATAGACATAGATTCCGAGGGAAAAAGTGAAAAGTTTATATTTTCAAAAAGGGGATAGTCAAAAGAGTGAGAAACATTCTTAACCTCCAAAAGGCTCATGTGCATTTCCTTTTAGGAATAAGAAGCGGAAGTTTAAACTTCCGCTTTTACTTTTAGTAGATTATTTTAGTTGTTCTGCAACTTCACTTGCGAAATCACAACCTTTTTTATCTAGACCTTCGCCTAGTTCAAATCTTACGTATTCAACAAGTTCGATCTTGCCGCCTAGTTCTTGAGCTTTATCTTCAATAACTTCTGCAACAGTCTTTTTATCATCCATTACATAAAACTGGCTCAACAATGTAAATTGTTGGTCAAGCAAAGTATTGTCTGCTATAAATCTAGAAATCTGTCCAGGAATGATCTTATCCCAAATTTGCTCAGGTTTCTTTTGTTCTCTTAACGTATCTTCGATATCTTTTTTCGCTTGTTCCATCACAGCGTCAGTAAGCTGTAATTGACTTCCATATTGTGGAACTTTTTTCAAAGGTTTTTTCAGTCTGTGTAATTCTTCATTTTCTTTTACGATATCTGCAATTAACGCTACTGTTTCTTTTTCTATGAACTCAGGATCAAGTTCAGTATAACTTAGATACATAGGTTTCATAGCAGCAGCATGCATACAAAGTTGTCTTATAAACTCTGCGCTTTTTGCAGCTGTTTCTTCGCTGTCACATTTTGCAGCGATCAACACGCCTACTCTGCCGTTTGAATGTGCATAACCGTTTACGACACCGTTTTCACCGGCTTTCAATGTTGCAAATCTTCTAAGTACAAGATTTTCACCGATCGTTGCGATTTGTGAATTCAAAAACTCTTCAAATTTAACACCGTCAACTGTTGTTGACATAAGCTCTTCAGTCGTTCTAACATTAGAGTTCATAATGTGTTGCGTTGCGCTTTGTGTAAAGTTAATAAATTTTTCATTTTTTGCGACAAAATCAGTTTCTGAGTTGACTTCGCTTATAGTAGCTTCTTTGAAATTTGGATTAACTTCAACGCTTACCAAACCTTCACTCGCCAATCTATCGGATTTCTTTGCCGCTTTTCCAAGACCTTTTTCTCTTAAAACGTCAATAGCTTTGTCAATATCTCCATCTGTTTCGCCTAATGCTTTTTTACAATCCATCATACCGGCACCGGTCATTTCTCTGAGTTGTTTTACTAATTGTGCAGTTATTTCAGCCATTATTTCTCCTCTACTTCCTCGCTGTCTTTCTCAGCAAGTTTTAAATCACCTGTGATCTCTTCAGCATCTTCTTCACTTAATGCTTCTTCTACTATCTCATTCTTTTCTTCATCACTTACTACGATCTCTTCTTCGCTAGCAGCATCTTGATTTCTTATCTCTCTTCCTTCGATCATAGCTTCCGCCATCTCTTTACAGAAAAGTCTAACAGATCTTATCGCATCGTCGTTTCCCGGAATTGGATAATCAACCAAGTCAGGATCACAGTTTGTGTCCAATGGAGCAACCACTTTGATACCTAGTCTTCTAGCTTCTTGAACAGCTATTTTTTCTTTTACAGTGTCTATAACAAAGATCATATCAGGGATGTTTTTCATTTCTCTGATTCCGCCAAGATAATCTAAAAGTTTCGCTTTTTTTCTCTTAAGCATTAACGCTTCTTTTTTTGTAAGAAGGTCGATTTGTCCGTCTTCTTCCATCTTCTCGATGATATCAAGTTTTCTGATTGATTGTTTAATTGTTTGATAATTTGTCAGCATACCGCCTAACCATCTGTGGTTAACGTAAGGCATACCACATTTTTCAGCGTACTCTTTAACTGCTTGGCTTGCTTGTTTTTTAGTTCCGACAAATAACATTGTCTGTCCCTCAGCAGCTGCATCTTTAACTACATTATACGTGTATCTGAAAAAACGAAGTGTTTTTTGTAGATCTATAATATAGATATTCTTTCTTTCACCAAAAATGTATTTTTTCATTTTTGGATTCCATCTTCTAGTCTGGTGTCCGAAGTGTACACCGCATTCCAACAAGTCTTTCATGGCTACCATGAAGCTCTCCTTATGTGTTAATTTTGGTTTAGCCTCCATGCCCATCAACAGCTTACGCTGCAACCTAAAAGGATTGGCATGTGAGAAATAGAGGAGGATTATACTAAAATTTATATTAAATATTGCTTCAATATTCTTTAGTAAAATGAACTTAAATAATTTTAAGTAATTTATCAATTGTATTTCGATAAAGTATCTAATCATTTTATAGTAGGGTAGGCAAACATCGGTATGTTGAAAAATGCTAAATTATTTTTGAATTTTTTTATGATCATAACAATCATTTGTTTGTTTATTTCTATAGAAAAAGACGAAAAAACTGTATCTGTCATATTTGCTTTTTTACTGTTTGGTTTGGTTTTATATAGTTTGATAAGGGCAATTTCATTCAAACCTCTCCAAAAAACAGAATATAGTAACTCGGATAAAGCATATCTTAATGCATTTGAAAATAGCGCTTCTATAGCCAAGATAGGACTTGATCTACAGATAAAATATGTTAACAGATCATTTTGCCAATTGACTCTCAGCACAAAAGAAGAGTGTCTAAACAAAGGTTTAGACAGCTTTTTACAAGATCAACAAGATGTATATACGGAAATCTGTGAAACATTGAAACAGAACCAATCTTGGGACGGCATATTGATGCTTACGGTAAAGCACAATAATCAAGCACATGTAAAATGTACTATTGAGCCTATAAAGGACAACAACGGCGCACTGATCGAATTTTTATTGATAGCTCATGACCTCACTGAACTTGCTATTAGTAAAAAGATTATACAAGACAAAATGTATATAGACAGCCAAACAAAATTGCCAAATAGACTTCAATTAATAAAAGAGAAAATAAAACTTTTAAACAAACACAGTATGACGCTTATCCTAATAAATATTGACTCTTTTCAAGCTATTAACAGTATATACGGAAATCAAATAGGTGATGAAGTCCTTATCGCAACAGCAAATTGGCTCAAAGCAAATCTACCTTGTACTGAGGCAAAGCTTTTTAAATTAGAAGCTGATGTTTTTGCTATATTTATCCCTGCTCCTTATGAAGAAGAGGAACTTAAAACTTATCTTAACGAAATGTCCAAAAAAATATCGAAAGAAGGTTTACTCTGCTCAGGTATAGGTATAAATATTACATTTACTATAGGTGCTGCTCAAGGTGAGGCAGATCTTCTAAAACTTGCCTCAATAGCTTATAAAGTAGCAAAAAAAGATCAAAAATCATTTTGGATATATGACATTAAAAGCAATAAAGAAGAAGAGTACATACAAAGCATCAAAACTATACATCTTCTAAAAAAAGCTTTAAAAGAAGATCAGATCATTCCATATTTTCAGCCTATCTTAAATCTCAAGAACAATCATATAGATAAATATGAAACTCTTATGCGTATCAAAAAAGATGATGGCTCCGTTCACACTCCAAATGAATTTTTAAATATCGCAAAACACTCAAAACTATATCCTGCAATCTCCAGAGACATTATAGGCAAAGCTTTTGATACCTTTAGGTTTTCATCAAATCAATTTTCTATAAACCTATCCTTTTTAGACATATCAAATCAACACACTTTGGATTTTATTTTTGAGAAGATGAGTGAATACACGATAGGTTCTTGGGTTATCTTCGAAATTGTTGAAAGTGAAGGGATCAATAACTATCACACCATATTGCAATTTATCGAAAAAGCAAAATCTTACGGCGCAAAGATAGCGATAGACGATTTTGGAAGTGGATATTCAAATTTTGAAAGATTGGTCAAACTTCAACCTGATTTTATAAAAATTGACGGCGGACTCATAAAAAATATAGATAAAAATGATGATATGAAAATAATAACGCAAACCATTGTAAACTTCTCAAATAAATTAGGTGCTAAAACAATAGCAGAATATGTACACTCTCAAGAGATTTTTGATATAATAAAGAAAATGGGAGTTGATTATGCTCAAGGATTCCATATTGGTAAGCCCTCTCCAATTTTAGACAATAACAACAACTTTATTAAAAATTTAATTTTATAAATATTCGAGGAACACTGTTGAACAACTACATAAATATGGGATTGAATATATTTGAATATGCAGGAAGTATTCAAAAAAAACAAAATCTATTGCTTATAAATTCCATCTCAACTTTTATCAAATCTAAACATAAAGATGAACAAATAAAACATATATTAGTTTCATTAAAGGTAGCAGATTGCAAAGATAATTATGAAAACCTAGCACTATTGGTTAAGAATTTAAACACTTTTTCAAAAGAAAATGATATCAAAATCGCTTTGATTGACTATGATATACAAACATATGAAATTCTAAAAACTTTGTGCAAGAACACAATAATCAAGTTATTTCGTACTTTTGATGTAGCCAGATTATTTTGTAGACCGGATTCATACAAAAAGAATTCTCTTGTATTGATATGCGACAATGATGAAGACAATGCCAAAAAGTTGTCTCTTCATCTATCTTTTTATGATAATTTTGTCATAACGGTCAACAATTCAGTAGATGCCGAAAACCTTCCTGATAAAAAAAAGTATCAGATCATAGTGACAAGATCATCACTAAATATGGATATAGAAAAAAAGGAAAACGGCAATCTTTTACATCTGTCAAAGACACTAATCGCATCACTTCCTCTTTTTATGGAATCAGCTGTAGATTCTTTGGAAACACTGACTGCCCTCAATGCAAAGAAAATATCTCACAGGGTTGGTTTTTTAGATAAAGACCTACCTGATGGCAATCACGTATTTTCTATCATGAAATTTAGAGGAGATCTTGTAGGATCATTTGTACTGATCTTTCCAAAAGAAAATGCATTTATGGCTATAGAAGCATTTTTGCAAGAAAAACTTAGTCAAAATGATATAGAAGCTTTAAAAGACGGTATCGGCGAACTTTGTAATATAATCACAGGTAGCACAAAGATCGTGTTGTCAAAACAAAATCAGAATATTTTATTTGAGATTCCATTGACTTTTACAACACTAAAGCAAACATTAAATGAAATCGGCAATAGCAACGGTATCATTATCAATATGCAATTAGGAGAGAAACCTTTCTATATGTTCATAACAAAATAAAAATCCTTGTTTAAGGATTTTTTGTCTTCATTCCTGATACAATCATATTCTTATTATTGTTACAAACCGTCTTAGGGGTGCTAAATTTAATTTTGGCTGAGAAATACCCTCAAAAAACGACATAATCTACTCAAATTAAGTCGTTTTACCTGATCTGGATAATGCCAGCGTAGGAAAAGGAGAAAAAACACATGAGTACTACATTACACAATCTCAAAGAGATCAACAAATCATATGTCGAAAATCTTCCAAATTCAAAAAAAGTTTATGAAACAGGCAGTACTTCGGATATAAGAGTCCCTATGAGAGAGATCACATTGTCAAATACTGCCAAAAGCGATGGAAGCTTTGAAGAAAATCCACCTCTTTACGTTTACGATACCTCAGGTCCTTATACAGATCCGTTAGCAAATATAAACTTGCACCAAGGTCTAAGACCAATACGAAATTCTTGGATAGAAAAAAGAGACGATACAGAGAAGTTGGATGATTTCAGCTCTTCTTATTTTCATAAAAGAAACAGTGACAATGAACTTGATATACTCAGGTTTCCAAACATACCAAAACCAAGAAGAGCCAAGAGTGGTAAAAACGTTTCTCAAATGCACTATGCAAGGAATGGTATCATAACACCTGAGATGGAGTATGTCGCCATAAGAGAAAATTGTAAATTAGCGGAGATGAAAAAAAGCGGACACTTGTACAAGCAGCACCCCGGTGAAAATTTTGGAGCCAATTTACCCGAGTTTTACACTCCTGAATTTGTACGAGACGAGATTGCAAGCGGCCGCGCAGTCCTTCCTGCAAACATCAATCATCCCGAGATAGAGCCCATGATCATCGGGCGAAATTTTATGGTTAAGATCAATGCCAACATCGGAAACTCTGCCACATCTTCATCGATCGAAGAAGAAGTCGAGAAGATGATCTGGGCGACTAGATGGGGTGCCGATACCGTGATGGATCTCTCAACCGGAAATAATATCCACGAAACCAGAGAGTGGATCATACGAAACTCCGCCGTGCCTATCGGTACGGTGCCGATCTATCAAGCCCTCGAAAAAGTCAACGGAATCGCGGAAAATCTAACATGGGAAATTTACAGAGATACGCTAATCGAACAAGCCGAACAAGGCGTGGACTACTTTACTATTCACGCCGGCATCAGATTACAATATATCCCGCTCACTGCCAAAAGACTCACGGGAATCGTTTCACGCGGTGGCTCGATCATGGCAAAATGGTGTTTACATCATCACAAAGAGAGTTTTTTATATGAGCATTTTGAAGATATTTGCGAAATCATGAAAGCTTACGATGTCGCCTTTTCACTAGGCGATGGACTCAGACCGGGTTCGCTTTATGATGCCAATGACGAAGCTCAATTTGCAGAGTTGGAGACTTTGGGCGAACTCACCAAGATCGCCTGGAAACATGACGTGCAAGTCATGATCGAAGGTCCGGGTCACGTACCGATGCAAATGATCAAAGAAAATATGGAAAAAGAGTTAGAAGATTGCATGGAAGCCCCTTTTTATACTCTTGGACCCTTGACGACCGACATCGCTCCGGGATATGATCACATCACTTCAGGTATAGGTGCGGCACAGATAGGCTGGTACGGAACGGCTATGTTGTGCTATGTAACTCCAAAAGAGCACTTGGGACTGCCAGATAAGAACGATGTCAAAGAAGGAATCATCACTTATAAGATCGCGGCACACGCCGCTGATCTTGCCAAAGGTTTTGCAGGTGCACAGATACGGGACAATGCCATGAGTAAGGCTAGATTTGAATTTAGATGGTATGACCAGTTCAATATCGGCTTTGACCCTGATCGTGCACTAGAATTTCACGATGAAGAACTTCCTGCGGAAGGTGCAAAAATAGCTCACTTTTGCTCTATGTGCGGCCCAAAGTTTTGCTCTATGAAGATCAGTCAAGACATCAGAGATTACGCGAGTGAAAAAGGTATAAACAGTATGGATTCTGCTTTCAAAGAAGGGATGCGGGAACAATCTGAGAAATTTCAAGAGATATCAAAAGAAACCGTAGGAGAGATCTATAAAAAGATCTAAATCGTCATCAGCAAGTGGAAGATTCTTTCACTTGCTGAGCTGCGTATTTTTTTCTACATTTAGAAGAAAATCAAACACTTCACAAAGAGCATTCATATGCTCTTGTGACGACTCTTGAACATTTTCCAAATCAAGCAAACGTAATGCCAAAGCTTCATTTTTAAATAAAGCAATATGGAATTTAGTAGCATTTTGAATGATCTTCAAAGTTTGTTCATCCTTTGCTAAAGGAGAATGAAGCTCTTTGTCCCGAAGATAATGTTTGATTATATTTTTTTTATCTATCATTTCTTTTCATATGTACACAAAACCAGATAGTTCCTTTTTCAGTTTTCAAAACCTTATGTACTTTTCCTTTTTCTATTAGCAAAAAGTCGCCTTTTTTCAGCTCTAGTTCTATATCATCGATCTCTAATACTGCACTTCCGTCCATCAACATAACCCACTCGTCATGATCTTGTTTATATATTTTGTCTTCTTGTTTATCTGAACTGATTATTCTCTCTATAGATATATCATTGTTCGCATAAATAGTTTCAAAGATTTCACCTGTATTTGGAACTTGTGCTATATCGAAAAAATTCACAATGATATAACTCCGCAAAACCTGCCGGTAGTTCCATCTCTTCTATATGAAAAATAACTGTCGTTACAGCAGGTACAAGTAGATGATATCTCAATATTTTCTTTTATTACACCAAAATCAAGCATATCGTCAATGCACTTTCTATTGATATCTAAAAATATTTTTTCATCTTTGATACTCATATATCCTTCATAACCTTTTATAGCATCTTCTCTGACTTCATAACAACAAGATCTTATGCTAGGACCCATATAAACTTGTATATCAGAAATATCACAGAAAAATTCATCTATCATAGTTTGCATAGTTTTATTTGCAATCTTCAACAGTACGCCGCTTCTGCCTGCATGCGCAACTCCTATGACATTTTTAATTTTATCACAAAACAAGATAGGTATACAATCTGCAACCATAACGCAAAGTGCTACATCATTTAGATTTGTCACCATGGCATCACTTTGCAAAGCTATTTTTTGTTTCTTGTCTTTTATTATTTCCACATAATCTTTGTGAACCTGATCCATAAAAATCAGATTTTCAGTACCGATCTTTTCTGACAAGATAGCTCTGTTTTGAACAACAAAAGAAGGCTCGTCTCCTACATGCAAAGCTAGATTAAAACTATCATATGCACCTTGGCTAACTCCTTCAAATTTATCTGTAAAAAAGTACTTCATCTAGTATTGTGCCATTATGTTATCTATATCTTTCCAACTTAGAGTACTTTTGGTATTGATCATATGATGTATATATCTTGCGAACATATCTGTTTCTATATTTACCTTTGTACCGGTCTTGTATTCGCCAAAGAGTGTAAGTGCAAGAGTATGAGGTATGATAGTCAACCTAAATTCGCCCTCTTTCACGTCATTGACGGTCAAACTCACACCATCAATCGCAATACTGCCTTTTGGAGCTATGTACTTTGAAAATTCTTTTGGGTGAGTTATATGGAAATCTGTTGCATTTTGGTTTTTATTGATAGCTTTGATCACGCCTTGACAATCTACATGACCTTGAACGATATGTCCTTCAAGTCGGTCACTCAGTTTCATGGCAGGCTCGATATGGACACGTCCTTTTAAATTCTCTACTGCCATGATATTTCGTGTTTCATTTGACAATTCAACAGCAAAAGAATCAGAGCCAAGAGTAATCACGGTAAGGCACACACCGTTTACTGCTATGCTATCACCGATCTTTGGTTTATATTTTGCCTTTAAGTTTAAAATATTGTTTTGATAGCCTATAACTGTAGCAAATTCTCTGATTAATCCTGTAAACATCTCTACTCTTTTTTAATTGTATTATATCAAAAGATTAGAGAACTTTTACCAACTCCTCGGTATCAAAATTATCCACCAGTATTTTCTTGACTCTCTCTTGCCAAAGAGTACCGAACTCTTTGATCTCTTTTTCGTTGGCTTGATTTTGAACCACTAGTTGCATCAAAGAAGACATTTTCTGGTTTGGCATAACTATATTTGGATTATAGTAAACATCTACGCTTTTGTTATTATCCGTTCTGGTAAATCTGGCACTTGATAAAATGTCAGCGTTAAAATGCATCAAAGAGTGTCTTGCAAATCTCCCGCCAAGCCCTTTAAAGCCGCTTTTTTGCGTAGCCCCTGTGATGTTTGAGATAACATTAGCGATAACTCCTGCAACACCGTCTTCTTCATCTTCTTTGAATTCTACTTTTATCTCCCCTCTAACCGGAAGTTTATCTTGATACAGAGCATCCAAGGCTTTTAGTGTCATAAGATATGCTCCTGCAACGGTAGGACAACTATGTCCTGCTGATTTTACGATCTGTTTATAGTTAAATTTGATAATTCCGTTTTTTACCGTACCCAGAGTAAAAGCCAATGGATCATAAGTCGTAATACCTCTGATCTGATCAAAAAAATCCGGAAATCCTGTCTCATTCATCACAATGCTCCCAATGCTTTTTTTACTTCATCACTAGCCATCGTTATATTCCACTCCGGCTCCCACACGATCAAAACTTCACAATTTTTTACTCCCTCAATCCTCTCTACGGCTTCTTGTGTCCATTGTTTCATCATCTCATGCAGCGGACAACCTCTAGTTGATAGTGTCATCGTGACACTAACTTCATCATTTTGAATTTCCACTCCATAGATCAATCCTAAAGAGTAAATATCAAATCCGACTTCTGGATCTACTACAGTTTTTATCGCATCATAAACCGTATCTTCACTTATCATCTCAAATCCTTTATTTTGTAATTAAGCGTAAAATATATATTGTATAAAACCAAAAAAGTACCTATCCCCATAACGATAGTTCCTATTTGAAATAAAAATTTCATATCTACCAGTATCGCATATGTACTTAACACAAAACCTATCGCAGTAAGCCAAAATTGGATATCTGCGATATTTTCTCGGATCATCTCATTTAAAAGAGGAACTTTTATCTTGCCAACCTGAGAAGAGTATCTTTGATACCATACCAAAAACGGTAGGATCTTATAAATATGTCCTACTATAAAAAATGTAAAAAATCCAAAGAAAAGCATATATCCAAAAAGCACGAATAAACTTTCTTTATTTATGATAATGCCTACAGTTAAGACTAAAAAAGAGAGTATCAAAGTCACAAATGAAGCCATCATATTTTTTGCCCAAAAATCATTTTTCTTTCTAATTCGTGTTGAAAATATGAGCCACATCTGATAAAGTGCCGCAAAGATTGAAAAAGAGGACAAAAATATACCTGTAAACTTTAAAAGTTTTATCTGCCAGAAATCACCTATCAAAAATGCCGCTAGTCCAAATATTATAGTATAAAAAGCAACTCGTATGGCTTTGTCGGAAAATCCGTGAGATAGTGAAAACATCGGTATAAGAATCATCCCGACTCCCATGATAGTCATGACGATGTAACCAAAAACACTCAAAGCTATATGAGCTTGAACCAAAGATAATATATCAATATTGAATCCATATACCATATTTAGAGCCAATACAAATCCTATGCTAACGCCTAGGATCAAAAATATATTTGATACAAAGATAAACTTTGCGACGATATCCCATCTTTTGATCCCTTTGTACGTCAAGAAAATGTTTATTACAAAGATCAACATGGACAGATACATCATCAAAGCACCATAAGGCAATATCTGCGTATAATTCTCATATTTTAGTCCGAAAGTGAAAATAAAAATACCGAAAATAAACATATAAAATTGAATATAAGCAAAATCTTTTGAGAATATCGGAATTTCAAGCACTACAGGAACGAGCTGATACATAGCACCAAATATGATCATCATGACAAAGCCAAGCAGATATAAATGCATCAAAAAAGCTATGGAAGAAGATAGAAAATACCCACTTATCTCATTTGCATAAAAAGGCAATAAAAAAGCTGTTGCCATATAAAAAAACGCACCTGCTATAAAATAGTGAGCCACTAGAACAAACGGTGGTGCCATCTCAGTGGCTAGGTTTTTTGCCATTTTTTATCCGTTGCAGCTTTTATCACTCAAGTCGGCATTTTCACTAAGTCCTGCTTTATAAGAAAATACTAATTTAACCCTTCCGTCATCTAATTCTCGCTCTTGTATATCAAAATTTTCGCCGATTTTTGCTAGAAGACCTGCAGGACTTTTGTGATTGATCATGATGACTTTCGTATTTGCATCTTTGATAAGTTCCATGGCAAGCATTGCATTGATCATAGGCTCAGGAGGAGGACACTTTGAGGAATCAAACTCTATATATGTAATACCTTCGATAACGTATTGAGAGAAAGGAACGGTTGCTCCTTCGATATCTATCTCTTTTGCATCTTGTGTTTTTTGAATATCTAAATCTGACATATAAACTCCTATTAGTTTT
Source organism: Sulfurospirillaceae bacterium (assembly GCA_033723415.1). Lineage (GTDB taxonomy): Bacteria > Campylobacterota > Campylobacteria > Campylobacterales > Sulfurospirillaceae > JAADIZ01. Next base: position 70,743 of record JAWVXD010000010.1, read on the forward strand.
TCAGGAATTATATATCAGATCTTTCGGGATAAGCTTGACCTATATCAAGCTTATTTGATCAGAGAGCTTATCTCCTTGAAAGTTTTATGTTTTGCACTCACGCACAGTTCAAAAAGCAGTGATTCATATGTAGTAGGGATTGCACCTGCTTGTGTCATTCTTAGTATTGCGATATTTTTATCATTTTCCTTCCTTGAGCTGATACAATCAGTAACCAACACGGGAATATATCCGGATTCTATCAGATCTAACACACTTTGAAGTACGCACACATGAGCTTCTATGCCAAAGATGATGACATATTTTTTATCTTGTGCTTTTATCACATCCATCGTATCTTCTGTCTTACAACAGCTAAACGTAACTTTTTCGTGTGCTTTTTCATCTCTCAAGATATCCCTTATAGGCTCTAACGTATGTCCGATTCCTTTAGGGTATTGTTCATTTAGTACAAAATCAATCCCCAATAGTTTCAAACCTTTTACAAGTTTTAACGTATTTTCCAACAAAATATCTTTGTCATGCATATGAGGGAAAAGTCTCTCTTGTATATCTATGGCTAGTGCGAACACTTCATCCGGATTTATTCTCATCATCGCTCCTTAGTGTTGTGATAATCCACTCAGACGAAGTAAACTTTCAACTTTTGCATCTTCGCCTTTTAATTCTCTGTATAACTCCTTCATACTCCTGCTTCCACCCTGTCCCAGTACGATATGAAGATAGTCTTTCCCAAGTTTTGTATTGAAAATACCCTGATCTACTATAGCAAAAAATGCATCGGCACTAAGTACCTCCGCCCACTTATAGCTATAATATCCGGCTGCATACCCTCCTGCAAATATATGGGAAAAACTGTTTTGGAATTTGTTGTAAGACGGTGGTTTTATAAGCGCTATCTCCCCTCTTACATCATCTAACAACTCCTGCACTTCAGCACCGGTGCGAAGTGCTTGATGCAGTTTAAAATCAAACAGTGAAAATTCAACTTGTCTTAGTATACCAAGTGCTGATTGGAAATTTTTAACATCTACGATCCTTTGTATCATCTCATCACTCAGTATTTCACCGCTCTTGTAATGCTCTGCAAATATTTTCAAAACCTTTGGTTCATACGCAAAATTTTCCAAAAATTGTGATGGGAACTCTACCGCATCCCACTCTACTCCGCTGATACCGCTGACTCCTACTTCGCCTACGTTTGAGAGCATATGATGAAGTGCATGACCCATCTCATGAAACAATGTCACCACATCGTCATGTCTTAAAAGAGAAGGTGAATTTTTTGATGAAGGAAAATTACAAACTATAAATGCAGAAGATAGATGTTCACCTCTTTCATCGACAAAATGACTTTGCCAATTGTGCATCCAAGCTCCGCCGCTTTTACCTTTTCTGCTCTCAAGATCAAGATAGAGTCTGGATTTGACAACGCCATTGACCAATAGATTGTATGATTTTGCATTTTCATCCCAAAGCTTTTCATCTACTTTTTCAAATTCTATCCCGAACAATAGATTCAAAAATTTAAAAAGTCCCTGAACCACAGAGTTTTGCTCAAAATACGGGCGATATAGGTCTTGATCAAAATCATACTTGGCTTTTTTGAGTTTTTCAGCGTAAAAAGAAAGATCATAGCTTTGCATATCATCTATCTTTGCAAACTTTTTTAACTCATCTAACTCTTTGATAGCTATAGGTTTTGCCGCACTAGCAAGTTTTTCCAAAAATTCTACAACCTCTTCTTCTTTTTCTGCCATCTTGGGAGCCAGTGAATACTGAGCGTAATTTTTGTAACCCAGAATCACGGACATCTCTTGACGCAGCTCCATAAGTTCATCTATGATCTTCTCATTTTGCGGTGCTTTTGTCGTATATGCTTTATATAGCTCTTCTCTGATCTCCCTATTCTCACCATACGTCATGTAGGTTATATATGGAGGCATCTGAAGCGTAAATTTGTATTTTTTTACTCCATCTACTTCTATCTCATAGCTCTTTTTATCTTCGTCACTCAAGCCTTTAACATCCTGTTCATCCAGGATAAGTTCATAGTCATTGACTGCATTTATCAGGTTTTGTGAAAAATCATTGGCTAGTTCACTCTTTCTGAGATTGATCTCTTCGAGCCTTTTCTTTTTTGTATCATCCAAGTTTGCACCGCTAAGCTCAAAGTTGAGGATATTTAGCTCCAAAATTCGCTTTTGCTCTTGATTCAAGCTCTCTTTTTCACTCTCTAAAATTTCTTTGAAGGCATTGTAAATGTCAAGGTTTTGAGACAACTTTGTAGAATACTCAGTGATGATAGGCAAAGATGCGCTATAAACTTGTTGGGTTTCTTCTGTATTCTTTACTGAATTTAAATGTGACAAAGGTGTAAAAAACTCGCCTAATTCTTCCTCAAGTATATCAAGAGGTTTTACAAAGTTCGCAAATGTTTTCTCTTTTATCTTTACTAATCTCTCTATAGTTTTATTGTTTTTGTTGATTTTATTCTGCAAATTTTCTATAAAATTTTCTAAATCAACTTCAAATTTTAAAAATTTATCCATAATTTCTCCATTTTTTTTGAAATTATAGCAATAAAAGAGTAAAATAGACATCTTAACTTGAAAATGGTTATCAAATTTTAAGCTTATTATGATATCTTACGCGAAAAATAAAAGGATGGAAATGAAAGACTATTTTACGAAAAAAAAGTTACTTGCATTTTTAAAGTTTTTTGTTGCATTCATACTATTTATAATGGTTAAGAACCTGAAAGAAATAGCCTCATTTTCTGACTTAAGTGTTGCATTGCTTGAGTTTATCATCATATTGGAACTTGTGAGAATGTTGGTAGAATTTTTATTTAGTGATGACAATACCATAAAGCTCCGCTTCATGATAGATTCGACAATAGTTTTTTTCATCAGGGATATCATGCTTATAGCAAATTCACAGTTTGATTTTACAAAAATTGCATCAGTGCTGGCGATCATAGCCGTACTGTTTTTCTTTAGAGGACTTACAATAAAATTCAGTCCATCAAATACTAATATAGGATTTTAAAGGTAGATTATGAAATATGACATTATAGTTGTCGGCGGCGGTCATGCCGGAATAGAAGCTTCTCTCTCGTGTGCTAGACTCGGTAAAAAGACGTTGCTTATCACTATGCTGGCTGAGCAAATAGGAGCAACCAGCTGTAACCCTGCCGTCGGCGGACTTGCAAAAGGACATCTAGTAAAAGAGTTAGATGCTCTTGGTGGACAAATGGGACTTACAACAGATGCGGTAGGCATACAATTTAGGATATTAAATCAATCAAAAGGTCCTGCTGTTCAAGGAAGTCGTGCTCAAATAGATATGGATAAATATAAAGTTTTTATGAGAAACATCGTTTTGAACACTGAAAATCTAAGCGTAGTTCAAGAAACAGCCCAAGACATAATCTATGATGGAGAAAAAGTCACAGGCATAAAAAGTCACTTAGGGAACGTATATAGCGCCAAAAAGATCATACTCACAACCGGAACTTTTATGAAAGGTTTGATTCACGTAGGCGAGTTTAAACAAGAAGCCGGACGATTTGGAGAATTCCCATCAATCAATCTCTCAGACTCATTGACAAGCTTAGGGTTAAATCTTGGAAGATTGAAAACAGGAACTTGTGCAAGGATAGATGCAAAAAGTATAGATTTTTCCAAGATGGAAATACAACATGGAGACGAAATCCCACTCCCTTTTAGCTTTAGAACAAACAGTGAAGAGTTCAAACCTCATCAACTTCCTTGCTACATCACGTATACCAACGAATCAACACACGGTATCATCGAAAGTAACTTTTACAGAGCCCCTCTTTTCACCGGACAGATCCAAGGCTCAGGACCAAGATACTGCCCAAGTATAGAAGACAAAGTCAATAGATTTAGAGACAAAGACAGACATCATCTTTTTATAGAACCGCAAACAATGGAAGCAACAGAGTACTATATAAACGGTCTCACAACTTCACTTCCGCCAGATACGCAACTCACCATGATCCACTCGATCGTAGGCTTAGAAAATGCAAAGATCGTAAGATACGGTTATGCTATAGAGTACGATTATATAGATCCGACAGAGCTCAAACATACCTTGGAGACCAAAAAAGTCTCAGGACTTTATATGGCAGGTCAGATCAACGGAACAACAGGATATGAAGAAGCCGCAGCTCAAGGATTGATGGCAGGTATCAATGCAAGCCTTGCAATCGAAGAGAAAGAGCCGCTAGTTCTCAGACGTGATGAAGCGTATATCGGTGTTCTTATAGACGATCTTGTTACAAAAGGCACGAAAGAGCCCTATCGTATGTTCACAAGCCGCGCCGAATACAGACTTTTATTGCGAGAGGACAATGCAGATATTCGTTTGAGTAAATACGGTTATAAACTGGGTCTTATAGATGAAGAAACCTATGACAGAGTAGTCAAAAAACAACTAGAGACCAAAGAAGGTTTGGCGTATCTTGAAGAAACCGAACTCACTCCTTCAAAAGAGAATATCGCATATCTTGCGGAATTGGGCGAAGAAAAGATCACGGACAAAGTCAGTCTTCAAAAGATCGTAGCCAGAAAATCATTTGATCTTGACAAATTAGAAAAACTCTCGCCGATATTTGCAAAATTTTCAACAGAAGCAAAAAAACAGATACTAGTCGAAGCTAAATACAAAAGCTATATTGAAAAACAGAAAAACCAAATCGACAAGATGAAAGACCTCATGAACGTGAAGATACCGCCTATGATGGACTTTAGCTCTATCAGCGGACTTAGTAACGAAGTAGTAGAAAAGTTGCAGAAGCACAACCCGCCGACTCTTTTCGCCGCAAGCGAGATCAGCGGAATCACACCCGCAGCCATAGACATATTGCATATCTACGTAAAAGTGAGTTGTAAGACCAAAAAAAGTTTGAGACTACCTAATAAAGATTGATACTTTTAAAGTAAGGTTTGAGACTGAAATAAAACTATGACTAAGCAAAATATCGATCAAATAGCCTCTTTAGTAAAAATGAATACTCAGTTTTATTC
>JAWVXD010000011.1:0-75119 GCA_033723415.1 Sulfurospirillaceae bacterium
GAGTCAAGAAAATGAGATAAACGGGTTTACAAAAGCTATTTATAGCGGTTTTACAACTGTAGAAATAGTCAATATTATTTCAAATTATGTTATAGAAAATCATAATCTAAGCGGACTTTACCATGTATCAAGTGATTCAATCTCAAAATATGATTTGTTAAATATTATGAAAAATGTATATAAAAAAGATATAAAGATCAATGCTGATGATAATTTTACATTAGATAGGTCGTTAAATTCAGATAAGTTTAAAAAGATCACGGGATATAAAGCACCTGATTGGAACACAATGCTCCAAGCCATGCATGATCATGTGATGAGTGATGAATGTTATAAAAATAAACCATTTAGACTATGAATAAGAAAACGATTCTTTATATAGGGGGCTTTGAGTTACCAGATAAAAATGCTGCTGCTCAGCGCGTTTTATCAAATGCAAAAATATTTCGAGCATTGGGATTTAATGTCGTATTTGTAGGAATTGATAAGTCGTTATTACAAAGTACAGAGATATCAAATACTAAATCTTATGTGCAAGGTTTTGAAACATGGGCTATTCCTTACCCAAGCAATAAAAAAATATGGCTCAAGTATATTACGTCAAATAAGCATATAGAATATATTGTAGATCAATATTATAATGATGATCTTTATGCAGTAATTTGTTATAATTACCCATTTGTAGCACAGTATAAAGTAAAAAATATGTGTACTAGAAAAAATGCATTTTATATTCCAGATGCAACTGAATGGTATGGTAGCAGTGGTGGAGGTATAATCTTTAATACAATAAAGTGGTTAGATACAAGTTTAAGAATGCGCTTTATACATCCACGGGCCGATGGTCTTATTACTACGAGTAAGTATTTAACCGATTTTTATAATAATAAAAATTGTACTACTGTTGAACTTCCTACGCTTTATGATGTAGAAGTTTTAAAAGCTACACCTCCAAAATCTGTAAATAGCAAAAATATTATAAAACTAATGTATGCTGGAAGTGCATTTAACCTTGATAGAATCGACAAAAATAGAACAAATATCAAAGATAGGTTAGATAAAATTATATTATTGCTTGATAAGGTATCTGAAGAAAAGAGTAATTTTATTTTAAATATATATGGATTAACACAAGAAAATTATCTATCTGTATTTCCTGAGCATGCTGATATTCTTGTGAAACTTTCAAATAATATGGTCTTTCATGGTAGAAAACCACATTTGGAGATAATAGAGAACATTAAGGATAGTGATTTTACGATATTTATAAGAGAAATAGATAGAGTCATTGAAGCTGGATTTCCTAGTAAATTTTCAGAATCTATTTCATGTGGAACTCCCGTCATCGCAAATACGATAAGTAATATCGAAGGTTATATAGTGGAGGGAAAAAATTGTTGTACTATCAGTCTTGATGATAATGAAAAACAAGTAGAAAAAATGTTATATATCTTAAGTTTAAGCGACAATGAAAGATTGTCGATGAAAAATTATTGCTTAGAAAATAAAATCTTTGATTACAAAGAGTATATTACACTTGTGAAGCAATTTTTACTTGTATTAGAAGGTAGTAAGCATGCAAATTAGTAGATTACTAAAAATATTTACCGTGCCATATAAGCTTTTATATGCTCAACTATATCCTGTTGAATATGCTAGAAGACTTGGTGTGACTATGAAAGGTTCTGTAACTATATATGGCAGCAGTTACAAAATGTTTAGTTCAGAGCCATACCTAGTTACTTTAGGTGATAATGTATACATAAGTTTAGATGCAAGATTTATTTGTCATGATGGTTCAGTATTGCCTTTTAGAAAAGATATACCAGATATAGATATAACAAAGCGGATCGTTGTAGGTGATAATGTTTTTATTGGATTAGGTGCATTTATTTTAGCTGGAGTGACAATAGGAAATAATTGTGTGATAGGTGCAAATTCTGTTGTTACAAAAGATGTCCCAGACGGTTCAATATATGGTGGTAATCCAGCAAGATTTATAAAGTCGACCAGTGAGTACCTTGAAAAAGCACAAAAAGATTCATTGCATATTGGACATATAACAGGTAAAGAAAAAGTAAAAAAATATAAATCAATATTTGGTATAAAATAGCTTGAAAGTATATCGTACTGATTTTATTCCGTTAAAAGTTATTTTAATTTATATTTCTCTAGGAGTATGGTTAAGTATTTTTGGACCTATTGAGTATAAAAATTACGACATATTACCAGTTGCAGTGTATATGATTTTTTTCTTATTGTTATTTTCGATAGGATATACACTTGGTTTAGTTGAGTTCAAAAAAACAAATACAACGATAAATTATACATATCAAAATCATAAGTTTTTAAAAGTATTATTTTGGACAAAAGTATGTATAGTAATCATAAGTATAGTGCAACTTGGAAGTCTTGTATCTTCTATCTCCTCTGGCACATTGAATTTATCTATTTCTCAAATGGGTGAAGCTTATATAAATTCTTATGCAGGCTATGTAAGAGGTACAGGACACGTAAGTCTTGTCTTTCTTATCCAAACGCTTACTTACGTCCCCTATCTTGTGACATTGATACTTGGTTCATACTATTTTAAAAATTTACCCAGATCATATAAAGTATTGGTTGTTTTTTCATACCTTTCTATTATTTTACTTCAAACTATAGGACATGGAAAACAGAAACAACTTGGAGACATAATAGTCTTTATCTTTATCACACAAATTTTAAAATTTAATCTTCAAAATAAAAATGTTAGAAAAAAAATATTTAAGAAAATGGCCATATTCGCCTTACTTGGAATGAGTGCCCTTGTAACTGTATTATATTTTAGGTATTCCGCGTTAAATATCAATCTGAGCAATATTAATGACCATGTTCACCCACTGATGAAGTATGATATCCATCACTGGATATTTAAAGTTTTTGGCGCTGAGATTGGTTTTCCGTTGTCTGTTTTCACGGGGTATCTTTCGCAAGGATATTATGGTTTATCCTTGTGTATGCAAGAGCCTTTTCAATGGACATACTTCGTAGGGAACTCATACTCTCTTACGGTATTTTTACAAAGATTTCTTCATGTACCTGTTGATTTTCATAACACATATCTTTATCGCGCTTCTTTGCATACAGGCTGGGGGGACAATAAATGGTCAACTGCGTTTGCTTGGTATGCAGGAGATTTGACATTTGTAGGAACGCTTTTTTTCTTTATGTTGGTAGCATTTTTGTATGCAAAAGTTTGGAAAGAAGCTTATCTTTACAAAAACCCAATCTCTATCGTTTTATTTTCAATGTTAACAATCGGATTATTGTATATACCGGCAAATAATCAGCTGCTACACACTCCTGGTAGTTTTATCGCAGTGTTTTGTTTTATCATACTATGGATATTTAAACATCAAAAATTTAATTTTTACAAAACCAAACAATGAAAAGTTATAAAGGAAAAGGCTTATATTGAAAAATAGGACATCACTAACGACTGGTTTTTTTATAATACTTCTCATTCTTTTGGGCAAGATTATTGCTTTTGCTAAAAATATAGCAATCTCTACTTTCTTTGGTGCAGGCTCTGATACAGATGCTTTTTTTATAGCACTAAATATTACTTCGATTCTTTTCGTCGCATTTTACTCTACTGTATCATTGGTGTTTTTACCCTTATATAATGAGCAAAAGATCAAATATGGGTTCAAGGCATCTAGCTTATTTGGCAGTAATATCATCAATATATACTTACTTATTGCATTTTTATTAATGAGCTTAAGCATCGTTTTTGCACCTGAGATAGTGCATAGTATAGATTTGTCAAACAATCATGAAAGAGTTTCATTGACGATTACGCTGTTGCGTGTCATGACACTATCTTTCATCTTTTCAATTTTTGTAAGTTTTATGACAGCCATCCAGTTTAGCAACGAGCAGTATCTAATGCCTCATTTAGTACCCATCATTAATAATATGATTGTTGTGCTAGCTATAATTTTCCTAGCTCCAAAATATGGTATTTTTGTTCCTGCCATTGCCGGTGTTGTTTCTTGGATCTTGCAAGTTCCATTTCACAAATGGATAGTGAAACGGATGTTTCACTATAGTTTTTATTTGGATTTTAAAGATGCACGAATCAAAAATATGAGCGTATTGTTTTTTCCTGCATTTTTAGGTATTTTTATTGATCAAGCCAATCTCATGGTAGATACAATGCTCGCTTCAGGACTAAGTGAAGGAAGTGTCTCCGCGATCAATTATTCTAGTAGACTCATTAGTTTTTCTAGTGGAATCTTTGTGATGGCTATCATGAGTATTATGTTTCCTAAATTTTCTAAGCATATCATAAATAGTGAACAAGCTAAATTAAATCAGTTAATACAAACGGGGATACGTATATTATTGTTGATCATGTTACCGATAATGGCAATCATTTTGGTATACAATTATGAGATTGTTTCTATAGTATTTCAAAGAGGAAAATTTAGTGAATTGGCTACAAAAGCTACTTCTTCTGTCTTTTTATTTTATGGTATCGGTATTATTTTCTTAGGATTACGTGAATTATTTAATAAAGTATTTTATGCACAAAAAAACACTAAAATCCCTTTGTTTATTAGTTTTATTGCTGTGAGTGTCAATATTGTATTGAGTATTATTTTTGCAAGAAGTATAGGTGTAAGAGGACTTGCTTTAGCTTCTTCTATCTCATTGATGGTGTATGTTATATTGCAAGTTGTGATATTGAAAAATAAAATAGGTAAAGACTTTTATAATGGTATATTAGCTTATATAGGTCAACTGGTATTTGCTATATCTCTTTCTACTTACATTATGTGGAAATACAAGGAATATGCTTACTTTAAACACGATTACTTAATATTTATTACTGGTTCATTTATTGGAATGTTAACATATGTGTTAATTTTACTTTTTTTAAAAAATGAAGAAATTTATTTTTTGTATTATAAAATGAAAAGCAAACTTCAAAAAAGGATATAAAATTTATAAACTGATTCGAATAACAACTGTACCGATATCTTTAAAAATACTTTTAAAAGATCAATTACAGTTTATGCATCAATACTATGAAGTTATCGGAGTATCAAGTGCTGGTTTAGAACTTGAAGATGTAAAAAGAGAGCAAGGCATTAGAACAATTGAACTTGAAATGAGTAGAGAAATAACTCCTCTCAAGGATTTGGTTTCATTAATCAAAATGGTACTCTTACTAAAAAAAGAAAAGCCTCTTATAGTCCATACGCATACACCAAAAGCCGGTATTATTGGCATGTTAGCAGCATGGATTACAAGAGTTCCACACAGACTCCATACTGTTGCAGGATTACCTCTTATGGAAAGCACTGGACTCAAAAGAAAGATACTCTCATTTGTTGAACGACTAACGTATAAGTGCGCGACAAATGTTTACCCTAATTCTTTTGGTTTGAAAGACTTTATAATCGAAAATAACTTAACTACTGCTGATAAATTGAAAGTGCTAGGTAATGGCAGTTCTAACGGTATTGATACTAATTATTTTTCTAAAACACAAGATATTGTCCAATCAGGAAATGCGCTTAGATTACAATATAAAATTGATAGTAGCACATTTGTATTTATATTTGTAGGGCGGATAGTAAAAGATAAGGGGATAAATGAATTATTGAATTCTTTTGATAAACTTAGTAAAATTGAGAAACGTATAAAACTTTTACTTATCGGTTCGCTTGAAGAATATTTAGATCCAATTTCAGAAGAATCAAAAAACATTCTTCATACGAATAAAAATATAATTGAAGCTGGCTATCAAAATGATGTAAGACCTTTTTTAGCCATAGCAGATTGTTTAGTTTTCCCTAGTTATAGAGAAGGCTTTCCAAATGTAGTGATGCAAGCAGGATCAATGGGTTTGCCATCAATAGTAAGTGATATAAATGGGTGTAATGAGATTATTGAAAATGGTGTCAACGGCTTGATAATACCACCAAAAGATATTAGCGTTTTATATAATGCAATGTATAATATATTACAAGATAATCAAAAAACAACATATATGGCTGAAAATGCAAGAAAAATGATTGTAGATAGATATGACCAAATGTTTATTTGGCAAGCTATCAAATCAGAATATGATTTATTATTAAACAATAAGGGCTTATAGCTATGCGTGAGATTCAAAAATATATCAAAGCTACAATCCAAGATGCGCAAGATGTAGCACTCTTGCATAAAAATGGAATTCCAACAGGTTTTTTGAGTCAGCAATCACTCTCTTTTTTGAGTGCGTTATATACTTATTTGATTGAGAATGAAATTGTCTATGTTGCTAAAGTAGATGATGTAATTGTTGGTTTTGTGGCGGGTACATTGACAACTAATGGACTCTATAAAGAGTTTCTAAAAGAGAACCTTGGCTTGCTTATGCTATTTGCATTCAAAAATATTTTTTCTTTAAGTTTTATAAAAAAAGCATCTGAAACACTTTTTGCGCCAAAAAAGGCTTCATTAGATGACGATGAGAGTGAACTTCCAGAATTGCTTTCTATTGTTGTAGATGATAAATTTAAAGGGCAAGGTTTAGGTAAGCAGCTTCTTCAAGCTTTTGAATATGAATTGAAAAAGAAAAGTGTATCTATGTATAAAGTCTTGGTAGGTTCAAAACTCGATGCAAATAAGTTTTATACTCAGAGTGGGTTTATCCTCAAAAAAGATGTTGAACTTCATAAAGGTGATATTTCACATATTTATGTGAAAAGTTTATAGGATTGAGAAATTAAAAATGGGAGTCCAATGAATAAAATAACAGATACAATAAATAATAGGTTAGCCTCTGTCATAAATGCAGACGTATTTGTTCCTCTTCACTCTCCAATATTTGAAGGCAATGAAGAGAAGTATTTGGTTGATTGTGTGAGATCAAATTTTGTCTCATCTGTAGGTGAATATGTTACAAAATTTGAAGAGGCACTTGTAAAATATACAGATGCGAAATATGCTGTAGTTACTGTCAATGGTACGGCTGCATTGCATGTTTGTCTGATATTGTCAGGGGCAGTTCGAGAAGATGAAGTATTGATGCCTGCTATGACTTTCATAGCTACTGCAAATGCTGTTAGTTACATAGGTGCAACTCCTCACTTTGTGGATGTGGATGAACATACGCTTGGGATTGACCCAGTAAAGTTGGAACACTATTTAAATGATATTTGTGAAATGAAGGAGGGTGAATGCTTTAACAAGCAAACAGGCAAAAGAATAAAAGCTGTCGCACCTATGCACACATTTGGACATGCCGTAGATATGGACGCTTTAAATGCTGTGGCTCAAAAGTTTAACATAGAAGTGGTTGAAGATGCTGCCGAATCTTTAGGTTCATTCTACAAAGGTAAACATACGGGTAGATACTCTAAACTTGCAGCTATTAGTTTTAATGGAAATAAAATCATGACAACTGGTGGCGGAGGTGCTATCTTAACTGATGATGAAAACTTAGCAAAGTTAGCAAAACATATAACAACAACGGCTAAAATCCCACATAAATGGGAATTTAACCATGACATGATAGGTTTCAACTACAGAATGCCAGCTCTAAATGCAGCACTCGGTTTAGCTCAAATAGAACAAATAGATAAATTTGTAACTCAAAAAAGAGCACTGGCAAAAAGATATATAGAAGCTTTTAAAGATATGGATGAAGTTGAGTTTTTTGAAGAAGCCGAGTTTTGTAAAAGTAACTACTGGTTAAATGCCATCATTTTGAAAAAAGGTCATGAAGATTTAAGGGATAAAATTTTAGAAAAAACAAACTCATCAGGAATTATGACTAGACCTATATGGACACTTTTAAACAAACTAGAGATGTTTAAGCATTGCCCTAAAATGAATCTGGATGTGTCTGAGTCTTTAGAAAAGAGAATCATAAATATACCAAGTAGCGCTTGGTTATAGTAGCAGAAAGGGTAAGATTGTGGATTTTACATTAGAACTTATTGGAAGAACTAGCGAACTTTTTGAGGATGACATAAAAAAGTATGACAAAGAGCTTAAAAACATCGTTTCATCTTCATCGTTTTTAGTGATAGGTGGTGCTGGTAGCATAGGTCAGGCGGTAACAAAAGAGATATTTAAACGCAATCCTAAAAAACTCCATGTTGTCGACATAAGTGAAAATAACATGGTAGAACTTGTAAGAGATATACGAAGTTCTTTAGGCTACATAGATGGTGAGTTTGCTACTTTTGCTTTGGATATCGGGAGCATAGAGTACGATGCATTTATAAAGCGTGATGGCAAGTATGACTATGTTTTAAACCTCTCCGCACTTAAACATGTAAGAAGTGAAAAAGACCCTTTTACTTTGATGCGTATGATAGAAGTAAATATCCAAAATACAGATAAAACACTTCAACAATCTTTAGAACATGGTAGTAAGAAGTACTTTTGTGTATCCACTGACAAAGCTGCAAATCCTGTTAATATGATGGGTGCAAGTAAACGCATCATGGAGATGTACTTGATGCGTAGAAGTTTGCAGATGCCAATCTCAACAGCTAGATTTGCAAATGTTGCTTTTTCTGATGGTAGTTTACTCCATGGTTTTAATCAAAGAATCCAAAAGAGGCAACCACTCTCTGCACCAAATGACATCAAACGATATTTCGTAACGCCAAAAGAGTCCGGTGAGCTTTGTCTTATGAGTTGTTTGCTTGGTGAGAATAGAGATATATTTTTCCCTAAACTGAGTGAAAAACTGCATCTTATTACTTTTGCGGATATAGCGGTTAAATATCTTGAGAAACTTGGATATAAGCCTTATCTGTGTGAGAGTGAAGATGAAGCAAGAGAGTTGTCAAAAACATTACCAGAACAAGGGAAATGGCCATGCTACTTTTTTTCAAGTGACACTACTGGCGAAAAAGATTTTGAAGAGTTTTTTACAGACAAAGAAGTTTTAGATATGGATAGGTTTGAAAACTTAGGCGTTATCAAAAATGAGCCAATTTTTGATAATGAAAAGTTAGAGATGTTTACTACACAGATAAATGAGATGAAAGATAAAAGAGAGTGGAGTAAAGAGCAGATAGTTGAACTCTTCTTTGAGATGATTCCAGATTTTGGACACAAAGAGACTGGGAAGTATTTAGATGGGAGGATGTAAGCATGCAAAGATTTTTTGATATTTTATTTTCAGGTTTAGCTTTAGTTGTGTTTTCTCCATTTCTCATTCCGATAGCCATTGCTTTAAAATTTACAGGAGAAGGTGAAATATTTTATGTGCAAGATCGTATTGGTAAAGATGGAAAAAAGTTTGGACTTTTAAAATTTGCAACGATGTTAAAAGATAGCCCAAATATGGTTATGGGGACAGTAACGGTAAAAAATGATCCAAGGGTTTTGCCTTTTGGCACTTTTTTGAGAAAAACAAAAATCAATGAACTCCCCCAGCTGCTCAACATTTTATTAGGTGATATGAGTGTTATAGGTCCAAGGCCACAAACAGAACGTTGCTTTTTAGCATTTCCACAAAATTCACAAGACGCGATAGTGCAAGTAAAACCAGGACTCTCAGGTATAGGTTCTATAGTCTTTAGAGATGAAGAGAGTATACTAGATAATCCAAAGGTAGATAGACTTAAATTTTACGATGAAGTGATAGCTCCATATAAAGGTGAATTGGAACAATGGTATGTAAAACATCAAAATCTTTATACCTATTTTATGCTTATTGGTTTAACTGTATGGGTAGTTCTATTTTCTGATAGTAAAGTCTATAAATCAATTTTTAAAGATTTACCAATTAGTCCTGAAAGCTTGACTAGTTGGCTTTAAAATATAGATTTAAATATTTTTAAATAAAGAATAATGCTTCAGTTTGATTTTATTAAACTGAAGTATAATAAAAAATAAATATTATGATATATTTATGATTAACAAGGTTAAAATATGTTCATTTTAAGACTCTTATCTATCGCACTTTTATCCTATTTATCTATCAAATTTACTATGAAGCATGCTGAAAAAATAAATTTATTGGATATACCAAATGATCGAAGTCATCATGATGTAGTGATTCCTAGAGGCGCTGGTATTGGTTTTATATTTGCATTTTTTATTAGCAGTATTATTTTTGAGACTCAACTCTTTTTACAGGATTGGTTTATCTTTGCTTCTATTTTTGTAGTTTTCAGTGTAGGTATTTTAGATGATATGCGTGAAGTGTCTCCTAAATTGAAATTTATTGCTATATTTTTAGCAACATATATTTTATGGTTAAACGGCTATGGCATACATACAATAGGCTCTTGGTTTGGGTATAAAGTAGATTTATCTTGGGGGGTTGGGCTTTTTTTTAGTATGTTTGCATTGGCTGGATTTACAAATGCTCTAAATCTTATAGATGGTCTGGATGGATTGGCAGGCAGTATTAGTATCGTGATCATTTGTATATTTGGTTTTATAGGGTTGAAATACCATAATGATACTATGATCGTTATATCTTGTTTTATTGTAGCTAGTTTACTTGGTTTTATGTTTTTAAATTGGAATGCAGCAAAAGTTTTTATGGGAGATAGCGGAAGCTTGACTTTGGGATTTGTTATCAGTGTTTTAGCAGTCATGAGCATCAAATATATACATCCTGTTACTATACTATATCTTGGAGCTCTTCCTATCTTGGATACTTTGATAGTTATGATAAGAAGAATCAGACAAGGTAAATCACCATTTAGCCCGGATCAAACTCATATTCACCACATATTGATCAAGTTTTTTGATAATCAAGTAGAAAAAACAGTCATATTTTTAATAATCTTACAGGTTATATTTAGTAGTGTAGGCTATATGCTTATTGATGTGATAAAAAATGATCCCTACCGATATGTACCATTCTTTTCACTTATCGGATTTGTTCTAATCTTTATATTGTTCTATATGGTATTTACTAGTATGTGCAAAAGACAAAAAATACTGGATAATATTGTAATATAGAGTAAAAATTTATTATTTACAATACTAACCCTTTTGATTGTATATCCTTGGTTGATATATTATATGAATAATTCAATTTATGTTACAATAAACAAACTTTTGCAGTTAAATACATAATCCAGGAGCAAAAATGTTGAAAAAAATATCAAAAAAAGATCTATTTCTCTCAGATCAAGGTTGGCTCCAGAGTTATTTTCATTTTTCATTTGCCGAGTATCGAAATCCTAAAAATGTTAACTTCGGAGTGTTGAGGGTTTTAAATGATGATACGATCCACCCAAGTAGCGGTTTTGGTACTCATCCTCATCGTGATATGGAAATCATATCTTATATCATAGACGGAAATCTAACGCACAAAGATTCTATGGGTCATGAAGAAACGCTGACAAGAGGTGAAGTGCAGTATTTGAGTGCCGGCAGCGGTATCTATCACTCAGAATACAATCATCATGACAGAGAATTTGTTAGATTGCTCCAAATCTGGATCTTACCGCCAAAAAAAAATCTCAAACAACTATACGGCTCATACGAGTACAAAGAAGAAGATAGGAAAAACCAACTTCTCAACATCGTTTCCTCGCAAAATGGAACCGCAAAGATCAAGATATACCAAGATATTGATATTTATGCCAGTGAGTTAGATGCCGGTAAAGTCATAGACTATGAGATACCGCAGCATAAGCAGATTTATTTTGTTCAAATCGAAGGAAAAAGTAATGTAAATGAAATATTGCTGGAACGATCAGATGCGCTAGAAATACAATGTGAAAAAAAGTTACATATTGAAGCATTGGAAGATTCTCATTTCTTATTTATAGAGATGCAAGCAGATACTTAATTGAACTTTAATATATAATATATTATTATTTTTATTAAAATTAAAAAAATGCAATCTATATCCCTTTAAACAATTATTTTACAACGTTATAATACAATATATTGTGTTGTCTAATTCATAAGGATAGGTACATTTTTTAATAATCACAACGCAAACGCTTGTTTAAAGGGATATAATGCGATCAAAATCATTAAAAAATTACCTCAGAACATCAATAGTGTCATTAATCATAGGGATGTTACTTTTATTTTATATCTTGTTTTCGTATATTCATACTTCTTACATAATCTCTGAGAATCAAAAAGTTTCTAATGCTATATCTAAACAGATATTTAACTCTATGTATGAAGTCATGAAAAAGGGTTGGAGCAGGGCTGATCTAAAATATTTTCTAAATGCAACAAAAAGTTCTTTTGAAGATTCTTCTTATGATGTAGAGATTTATAGGATGAAAGAAGTAGATGAGATGTTTGGCAGCATAAAACAAAATGATATTCCTCTTGATGTTATGGCGAGTGTGAAAAGCAAAAAAAAGAGCGTGATATCTGATGGCAATAAGATGAAGATCATCACACCTATCATTGCTAACAATATATGCCAAAAATGTCATACTAACTCCAAACCTGGGGATGTTCTGGGTGCTATAGAGATAGATTATGATTATTCCAAGTCTCTTTCTCACAGTAAACTTCAATTTATAATCATGCTTTTATTAGCATCACCTATATTTTTGCTTATAGCATACCTCTTTACGATAAAAATGCTAAAAAAGATAAATATTTCAATAGATAGTTTCAAACAAAACACTCAAAACATAAACACTATAAAAGACTTTAAAAAGCTTGATACATCTTTGATAGAAATGAGCTTTAGTGAATTTGATTCTATCATGAAAGAAGTGAGTAAATTAGCAAATAAACTAAAAAATATAGCGGTAGATAAAGATATACTAGAATTTGAAGTTAAACTCCTAGATAAGCTTATCATCACAGCAGACGTGGTGAGAGACTGGAAACAGTACATTAAAGATCTGATTACAGAGATAAATCTAGTGATACCGGTTTACTGTCTCATTACCATTTTTCAAACTGATAATGATTTCTTTGAAGTTGAGATATTTTGGTACGGCAGACCGCCGGAGGATATAAAAGAGCATGCAAATTTTATTGCTCTTGAAATGATAAATCAACATGAACAACGTCTTATGGGTAAATATAACATCCATCATTCAATTGCAAGTGAAGATATATATTTAGCGACTTTGACCAAAGAAGATATAGAGCATGAATCAAAATCACTTTTCTTGGATAGTCCAAAAATAGGTGGTATCATAGGTATCGGAATTCAATCAAATCTGACAAAAGATCCTATATATAGTATTGTAATAGATTCGATATTGACAACATTGATCAACTTAGTGGGTTCTGTGAAAGCGATACACAAATATACGGAAAGTCTGGAGTATTATGCAACACGAGATCCGCTTACGGGGATTTTTACACAAAGAGTGTTTCGAGAGTTGCTCTTATATGAAGTAAAAAGAGCCGGTAGACACAAATATGAGTTTGGCGTATTGATGATCGATTGTGACAACTTTAAACCTATCAATGACAAATACGGACACTCCTTTGGGGATGATTTTTTAAAAGCTTTTGCAAAAATCTTGGAAGAATCAAAACGTGATGAAGATATACTAGCACGGTATGGCGGTGATGAATTTGCTATGATATTACCGGAAAGTGATAAAAATAACTCTTATACAGTAGCTCAAAGAATAACGGCTGCGATAGAAAAATTTAAGTTGGAAACTCCTGATGGACATCAAGTGAAAATTACGGCGTCTATCGGAATCGCTATGTTCCCTGAACATTCAACTGAGCCAAAAGAACTTTTCAATATAGCAGATTCTATGATGTATCGAGCGAAAAATGAAGGGAAAAATACCGTAAGATCACCAAATGAGTTTGATATCGAAGAGATTCATAAAAATACTCAAGATAAAGCGATGATCGTGCTTGATGCGATCGCAAATGACAATATTTTTGCACATTTTCAACCGATTATGGATGTACAAAGCGGTAAAGTCGAGATCAATGAACTGCTCATGAGGATAGATATGGATAATACGCTTTTAAGCGCTTCTACATTTATAGAAACAGCAGAATCGTTAGGTGTTGTTCACAAGATGGATTATATTGTCATCGAAAAAGCATTTAAAAAGATACAGGAAACGAACTACAAAGGTATTTTGTTTATAAATTTATCTCCTAAAGCTCTCGTAATCGGTGAATTTTTAAAACAAATAGACAAACTGGCACATCAATACGATATAGATAAAAATAAGATAGTCTTTGAGATAACAGAAAGAGAAACGGTCAAGAGTTTCGCACTGTTAGAAAAATTTGTAAACAATCTCAAACTCGAAGGATACAGATTTGCTATTGATGATTTTGGCTCAGGATTTTCTACTTTTCACTATATCAAAAAATTTCCGATCGACTTTATCAAAATCGACGGAGAGTTTATACTAAATCTTAACAATGATAAAAAAGATTTGGCGTTTGTGAAAAGTATAGTGGCATTAGCAAAAGAACTTGAAGTCTTGACCATAGCAGAGTTTGTAGAAAGCGAAGAAGTATTAGGCTCTTTAAAAGATATCAAAGTTGACTATGTTCAAGGATATCATATCGGAAGACCTTCAGATAAATTGCACAGTGATTAGAAAGGATCCAAGGATTATCCATATAAATATTGACGATTAGATTAGCGTAAATATCATTTAGAGAATAAATTTGTTATGATTTGATATATTTTTTTACAAGGATGAATTTATGGACTTTCCTAAAAGCGTCAATATCACCGAAGTAGGACCAAGAGACGGATTTCAAAGCATAAGCGAATGGATTCCGACTGATTTAAAGCTCAAGATCATAGACGGGTTGATCGAAGCAAACTTCAAAAAGATAGAAGTCACATCCTTTGTGCATCCAAAAGCCATACCGCAGATGAAAGATTCAAAAGAAATAGTAAGTACTCTAGTGCAAAAATATCAAGACAGAGATATAGTCTTTAATGCGCTTGTTCCAAACCTTTTTGGTGCAAAAGCAGCTTATGAATCAGGGCTGAGAGATGTTACATATGTGATATCCGCGAGCGCATCTCACAATAAGGCAAATGTAAAAAGAACTAGAGAAGAATCTTTTGAAGATCTTAGAGAGATAAAAAAACAATTTCCTGATTTAAATATAAACCTTGCGATAGGTACGACATTTGGCTGTCCGTATGAGGGTAAAATCTCACTAAAGGACGTCTCTATGATGGTTGCAAACGGATTAGATATAGGAGTAAGTGAAATATCTCTGGCAGATACTATAGGTGTGGCAAATCCTCTTCAGATGTACAAAGTCTTAAACGAACTAAAAAACAATTTTGGAAGCGTTGATTTTGTGCTGCATCTTCATGATACCAGAGGGATGGGACTGGCAAACGTCTTGATGGCGTTACAGTGTGGAGTTAGCACTTTTGAATCAGCACTTGGAGGACTTGGAGGCTGCCCTTTTGCACCTGGGGCTGCCGGAAATATCGCCAGCGAAGATCTGGTAAATATGCTTCATGATATGGGTATAGAAACCGGTGTGGATCTATCTAAACTTTTAGACACGGTAAATATAGTAAAAGAAAAGATAAAACCTGTATTGTCAAGTCACATGGCATATGTTGACACTTGTGCTAAAGGAGTGCGTTGATGCAAGATAGCGGGCCGCTAAAGGGTGTGAAGGTACTAGAACTGGGCAGTCTCATCGCAGGACCTTTTGCAGGGAGACTTTTTGGTGATTTCGGTGCTGAGGTGATCAAAGTGGAACCTCCAAAGATCGGAGATCCGCTTAGAAAATGGCGACTTTTAAAAGACGGAACTTCACTTTGGTGGTACGTACAATCACGAAACAAAAAGTGCATCACTCTGGATCTAAAATCAAAAGAGGGCGAAGAGATCATAAAGAAGCTCGCCAAAGAAGTCGACATCATCATAGAAAATTTTAAACCAGGAACTTTGGAAAAGTGGAATATAGGCTATGAAGATCTAAAAAAGATAAATCCCAAGATCATTATGGTAAGGATCTCAGGATATGGACAGTATGGCCCTTATAGCTCAAAACCGGGCTTTGGCAGTATCGGTGAGGCTCTTGGAGGTATCAGATATCTGAGTGGATATCCTGACTTGCCACCTGTTAGGACAGGGATAAGTATCGGCGATTCCATAGCTGCTATTTATGCTGTCATGAGTGCGGTCATGGCAATATACAATCGAGATATCAATGGCGGTGAAGGACAGTATATAGATGTCGCCTTGTATGAAGCGATCTTCAGCTTGATGGAAAGCCTAGTTCCGGAGTATGACCAGTTCAAATTCATACGAGAACGAAGCGGCAATACGCTGCCAGGAATCGCACCCTCAAACATATATCTTTGTAAAGACGGTAAATATGTTGCCATAGGAGCAAACGGTGACAGTATATTTCAGAGATTGACAAAAGCTATGCAAAGAGATGATCTGGCAGAAAATGAAGCGTTTAAATCAAATGACGGCAGAGCACAAAATATGCAATATATTGATGAACAGATCACAAAGTGGACTATGACAAAAAATATTGATGAAGCTTTAGCGATATTGGATGAGCACCAGATACCATCAGGTGCGATCTACAACGTAGAAGATATGTTCCAAGATGCACATTTTAAAGCAAGAGATATGATCAAAAGTGTAAATATAGAAGGAGTAGGAGATCTCAAAGTTCCAGGAATTATCCCAAAATTCAGTCAAACCCCGGGAAGTATCAAGTGGTCAGGTAGAAAATTGGGTGAAAACAACCATGAGATATATCACGACTTATTGGGTATGAGTGATAAGAAGCTGAAAGATTTGGAAGAAAGAGGTATTATCTGATAGATCTGTATTGTTACAATTTGAAATGAATTTCATATAGATTTACACCATGTCTTGATGATGGCAGGAACTGCAATTGGCAAGATCTAGCTTTGTATATCCCGTATCATTTTTGAGTAAGTTTCATAAATCTCAGTATTTTTATGTTTGAGTGCCCCTTTTATCAGTATATTGCATTTTTTTATGATCTCATTTTTGATCCCATCATGATAAGGCGTGTCTAAAAACTTTTGAAGAGAGCTTATATGATATCTATCTATCGCAAATATACTGTTTGAGAGTTGTGCATGACCCGCTTTTTTTATGATCATAGCCTCTTTTACATGACCTAACTCATACTTATGTGAGATCCTTAACCACATGTCATAATCTTCACAGACACGCATATCTTCATCAAAGCAGCCAATATCATCAAATACGCTTTTATGAACCATAACAGAAGATGCAGCGATCTTGCAAGTCGATAGATTTTCTAAAAAGCAGTGACCCTCAGGCTTAGCCAGTCTTTTTGGATATTTTACGATTTTTCCATCTTTCTGCCAAATCTCACTCGTATGTGAAAATAGTATATCTTCTCTTTCATTATGTAAAAGTATTTGGCTCTTTATCTTCTCACTGAGCCATTCATCATCACTATCCAAAAAACAAATCCACTCATTTGTCGCCTCTTTTATACCTATATTCCTGGCACTGGATACGCCGCGGTTTTTTGTTTTTATAACTTTTAGGTCTTGAAATCTTTCTAGTATCTCTTGCGTATTATCTGTTGAACCGTCATCTACTATAATGATCTCATCAACTTTATAGGATTGGTTTATTACAGACTCTATAGCCGTTGTGATATGGGAAGCTCTGTTAAATGTGGGAATTATTGTTGTGATTTTCATAGAAGTTTTAAATTTATGTTTGTTGTAAAAGAGGGCGTTTTAAAACCCTCTTTTACAGTGCTATCAATTATTTTGAGTCTATACTGTAATAAATTTATTTAAGCCAAGCTTTGCCGACAGGTAAGTTAACACCTACATCTGCTAAAATGACATGAGCCATCAGATACCAAGCAGAAAAAGCACATACTATTAGATCCCATGCTGCTAAAGTTCCCATGAGTTTACTTCCTGCTAATTCTTTAAAAGTAAGACCTACAAAGCCTAAAAATAGTGTTAAGAATATAAATGCCAAGACACCATTGTGTTTCATAGAAGCTATGAACATAATGCCTGTATATATTGCCCAAGCAAGTAAGAAAAATCCTAATCCCTGACCTGTAAGTTTTAGTACAGGGTATGCTTTATCCAAATCTCCATTGGTTCCAAAGATAACAAAAAGAGCCAAAGCAATCCAAAAAGCACCATATGAAACAAATGCACTAAATCCAAAGTTATTTCCAACTCTGAATTCTAAAAAGCCTGCGATAAATTGAGCCAGTCCTCCATAAAAAATTCCTAGCCATAAAACCGGTGTGAGATCAACCCATCCTAAATTATGACACTGCAAGATAAAAGTAGTCATTGCAAAGCCTGCAAGTCCAACTGCCGCGGGATTGCCTAATTTCATTTCTTCCATATTTGATAACCTCCTGAAAAAATATTGCCAAGTTTCTTGGTTAATGGCTATATTATTTCATCAAAATAGCATTAGCGTAGCAAAATAGGAAACTATAAAATTATGTAATAAAAATGTATCGTATTGAGTAAAAAAGAAACAATTTATAGATATTTTTGAGTATAAAATTCAGTGTTACATATTGGGGCTGATGTATTGATTTGTTACAACGCTTGCAATTTTTTTACTTAGTATCTTGTAACCTTTTGCATTTGGATGTACATCATCAAGTTTTAGAGAATTATCATTTAATATGTCTTGCAAGGCATCATCTACGAGAGGAACATTGAATTCTTTTGCCAGATCATAATAAAATGATGCCGTAGATACTGTCAAAATATCAAGTTTTGGAACTCCTACAAGAACAACAAATATATTTTGTTTTTGTGCAAGTTTGATCATTTTTGCAATGTTTTGCTCAGTTATTGTTAGATCTTTGTTTCTTATTATATCGTTTCCGCCCTCACATATTATGATGATTTGAGGTTTGTATTTTTTTAAGACAGAAGGTAATCTTTTTAAGCCTCCGCGTGTATCTTCTCCCGGCACACCGGCATTGATGACATTTGTTTGTAACATATTTGCTAGCTGTGATGGATAGCTGGCATTTTTGTCTACTCCGTATCCGTAAGTAATACTGTCTCCAAATGCCAATATTTTTGTGTTCTGAGGAACATAATAATTTTCGTCGTTTGAGTCTTGATAATTGTTTATAAAAGAAAATATAATTATTGTAACTATGACAAGTAAAATTATTTTAAAAAAACTCAATTGGATCCTTTTGTTGATTTTATACAGCAACTAAAATAAAAGTTAAATATACCATGAAGATGACTATAAAGTAAAGAAACTTTGAGAAGATTATCTTAACTTAGCTTTAGCCGGGCTTTCGATAATATTTTCTTTAATTACAGTTCATTGGGAGTTATTGGAATATTTGAGGAACCATTATGTTTATTATGGTAGTATTTCACAAAAAAATTAAGAGAGCATCAGTGATAAAAAAAGAGATTGATTGGTTGGCAATAGGTGCATTGTGTTTGGCTATGATGGTTTGGGCCAGCTCATTTATTGCATTAAAATCTGCGATTGGACCCATAGGGCCTATGAGTGTTATATTTGGCAGAATGTTTTTGGCAAGTATTTGCTTTTTATTTTTTATAAAGAAGTTTACAAAAATGAGCTTTACAAAAAAAGATATCAAATATTTGGCGCTTATGACTATATTTGAACCTTGTCTGTATTTTATATTTGAAGCTCATGCTTTAAAAAATACTTCAGCAGGACAAGCAGGCATGATAACGTCTATGATGCCCCTTATCACTGCGGTAGGAGCTGGTATTTTTCTAAACGAAATAATCACTAAAAAAATATTGATTGGCTCAACACTGGCTGTTTTAGGAGCTATTTGGCTTAGTTTAAGCTCAGGAACTTCGGCAGAGGCTATAAATCCATTGCTTGGAAACACTCTTGAATTTTTAGCCATGATTTGCGGAGCTGTGTATGCGATCGCGGCTAGGCATTTGAGCTCAAAATTTAGTGCCATTTTTTTAACGGCAATTCAGGCTTTCATAGGCGCAATATTCTTTTTCCCATTTGCCTTATGGGAATATCACACTACTACAATGCATATAACCTTTGATGCTGTTTTATGGGTTGGATATCTTGGGGTTTTTGTGACTTTAGGTGGATATGGCATGTTTAATTTTGCTCTTGGCAGGATGGAAGCAGCCAAAGCCTCCATATATATCAATCTAATACCGGTTTTTACTCTACTTTTAGCTTTTGTTATACTTGGAGAAAAACTAACATTTGTAGAAATTCTAGCTTCCAGTATTATACTTGTCGGCGTTTTTATATCTCAATTTTCTTTTCAACAATTTAAAAGGAAAAAAGCTCTTTAAACTTCTTATATAACACTTTTGATAAAAAACCGTGTCCCGCAAAGCAAGGAAATTTGACATTTTTGTAAAAATATACTTGCTTTGATCTCTTGTAATTTTGCTTTTACTGTTGCCAAGTCTGCAATAGAACGACTCAGTTCATCGGCACTGGCAAGTCCATTGTTAAATCTTCCTTTTGTGAGATCATAATAACTCTTTGAAGATAGTACTTCTTTACTTATAGCTTTTTCTCTAAACTTTAATGAACCTAGTGCAAGAATTGCATTTTTTAGAGTTTTTTTGACAGAGTTTTGATAGTCACTTAAATACAACAGTTCAGCATTTTTTTTGTAAATCACAGACTCTCTCTCGCTTTTTTTCTCATTGCCATCAAAAATATTCCAGCTTATTGTTGCACCGATGTAACTTTGATTTGCATTTGTATAGCCATTGCCATTTAGATTAAAATCATCTCCTTGTTTTTTAATCGCACCGACTAGAAATATCTGTGGGTATTTCTTGCTCTCTACTAGCGATATGTCTTGGTCGTCTATCTTCAACTTTGTTTTTAAAACTTTTATATCTTCCCTATTTGTTAAAGCAGTTTTGATTAGTGAGCTTTGGTCTATATTGATCTTTATAGCAGGTAAAATTTTTGGATCAGTTTTGATATTTGTTAAATACTGCAAGTTATTGATCAGATTCTCTTTTTGCTCATTTAAGGTTATAAGCTTTGACTCAATATCAAATT
The DNA here is from genome assembly GCA_033723415.1 of Sulfurospirillaceae bacterium. GTDB lineage: Bacteria > Campylobacterota > Campylobacteria > Campylobacterales > Sulfurospirillaceae > JAADIZ01. Next base: position 20,997 of record JAWVXD010000011.1, read on the forward strand.
TTTGAGCCTCTATTTTATAGAGGTTTGATATATTTATAAGCCCGTTATCATACATGCTTTTAGCTTTTTTATATGAATCTTCTATAGCTGCTTTTGCTTCTTTTGTCGCCTCTATAGCTTTGTCAGCTGTAAATATCTTTGCATATAGTGTAGCAATTTTGAGATAAAGTTCCCTTTTTAATTCTGTAGTTTCCAAAGAGCTTTTCACAACTTCAAGTTTCGCTTTTTCTATACTTGTACTTATGGCAAAGCCTGTAAAAAGAGGGTAGGTTACACTTAAGTCGGCATTTATATTTGTGCGAGTTCCCATAGGCAGTGGATTTCCAAATCCTGGAAGATGCAGCATTGTAGTAGGCACATCTTGCAGCCTTGTCGTATTTAAGTGAATATCCAAAGATGGATAATTCTTTGCTTTTTTGGCATTTAACATACTCTGTAGTGCTTTTGTCTGCTCATTTTTGGATTTTATGAGCAAGTTTTTATCAACACTATTGATTAATTTGCTAAAACTTGATGCATATAAAAAAATCGGTAAGATTAGAAATATATATTTTTTCAATTTTTATCCTTCCCTGTTTTGCCTTTTATTTTGACAAATAAAAGTATCGTAAATATTGAGCCTATGACTCCCCAATGAGCTGCATCTGCAAAAACAGATGAGAAACCATAATTGTAACTCATAAATGTTTCATAATTTCTAAAAGATGCTACAGTCTGATCCATCGAAATACCTAGAAAATTTTTAAAATTTTGTAGATAGTTGAATAGATATTGAGAATTTTGCAACTCTCCCATATGTGAAAAGTTTATGTTTTTAAAATATTCCATATTGTTTGTTGCCAGTGCAGTTCCAAAGCTTCCGCCTACAAATCTGACATAGTCCATCAGCACAATGGCAAGTTCACCTTTTTCTGTTGGAGCATTTTGTAAAAGTAGTACTGTAACTGGCGCAAAGAACAATCCCATACCTATACCAAATGGAATAGTGAGCAGCTGGGCTTGTACTAGAGGGGTATAATAATTCAGCGTCGGTAAAACAAAAATAGAAGTGATAATGTATATGACAGTAGCTATCAAGATCACGTTCTTTGCACCGATCTTGTCCGATAAAACTCCGGCAAGAGGTGAGAAAATACCTATAAAAACAGCAAAAACAAAAACTGATATACCGGCATCTAGAGTAGGCAACATTTTTATATGCTCATAATAAACAGGCAAAAGATAAAAATACTGATACATACTAAACCCTAGTATGAAAAAGTAGATCAATATGCCGTTTGTAAAATCTGAATTTTTAAAAAGAGTAAAATCTATCAATGTATATTTTGAGTTCATTTCACTCAATATATATATGAGATATCCGACAATAGAAGCAAACAGTAAAAAACTCACTAAAGAATCATTCATCCAGCCTCTTTGCTGTCCTAAAGACAACATAATAAGTACTGATATGGTTGCGATTGAAATCCAAAAAAAGCTTATAAAGTTAAATCTGATTTTATTGAGATTTAAATCCTTCGGAAGAAAGATCAAGCTTGCGATAGTTAAAAGTATACCTATTGGAACATTGATAAAAAATACCATTCTCCAATTGTAATATTCTGTCAAATATCCTCCGATAGTGGGACCAAGTGCCGGAGCAAAGCTGATACCAAGACCAAATATACCCATAGCAAATCCTTGCTTTTTAGGTGGAAAATATGAAAAGATCATGATATGGCTTGTTACCATGATAAGAGCTTCTCCCGTTCCTTGAAAGATCCTTGCCATGATGATATAGGAAAGCTCATTTGAAATACCACAAATAAATGAAGCCGTAGAGAAGATCACAATACCTGCGATAAAGACTTTTTTTGCACCGAATCTTTTTATCAGATACTCTGTTATGAGAAGCGCTATGGCAGCTGCTATCATATAACTGGTGATTATCCACTGTACTCCATACATATCTGAGGATAAAGGTCCTGTCAATTTTGGGACGATAACATCTACTATTGTAGTGTCAAGTATGGCCATAAAAGATCCGACCATCACGATTATGCTAAATATTGCTCGCTCTTTAGAGGTTATATCCCAACTGTTTTTGGCAGGTTCTTGCATTTTTATTTTGATCTTTTGATAGCTACATTTGCACTCATACCGACTTTTAATCCATCAATCTTTTCTAAAGAGATGCGTACCGTAAATCTTTGGTCAAGCTTTGTAAACTCACCGCTTGCTATATCTCTTGGAACTAGTGAAAATGTTGATGCTGATGTCGGTAAGATCTTTTCGACCTTGCCTGTGTATTCTTTGCCATCAAGGGCATCCGGTTTGATTGATACAAGATTACCTATCTTTACGCCATGTAACTTTTTCTCAGACAGAAGTACTTCTACATGCAATTTTTTTGGATTGATTACGTAGTATATCGGATATCCTGAGCTTACGACTTGATCTACATTTGCAATCTTTTTTGCGATGATACCATCATATGGAGCTATCAGATTACAATATGAAATCTTGTTTTCAATTGCTTCTTTATCATCATTTAGTGCTTTTATCTTTGATTCAAGCGCCAAGATTGTTTTATTTAACTCTTTTGTGGAAGTTTTCTTTATTGCAGAGAGAGTTGCAGCATCTTCGACATTGTTTAGATTTGAAATCACAGAATCTAATTCTTGTTTTTGTGATAAAATCATATCTGATAGTGAATTTTTGGCAGTTAGGATATTTTCATAGTTATTTTTTGCAACAAGTTTCTCTTGTAGCATTCGTTTGTATCTTTTGGCATCTAGTTCTAATTTAGACAGCTTTGTTTCATTTGCTTTGATAGAAAGCTTTAATGACTCTATCTTGCTTTTGTATGATACTATATTGTTTTTTGCTATTTTTTCACTTAGATCAAGCTCTTTAGTGACTCTGGCGTATTTTTCTTCAAGGGCAGATTTACTCATCTTAAGAGAAGTAATAGAATTCTTTATTTTATTTAGCGTTACCAAAAAATCTTTATCATCGATACGAGCTAGTATTTCACCTTTTTTTATACTATCACCTTCATTTTTGGTCATATTTTTTATCTTACCTTTGACTTTAAAACTAAGAAGTGCAATAGAATCACTCTTTATAAAAGCAGCATCACTGACAGCATTGTCTGATCTGAATTTCAGATAGGCATATCCCTCGTAGCCAAAAAATAAAACCAATACCAATATAACAATATTTCCGATTTTTTTCATACGATATTCCAATTTTGAAAATTTCTAAAATTATATCGCTTTAAGATTGAATGTTAACTTTTGAGAGAAGAGTAGAGGGAAAGTTTTACACCTTGCCTAGCTTGGCAAGTGGCAAGGTGTAAATAAGAAGATATATGATTAAAACATAAACCAGCCGATTAGGAATACGTTGTTGTTGTCTGAAGCACCAACACTTGTTCCACCAAATTTAGTATAGTTATTAAATTGTGCAGCTAGTCTAATTTTTTCTGTTGGGACATAATCAAATTGAACTGTTGTTCCAGCATTTTGAGTAGCTGAATTTAGTGAATCTGATACATAATCTAGAGTTATTCCATATTTTTGTTTATAGAAGTAGCTGATTTTTGCTTTATTAGTTTCAAGTTTATCAGTAGCACCACCACTTTGAGTTTCCCAAGTTTTGCTTGCTTGTGCTGTGATCAGGTGATCTCCATGGTTATACTGCCATTCTGCATCAAATGCGTGATCTTTATATGTAACTGCAGCATCAGGAGTCGGGTCATAGTAGTGTCCTATTACTTTAGATCTTAAGTATTGTGCACCGACCATAACATAGTTGTCACCAAAATTGTGTTGTAGAGCAATTCTTGCATATGGAGATATGCCATCAGCATAATCATAACCAGCGCCACCGATATCTTTTATATTTGCAGCTGTGTCAGTTGAAAAATGAAAAACATTTAATAGTCCAGATGCTTTTGAACCTTTATATGCGTCAAACTCTGTATATAACCAGTTATTCCACATAGCATAAGCGCCAAGTCCAACTACATTATCTAGTCCGTCAAGTTTTGTTCCGCCGTTGTTAACGCCGCCTGCATAAGGATAACCCCAAGCAGAAGTACTATTCCATAAATCTTGTACTGTAGGACTATTATTTACTGTAAATCCATAATCAATAAACATTCCCTTTGCTTTTGTGGAATTCGCATATCTGAAATCCATATTGTCAGCACCAAAGATACCTGCATCATCTAAGGTAGTTTGAACAAATGCACCTACATGATCTGTAATTTTACCACCGAAGAATATACTTGATTGTGGAATTTTTAGTGCATGATCAGCTGCAGTTGAATGTTTATTCATAGTGGAAGTCACTTGGATCATAGCTGCAAATTTAGAAGCTAAACTAGTATCTCCACCTTCTGTTGTATAACCGTGAAGCTTGAAATCTCGACCAGTTTGTGTTAATTCTGGAAACACTGTGTGACATGCAGAACAATTAAGTCCTGTTTGTCTTGCAAAAGCAGGGATAGCATTTGCATTGTCTACAAGAGCAGCTGCAAGTAATGCACCGGCTGCAAGATACTTCAATGAAGTTTTCATTTATTTTCTCCTTATTTATATAATTGTAAGCTAATCCAGATTCAGCGAATAAATCTTCTATAGCACCAAGCTTTTTTACTCCTACAGTGAAATTCTAGAGGTATTTTCATAAAGATACATTGATTTTTTGATTAACTTTGATTAATCTTATATTTAATATTTCCTGATAGAATGACAAAAATCTGACTATTTCAGTTACGCGATAATTTTTTTAATTTTATAATTTACTTTATAGCTTTAAATAGTATAAATTATTATAATTATTATAAATATATATAATGTTATTTAAAATGTTAATTCTTTTTAATTATTCTTAGTAGCTTACAAATTTTTTTGTGATATAATTTCTTCTTGTTATAGAATAAAAATCTACAATATGCTTAATATTACGGCATTGTAGTTCCAAGTAGAATTTTAAATTCAAATTAATTTTTAGAGTTTTTAATTAATAATTTTTATAGAAAAGTGGTAATTTATGAATATTTTAGTAGTAGAAGATGACGCTCAGATAGCCTCATATTTACAAAAAGGGCTGCTTGAAGAGTCTTTTTCGGTTGATGTTGCAAATGACGGAGTTGAAGGTCTTGCTTGTATTAGAAAAAAAACTTATGATGTTATTGTATTAGATTGGATGCTTCCTAATTTGGACGGTATAGATATTTGTACAATTGCAAGAAAAAACAACATAAATACACCTATTCTGATGCTTAGTGCAAAAAGTAGCATTCAAGATAGAATTGAAGGTTTAAATAGTGGAGCAGATGACTATCTGCCAAAACCATTTTCATTTGATGAACTCATTGCCAGGATAAATGCTTTATTAAGACGAAAAAAATTTCAAAAAGCAAATATATTAGAAATAGCGGATCTTGTTTTTGATATAACCGAGCGAAAAGCTACAAGAGCAGGCAAATTGATCACTCTTACCATAAAAGAATATGAACTCTTAGAGATATTGATGGAAAATAAAGGTCATGTCGTAAGCACAAAAAAGATAATCTCTCATTTGTGGAAAGATGAAACAATATCAAGCAATATCATAATAGTCCTAATCCACCACCTAAGAAGCAAGATAGATGACGGACATTCTAAAAAACTGATAAAAACGATACGAAAAATCGGATATAAGATAGATGATGTTTAGCAATATCAGAAGCATAAAATCAAAGATTTTTCTCTCTTACGGTGCTATCTTGATAGTAGCCGTAGTCTTTTCAAATTTTATGTTTTATTCTTTGGCTAAAAGATATTTCTATAATAATACAATACAGGCATTGGAAAGTATCTCCAGAGATGTTATCGTGGATGATATAGAAGGTAAAAATTTAAAGAACGGCGTTACATTGGCAGTTCATAAATACAAGTTTAGTATACCAAATGTTTACATTCAAGCCAGATATAAAGATAAGGTTGTTCTAAAATCAAAGAACATGAGAAACCTTGAATTACCGAAATACGACTTTTCTCAGAAAAGTGCTATTACTTTTGTAAAAATAAGTGATATTTCTAAATATGAACTCATAATTTATGCAACAAAAATAGAATCAGACAAAGATTATACAGTGCAAATTGCTACAACCAATGAGCAGGAAAAACAACACCTTTCAAAAATCTTACATATGTTTTTAGTTGGTGATCCTATATTTATATTAGTTATATTGTTGATCATTTATAAAATGCTTTTGGATATACTCAAGCCCATGAATACCATCATAAGAACCGCTAAAAACATATCAATAACAGATTTGGATAAAAGAATTCCATATAAAGATAACGGAGATGAGTTTGCAGAACTTGCAAAAACATTCAATAAAATGCTCTCTCGTCTTCAGTCGTCTTTTGACCAAATCAAGAGATTTAGTTCAGATGCGTCACACCAGCTCAAAACACCTCTGACTTCAATGCGTGTACAAACAGATGTTGCATTAAAAATGGATAGAGATGTTGATGAATATAAAAAAGTTTTAAAATCAATAAACGGTGAGATCATATATCTTCAGGAGATGATAAACGACTTGTTTTTATTAACGCAGATGGATGATGAGATAATCCAAAAAAATTTCAAAAATATAGACCTTGACAATATTTTGATGAATGCAATCGGAGAATTTGTTTTGATAGCAAACAAAAAAGGTGTCAATTTAGATATAAAAGATATAAAAAGCACTCCTATCAAGGGCGAAAATACTCTAGTTTCTATCCTATGCTCGAACCTCATAGACAATGCTATAAAGTATACTCAAAAAGGCAAAAGTGTTTCCATAGAACTAAAGGACAACACTGTTATTGTAGAAGATGAAGGAATCGGAATCAAAGAAGAAGATTTAAAACATATCTTTGATAAGTTTTTCAGAGTGCATTCCGGAAGATCTGAAGGAGTTCAGGGTTATGGACTAGGGTTGTCTATAGTTAAGATCATAGCAAATCTCCATAATGCACAGATACGCATAGAAAGTAAAATTGGAGTTGGAACCAGAATAGAAGTAGAATTTCCAACTGTTGATTCGAATCAAAATTTATAATACAACAAAGGAAATTTTTTGAAAAAGTTTGATAAAGGTGAAGTGCTAACCATATCTTTTAGTCACTTTGCTCATGATATATACTCTTCATTTTTGGCACCTATGTTGCCGTTTTTGATATCAAAACTTGGTATAAGCCTCTCAGAAGCATCTCTTTTTGATATTGCAAGAAGAATACCTGCACTTTTTAATCCATTATTTGGCTTGATGGCAGAAAAAAGCAGCATAAAATATATAGTCATATTTACACCATCCATAACGGCTATTTCTATGAGCTTACTTGGACTTGCCAATTCTTATATCTTGGCTCTGATCTTACTTTTTGTTGCAGGACTCAGTGCTGCACTTTATCATATACCTTCACCTGTGATGATCAAAGAAGCTTCGGGCAGTAAAGTAGGTACAGGTATGAGCTTTTTCATGGTTGGCGGAGAAGGTGCAAGAACCGTAGGACCGTTAGTTATCACAGGAGCTATCTCACTATGGGGACTTGATGGTACATACAGACTTGTACCATTTGGACTACTTGCTTCAGCATTGCTTTTTTACAAACTAAGAAATTTTCATTTAGATACATCACTTCGTAAAAAAAGAGAGAAAGGGGATACAAAAAAATTTCTCGTCAAATATTATCCTTTTTTTACCGGTCTGGGTGGTTTTTTAATGTTTCAATCTGCTATGAAGTCAGTTTTGGTTCTATATTTGCCTGTTTATCTTATGCATCATGGCGCAGATATTTGGAGGGCGGGTATCTCTTTGTCTGTTTTGGAATTTTTTGGTGTCGCAGGAACTTTGTTTGCAGGCTCTTACTCAGATAAGATCGGTAGACACAATATGCTGCTTATCTCAACTGTCATGTCGGCTGTTTTTATGGTTTTATTTGTACTGTTTCACTCTGTTTTGCTATTTCCGATACTTGCTGTTTTGGGGTTTTTCTTATTTGCATCGGGACCTGTACTTATGGCTAGTGTTCAAGATCTGAATTCTCATATGCCTACTTTTGCAAATAGTTTATATATGAGTGTAAATTTTGGAGTAAGTTCTATTGTGGTTTTTATGATAGGATTATCAGGAGATTATTTAGGATTGGATATTACATACAAGGTTACAGCAGCTTTGGCATTTGTATGTATTCCTTTTACACTGTTTTTGAAAAAAATTATGCAAGGATTAAAAAATGAAAACTAAGATTGGAGTTTTAACCGTTTCAGATAGAGCAAGTGCAGGAGTTTATGAAGATCTCTCTGGAAAAGCTATAATCGATACATTAAGAGACTACATTCAAAGTGAATGGGATGAATTATATACAATAGTCCCAGATGAGCAAGAACTTATAGAAGAGACTCTTAAAGATATGGCTGATGTTGAAGAATGTTGTCTTATAGTAACTACCGGAGGTACGGGACCTGCACTGCGTGATGTGACTCCTGATGCAACGGAGGCTGTATGTGATAAGATGATGCCGGGATTTGGAGAACTTATGAGACAGGTTAGTCTTCAGTATGTTCCAACGGCGATTCTCTCCAGACAAACTGCAGGAATAAGGGGAAAGACTTTAATCATCAATCTACCTGGCAAACCAAAATCAATCAGAGAATGTTTAGATGCGGTTTTTCCTGCGGTTCCATATTGTATAGATCTTATGGACGGCCCTTTTATAGAATGTGATGAGACGATCATAAAGCCATTTCGTCCTAAGCAATAGCAAAGAAGAAAGTGCTTATATCATGTATATAGGAAGGGGTCGTATGAAATACAACCCTTTAACTTCCTATATATAATAAGATCAAGCCAAATATGATCCGATAGATACCAAAACTTACAAATGTAAATCTTTGAAGAAAAGATAAAAAGAGTTTGATCGTAAGATAAGCAACCACGAATGAAACAACGAAACCTACAGCCAATGTCAGAATATTTTCATTTGAAAATTCATGATAATGCTTCAAAAATTCATATGCACTGACGGTTATCATGACGGGGAATGCCAACAAAAAGCTAAACTCGGCACTGATCTTTCTATTTAATCCCACTAACAAACCGCCTATAATCGTGGCTCCTGCTCTGCTGGTTCCAGGTATCAAAGCAAAAACTTGTGCAATACCTATAAAGAGGGATTGTTTGTATGTTACTTTTTCTACGTCGCTTACATAATGTTCTTTTTCTTTGTAAAATTTTTCTACTATTAAAAAGATTACACCGCCGACTATAAACATGACAGCTACTATTTGTGTAGAAAAAAGATCTTTTATCTGATGTCTAAATATAAACCCTATAACCGCAAGAGGAAGATAAGCTACGATCAAGCGTTTCCAAAGTTCTATCTTCTTTGGACTAAACTTCTCTTTATAAACAAAAACTACCGCTAGGATCGCAGCGAGTTGTATGATGATCTCAAAAGCTTTTGTATATGTATCTTGTGATAATCCCAGCATCTTGCTTGCAACAATCATATGTGCAGTGGAAGATATAGGTAAAAACTCGGTAAAACCTTCTATTACTCCAAGTATGGCGGATTGTATTACGTCCATTAACTTATTTCCTCTAACTCTTTTTTGACTTTGGCAAATTTGACTTTGGCATCATCTAGTGATTTTTGATTTTGTTCAACAACGGCTTCAGGTGCATTGGCGACAAATTTTTCATTGCCAAGCATGTTCTCTAATTTTTTGATCTCTATTTCTAACTTATTTTTTTGATTGTTTAATCTATCTTTTATAGGGCTCAGATCGATATCTGCCAGTGGTATATACACTTCAAGATTGTCACTGATATCGCTTGCGCTATTTGGTACTTTTTCACTGACTAAGTTAATATTTTCGACTTTTGCCAATAGCTGAATATAAGGCAGAGCATCACTTAGGATATCTGTATCATCAAGCTTTATAGAAGCGTTTTTAATCTTTTTATTACCCATCTCGATATTTGCTTTAGCTCGTCTTATACTGATGATGGCTTCTATTACAAGCTCAAATATTTTTTCGGCTTCATCATCTCTTTTATCGGCTATAGGATATGATTTGATCATGATAGACTCACACTCTTCCAATTTTGTACCTGATAATTCTTGATACAAAAATTCTGAAATAAAAGGTGTAAGAGGATGTATAAGTTTCATAGCCTCTTTAAAGATGCTACCCAACTCTTTGACACTTGATTTGTCTGCTTTACTAAGCTCTATCCCCCAATCACAGAACTCTCCCCATAAAAATCTATAAAGCACGGTAGCTGCATCATTAAATCTATATTGATCAAAAAAGTCTCTCGTCTCTTTTGTCGCAACCATTAATCGGCTGTACATATATTTGCCAAGAGGAGTTTTTATCTCTATGTCACTTAGATCTTCAAATTTTTCTTCATGCATAAGCAAGAATCTCGATGCATTATAGAGCTTGTTTGTAAAGTTTCTCATCTGCTCTAATTTTTCACCGCTCAGTTTTATATCTCTTCCTTGGACAGCCAATATTGCCAATGTAAATCTTAGAGTGTCAGCGCTAAATTCTTCGATCGTATCAAGAGGATTTATAACATTTCCTTTGGATTTACTCATCTTTTGTCCATGTTCGTCTTTTACAAGAGCATGCAGATAAATATCTTTGAAAGGCAGTTCTTTAAATGCATGTTCTCCTTGGAACATCATACGTGCAACCCAGAAAAAAAGTATATCAAAGCCTGTTATGACAAGGGAATTTGGATAAAATTTTTCTAGATCCCCTTCAAACCATTTTTCTCCCTCTAACGCTTTTCCGTTTCCCCAGCCAAGTGTAGAAAAAGGCCAAAGTCCTGAACTAAACCATGTATCTAGTACATCAGGATCTTGATAAATATTCTTGCTTTCACATATAGGACATACAAGCTGTGTTTCTTTTTCACTAGCCCACTCATAACCGCAATCTTTACAGTAAAAAACAGGAATCCTGTGTCCCCACCAAAGCTGACGCGATATACACCAATCTCTGAGATCTTTCATCCAAGCGTTAAATGAATTTATCCAATGCGCAGGAAAAAATTCACACAAGTGTTCATTTACTTTTTGTATCGCACCATCTGCTATCTCTTTTTTAACGAACCATTGCTTTGAAATATAAGGCTCTACGATATTGTGACATCTATAGCAGTGACCGACTTGATTTTCATAATCTTCAATCTTTTCTACAAAACCTGCACTTTTGAGTTTTTTTACTATTAATTCTCTGGATTCAAGTCTCTCAAGTCCTTCAAATTCACCGCAATATGCATTTAAAATTCCTCTCTCATTAAAGATCGTGATAAATTCCAAATCATGTCTTTTCCCTACTTCATAGTCATTTAGATCATGCGCAGGCGTTACTTTTACGCAGCCTGTTCCAAATTCCATATCAACATGTGAGTCTGCTATGACCGTGATCTCTCGTCCAACAAGAGGAAGAATAACTTTCTTACCTACAAGATGTTTGTACCGCTCATCATCCGGATGTACCATAACTGCGGTATCTCCGAAGTATGTCTCAGGTCTTGTGGTTGCAACTATCAAGTACTCATCAGAGTCTTTCAAAAAGTATTTTAGATGATAAAGTTTACCTTTATTTTGTTCGTATTCAACTTCTATGTCACTGAGTGCACCATCGTGTGTACACCAATTTACCATATAGTTACCGCGAACTATCATACCTTCATTGTATAGATTTACAAATGATTTTTTAACTGAATTCTTTAATCCTTCGTCCATAGTAAATCGTTCACGACTCCATGCAGGACTTATTCCTAGTTTTCTCATCTGGTGAACAATCTCTCCACCGCTGAATTCTTTCCATTTCCACACTTTTTCTAAAAATGCTTCTCTGCCGATTTCATCTTTTGTAATCCCTTCAGCTAAAAGTTGTTTTTCCACAACATTTTGCGTAGCGATTCCGGCATGATCAGTTCCAGGCTGCCACAAAGTCTTGAAGCCGTCCATTCTTTTGTATCTTGTGATTATATCTTGCAAAGTAAATGTCAAAGAGTGTCCTATGTGTAAGCTTCCAGTGACATTAGGCGGGGGCATCATGATACAAAAGTTTTTTCCTTTTGTTTGGATATTTTTATTGCCGTCTATTTCAAAATAACCTCTCTCTTCCCATATTTTATAATACTTGTCTTCTACATTTTTTGGATTATAAACCGTGCTCTTTTCACTCATAATAGTTGAAACCTTGTAATTTTTAACGCGATTATACTAAAAAGGCATTAAAAACATAATTAATGATAAGTATTTAAGGCTTTTTTATGTAGTATAATATGCATATTTTGCATAAAAGGGTTTGCAAGTGCAAGAAAATAAAAAAATATTAGCCATAATTTCGGGCTTGATGCTTACATTTTTAATAGTTGTCGTAATTATTGTGAGTTTTAACTTTAAAAATTACTCTCAAGCAAAAGAATACGAACAAGCAAACGTGATCGCTTCATTGGTCAAGGATGGATTGACTGCACATATGGCCTCAGGCACTATGAGTAAAAGAGAATTATTTTTAGATAATGCAAAAAAATCTTCAGGCGCTCGTGATGTTTGGATATTTAGAACAGATAAAGTTGTAAAGCTCTTTGGAAAAGGTTTTAGAGATGAAACCATAAGAGACGATATTGACAGAAAAGTGATAAAAACTGCAAAAACATATGAGAGCATAGATGAAAGTTTTGTCCGTCCAACCCTAAGGGTGACGATTCCTTATATCGCATCTTCATATTCAAATCCAAACTGTTTAAAGTGCCATACCAATGCAAAAGAAGGCGAAGTCTTAGGCGGCATAAGTATGGTATTTAATATCGAAGATGCTAGATTTTCAAGTTTTGTAGCTATTATCAAGATATTAGGTGCAGCTCTTGTTTTTATAGTATTTTTTATTTATATCGCCAATAAACTTTTTAAACCATACATTGGTGCACTGATAGCAATAAAAGAGTCTTTGAAAAAAGCAAATAAAGGTGATTATTTAACTAGGATAGAGATCAAAGGTGATACTGAATCCACGGAAGTATTTAGATGGCTAAACACTCTTTTAGAAAAGTTAGAAAAAACAATCGGTGCAATTGATAAAAATATTTCTTTATTTGTAGCGGACAGAAGAAAAGAGTTTAATGATCCATTGGAAAAATCCCAAGCAATCATAGAAGATATAGCTATGATCTACAGATTTAAAAGAACTATAGAACAAGACACATCAAAAGAAGTAATATACAAAAGGCTTATAAAGATATTTAAAGAACAGTTGAATTTTAATGATGTATCTCTTTTTGAAATTGATATTAAAAATGACAAAAGAATTTTGATATATCATGATAATCCTGAGAAATATTGTTCTATCGCTGATTATAAAGTCAGCCAAAGGTGCAGAGCTTACAGGACTAATTCTATAGTAGTAAGTGATGATTTTGAAAATATTTGCCAATCATGTTCAACTTCAAAAGAGTATCTATGTATCAATTATCCAATTGATGAGAATGTATCTTTGGTCGTAAATATTAAGCCTAAAGACAAGGCTGAACTATTTGAAAATAAAAAAGCTATAGGTTATATCAAAAATTATTTGGAATCAGCCAGACCGGTCCTTCAAAGCAAAATCTTGACTGAAATACTTCAAAGATCAAATATGATCGATGGATTGACAAAGCTTTATAATAGAAAGTATTTAGATATTTTTATGGAAACTGAGATAAGGGAATATAAATCTTATTCGGTCGCTATGATAGATATTGATTATTTTAAAAAGATAAACGATTCATTTGGTCATGATGCAGGTGATAAAGTTTTAAAAGGTCTTTCTGAAGTTTTTAGGAAAGTTATCAAAGAAGATGATGTTGCTTTTAGATTTGGAGGAGAAGAATTTTTAATCTTTATCCCAAATACTGAAAGTGCGTTAGAAACAGTACAAAACATAAAAGATGAGTTTGAAAAAACAATTTTTAAGATAGGGGAAACAAGTATAAACAAAACACTTAGTGCAGGGATATCATACTTTCAAGATGATGCACTAAGCGCGTGGCAAGTGATCAAAAATGCCGATATTGCCTTATATGATGCAAAAAATAACGGGAGGAATAAGATCGTATTGTTTAAAGATATCAAAAATAAGGATAAATAATTAAAACAAACAGTCTATGTAAATTTTTATTAATCTTATTAATTCCGGTATTTGGAATATCTTCAACATTGGTGGTGGATAATACGCCATCCGGAGTATTTAGTTGCGTAAATACTTCTCATCCGTATAATACTATACAAGGGGCTCTCAATGCCTCTAGACATGGGGATACTATAGAGATATGTAGTGGAACTTATAATGAATCTTTGAATATAAACGAAAATGATCTGACTATAAAAGGCGTATCAGGACAAGCTATAGATGATGTAGTTATAAATGCAGGGAACAATATAGGTATAACTTTAAGTAAAAAAAACATTACTCTTGAGAATTTTAAACTGATTTCAACAAATAATTATGGAATATACGGAGACAACCACGGTAAAGGTGATCATGTTTTTAGAAAATTGATCATAGAAGCTGGTAATAGAGGGATTTATCTAACAAACGGCAATAAGCAGACATTTGAAGATTTGAATATTACTGCAGGTGACATCGGTATCTATACTAGCTATGATGTAAAAGGGGATCATACATATAACAATATTACGATAAATTCCAAAGACAATGCGATACAAGCAGATAATGGAGGTTTGTCATTTGAAAATCTAAATCTCACTTCAACAAACGGTATGGGTATTGATATCGGCAATACTTCAAAAGATCTATTGTTCCAACATATAGCCATCAGTAGTAAAAATGAGGGAATCTACACAACAAGTAACGTTTCAGGACAGAAAATATTCAATGACATCAATATTTCATCGCAAGCCACCGGTATTTCGGTAAATGGCGGCAAACAAGTCTCTTTGGATTATATTGACGTAAATAGTTCAAACAATATGGGAATCTATCTGGCTTATAACGCTTGGGGAAACCATACTTTTAATCACATCAAAGTCAATTCTAAATCAGAAGCCGTTTATGTCGCAAATGGCGGATTGAGCTTTCAAAATATGGATTTGAATTCAACTACAGATAGAGGCTTGGACATAGAGAATACAAACAATGATCTTACAATTGACAATATAACAATTCAAAGTCAAAAAGAGGGAATATATGCACCTTGGGATGTTAACGGCAACAGTATCTTAAAAAATATTACAATAAATTCACTCGGTTCAGGTATATCTTTTGCAAGAGGTTTTTCAAGTCTCAGTGATGCAAATATAACCAGCAGAGCCAGAGGCGTTGATACGGCTGCGTACAGAGATATGGTTATAGACAATGTGGATATAAACACAAGTTCAGGTACAAATTACGGCATTCTTCTAAATTGGGGAGATAGCAATGCTAAAATAACTATACAAAACAGTAAAATTTCAGCCGGAGATGATGGCATACATACTAACAATGGCTATTTGAACATAGATTCGGTATGTATTAACGGTGCAAAAAGAGGTATTTATATCCCGTGGAATGTATATAATGCAGTGGTTAAAAACACGGTTATAAAAAATACTACTGATGTTGACTTGGAACTTAGTTCATCTACCGGTTATCCGGCTAGCATAACAAATAACTGCTTTTACGGCAGTGCTTTAGCCAACTCAAATAGTACGGTACATTATTTTGATAGCAACTATTGGGACGGATTTAGCGGTACTGTATATAAAAGCGGAAATGTTGTAGATAATCATCCCAAAGCTACTTGTACTGCTACCGGTTGCGGAGGTAGTACTTCTGTGGCTCCTTTGGTAGATTACTGGTTTGATGAATGTTCATGGAGTGGTGTGAGTGGTGAAGTTAAAGATAGCAGTGGAAATGGCTATAACGCAACAGCTATGAACGGATTGGATACAAACAGTTCAGGAAAAGTATATAGAGGGGCAACATTCAATGGAACTGATCATTATATCTATGCTCAAGGTATAGCTTCTTATCTTCAAAAAACGGCTTCTCTCGGTTTTTGGATCAAGACTACGCAAACTGGAAATAATACAGACTGGTTGGCTCCAGGGATCAGCGGTATAGAACAAAACGGCGGAACCAATGACATATTTTGGGGTTGGCTTGATGCTACAGGACATATACATATCACAAAAGGCAATGGAAATGGTGCTGAATCTACTAATCCCATCAATGATGATTTGTGGCATCATGTCGTTTTAACCAGAGATTCATCAACTGGACAGCTCCAAGTCTATGTTGACGGCAATTTGAATCAAACTTCATTTTCAGACAGTGGAGATGTTACTACAAACTTTTCAAGCATCGGCAGGATTGAAAATACGAATTCATCTATTTTGCCGAAATATTTTCATGGAAGTTTAGATGAAGTTGAGATTTACAATCGTGTTCTGTCTGCTTCTGAGATAAAAACGATTTATGATAATGAAAACGTAGGTAAAAACTATGATGGAAGTACCAGGGTAGCACCTACTTGTACTGCATTAAAAGAGTGCTTTAGCGATAATTTTAACAGAACAAGTCTTGGCGACAAATGGAGTATTATCAGCACAGGAACACACCCTCCTGATGTTACTGACAATAAGCTGATGCTGACAAAAAATATAGGAAATATTTCTTCTGGTGTGTCGCTTGTTGGAAGTTTTCCATCCAATAACAATATAATTCAGATAGAATTTGAAGGAAATGCTTATGCAGGCAGTGGAGCGGATGGAGTTTCGGTGATTCTTTCAGATGCAAATACGACACCTGTTGCAGGAGGATTTGGAGGATCTTTAGGATATGCCCCTAAAAATGAAATTTTAGGCTTTGCAGGTGCATGGCTTGGTTTTGGTTTGGATGAATACGGAAATTTTGCGGATGACAATGACGGCAACAAAGGTAGAGGCTGCACTTACAGACCGACAAGCAGAATTTTGGATTCTTTGACGATTCGAGGCAGGGGAGACAGCAATAGATTAAATGGATACTGTTTTATCGCAAACAGTGGAAATCTGGCTACTAGTACCGGTGTCGGTATAGATGATACAAGCTCAGCTACTCCGGCTCCTAAAAGTAATTATAAATTTATCATTGACACTAGAAATAATCAGACTTTGATCACCGTATACAGAGACATTCATGATGGAAACGGTTATGTGCTTTTGCCAAACATGAATGAAGTAAACGCTACCCAAAACGCCTCGCCACCTGCAAACTTCAGATTTAGCTTAACAGGTTCTACAGGTGGATCTACAAATTATCACAGTATTGATGATTTAAATATAAGTGCTCTTAGTTGCGGTACTTTAGGGCAAATTCAAAATAATAAGAACAATTATTTTGATGCTTGGGAAGTAGGTTCTGCTTACAATATAAGCAACCGTGTCATTAAAACAAAAATAGTAAAGAAAAATTTCACTCTCAATGTAGTTGCTTTAAATGAGACAAATACTGATTACCAAGATTTTAACGGAACAGTCTGTGCCCGTGTCGTTGACAGCAGCAGTAACAAAATTCTTTCAGGTTGGGTAAAACTTTTATTCGATGCGTCACATCCTTATATAAATACTGCGACATTTAACTCAGATTATGCCAGTAGAGATGCGAGGATTGATCTTTCTTGGAAAAAAGGCGTTGACACTACTTGTCCTATAACAAACGAAGATAATTCTACGAGATCAACAGATAATTTTGCCATCCGTCCATCACATTTCACTTTTGATACAAATTCCACAACCTTATATGCAGGAGTTCCATTTAAATTGGACATAAATGCTACAAACAATAGTGGAAATAATAGTTTAGATTATAATGAAACAAACGGCACATCATATAGTGTCGGCATTAATGATTCCAATGCGACTTGTCCTAGCGGGACTCTAAGCAATGTACCAAATCCTTTAAAATTTTCAGACGGATTAATTGCGTTAAATACCAAATACAGTGAAGTAGGTGATGTAAATATCACTATTAAAGAAAATTTGGGTAGTGAATTTGCCCTAGTAGATCAAAACGATACAAGCGCTATAGACAGACTTATTCCGGCAACCAGTAAAACTATAACATTCAATCCTTACAAGTTTAGTATTATAAACTATAATTTTACAAGAAATCCTGATCAAGATTGGCGATATATGTCAGACGTAAAAGATGCAAATATAAGCTTGTCTTTTAAAGTTCAAGCTCAAAATGCAGATGGAGTGGTCACGAAAAAATTTGATTATCAATGTTACAGTAAAGCAGTAGATGTCAAAATTGACTTAAACTCTACATCTAGTGATGGAAATGTCAGTTATTTTCAGTTGATAAACAACTCGTCTACTTACGGAAATGATAAAAACTTAAGTGATTTTAACTTTAATGGCACGATAAATGATCAGAACTTTACGGAAGGAAATAGCTCAACAGTACAGTATGCACTAAATGTACATAGAGAGTATAATGTACCAAAAAATCCATTGACTATAAGCGGGGTCGATATAAACACAAGCTATCCAAGTGATTCAAATGTCATAAATCAAGGTCTTGTTCTGGATAACAATAACAGTCAATTTTATTATGGAAGATTGAGCGTTAATGACATAGACACAAATCAACACAGTGCAATATTTAATCAAAAGATAGAAGTATACTCAAGTGCCACAAATACGTATGTTAGCGGTTTTCATCAAGACAGTACCAATTGGTATCAAATGCAAAAAGATAATCTTACCGTGATGAATGCACTTTTGCCCAAGGTTGATTTTACGCTAAATCTTGATAAAGTAGGTATTGATGATATAACTACGACCCAAAATACGCTTTTGGGAGTTGATAGTTTTACTATCACAAATCATTGGACCAATGCTGATTCTGCATATATTCACATAAAAGTACCGACTTATCTTTGGTACAATCAATATAAAGCTTACAGTGATAACAATGCAAGCGATTGCTCAACTCACCCATGTTTTAGATACAATTTTTTCTTAAACCAAGGGACCTCAGGATTGATACAAAGCGGTGATTTTAACGGTACTGACATCGGATCTGATTACAATCAATCAACATACATAAAATCTGGCGTAAAAGTATTTAGATGATAAAAAATACAAGCAGTTATAAAGAGACTCTAAATACTCCAAGGCAAATGCGCTTTGGACTCTCTTTGATAGAGTTGATTTTTACTATCGTCATCATCGGTATCGTTTTTACCGTTATCCCTAAAATTATTTTATCTTTGAATAAAAGTGATAGTTTTGCGATCAGACAAGATGCTCTTTTTAACGGCATTTCTATGATGCAGATGATCTCTTCAATGCCGTGGGATGAAAATAATACGAATTCAAACGACATACTCCACGTAAGCTCAAGTGCAAATCAAATTTTTGACTGCAATAGCACTACACACTATAGAATAGGTGGTTTTATAGGTTCAAGAAATTGTGAAAACAACAAAGATGCAAGCTTTATAGCAGATTTTGCCGGGACAAACTACTTTTTGGCAAATAACATAGATGAGTTTAACAATCAAGATATAAATGCAACATATTATAACCTTTTGATCGGCGTATATTATATAGATGACAATATAACTTACAGTGCCAATAAAGCGCAAATCGTTCAAAGCACTTTATCTGTGCCATATACTACCAATCTAAAACGAATAGACATAAACATAACTTATAATGGAAAAAGAGGAGCACAAGGCAAACAGATCGCACAATTTTCATATGTATCTGCAAATATCGGATTGAAAACTTTAAGCAGGAGAGTGTGGAGATGAAAAAAGCTTTTACACTCATAGAAGCGATCATAACCATAGTGATCATAGGAATCTTATCTGCGGGTACATTTGTTGCCATGAAGCATTTGTATGTAAAGGCTGCAAAATCAAAAGCGTTTAGCGACCTCTCAAGCGATTCTCAGATAATAGCCGATCAGGTATCGTCTCTTTTATATCAAAGAGTTCCAAGTTCGGTTATAGGTTATAAGAGCGATGGAACTTATGGTTCAATTTACAACTTAGGTTCTACTTACAATATTATCGAATGGATAGGATTATCCAGTGAAGGATTAAAGGCCGGATATTATAGTGGTTTTGTTGATCTAAATGCATCTAATAAAAACACTTTACAGATAGCTTCTTATGATATAAATACTACGGGATTGAACAATATTTTGGCAAAGAAATTTACCGGTGGAAACCTTAATGATCTCGCACTTGTCTTTGCCGGAAGTTTTGATGATGGATCGCTCTCTTTGGCAAATGACTTCAATAACTCATTTGGCTGGCATAGCAGCGGTGCTCATCACCATTTAGTTTTTGATGTAACCTTAAATACAAATGATATAACTTTGATACCCGATGCTAGCAGTACAAATATAGTGATATATGAAAAATACTATCTAGTCGATAGCGCTTATGCGATAGCTAGAGGCAAAGATATAGATTTGAATGCAACGTGCATCACTGATCTAAATCAAAGTGATAACAGTGATACTCTATTTTTATTTTATGATTATCGCCCTTGGAAAAATCAAACATTTTGTGCCGATCCCAAAGGCAACGGACAAAGCGGAAGCGTATCTATATTGTCAAAACATGTCACAGGATTTCAGGCAGGTTTGATAAACGGCAATCTTAAATTTAATCTTACATTGGAAAAACATATAAGAGGCAGTGACAACAATGTCAGTATCTCAAAACAAAAGGTAGTGTTTTGAAACGTTCAGGGTTTGGCTTGATTCAAACTCTTTTGATTATAATCCTAGTAAGCGGTTTGTTGGTCGTAGCTATGAAATATGCCAAAATAACTATAAAACAAACAGGCGACATATATGCTAAAGAGAGTGCAGAACTTTTTATGAAGAGTGCTCTAGAGACTAGTTTATTAGCTATAAGCGGCTATCAAAGAAATGCTACGAACGGTTGCCTTAAAGAGATCAATGTGACATCTGCCGATGATAGATTTTTTGCAGATATTAATATCTCAAAATACTATCTCCTAAACGGTAGTCAAGATTGCAATTATTGTGGAAGCTTATGCAAACCTATCAGTACTGAAGAGTCCAGCGGCATGGTGATGCTTAAAGTGCATGTCATGACAAACCCAAAAAATCCTAAAAACAAAAACAAAAATATATCACTATATATGAGGACCTTGCAAAAGCCATGAGAACTAACAAATATATTAAATCTGCTTTTACTATTGTCGAGCTTGTATTTGTTATCATACTAATCGGAATATTAACAAGCATAGGAGTTAGTTTTTTACCTGATAATAAGCTTCTTAATGACACAAATTTTTTGGTCATGAAGATTAAAGAAAAACAAAGAAATGCGATTGGTTACGATGCCGTAGGATTTGCTGATCCATGGAGCGTTGAAGATAACTCAACATGCGTGAATTTTAATACGGCAACTTTGGAAAATGAAGATAAAAACTCTCAAAAACCATATAAGTTCACTTCTAATTTGAGTGTTGTGAACAGTACAAACAGTACAATATGTTTTGATGAGTTTGGCAGGCCATACCAATCAGGTTCACTCCTGAAAAATAGAATAGATGTCAATATTAGTCATAATATAAACAAATATAACATAATTTCAGTTGAGCCAATGAGCGGATATGTTATAATCAAAAATTAAAATCTAAGGTTAATTTTATAATGGCAGAAAATAAATCAATTCAGTATATAAACCCGGTAGATTCATCCCTGATTTTATATGATGGCGGCAATTTTGTAAATACCCAAAAGAGACAAAATCTATATACTGTTTCCAGAATTTTATATGAATGTGTCATAATTTACAGTTTTAAAATCCCACTTTCTCAAGCTAACGATGACCTAAATGCCCTTGCTGAAATCAAAATGTATGAGGAAGCAGGACTAGATGTAAATAAGAACTACAAGATAACATATATACTCAAAGAATTCAACTTTGATGACACTAATTTAGTTGAAGCCTTTGCCATTGATATTGATACATTGAAAGACAATTTCAAAGAACCTATAAAAAAAGTAAAATATATAGATTTTCTAGCTTTACCGTTCTTTGCATTTAGTACGTTTTATAAAAACAAAATATTAACAGCCAAAAATGATATATTTGTCTATATAGATGAAAATGAATCTTTTATGAGTTTTTATAAAAACGCTACATATATATCTACAAAGTCCTTGATCAACTTAGATGAGATAATAGACAAATTAAATGCACAAGATATTCATCTCAATATTGACGAATTGTATGGTCTGCTTGAGAACAAAGGGTTGGACTCTGCCAATTATGCAAATGAGGAAGCTGATCTATTTAATTTTATGGAGTCTATATTTTCTGATATTTTGATGAAGATTCAAAATGTAGCTTTACATAACAGAAACGTTTTTGAATTTGAACAAATTGACAGAATATTTTTTAGTACAAAAAAAGGCAGGATCAAAGGTCTTAAAAATTTTGTTTTAAATTTTGGAATGAGCGATGTTGAAGTACTGGATTTTAATCTATTTAAAGAAAAACAAGAAGATAACTTTTTAGATAAAATCGTGGCTTCTTATGGAATGGACAAATTCAAAGAAAAATCTTCTGAGCAAAATGTAACTATCTTTGAACGTAGACCTTCTTTTTTGAAAACACAAGCCGGAAAGCTCATAACATCTGCCGCTGTTCTGCTGATTATTGTATTTAGTATATATTTTTATTTGAACAATTCTATTTTAAATTTAAAAAAAGAAGAGAGTCAGCTTTCGTCTAGATATAGCGCTTTACAACAAAGTGCAAATCAATATAAAGCACAAATAAGACAAAAAAACAATGAGATAATTAAAGTAAAAGCCGATATATCAAAACAAAAGTTGGTATTGGAGAACATAAAGGTCAGTATAGATAAACTTGAAAAGATGAGAGGGGTAGATAATTCTTACATCAGTTTCCTTGCAAAAGTAAATACTTTACTGCAAAGGTATGGTTTACATACAAAAAGTATAAAACAAATAGATAAAAAATATATGGATATAGAAGTTATTTCAAGCTACCAACATCGTGACAAGATAGCAAGTTTTTTAAGAGAGCTTATGCAGGAGGGCTTTTTAAACGTTAAAACAGATGAGATTAGGCTAAATGATAAAAATTATATAAGCAAAATAGGAATTGAGCGTGAATAATTTAGAAAAATACCTAAACAATATAGATAAAAGACAAAAATATCTTATTTATTTTATGGTTTTTGGATTAATCATCTATATCGCAGTTACTGTTATGACTCCTCTTGTAAATGAGCAAAATAATATAAAAGATCGTATAAGCAATTTACAGATCAAATTGGCTCAGAATTCATTGGCTAGATTAAAAAGAGAGCTTGGAGCAGCAAACAAAAACTTATTCAGCCTTACAACACAAAAAGAGAAACAAAAAGAGAAAATAGACTTTCTAATATCAGGATTATACAAATTAAAATATGCATTTTACGATGATAAAGAATGGGCAAAAAGTATACAAGACATACTTCAAGATTCTCTAAAAAGAAATTTGAAAATTGATTATGTAAAGAGTCTGGATGCCAAAAACTCCAAAAGCAAAAATATCTTGAAAAAGAAAAGAAGTCTGGAGATACAAGGAAGTGGAAATTATAGTGATATTGTTGCATTTATCTCATATATAGATAATTTAAACACACTTTTACAATTTACTAAAACAGATATTTATCTAAAAGACGATATCGTAAACTTTAAATTAAATATCGATTTATATGGGATTGGATTATGAGGTATCTTTTAATTTTAACAATTTTACTATCATTCGTTTTTGGTGATAATCTATCTACAAGATTAGAGCATTTGATACAAAACAAACATGAAAAGAAAGTTGTCTTTTTAAGTTATAATCCATTTCAAGTTAATAAAAAAGAAAAAAAAGCTGCAGAGAGTTACAGAGATATTACACCTAAAAAACAAAATCATCCACTAGATTTTATTACGGTTATGAATAAAAAAGCTTTTATAAACGGCAGATGGTTCAAAGCAGGTGATATAGTAGCCGGATATAAGATAGAAAAGATTTATCCAAATAAAATTTTAGTAAACAAAAAAGGTGTGAAAACCACTCTTGGTTTGGGAATAAAAGAAAATATTTTGAAAATAAGGGAAAATAAACATGAGAATTAGATTTTTATTGTTGGTTCTAGTCTTTTTGACTACATCTGCATTGGCAAATTGTGAAAATAAATTTTTCTCTTTTAGTGTAAAAGATAGTTCAAAAAGTAGTGTCAGTATTTTAGATGTTCTAGAAAATGTTACAGACGAATGTAAGATGACTATGATCTTCGAAGACGGTCTTGTTAGAAAAGAGCTCAATAAAAAACTAAACTATATCAATGTAAAAGATTTTTCGCTGAAAGAGCTTTTAAATCTTTTATTGAGTGATAGAAATCTATTTTATTCCCTTGATGAGAATCAGAAGATATTAAAGATCTCATATGTTAAAACAAAATCATTCTTTTTAGATTATGTAAGTTTCACAAAACGTACAAGCAGTACAAATAAAACTATAAAAACAGGATCTTCAACAGGAAAAGGAGCAGAGGATTCAACTACTATGGATTTTACTTCAGATTTCCAGTTTTGGAGCAAAATAGAAGCTGAAGTAAATAATATACTAAATCGTGGAGAACCTGATAGCAAAGTGGCTTCAAAAGCGCTCATCAATCAAGATGCAGGCATGATCACTGTAACCGGAACAAAAAGACAGCTTGATCGAGTTAGAAAATACATAAAAGACATCATGAAGAGGCTGCACAAAGAGATACTTATAGAAGCTAAGCTTATAGAAGTAAAATATACGGATAGTAAAACCAACGGCATAGATTGGAGTAAGTTTCAACTCTCTCTTAACGGATCAAGTGATGCGTTGGCATCAAGAAGTGCAGGAATATCTACAAATGGATTTGTTAAGCCAAACTATCTGATCGGATACAACTTTTCTATGGATGGATTGCTTAATTTTCTAAAAACGCAAGGCGATGTCAAAATCGTATCTAACCCAAAGGTCATGACACTAAACAATCAATCAGCCGTCATCAATGTAGGAACGGAAGTAAATTACAGATATGACAGCGGAAGTACCACGACGACTTCAAGCGGTGGTTCAGTGACTACGCCAAACTATACAGCTGATTCGACATTTGTAGGAGTTACTCTTGATATTACACCACAGGTGACAAATGACAACTTTATTATGCTAAAGATCAATCCAACGGTTAGTGAGATAGATAAAGAACACATAGACAGCAACGGTGTTCCTTTTTTAGCTCCGGATATAAAGATAAAGCAGCTCTCATCTATAGTAAAAGTTAAAAATGGCAGCAAAGTTCTAATAGGCGGACTTATTAACAAAGACGAAAGTTTGACAAATACTAGTGTACCGTTTCTCTCATCTATACCTATAGTTGGAAAGGCTTTTAGAAGTGACGGCAAGGTTATAACAAACAGTGAGCTTATCATTGTGTTGATACCTCATATCATTGATGTAAATAAAAAACCTAATTTAAATGATTTTGATATAAACATAGATAGAAAATATAAAAAATGAGAGATTTTACTGCAGCCAAAGAGCTATTTCGGGATGTTATTGATTCAAGATTATATTTTGATAGCGTAAGCGCTGAAATAGCAAGATATAAGATTGAAAATTCTATAGAAGGAAGAGACGCTCCTTTGATATTTTTGATAGGTGATCCGGGTGTTGGTAAAAGTTATATCTTGAAACTCATAAGTTCAGAATTAGAGAAAAAATCATTAAGTATTTTTATAGACCATCCTTTTTTTGATAAAAGAGATTTATTAAAAATCCTTTATGAAGCAAAAGGTATGGAATTTGACAAAGATATAAATTTTAACGAACTTAAAGCAAATTTACTAAAAGAGTATAAAAATAGCCAGCATACTATATTTATAGACGAAGCGCAGCTTTTAAATGAAGAGCAGTTTGAATTGATCAGAATTTTAAGCGACACAAAAGTATTTCAATTTGTACTATCAATGCATAAAGAAGAGGGAAGTGCAATATTGGAGAAAAAGCACTTCAAGTCAAGAACAAAGGCTGTAGTAGAGTATGGTAAATTGCATCATGATGAGGTTTTGAGATATATACAAAGTACATTGTTCTTGATAAATCAAGGTGAGATAGCAAATATGTTTTCAAAAAAGCATTCCCTAAAGATAACAAGATATTGCAATGGAAATTTTAGAACAGTTAAAAAGTTCCTATATACTCTCATCACTCTTTTGGAGTATGCAAAGCAAAACGGTCTTAGAAAATATGATAGAATAAATAACTTTTTGTTAAAGATGAGTGCCTTGGAAATAGGGGTGATTCATGACTAATAGAGCATTTGAAGATTTAGAAAGAAGATGCACTGCTCTAAATAGAAAAATATTTTTAAAATGGTTTTTATTGATATTTATAATTTTAGCTCTTATAGGTTTTGGATTATTTGAGTTTTTCTTTGTCAGTGCAACACAGATAAGTCATGTAGTCCCCTTAAAAAAAGTGGAAAATAATGTTTCAAAGATCAAAAGGGTTATACCAAAACTTAAGGTCGTAGCTAAGAAAATCGACACAAATAAAACAATACTCAAAAAAGAAGAGAGTAATATAACTGTAAAGCCCCAAGACTATAAGACGCTTTTGTTGAAACCGAACATAGTAATTCCAAAGATAAATCAAAAAATACAAGAAGTGAATACAACTATCAAAAAAGATAAAATTCAACCAAAAGTTACAGAAGTAAAGAAAGACAAGATAGTCGTACCTGATAAAAATATAAGCCTCAAACAAGCCGATAAAATACATATTTCGGTTACAACTATGCCAAGCGAAGAATCTTTGATCGAAACAAACAGTAAAGATGAAGATTTTGATTCTGCTTTTAAGCTTGCACAATATTATTTTAAAAATCAAAAATATGAAAAAGCGATATTTTATTCTAAAAAGGCAAACCATTTTAATCCTACTTCAGCAAAGCCTTGGCTTGTATATGCAAGAGCCAAGATCAAAGAACATAAGAGGGATGAAGCCATAAAAGCGCTTGAAACATATCTTTCGTATTTTAGCTCAGACGATGTAGAAAACTTGTTGATCTCTATAAAAGGCAAGAAATGAAAAAAGCAGTTATTATCTTGTTTTTTATGTCTGTTATCTGCTTGGCATATGACAAAGTCAATATCATAAACGACTATCAGAATAAAAATTACAAAAATGTATGTATGAATAGTTTGAATCTTGTATATACGATCACAGATGAAGATATGTTGTCATTGATCGCAGATGCATGCCTAAGAATAGATTATATAAATCCTCTGGGTGATATTATCAAAAAACTATATTCAACTCCTAAATACAGGGAAAACGCATCTTACTTTGCAACAATTTTACTGCAAAAGAAACTCATATACCAGTTTATGAACGATGGTATAGATATAAGTGATATAAGACTTCCTAGAACTTCTTACATACTCTCCGTAGTGTTTGAAAATCTTGTGAAAAAAAATTACAAAATTGTCAATAATAAGATTGAAATAGACCTCGGAGTAAAAAAATATTTGATTTGGTTATCAAATGATGAAAAACCAAAAGTTTTTATACAAGAGTATAAAAATAACAAACTGATTAAGCAACATTGGTATTTATAGGAATATAATATGATTCAAAACAAGATAAGAATCGGTGACATACTAGTAGAAAAAGGTTTTATAACACAAGAACAGCTTCACCTTGCTTTGGCTGAGCAAAAAAATAGCAATTTTTCAAAGAGACTAGGTCAGATATTTATAGATGAAGGATACTTAAGCGATAGAGTATTTGCAGAAATACTAGCAGAGCAGTTAAATATAGATTTTATTGACTTATACGGAGTAGAGGTTGATTTTAATCTCATGTCCAAATATTCGATAAAATTGCTCAAAGGTGCAGAGGCTATACCATTTAAAGAAGATGAAGAATTTATTCACGTTGCTACGGTTGATCCTCTTGATTATGAATCATTGGAACTATTAGAAAGAAGCATTGCCACAAAACCGATCAAACTATACATTTCATTAAAAAGTGATGTTTATCATATATTTGAAAGATTTGAGATTCTATCTATAACAAAATTATTGGTTGACAATATCAAAAAAGAGATAGCTTCTAACATATACAAAGCAGACAGTGAACAAAGTTCTGTTATGCAACTTATAGAACAGATCATTAAGACAGCGATCAAAAAAAATGCCAGTGATATCCATATAGAGCCATCGGCTTTTAATGTTTCCGTTAGAAGCAGGATCGATGGCGTGTTGAGAGAAAATTTTGTATTTGATATAGAGATATACAATGCTATAGCATCACGTATAAAAATTCTTGGAAATTTGGATATCAGTGAAAAAAGAAAATCTCAAGACGGTAGATTTTCCATGCAAATAAACAACAGTACATATGATTTCAGACTTTCAACTGCTCCTACTATGTTTGGTGAATCCATAGTCATGAGGATTTTGGATCAACAAAAAATTCTGCTTAAACTCAGAGATTTGGGGATGGAAGATGAAAATATCAAAATTTTCGAGGAAATTTTAAAATCTCCTTATGGGATCATTTTTGTAACAGGACCTACAGGAAGCGGAAAAACGACTACTTTGTATGCTGCATTAAATGAGATAAAAAGTATAGAAAACAAAATGATAACTATAGAGGACCCTATAGAGTATCAACTCCCTCTCGCACAACAGATACAGATAAATGAAAAGATAAACTATTCGTTCGCAGAAGCTATACGTTCTATTCTAAGGCAGGATCCGGATATTATAATGGTCGGAGAAGTTAGAGATACCGAAACTCTAAATATTGCGGTTCAAGCATCGCTTACAGGGCATCTTGTCTTTTCAACACTTCATACTAATGATGCTCCAAGTGCAATTACCAGGATGATTCAAATGGGATTAGAACCTTATCTTATCGCAGATTCATTGGTTGGTATAATCGCACAAAGACTTGTAAGAAAGATTTGTCCTCACTGCAAAAAAGAGTACAAACCACTGAAGATGACTCTAGATAAAATAGAAAAATATCTACCGAAGGATTATACTTTTTATAAAGGTGAGGGTTGCTTGAGATGTGGTTTTACAGGTTATGACGGAAGAACCATGATCAGCGAGATATTAAGAATCAGTGAGACGATATCACATCTTATCTCTATCAATATGAACAAATATGAAATTTCAAGAAAAGCAGAAGAGAGTGATGGTTTTGAGCCTATGATCGTTGATGGTATCAAAAAAGCATTAAACGGTATAACAACTATTGAAGAAGTCATGAGAGTCGCGAAATAGGAATCATATGAAATATTTTGAGATAGAATACATCAAGCAGACAAACAGGGAAAAACTAGTGATGCTTGCACAAAACAAAATAGAAGCCATGGAAAATTTCAAAAGAAAATCCTTGGGAGTATTCGTCAATATAACTGAGATTCAAGAGCCACTGTCTTTCAAATTAGAAAAAATATCTGAGAAAATAAAAGAAAAACTAAGAATAAAGAAGATGCCTTTGGATCCATATATCGCATCACTAAGGCATGTATCTACTATGTTAAATGCAGGACTTTCCATAACAGTTTGTCTAGAAGATGTGATTAAGACGACTGAACACAAAAGATTGAAAGAAATCTATACTACTGTCTTGCAGGAAGTAGAATCAGGTGTGAATTTGTCTGATTCATTTAAAGCTTTTGAAGATGAGCTAGGAGCTATAACTACAGCATTATTTGATTTGGGAGAAAAAACAGGTACACTTGATGAATCAATAGAAAAATTGGCAGATATTTTACAAGAGGTCCAAGACAATAGAATGAAGCTCAAAAAGGCTACTAGATATCCGGTTATAGTGATCATCGCTATGATCATCGCATTTTCTCTTGTGATTACTCTGGTGATACCTCAATTTCAATCTATGTTTCAAGAATATAATGCACAATTGCCATTTCCAACGATCTTGCTGTTGTGGATAGAAAATGCGATCACACACTATGGTATTTATGTTTTAGGCGGCGCTTTGGTGATGAGTGGTTTTCTGTCTATCTTGTATAAAAGAAGTGAGAATTTCAGAAGATTATTTGACAAAAACATGCTAAAAGTCTATATTGTAGGAAGAGTGATATATCTTTCCATGATAGGAAGGTTCGTTTATGTCTTTGACAGGCTCTCAACTTCAGGTATCCCTATAATAGATTCATTAAAAACAGCTATAGGCATCGTTGAAAATGCATATCTCCGGGAGCGATTATCTGAGATAATCAGAGCTATAGAAGAGGGTAGAAGTCTCAAAGATGGCTTTGAAGATACAAAAAAGTTTGAAAGCATGGTTATACAGATGATAAGTGCAGGCGAGAACAGCGGATCTCTTAGTAAGATGTTGGATAAAATATCCGACATATTTAGAAAAAAATACAGTTATTTAGTTGATAATGTGGCAACGATGATAGAACCTCTTTTGATAGCGGCAATCGCAGGTTTTGTTCTTTTACTGGCTCTTGGGATATTTTTACCTATGTGGTCTATAGCTGAAGCCGTAGGAGGTACATGATGGGCGATATGCAACTTGGAAGTATTAGCATAGCAATACTTAGCACAATAATACTCGGCATTACGTTTTGGATCATTCACAAGATCACAAATATTTAATGGCAGATAAGAGAAACACCTGAATAATTAGTAGCTGCAGTCCCATTGACATCTATCAAAACAAAATCTCCGGAAGTTATATTTTTGTCGTTATACATACATGATTTATTTGCATCAGTATAAGAGGCATAGATCCAAAAATCATTTTTATCCGGTTTTCCTGCTATGTCACTATTTGGCGCACTTGTATCAAAACGGACTCCATTTTGAGCGTTTGATGCAGGACCTGTGAAGATGGAGATGTTGTAGTCACTCCCGCTTGTGATGACTCCGTTTGCCGTACCGCTGACATTTTTAAATTTACCGTCATCGTTTTTGAGTACGTATTTAAAAGGTTTATTGTTATCATTGCTTAGAAAAGTAGGATATCCTGCAGAGTTTAATTCACTAGAAGCTCTTTTATTGCCCCAAGTAAAGATGCCTTCATTGATACTCCATTCACCGTTTGCACTTTGTAGAACAGTAGAAACTGCCGAGATCGTTGCGATCTCGGCAGTCTTTTTGGCACCGTCTGTGATGCCTGATAGTTTCGGTATCGCTATGGAAGCGAGTATTCCTATGATGACAATGACAAAAATAAGCTCCACCATTGTAAATGCAGATCTTTTCATTGTAAAATCTTATTAAGGAACAGGAGTTACGGTTGTTCCAGTTGTTGATCCATCACTAGGCGCAATATTGACACTTCCAACACTAAGAGCGGTAGTTCCATTGACATCAACTAGCCCGATTGATTGTGCATTAACAGTTGCTTGTACTGTACTTGTACCAATTGTTCCGGTCACATTTAAGTCATAAGAGTTAGGATTAAATACCCAAAAGTCATTTTTATCCGGTTTGCCGGCTATGTCTTGATTAGTTGCATCGGTTGGATAGCTGAGACCATTTGTCGCATCAGTTGCAGGACCTGTCAGTAATAGAACATCGCTTGAAGCATTTTGATCACCGTCTCCTGAAATTGAGTTGGAGTGTTCAAAACCAATAATTTTAAATTTGTCACCCTTGTTCATGATAGCTTTTAATACGCCTTTTGCAGTGTTAATACTGTCATAAGTTGCTGCAGTTGCAGCGCCACTTATCACTCTATCATTCCAAGTTACGTTGTTATCGTTGTAGTCTTGTAGTCTAAATTCTTTTTTCCCTGCGATTACACCGTCCATACTACTCATGGCAGATATTTCGCTGTTTGCCTTCGCATTATCTCGTACACCGTTAAATTTAGGTAAGGCAGTTGCAGCCAAAATACCTATGATCACGATTACAAAGATTAATTCGATCATTGTAAAACCGTTCCTTTTCATATTCCTTCTCCTAAAGTTAGTTTGGGGCAAAGTATAGCGTATATTATGTAAATAACAGATGAATTTTATGATAAATCAATAGTTTTTTCTATATAATTGCGCCCTTAAAGGATAAAAATGCCACTTTCAAAGCTAAATACAGAACAATATGCTGCTGCAACAACAGATGCGGGATCAAATCTAATAGTTGCAAGTGCCGGAACCGGAAAGACTTCAACGATAGTAGCAAGGATCGCGTATTTATTAAGTCAAGATGTAAAACCACAGCATATATTATTGCTGACTTTTACAAATAAAGCAGCTCAAGAGATGTTAGAGCGCGTTTCCAGGTATTTTGATAAATCAATAGTAGAAAAGATAGAATCTGGGACCTTTCATGCTGTAAGTTACAGGCTTTTAAAAAGACTGGGGAAAAATATAACGCTTAAACAGCCAAAAGATTTGAAGATGTTGCTAAAAACCATCCATGCAAAAAGGAGATTTGATCATATCGATTCGGGTGTCAAAGCGTATCAATCTTCTTATCTATATGATCTGTTCTGTTTGTATCAAAACTCAACCGTTGAGCTTAGTTTTTCGCAGTGGCTCGAAGAGCAAGAGAGCGATCATGGGGTTTATTTTGATATTTATGAAGATATATTTGAAGAATTTAAAGATTTGAAAAAAGAGTATGGATATGTGGATTTCAATGATCTCTTGATTCGTATGAGAGATGCTCTAAAAGTCGATGAGACGATAAAATTTTCTGAAGTTTTAGTGGATGAATACCAAGATACGAATATTTTACAAAACTCTCTCATTGATGCGTTTGATAAAAAATCGCTATTTTGTGTCGGCGATTATGATCAGAGTATATATGCTTTTAACGGTGCGGATATCGGTATTATCAGCACTTTTACATCACGATACAAAGATGCGAAAGTTTTCACGTTAAACAAAAATTATCGCTCTACGCAAGAGATCCTCTCTTTGGCTAACAAAGTGATAAACTACAATCCAAGAATTTATGACAAACAACTGGAAGTGACAAGAACCACCAAGTCAGAAGCCCCAAGACTATTGATATATGAAGAGCTTTTTACCCAATACCACGCTATTTCTTCTCTCATAAAAGACTCAACCACGCCCTATCATGACATAGCGGTCATTTTTAGAAACAATTCAAGTGCCGATGGTATCGAGGCCACACTAAAAGAACAGGGCATTGCATGCAAGCGAAAAGGGGGGATCAGCTTTTTTGACTCACGAGAAGTTAAAGCGTTGATCGATCTTGTGAGCGTTGTTGTGAATCCCAAAGACATGATGGCGTTTATCCATCTTTTTGAATACGCCAAAGGTGTCGGAGCGGCACTTTCAAAAGAGTTATTTGAAGGACTTTTTAAATTAGGAAACGGCAATATTTACCAAGGTTTTTTCCACCCTATGGAAGATGTTAATCCTTTTAAGGCGAGAGTCAAAAATTATCAACTGGGTCTTTTCGATGAACATCACGAATTTGGAAGCGTGGGGAGATTTTACAAACTAGGTTTTGAAGAGGCTTTTTTATCAAATCCTATTTTGAAACACTCAAGACTCAGCGAAGAGGGAGCAGTATTTTTGCACTCATTTTACAAATTTTTAAAACAAACAACGCGTGTTAAAAGCCCAAAAACTCTAGTATCTCATGCTATGGAGTCTGATATTTTTTCTACAATCACCGAGCATTTAGCTACTCAACGAGCTACAAAGAAAGACGGGGGAGTGGATGAAGGGATCAAAGAAGAAGTTAAAAAAAGGATTCTTAGAAAAGGATACTTGCTACAAGAGATCGCTTCATCCTATACTTCGAGCGAGAGATTTTTAAATGCGATCACTCTAGGAAGCGGAGAGATGAGTGAAGGAGAGGGTGTAAATCTACTCAGTATCCATGCAAGCAA
This sequence comes from Sulfurospirillaceae bacterium, assembly GCA_033723415.1. GTDB lineage: Bacteria > Campylobacterota > Campylobacteria > Campylobacterales > Sulfurospirillaceae > JAADIZ01. Next base: position 54,991 of record JAWVXD010000011.1, read on the forward strand.
AGGTTTAGAATTTAGTGAAGTTTTTGTCATCGATCTTATGGACGGCAGATTCCCAAATAGGAAGCTGATGAGCAAGGGTGGCAGCTTAGAGGAAGAGAGAAGACTGTTTTACGTAGCGACCACTCGCGCAAAAGACAAACTGGCACTTTCGTTTGCCAAATATGATAAAATAAAAAAGATTTCATATGTACATTCACCTTTTTTAATCGAGGCTGGCTTTAGTATTTAATAATTATTTACCAAAACTCTATATAATCGCTTATGATAAAAGAAGACAAAAAAACTCTTATTTTATATTTAATATTATTTATAGGGATTACTATGCAGGCTGCAATTTATACAAACGATTTAATACATGAAGATTCTCCATATCTAAGACAACATGCCCACAATCCGGTGCATTGGATGCCTTGGGCGGATAAAGCTTTTGCGAAGGCAGAAAAAGAGAACAAACTGATCTTCCTATCTATAGGTTATAGTACCTGTCATTGGTGTCATGTTATGGAGAGGGAAACTTTTGAAAATGAAAGCTCAGCTAAGATTCTCAATAACGATTTCATAAGCATAAAAGTTGATAGAGAAGAGATGCCGGATATTGACAAATACTATCAAGATGTTTTTTATTTATTGAACAAAAGGGCAGGAGGATGGCCTCTTAGTATAATCATGACACCAAATCGAGAAGTTATATTTGCTGCAACTTATCTGCCTCCTGTCGATACACCAAACATGTCAAGCTTCAACCATGTCATGAGCTTTATATCAGACAAATTCAAAAATGCTCCACACGAAGTAGAGAAAAGTGCAAAAAGTATCTCTGCTGCATTAGAGCGCTACAATGCAACAGATGCCACAAAGGACAGTATTGACACAAGTGTGCTAGAACAATTTGTTAATGGTGTAAAAAGTAGTTTTGATGAGCTAAATAAAGGCATAGGACAAGCTCCTAAATTCCCTCATGCCAGTACCTTTGACGTGCTGCTGGATATATATAAAACTACAAAAAATCAAGAAGCACTTTTTATGGCAGAAGATGCCTTGGATGCCATGGCCAAAGGCGGTATTAATGATCAAATAGAAGGTGGATTTTACAGATATAGTACGGATGAAGCCTGGATGATACCGCACTTTGAAAAGATGCTTTATACCAATGCAGAGCTGATAGAGGCTTATTCAAATCTATATAGTATAAAGCCGACACAGTTTACGAAAAAGATCATAGAAGATACGATAAAAAATATGGATGAGCGATTTTTACAAAATGGTCTATACAAAAGTGCCAGTGATGCAGATAGCGAGGGAGTTGAGGGTAAATATTTTGTCTTTGAGTATGCATCTGCCAAAACCGCTTTAGAAAATTCAGGATTTGACCAAGCAGAAGCAGATACGATTTTAAAATATTTTAATATAACAAAATACGGTAATTTTGAAGAAGGAACTACAAATCCTTATGTTGATGAAGCAAATACGCCGAAAAATATAGAAAAGGCAAAAGAAGTATTGAAAAAGTTAAGAAGTCATGTTTCTTATCCGTTTATTGATGATAAAATCTTGACTTCATGGAATGCATTGATGGCATCTGCTCTCTTTGAAGCCGGAACTATAGATGAAAAATACTCTAAAAAAGGTGTAAAGTTAGTAGATGATATGCTTAAAAATCTACAAAAAGACGGAGTTTTGTATCACCAGGTTTTATTTGGTTCTACTCTAAAGGTCAAAGGTTTGCTAGAAGATTATGCATTTTTGATAGATGCGTTGATAAAAGCAAATCAATATACGCAAGATTCCAAATATTTACAAATCGCTCAGTCTTTGACACATGAAGCGATACTGAAATTTTACAAAGATGATACTTGGTATTTATCTGATGGAGATTTCAAATCAAAAGCTCCGCTGGATGATTCAAGTTATAAAAGTGCGAGTGCAAAGATGATACAAAATATTTTTACCGTCTCTTTGCTTAGCGGCGATACGGATTTGTATTTTCAAGCTCAAAACATGATTGCTTATATTGCTGCGAAGGTTAAAAATTATCCATCAGCATATCCTGAGGCCATCAAGGCTGTTATCATGGACAAGATCGGAGAAATTCTTTTAAAAGGACCAAAGCACGATATAAAAGAGTTAAGAAAGCTAAAAAGTGATCTGGAGTATCCTTTTATATATGTATCTGAGACAAATGAAAGTATGTTTCAGGCTTGTTCAAACACAGAGTGTTTTTCTACGTCAAATAATATTGATGAAATAAAAACAGACATCAAAAATCATTTGAAATAAAATAGGGGGGGCAATGCCCCCTAAAGCTTTATATTGCTTTTGCTATATATTTATTTAATCTTTTAGTGAAACCTGAGATATCATCTATCTTCATGCCCTCAGCCAACTTAGCTTGATCTAAAAGCAGATACGATACATCCTGTAAGGCTGCAAAATCTTGCTTATCTAGAATCCTTGCAAATATTTCATGTTTTGCATTTAGCTCAAGGATCGGTTTTACATTTGGTAGATTTTCCTGTCCCATTTGTTTTAACATCTCTTGCATCTGAAAATCTGGATCATTCTTGTCATATACAAGAACAGAAGGAGAATCACTTAGTCTTGAAGAAATTTTGACATCTTTTACGTCATCTTTTAGGATTTCTTTGATCTTAACTAAGATTTGTTGGAAGTTCTTTTCATCTTCTTCACTTATCTTGTCTTCTTCTTTGATTTCTTCGTCTATATCAGAGTTGTTTACAGGTTTGATTGGCGTTTTATCATATTCACCTACCATTGGAATAACGATTGCATCAACTTCTTCATCAAGTAAAAGAACTTCTATATCTTTTGCCTTAAATTGCTCTATAAGAGGTGAGTTTTTTAGTAAAACTTCATTTTGTCCCGTGATATAGTAGATGCTTTTTTGATCTTCTCCCATAGCATCTTTATACTCTTTCAAAGAGATCAATCCTTCTCTTTTGCTAGATTTAAACATGACAAGATCCAAAAGAGCTTCTTTGTTCTCAAAATCTCCATATAAGCCCTCTTTGAGTACTCTACCGAAAGTATTGTAAAATTCGAGGTATTTTTCACTGTCTTTTTCTTTGAGTTTTTTGAGCTCGCCGAGTATCTTTTTGACAGAAGATCTTTTTATTGTTTCTAAGATTCTGTTTTGCTGAAGTATTTCACGGCTTACATTCAGAGGTAGATCTTCAGCATCGATGATCCCTCTTACAAATCTAAGATATGTCGGTAGAAGTTCTTTTTCATCATCTGTGATAAAAACTCTTTTGACATAGAGCTTGACACCCGGTTTATAATCAACACGGAAAAGATCCATAGGCTGTGTCGATGGTATGAAAAAGAGAGTTTTATACTCTATAGTGCCTTCAGCTTTTGTGTGTATCCATAGTAGTGGATCAGTGCTGTCATGAGAGATTTGCTTATAAAAGTCTTTGTATTCATCGTCTTTGATTTGGGATTTATTTATGGTCCATAGTGCAGAAGCTTTGTTGATTTGGACTTCTTTTATCTCTTTTTTAGGCTCTTCTTTTTCATCTTTTGCTGGAATTGTCTCTTCTTTATCCATAAAGATTTCAAACGGTATGTGATTTGAGTATTTTTTGATGATCGCTTCTATTCTATAGAACTCTAAAAATTCCAATTCGTCATCTTTTAGGTGCAGTGTAATTGTTGTTCCAAAATCTTCTTTTTGAGATTTTGAGATTTCGTATTCTCCACTTGCTTCGCTAGACCATAGGTATGCTTCATCTTCATTTGCTTTTTTTGTTAAAACTTCTATTTTATTCGCGACCATAAAAGCTGAGTAGAAACCGACTCCAAATTGCCCTATAAGTTGAGAGTCTTTTTTATTATCTCCGCTCAATTGTGAAATGAAAGATTTTGTCCCGCTTTTTGCAATAGTTCCAAGATTTTCAACTAAATCTTCTTCATTCATCCCTATCCCATTATCACTGATAGACAGAGTTTTTGCTTCTTTGTTGAATTCGATCTTGATCTTTGGTCTAAAAGACAAAGATTTATAAGAATCATCAGTAAGCGTTAGATAATTTAGTTTATCAAGCGCATCAGATGAATTTGAGATGAGTTCTCTCAAAAATATTTCTTTATTTGAGTATAAAGAGTGAATCATGAGATCAAGAAGTTGTGTAACCTCTGTTTGAAATTTATGTTTGTGTGTTGTATTTTCTGTCGAATTGTCATTTGGTTTTTTTGGCATATTTTCTCCTTTATTGTGTTAATTTTTAAGATTGTTATTTTAAATAGAGTGGAATTTTACCACAATTTTGGTAAAAGTTTAATAAAAATATGAAATAAACTTTAGTCTCTTCTGTCAACTTTGAGTTTATTTCAAAATATATTCCAAGCCTTTAAACCCAATTCCTGCGAAAAGAACGGTTCCAAAAACATTGAGCATCATGTTGGAAAATCCCAGGAAAACACTTCCTTCACTAAAGAGCCAAAAAGTTTCTAGCGCAAAGGTAGAGTATGTGGTGAGAGCACCCATCATACCGGTTGAAAGCAATGATTTCATGTGTGGAGAAAAGATATCTGTATAAGTAAAAAGTGCAAACAAGACTCCTAAAGTCAAACTACCGATCAGATTGACGCCGAGTGTTCCAAAAGGAAGATCATGAGGAACATGTTTATTGATAACACCGTTTAAATATGCCCGGAGTATTGCACCTATAAAACCACCGCTACCTATTGCTAGTAAAGTTTGCAAGCTCATCGTTTAGTACCTTTTGCATGTTTTCTTTGATATTGTTATACCAGTTTTCATCTTCTTTTGGATTTACTACGTCTAAAAATTTTACTATTACACTTCCGCTATGTGCCTCGATATTTTGTGAGTCTAGTATGTACCTTGTGTTGACAACGACAACAGGTTGGACTTTAAGTTCAAGTTTCTCAGCCAAAAATTTTGCTCCGTTTTGAAACTTTAGTATCTTTTCCCCGTCACTTCTAGTTCCTTCAGGAAATATAGCGATAACTCTTCCTTTGGACAGTCGATCCTTTGCTTCTTTTACGAGTTTTACCAAAGATCTTCTATCCTTCCTGTCTATGATTATCATCTTTGGAGCTTCTAATATATGTCCAAACAGTGGAATATCTCGAATCTCTTTTTTAGCAACCCAACATAAATCTTTTGGATGTATCGCTTCTAGTGATGTGATATCAAGTAAACTTTGGTGATTTACAAGTATAAGCTCAGCATCTAAATTTGGTGTGCCCTTTTGAATGATCTTAAAATTTATCAAAAAAGTTTGCATCTTTGCCCATGTCTGTCTTATTTTGTAGGTGCTGTTTTTGAAAATGTACATTAAAATTATCGTAACAAGTACTGTAAAAACAAACTGTGCCATTATAAATAGTGCTTTAATTTTTGATAACATTTGCATCCTTTATCCAGCCAATTTTTCCGTTTGGAAGGATTATTTTTATATAGTTGTTTATTTTTTTGATCTTTTGAGCATAAATGATCCTAGGCGTTACAAAGAAAACCGTAGAATTCCTTGTCGGCAATATGTAAACCTTTGTATCTGCAGAGATTTTGATACTGCTTAGAGGATTCATATTTATGAAGAACATGATCACAGTAAATACTAAAAGTAACAAATAGATTACTCTTCTTCTCGTGATAGCAAGTATCAGAAAGATTATAGCAAAAAGTCCGTACATGGCATTTTTATAAATCTTAAATCCGTCATCTTTAGGATTTAGATTGCTTTGTGTACTCACATCATCATTATCTACTACTATATCAACGCTTTTTTTCACAAAATTATTTTCTTTAGTATTAAAGTATGTAAAGGTGAGACTTTCTGTATGTTTTGGGATAATAGCATAATAATAAATCTTATAATATGGCGTATTATCCTCTGCTGAATCTATACCGTCTCTTAGTACTGTAGATAGTTTGAAATCTTTTAGATTTGAGTTTTTTGCTTCGATCTCAAGTACTGTTATGAGATTCTTCTCGTCAAAATTTGATGTTTTACTCTTAATTATATCTAATGAATCTGCTATAACGTTTGAAAAATATTTGTCCGCATTTAGATTTATTATATTTAATGAAAGAGGAGGGAATAATTGTGAATTTGTGATATTTCCGTCTTTATACAGATCAAAAGATATCTCCGGAAAAGTTGCATTTTTATCCACTACTTTGAAGTAAAAAGTCTTAAAAAACAATTCATTGTTCTTCCATTTCCAGTTTTCGTCTGTATTTAGAATATCTATGCCATTGTTTTTGATTATATTATTTTTTATCTCATCAAAGTCTTGTGTTGAGACTAGAGCTTTTACTTTTATTGGAAAAATTTGCCCGACAAATACTTTATCAGGCACATCTTGATAAGATAAAAATATAGTTTGTTTCTGATCTATAAGATTTGTGGCATTTGTTTCATTACTATCATTTTTATCATTGCTTGAAATTGTAAGGTTACTTGCTTCTTGCGTTAAATTAGTGTCGCTACTTATATTTAGATCATTGCCAAAAACTATAGAAACTAAAAAAACAAAAACAAAAACAATCCTCATGTGATTATTTTAAAAATCCCTCTAACATTCTAACTCCGTCATTTGAACCAAGTATATCTTCTATAGCTCGCTCCGGATGAGGCATAAGTCCAAAGATATTTTTATTTTTATTGCAAATCCCGGCGATTGATCCTATAGATCCGTTTGGATTTTCCGTATTGCCGTTTTCATCACAATATTCTAAAAGTATTTGATTGTTATCATACAGGTCTTTTAGTCCATCGTCATCTATAAAATAATTACCTTCGCCATGAGCTATAGGAATATTTATAATCTCTCCTTTTTGAAAATTTTTCAAAAAAGTATTGTCATTGTTAATAACCTTTAAGTGCTGGTACTTGGATATAAAGTGAGTATTTTGATTTCGCTTCATAGCACCTTGTAACAACTTTGTTTCCAAGAGCATCTGAAATCCGTTGCAAATGCCAAGCACCAAGCCACCTCTGTTAGCATAACCGATAGTAGCATTCATGATAGGAGAAAACTTAGCAATAGCAGCACTTCTTAAGTAGTCTCCATAGCTAAAACCACCGGGGAGAACGACCAAGTCAGTTCCGCTTGGCAGTACTTCTTCTTTATGAAATACCAATTCTACGGTAGCACCTAGTTTTTCAAAAGCGTATTTTGTATCTATTTCACAATTTGTACCTGGAAATACGGCAACTGCAACTTTCATATTAATTCCTCTGTATTGAGCGAATTTGTATTTAGATCAAACATTTTCATACAATCTCTATATTATAAGTTTCTATAACGGTATTAGCAAGAAGTTCTTCACACATTTCTTCTACTCTTTTAAATGCTTTTTCCTCGTCATCACCCTCTAGATCAAGAATGATCTGCTTACCTACTCTAACATTTTGAACTTCATTGAATTTTAAGGCAAGCAGTGCATGTGAGACTGCTTTACCTTGAGGATCCAAGACGCCTTCTTTTAATTGAATATTTACGATTACTTTCATCAAATCTCTCCTTGTAACTTAATTTTGAATTTCAAGATCTAAAAAATTTAAAATTTTATTTACTCAAAATTCTTTTTAGAACTTCTTCATAAGCAACTTTTACATTGCCTAGACCTTGTCTAAATCTATCTTTATCTAGTTTTTCGTGTGTTGTAGAGTCCCAAAAACGACAACTGTCCGGGCTGATTTCATCTGCAAGTAATATGTTCCCTTGGTCATCTACACCAAACTCAACTTTAAAGTCTATAAGGTCAAGTCCTCTATTCTCAAAAAATTTCTTTAAAATGCTGTTTATTTCTCTTCCTTGTCTCTTAAGTTCTACAAGATCAGATTCACTTTTCACAAGATTCATAAGAAGACAATGTTCGTCATTTAGTATTGGATCATCTAAGTCATCATCTTTGTAATAAAACTCAACAAGTGCAAATGGCAACTTTTTGCCGTCTTCTATACCTAATCTCTTTGAAAGTGAGCCGGTTGCCGTATTTCTAACGACAACTTCGATTGGTATGATTGTAACTTTTTTTACAAGTTGTGTTGTATCGTCCAATGCTTCCAGCAAGTGTGTTTTGATGCCATTTTCTTCTAAAAGATGAAACAATTGCGTACTTATTTTACAGTTTAACGCACCTTTCCCTTCTTCGCTTCCCATTTTCTGTGCGTTAAATGCCGTCAAATCATCTTTGAACTCTGCGATCAATAGATTTGCATCTTCAGTTTTGTATAACTTTTTACCTTTGCCTTCGTACAGTAACTCTTTCTTTGTCAAGGTATATCCTAATTTCTGTTATTTTTGATAGATAATATTTTAATAGCGTCTATAGCTGTTTTCAATTGTATATCATTTTCAACTTCGTCAGGCGTTATGACATCTTTTTTTGAAACTTCTTTTGAAACTTTTTTCTTGTCTATCTTAGCCAATTCTCTTTGTAAGTGCATCTTTAGCTCTTTTTCTTTTATGCTAAATGCATCTACTTTGTGTGGAACTTTACCTGCATATACAATAACATCAGGTGTTACACCGACTGCTTGTATAGTTCTTCCGCTTGGTAGATAGTATCTTGCTATAGTTAATCTTAGAGCTTCAGTATTATTAATAGGAAGTATAACTTGAACGCTTCCTTTTCCAAATGTTTTTTCACCGATTATAACAGCTCTTTTGAAGTCTTGTAAAGCACCGCTTACAATCTCGCTTGCACTTGCACTTCCGCCGTTTACTAGTACAGTCATCGGAACTCTTGACATCGTTGCTGATTTTGTTGCATGATACGAGATATCTTCATTGGCATCACGTCCCTTTTGAGATACGATGACACCTTTGTCTACAAAAAGATCAACTAATCCAACTGCCTGATTCAAAAGGCCGCCTGGGTTATTTCTAAGATCAAGTATGATACCTTTTACGTCTCTATGGCTGGATAGTGCTTTTTTAGCTTCTTCTACGACATTTTTACTGAAACTACTAACTCTCAGGTAAAGTATATTTTCATTTTCTATCGTTTTGGCATGAACAGAATCTACAGTTATGATATCTCTTGTTATAGGGATAGCTATAGGTTTGCTTGCTCCACTTCTAACCACTGTCAATACTATTTTAGTTTTTGGCTTGCCTCTCATATGTCCGACTGCCTCATCTATAGTCATACCAAGTGTTGAGAGGTCGTTGATCTTGAGTATTATATCTCCGGCTTTTACCCCGGCTTTGTAAGCAGGAGTACCATCTATAGGAGCGATGACTGTAAGTGCACCGTTCTTCATACCTACAGTGATTCCTAATCCGCCAAATTCTCCATCTGTTTGTATTTTTAGATCTTTATAATTTTTTTTGTTTAAAAATGATGAATGAGCATCAAGATTTGACATCAAACCTTCTATTGATTTATTGATTATAGCGGTTACGTTGATATCATCTACATAGTATTTTTCAATAGTGCTGACAACTCTAGTATATTTTGCTAAAGCTTCCAGCCTGCTAGACTCGCTTTCTTGTGTTTTTGCAAAAAGTGTAGAAGTGAGTAGTAATGTTGATCCAACGAGAGTTAAAACAAAACCTAATCCGGCAAACTTTGTATGTTTCATTATAATGTTTCTCCATATATAAATTTGTTAGATTATATATAAATTTCCCTAAATATTGTATAAACCAGTTGCATAATTTTTACATTTTACATAAAATTATTAACAAAACATTAGTAAACACACTTAATAAACTTGACAACATGAGACTAAAGTTGTATAATAATACAAAAATTTAAGTGGGAGGATTATTATGAATAATATATTTGAAAAACTAACACATCAGATGACACAAATTATAGAGAGTGCATTGTCGTTGGCACTTCACGCAAAAAATCCTGAAGTAGCTCCTTTACACGTATTATGGGCACTCCTTACTAACTCAAATTCTATATTGAATCAAGTATTAAACAAAATGGGTATTGATAAATCGGCGCTGGAACTTGAAGTAAAAAGCAAGGTAAATTCGCTGCCTACTTCTTCAAACGTGACGAAAGACAGTATAAAACTTTCACATGCGTTGGTCGAATCTTTGCATAATGCAGAAGGACTCATGAACAAGCAGGGCGACAGTTATCTATCAGTTGATACTTGGCTGCATGAAAATATAAAAGAGAGAAGCATACAAGAGGTCATGTCAAAATACGTTGACTTACTTGAAGTGAAAAAAAACCTGGAAGCCCTAAGAGGAAACAAAAAAATAGACAAACAAACAGGAGACGAAACTCTTGAGTCTCTAGAGAAATTTGGGATTGATCTAACCAAAAAAGCTATAAACGGTGAACTTGATCCTGTTATAGGAAGAGATGAAGAGATACATCGTATTATGCAGATATTGATAAGAAAAACAAAGAACAACCCTATCTTGATAGGTGAACCTGGTACCGGAAAAACAGCGATAGCAGAAGGATTGGCTCTGAAAATCGCAAACAATGACGTACCTTTGAGTTTACAAAATAAAAAGGTAGTGGCACTGGACATGAGCGCTCTTATAGCAGGTGCAAAGTATCGAGGTGAATTTGAAGACAGGCTCAAAGCCGTCATAGACGAAGTCAAAACTTCAGGTGATATCATCCTGTTTATTGACGAGATTCACACTATAGTCGGAGCAGGAGCCAGTGAAGGCAGTATGGACGCCGCAAATATACTAAAACCGGCTTTGGCACGAGGTGAACTGCATACAATAGGAGCTACTACTTTAAAAGAGTATAGAAAATATTTTGAAAAAGATACGGCTTTGCAGAGAAGATTTCAACCTGTCAGCGTAAATGAACCAAATATCAATGAAGCGTTACAGATACTTAGAGGAATAAAAGAGTCGTTAGAAGCATTTCACAGTGTCAGGATAACAGACAGCGCTCTTGTAGCAGCTGCAAAATTGAGTGATAGATATATCACAGACAGATTTTTGCCGGATAAGGCGATAGACCTGATAGATGAGGGTGCGAGTGAGTTAAAGATGCAGATTGAGAGCGAACCGATAGAACTTAGTCGTGTCAAGATAGAGATCGGACGACTTATGGTCGAAAAAGAAGCTTTGATAATGGAAAGCAAAAAGAAAAACAAAGACAGACTCGGCGCAATCGAAAAAGAATTGAGTGATGCAAAAGAGAGAAAACAAAAACTTCAAATGCAATTTGATTTGGAAAAAGAAGTTTTTGAACAGATCGCGGCTTTGAAAAACGAGGCAGAATCGCTTAAGAGAGAAGCTGAAGTTGCCAAAAGAAATAGTGATTTTAATAAAGCAGCCGAAATAGAGTACGGCAAAATCCCTGAGATCGTCCAAAAAGAGCAAGAACTAAATACAAAATGGGAAAAGATGATAGAAAGCGGCACGCTTCTTAAAAATAGTGTTGACGAAGAGATGATAGCTTCTATCGTGAGCAAGTGGACAGGAATCCCTGTAACCAAGATGCTTCAAAGTGACAAACAAAAGGTCTTGGACATAGAAGATAAGCTTAGAGAAGAAGTTGTCGGTCAAGAAAAAGCTCTTCATGCGATCGGTAGAACGATCAAAAGAAACAAAGCAGGACTCAGCAGCGACAACAAACCTATCGGAAGTTTTATGTTCTTGGGACCAACCGGAGTAGGTAAAACACAAAGTGCAAAAGCACTTGCCAAATTTTTGTTTGACAGCGAAAAATCTTTGATCAGATTTGATATGAGCGAATACATGGAAAAACATGCCGTAAGCAGACTCATAGGAGCGGCACCAGGTTATGTCGGTTATGATGAAGGCGGTCAGCTAACAGAAGCAGTGAGGCGAAAGCCATATAGTGTGCTATTGTTTGACGAGGTCGAAAAAGCACATCCTGATGTTTTTAACATACTGTTACAAGTGTTGGATGATGGAAGACTTACCGATAACAAAGGTGTAACTGTAGATTTTAAAAATACGATCATCATCTTGACATCAAACATCGCAAGTGAAAAGATCATGGAAAATCCGCAAAATTGCGAAAGCGATGTCATGAACGAAATCAAACGTTACTTTAAACCTGAATTCTTGAATAGACTCGATGATATAGTGATCTTTAATCCGTTAAGTTTTGAAGATATCAAAAATATTGTCAATATCATGTTTAAAGAACTAGAACATAGAGTCGGTGAGCGAGGTATCAAGGTAAGTCTTGATGAAAGTGCCAAAGAATTGATCGCTAAAGCTGGATTTGATCCGGTATATGGAGCAAGACCGTTGAAGAGAGCACTTTATGAGCTGATAGAAGACAAACTGGCAGATATGATATTAAAAGATGAGCTTGAAGAAGGTTCAAACGTAAATATTAAATCATTTAATGATGAATTGATCTTTGAGGTAGCATAAAAAAGAGCAGGGCTAAACATAGAATTTAGCCCTGCAAATTTTTAATATTATTTACTATTTTAGATTTTATTTCTTAAATCATTTATTATTGTCTCAGCGTTTGCGGCACGTGTAGCTCTTGCAACTTCTTTGCTGACTATGGTTTTCCCTATAGGAAACAGCGCAATACCGGCAAGCTTTAGATGTTGTATACCAAAAGGAATGCCGATGATAGTTATAAAATTAACTATGGCAGCTGCTACATGACCTATCGCAAGCCATAAACCTGCAAATATAAACCAGATGATATTTCCGACAACTCCAAAACTGCTTGTGCCTATGTCATCTTTTTGTGATAGTTCTTTTCGACTTATAGCCTCTTTGCCAAAGGGGAAGAAAGAGAAGTTGCCGATAACAAAACAAGCTTTAGCCCATGGAATTCCAACGACAGTGATCAACGCTATAGCACCGATGATCCACCACGCAAGTCCCATAATTAAACCACCTAAAATAAACCAGAGTACATTACCTAGTGTTCTCATACTTGCCTCCATATTGGTATAATATTTTCACGCATATTCAAAAACCACTTACAGATTTTTGATTGATTTTTCTATTATAATAGTAAAATACTTATACTAGCTATAAAAAAATTTTTCTATTGTTTAGATCGCATATTTAGTGCTTTTTATCGTATTTTTTGAGGCTAATTATTATGTTTTATGATCCATATTTTTTCTTTTTTCTTTAAATATAATCATAACCGTGGTATAGTTATGCTCATAATTTTAAAGGATGCATATGAATTATTTAATCATAATGACGTTTATTTGGGCGTTTTCATTTAGTTTTATAGGTGAATTCTTAGCAGGACGGGTAGATAGTTATTTCGCAGTACTCATTCGTGTCGCTTTAGCTTCACTTATATTTCTTCCATTTACGAAATTTCGTGGTATTGCTACGGAATTGAAAATTAAAATGATGCTCATAGGAAGTATACAAATAGGTGTGATGTATATCTTCTTTTATCAATCATTTTTATTTCTTAGCGTTCCAGAGGTCATCTTATTTACAATTTTTACACCTATATACGTGACATTGGTTTATGATGGGCTTAAGGGTCAGTTTAAACCCTTATATCTCATAAGTGCAGGTGTGGCAGTTTTGGGAGCGTATATCATAAGGTATCACAACATAAATGCTGAGTTTATAACAGGCTTTTTGATGGTACAAGGTGCAAACATCTGTTTTGCTATCGGACAAAGCGCCTATAAGAAAGTGATGGAATCGCATCAAAACGTCAAACAGCGTGATGTCTTTGGATATTTTCATTTTGGTGCACTAGGTGTGAGTTTGGTCGCTTTCGCATTGTTTTCTCATCATGATAAATTATCTCCAACACTGACACAATGGGGTGTTTTATTATGGTTGGGTGTTGTTGCTTCCGGTCTTGGTTATTTTTTATGGAACAAAGGTGCATGCGAAGTAGATGCCGGAGTGCTTGCTATCATGAACAATGCTTTAGTCCCTACAGGACTTATCATGAACCTTCTTATCTGGGGGAGAGAGACAAATTATCTTTTACTTCTCTTAGGAAGTATGGTCATAGCATTTTCTCTATGGCTGCATAGTCTTTTTATGAAGCGCTATCAGCTTAAAGGTAAAATACAGATATAGTATGCCGACTATTTTATGAGCCATAAATACAGTTGAGAATTACTAACAAATACCTTATTTGGTGCTCTTTTGATGTTTAAAGTGAAAAAAAGCTGACATTGTTTTTGCCCAAGCTTTTAGAGGCGTACATCGCCGTATCGGCATTTTTTATTAATGCTTCAGATGTACGCCCATGATCTGGGAATAAAGCAATACCGATAGATGCACCTATATGCAGCTCTTCTCCTCGAATTTCAATAGGTTCGTTAATAGATTGGACGATGCGTTTAGAGACATCTATGATCTCATCTTTCCCTTTAGGGTTGTTGAGTATAAAGATAAACTCATCACCTCCTACACGAGCTACTGTATCTGATTCACGTACTAGCTCCAAGAGCCTTTTTGCTACTTCTTTTAACAAGTCATCACCTATATCATGACCAAATTGATCATTGACTGGCTTAAATCCGTCAAGGTCGAGAAACATCAATGCTAGATTGCAATCTTTTCGATTGGAATTTATAAGTTGACGGTTTATTCGCTCTATCAGTAATGTTCGATTCGGCAAGTCTGTTAAAGCATCATGAAAAGCCAAATGTTTTATGTATTCATCTTTGTGCCAAAGAGCAGTTATGTCGTTAAATACCGATACATATCGAACCGGTTTGTCATCTGTATCACGCACCATGCTTATGGTCATGCGTTCAAGGTAAAGATCACCACTTTTTCGGCGGTTCCATATCTCACCTTTCCATCTACCATTGGTTTTTATATCTTTCCACATAGAAGAGTAAAATGCCAGGTCATGTCGGTTTGATTTTAAAATACGTGGGTTTTTCCCTAGGACTTCTTCTTCCGTATAACCCGTTATCTCGGTAAAGGCAGGGTTGACTGACAAAATAGTTCCTTTGGTATCTGTGATTAGAACACCATCTAGCGTGTTTTCAAAGACACAGGCAGCCAGTTTGAGCTGTGCCTCAGTTTCTTTTAGTTCCGTTACCTCACTGGCTAGGATAGAAAATCCTCGCACGACACCATTGCTATCAAAATCCGGTATGTAGTGCCCGATGATATTGCCTATACTTCCATCTGTTTTGTTCAAAGTTCGTTCAAAGCGTTGCGGTTTGCCGTCCAAAACACCACGAATATGAGGTTCGTTTATAGTAAATAGTTTCTCGCCTGTGAGCTCTTGAAAAGTGATACCGATGATATCCTTAGGATGTTTGTTAAACCACTTGATATAAGCATTATTAGCAAAACGGCAACGTAAGTCTCTATCCCAATACCCGATCATACTAGGCAAAGAATTTATAATAGATCTGATAAATTGCTCACTCTTCTGAGCATCTGGCTGTGGTACTTCTTGGTTTTCTTCACTCTTGTCTTTCATCTTCTATCCTTGGGTATAGACTAGTACGCCCTTATATACGTTCGCCATTGTTAAGAGAATAAAGTGTTCTTTTGTTTCAATTTTAAGAGTATATCAAAAATATTCTAATAATAATTAAACAATTTAAACTAGCCTGTACCAAGTTGAATGGGCTCTTACTTCGAAGATAAAGAAAGAGAGTAATGTCATAGAGAGGAAGTGTTTTTTTATACCAAGTACGTGAGAAGCTACGCCTGAAACTACAGTTTGAAAACTGAGCAATCGGTTTATCCACATTTTTTCCTCGCCCCGTTCCATAAAACTGTGTCAAAAAAGTGGAAATTCAACTCTAGGGTCTATTCTGGTACAAAATGGAACCGATACGGAACTATTTTTATAGTATAGTTTTATCGTTAAAAAAAGACAAGAAGAGCCTCATGAGCCTATTATACTAATGATGCAATAGGTATTGTTTTGACTTTTAATGTCAATATAATTTTTTTAATACATTTTAAATCCATTAAAAAGAGAGGATGCCCTATGCAAAAATTTAAAATTAGTAAACACAATCTTCTGTTTCTTATATCAGTTCTGGCTGTTGCTGCGATAATGGTCGCATCGCTGCTCTATACACTCAAAACTACTACGGTCGTTTTGGATGAAGTGACGCGCAGCTCTCTAGAGAATATTACCTATGAAAAAAAAGTCCAAATCAACAATTTATTAGAAGATATTCAAACGCTTAATGCTAATGTCCTACATCTCACATCAGCTGAAGCCTTGGCAAAAAGCTTTGTAAATGAAGGCAAAATTGACACCGGTCTACGAGACGATGTACGAAAAGATCTAAAAAATGTTTATAAAAACGTTGATGGTCTCTTTGAAAATTTCTTTGTTGCCAGCAAAAAAACAATTATTGCCGATTCAATTGACGGGGCCTCTGAGTCGTATGTTTTTACTGATGATGCTCCAGTTACCTCCTATTTAGACTCCACTAAGCCACATAAAGGTTTCACTGTGGTTTCTCCTATTTCAGGTCGTCCTATCTCTTTTGTTATGAATCCAATTCTTGATTCCAAAACCAATGCAGTGTATGGACAACTGATGATTCCCGTCGATCTCATTACAATGGTTTCACATGTCATGAAACTGGACAATGCCAAAGCGCAAGCCTTTTTAATCAGTAAAGAAGGGCTTGTATATGCGGCAAGCAATCAGAAATACATACTAAAACTCAATTTTGCGAAAAAACAAGCCCTTAAAAACTTTTTTAAAACAATCAAAAGTAAAAGTACCGGTACCGGTACTTTTACTTTAAATGGAACAGAGTACATAGCCTCTTTTACAAAACTTGGTTTTGACGATCTGACCATCCTTACAGCACTTCCTATTAATACCTATATGCTCAAAATTGACTCTATGCGTAATAATCTTATAATGATTTCTGTTGCAGGTATTTTACTCATGACTCTTATACTCTTTTTATTTATCTATTTAAGCACAAAACCGTTGCTGGGACGCTTAACGCAGGCAATGGTCACGTCAGAAGCTATTGCACAAGGAAATCTCACTAATACCATCACACTCAGCGGTGAAGATGAGGGGACTCGACTATTGCAGGCGCTAACCACTATGCAAGAAAGTCTTTATAACACCGTAGGTAATATAATCTCGACGTCACACAATCTGTCTGATAATTCAAACCAGCTTAATGACGTAGCAAAGCACATGGATGAGGGACTGCGTAATCAAGGCAACGCCATCGAACATGTAAGCGGTATCAGCTCTGGGATAAGAAAAACTTTTGAAAGTATGAACCAATTGGCAAATGATGCAACAAAAGCATCCGAAGAAGGAAACGAAGAGGCTCAGCGAGGCAAAGTAAATGTAGAAAAAAGCTTAGTCTCGATGGAAGAGCTGAGTGTCGGTCTCAATGACAGTTCTAATAAAATTTCCACTCTTGCAGAGCAGATAGTTTCTGTATCCACGGTACTTGAAGTCATTGGAGACATTGCCGATCAGACTAATTTACTCTCACTTAATGCCGCCATCGAAGCCGCACGTGCCGGTGAACACGGTCGAGGTTTTGCTGTTGTAGCTGATGAAGTGCGTAAATTGGCAGAGCGTACTCAAAAAAGCCTTGGCGAAATAAACATAATCATTAAAGGCATCCAAGATGGTACACGTGATGCCGTTGATGCTATGAACAATAGTAATAACATGGCACTTGAAACACTTCAGATTGCTAGAGAGTCAGGGGAAGTGCTCGATTTGATTACCCAACTAATGGAGGACATTAATACAAGTAACCAAAAAGTTTCTCAAGTTTCCAAAGAGCAGACAAAAGCTGTTCAAGAAATCGACCAAAGTCTGCACCATATCCGTACTGTTGCAGAACAGGGAATCGAAGGTTCTAATCTGAACAAAAAAATTGGATTAGAACTTTCGCAATTAGCCAAAGAACTTGGACTAATTGTCAATGCGTTTAAAGTGTAGGGACTTCAAAAAAAGAGATAATATTTGAAAGGAGCCGATAAATTGCTCGTAGGGTAATTTATCGGTTCCACTGATTTGTTGTATTTTGCATTTTAATGCGATTTGACTCTATAAATTGACCTAAGTTCCAAAATCTAGTTTTTAGGGGAAACTGTCCACCGATTACCCACTTCCAATTTTAAGAGTATATCAAAAATATTCTAATAATAATTAAACAATTTAAACTAGCCTGTAGCCAATTGAATAGGCTCAACTTTCGCTGAGGCTCTACTACCGAGCAACCAAATGCTAAGAAGTAGGAGAATACCTCCTATCCACTGCAACGCACTTAAGTGCTGACCAAGCAGAAGCGCTGAAAGCACTACCGCAGTGAGTGGCTCAAGCAATGTGGCTACCGTGAGTGCTGTGGGTTTCAGTCGTGCCGCACCCCAGCTAAAGGCAAGTAGTGCTAGTGCTGCGGTTACTACGCCAAGATACAAAAACCAAGCTTGTGGCGGGAGCTCGCTCGGCCAGGTAAATGGTCGAAAAAGTGCATACAAGCTCATGACAACAGCTGCAACTACGGTGAGACATGCTGTAGCAGGTCCCGCTCCAAGGGCAATTGAGATACGACCGCTGAACATCGAAAAGCCAGAGTAGAGTAGGGCTGATCCTATCGAAAACAAAACGCCGAGCAATGTGCTGTGCGAACCTATGCCTGTATGCGTAGTACCCTGGGTGATGATCAAAACGGTACCGATGATCGCTCCTGTAAGTACAAGAAGCAGCTGTAGATCGACTCTTTCTTGCCTTCGAATGACTGCGATGATCGTGACGATGACGGGTGGAAGGCAGAGTGCGATCAGTGTCGGAACGGCGGCGCCAATCTGTTCGATTCCCAAAAACCAGAGCAATACATAGCCAGCCATTGCAGTACCTGCAAGTACCACGGTGAGCAGTAGTGGTCGCAGTCGCTTCCACGAAATCTCACGACCAAAGACCAGGAGGAGAACAACCGCACCGATAACAAAGCGCCAAAAAGAGATATTTTCAGGCGTGAAGCCATCTTGTGCGACAAGGATGTTGACAACAAGAGCACCCGTCCCCCACATGATTCCTGCTCCGCAAGCTGCCATGAGCGCAAGCTTCGAAGATGCAGAATGCGAGTGCGATGATGGTATGGAAGTTTTCATGTGTAATACCTTGTATGTCTATTGCTACTATCATGAGCGTTTTAAAACAATTGAATTTCTGGGATATTATACCAATTTATCTTATCATGAAAGTTAGTCTATATTTAGTAAGTGGAAAATTCAGGAAACTGTCCCCAGATTACCCACAGTGATTTGTTGGGAAATGATTATTTGGTTTTTCCGCTTACAAGGATAGTTATGTGATCAAATATCAAAAATAGTTCCTGTCGGCATATCCTTAATCCGCTCACCCATCACGGATTCTAGGACGTTAAATGCCTTTTTGCCTGTGCAATGTCCTGCATAGGTTATATCAATAGGATAATTCAAAATTGATTTGGCAATATTCTCAACTTCCTCTTTTGTCCCTGCCATAAAATTAAACGGTGGCGAGGTCACAAGATGAAATCCACCGATGACCGCTTTGATGGGGACACCTTCAAACTCTTTCGCGACAGTATCGATCATATTTAGGATACCATTATGCGAACAACCTGTGAAAATTACCAGCTTTCCATTTTCTTTGATGGCCATTACAATTTCATGAGAGAACTTATCGGGCGAGAACCTCCCTTTTGTTTTCAAATAAAGATGTTTATTTCCAAGAGGTGTGGGATGCGTGTCAATGATTTTTGGAAAGATAAAAACATCGGGAATAACTTCAGTAGGCTTGCCTACAAAATTAAAGCGTTCTTTGTGATCATTCACTATGGTACGATCTAAGCCTATATATTTTGTAAAAAATCCCAGAACTTTACTATAACACTCACCATCAGGCATATTTGCAAGATATACTTTGGCATTGGAATTCAGTTCAAAAAAACGTTTAAGTCCTCCGCCATGGTCAAAGTGATGGTGTGATAGAACCGCCACATCAACAGAATCGATTTTTATAGACAAATGTTTTGCATTATCGGCAAATGCACCTGAAGTTCCCATATCAAAAAGAATCGAATGATTATTAAACTCAATATACAAAGATAAACCCCATTCTGAAGTAAGCTTTGGATCGTTGGAGTTTGCTTTATTTTCAATCAAGGTTGTTATTTTCATGTGCTGATTCTTCCTTTTATACTGCAGTCATTGAAGCCCAACGTTTGAGTTGAGAA
>JAWVXD010000012.1:0-43293 GCA_033723415.1 Sulfurospirillaceae bacterium
ATATATCTATTATCTTCGACATCCCATATCTCAGAATTTTTCGCATGTTTAACAAAAACTGGATATAGATTCCCCTGTCCTCTCGCAAACACTTTTGTTTTACGCTTCTGCAGCTCTTGATTTCTCATTATCTTCCCCTTTTAATCATTCAAATATATAAACTAACTATTATTGATTTCAAACAAGGCTGCTACACCTTGTCCTCCACCGACACACATGCTGACAACAGCATACTTAACGCCTCTTCTTTTACCTTCGATCAATGCATGACCACTCATCCTAGCGCCGCTCATACCATAGGGGTGTCCAATAGAAATAGATCCTCCGTTTACATTAAGACGATCATCACTGATACCTAATGTATTTTTACAATATAAAAGTTGTGAAGCAAACGCTTCATTGATTTCCCACAAGCCTATATCCTCAACCGTCAAATTGAATCTTTTTAGCAGCTTGGGAATGGCGACTACGGGACCGATACCCATCTCTTCTGGTTCACATCCTGCGACACTCATCCCTAGATAAGTTCCTAAGGGTATCAAGTTTCTTTTAATTGCTTCTTTTTCTTCCATAATGACACATGAGGACGAACCATCAGAGAGCTGACTGGCATTTCCTGCTGTGATACTTGTATGAGCCCCTAAAACCGGAGTTAAATTTGACAAAGTAGTAAAAGTCGTTTCTTTTCTATTGCATTCATCTTTAACAATAGTCACTTCTTTTTGTGTCACTTCTCCACTATACTTGTCTTTAACATTCATAATGGCAGTAACAGGGATTATTTCACTGTCAAAATATCCTTTTTCTTGAGCTTGAAAAGTCCTCTGTTGGCTTTGCAATGCGTATTTATCCTGTTCCTCTCTTGTAACGTTGTATCTAGAAGCTACAAGTTCAGCCGTTTGAAGCATCGGCATATAATATTCACTTTTAACCAGGGCATCTTCATAATTAGATGCATTCCATGTTTCATTTTGTACCAAAGAACAGCTTTCTACGCCACCGGCTAAGACAATATCATATCCTTCATTTACAACTTGATTGGCTGCTATTGCTATAGCATTTAGTCCTGATGCGCACTGTCTATCAACCGTAGAAGCAGCGACACTAACCGGTATATTTGCTGCCATTGCTGCATGTCTTGCTACGTTTACTCCTGCACTCCCTTGTGTCAATGCACATCCAATAGTAATATCTTCTATTTCACTTGCATCAATTTTTGCTCTTTTTATTGCTTCATTCATTGAAAATGCCATCAAACTTGGTACTGTTAAATTATTGTAACTTCCTCTGTATGCTTTTGCGATCGGCGTACGGGCAGTTGATACGATTACTGCTTTACGCATTATCATCTCCTTGAATTTTTTCCAATTGACACCATTTAGCTATAAATAATGCCGTGATCTGAGTGATTCTTCTAACGGATTCTAAATTTACACATTCATTAAACCCGTGAATTGATCTTGCTTCCGGACCAAAAACTAAAGTCGGGGTACTGTCATATAATCCAAAAAATCTCGCGTCTGTAGTCGCTGTAATAGATATTTTCTCTAACTCATTCTTATTTACAATTTGATTTGCATATTCTAGTGTTTGGATTGCTAATTTTGAGTTATCAGAAGTATCATCTGCTAAAGAGTATCCTTCCGCTAAAAAGCCATTATAAGTGATCGTCGGCTCATTTTTTTTCAAAAATGCATTATTCTGAGAAGCATTTTTTAATGTTAGTTCAATATCTTCTTTTGCACTATTAATATCCTGTCCTGGATAAATTGCAATTCTTACGTCAAAAGTAGTCCATGCCGGAACCGAACTAGCCCAATCACCTCCTGCGATTTTTCCTATATTTAATTTTAACGGGTTATGTATATGTTCATAATGACAATTTTTATCTTTAGGAGCGTTCCAGCGTTTTTCCATCTCTTTAAGTGCAGTAATAAGCGGGATCACCGCTTCTATAGCATTTTCTCCATTTTCTGCTTCATATACATGTGCCGGTAATCCTTTTAAATGTACTTGAAACCAAATTACACCGATTTGCGAGGTTACTAATTTTTCTGCAAATGGTTCAGGGATGAGTGCAGCATCTGCGTGATAACCTCTTTGTAAACATGCTAATGCACCATTTCCCGTACATTCTTCTTCTACGACACTTTGAAAATATACGTTTGCAGCGGGCATATAACCTAATGATCTTAGTGCATCTAATGCAAATAGATTACTGACTATTCCTGCTTTCATATCGCCGACACCTCTACCGTACATCCAATCATCTTTTATATACGGCTCGAAAGGAGGTCTGTCCCACATCTCTAAAGGGCCAGTTGGAACTACATCTATATGTCCATTTAAGATTAAAGATTTGCCTCGATTTGTTTTACTTTTATGCGTTGCAACAACATTTAATGCATCCTCATAATTATCTAAAACCGGTGAGAATCCATCTAAGTGAGAGATATCATCTACATCAATATTCCACATATCTACATCAAACTTTCTATTTTCTAACTCTTTTGCCATAAAGTTTTGTGCATCTTGTTCATTACCTCTAGTAGAGGGGAAAGAACTTAATTTAGATAAAAAATCTATTTCTTTAGAAAAAAGATTGTCAACAGCCTCTAAGATGAGTTTTTCTTGATTTTTATCCATAATGATTCCTAATTAAAAAGTTTTAATGTCATGATCTTGACAAATTATTTTGGCATCTGTAGCATTTATGACATCACTTATACTTACTTCTTCAGCTATCTCGATTAGATGTAATTCTTCATCAATAATATCCAATACGGCCATATCTGTATAAATTCTATTTACACATTTTTTAGCCGTCAACGGCAAGGTACATTTTTCCATTATCTTAGGACGACCTTTTTTGTCTAGATGAGTACTTATAATATGTACTTTACAAGCTTTTTGAGCAAGTTCAATTGCACCGCCTGCTCCAGGAGTAAATGAACCTGAGATCATCCAGTTTGCTAAATCACCATTGGCTGCAACTTGAAAAGCACCTAATATCGTCAAGTCCAATCTACCGCTTCTAACAATTGAAAAAGATACCGAACTGTCAAAATATGCAGCTCCTAATATTGGACGGATATATGTCCCTCCGGCATCAATCAGATTGCGATCTGCATCTTCAAAATCTACTTGTCCGCCAACACCTGAGATTCCATTTTCCGAGTGTAGACATACTGGGAAATCTTTTTCAAGATACTTAGTGATTTTTGTAGGATAACCCATACCTAAATTAACAATTTGATTCTTTTTGATGTCCATAGCTGCTCTTTTGAGCATTCTTTCTTTAGCGTTTAAATACATCATAATCCTTTGTCAATTTTTCTAGATAAACTATTTTATCTACAAACGGACCCGGGGTATGAACTTCATTTGGATCTAATTCGCCTAATTCTTTTATCTCTTCACTTTCAACTATACAAGTTTTGGTAGCCATTGCCATGAGTGGGTTAAAATTACGCGAACTTTTTTCATAAATCAGATTTCCAAAAGTGTCACTTACAGCGGCATGTATAAAAGCAAAGTCAGCTTTTAATGCCGGTTCAAATAAATACTCAGTTTCATTGATATTGACTTTTATTTTATTTTCTGCAAGTTTTGTATCTATCCCAATATCAGTAACGATGCCCATAAGACCGGCACCTGCAGCTCTTATTCTCTCGGCTAAGATACCTTGAGGAACAAATTCTACAGTTATCTTCTTCTCATTCATCATTTCTATGGCATTAGAATTTAATCCTATATGGCTTGTTATTAATTTTTTAACCTGACCGTTTTGTAACAATAAGTCAATTCCTTGACCATTTTCATTGGCATCGTTTTTTATTATCGTTAATTCTTTTGCTCCGTTTTTTACTAATTCATCAATCAAACAAAAAGGTGTCCCCGGAATCCCAAAACCACCGATAAAGATACTTGAACCATC
Source organism: Sulfurospirillaceae bacterium (assembly GCA_033723415.1). GTDB lineage: Bacteria > Campylobacterota > Campylobacteria > Campylobacterales > Sulfurospirillaceae > JAADIZ01. Next base: position 3,938 of record JAWVXD010000012.1, read on the forward strand.
CGTAATACTGCTTATTGCATCTTTTATATTTGTAGTTTTATTTTGTAAAGTCATTGTTTATTTACTAACAGATTGAATTTTATTGCGAAAGCATCTAGGCTCTCTTTTAATATCGAAATTATTTCAGATATTTGTGTTTCATTTATTATCAAAGGAGGACATATTAAAAAATGATCTCCTTCATTACCACCACGTGTACGCCTAGAATAAATGATCAAACCTCTCTCATATGCCAGATCAACCAGCACGTTATAAGCGTTTAATTCTTTCGGCAATACTTCCATCGTTTCTCTGTTCGATACAAGTTCAAAAGCTAAAAGCAAACCTTTCCCTCGTACATCACCTATAAATGGATATACGTCCATCAGTTTTGTCAATTCTTGTTTTAATATATCACCCATGTTTTTTGCATTATTAACAAGATCTTCTTTTTGGATTTCTCTTAAAACCGCTAAACCTGCTGAACAAGCCAATGGATTACCTGCATATGTAAATCCATGTAAAAAACCACCTGAATTTAAAACTGCTTCTACTATATTTTCTTTAGCGACCATCGCTCCAAGCGGTGCATATCCTGCAGCAAAGCCTTTTGATAAGGCAACAATATCAGGTATGATACCCCAATGTTCAGAGGCAAGGAATGCTCCGGTTCTTCCGGCTCCCGTCATGACTTCATCATAAATCAATAATATGCCAAACTCATCACAGATTTCTCTTATCCTTTTATAATAGCTATCTGGTGCGACTAAAGCTCCTGTTGTAGCTCCTCCAACCGGTTCCATAATAAATGCTAAAACTGTATCTGCTCCTTGTTTAATTATCTCATCTTTTAACAAATTCGCATATTTTATACCTCTTTGTTCATCACTCAAATCATCATGATCCAAATAACATGTAGGTGCAGCAATTTTCGGCATACTATTCATCATCGGTTCAAACGGTTTTGTAAGCGGATCATATCCCGTGATAGCTAAAGCACCTAATGAACAGCCATGATAAGAAGGGAATCTAGAAATAACTTTCCACTTTTTTGTTTCATTATTGATAAGAGCATATTGTCTTGCTAATTTTATGCAGCTTTCAACAGCTTCCGAACCGCCTGAAACAAAAAAAACTCTGTTTAATCCTTCCGGCATTAATTGTGCCGTTAATCTAGCAAGTTCTTCAGCAGGTTCATTTTGGAAATGCAAACGATAAGCAAAGGTTGCCTTTTGCATTTGTTCATTCATAGCTTTTAATACATTTTCATTTGAATGCCCGATATTTGATACCATGGCACCGCTGCATCCATCAATATATCTTTTACCGTTTACGTCATATAAATAGATACCTTTTGCATAATCCAACATAGGTCGTGATGAATTTGATTGGTAAAATAAATTTGATTCGCTATCTTGATTCATTATTTGCCTTTCGTAAATTTAGATGTTTAGATAAGAAATTTTTTGTTCTGTCATGTTTTGGAGAGTGAAAAATAATGCTTGGCGGTCCTTCTTCAACTACCAACCCCTGATCCATAAATAATACTTTATCACAGACATCTTCCGCAAAGGCCATTTCATGTGTCACAATGATCATTGTCATATGTTCTTTTGCAAGTTTTTTCATGACAAGGTTGACTTCATCTACCAATTCAGGATCCAATGCAGATGTCGCTTCATCAAAAAGCATCACTTTAGGCTGCATTGCGAGCGCTCTTGCTATCGCGACTCTTTGTTTTTGTCCTCCTGAGAGTTGAGAAGGATAATAATCTATCTTATCTATCAATCCAACTTTTTCAAGCTCTTTTACTGCAAGTTCTTTTGCTTCTTTATCTGATATACCTTTTAACATCTTAGGTGCCAAAGTTATATTTTCACAAACTGTCAGATGAGGAAATAAATTAAAATGTTGAAATACCATTCCAATATCTTGGCGTACCTTGTCTATATGTTTTTCATACTCTTTGGGAGGTAAAGTTTTGTTTATTTGTACATCTTCTAGCCAAATTTCACCTCCTGTTAAAGGAGATAAGTTGTTTATAGCTCGCAAAAGAGTACTCTTGCCTGAACCGCTAGGTCCAATTATCGCAACTATTTGTCCTTTTTCTACGTCTATACTAATATCTTTTAAAACTTCCAAGTCACCAAAATTTTTCTTTGCATGACGAATACTGATAAATGCTTCTTTATTTAACATATCTTTCTCCACTCTTTTTATTTTGCAATCTGTACATTTCGTTCAACTTTTCTTAATACCTTTTCCATAAATAAGTTAATAATATAGTAACAAACAGCAGCAACAATATAAAATTCAAAAGGTCTGTAAGTCTCGCTTATTGCTAATTGTGACATATGAATCAACTCAGCAACTCCAATAACAGAAACTAAAGCCGAATCTTTCAACAAAGCGATAACGTTATTGCCGATTGGCGGTACTACTCTTCTAATTGCCTGTGGTAATATTACTTTTCTTATAGATTGAAATTTACTTAAGCCTAAACTTCTTGCACCTTCATCCTGACCTTTGTCAATTGTTACGATTGCTGTTTGAATTAACTCAGAATTATAAACTGCGTAAAATAGACCTAAACCAATAACTCCAGCTACAAATGCCGGTAAATCAATACCAATGTGAATCAAACCAAAATATATAAGAAATAATTGTAACAGCAGAGGCGTTCCCATAAATATCCAAGCAAAAAATTTAATCGGATATCTAAAAAACCAATGAGCATAAAGTTCAATCATGGCAAAGAATATTCCGCCAAGTATACTTATGACAGTTGCCACAAGTGTGATTGCAATTGTCCATAATGCACCGATTAAAATCGTATTCATATATGCCGGAACAACACTAAAATCAAGACCCATAATTTTTTCCTTTTACTTTATTCATTGTATTTGCACTTTTCTATCTAGAAAATCAATTAATTTACCTACTGCAGATATCAATATAATATAAATAACACCGGCGAGGAGAAACATCTCAAATGGTTTATACGTTGATCCAATAAAACGTTGGGCTGTATAAGTCAATTCAACGACAGATATCGTAGAAACTAATGCCGTTGCTTTTATTTGTGCGTTGATATTTACACCTAACGGTCTAATCATAAGGCGGGCAGCTTGTGGCAATACAACTTTCATCATGGTTTGAGTTTTATTTAAACCCAAAGTTCTTGCTGCTTCAATTTGACCTTTATCAATCGAGATTATTGCTCCTCGAATTGTTTCCGTCATGTAAGCACCTATATTAATTCCAAGTCCTATAATACCTGCTTCAAGTGCATTCAATTGAATGCCGACTTGTGGACCTCCAAAATATATAATAAACAACTGTAATAAGGCAGGTGTTCCTCTTATGACGCTTACATATACATTCCCAATAATTCTAAAGTATCTTTTAGTTGATAATTTTGCAAATGCTCCAAAAGCCCCACAAATTAAACCTAAGAGTATAGTTGACACTGAAAGTTCAATCGTGACTACCGTTGCTTTTAAAAAGTAAGGATATACCTTTAGCATTAAATCTATATCCATTTAAACTCCTAATCTATATAATTTATGCAAGTAGAGGCACCATAATTCTTATCATCATATTTTAATATCAATAGCATTTTTAATTGTGGAAAGTGAAATTCTTAAAAGAGATGTTGTTACATCTGTTACGGTAGTAGTTGATTATTGCAGTATGCACCAACTATCGTATCTATTTCCCAATCCCCGATTTTGCCTTTGTCAGTCACTTGTCTTATCCCAATATGATATGGACTCTCTATCTTTAATCTTCTTCTGCTCGAATGAGCATTCTTCTCTCTTTGGTAACTCTACTTACAGAATTTTCATTGTAATTTTTCTTCTGAGTACTGCTATCACTTTTGCAATCTCATTTTCGTATCCAAATTTTCGTTAAACTTGGAGCATGGAACTTTTTCTATATGGTTAAATGTTAAAAAACCTTTTAACTCCCTTTATATCCTACACTTATAAAGGGAATATGTTTTTAACATTTAACCTCTTAAAATTTGAATTAGCGAATATCCGCACCGATCCATTTTTTAGCTATTTTTGTATATGTGCCATCTTTTTGCATTCCTTCTAAAGCTTTTTGCATAGCTTCTCTCAATTTATCATTACCTTTTCTAATCGCAATACCTGCACTATCAGAAGTTCCTGATAAACTTGGAACATTTAATTCAGTTACTTTTACGCCGTTTTTCTTAATTGCAACCAGCACCGGGATATCATCACTTACAAATGCATCAATTCTTCCGGTATCTAATTCCATTAATAACTCTGGCAAACCTTTATATGTTTTAATATCCCAAGAGGCATGAGTTCTTGCCCATTTTTCATGTGTCTCCCCTAAAACAACACCTACTGTGTGACCTTTAAGATCTTTTAGACTTGAAATATTTGAACCTTTCTTTACAAAGACTGCGCTATGCATCCTATAATACGGTCCAACAAAATCAACAACCTTTTTTCTCTTATCAGTTATAGACATAGATCCGACAATCGCATCGTATTTGTTCGCTAATAATCCGGCGATTATACCGTCCCAAGCAGTAGTTATGATTTCTACTTTCATTCCTAATCTTTTTGCAATTTCTCTTCCTATTGCAGGATCAAAGCCAACGACTTTATTTTGTTCATTTACAAAATTAAAAGGAGGATATGCTCCACTCATTGCTATTTTCATAACACCGCTTTTTTGTAACGTGGCTAATTCATCCGCTGAAACTGTGCTACTAGTTGCAATCAATAAAAAACTTATTAAAGCAATAAGCGTACTAATTTTTTTTACAAAACTCATTTTGTTCCTTTTTAGTTTGGTTCATTAATTATATTTTATATATAATTAAGATAGTTAAAGAATTATTGAATAACTTAATAATTCTCACCTCATAGGAAGATCAATATATTTAATATAATTAAATATCTTTACTCTGATTAAATCATACTGTATACTTTTTCTAAAAGCAAGATAACTTTGCATTATTTTTAATCAATCAACTCATGACTGCTACTTTTTGCTACATTTAGACGAAAATGGCGATATATTTATTTATAAATGTCTGGGAAAAGTTTGAAAATGTGTGTAATTTATTCAACAATGGAATATAAATTATTATGTATTTTTTAAATATAAAAAATTTTCAAAGGCAAATCTGTATCTACAATCTTTAAAAATTGTGGCATAATACGGCATTTAAGATATAAATACTAACAAATATAGGACAAGCATGAATATAGGGGAAAAAATAAATACATTAAGACTGAAAAAAAAGTTGAGTACAAAAGATCTAGCCAAAAAAGCAGGTATATCTGCTGGAATGTTGTCTTTACTGGAAAAAGGATCAACTCAAGGTTCAGTTGAAACATTGAGAAAAGTTGCAAAAGTTTTAGATATTACATTATCATATTTATTTGAAGAAGAAGACCAAGAACTAATCGGTGTTGATCATGAGTCTTTTCACATTGTTAGAAAAGATAATAGAAAAAAGATTTTCTTTGCCAATCCTGCATATACGTGTGAATTATTAACTCCTGATTTAAAAGGTGAAATTGAATTTGTATTGGTAGAGTTAGGTCCGGAACACATACCTGATGAAATATTTCCACCTTGTAAAAGTGGTGAAGAGTGTAATTTGGTTTTGCAGGGGGAAATAGAAGTTCAATTAGATGACAAGACATATACCCTTTATGAAGGAGATTGTATCAGATTTAATCCAAAAATACCACATAAAATCAATAACAGAAGGAAAAAGAAAGCTTTATATATAAGTGCAAGATTATAAATATATTCCTGTACGTACAAACATATAAATTTATTAAAACTATAAAGCAAAGTAAGTAATGTACTAAAATGGTGTCCCGGACAGGATTCGAACCTGAGACCTCTCGATTAGGAATCGAGTGCTCTATCCAGCTGAGCTACCGGGACTCATCTTTGTTTTAGGAGAAAAAAAAAGCTAGGTCACCTCTAAAAAGAGATGCCTAGCTTTTTTGGTTCGATATATTAAGAGTTTCTTTTCTTGATAATCTCTTCAGCTACGTTTCTTGGAACTTCTTCGTAGTGATCAAATTCCATAGAGTATGATGCACGACCTTGAGTTTGACTTCTTAGGTCTGTTGAGTAACCAAACATCTCAGATAGTGGGCAGAAAGCATTAACGATCTTATGTCCGCCACGATCATCCATAGAGTTGATTTGTCCTCTTCTTCTGTTTAAGTCACCGATTACATCACCCATGAAATCTTCAGGAGTTTCAACTTCGACTTTCATCATAGGCTCTAGTATAATAGCATCAGCTTTTCTAGCACCTTCTTTAAAGCCCATAGAAGCAGCCAATTTAAATGCCATCTCAGATGAGTCTACATCATGGTAGCTTCCATCATAAAGTGTTACTTTTACGTCTTCTACAGGATATCCAGCTAGAACACCGCCTTGCATAGCTTCTTTTAAACCTTTATCAACAGCTGGAATAAATTCTTTTGGAATAGCTCCACCTTTGATATCATTTACGAATTCATAACCTTCACCAGGTTTTCTTGGCTCAAGTCTTAGATAAACGTGACCATACTGACCACGACCACCTGATTGCTTAGCATATTTGTACTCTTGCTCAACACTCTTTTTAATAGTCTCACGGTAAGCAACTTGTGGTTGTCCTACTTCTGCATCAACTTTAAATTCTCTCAGCATTCTGTCTACAAGGATCTCAAGGTGTAATTCACCCATACCTGAGATGATTGTTTGACCGCTTTCTTCGTCTGATTCAACTCTAAAGCTTGGATCTTCTTGAGCTAGCTTTTGTAGTGCTATACCCATTTTTTCTTGGTCAGCTTTTGTTTTTGGTTCAACAGCAACAGAGATAACCGGATCCGGGAAGTCCATCCTTTCTAGGATTACTTGATCTTTTTCACTTGATAGAGTATCTCCTGTCAAAGTGTCTTTTAGTCCGACAACCGCACCGATTTCACCTGCATACAATTCTTTGATCTCTTCTCTTTTATTTGAATGCATTTTAAGAAGTCTTCCGACTCTTTCTTTTTTATCTTTTGTTGTATTGTAAGCATATGAACCGCTTTCAAGCTTGCCTCTATAAACTCTTACGAATGTCAACTGTCCAACAAATGGATCAGTCATGATCTTAAATGCAAGAGCAGCAAATTCGCCGTTGTCAGTTGATTCTACTACTGTTTCCGTTCCATCTTCGTATTCGCCTTTAATAGCAGCAACTTCAGTTGGAGCCGGCATATAATCAACAACAGCATCAAGAAGTGGTTGTACACCTTTGTTTTTAAAAGCAGTACCACATAGCATAGGCACTAATTTCATACTCAAACAACCTTCTTTGATACCTTTTTTAATCTCTTCTTGACTTAGCTCTTCTCCGCCAAGGTATTTTTCCAAAAGTTCGTCATCTGTTTCAGAAACCGCTTCTACTAATTTTTCTCTATAGCTTTGCGCTTTTTCTACTAGATCAGCAGGTATATCTTGTTCTTCATAGTGTGATCCCATTGCAGCTTCATCGTCCCAGACCAAAGCTTTCATCTTCACTAGATCAACAACGCCTTTAAAATTCTCTTCCGCACCTATAGGGATTTGTATCGCAACAGGATTAGATTTTAGTCTTTCTTTTATTTGTCTCTCAACTTCATAAAAATCAGCACCGGTTCTGTCCATTTTGTTGACAAAAACCATTCTTGGTACTCTATATCTATTTGCTTGTCTCCAAACTGTTTCACTTTGAGGCTGAACACCGCCAACCGCACAGAAAACTGCAACAGCACCATCAAGTACACGCATACTTCTCTCAACTTCAATAGTAAAGTCAACGTGGCCCGGAGTGTCAATAATATTTATCTGGTGGTTATTCCAAAAACAAGTCGTTGCCGCACTTGTAATCGTGATACCTCTTTCTTTTTCTTGTTCCATCCAGTCCATAGTCGCAGCGCCGTCATGAACTTCACCGATCTTATGTGACATACCGGTATAAAAAAGTATTCTTTCAGTTGTAGTTGTTTTTCCGGCATCAATGTGTGCAGCGATCCCGATATTTCTAACCATATTAATAGGGTTTTTTCTTGCCATTGTGTTTCCTTCCTACCAGCGGTAGTGAGCAAATGCTTTATTTGCTTCAGCCATTTTATATGTATCTTCTTTTTTCTTAAATGTGGCGCCTCTGCTGTTTGCAGCATCAAGCAATTCATTTGCTAGTCTCTCAACCATAGTTCTTTCACTTCTTTTTCTAGCATATGAAACCAACCATCTCAAAGCCAAAGCTTGTTGTCTAACCGGTCTTACTTCTACCGGAACTTGGTATGTTGCACCGCCAACTCTTCTACTTTTAACTTCCATTACCGGCTTAACGTTGTCGATAGCGGCATTAAAAATCTCGATACCTTTCATCTCACCGCTTCTTTTTTCAGCAAGTTCTAGAGCACCGTAAAAAACTTTTGCAGCAATGCTTTTTTTACCGTCTAACATAAGTGCATTAATAAATTTTGTGATTATTTTACTATTGTATATTGGATCTGGGAGTATTTCCCTAACTTGGGCTTTTCTTCTTCTCATTATTTTTCCTTCAAATTTTAAATTTTACTCAAATATTGTCTACATTCAAATGGACAATACCTGTTTGTTAAATTTATTTAGGTCTCTTAGTACCGTATTTACTTCTTGCAACTCTTCTGTTTGCAACACCTGCAGTATCTAGCGCTCCACGGACAACATGGTACTTAACACCAGGTAAATCCTTTACTCTACCGCCACGAACTAGAACTATAGAGTGTTCTTGCAAGTTGTGACCTTCGCCGCCGATATAACTGATTACTTCAAATCCGCTTGTCAACCTAACTTTAGCAACTTTTCTCAAAGCTGAGTTTGGTTTTTTTGGAGTTGTAGTATAAACTCTAGTACAAACGCCTCTTCTTTGAGGACATCCGACTAACGCTGGTGATTTTGATTTTTTAATCACCTTTTTTCTCTCTTTTCTTACCAATTGGTTAATTGTTGGCACTTTATTTCCTTTATAGTTTACAAAATACGCGCTATTTTATTTAAAAATAGCTTATAAAGAGGTTAAATTAAGTTTAATTTAACCTCTTTCCACCTTACTGTTGTTTGATCTTCATAGATTTCTCTTTGTATAATCCTGTTCCGACAGGTATCATACGACCGAGGATCACATTTTCTTTCAAGTCTCTTAGATTATCCATCTTCGCAGCAATACTTGCTTCTGTCAAGACTTTAGTAGTCTCTTGGAATGATGCTGCTGAGATAATACTGTCACTTCCTATCGCCGCTCTTGTTACACCAAGTAAAATAGGCTCTGCAATTGCAGGTTCTCCGCCCATTTTCATGATCTTTTCATTTTCTTCGTTGAATCTGATCCTGCTGATCAAGTCACCTTCGATAAACTTGGTATCTCCGCTATCAACGATCTTGATCTGTCTTAGCATTTGAGAAACGATAATCTCAATGTGCTTATCACTGATCGCAACGCCTTGTCTTCGGTATACTTGCTGAATTTCACTTATTAGATAATAATGAAGCGCTTTCTCACCCATAATTCTAAGTATATCATGACTTGACACGATACCGTCAGTCAATTTCTCGCCTGTATGAACAAATTCACCTGCGTGTACGTGAATTTGAGTATTTTTATTGATCAAATACTCTACACTAGTTCCGTCTTCTGCATCGATTATGATACGCTCTTTTGAGCGAAGCGGTTTACCAAATCTGATAGTTCCGTCAATCTCAGCGATCACCGTAGCATCTTTTGGACGTCTTGCTTCGAAAAGCTCACTAACTCTTGGAAGACCACCTGTAATATCCTTAGATCTAGCAGCTGCTTTTGGTGTTCTACCTATGATATCAGCGATATTTACATGCTCTCTGTCTCTAACAAAGATAGCAGTTTTTGGCTCTAACTGATACTTGATTATCTTTCCTGAATCTGTTGCTATTGTCAGAGTCGGCTTCAGACCTGCAGGTAAGTATTCGTTTATAACTAATCTACTTTCACCTGTCATCTCGTCAAATTGCTCTGTTGCACTAACACCAGGTTCTATGTCTTCAAAAGTTATTACACCTGATTCTTCAGAAATAATAGGAACTGAATACGGATCCCATTCTGCTATGACTATCTGCTCTGCACTGCTTGGATGTGCTAGAGTTTCATCTGCACTCTCAACTACAACATTATCTCCAAGATCAATTATAGAGCCTCTTGGGATATAATGTCTTATAGCTTCTCTGTTTTCACTGTCTGCTATAACTGCAAAAAGACCTTTTTCATCAACAAGATGATCTTTCACAACATCATTATATCGTTCAAGATAATCTCCAGCAAGTTTATAGTACTTAACTGTTCCTAAGGCTTCTGTTAAGATCTTTTGAGAAATTGGATCACCGTCATTAACTTTTACTTCACTGGCATATGGTATACGATTTGGAATATTCCAGCTCTCTTTTATAATCTCAACGATACTTTCATTTACTTGAACTTTATCGCCGTGCTCATATGGCAAGTAAAACTTACCTTCGACTTTTCCGCTAACACCTGCCAATTCATTTGTCTTAGCAAGGTCACTTTTTCTCAAGACATACTTTGTAACGTCGCCATCATCGGCTTTTATACTAAGTATTGTCTCATCATGTGAGTTATCTATGTTTAAGATACCGTCATGAGTTGCTTTGATCTTTGGCTCAACAAGCAATATAGAAGCATTTCTACGATTTGCTATAATGTTTTTGCCCTCTTTTGAAACGTAAGTTCTTACGTTGTAATATCGGATAAAACCTTCTTTTTGAGCTATAACTTGTCTATCTTGAGCTTCTGTAGAAGCTGTACCACCGATGTGGAATGTTCTAAGAGTCAACTGAGTTCCCGGCTCACCGATCGACTGAGCGGAGATGATACCTACAGCTTCTCCAGGTTTAACCAAAGTTCCGACACCAAGGTTTACACCATAACATTTTGCACAGATACCTTTTTTAGCCTTACAAGTGATCGGTGTTCTAATAACTACAGATTTTACACCTGCTTCTTCTAGAGTTTTTGCTTTCTTTTCATCAATCAAAGTGCCTTCAGTAAAGAGAACTTCGTTTGTAATCGTATCGATAACATCTTCTGCTAATACTCTACCAAATGCTCTATCAGTTAGTGATTCTATTAATTCACCGCTTTCGCTGATCTCTGTAATTTCAACACCCTCATGAGTGCCGCAATCTTCCATAGTTACTTTAACATTTTGAGAAACATCTATCAGTTTTCTTGTCAAGTAACCGGCATTTGCAGTTTTAAGTGCAGTATCCGCCAAACCTTTTCTAGCACCGTGTGTAGAAATAAAGTATTCTAGAACGTTTAGACCTTCTCTAAAGTTAGAGATGATCGGTGTTTCAATAATACTACCGTCCGGTTTTGCCATCAAACCCCTCATACCTGCAAGCTGACGAATCTGTGCTGCACTACCTCTCGCACCTGAGTCTGCCATCATGTAGATTGAGTTAAAGCCGCCTTTGTCATTTTCCGTCAGCCTCATCATCTCTTTTGCAAGATCGTTGTTCGTATCTGTCCAGATATCAATAATCTTATTGTATCTTTCTTGTTCCGTTAAGAGTCCTGAGCTGTACTGTTTTTGAATCTCTCTCACTTTTTTCTTAGCGGCAGCGATTTTTGCGCCTTTTGTTTCAGGTACTTTTATATCGTCAATTGATACTGAAATACCGGCTTTTGTCGCATATTTGAAACCTAAATTTTTCAAATTATCCAAAAACTCTGCTGTTACGCCGTATCCGCCTTCTTTATATACATAATCAACCAGTTCACCGATATCTTTTTTCTTCATGACCTTGTTCCAGTACTCTTGAGGAACAAAATCAGGTAAAATAGATTTGATTATCAGACGACCTGCTGTCGTAAATATGATCTTTCCGTCTAATATCGTTTTTATCTTGGCTTGTGGAACCAAAAATCCTGAATCAAGTGCTATATGAACTTCATTTATATTTGAGAATATCTTGTTTGAGCCTTTTGCATTGATCTTTTCTAAAGACATATAATAAAGTCCCAAAACCATATCTTGCGTAGGTACTGTTACCGCTTTACCGGATGCCGGCAAAAGGATGTTCATAGAACTTAGCATCAAGACTTTACACTCAGCAATAGCTTCTTGAGACAATGGTACGTGAACCGCCATCTGATCACCGTCGAAGTCCGCGTTGAACGCAGAACAAACAAGCGGGTGAAGTCTGATAGCTTTACCTTCGATCAATACAGGATGAAATGCCTGAATAGAAAGTTTGTGAAGTGAAGGCGCACGGTTTAACATAACCGGATATCCCTCAACCACTTCAGATAAACACTCCCAAACTTCATTTGTTTTATTGTCGATCATTTTCTTAGCTTGTTTGATCGTCGTCGCATAACCTTTTTCTTCAAGTCTTGCTATCAAATGAGGCTTGAACAGTTCCAATGCCATAAGCTTCGGAAGACCGCATTGATCCATCCTGAGGTTTGGTCCGACAACGATTACAGAACGGCCGGAGAAGTCAACCCTCTTACCGAGTAAGTTTTGACGAAATCGTCCCTGCTTACCTTTAATGATCTCAGATAATGATTTTAAAGGTCTTTTATTTGCGCCTTTGACGGCATTTGCACGTCTTCCATTGTCAAAAAGAGCATCAACGCTCTCCTGCAACATTCTCATCTCATTTCTGATAATAATCTGTGGAGCATCAAGTTCCATCAAACGCTTAAGTCTTGAGTTTCTGTTTATTACTCTTCTATATAAGTCATTTACGTCACTAACTGCAAATTTTCCGCCATCAAGAGACACTAGAGGTCTAAGATCAGGAGGAAGGATTGGAAGGATAGTGATCATCATCCATTCCGGTCTGTTTTGACTATGTAAAAGTGCTTCAACGATCTTTAATCTTTTTACTATTGTTTTCTTTTTTGCATCAGAATTAGTTAATGCCATTTCTTCTTTTAAAGTTGCAAGTATGTCAACCAAATCTAAGTCGGCAAGTAAGTCTTTTACTACTTGACCACCCATATCGGCAACAAATCCGCCATCTTCAAATCTTTGATTTAACGATTGGTATTGTTCTTCATTTAAGACATCATATTTTGCAACTTTTTTAGTGTTCTCTGCATCATAAAACGCTTCTCCCGGCTCTTTTACAATATAGGCTTCATAGTAAAGTACTCTCTCTAGATCTTTCATCTTTACGCCAAGAAGTGTTCCGATTCTACTAGGCAATGAGTTTACATACCAAATGTGCGCAACAGGAGTTACAAGCTCGATGTGACCCATTCTAGATCTTCTAACTTTTGTACTAGTTACTTCAACTCCACATTTTTCACATTTAATACCTTTGTAGCGCATTTTCTTATATTTACCGCAAAGACACTCATAATCTCTAACCGGACCAAATATTTTTGCACAAAAGAGTCCGTCACGTTCTGGTTTTAAAGTACGATAATTTATAGTTTCCGGTTTTTTTACTTCGCCGAAACTCCATGATTTTATCTTTTCAGGACTTGCAAGCCTTAGTTGAAAAGCTTGAAAGTCTCTTGGTCTATTATCGTCTAATATCTCAACTGGTACTAATCGTTTCATATTAAAATCCCCTTTTTAAAGATTTTACATCTCTAAAAATTTCTTTCGCGTTGGCGAAAGAAACAATCATTTGGCTGTTACTGTTCTTAAGGTAAAATTGTTTCACTGTCATCCACCTCGTCATAAATTACAACATCCAGAGCCAAAGACTTTAACTCATTTGCCAATACGAAGAAAGTTTCTGGAACGCCTGTTTCTGGAACATTCTCACCTCTTGTCAATGCTTTGTAAGCGGCAACTCTTCCTTCTACGTCATCAGATTTTATCGTTAACATTTCTCTTAATGTATGTGCTGCTCCGTATGCTTCTAGAGCCCAAACTTCCATCTCTCCAAATCTTTGACCACCAAATAGCGCTTTACCGCCGACTGGTTGTTGTGTAACTAGTGAGTATGGTCCTGTACTTCTTGCATGCATCTTTTCATCAACCAAGTGATGTAGTTTCAGCATATACATATATCCTACATTAACACGCTCTTCCATCTTTTCACCGGTTTTACCGTCATAAAGTTCACACTTACCGTCAGTATCAATTTTAGCCAATTCAAAAAGTTTTTTAAATTCTGCTTCATCAACACCTTCGAAAATAGGAGTTGAGAATTTTATACCTTTTGACCAATCTCTTGCATACTCTAGAAGTTTTTTATCATCAATACTGTCTAAGAATTCTTTTGCATTCATAAGTTTTGCGATATTTGCGATTTCGATCATCTTTGCTCTTAGATCTTGTATCCACTCACCTTGTTTTGCTTCAAAAATATCTTTGATCTGATCTCCCAATCTTCTTCCTACAAGTCCGAGATGAACTTCTAGTATCTGACCGATATTCATACGACTTGGAACACCCAGTGGGTTTAGCACGACGTCAACTGCTTCTCCGTTTTTCAAGTAAGGCATATCGATTTCTCTTACGATATTTGATACGATACCTTTGTTACCATGACGTCCGGCCATCTTATCACCGACTTTTAGCTTTCTTTTTGTTGCTATGTAAATCTTAACAAGTTTGACAACACCGCTTGGCAGGATATCATCTTTATCAAGAATATTTAATTTTTCGTCATGCTCTTCTTTGAGTTTTTTCTTCTCATTCTGGAAGTGATTTTTAAGGCTTTTATACTCTTCTTCAACTTCGTTTGAGAATGATTTGATGATACTGTTGATCGCAAAACGATTTACTTGATCAAGGTCTTCAGATGATGCTAATTCGCCGGCTTTATATAATTTTTTATTAATCTCTTGGTCTTTTTTCAATGGATGTTTTGAAAGCAATGAGTTGATTTTCATCATCTCTTCTCTGTCTAACATCAAAAGCTTGTCATGATGTTCATGATCTAGTTTTTCTTTTTCTTCTTCATAAGATCTTAAAGCTCTTGGATCTCTGTCATAACCCTTCTTAGTAAATATCTTAACATCTACTACAACACCTTCTAGTGAAGGAGATGCATATAGAGATTTGTTAACGACATGACCTGCTTTTTCCCCAAAGATCGCTCTAAGTAGTCTCTCTTCCGGAGTTGGCTTAACTTCACCTTTTGGAGAAACTTTACCGACCAAGATCATACCAGGTTTTACGTAAGTTCCGATCTCGACTATACCGCTGTCATCTAGGTGAGCAAGCTCTTCTTCTCTAACGTTTGGTATGTCTTTTGTGATCTCTTCTACACCGTCTTTTAATTCTCTGGCTTCAATCTCTTTTTCATAAACGTGAACACTCGTAAAAGCATCTTCGCGTATCATTTTTTCACTGATTACGATCGCATCTTCATAGTTGTATCCGTTCCATGGCATAAAGGCAACCATGACGTTTTTGCCAAGTGCAAGTTCGCCGAGATCCATACTTGGTCCATCTGCTATAACCTGTCCTGCTTGTACAAAATCATCTTTTTTTACTACGACTTTTTGTGTAAAAGTCGTATTTTGGTTTGTTCTCATGTTCTTTTGCAAGATGTAATGGTCAATAAATGAGCCGTTTTCATCTTTGCCAAGGATATAGATATTTTTATTATCTATCTTCTCTACAATACCTGCTCTTTTTGCTTTTATAGCTTCCCATGAATCTCTAGCCGTAATAGCTTCCATACCTGTTCCGACCATAGGTGCATGCGTTATCATAAGAGGCACGCCTTGTCGTTGCATGTTTGAACCCATCAATGCACGGTTGGCATCATCATGTTCCAAGAAAGGAATAAGTGACGCGGCAACACCTGCGATCATCATAGAAGAAAGATCGATCATATTGACTCTTTCTTTTTCAACTAGGACAATTTCTCCGTCAATTCTGGCTTCTATCAGATCTTCAACGATTTCCTTGTTTGGACCTATCTTGGTACTTGCAGGAGCAATCACAAGACCTTCTTCCTGAGTAGCTGTGATATATACGATCTCATTTTGGATAACGCCATTTTCTACTTTTCTATATGGTGCTTCAACAAATCCTAGATCATTTACTTTTGCATACATAGCAAGAGTATTGATAAGACCGATATTTTGTCCTTCCGGTGTTTCTATAGGACAAATTCTACCATAGTGTGTAGGGTGAACGTCTCTTACTTCAAAGCCTGCTCTCTCTTTTACCAAGCCGCCCGCACCAAGTGCTGAAAGCCTTCTTTTGTGAGTGATCTCGCTTAGCGGATTTGTTTGATCCATAAATTGAGACAATTGTCCGCTTGAGAAAAACTCTAAAATAGTGCTTGTTATCATCTTTGAGTTTATCATGTCATGCGGCATAATCTCTTCGATACTTCCGCTTAGAGATGTAAACTTGTCTCTGATCGCTTTTTGCATCTTGATCAAACCAGAGTGCAATTCGTTTGCCAACAATTCACCGATTGCTCTAATACGTCTGTTACCTAGGTGATCTCTGTCATCTATATGACCTTGACCATTTTTAACTTTTATTAGATATTTAACAGTTTTAATTATATCTTCAGTTGTCATGATAGTCACATACTCAGGAACATCAAGTCCTAGTTTGTGATTCATTTTCATTCTACCGACTTTTGTAAGGTCATATCGCTCAGGATTGAAGAATAGATCTCTTACAAATATTTTTGCGGCTTCTTTTGTAACCGGTTCACCAGGTCTCATAACCTTATAAATTCTGATAGTAGCAAGATCATTCTCATCTTCTATCTGCTCAGTCTGTCTTAACAGCTTAAGTGTTTCATAATCAGCCAAGAAAGAATTGATAATTGAATCATCAACACCGCTTGCAAGATCATTTGCGATTTCAACTGAAGTACAGCCTTGTTCAATGATCTTAGCTAATTTTACTTCATCAAGTTGTGACAATGTGTCATAAAGTACTTCTCCGCTTTCTTGATCTATGATCGGGGAAGACAAAAATCTATTTGTCAAAACATCAAGTGGATATTCTATAAAATTAACACCGTCTTCTTTGAACTTCTCAGCTCTTTTTTTAGTAAGTCTTTTACCTGTTCCGATTAGTAGATTTCCATTTTCATCTTTTAGGTCAAACTCTACTCTACCTACGAAATCATCCGGTATATATTCCATAAAAAATTTATTGTCTTTTATTTCTATTGTTTGTACAGGATAAAATAATTTTAAAATATCTTGCTTACTGTAACCAAGTGCACGAAACAATATTGTGATTGGAACTTTTCTTCTTTTATTGATTCTCATAAATAGAGTATCTTTTGCATCATACTCAAAATACAGCCATGAACCACGATCTGGTATGATTTGCGCCGTATATATCAATTTGTTATTTACTGTAGTGCTTTCTTCTTCTTTAAAAATAACACCAGGACTTCTATGAAGCTGGTTAACAACAACTCTCTCAACTCCGTTGATGATAAAAGAAGTTCTCTCAGTCATCATTGGAATATCTCTTATAAATATAGCTTGTTCTTTTATATCTTTAACGCCTGTTTTTTCACCTGTTTTTTCGTCTTTATCCCATAAAATTAGGCGTATGTTCATCTTGAGGCCGACAGAATATGTCAATCCTCTCTCCATGCATTCTCTAACATTATATTTAGGTTTTCCGATTTCTGATCCGATATACTCTAAAGAGAGTCTATTTTGTGGATCATGTATAGGGAAAATTGATTTAAAAACTTTTTCTATACCGCCTTCAGCATTTTCACCAACATCTAAAAAATTTTCATAACTTTTTTGTTGTAACTGCAATAAATTTGGAACTTCGATTTTTTTTGGAACTTTTGAAAAATCAACCCTTAGGCGATTTCCCGAATTTAAATTGTTTAACATGAGTCTACCTCGTGTAGTTGTATAAAAAGGATAGTAGTTTGTCTGCTCTCAAAACAGAAAATTTAACGACCAATTGGTTTCCCATTGTATTTTTTGGGAGATTTTCTCTCCCAAAAAATGTTTTACTTAATTTCAGCTTCTGCGCCAGCTTCTTCGATTTGTTTTTTAATATCTTCAGCTTCTGCTTTAGAAACACCTTCTTTAAGAACTGTAGGTGCGCCTTCAACAGCTTCTTTTGCTTCTTTAAGACCAAGTCCTGTGATTGCACGAACAACTTTAATTGCATTGATTTTTTTATCGCCTGCATTTTTAAGAATTACGTCGAATTCAGTTTTTTCTTCAGCTGCAGCAGCTGCTACACCTGCGCCGCCTGCCATCATAACCGGAGCAGCAGAAACGCCGAATTTTTCTTCAAATTCTTTTACTAAGTCACTTAGTTCAAGAACAGATAGACCTGAAATATATTCTAATACATCTTCTTTTGTTATTGCCATTTTGTTTTTCCTTAATTGTTTTCTTCAAATTAGGCAAAGCCTAAATTAAATTCATTGCACTAAAGTTACACCAAAGGGTGAAAAACTTTAACTTTCTTCTCTATTATCACGTAAAAGCAAAGCTTTGAAGCTATCGCTTTTATAGTTTACTTATGCTTCTTCTTCTTTTTTAGCACGAAGAGCATCTAAGCCGATTGTAAAATTTGTAACAGGAGCCATCCAAGTTTGCAAAAGCATACCGATAAGTTCATCACGTGACGGCAACTTAGACAATGCATCAATCTTAGCTGAATCAACTACTTCGCCAGCTATGAAACCACATCTGATTTGAAATATTTTATTTGCTTCAGCAAATTTTGCAACAATTTTTGTAACATTTAGTTGATCTTCGCCCCAAACAAACATGTTTGCGTCATTAAGATCTATTCCTTCAATGTCAGCATTTTTCATAGCAATAGAAGCTAAAGTATTTTTAGCAACTTGAACTTTAACGTCTAATTCTCTCGCACTATTTCTGAGACCTTCTATTGTCTTAGTATTAAGACCTTTAAAGTCACAAATGATAACTGCGTCGGAAGATTTAAAACCTTCAGTTAATGAATTAACTATTTCAACTTTTTCATTTTTTGTCAATTTTTCTCCTTTCCGACCGGTGATTTCAAGCAGAGATGGAATAATCCAAATTAAGTGTAAAACCTCGGCTATCTCCAATCAAAGATTTATGTATATTTATCATTGTTGAAAGAAGCACAGCCTCTTTCAACATTTACATTACTATATTATTATTTTAGATCAATCAATTCTTGATTTTCAAGGGCCATTGCAGGACTCATTGTCAAAGACAGAGCCGCTGATTTTATATATTTACCTTTTGATGAAGCTGGTTTATGTTTGTTTATAGCTTTTATAAATGCTTCAAAGTTTTCTCTAATTTGCTCTGGTGTAAAACTTATTTTACCGATACCGGCATGAATATTACCCTGCTTATCAACTCTAAAGTTAACTTGTCCACCCTTAGAATTTTCAACGGCTTTTGCAACATCCATAGTAACAGTTCCGGTTTTTGGGTTTGGCATAATACCTTTTGGTCCCAAAATCCTACCGACTTTACCAACCATACCCATCATATTTGGTGTTGCGATCAGTACATCAAAATCTATTTTACCTGCTTGTATATCAGCGATTAAATCATCACTTCCAACAATATCTGCCCCGGCTGCTTTAGCTTCATCAGCTTTTACGTCTTTTGCCACAACTGCAACTCTTACAGTTTTACCAGTTCCTGCAGGAAGAACGACTGAACCTCTAACCATTTGATCAGCATGTCTTGGATCTACGTTTAGTTTTAATGCTATCTCAATAGTTTCATCAAATTTAGCGCTTGCCAAATTTTTTATGTTAGCTAAAGCTTCTTCTGTAGTATATTTTTTTGTTGTATCTACTTTAGTTAACAATTCTTTAAATCTTTTTGTAACTTTACTTGCCATTATATATCTCCGCATTTTTTTGCTTCCGCCTGAAACCCGGCGGTAAAGGATTAATCAATTTTTATGAAACAGTGATTCCCATACTTCTTGCACTTCCTTCGATTATCTTGGAAGCGGCTTCTCTGTCATTTGTATTTAGATCAGCAATTTTTTTATCTACAATTTCTAAAATTTGATCTTTAGTCAAATTCGCGATCTTGTTCTTCAAAGGATTATCACTACCTTTTTGAATACCTGCAGCTTTTTTGATCAAATCACTAGCAGGTGGTTGTTTTGTTATAAATGTAAAACTTTTATCGGCATATACTGTAATAACAACCGGTATGTTATATCCCACCATGTCTTTTGTTTTTTCATTGAAAGCTTTACAAAATTCCATGATATTTACACCTTTTTGTCCAAGTGCAGGACCAACCGGTGGAGATGGATTTGCTTTTGTTGCTGCAATTTGTAATTTTATTTCACCAATTACTTTTTTAGCCATTTTATTTTCCTCTTTTTTATTTTATGTTTCTTCAATCTGAACGAATCCAAATCAAATTAATTACACTAAAGCTTACGCTTTTGCGTAGAATTTACATTATCTTCATGATCAAGCAACTTAAACAGATATTATGTTGCTCACTCTAATCAATTTTTATTTAAACTATTTTTTCAACTTGCGAATACAAAATTTCTACAGGCGTACTTCTACCAAAAATAGAGACATTTAATCTTAACTTTCCATGCTCAACATCATACTCTTCAACAATTCCGGTAAAGTTGGCAAAAGAACCCTCAGTAATTCTGACATTCTCTCCATTTTCAAAAAATATTTTAGGTCTTGGAGCACTTTTCTTGTTAGCTTTTTCTAATATCAAATTTATATCTTTGTCGCTAAGTGGAGTCGGTTTCTTTGATTCACCGATAAATCTACCAACCTTAGGAAGTGACTGGATTTGTTGCCAAAGAGCAGTATCTAAATCAAGCTCTGCAAATGCATACCCAGGGTATAAACTTCGCTCACTGATTTTTTTCTGTCCGTTTTTAACTTCCATAACATCTTCGGTAGGAACAAGAACAGTTTTTAATTTTTCTTCAATACCATTGTCTTTTACTAAGTTTTCGATAGCTTTTTTGACAGCTTGCTCGCTTCCTGCGTAAGTTTGTATGGCATACCATTTATGTGACATAATCTACCTTATATAATATTAGATAATGTATATGACATAATCATATCGATCATTGCTAAAAACAATGAAACTACAGCTACAACAACAAATACAGATATAAAAGCATTTCTAATTTGATCTTTCGAAGGGAAAATAACTTTTGTCAGTTCCACTTTTGCTTGCTGATAATAATTTTTTAATTTTTCCATTATGTATACCTTAGACTAGTGGCAGGGCAGGAGGGGCTCGAACCCACAACCTGCGGTTTTGGAGACCGACGCTCTACCAATTGGAGCTACTGCCCTACATTCAAAAACCAAATTCTAAATAGAATTTAACTTTTTAACTTTATTTCTTTATGAACTGTATGCTTCTTTAGTCTCGGACAATACTTACTTAATTCAACTTTTTCAGTAGTAGTCTTACTATTTTTTGTCGTTGTATAGTTAATGTCGCCAGACTCACTACACTTTAATCCTATTTTAACTCTCATTAAATTGTCCTTTTAAATAAGCAAGGGATCAAAGATCCCCTGCTTTTTCTATATATTATTATTTAATTATTTTAGATACAACACCGGCGCCGACAGTTCTTCCGCCTTCACGTATCGCAAATCTTGTACCTTCGTCCAATGCGATTGGTGTAATCAATTCAACAGAAATCTTTACGTTATCACCAGGCATTACCATTTCAGTACCTTCTGGTAATGAAATTGATCCTGTAACGTCAGTTGTTCTAACGTAGAATTGTGGTCTATAGTTATTAAAGAATGGAGTATGTCTTCCGCCTTCTTCTTTGCTCAAGATATAAACTTCAGCTTCAAAACTTGTATGTGGAGTTATTGAACCCGGCTTACAAAGAACCATACCTCTTTCAACATCTTCTTTTTTAGTTCCTCTTAGTAGGATACCACAGTTATCACCTGCTTCACCTTGATCCATTTCTTTGTGGAACATTTCAACACCGGTAACGATTGTTTTTTGTGTATCTTTGATACCAACTATTTCAATCTCTTCACCAACTTTGATAGTACCTTTTTCTATTCTACCTGTTACAACTGTACCACGACCTGAGATTGAAAATACGTCTTCAACAGGCATAAGGAAAGTTTTATCTGTTTCTCTAACCGGTTCTGGGATATATGAATCAACTGCATCCATAAGTTCCATAATTTTATCTGACCATTCGCCTAGATTACCGCTTTTTGCTTCTTCTAGAGCTTTTAGAGCTGAACCTGCAACGATTGGAGTGTCATCACCTGGGAAATCATATGCACTAAGAAGTTCTCTAATTTCCATTTCAACTAATTCTAGTAATTCTTCATCATCAACCATATCAGCTTTGTTCATGAATACAACTATGTATGGAACACCGACTTGACGAGACAACAAGATGTGCTCTCTAGTTTGTGGCATAGGACCATCAGCTGCAGAAACAACCAAAATTGCGCCGTCCATTTGAGCAGCACCAGTAATCATATTTTTTACATAATCCGCGTGACCTGGACAGTCAACGTGTGCATAGTGACGTTTTTCTGTTTCATATTCTATATGAGACGTCGCAATTGTAATACCTCTTTCTCTCTCTTCAGGTGCATTATCAATACCGTCAAAGTCTTTAAATTCAGCTAGTCCTTTAGCTGATAGAACTGCTGAGATTGCTGCTGTCAATGTAGTTTTACCGTGGTCAACGTGACCTATAGTTCCTATATTAACATGTGGTTTAGATCTTGAATATTTTTCCTTTGCCATTTCTTCCTCCGTGTAGGTTTGTTTTTGATTTGATTTTAACTTAGGGTAAGCCAAGTTAAATTTATTTACTAAAGCTTCGATCGTAATCGAGAATTATATTATATTATGGAGCTCATAGAGGGACTTGAACCCTCGACCTCTTCCTTACCAAGGAAGTGCTCTACCTCTGAGCCATATGAGCGCAATGCTCACTAACCGCAAGTTTACCGTACAAAAATAACAAATTGATTACATATCTATAGATGTGAGCAATGAACTTATCCTGAAGATTTAATGACAGAAAAAATTCAACAGCTCCCAGAAAATAAATATGGAGCGGGAGACGGGACTCGAACCCGCGACCCCCAGCTTGGAAGGCTAATGCTCTAGCCAACTGAGCTACTCCCGCAAATGTTAAATGGTGGTGAGAGAAGGATTCGAACCTTCGAAGGTAAAAACCAGCAGATTTACAGTCTGCCCTCGTTGGCCACTTGAGTATCTCACCTAATATTTACACCATTTCTGTCTGGTCAAACACTGTTACATCACAAAAAATGGAGCTGGTAAACGGACTTGAACCGCCGACCTGCTGTTTACAAGACAGCTGCTCTACCAACTGAGCTACACCAGCACCCCATATTTGTGAGGTGAAATTATATCTCAAATATATTTCAAAGTCAATACTTTTTTAGATACAATGTTAAAAAAAATATTATGTAAAACTTAACAATTAGGAAAATTTATGAAAATTTTATTTTCTCCAAGTGAGGCAAAGCTTGCAGGAGGGACGGAAGAGGCTTTTAAAAAAGACAGTTTTTTGTTTCCGGAGCTTTTTAAGCATAGAAAAAAAATGATTGATTTGTATCAAGATTTTGTTGATAATGCGGATGACAAAATGCTGGAAAAATTTTTTGGTATCAAACAGACAGAGGCTATTGATTATTACAAATCAAATATATATGAAAGGAACACCACTAAAGTAATCAAAAGATATGACGGAGTTGCATTTGATTTTTTAAATTACTCCTCGCTTCATCATACACATAAAGAATATGTTGATGAGAATGTCATAATATTTTCCAATCTTTTTGGACCCTTACTCGCCGGGGATGAAGGTTTACCTGATTATAAACTAAAGCAAGGTGAAAAAATAGGAGATTATGCTGTAGAAAAATTTTATCGAGAAAATTTCTCAGAAGCATTGGATAATTTTTTACATGATGAAGATATCATAGATCTAAGAGCTGGCTTCTATGACAAATTTTACAAAATCAAAAAACCTCATTTAAGTTTAAAATTTATCAAAAACGGTAAGGTGATCAGTCATTGGGCAAAAGCATATAGAGGCATAGTACTTCGCCATATTGCATCTAAAAAGATTCAAAGTATTGATGATTTTATGCATTTGGAGATAGAAAATCTAGCTGCAATCGAAATATCGCAAAAAGGATTTAATACTGAAATTCATTATGAAATAGTAGGTAAATAACCTATACATATTAAAAAGTTTACAATACTAGTAAAGTCAGTATTTTTTGAAAATAAAATGTCGCTATATATAGTACATAATATCTCAGATAATCCAGAATTCAAAAATATATTGCCTCATTTATAAGATTTGAATAAATATTTAAGATAATAAGTTAATCTTGAAGCAACTGCTTGGTTTTTTGTCTTTTTATTGTAGAATTACGTATTCAAATCTACAAAGCAGGAGAAGAATGATGTTACAATGGATAATAGTTGCAATTTTGGTATATGTTATTTATTATTTGGTCAACAAATATGAAAAAAGGCTAAATGCACTAAATGAACTAATAGAACTCAATAGAACTGAAATTTCGGCAAATAAAGAACTTATTGAAGAAAACAAGTCTAAAATAGTAGGTAATCATGAAAAGATTTCAAAAAATAGAGAGCACATTGATTTAAACCAACAAATACTTTCTAAATTAAAAGATTAAGGGTCATCCCTTAATCTTTACCTCTTACATATATAATTTGCTACTTTTTGTAACCATTTGAAAAATTTAATTTTTTCTACAATTGCTAATCAAATCTCGTATTTTCAACTCTGAATAGACTTAATCATAAAATCACCTAATACTATTGTATAAATTATCATCAGAAGTTTAACGCAAATCAATAAAAAATATACTAACATTACACTATAAATTTTTAGTAATACTTTTAGTAATACCAAAAATAATTAGAAATGGGGATATTGTGGCAAAACTGAAATTTGGACAAGAAGCTATAAAAAATGTTATCAAGAAGAATGAAACTAAAAAAAGAGAAATAGCTCAACTCAGTATAAAAATAGATTCTAAACTTGATGCAGCACTACAAACACTATCTAAATCTTTGAAAATATCAAAAAACAAATTAATAGAAGACATCTTATTTGAAAGTGGCATTATAGAAGAAGTCGAGGAAAACTATTATGAATAGATTTCCAAGCCAAGAAAGTATCGTAAATGCTGTTTTCAAAGGTATAGAAGAAGCCAGAAAGAACTTTTTATTTTGGACAAACGATAGATTGTATCTCTCACACGGACCTGAGAAGATTATCACTATCCATGTTGCACAAGCCATAGCAAAGATAAAAAGTTCACCTGAAATATATATTGATGCTACTGTTTCAGATATATTAAGATGTTCTCTATCAGATAGAAACGGTTTTGCTAAGTACATGAAAAGGAAAGGATTGCATGAGGGAAGTTTCAGTATTACGCTGGACAAAAGGCAAAAACATAAAAATGACAACGATTCTATATCTAAAGCCATCATCTCAATCAAAAAAGTCGTCAGAAACGTCAAAAACGAATATTCTTTTGAGATAGAACGTATATGCAAGATGTTAGATACTTCTGCAGAAGATAACTCAACATTAGATTATGGGATATTTGCTTTTTATTCCGACCTATCCGCAACAGCTAGAAAAAAATTAGACGAGAGGATAACATTGGTTATACAAAGCTTTGACGAAATTGTAAAAAAATTTCCAAATTTAAAATCCAACTACAAAAGTACAGGAGTTGTAACAGAAGAAAATATTGGTGAATGGCTCATAGGAATGTATATTATAGAAAGAGCTTAGTAAAGATGATTTTGTCATTTTTACTAAACTTGTAATGTGTATACATTTCAAGCAAAATTCAAAGGAGATTGAATGAAAAGAGCATGGTTAAAATTAGCTGCCTCTGTGGTAGCTTGTACAGCACTAGTTGCATCAGCAAATGCTGCTGATGTTATAAAGATAGGTGTTCAAGCACCTATTACCGGTAAATATGCCAACGAAGGACAAAGTATAGATAACGGTGTAAAGTTGATCGTTGACCAATACAATGCAAAAGGCGGAGTTTTGGGCAAGAAGATCGAAGTTATCAGCTGTGATGATGAGGGGATGGCTCAAAAAGCTGCAATTTGTGCAAGAAAACTAGTCAATGCCGGTGTATTAGCCGTTATAGGTTCATATACTTCAAGTGCTACTGAAGCGGCACAAACAACATACTATAGAAATAAAGTACTACAAACAAGTGACGGTACAAGTGATTCTTTGACAAAACACAAATACTGGACATTTTTTAGAAACTCATTTCCAAATAGTGCAGAAGCAGATTTTACGGCTAAATACTTAGTACAACACAAACACTATAAAAAAATCGTAGTCTTGTCTGATTATTCAAGCTATGCTACAGGACTTGCAGATGCAACTGCAAAAT
Organism: Sulfurospirillaceae bacterium; assembly: GCA_033723415.1. Lineage (GTDB taxonomy): Bacteria > Campylobacterota > Campylobacteria > Campylobacterales > Sulfurospirillaceae > JAADIZ01. Next base: position 30,385 of record JAWVXD010000012.1, read on the forward strand.
CAATCAAAGCAGTAAATGGAAACATTGTTTACAGAGGAAAAATCAAATCTGGAACTCAAAACTTTACAGCTGTTTTAACAAAAATCAAATCTATGAATCCAGATGTAATCTACTTCAGTGGTTATTATAATGACGGTGGACTTTTAAGAGCACAACAAATACAACTTGGCATAAAAGCTGATTTTGTTGGCGGTGACTCAAATGACAATCCAGACTTTATTAAACTTGCAGGAGACAGCGCAAAAGGAACTTACTTGATCAATGTACCGACTCCTGATATTCTTCCATATGATATTGCAAAGAAATTCTTGAGTGATTACAAAGCAAAATACGGAATAGCTCCGGCTTCTATATGGACACTACTAAATATAGACGGATTAAGAGCAATCCTTCATGCAGCGACTGAAACAAAAAGTACTGACAGCAAAACAATCTCTAACTATCTTCATAATTTGAAAAACTTCCCTGGAATCACAGGACCTGTGACTTTCAGAAATGACGGTGAGAGAATCGGCGGTGGATATATGGCTTACGAAATCAAAGGTGACGGTAGTTACAAAATAGTATATAAATAGAAAGAGAAACAATGGATATATTTCTACAGCAACTTATCAACGGTTTGACGGTAGGAAGTTTATATGCATTGGTTGCATTGGGTTACACGATGGTTTATGGAGTAATGAAGTTGATCAACTTCGCTCACGGGGACCTCGTGGCCCTCTCTGCCTTTGCCGGACTTACAATCTACACACAAATCTTTGGTGAAGGAAAAGCATCAATATTTCTTGTATTGAGTGTTTTTGTCATCACTGCATTACTAATTGCAGTAGTCGGTGTTCTTCTTGAACGCCTCGCATACAGGCCTTTAAGAACTGCACCGAGACTTAGTGCGGTTGTTTCGGCATTGGGAGCAGGTTTAGTTATACAAAATTCAATTATGTTGATCTGGGGACCAAATATGAAAATATTTCCTTCAGATCTATTTCCATCAACAATATGGCAGATACACGGTGTCGTTTTCACGTTTACACAAGCGATGATCTTAGGAGTTTCTGCTGTTTTATTACTAGGTTTGTATTTTTTCATCAATAAAACAAAAATGGGAACCGCAATTCGTGCAACTGCAATAGACCAAGATGCAGCAAAGCTAATGGGTATAAATGTAAATAGAGTCATCATGATCATATTTATCATCGGCTCAGCACTGGGAGCGGTTGCCGGTTTATTTATAGGTATAAACTACAGAGGCATCACATTTGACATGGGTTGGATGTATGGTCTAAATGCTTTTATCGCTGCTATAATGGGGGGAATCGGAAATATCCCTGGAGCAATGCTTGGGGGTCTGTTACTTGGATTGTTTAACGCCATGATCAGTGGTTATATATCAAGTGCTTGGGCTGAGACATTTACCTTTATCTTGCTGGTTGTTATTTTAATATTTAGACCAACAGGAATTTTAGGCGAAGTAGTGGCGGAGAAAGTATGATGAAAAACATGAATAAAACAAATCTTATAGCTATAGGATTTTTGATCATTATGGGATTTTTACCGCTTGTTGCTAATTCTGCTTGGCTTGCGGTAGGAACAACTTTCTTAGTTTTTGGTGTGGTCGCATTTTCTCAAGATATAATACTAGGTCGAGCTGGAGCATTTCAAATGGGTCATGCTATGTTTTTTGGGCTTGGTGCATATACTACGGCAATATTAAATGTCCATTTTGGTTGGCCGATTTTGGCTACCTGGATACCGGCTGTCATTATTCCTGTCATCATAGCGATTTTACTTGCAGGTCCAATTATCCACTTAAGAGGTGATTATCTTCTTGTTGCTACCATCGGATTTAATATCATCTTTATACAAGTATTGCAAAATGATGTTTTTGGATTAACAGGTGGACCAAATGGAATATTCGGTATAGATGTTGCAAGACTTTTTGGATTTGAATTTTCAAGTCAAATTGCGATGTATTATATGTCATTTATCCTCTTAGGTATTACATTATTCATCATGAGAAATCTTGATACTAGTAAATTTGGTCGTGCAATGTTTTATATAAACAAAGATGATGTCGCAGCACAAAGTATGGGCATAAATGTAAGATACTATAAACTGTACGCTTTTGCTCTCGGTTCGGGCATCGCCGGAGCTGCAGGGAGTATGTTTGCAGTTCAATACTCAGCAGTTTCACCTGAAGCATTTAACGTTATCCAATCTATCATGTTCTTTACGATCGTCCTTGTTGGAGGTTCTGCCTCACTTCCTGGAGTTCTTATAGGAACATTTGTAATGTTTGTATTACCTGAAATTTTTAGAGAATTTCAAACTGCAAGATACTTAGTATTTGGAATAGCAATGGTCTTAACTATGATACTCCGACCAAGAGGTATCTGGCCGGTGCGCTTTGGAAATATTCCAAACTTCCTTAAAAAGGATGTCAAATGAGTGATTACTTGCTAGAGATAAAAGACGTATCAAAACTTTTTAGTGGCCTTGTTGCTATAGATTCCCTCTCTATGAAAGTCAAAGAGGGCCAAATATACGGGATCATAGGACCAAACGGTGCAGGGAAAACAACCCTGTTCAACTGTATCACAGGTATATATACACCTGAACATGGCGATATTTTGTTTGAAGGTAAAAGCATCAAAGGAATAGCTCCTTACAAAATAGCCGAACACGGAATTCTTCGAACTTTTCAGACAATCAGGTTGTTTTCTGAGATGAGTGTCGCTGAAAATATCATGTCTGGTCGACATATAAAATCAAATCAAAGATGGTATAACGGTATCATTCACACACCTGCTATGAAAAGAGATGAACACGAACAATGGGAAAAAGTCGGTGAATTGATGGACTTTTTCAAACTCAGTAAATATGCCACTACTCCGGCAGGCGATCTATCTTATGGAGTTCAACGAAAGATAGAGATGGCAAGAGCTCTGGCTGCAGAACCAAAACTTCTGATATTGGATGAACCTGCTGCAGGTTTAAATGACAATGAAACTATGGAACTTGCAGCAACAATCAGAGAAATACAGGCCAAAGGCGTGACCGTTTTGATGATCGAACATCATATGGAAATGGTTATGAGCTTATGTGAGTACATTACGGTCATAAACTTCGGAGCAAAGATCAGTGAAGGAGTTCCAACTGTTGTACAAAATGACCCTGTAGTGGTTGAAGCATATGTCGGAAGCGATGATGAGGATGAGTCATGAGTAAAAATGAACTATTATTAGAAATCAAAGATCTACATGTTAGTTATGGTGCTATCAAAGCGTTAAAAGGTATTGACCTGTATGTAAACAAAGGTGAAGTCGTTACGATCCTTGGTGCAAATGGTGCAGGGAAGACTACAACGCTTCGCACAATCAGTGGCTTATTAAAGTCAAATGAGGGACAGATAGTATTTGATGGTAAGGATATAACAAAAACTAAAGCTCATGATATAGTTGCACTTGGTATGAGTCACTCACCTGAGGGGAGAAGAGTATTTGGAACACTAAGTGTTGAAGAAAATCTTTTGATGGGAGCATATACGCTCAAAAAATTCGACCCAAAAACATTGGATTGGATCTATAGTATTTTGCCGCGTTTAAAAGAGAGAAAAAAACAACTAGCAGGGACATTGAGCGGTGGTGAGCAGCAAATGCTCGCAATCGGACGTGCTATTATGAGTAATCCAAAATTACTGATATTGGATGAGCCAAGCCTCGGACTTGCTCCTGTTTTGGTAAAAGTCATTTTTAAAGCAGTACGAGAGATAAGCAATGCCGGGGTAACTGTTCTTTTGGTAGAACAAAATGCCAAAGCAGCTCTAAAACTGGCAGATCGTGGATATGTGTTAGAGCTTGGTAAGATTTCGTATGAAGGAAGTAGTGAAGAGTTACTAAATTCAGAGACGATTCAAGAAGCATACTTAGGTAAGAAAAAATAGAGAAATATAGGGGAAGACTATGTTGGAAAATAAGGCGGTTATAGAAAAAGCCATCAAATTGGCTGAAGTGTGGCAAACAAGAGCTGATGAGTTAGTTAGTGATTTTGACAAAAAATTTCATATCAAGATGAACAAAATGCTTAGCCATCCAAAAGATAAAGTTATGCTCATTGAGCTCATGGATCAAAGTTTTAGAAGTAAGAACAATAAAAGAGTAGCAAACCAAATAGAATACCTTTTTACAAAATACGGTATGGCATCTTTTTTTACATCAGGTGAAAGATTTCTAATATTTTTATTTTTAAATTTAGGTGTTTATCTACCTGATATTTCGATACCTCTTTTTATAAACAATATCAGAGAAGATACAAAAACAGTAGTCATCAAAGGTGAAGACGACATACTCAATGCACATTTACAAAAAAGAAAGAGCGAAGGCACAAGAGTAAATATAAATCTTATAGGCGAAGTCGTACTTGGAGAAGAAGAAGCAAAAGGAAGGATGGAAAAATATCTCAACCTTTTATCTAATCCAAATGTGGACTATATCTCTATAAAAATATCTACTCTATTTTCACAGATAAACCCTGTTTCTTTTGAGCACACTGTTGAAGAATTGGTAAAACGTTTAAGCAAAATATTTGCTCAAGCGAAAAAATTCAGTTTCAAGAACAGTAAGGGAAAGATGGAAAATAAATTTATAAATCTTGATATGGAAGAATACAGGGATCTGTCTTTGACATATATGGCTTTTACTAAAACTTTGAGTCAACCTGAATTTAAAGATTTTAAGGCTGGCATCGTTCTTCAAGCGTATTTACCTGATTCACATCTTTGGCAGCAAAAACTGATAGAGTTTGCAAAAGAGAGAGTAGAAAACGGCGGAGCACCACTTAAAATGCGTTTGGTTAAAGGTGCAAATATGGAGATGGAAGAGACTGAAGCCTCGCTTCGCGGTTGGGAATGTACTCCATATGACAAGAAAATAGATACTGACAGCAATTTCAAGATAATGGCTGAGTATGGTATGAGAAAAGAACATATCAAATACCTTCACCTAGGAACAGCATCTCACAATCTATTTGAACAAGCGTATGCCTATGAACTTGCAAAAGAGTATGATTCATTAGAATATTATACGATGGAGATGCTGGAGGGGATGAGTGAGTCTGCAAGACTTGCCATAAAAGAGATCAGCACAGATATCATCCTTTATGCTCCTGCTGCAAAAAAAGAACAATTTACGAATGCAATAGCGTATCTTGTAAGAAGATTAGATGAAAATACAGGAAAAGAAAACTTCATCAGATACTCTTTTGGGTTAAAAGTCGGATCAGCTGATTGGGAAATGCTCAAAAAAGCATTTGTAGATTCATTTGCAAATACAAATAATCTATTTATCGGTTCAAAAAGAAAACAAAGCAGACTAAAAGAAAATTGGGATAATTTTAAAAATAGCAGTTATGAGACAAATAAATTTGTCAACGAACCGGATACTGATTTTATTCTAAATGACAACAAACAGTGGGCAAAAGACATAAGAGAAAAATGGATGTTTTCAAAAGATACAAAACATACCGTTATACCTGTAGTTGTCGGTGGAGCAGAACTTACAAAAGATAGAAACACTCAAATAGCTATAGATAAATCACAGTTGAAAGACAATGTAGTAGCCGGTGAATTTGCACTAGCAGACGCTGATGACTTAAAAGAAGCAGTAAAAGTCGCAAAAGCTGATGTTGACGGCTGGAGAGCTTTGAGTCATGAGCAAAGACATAAAATTCTCTGTGATGTCGCAAATATAGTCAGGAAGAGAAGAGGAGACCTTATCGGAGTTGCCGCAGCAGAAGTCGGCAAGGTTTTTACTGAAACAGATGTTGAAGTAAGTGAAGCAATAGACTTTTTAGAATTTTACCCTCATTCAAGCAGATTTTTTGAAGCTTATGAAAATTTAAAATTCAAAGGAAAAGGTGTCGGTGTTGTAACACCACCTTGGAATTTTCCTATAGCTATACCGCTAGGAGGAGTCGCTGCAACTTTAGCTGCAGGAAACTGTGCTATCATAAAACCGGCAAGCGCCGCAGCTATGTGTGCTTATGAGCTTTGTAAATGTTTCTGGGATGCCGGTGTGAGTAAAAATACTCTCCAATACGTTCCATGTCCGGGCTCACTTGCAGGTGAGCATCTGATCAAAAATAAAGATGTAGATTTTGTCATACTTACAGGTGGTGAAGACACCGCTTATAAGATGCTTGAATCTAGACCTAACCTTTTCTTGGCAGCAGAAACCGGTGGAAAAGATGCCACTATAGTCACCGCTATGAGTGACCGTGAACAAGCTATAAAAAATGTAGTTCATTCAGCATTTTCAAATAGCGGTCAAAAATGTTCTGCAACATCACTTTTGGTATTGGAAGAAGAAGTTTACAATGACGAAGGCTTCAAAGCTGCTTTGGTAGACGCAGCAAAAAGTATGGAAACAGGGTCTGTTTGGAACTTTGTAAACAGGATCGGAACTTTGGCAAATAAAGCAAGCGGCAATCTTGAGAAAGCATTGAACTCCTTACAAGAAGGTGAATCATGGGCACTAAAACCTGAGTTTGTAGACGGCAATGAATATATGCTAAAACCGGCTATTCGCTGGGGTGTAAAAGATGGAAACTTCTGTCACATGAATGAGCTTTTCGGACCTGTTTTATCTGTAATGAAAGCGAAAAATCTAGCAGATGCAGTCCATATAGTAAACAAAACAGGTTATGGATTGACTTCCGGAATAGAATCACTTGATGCAAGAGAGGTTGAATACTGGAGAGAGAACATAAAAGCCGGTAACCTTTACATCAACAGAGGAACAACCGGAGCTATAGTTCTCAGACAACCTTTTGGCGGTATGGGTAAATCAGCGATAGGAGCAGGAAGAAAAGTCGGAATATACAACTATATAACTCAGTTTGTTGATTTTGAAGAGACCGGACTTCCAAAAACTCCAAAGAAAATAGATCATCCGTTAAGTAAAAAAATAGATGAGTGGATCAGTAATTCAAAAAAAGGTCTTTACTCTAACTTTTCAAATGATTTCGATAAGTTAAAAGCTTCTCTTGAAAGCTACCTATATAACTATGAAACCGAATTTGGAATAGAAAAAGATTACTTTAAATTAAGAGGAGAAGATAATATATTTAGATATCTTCCACTTGATCGAGTTGCTCTAAGAGTTGAAAAAGATGATAGTATCTTCGATACAGTTTCAAGAATCATAGCTGCACACATATGTGGAGTAAAACTTCACATCAGTGTTGATTTTGCAGAAAGTGAATCAGTAGCATTCTTGTTTGAAAATAGGGACAGTTTACTACACAAAAGTGACTTTATCGCAAGAGAAAGTGAGAAAGATTTTGTGAAATGTTTTAGCAAAGTCGATAGGATCATCTACTCGGATATCGCAAAAGTCAGTGATTTTGTATTTGCTCAAGCAGCAAAAACTGCAAAATTCATAGTAAGACAAAAACCGATGGCTGAGGGAAGATTGGAACTTCTAAACTATCTTCAAGAACAAAGTATATCTCACAGTTATCATAGATATGGAAATCTAGGTGCCAGAGGTATAGATAAATAATAAACTTCAGGGTCAAGGGGTTAATCCTTGACCCATTTCTTCATACTCTCTTATAATATTTTGGATATAATTTATAAAAAATACAGGGAGAACAGATATGTCAAAAACTATTTTTATAACCGGAGCAACTTCTGGATTCGGTAAAGAATGTGCGAAACTATTTGCCAGAAACGGACACAAAGTGATCGCAACCGGTAGACGTATTGAAAAATTGGAAGAGTTAAAAAAAGAACTAAAAGATTTTGATGTATATACAGTCAGCTTCGATGTAAGCGACAAAAATGCTGTCTTTAAAGCGGTTGCAGAACTTCCATCAAAATATAAAAATGTTGATGTCCTGATAAACAGTGCAGGACTGGCTCTTGGACTAGGACTTGCAAATGATGCACTTTTGGATGATTGGGATATCATGGTAGATACAAATATTAAAGGTGTTTTATACGCAACTAAAGCAATCTTGCCAACCATGGTTAAGAGAAAAACTGGTTATATCTTTAATCTTGGTTCAACTGCAGGAAATTGGCCTTATGAGGGAGGAAATGTTTACGGTGCAACAAAAGCATTTGTGAAACAATTTTCAAGAAATCTCAGAACTGATCTAAAAGGCACGAACATCAGAGTCTCAAACATTGAGCCTGGTGCCGCTAAAACAGAATTTTCAGATGTACGGTTCAAAGGAGACAAAGAGCAAGCCTCTAAAGTTTATGAAGGAATGCAACCTTTAGTAGCAGAAGATATAGCAAATCTTATCTATACCCTCTCTCTACTTCCGGAACATGTCAATGTCAACTCTCTCGAAGTGATGCCTACATCTCAAACCTGGGGCGGCCTCCAAGTAACAAGAGATTAACACATAGATTTCAAATCTTATGAAAGATAATCTACATCAAACTTCAAGATATCCGTTTGAGACTCTTCGTTAGTATTGTCTATACCGATCCTGATATCTATGGTTTTTAACATCATTATTAGATTATCTTTCAAATTCTCGCTCATATCCAAAAAGTGATCTGCATATATCCTGACATATTTTGGATGGATCATATGCAACAGCCGAATAATCTTCTCATCAGCATCAAAACTGTTTATAGCAACATTTATATTATTGTTATGCAGATTATTTAAAATAGATCTCTCTTTTTCAGGATCCATCATAAGGATATTGCTTTGAGAGAACTCTATAAAGATATTAACACCGCTATCTTTGAATTTTTTTATATTCTTTTTTATATTGTCTATAGCTACAATATCATCAAAATACATAATCGGTATCTCTATAGCGATATTATCGCCTTGAGATGCTTCTTCCAGATAAGACCATACATAATCTAAATACGATCTGAACAGATCATGATAAGTAAGTACAGGGAAATATGCTTTATAATCAAGTTTGCCTATCTTTTCGTCTAAAATTATAAAGCTTAAGAATTTTATCTTTTGATTTGTTTTAACCCCTACTATGTATTTTTCTTTTGGAATCAAGAAGCGGGCCTTTATAGCTTCTGCTATGGTATCTCTTAACTCTACTCTATTCAAAGATGTACGTTTTGTTGCATCTTCTATGAACTCGAAATTATCTTTTTTAGAATTCTCAAAACTATTCAAGGTAAAATCGACACTGGACAATATCTTGGATAGTTCATCTTTGTGTTTATAACATATACCTGCCATAGAAAAAAATATGATATTTTTGATCTTAGATATACAATCGATATATGCTCTAACTTCTTTTAATATCTTATCAGATATATCTTTTGCGGTTTGCACATCTACTACTGGAAGAACATAGGCAAATTCTACCCCTGAGATCCTACTCACATATGCATCCTCATTTCCATGAATGTTTTCATTGATAATTCTTGCTATATTCGAATATATCGTATTTACTTCATTGAATCCTATTGCCTTGTTCGCTTCTTGGGTACCTTGTATACGCAAGGAAAACAACGTGCCAACTGCTCTGCTGTCATCAGCATTTACATATTCGTTAAACTTCAGTATAAAATATTTTCTATTTCCGATCATGGTAAATTCATCTAAATATTCCAATCTTTTGTTCTTATTAGTTACGCCTTGAAGATTTTTATATATCTTTTCAGTTTTCTTGACTATCGTGTTGATAGCCATCACGACTTGTTTAAGTTCTTTAGTTTTTGGTATCTCTTCTTGATATACGAATTTATTCTTTTTAACCATCTCTGCTTGTTGTTTAACCTTATCCAGAGGCTTAAGTACGGTTTTGAGCAGAAGATATATAAGCAGTATACCCACCACTGCCATACCTATAAATATAAAGACAATATTTTTAAACGAATCATAAAGATATTTGAGTGAACTCGCTTTGCTTGCTTTAACGCTCAGAATCCCAACAGGAGTCCAACCGTTTGATACTTGTGCATTTGCGCTATCTTCAGTGAAATAGACCAAATCGGAAAACCACTTAGGCGTAAGGTTTATTTCATCCGAAGTTTTTTTGAACAGTATCTTGTTATCCCCGTCTTTCAAAATGATCAAATGAAAGTAACCGTTGTCAAAAAGTGCATTTGCCATAGTTGACATAACTGTGACATCGCCTTTTGCATTGGACATATTAAGAGCCAGGACAGTTGCTCCGTTTTGTGCTTTCATATAGAGTTCATTCTCTATATATTGCTTCGTATCCAGAAAGCTTATTGTAAGGACTAGTCCCAATATAAAAAGCAAAATTGTCGAGAATGTTATCATGATCTGCTTAAATAATGTCATATCTGATTCCTTTTTATTTTTTCTATTAAATCGTCCCATTTTTTCTTTACAAATTGAGTCTTATTTTTTAGATTATTGCTGCTTTTATTTCTGTATCTGTATAAAGTATCGCCGTTAAATATATATACCGGCAGCAGGTCTTGTCTTTGGCTCGCAGGAAATATTTTATAATTAATGCTATCCAATATAAGCGGGATAGAGTTTGGTTTTTCGTAAATTCCAAGTACCATATGAGGTTCTCTTCTCTTTTTCACTACAACATATATAAAATACATTTTTTTAGTATCAACCCCGAGCTTTTTCAAAGTAAAATACTTAGCTATAGCATAATCTTCACAATCGCCTTTGTCTTTAGCCAAAAATTCCCAAGGACTGGCCCAATAATCTCTCGTATGCCATACTTGCTTATCACTGGCATATCTGACCTGATTCCAAAAGTCGTTTACTTCTTCCAGCCTCTTTTTTAGAGGAGCATCTTTGAGATTTTCGGTAAGCTTTTCTAAAGCTAGAAATCTATTGACCGCAAAAGTGCCGTATCTTTCTTTCACCTGTTCCAAAAGTGACTTTGTAACAAAAACATTCGAAAGCAATAATGTTACAATCAGAGCGGTTAAGATAACCGCTCTGCCTATTTTTTTCGAGATCATATGTTAAGATTGTACAATATAATCTTCTATTTTCAATGTTACTGTTGGATCGGTAGTTGTGTCCGTCGTTGTATAAACATCGAAATCATGACTTACGCCATCTATCGTCTCAGAAGTAGTACCTGTATGTGTCAAAGAAGAATCTACAGTAATACTATCTGCACTGTCTCCCAATACCGTCAAAGTATTGTTATGATCTGTGATATTGACCACATCACTTAAGTTCAATGTGATATTTTGAGAAGTACTTGTATCTAGCTTCAGAACTTCAATATTCTCAATATGTGAAAAGTCTAAAGTCACAGGACTTGTCACAGTACCGATATCTCCATTTATAAGCAAGGTATCCATATCTGTACCAAAGACAACTGCACCGCTTGTATCTAAGACGCCTGATCCACCATCCATGACAAGGTTATTGGCATCATATACAAGAGTATCATTGCCTATTCCTCCATAGAGACTGTCTGCTCCGGTTCCACCATCAAGGTAGTCGTCACCTGTTCCACTGTGGAGAATATCATTGCCTGCTCCGCCATTAAGTATATCATTACCTCCATCACCGATAAGTACGTCATTTCCGTCTCCACCATTGAGTATGTCATTGCCGGATCCTCCATCTAGTACGTCATTTCCGCCAAGACCTGAAATAGTATCATTTCCACCGTCAGCTATGATATAATCGTTAGTTATATCGCTACCATTGATTGTATCATCACCTGCCGTTCCCATGATAGTATGATCAGGAGAAGGATACATGCTTACATCCACTAAACTGGTTATAATATCACCTTCAATGTCAGTACCGGTTATATTATAAGTAAGATCTACCGGTGTTCCATCACTCGGTGCATCATATGAGAATGTACCAAGTTTGAATGGATCAGAGAGACCTTCTATCTGTACTGCATCAAAGTGACTAGCCCCGGTTGAGAGTGAATATGTCCAACCATCTCCTATGCCTGAAAGATATATAACTCCACCTGTTTCAGTTACATGTCCCGTCTGTTCTACGCCACTTGCATCATAAACTTTGACCATACCTGCAGATAATGTCATAGAAGCTTGAGTTGAATCATAAAATGTTCCGTCTATTGTATCGCCTGTAAATGCTTTGAGAGTAAAAGAAGCCGATGGAGAACCGGCTGTTAACAACACTTTTTCCTCAAAGTAATTTGTCGTGTTATAACTAGTCGGCGTATACACTGTATTTGAACCATTACCTGTCACATCTCCGTTAGTAAAGTCAAATCTAACAATATCTCCTAAACTTATTGATTGTCCTGTACCAATACCGATAGAAGAGTTATTTGTATTAATAGTTTCTCCACTTTGTGTGGTGAGAACGACATCTTCTGTTGTATTGTCTATATTTGATATAACTTTTTCACCCTCATTACCGCCACCTACACTACTTAGATTTGTAGCTGTAACCGATGTACCGTTATCTATGATACCGTTTGAATGCACCGTATAACTTCCGCTTTCAGCATTTAAATCGACATAGAATCCAACTGTAGGATCCGTACTAAGTGCAGATAAATTAGACGTATTTATAAGATCACTACTATTTGGATCTGTAGACGCAACTAATATAGACATATCAGGGGTTACACCATCAATAGTTCCATAATGCATATATAGATTGTCACCGTTATATTTCAGTACATGACCGTCATTATCATATGCTTGTCCAAGTTCGGTGGAATTGAACACGACAGATCCAATACCATCGGCACCTGCGATAAATTCTAGTGATCCCGTTGCTTCAGGGACTGTTGTATCGTCTACTAAACCAACATGCTCGGTAGTAAGAAGAGAAGGTACATCATCCACTATATTTATATATACTGTATTTGTAACGGTATTTCCGTATGCATCTACTGCAGTATACGTAAAATGATCCGCATCATTTACTGTATTGGCCCCTTGTACAGAACCTGAATCCATAGCAGACGTCA
>JAWVXD010000013.1:0-38218 GCA_033723415.1 Sulfurospirillaceae bacterium
ACTCTACTATCTCTTTGGGTAATGCTGTGAATCCATTACCACTTAAATTTAAACTTTGTAAATTTTTTAACTCTACTATCTCTTTGGGTAATTCTTTTAATTCATTACCACTTAAATTTAAACTTTGTAAATTTTTTAACTCTACTATCTCTTTTGGGAATTCTTTTAATCCATTAAAGCTTAAATATAAACTTTGTAAATTTTTTAACTCTACTATCTCTTTGGGTAATGCTGTGAATTCATTACGACTTAAATCTAAACTTTGTAAATTTTTTAACTCTACTATCTCTTTTGGGAATTCTTTTAATCCATTAAAGCTTAAATCTAAACTTTGTAAATTTTTGCATAAAAAATTTACACTTTCTAAGTTTTTGATATTCACATTTATTAAGTTTAAATATAGCAGACTTTCTATCTTCAAAATATTTTTATATATCTCCAATAAATCTATATTTTTGAGATTTAAACCAATGATTTTATCGTTTTTATCTACGAGATAACTATCCTGAGTTGTATTGAGTCTCTCTTTAGAATCAACTTTTGTTAAATTAACATAATTTTTTTTCAATAATAGAATTAAATCTTTTATTTGCATAAATATTCCTTTTTTATAATCATTTTACAACTCTCTCAAACATCTCTTTTATCTCCGCTTCATGAGAAATTAAAAACATCTGTCTGCAAGATTCGCTTAGTATTATAAATTTCTTCTTTTGTTATTTTATTCCTATCATAATATATAAAAAAATCGGAGTTATTGTTTTGTTGTTCGAGTGCAAAAGTGCTAGTGAACTTTAAGAAATTCAAGGAGTGAGAAAGAGCATACATGTATATTTGGTTTATATTGTGTTCATTCAAAACATCAAGGTCATTCATGCCAAGATGAGTGCTGATAATTTGGAATAATCTTGACATTTCACAACCTATTGCCCTTTGAGTCTTTTGTATTCTATTACTTTTAGCACTTTTTTTCAAGACTTTTTGGCAAAGATGACAAATATAACTTAGATTTTGTTTTTTTATTACACCTTTATATATAAATATACTCACTTTGTCCTTTTTATCGTTTCAATTTTTCCATCGCTTTGTCTATTTTTCCGTACATCTTTGCATCCAAGGTGATTTGAGGAACTAGGATATCTTCTCTGTTGTCTAAACGCACCAATCTTTTGGTACTTAAGGACGGTATCTCTATAGAGCTGAAGCCATCTGGTTTTTTCCCTGTTAGCTTTTCTATGTGGTTGATCGCATTTTGAAAATCATTTCTGTCTTCGCAGTGAACGACCGGTCCGTCATAGCAAAATGGCATCAGACGCGATGTGTCACTGAGTCTTCTGTCTCGAAATACTTTGACCTTTGGGTTGCCTGTCGTGATGCTGCTGCCAGGACGATAGGAGTTAAAAACTACGGTTTGAAGATTTTTGGCATTTTTTATATTCCACTTTATAGCCGCATAAGAAGCAACAAAAAGCACGACCGGGCTCTTGGAGCTTTTGAGCCAGAGATCCAGTGCATGATCTTCTCTCCAACCGTCATAAAGACCTACCAGATAGACTTTGGTATTTGGTTTGATGAGCGTTTTAAAAGTACGATCTATCTCTTTCACGGGATCCAACATATCAAACAAAAAGTCAACTTGCCCGTAGTTGTTCTTATACTCGATCTCGATGCGGTGTTTGCCTTTGCTAAAGGTATAAGGTATCGATTGTGAATTGCCGCCGCTGTAAACTACCTTACCGTCTATGATCAGTTTCACTTTTGCCCAACTCATAGCGAGTGTGAGCACTTTGTCCGTTTCCTTGTCAAATCGAAAATCCCCGATCCACAGCGCCACAAAATGATCAGGCGTGATATAGTGAAACTTTTGTTTTTGCGAATACAAGATACTGACTCTAGATACTTTTTCAGAGTATATGACCTTATTGGCTCGTCTTGAGTTCATGTAAAAAGCACGAAAACCGCCTAGGGGGATTTGATCATCTTTCACTTTGAGTATCTTCGACCAAGAGCTTTTTTTATAGGCATAAAACGGATCTTTTCTTCGTTTTTGGGCATTGAGTTTGGCTTCTTGGATCTTTCTTGATATCTCTGCGATCTCATCGTATTTTTTTCTATTGAGGTCGATCTCCGGCAAGATGAGATTTGCACTTTGTTGAGAAGGCGTAAAACCAGTTAGCTGCATCCCTGTGTATTGTTTGATCTTTTCATTGAGTCGGAGAAATTTCTTGGGACCGTTTCGACAGATAAACCCTAGAGGAGAAGAGTCATGACACTCTGAGAGTTTTGGTAGTTTGGTGATCTCTGGCAGTTCTTTGGCTCTTAGTATCATCACTTTTTTACAGTCAGTTTCTATGGTCGTGCCGACACCGCTATAAACGATCGCTTTTAGGTGCGCATCTTCACAATTAGTCAATTTCCAAGATACCGCACCGCCGGAACTTTCCTTTAGAAATGCGATACTAGGATGAGAAGAGGATCCAAGATATACCGTCTTTCGCCCATACCCAAAAGCATAATTGAGATGCATTCCCGCTTGCAGATAAGGCTTCAATGCTTTCGTGATATTTTCATCGCTGATGATCGGTTCATATTTGGTCATACTGACGAACATCTTCGTAGGAGTCACATCCGTATTATAAACCTTTATACTCACATGATGAAAACCGGGAGAAAATGTATAATCATATGACTGCGTTCTATCGATCTCTTTGATGATCTTTGAGTTGATCATAAGATCAGCTTTTGCCCAGGTCAAATTAAAATGAAACGTCTTTTTTACGCTAAAGGGAGTGAAGATCACGCCGTCCATCAGGACATAGAAGTCTTTGTTCTTATCGTAAAACATCTTTTTGCTGACGAAGCCTTGTAGATAAAAAGACTTGCCTTGGTGATCTTCGATAGGATGCCTCCCTGTTCCGTCTAAACTTTGGATGTTCCTATAGGTGATATTGTGATAAGTGATATCGAAAGTGTTGATCGGCAGTTGAAGTACGTGCGGCAAAAAAGCCCGTCCCAGATACAAAAGCACTGCCAAGACCACTAAGACCAGATTGATCTTTATATGAGGCAGAGGTTTGATGCGGTTGATGATCAAAACAACGATGATAAGGATAGCCGGGATACTCACAACGATATCAGAGACGTACATTTATCGCTCCTTTTTTACAGGCATAGTTCAAAGGAGCGATCAAAAATCCACTAACGGATTTTGAGTTGGTACGGTATATTTTCCATAATTTTCATAAGAATAAAATGAGATTTTTAAATATGCAACTACCAAGCGCCCACTAAGTATGTTTGTATTTTATAATGATTATTATGATTTTGCAATATTTTTCCGAAGAATTTCTCTGTCATGTTAAATTCTATCTACTTTTTTTGTGTTTTTTTGTTCATGATCTCCTGTTTTCCTTTTGGATAGCTTGGAATATTTGCTTCGATGATCTCTTTTAACTCGATTCCGTCGATCATCTCTTTTTTTATCAATTCTTTGGCGACTGACTCGATAGCCGGCCACAATCGTTTGACCTCTTTTTCAGTCTGCACTTTGGCTTCTTGCATCCAGACTAACATCCTTTGCTCTATCTTCTCTGCAAGGATATCTTTCTGGAAAGCTGTTTCTATGCCGCTTATATTGATATATCCGAGTTCATCATCCATCCCAAATAACGCGATAGCAGTGTATGCTTGCATGCTTGCGATCTCTAGGTCATTGATAGCTCCTGTCTCCATGCCGTCTTTTCCAAATTTTTTCATCTTCGAGACACGACCTGCGAGTAAAACACAGATATTAGCAAAAAGCTCCTCTTTAGAGACAGCATCTATATAATCATCAGCATGATATGAAACAAAACCAAGCGCTTCGCTCCGAGGAGCAACCGTTACCTGCTCGATTTTCACATTTGGGGAGAGTACATAAGAAAGTACTGCATGCCCTGCTTCATGATAAGCTGTCTTTGCCATAGAAGTTTCAATGTCGCGTATTTGTCTGTTTTCTAGCTTCGTTCCGTATTTGATGACATTTATCTGCTCCAAAAGCATCTCTTCTGTCAATTTTGTCAATCCTTTGCGTGCGGCGTAAAGTGCGGCTTCCTGACCGATACGCTTAAGCTCATCTCCGCCCATCCCTGAGATATATCTCACGACTCTCTCTATATTTATATTCTCATCATGCGGTTTTTTCAATATCTCTTTAAGAAAAAAACGACGAGCTTCCATATCAAGTTTCGGCACTTCTATATGAATATCAATGCGTCCCGTTTCCATAAGCTGTAATGGGATTTTCCCACTCTCACTTATGGTAATAATAGTAAAGATAGGAGCATCAAAACTCTGTGAAATAGCATCTATTTCTTCTAGTAAAGGTTTAATATTCATCGTTGTGATCATGCCGTTCATCAAACCCTGAACATCGATATCTTCTAAGATCACGATAGCCGGAGCAGAACCATAGGCTTGTGCGTAGGCATTGTGAATTTTAGCTGCATCAAACAAGTCAGAATCTCCTATGGTGATATAGGGCATATCCGCTTCATGTGCAAAAGCACGAGCCAATAGCTTTTTCCCCATCCCTGCGGGTCCGCAAAGAAACATACCTTTTGGCGGAGTCATGTCGAAGTTTTTCAAGCGTTGCGGCTCTTTCAGTAAAGCTAATATCTCTTTTAGTTCATCCTTGACTCTTTGCTGTCCTGCTATATCATGAAATGTAATATCAGATACATGCAAAGCATCTTGTGATGTGACTTTTAGTTTCTCTTCGCTGTAAAAAGCATCTTCGATCAAGCACTCTGCTACTCCGTTTTTAATATGCTCACGCCAAACAAGTGTTATACGCTGATGTTGTTTTCCTATCTTTTTCAGGAGTAAGTGCTCATCTTTAAGCACCTCTTTGAGAAACATTTTTGCTTTTTTAGATACCGTATAGCGTATTTGTGTTATATTTGGATCTGCTTTCAAGACTGTGTAAATACGATTAAATACAATTTCGGGCAATTTTTTTCTGATATGTCTGGCATTTAGATATGGGGAGAGTGAAAGTGTTAAAAGTGAGATGAGTGTATCTATCTGCGTGTACTCGATCTCTACACCGCTTTCTTTAATAAAACTTTGTGACATTTCATGCAGCGATTGTGCTCCTATCTTGATCAAGGCGCTTAAACTGAGTCTATTAAAAGGGATGATAGTGCATTCATTTAGAAGCGAAAGCAGTTTTCTATCAAAGACTTTTTCTTTAATGCCGTTTTTCAGGATCTCTTCTTGCCCTAGTCTTTCCATCAAAAAAGTATGTGCTTGCAGAGGATCTTTCTTCAAAAGTTCACGCAGATCTTGACGCCCCAATATTTGACTCAAACGCGTGGTTGTCATGATAACGATGACATGTGAAAAGTCAACCACACTTCGTTCGGAATCGGAAAATAACGTATATAAAGATAGTTGTACCTGAGGGTCGGCTTTGTCGATATCTTCAAATAGTAAAATCGTATTGGGATGTTTTTCAACAAAATCAATCACATCCGTTTCGATACTGGCTGCTGTGAGTTGTTCTATGTTAAAGTTATAATTATATTGATCCATCTGAAATGCTTTTAGTTCATCGATCTCTGGATCGGCATGCACAAGCAGTTCGCCAAGATAACGCTTACCGCAATTGGGAGGACCTATAAAAGTAAATAAAGCTCTGACTTTAGATTTCACCAAGCGCATTTGAACCAAGGTTCTACTCAAAGTCTCAATCGCAAAATTTTGATCAAATAAACGCTCTTTTAGTTTCAACTCAAGCTGTAGTCCAAATTCATCACCGTCTTTGTGTTTCATCATACGCCCCTTGTTTCCAAAGTCCTATCATGACATGCTAACATAATGTATATAAGTTATCTAATTGCCAAAAGCTAAAATTTTCACAAAAACTTCAAAATATTCCTAAAAAAGAGTAATTATCCTCTCTACAATAATTTTTATATGACTTCTTTTTTGATCCAAGGCATCAGTTTGGTGATGATCTCATAAGTGATAGTATTAAAATACTTTGCCAACTCGTTTGCATCATCAAACAGACAGATCTCATCTTTGTCACCTGCTACGCACAAACTATCCATAGAAACACGACCCAAGATAAGTTGCCCGTTGGCGATTTTAAGATCACCCAAGCCGTCATATCTGAAAAATCCGTCTCCGTATCCTATATCGTAAGTCGAGATCAGAGTATCTATGGGAGCTTCCCAAACGCCGCCGTACCCGACTCGCTGTCCTTTTTTCAAAACTCTGGTATTAAGGCGCTTTGAGATCAGCGACATGACGGGTTTTAGATCATACTCAGCGATATTTTTGTCGACATGAGTATAGCCGTAAGTCGCGATACCGCACCTGGCAAAATCATCTTCCAACGCGCCTTCTTGTCTCAAAAGTGCGGCAGAGTTACAACAGTGAAAATTCGGAAGCGGCATATCTAGTTCATTTATCAAATGTTTCACTTTTTCTTTAGAGGCTTTAAAATTCTCTTTTTGCCAAAAAAACTCACTGTTCAGCTCATCGGCACTCCTAAAATGCGTAAAAACGCCCCTGAGATTGAGGTCATTTTCTTTGATAAATTCTATCGCTTTCTCTATCTCATCCATCTGTATACCGTTTCTGTGCATACCCGTGTCTATGGCTAGGTGGATATTTGAGCCTTTTGGGAAGGTTTTTAAAAACTCATAAGAGAGTGCTGCAAAAGAGATGTTCCCAGAGTGCAGTTCATGTGGAGGATGATCGGCCAAGATCAGGATCTCATCAAAATACTCTTGTATATCCAACGCTTCGCTCAAGTTTTTGACAGCTGCTTTTTTGATACCGAACTCACTTGCAAGACGTGCCATGATGAGGAGATCATGTCCGTAGGCATTGTCTTTTAGGACTGCCATCAGTTTGTCTTTGCCCCCAGCCTTGCCTGCCAAAAATCCTAGATTATGAAAATAGTTTTGCTTGTTTATGAGTATCTTTGACATCGTATCTATTCTGCTTTTAGATCGTAGGCTTTTACCAAATAACCTCGTAGTTTTCTTGCTTGATAGTCCAGTTTATGAAAGTGGCTGTAGACGCTTTTTGCATCAAGAGTGGGATTGCTAGAAAAATCATAATTGATACCGCGTTTATCCATAGGAATATTTGCATCCAAAAAATCGTAAAATTCTGTTCTGATCTTGATCAAAGTGTCTAATTCTTTTGCTATTTCTTCTTTTGTTGTCATTTTTTTTGCCTTGAGATGTTTTTTATAAAATTATACTATATTTTCACTGTTCAATATCTCCTTATTTATTAAATTGACTCTTTTTTTTTACTTTTGTTTTAAATTTCTTTTGTTATGATGCTTCCAGTTATTTATATTAAGATATTAGGTAGTAGATATGTCTTCACAATTGTTACTCTCTTCCATAATAGTGGCTGTTTTAGCTATTGTTATACCCGTACTTTTTTTAGCTACAAGTAAGCTTGGTCCTAGAGAAAAAAGATCAAAAAACAAAAACATTCCATATGAAAGCGGTGTCAGCAAGTCCATAGGCGGAAGCGACAAGGCATTTAGCGTTAAGTTTTATCTAGTAGCTCTTCTTTTCGTGCTTTTTGATGTCGAGATCATCTTCATGTTTCCATGGGCAGTAACTCTTAGAAAACTCGGAGTTTTCGGATTGATCGAGATGCTTACATTTATGTCTCTACTTGTAGCGGGACTCATCTATATCTACAAAGCAAAGGCACTAAAATGGCAGTAAATGAAGTAAATACCGATGAAGCAATATTCGGCGATACAGTTATAACCACAAAATTAGACAGCGCCATATCATGGGCTAGAGAATCCTCTATGTGGCCTTATATATTTGGTACGGCATGTTGCGCTATAGAGTTTATGAGCGTTGCATCAAGCAAATTTGACATCTCCAGATTTGGAGCTGAAGTCGTACGGTTTTCACCAAGACAAGCAGACCTCATGATCATAGCAGGAACAATCAGTTACAAACAAGCCCCTATATTAAAAAGGATATATGACCAGATGACAGAACCAAAATGGGTCATCAGTGCGGGAGCATGTGCTTGCAGCGGCGGATTTTATGACAATTATACGACATTACAAGGTATAGACCAGATAATTCCTGTAGATGTTTATGTTTCAGGCTGCCCTCCTCGTCCGGAAGCATTTTTGGATGGACTTATGAGAATACAAAAGCTACAAGCAAAACCTGGCAAATATCTACAAAATAGAGCGAAAAGAGAATTTAAAGGATTGCTTGATGCTTAACAGGTTTGAGACAGAGTTTGTTCACACAAAAGAAGATGAAAAATACATCTTAGATGTAAAAAATATAAAAGATGCTATAAAATACTTAAAAGAAAATCTAAAATACGATTTTTTAGTTGATATAACGGCGATTGACTACTCAAAATACGTTGAAAAACGCCCAAAAAGATTTGCTATTCTTTATATCTTGCGAGATGATAGCTTTAAAAATATGATGATCTTAAAAGCATATCTTGAAGAAGATGAGATCATAGAATCCATAACAGATATCTACAAAGCGGCAAATTGGTGCGAGAGAGAAGTTTGGGATCAGTACGGCTTAAAATTTAGAAATCACCCCAACCTCAAAAGAATTCTCAACCACAAAGAATTTATAGGTTATCCGCTTAGGAAAGATTATCCGATAACACAAGGTCAGCTTTGTACTCAGACAGATGATCTTATGGATGAGATGACCCCTAGGCTAAAGGCAAAAGGTTATGACGACAGCGAAGAGTTGATGCTCCTAAATATGGGACCTGCACACCCTGCAAGTCACGGAACGATACGAACTTTCGTAGCACTTGAGGGCGAGAGTATCGTAACTGCGGTTAGTGAGATAGGCTATCTTCACAGAGGATTTGAAAAATCTTGTGAAAATCATACATATAATCAAATCATCCCTTATACAGATAGACTAAATTACTGCTCAGCGATCCTGAACAATATAGCATTTGCTCATACGGTTGAGGGCATGCTCGGTATCGAACTGCCGGATCGGGGCAAATTCATCAGGGTAATCATAGGCGAACTTTCAAGGATCATAGATCACCTTGTCTGCTTGGCAGCGATTCTTGTGGATATGGGAGCTTTGACAAACTACTGGTACCTATATAATCCAAGAGAAACAGCATATAAACTACTATCAAAGCTAACAGGTGCCAGACTGACGAACTCTTATATGAGAATCGGTGGGATGACTCATGATCTATACTATGATTTTGATGAAGATATCAGAGCGTGTATCAGAGATGTCGAAAAAGGTGTCAGCGATACGTTGAGCCTGATAGAGCACAACAGGATCTTTCATGACAGAACGCAAAATGTCGGAACAGTCAGTAAAGAAGATGCTATAAATAGAGGATTCAGCGGTCCAAATCTACGAGCAAGCGGTGTAAATTATGATCTTAGAGTCGCAAAGCCGTATTATTATTATGAAACTTTTGATTTTGACGTAGCGGTAGGAAGTACCGGAGATATTTATGATCGTATGATGGTCAGATTTGAAGAGATAAGACAAAGTATAAAGATCATAAATCAAGCTATAAGTGTCATACCCGGAGGCAGGATCAACGTGGACGATCACGCGGTCTCATTCCCAAGCAAAGAAAATGTTTACTCAAATATTGAAGGTCTGATGAACCAGTTTAAACTTGTGTATGAAGGCGTCAAAGTTCCTGCCCTTGAGTATTACAGTGCCATAGAAGGCGGCAATGGTGAACTAGGTTTTTATATCGTCAGCGATGGAAGCGGCACCCCATACAAAGTAAAAGTCAAACCGCCTTGCTTCAACGCGATGGCATCATTACCTGACATCATAGAAGGGGGCATGATCGCAGATGCCGTTCTTACACTTGGAAGTTTAAATATAATAGCAGGAGAATTGGATAGATGAGTTTTGAATTTAACGCGCAAAATGAGAAAAAATTTAACGATCTTTTAAAAAGATACCCTAGCAAAAATTCTCTGACTCTTCCTAGCTTGTGGATGATACAGTATCAAGAAGGCTGGATATCTACAGAAGCTATGCAGTATTTGGCTCAAAGATTAGATATGTCGCCTATGGATATCTACTCTGTCGCTTCTTTTTACACGATGTTCAATCTAAAGCCTGTAGGACAATATCATATTCAAGTCTGCAAAACCTTGTCATGTATGCTTAGAGGAAGTGAAGAGATAAAACATACTATAGAAAACAAACTAGGTATAAAAGCAGGAGAAACTACTAAAGATATGAAATTTACTATAACAGAAGTTGAGTGTCTTGGCTCTTGCGGAACAGCACCTTGCGTTTGCATAAATGAAGATTACATAGAAAATGCGACAGACAAGATGATAACAGAGATATTAGATAACCTAAACAATGAAGAGATGCCCAAATGATAGAAAAAATAGTAAGCAAAAACTTTGATATTAAAGACTCACATAAACTTAAGGTCGCAAAAGAAAACGGAAGATACTCATCATTAGATAAGCTTTTTACAATGAGCGCGCAAGAAGTCATCAATGAAGTCGGCAAAAGTGGACTTAGAGGAAAAGGTGGCGGTGGCGCACACGCAGGCGACAAGTGGAACCTCATACCAAATCCAAGTGACAAACCCACTTATCTTGTAGTCAATGCCGATGAGAGTGAGCCGGGAACTTTTAAAGACAGACAAATACTAGAGTTTGACCCGCATCTTCTGATAGAGGGAATCATCTGTTCTAGTTATGCCATCAACTCTCACCACGCCTATATCTACATCAGAGGTGAATATGTTTTTTGGGCTAAAAGGATGCAAGAAGCTATAGATGAAGCATACGATGCAGGTATTATCGGAGAGAGAGTCTCAGGACATGACTACAAACTGGATATCACGCTACATAGGGGTGCAGGAGCTTATATCTGCGGCGAGAAGACCGCACTTTTAGAATCATTAGAAGGCAAAAGAGGACATCCTAGACTAAAACCAAAGGGAAAAGAGCCTGAATGGTTTTACGGTTGCCCGACAGTTGTAAATAATGTCGAAACTATAGCCAGTGTTCCTTTGATCATCAAAGAAGGATATGGTGCTTATCGAGCATTTGGAACTGATCAAAGTCCAGGCACTATGCTTTTTGGACTTAGCGGACACATAGAAAATCCGGGCATCTTCGAATTACCTTTTGGTGTCCATATGCTAGATTTTATAAATCAGGTAGGAAAAGGTGTAAAAGGTGGCAGAAAACTCAAAGCTATCATACCCGGAGGCTCGTCATGTGCCGTCTTGAGAGGCGATGAGATTGAAGATGTAACCCTAGATTACGAATCAGTAAAAAATCACGGATCAAGCCTTGGAACAGGCGGTATGATCTTGATGGATGACACTGTTTTCATGCCCAAAGTCGTAAAGAACCTATTTGAGTTTTATCACCATGAATCTTGCGGTCAATGTACACCTTGTAGAGAAGGTACGGGCTGGAGCAATAAGCTGCTCGGAAAAATATTGGATGGAAACGGAACGAAAAAAGATCTTGAAACTCTTATATCTTTAAGCGACGTGCTAAACGGTAAGACAATCTGTGTGTTTGCACCTTCCGTTGCTTATATCATAGACAGCTATATCGCAAAATTTGAAGACGAATTTTACTCACTCGTAAAATAAATCCAAATCATATTGAGCTTCGAAAGAAGCTCAAACTTTCAATAATACTACCAAAATCTTAATGAATAGAAAGTGATTGATATGCCAGTTTTGCAGTATCTATCAAGAAATCAACACCAGGGAAATAAGATATGATACTGTTTCCTATACCGCCCCAAATAACGGCTATCGCCATCAATCCTATAACAAGCGGCGGTATTCCTTTTAGCGGTGGCACATTTGTCATCTCCGAACTTGGATAAAAGTACATCAAAGCTATCAACTTGAAGTAATAATACACAGATACGAATGTAGCCAAAATACCTACGACCGCCAATGCAGTGTTACCTGATGCTATCGCACCGATAAAGATATAAAACTTACCGATAAACCCTATAGTAGAAGGGATACCTGCAAGAGAGAGAACAAATATACCAAGCATTGCTGCCATATACGGTCTGATATGTGAAAAGCCCCTAAAATCTTCATAAGTAACTCTTACATGATCATCTGAAGCTATATATGAAAGCATACCGAAAGCTCCCATTGAAGAGAGAAAGTATGCGATCAAGTAAAATATAATAGAAGTTGCAGCCGCTTCTCCGATACTACCGATAGAAACAAATGCTATAAGCAAATATCCGGTATGCACTATACTTGAAGCTGCAAACATTCTCTTTAGACTTTTTTGGAAGATCGCCAAAAGGCTACCATACAATAAGGTCAAGATCGCAATCCAAACCAAGATATCATCCAAAATACCTTTAAATTGATGGAAATCTACCAAGAAAATTCTCAAAATAAATCCAAATATGGCAACTTTAAAAGTTGATGCCATAAATGCCGTGATAGGAAGCGGTGCTCCATCGTATGCATCCATAGACCAGTTTTGGAAAGGGAAAGCCGCGATCTTAAATAAGAATGTTATCATGATAAGAGTTCCGCCAGTGATAACTAGAAGCATATTGTCTTTTGGATGAGCGCTTAAGTACTCACCTATATGCACTAGATTTGTACTGCCAGTTCTTGCGTAGATCAGAGTGATACCAAGAAGCATAATGATACCTGCCAAAGAGCCAAGCACCAAATATCTGAAACTTCCCTCTACTCTTTTTAGATCATTTTTCTGGAATCCTATCAAAACGTATAAAGATATTGATGCTATTTCCAAAGCTATGAACGAAGAAAATAATTCAGATGACTGAACCAATAGCAACATACCGAATATAGAAAATAAAAGTAATGAAAACAGTTCTCCTCTAAGCATCTTGGTTTTTTCAAAATAATGCGTTCCTATAAGAACCGTTATGATTCCGCCCATGAGTATTATAGTCGTAAAATACCCCGAAAAAGTATCTACGATAAGCATAGATGAAAGCATCTTTTTATAAGGATAAACCGAGTAAAGATCACCAAAGTTAACTGCGTTTGTAAGTAGAGCCAGTGTTAGAAAAAACAGAGTAACAATAGCCAATTTGCCTATCGTAAATCTTTTTATAGGGCTTAACAGCATCAAAACAACTGCACCTATGCCTATAGATAAGAGTGGCAATAAATATACTATATCATCATGTTTCATCTAATTTAATCCTACTTTTAATATGTCTACCAAATAGTGTTGAATTGTCGGTTCAATCTTGTATAAGAACCAGTGAGGATTGATCCCCATAGCTATAATAATACCTGCTAGCGTAAATATACCGACCATTTCTTTTATATCCAGATCTTTCATCCCGCTTACGTCATTGTCAGTTTTGACAAGTACGACACGTTGGAACAGCCAAAACATAAAACTAGCTGCAACCAAAACCGTCACCGCGGAGATAACACCTGCTAAATGTGAATATTTGAAAAGTCCCATAACGATCAATAACTCAGAAACAAAGCCGTTCGTACCAGGAAGTCCGACGATACAAAACAACATCAAAGCGAAAGCAACCGTAAAATAAGGTGCTTTTTTGGCTATCCCGCCTAATCCTGAGATCGTTCTAGTCCCTAGATCATACTCCATAGTTCCTACAAGCAAGAACAAACCGCCGGTTGCCATAGCATGTGCAACGATAAGAAAAGCCGCACCCATCATGCCGTAAGAATTGAGTGAGAAAACACCTGCTGCGATAAATCCTAAGTGAGAAGCCGAGGAGTAGGCAAACATTCTTTTTATATTTTGCTGCATCAAAGCAGCGATTCCAAAATATACCAGACCAAAGATACCAAGGGCTACAAAATACGGTGCGAACTCTACAAACTGCTTAGGGAAAAGTGGAAGCACAAATCTTACTATTCCGTAAATACCAAGTTTTGCCATGATAGAAGAAAGTAAGAAAACCCCTCCTGTCGGTGAGTTTGAATACGTCTGAGGCAGCCACGTGTGAAATGGGAAAAGCGGTATCTTCACGGCAAATGCGATCATGAAACCAAAGAACAACAATACCTGTTCTGTACTTGTAAGTGTCGTGATCTGAATCAGGTCACTAAGTTGAAAACTCCAAACTCCAAATTCTTGATAAAATTTAACACCCAGATACAATATAGATACCAACATGAACAAAGAGCCCATGATCGTATATATAGTGATTTTGATCGTAGAGAAGATTCTATTTCCGGTTCCGTAGATACCTATGATCATGAAAACTGGAAGCAACATCGCTTCCCAGAAAAAGTAAAACAAGACCATATCTAAGGAAAGAAGTGCTCCTGATACACCTGTTTGAATCAAAAGCATACTTGCCCAGTATCCTTTAGATTTTTTAGTTTTCCACAAGAACAGATATGCAAGAGGGATCAATGTTGTGATCAACATTAGGATCATCAAAGAAAAACCGTCTATTCCTAAACTATAATATATACCGTAACTTTTTATCCAAGGGTGAAACTCACGAAATTGCATGTATCCTTGTAGTTGAAAATTAAAAAATATATAAAGGGATACGGCAAAGATCACAATCGTAGTTGCAAAAGCGATATTTCTAGTGACCTTCATACCCACAGGGAGTATCAAAAGTGCAAAAGAAACCAGCATAGGTAAAAATATTATAAACGATAAAGGTCCAATATCCATTCAGTTATCCTAACAAATAAATTAAATATATACTAAAAGAGCTAAGTCCAAGCAACATAAAAAAGGCATAAGCTCTCGTATTTGCACTTTGCATCTTACCCACTCTTCTACCAAGATTTATAAAACCATGAGACAATCCCATGACTATCCCGTCTATGATGCCGTCATCAAAAGTAAATGCAACAAATGTACTAAACTTCTTTAATTTTTGTACGATCAAGGCATCTATGATCTCATCAACATAAAATTTATTATAAACGATACCTGAGTTTTTAAGCTCTTGCGTAAAGTCATATCTATAAAACTTTTTGTATGCCACCAAGATTCCGCTAAGTCCGACAAGAACGCTAGATATCATCAATATCAATTCTTGAGAATGACCGATCTCCATAGACTTTCCGCTCCAAACTTTGAGCCATCCGTTTATCATGTTCGATCCGCCAAAGAATTCAGGCAATCCGGCAAATCCGGCAAATGCCGCTCCTAAGGCAAGTAATCCCATAGGTATTTTCATACTCAATGAGACATGATGTATGTGCTGTTCAGTATAGTTTTTGCCCTCAAAGGTAACAAAGAAAAGTCTGAACATATAATATGCAGTAAGACCTGCTGTGAACAAGCCAATAGCATAAATAACATATTGATGATGCTCGAAAGCTTTTAGTAAGATCTCATCCTTACTAAAAAATCCGGCAAAAGGAGGTATGCCGCTGATCGCCAGATTTGCTACAAGCATCACCGTATATACAAAAGGGATCTTTTTTCTTAGTCCACCCATATTAAATATATTTTGTTCATGATGCAGTGCTATGATCACAGCACCAGCGCCCATAAATAGAAGAGCTTTGAAAAACGCATGCGTAAAAACATGGAAAAGTCCGCTTGAGTATGCACCAAGACCGACTGCTATGAACATATAACCGAGCTGCGACATAGTCGAATATGCAAGTATCTTTTTGATATCCGTTTGTTTTGTCGCAATGACCGCAGCATATAAAGCTGAAAAAGCTCCTATATAAGCGATAAATACGCCGACATTAGGAATAAGATCATATAAAAAGTGAAATCTTGCCACCATATAAACACCGGCTGTTACCATAGTAGCAGCATGTATCAATGCTGAAACAGGTGTTGGACCCGCCATCGCATCAGGTAACCACACATAAAGAGGTATTTGAGCTGATTTTCCCATAGCACCGATAAAAAGCATAACACCTATAAAAGTAAGTACGGAAACAGGAACCAAAGGAATATAATCCTGCAAAGCAGAGTAACTAAATCCAAGTTGTCCCGCATAAAAGAATAGAACGATCAAACCTATAATAAATCCAAGATCACCGACTCTGTTAGCTATAAAGGCTTTATTTCCGGCGATGACGTTCAAAGGCTCGGTAAAATAAAAACTGATGAGTAAGTATGAACAAAGTCCGACACCTTCCCAGCCTATGAACATGATGATCGGGCTATTTCCTAGAACCAACAACAGCATTGATGCCATGAAAAGGTTAAAATATGAGAAAAATTTACCAAATCCTTCATCATCTTTCATATACCCTGTTGCATATATATGGATCAAAAGTCCTATGAAAGTAATGAACATGACCATAAATATAGAAAGATTATCTCCCAAAAAGCCCATATTGATAGTATGTTCATTTATGGTAAGCCACGTATAAGGCTCATATAGAAATGAATCACTGCCGTTTTTTAACTGTATAAAATACAAAGTTCCGATAACAAAACTTGCAAACGGTGCTGCCAGAGCAAATATACTAAAAACAAAATTTGGTAGTTTTTTTACAGTTATTGAGAAAAGATACATCACTCCAAGTAAAACCGAACTAAAGAGTGGAATTAAGATTATCCATGCTAAAAATGATGAACTCATAGAGTTTCCTTTTGCTTCAACGAGTTATAATCATCAATATTGATAGAGTGTTTTATCCTAAATAAAGACACTATCAAAGATAAAAATACTGTAGCCTCAGCAGCAGCTATAGCCATAACCATCATAGCTATGATCTGTCCGTCCATAGTCGCAAAATGTCTGCTCAAAGTCACCAACATCAGATTTATAGCATTTAACATAAGTTCAATAGACATATAGATCACAAATATATTTTTTCTACTTACTACCCCTATAACTCCTATACTAAAAAGAAGTACCGCTAAAAGTATGTATGACATAAACGAAACTACTATCACTCTCGCTCCTCTTTTCTAGCTAAAACGATTGAACCTATGAGAGCGACTAAAAGTAATATTGAAATTATCTCAAAAGGCACTAACCAGCCTTTAAAAAGCTCTGTTCCTAATCTATCTATCGTTCCAAAACTATCGGTCAACTTATCAAAATTACTAACGTTTGATACAGTTGCAAATGCTTTTAAAAGTAAAAAATCCACCGGTATCAAGACCAAGGCCGTAGCTAACATGATCAAAAGTTTATTTGGTTCTTTCGGTACGTGCTTATGCCCTATGTTTAAGAACATAATGATAAAAAGTAGCAGTGCTATGATTGCTCCTGCATATATGATGATTTGAACCATAAACAAAAACGGCGCACTCAAAAGGGCATATAAACCTGCAAGTGCCATAACGGTCACTATAAAGCTAAGAGCCGAGTGAACGGTATTGGCAAAGTATATCATTCCGATGGCACCTGTAATCGCAAATAGACTTAATATTCCAAATATTACATCAGTCATTGATATTATCCTCAAAAGATTTATTTGCCAAAAGAGCTTCTTTGTCTATAACGAACTCTTCTCTTTTCTCAGCTATAAAAGAAAAAATTCCGGTATCCATCCTAATCGCATCGCAAGGGCATGCCTCTACACAACCTCCGCAAAATACACATTCTAGAAGATCTATAGAAAATTTTGCAGGCATTTTTTCATCAACGCCATCTGTTCTCTCCGTAGCTTCGATAAATATACAATCCGCAGGACATGCTGTTGAACACATAAAACATGCAACACACCTGACACTACCGTCTTTTCTCTTTGTAAGTCTGTGAATACCTCTGTATCTGTCTGTAATGTCATCTGGCATAACTTCAGGATAAGCCATCGTTTTTATATTGCTTGTATCTTTTAGATTTCTTAAAAAATGTGACATAGTTGTTTTCAATCCGCCTAAAATTGCGGGAAGGTACATCTTGTCTTTGAAACTTTTGCCGTGTCTTGGAACTATTTTTACACCCATATTAAACTCCAAACACCACTACGATTATCGCGGTAACAAAAATATTTGCTATAGACAATGGCAATAAGATCTTCCAACCTAAATTTTGCAATTGATCATATCTAAATCTAGGAAGAGTCCATCTAACCCAGACAAAAAAGAAATTTACAAGCAGCAGCTTTATTGCAAATGTTGCTACTTGAACGATCGCAACCGCTATGCTGGCTGATGAAGGTGAAATTCCCGTTATCAAAAAATAACCGAGTAATACTATCAGTATGATATTGATAGCAGCTAAAATTCTCACAAGCCAAAGGCTCTCTTTGTTTCTATTATCATTTATATCAGGCCACGTGTTGTTTTTCAAAATCCAATTTTTAAATTTGTAACTCAAAAATGGCAAGATCACTATAATCGCCATCATAAATATATGCATATTTGCTTTTAAAAGTCCTGTGCTTACCCAAGGCAGATTATATCCTCCAAAGAACAGTGTGACCATGAAAGCACTTGAAGCACTCATGGCTACGTACTCTCCAACGAAGAATAGTCCAAACTTCATAGCACTATATTCAGTATGAAAACCACCGACTATCTCACTCTCTCCCTCAGCTATATCAAACGGTGTCCTGTTCGCTTCTGCAAAAGCCGTGATTATAAATATAACAGCGGCAACAGGCTGCAAGAAAATACCCCAAGATGGGATAATTCCAAAAAACGTTCCGGATTGAAAATTTACTATGTCAACCAAGTGAATCGAACCATATGTGATCAATAATGAGATCAAAGCCAACGTCATAGATGCTTCATAACTGATGACCTGCGCACCTGCACGAATAGAACCGAGTAAGCTGTACTTGTTGTTACTTGACCAACCTCCGAGCATTATACCGTAAACACCTAGTCCGGCAAGTGCCAAGAACCACAATATCCCAAAGTCCACAGGTAGTGCCTGCATCATGTAAACGTGTGAGCCTATTTGGAGATTATCTGCAAAAGGCATAACCATAAATGATAAAAAGGCACAGCTAAAAACTATAGCCGGAGCCAATTTAAATATAAATTTTTCTTTGATGGTTTTTGAACTAAAATCTTCTTTGAAAACTAATTTCAGCATATCTGCAAAAGACTGGATCAATCCACCTAGCCTAAATCCTCCGATGTTACATCTATTCGGTCCCATCCTATCTTGTATAAAACCTGCAACTCTTCTCTCTATCCATACCATGACAGGAACAAGACCTAGAGAGAAAATTATCGCCAATAATATATTTATTGTGACTATAATAACTAAAACTGCACTCATGGAAGCTCAATCTTTACGCTTCTGGCTTTGAGTTTATCAAGACTTATATTTTGGAGAAAACTTTCATCTTTAAGACCACTCAACCAAACATCTTCACACGAGTTTATACCGTCATTTAATATACTTGCGAGAAGATCTAATATTTTTGAAGACAATATGTCTTTTTTGATCTCACATTTACTAAACTGCACAAAATCGTCACAGTTTATAAATGTTCCGGCTCGTCCTGTGTGTGAAACTATAGGAAAAACGATATCTAACTTGTCTTTTTGCATAAAATCTTGAGAGCTAAGAACTCCGATCGAACCTTTATATCCCAAATTGTTCACAAGATTAAAATCTGATCTTCCGACTAATAGGACGAAATCTTTATCTTTTAAACTCTCTTCCAAAGAAGCAAGTGAATCAGGTATCTCTAAAAGTTCTATCGATCTTCTATTTGGAGTTTTGTCATTTTTTTTCAAAAATTCATCTCCAAAATTTTCATCTATAGTGTTGTCATATCCATTTAGTTCCAGATCTAGTTTCAAAGATAGCTTTTTAAATCTATACATCTCTTCCAAACTAAGTGTCGGAGAGATTAAGATCAAAGTTTTTGAACCATATCTTTTGAGTATTCGCTCCAACTTGAGCTTTGCATATTCAAATTCGCTCTCCATACCTCTTATATAGGCATTTGTTAATCTGTTTTCATTTTCTTTTTTATAATTTAATCTTCCGTAATCACAAATAAAATACCCGTTTACGTCATCATTAAATCTTGGTCTGTATCTATATACTATATCATCTTTATATTTATCTCTGTGGTGATCCACGAACAAGGAGCATCCTCGCGAGCATCCATCACATATAGCTTCTGAGGGTTCCAAAAACCAGACTCTTTTGTGAAATCTAAAATCTTTGCTAGTCAAAGCACCTACAGGGCATAGATCCACAACGTTCATGGCATATGGGTTTGCAAGTTTAGATCCCGGAAATGTAGTTATGACAGAGTGATCATTTCTCTGTAAAACTCCAAGTTCATGTGTTTTTGTGATATTTGACGTAAATCTCACACACCTTGTACATAAAACACATCTTTCTTGATCCAATACAACATTTGCACCCAAATCTTCGTGTTTCTTACCGTGGACTTTTGGAGTATCAAGGCGGCTGTCATAAAGACCGACATCCATGTAGTAGTTTTGTAAGGAGCATTCTCCTGCTTGGTCACAAATAGGACAGTCTATGGGATGATTTATAAGTTCTAACTCAAGTATAGAGCGCTTTACTCTCTCTATACTCTCACCTTTTGTTTTTATAACCATTCCGTCTTTCGTCGGAGTATCGCAAGCGATTTGTGGTCTTTTACTTCCCTCTATTTCAACCATGCACATTCTGCAATTGCCATCTTTTCCAAGAGCAGGATGATAGCAAAAATGCGGGATATTTATACCATTCCCCAGAAGAACGTCTATAAGTAACGCATTTTCTTCGGTTTCTATTTTTTTCCCATCAACTGTAATTGTTGCCATATGATTTTAAAACCTTGTTCAACATATTTTGATAAATATCTCTATAATTTTGTTTGTATTTTACAATGCAAAAACTTTAAGATAGCTGTCAAATATATGATAAAATTCATACTTAATCTAAAAATTGTATTCTAAAAATCGCTAAACCAATAGTGTTATTAATGAAACGCTTTAATACATATTTAACGATTTAATGTTAAACTTCAAAAATGAAAATAAAAAGATTTTATAAATTACTTTTACTGGAAATAGTCGTATTAAGCTTGATATCTGCATATTTTTTGATAGATTCTAGTGACATATACAGATGGTATGTAGGCAATACAAATTTTGTAAAACAAAATAAAAATTGTGACCTGCATAAGAATGCTTGTGAGATTAAACTAAAAGACGGAAGCAAGATGTCACTATCTATAACGCCTCGTACGATTCCACTTTTAAAACCTATCCGATTTCAAGTTTCCACTCATGGCATAGATACGAAAGTTTTACAATTAAAAATTTATGCTACAAATATGAATATGGGTTTTCATGAATCAGTGCTAAAAAAAGTAAAAGAAGGTCTTTATGAAGGCAATATAACACTCCCAACCTGTATAGTAGGCGGCATGATATGGAATGCAAACATCATCGCCAACAAAACTAACAGAAGTGTCGGCGCGATATTTGAGTTTAAAACCGAGTAGATTACTTTGCTTCTATCCCTTCTAGTCCGATATCTATTTTGATTATATCTCCCACAAGTACACCGCCGGCTTCCATGACCTTGTTCCACTTAAGTCCATAATCGAGTCTATTGACTTTTCCGCTCAAAGAAAGACCGGTTCTTACATTTCCCCAAGGATCAGTGATCGTTCCTGCTACTTCTAGATGTAGTTTTATATCTTTGGTCACGCCACGCATTGTCAGCTTTCCATACACAGTATCACCTTCTATCTTTGTAGAAACGAAGGTCAATGTAGGATATTTTGCAGCATCAAAGAAATCAGAACTTTTTAGATGTGCATCTCGTTTTGCAACTTTCGTGTCTATAGAGTTAACATCGGCAGTACCTTTGACGGAAATAAGTTTTTTTGTTTTGTTATCATAAACAAAGTTACCGCTAAATTTGTCGAATTGTCCCTCTACCGTAGATATCATCATATGTCTTGCTTTAAATGATACATGTGAGTGTGCTATATCTAGATTGTATGTTCCTGCAAAAAGCGCGCTGGTCATAGCAATCAAAGCTAAAAATATACTTGTTTTCTTCATCGTTCTTCCTTTTTTATTAAAAATTTATCTATATATATTCAAATAAAGAACTACAAAAGACTATATGTGCACTATAGTATTTTGTTATGTTCACCTCTGTTTTACTACCATTTGGCGAATTATATTACTAATTAGTAACAATGTCAAGACTTATACTAAAATAATTATGTAATTTTTACGTCACAACTATACGAAATATGTAAGGTAAGTTTTAATTTGTTGTGTTATGATTTGACCAAGAGTTCTAGTTTTACAAAAACAAAAGGGAAATAATGCAAAAAAGCTTGATAACACACAATATACCATTGACTTTTGATGATGTTTCTTTTAAAAGAGCCCAAATTCGAGAATACTTCTTAAAAACTTATGAACTATTTGAA
Organism: Sulfurospirillaceae bacterium; assembly: GCA_033723415.1. Taxonomy (GTDB): domain Bacteria; phylum Campylobacterota; class Campylobacteria; order Campylobacterales; family Sulfurospirillaceae; genus JAADIZ01. The sequence goes on from JAWVXD010000013.1 coordinate 22,333, forward strand.
AAGCAATTTGAGATATTTGTCGATGACAGTGTATTTTATGAAAAACCTGAGCCTCTTAGACATCAACTAATCTTTTATTTTGGTCATACTGCCACCTTTTATATAAACAAGATGATGCTTGGCAAATATATACAAAAACGCATAAATCCAACTTTTGAATCAATATTTTCGATCGGCGTAGATGAGATGAGCTGGGATGATCTTGACAAAGTAGAATACGACTGGCCAAGTGTTGATGAAGTGAGAGATTATAGGGAAAAGGTCAAACAAGTCGTACTTGATCATATAGATAATGTCACGTTTTCATCTCCTATCTCATGGGATAGTCCGATGTGGGTCGTATTGATGGGGATAGAGCATGAGCGTATCCATATAGAGACTTCATCCGTTTTACACAGACAGCTAGATATATCAAAAGTTAAAGAACATCCTGATTTTCCAATTTGTAAAGAGATTGACACAAAGTATCCAAAGAACGAACTCTTGAGCATAAAAGGCAAAAAAGTAACATTAGGTAAAAAAAGAGATCAGTTTGATTTTTACGGCTGGGATAACGAATACGGAAGCTATGAAGAAGACGTAAAAGATTTTAAAGCTTCAAAATATCTGGTCAGCAACGGCGAATTTTTAGAATTCGTGAGGGATGGCGGATATGAAAATGATGAATTTTGGAGTGATGAGGGGAAAAGGTGGAAAGCTTATACAAAAGCCGAGTTCCCGACATTTTGGATCAAAGACAAAGAGAGTTTTAAATACAAAACTCTGACAAAAGTCCTGCCTCTGCCGATGAATTGGCCAGTGGACGTCAATTATCTTGAAGCAGAAGCCTTTTGCAACTATCTCAGTTACAAACTAGACAAGGATATTTCACTTCCGAGTGAAGCCATGTACCGTGTGCTGAGAGATACTTGCGGCATAGACAATGAACCGCAAGTCGATGCAAACCTCAACTTTGAACACTTCGCATCCTCTGTACCTGTAGATAGATTCAAGCACGATAAGTTCTATGACATCGTGGGAAACGTCTGGCAGTGGACGACAACGTTTATAGATGGATTTGAGGGATTTGAAACACATCCTCTTTATGATGATTTCTCTGTACCCACTTTTGATACAAGACACAATATCATCAAAGGAGGTTCTTGGGCAAGTACAGGCAATGAAGTCTTGGCAAACAGCCGCTATGCCTTTAGAAGACATTTCTTTCAACATGCCGGTTTCAGATATATAGAGGGCAAAAGCAATACAACTTATAAAAAAGAGTACTACGAAAAAGACGAGATCATTTCACAATACTGTGAATTTCACTATGGGGATGAACATTTTGGAGTCAAAAATTTTGCCAAGAATATCGCCGATATCGCCGGCAAATATGCGATAAACAAAAAAAGTGTCCTAGACATCGGATGTAGTGTCGGGCGGACTTCTTTTGAACTGTGCAAGACGTTTGAAAAGGTAACGGGCATAGACTTTAGTGCAAGATTTATAAACGTAGCCCAATCTTTAAAAGACAATGGCTATTTGAGATACGAGAAGAAGATCGAAGGCGATATCAAAGAACAAAAAGAGATCACGCTGAAAAGCTTAGGACTAGATAAGATAAATTTTGAAAAACTTGAATTCTGGCAAGGCGATGCCTGCAACCTCAAACCGCACTTTGAGAACTATGACATGATCGTGGCGATCAACCTGCTGGATCGATTGTACAACCCGAAACTTTTCTTGCAAGACGTTTCAAGAAGACTCAATGATGAGGGTATCTTCATCGTAGCGAGCCCATTTACTTGGAGCGAAGAGTACGTCAAAAAAGAAAATTGGCTCGGAGGAAAAATAGAAAACGGCAAAGTGATCTACTCACAAGATAGACTCAATGAAATCTTACAAGAAGATTTTGTACCTCTGAGCGATCCTTTTGATGTAGAGTTCGTCATACAAGAGCACGTGAGGAAATTCCAACACACACTAAGCAAGTTTTCAATTTGGAAAAAACGGTGATAAGTCTCTAGTTTTAGGGATTTTTATCTCATAAAATATTTTTGATAGTTTACTTAAGACATAAAACCCTACTTTGAGAAAATAAATCCTCTCAAAGTAGGGTTTCTATCTCAAAAATTTCGTCATTTAATGATCAGCTTTCCATTTTCATGGAGTATATATAGCTGTATCAGCTGAGACAGTCTCATAATGATTTGTAGTATTTGTATCTAACAACCTCATCAATGCCACTTCCCTTAGATCAGTATCTTTAAAAAGATCTTGGGTAAATCCGTGCGAGAATGTTTCGTACATCAATGTGACACTTATGTTATAGATGCCGCTTGGCAGACCGCTAACCTCATAATCTACCGTATCACTGCCTCCTACGAAATTTGTGTCATTAAGAGCTTCTCCATATGGTTGTGCAGTTGATGGTGTAGTACTTTTGTAACCTAGCGGCAAGATACGATTGTCTTTTAGGTATCTTGATGCATTCATGAATGTATAAGTGAGTTGTCCGGATGTATCCGCCATAATTGATTCATAGACCTGAACCTCTGATGGGTTAGTGATCTTATCATGGTGAATTTGATATCCGTTTGTTATACCATCCACACCTACGATACCGCCTTCTACATCAAAAGCACCTGATTCAAAAACACTTTGATTTGTGTCATTTGTCACTTTGACATGTAGCCAGGCACGGTGAATCGGCAAACTGGTTGGAAATTTGTGACCGCTGTGATTACGGATAAGCACTGAAAATGCCAGCGTACCGTTGACATAACTTATTGTCGTGATATTGACATCAGCCGCCGCTTTTAGGAATTCTCTTGTATCTGTTATACTCTGATCCAATCTGGCTTCATCCACGATAGAGCCTAACTTGATGCGGTTATTTTTGATGATCTCCAGCATATAAGTATTTGCCCCGATAAATCTGTGTTCATGAAACGGTGATCTAGCGGTTAAAGAAGTTCCTCTGGTAGAGATAACCACACTACCCTCGGTTATCGGCATATGACAATCCTGACAATTTTTTGTGCCGTTATAGTCGCTGTATTCCCACTCAGTGTACACTGCTTGTTCAGGAAAAGTGTCACTTGTCAGATTTCCATCTGCGTCTATCACAGGGGTATTGAGATTATGGCAAGTAGCACAAAGTTTGGAAGCTTCTATCTGTGCACCGTATACCGGTGTAAACTCGACATTGTTTATCATCGGCGCTTGCTTAGGATCGAGATAAGGACCATAGATCGTACGATCGGTACCAAAATTTTCAGCGATGACGAATTTACCGGAAAAACCTGCATCGGTTCCTAATTCCGGAGTATTTTCTATCTGATGACAGAGCGTACAGCTTACACCGTCTTTTGCAGCGTCATAGTGTGGATTTGATACATTTAGAAATCCATCACCGAACATGAGTGTAGGATCACCAATAAATTTGGCGTCAACATAAGCCATCGGCATATGACAGCTACTGCATTTTGCTTCGATGACTTCTTTAAAATTCGGGTTACGTTTTACTTCACTAGCCACTTTTGCCAAATAAAGAGGATCTATACTGGCATGCCCCATGATCGTTCCATGCCATGCTTTGACTATTGAGACATCTTTGTTGGTAACGGTATCAAAAATATTATCATGACATAGCGCACAATTTTGAGAACCGCTAAAGTGTAATGATGTAAAGTAAGGGTTATAAGGAACAACATCCGCAAAATCATCCAATGTGATATTGTCCTCAGTAGTAGTGTCCTTCGTGTCACTTGATGAATCTATCCAACATGATGTAAAAAAGATCATCAAACTTGTCAATAAAAGAATTTTGAGTTCATGCATAATAAACTCCTTTTATTATGAATTACATTAGTATACATCAACCAAAATCTTTTGTCAATATTATTTTTAAAGGTTAATTTAAAAAACCCTTTTAAGATAAAGGACAATTTTAGTATGTATTATCTTTTGAATTTGTGTCAAATACACAAGGACAAGGCTATTTAATATCTATATTTTTAGATAATACGTCATATAAAAATATAATTTAAAATGCAAAACTTTGCATTTATAGATAGATCATGACCGATATAAAATCGGTCATTTTATTGTTATGAGTTTTGTAATTTTTGTATCTGCTTATCGAAGAAATGATTCAAAAGTTCTTTTTGTTCTTTATTTAGTATGGCATGTTTATGCATCCAAGTATAATTTCCGATAGGCATCAGATCAAGATTTATAAGATGATTTGCACGTTTTAATCTTGCAAGTTTCCTTTGCGGATCCATAGTAACCCAATCAGAAAAGTTGATAGCTTTACGTCCTCTGTTTATGTGATCTGCCATGAACCAAGATACCGGTGCAATATTGCTATACCATGGGTATTTTGTCTCATTTGAGTGACAATCATAACAAGAGCCTTTGAGTACCTTCATAACCTTGGCATCTGCATGTAATTCGACTTTCTTATCAACTTTGGGATCTTTAAAATCCGGTCTGATAAATTGTATGACAACAAATATGCCTAATACTATAAGAAAAGCATTCTTCATATATCTTCCATCCTTTTTGTAAAATAAAATAAAATAAAAATTATAGCTTTAATTTTTAAATGCTAATAAAACGAAGAATAAAAAATCGATAGTATGTTAAAATTCGTACTGCACTCCAAGTATATTTCCTCTCCATACCAAATTTAAAACTCCTTCTTCATACCATCCTACTTCTCCATATGTAGGAATACGTATACCATTGTGGATTTGATAGTTGCTAAAGTGTCCTTCCCATGGAGTTTTTTTGTACCCTGCCTCAGTGCGTTGGAATCGTCCGGGACTGTAGATCGAAACTATTTCATCTGATTCATTGAAACGAAATTCTAAAGAAACAGCGCTACCATTATCAGTTAGTGTCGCTATGGCTGATCTTTCATCTTTAGCACTCAATATCACACCTGATTTGGATAAAAAAGCAGTGGGATACCAGGGAAATTCTGCTAGATATCTGAGCAATGCCGCCGAATTTAGTTCCTCTTTGTCAGCATCAGAAGCGATAACAAATGTCGAACACAAACTAACCCTACCTGCACCTACTCCTGCATCATAACTATCTAAAACACGCAGATGAGTACCAAAAGGCATCTTGATCTTTGCATTCCAGATGAAACCGGGAGCAGATGGTATCACCACTTGCTCGGCAGTAAAAAAGTACCAGTTATCGCTTTTTATATTTGTACGTATCTTTCCTGATTGGGATAACTTCACCTTTTTTATAGGCTTGTGAACATCTAACAAAACATGTTTTAGATAGCCAATAACAGGCGGAGGAAGATTTGTGGAAGATTCAATATCTATATGATCATGTTCGAGATCAGAACATTCATCAACAAGTTTTTTGCTCATACTGTTCATCTTTTTAGACTCACGGATACGTCCTATGATGACAGCGATCACAAGACTGATAAAACTAACTCCAAGCCAGATCAAACTCCACTTGTGCATTTGTAGATTCTCCTTGTTGATAATGTCATTATAATTTTATGCGACTTAACTATGTATAAAAAGTAAAAAATTACTATAGCTATAACTTTAATCTTTGATAATTAAAAAAATATTTAAGAAACTTATAAACCTACTAAAGATACCATTTATTAGGTTTAGTCAACAAAGTAATATTTTTTCATTAGAGGAGTTTACTATGGAATGGCTCATATTTGGTGTATTTGTTGCCTCTCTTTATTTCTATTTTAACAGAAAAAAAAGTAAATCTGGTCAAGAGATCAAAGAAGATGGCGCGGAGATCAAAGATACGACAGAAAATTAATATCATCTAGGATAGTAAGATCAAGCTGAGACTTTGCATCATTGTTGTATCACTTTAAATCTAAAAGACACCTTGTTAAACACGCAATTTATCAAATGATTCACTTCTGAACAAATGCATATCATGCTTTGCTAATAGAACGCTCTAAAAGTACAAAAACCAAAGGTGCAATTCCCAGTAAAAGCAATGTGATACACAAGATTGCAACGCCGCTATAGTGGTAATATTTCCAAGCAATTGATGGCAATAGTGTACCTAAGCATCCACCCAAATAAAAAAATGTTTGATACAAAACTGCCGTAACTCCTCGATTACTCGGCACTAACTCACCGATATAAGTCGGTGTTACAGATTGAACAGAGAACATGCCTAATGTCACAAATCCAATGCCCACAATGATGAAGAGACTAGAGTGAGACAAGGTCAAAATAATGCCCAAGATCAAGATACCAACGCCTAAAAATAAGATCCTCACTCGGCCGACGATATCAGAATATCGACCTGCCAACGGGCTGATAAAAACACCTAACAATAAAACGAGGAAAATATTTCCAATTTCACTGCTATTGAGATTAAACGGCGCTTGGGCCAAGTGATAGGTCGCAAAAGTAGAAATCGCCATAAAAGAAAAAAATACAACGGTCGGTATCAATAAAACAGAAAGGATTCTAGGATTTGAGAGATAGAGCACGATGTCTTTTTTCTTGATGATCTCTTTTTTGATGATATTTCCTGCCGTATTTGCCGGTAATCCAAAGATCATAGCAATCAAAGCTACCAATAAGAAAACTGCAAATACTGCAAATGCCATCCTCCATGAGTAGATATAGGTAACCCAACCTGCCAACAATCGCCCGATCACTGCACCGAAACTGGTTGCTGCCATATAAATCCCCATGCCCAAACCGACATAAGATTTTGGGTAAATCTCTTGCACGTAAGAAAGCATAATAGCGGTGATGCCGGGAACAAAGATACCTTGGAGGATCCGACTAAAAAGCAGAAGATAAAAATTTGATGCAACTGCCGACAAAGAAACGGCAATAAAAAGAAAAAATGTAGAAAAGACCATGATGTTTTTCTTACTCCAACGATTTGAGATCGGAGCATAAAACGGTGTTGCGATCATCAAAACAAAAAGCATCCCCGATAGTAGTAAATTCGTCTCAGCTACACCTATATGAAATACTTGTTTTAAGACAGGCAATATTGCTTGAGGCGTATATATCGTGGAAAATATGACCGATACAACGAAAAAAAGAGTTATGGAGATCTGAGTCATGGGGCTTTTCATTTAAATCCTTATCAACTATCAATACCAAAGTATGTGAATTGCAAAGTCATAATTATAATTAACTACTCTTAATCAGTGATAAGATGGAAAAATATTTATATTTTACTCTTTTGCTAGTTTTTCTTTTTTGTCTTTGATGATCAAAAACAGTGCTAAGAATACAGCAACGGCTCCGATATACATATTGAGTGTAAAAATATCACCCAGCAAGAACACTCCAAGAAGAGAAGCGCTGATCGGAATCAAAAATGTTACGAGTGAAACTTTGAGGGCACCTGCTGAAAAAAGCAGTCGAAAATATATGATATAAGCGACAGCAGTTGAGAAAACAGCCAAAAGTATCAAATCTGTAAATTGTGCAAAATGCTCTACTCTTGTCTGATTGATGTTTGTGTGAAAAACAACATACATGATAACAGTGCTGCTAAAAAGCATGCCAAAAACCGCAAAAAGAGGATTGACTCCTTTGAGGATTTTGCCAAATATTCCGGCAAATGCATACGAAATCGGTGCTATCATGGCAATCAAAATATGTTGATCTAACGAGAGGCTTCCTTCTGGCAAGATCAAAACAACAATACCTACAAAACCGATCATAACACCCAAAAGTTTTGCTCTTGTCAGCTTTTCATCTTTCGTCAAAAGATGTGCAAAAACTGCTGTGAATATCGGAGTAGTAGCATTGATGATCGAAGCATAAGATGCACTGATACCCTCTTGCGCATAGGCAAAAGACAAAAATGGTATAACATTGTTCAATAGTCCCATTAGAGCAAATGAAAGCCATAATTTGAGGCGAAGATCAAACTTCACTTTTTTGGTGATCAAAAATAACCAGATCGTGATAGAAGCGAAAAGTACCCTAAAAAACACGACTTGTTCAAAAGAAAAATATACTAGTGTTTTTTCAATGAAGTAAAAAGAACATCCCCACAAAAATGAGAGCAGAAGAAGCAAACCAAGATTGACAACACTCATACGCCGCCTTTAAAATTTTGTTAGTCGAAGTATATATAATTTGTATATCTTAGTCAATCCAAATATTGCTTTATAACTTACGCGTAAAATAGGCAGTACTTTTATCTGTCGTATTTTCATTCGGTAAGATTACCGCTTGTGCCGCGATGACGTCTGTCCCGTTGTATGTAACAGAAGGTGAGCCGTAAAGCTGATAACCTTCTTCGATCAATTTTGATATTCGCTCACAAAAACTTGAATCATCTTTGCCTGTAATCAGACGATATTTCAACTGTTGGTCCATTTTAAATCCTTTTTAAAAATTTAATTGAAAGATCTGATAAAATTCTACCCAAAACTTCATCAAAAAGAGACGATTTGATTGTTTATTTTATAATATATTGTATACGTCATGTTAGATCAAAAATTGCAACTCACCTGGTAAAAGCTGAACGAATCAAACCAAAACCGGCTAGTGCAAATATGCCTGATGTAACTGCCTCGATTCTTCGGCGAAAACTTCGATACCAAGTCATCATCCCTTGAATCGAAAACACTACCGAGTACATAGCATTGGTTACAAAACCGACCAAGATACAAACAGCCACGGTGATGACTAAAGTATAGATATCATCATGCAGATTGATGCCGATGGATAGAGCGGCCATCCATGCTATGACTGATTTTGGATTTGACATGTTGAGCAACAAGCCTCGCAAAAACCACCTATGATCTTTGAGTACACGTATATCTTCCGCCTCTTTCCTACGAGCGCTGCGAGCTGATGAAAACGCAAGCCAAAACAGATAAAGACCACCGAGTATTTTGAGGATCATAAGTACATAAAGTGAGCCTTGAAGCACCACGCCCATACCGCTGGCGGCGATCATACCCCAAAATATCAATCCCAGAGAAAGTCCTGAGCTGTATCTTAGACTCGCACTGCGTCCATAGTTCATCGCTATAGTTGCATTTGAGATGGTAGCAGGTCCAGGAGAAACCGCTATGACAAAAAAGGCGAATGCTGCTGATGCTAAAGGTAAGGAAGCAAACATTTGTACTCCAATAATACTATTTTTGAGTCTAAATCATACCATAATATTTAAGATTATATATCTACGACAAGCCTAGCAGGCTACTTCATCACTTTTTTGATTTTCTCTTATTAGTAATTTTATGTTAAAATTCATCTTTCACAAAAGATGGATATAAAAAGGCGAACTTTGGACATAAACTTTGATGCCATAACAAAACTGTTGAACAGATCTGATGAATTCAAGATTAATAGCCTTCTCTATAAAATACAAGGTGATGCCCTAAAAGATATTATCTCGTCTTTGCACTCTGCAAAAATCCCAAAACAATATCTAACTTATAAAGAATTATTAAGAGAAAAGATCGAATTAAAATTTCAATTAAAAACAAAAGATACGATACTGTTTTTTGACGATATGATTTATGTTAAAAAGTTTTTACAAGTAGAATCTAAAGACCAGCAAGAAAGAAGATCATGCGGAATTCCCGCAGAGGTATTGCAAGAGTATAAAGCAAAATATTTCAAAGATGATTCTCATAAAGAGATCATCTTCCGTTTGCTTGTTTCAGCTATGGAAGATACGCTTAGCTATAAAAGGATAGATCCTTTACAATTCAATAAACTATTTATACCTGTTTTTATCAATATATTTGAGATTTTGCTTATAGAAAATACTGATTTGAACGATGAAGTCAGCATCAAGGGATTTGGGCTGTATCTTTTACGAGAGATGTTTGATGAGATTATGTTATATATCGCGGAAGATATACTATTTAATTTTTCAAATCACGATAGAAAAGCGATAGAGTTTTTAAGTTTTTTTAGTGTAAATGATACGATAGATGCAAAAGGTGTGAGGCACAAGTCAAAACCTATACTTGATGAAAGTAACAATGCATGGAACATAACAACTATTAGATCTATCATGGTTCAGCACATAAAAGCAAAACAAGACCTATATGATAAGAAGAATGCTCTGGTTGCGATAAATAAAAAGCTTGATTCTTTCTCTCATTCTTTGATGGAATTAACTCAAAAAATCAAAGCTAAAGATTTAAATTATGATGAGATAGATAACAAAATTGAAAATATAAAACACACATTACGAAAAACGGAAGAATCAGATAGCCCAACTGTAAAGTATGTGGAAGACGGTGTTGAAAAAGTTCTCGAAAAAAAACTGCTTACTACCAAATTGTTCAAAAAAGAAGATGAACTTTTGCTTGAGCAGCATGCCTTGAAAAAAGAGATCGATGTATTAGGTCTGCAAGTAGAGAATAAGAAAAAAGAGGTAGCGACTTGGCAAAAAAAGTACAATGAAGCAAAAGAAGCACTGAGACTTCTAGAAACCAAGGGTCACCCTATAGATGAACTCTACACCAGAATCAAAAAAGCACTCGCCAAAACTTTGACGATGAGATAAATACCAGGAAACCCCACTCACCGACCAAGACTTGGTCGAACTCGTCATGAAGAGATATGGCATCTAATCGAAAAATTACCCCCCCTGCTTCTCAATATTTTTATACTTTTCAACCCAAAGATAGACTAGTTCCATTTGTTTTTCAAAGCTTTAGAATTTTCAAATCATTATAGCAAAATGCAGGGATAAAATTTTCCTCAAACCACCTTTGATCTTTTTACGCATAGTTTTCTCTAGATATTTTTTCTATGTATCACTTTGGATCTAAAAAATCAAAAACTTGGCTTTCTGTCACAACAATATCAATATCAAATGATTTTCTATTATGAAAATGAAATATAGATAAAGCAGTTCCACCTCCAAAAATTCACCAGTTTTTTTAGACTTACATGTCGCTAGATAGGTTTGATAAGCTTATAATAAACACTATCGCTTCTTCCAAGGATAAGAAGAAAATTTATAAAATGGTGTGAATTGAAAAAATAAACTCAGCCATTTATAACTATATATTAGTCAAAATCTGTATTTATTTTTCAATTTTTATACCACTTTTTTGTAACAAATCTCTATATAGCATTGATTCACCACTTGAACCTGGTTTATAATTGTCTGGTGTAAAATCTTCATCATTAATATTTATTTTGTTTAAAACTGTCAAAAACTGCTCTTTTGAGAGAACATCTCCAAAAGTTCCAAGATGTAGATATAATGGCTTTAAAAAGCGCATCAAAGCTTTAAAACCATTTGTTTTATTTAGGATTAACCCTTGACCATTAAATTCCCATGCTACATTCCATCTTTCTCGTACAGCATCAAAATAATTCCAAATAATATCTGTAATTTCTAAATCTTTTTCTTCAATAAATAGATTTCTGAATATTGTTTTTTCAAGCTTATTTCTGTCTTTTTCCAATGGAGGTTTTTCACCTTTTAAATATATCGTTCTATCATTTCCTGCATCAAGTGTTATGTATTTTAATAATGCTTCAACAAATGTTGCTTGCGTAAGAGTTTCATTCAGACGCCCTTTTGTTGCACTTCCAAGTCGTTTGATCCGTTGATAGAAAGGACTTTTTTCATGTTGATCAAGGGCAACAGCGATATTATGACAGAGTTTTTGAGGACTTCTTGCTTTTGCTAAATCATAAAGATCGTAAACTAAACTTTTATTGACTTTTGTTTGAGCTAAATTTACAGTTGAAAATAAAAAAGCTTCTTCCGCAATATCTATATCAACAAAGATACTAACATTTATCTCAAAATCACCATTTGTATATTCTCTTAATCCTTCTATACGATGTTGTCCATCTAGAACTTTTGCAATGCGATCTACATCAATATTATTTGCAAAATCTTCATCATCTCTGTAGTTTTTCAAAATCATTTGATTTTTGGATTCATCAAACTCTGCACATTTACTACTAATAGATAAGATTACAGCTGTTGGGAAACAAGCATCAGGTGATTTTGTATATTGAATAATTTCTTTTACTCGTTTTTCTTGAAGAGGTCTTTGTATCCCCAAATAAGATTCAAATCCTCGCTCTTCTCCTTCTATTCTTCTGACATCTGAGAATGTTATTTCTCGCAAAATTTTAGAGTTTATAGAAGCAATATAAAATTCACCAATAGGCTGTGTTACTTTAATACAAGGTACTATTTTTTCAAATGGATAGACGATATTTTGTTGCATTTTTATTCCTTCATCTGTGTTTATTAACTTGTTCTAAAAAATCATTTTCACTATTGCGCATAGTATTTGATGGATCTGGCATTAAGCTATTATGAATTACTAGAGCAAAATACATAATTACAACAGAAGTTATATAAAAACCTATTGAAACATTTATCCAAGGTTGATTTATAGTCATATTGTTTGTTCTCTGAGATATTATAATTATTGTTTCAAAAATCGTAATTATTAAAGTTACCCAAATAAAGAAATGTTTAAAATAAAAACGTTTATTTTCTTCTCTATCCTTTATTGCTAAATAAAAAATTGGAGCTAATGTAGTTGCAGCATAAATAAATAATTCACCATTATGTACTAACAGAAAAAACCTATCTAAAGAAAAAATATCACTTGTTTTAGAAGATAAAAAGAAATATAAACCCCATAATGGTAATGTAGAAATCATCAACGAATAAAACAGCTCAATAAAAGAGTTTTTAAAAATTTGGAAATTAACATTCAGGTCTTGCATACTTTATCCTTGAATTAAATATTCTTTGCTTTTCCCTCTAGCGTTCGCATTACCTGCTATCACGCTATGCCTTTCAACAGTTGTAATATGAAAATCTTTTTCATATAATTCTCGAATTGATTGGTGATGTGCATTAGTTAACATAATTTTCACTCCTCGTAATTTAGCTTCTAATAATATGTGATGCAATCTTTCTTGGTCACTCCATTCAAATAATACTTCATTGTACTTAACAAAACCATTGTTATCATGTTTAACAGTATAAGGTGGATCAACAAAAAGAAAATCATCTTCTTTTGCCATGGCAATTGTTTGTTCAAAATCTAAATTTAAAATTTTTGTATTTTTCAAACGATTAGAGATTTCTTGAAAATTATCACTATTTAATATTACATTTGTTTTTGTACCTATTGGCACGTTAAACTCGCCTTTTTTATTTACCCTGTATAGTCCATTCCAACAAGTTCTATTTAAATATATAAATTTTGCAGCTGATGTAAAAATAGATTTCGTTTTTTTTGATCTCATGTAATAATAAAAATCCCTATTATGTTTTGTATGATACTTAATTAATAATTTTTCTACTTTTCCCCAATCTTCTTGAATAGCTTTATATGTATTTATCAGGTCTGTATTCATATCAGAGATAATTGCTTGTTTTGGATTTTTATTAAAATATACAGCCCCACCTCCAACAAATGGTTCTATATAATTATTAAATTTTTCTGGAAAAAGATTAGCATAATTTACAGTTAACCACCTCTTCCCTCCAGCCCATTTTAAAAATGGAACGAGGTTTGTATTCATGTATTGAGATATCTCCTTATCCAACTTAAATTAACTATCTTTTATCTATTTCAACCAGTTTTATAGCTTTATAAATTTTATTTCAAATCATTATACCAAATTAGAAAAAGAAAATTTAATTTTTGCTAAAAATTTAGATTATTTTTCTAAGTCGCAATACTCAATCGTCAATCCACTTGACACATCTTCCTTTTTTATGTCATTTTTTCCAAGATAAAGGATCTTTAGTTTTCTGAGACGCTGAGGTAGTTTAAGTTTGTGCCAGAAGTGTTCCACTAGTTTTTAGTTGTTTTGTGTTTTAGATCGTTTCGAATCAAGCTATCCCATTCATGGCTCTTTGATAGCTTCTTTTGCGTAAGATATGGCAATGTCAAATCTTTTAAAGACATGACCTTCTCCTATCAGATCGATCACTCCGTGTTTTTTAAGATCTTTGTATACTTTGTCATTGCATCCTGACATCATGACGACTACTCCGAGATCTCTGAGTGCTTTGATCGTTCCTTGAAGATTGTGCAAAGCAGTAGAGTCGATAAAGGGCACATGACGCATCCTGATGATCAAAACTTTACTGGTGTATCCGATAGTAGAAATCGTCTCAGCGTACTGTTTAGCAGAAGCAAAGAACAGTGGTCCTCCGATCTCATAAACTGCTATCTTGTCTGAAAAACTGGAATAATCACTGATAGCATCCATCTCTTCATCATCTTCGGGCAAAGTATTTGTGTTGATATCAGCCATCCTTTTCATGAAAAGAAGTGCAGATAAAACCACACCGACTTCGATCGCCACGGTCAGATCTACTAGAACCGTCAAGAAAAATGTGCTTAGAAGTACTACGGAATCAAACGGTGAGCCTTTTAGTATCGAGACAAACGAACGCCATTCGCTCATGTTGTAAGAAACCACGATCAAAATACCAGCCAATACGGACATCGGTATCAGTTTTGCATAGTCTATAAAAAACATCATGATCAAAAACAAGACGACTGCGTGCGTCATGCCTGCGATCGGAGTCCTTCCACCGTTTTTGACATTTGTCGCTGTTCTTGCGATCGCTCCGGTCGCGGGGATACCTCCAAAGAAAGGTGCCACGATGTTCGCTATACCTTGAGCTACCAACTCTGTATTTGAGCGGTGATGACCTCCTATCATACCATCGGCAACTACCGCTGAGAGAAGTGACTCGATGCTTCCCAAAAGTGCGATGACAAGTGCCGGGGCGAGATAATGTGAAAGATCGGAAAACTGAACATCCGGTATAGAAAAAGCGATATGGCTAGAAATCGTTCCAAAAAAGGTCTCTATCGTAGTAACAGGCAGGTGAAAGATCTGTACGATTGACGTCATGACAAGAATAGCGATAAAAGAACCCGGTATCTTTGTAGTGATATACTTGGAATAAATGCCGATCAAGATCGTGATCAGAGTCACTGCCACGGCATACAGATTGATATCTCCAAGGTGCGTGAAATAGACGATCCATTTTGCTATAAATTCTGATGGAAGTTTGTTGATATTCAGACCCAAAGCATCTTTGATCTGTGTCGATAAGATAACCAAAGCGATCCCGCTTGTAAACCCGACTATCAAAGGATGAGGAAAATACTTAAGCAGTGCTCCGAGTTTGAGAACACCAAAGATGATCAAGATGACACCTGCCATGATCGTGGAAATCATCAGTCCTTTGATCCCGTACTGCTGTACGATTCCAAAAACTATGACGATGAACGCTCCGGTAGGTCCGCCTATTTGAACACGACTGCCTCCAAATGCAGAGATGATAAATCCTGCGATTATCGCTGTGATCATACCCTTTTCAGGAGATACGCCACTCGCAACGGCAAAAGCGATCGCAAGTGGCAGTGCGACGATACCTACGATGATACCTGCTAAGATATCCGATACGATCTGTTCTTTTGTAAAACCGCTTTTAAATAACGTCAATAATTTCGGCTTAAATATATGTGCCATTTGTTTTTCCATCCGCTTATGTTATAGATTTTAAAATGCAGGCTATTTGGCAGTCCTGCTGTTTCAATGCTTAGACTATAAAGGCAATAAAATAAAATTATATGAGTTCGGTGGTAGTGCCATCGGACGTAAAGGCTATATTAATATTTAGAGATGAAATTATAGCACAATGACGTAAAAAATGTGTTTAGCATAAAGTGGTGAGAAGAAAAGAGAGTCTCTAAAACTATGAATATCAACTCTCTTTAATAATTTTTAGAGTTAAATCTAGCAGATAACCACAGATTTGATCTGAGTATATTCTTCTTCAAGGGCATGTTTTGGTCCCTCTTTGCCGATACCGCTATCTTTCACGCCGCCATATGGCTGTATATCAAAGCGTAATGTCGGAA
>JAWVXD010000014.1:0-20770 GCA_033723415.1 Sulfurospirillaceae bacterium
ATTTCAAAGATTGAATAATTTAACATTAATAAATTGTAATGAACTTGAACCCCTATAAACTGGGACTCTTTAACACCCGTTCTCTCAAACGAGGACGAAATTATATACAATCAATCCTTAGAGCTTGCTTAGATTCTGAAACGATTTTCAGAAAGATTAAAATTTATAAAATATGAGCATAACCGGTCTCTGGTTCAACTGCAATTGTCACATTATTATCACCGTCTGAAAGCAATATGTCACAAGCTGTTGTAAGTAGTTTATGATATCCAGCAGATGGCAACTCATATGGTAAGGTCACAGGAAAAGAATTGAATGGTCTGCCAAGTGAGTCAAAACTTATATAATGTACAGTTGATCTGCATCCACCGCTAAATTGCACAGTTGTTATACCGTACTTATGTCCTAGATTTAAATCTTTAGTAGCTTCTGCATCTCCATATTGTATCAAACCCGTTCCGCTGGTGCCACCGGTAAGATACTTTGTAGGGTCTAGAGGATTTGTTGCTATTTCTCCAGTATCAGGATTGCCTTGGTGAGTATTTTTCCAATCTGAAAATATTGTGTATGCCCATTGATCGTCACTTCCGGTGTTATTATAGAAGTGTATCTGCCATCTTCCTTTGAACCATTTTGAATCACTTGTATCAAATCTGTCATTCATCATGGCCAAATGTTGAGTGTATCGTATGTGACTTATAACTTGGTCTGCGGCTTCTTTTACGGAGCTTCTTTGAAAATTTGGAGCTATCATGGCAGATAAAATACCGACTATTATTATTACAAATATTAGTTCCAACATAGTAAATGCTTTTTTCATGACCTACTCTTTATATATATAAAATCTTGCTACAATTGTACCATAATATGCTATTGTTATCGTATTGTCAACTTTTGTTCCATATGATCTTGTGTCTAAGATATCATCACCGCCATATTTTATACCGTAAAATTTAAGTCTCAACCTTAAATTATTATCCAGCGTATTGATCTCATGTATATTTAATGCTTTAAGTCTATTAGATAATTCTTTTGCAATCTCGTATTTATATGCGAAATGTCTTTGTGGATTTTCATATAACGCATATAGCGGTTTGTTTACAAAGATAAAAAATGTATTTACTATCAAAAAAACCACAACAAATACAGATATAACTTTATGCCATCTTCTATATTGCGGAAGTCTAACTCTATAACTGTTCAAAAAGACTTTCACCATAAGCGGTATGGCTAAAATAACAAATGGAGCAAAATCCTCTAGGTGAAGTCTCTGTCTTAAAGATAAAAATAGAGAAAACATAAGTGCTACAAAAGATATATACCAAAGTAAACTTTTTTCTTCTTTGATCAATATCCTATACAAAGTATAAACATAATATAAAAAAAGAAAAGGTGAAAATATTGCAGAGTATACTCCCATAGTATCTAAGAAGTAACCTTTTGGCTTGCCGCTGTCATCAAATCCATAAATAGACATAGATAATCCAAAAAGGATTAAAGCAAAAACCAACATCTTATTATCTTTTTTAGATATAGCATAAAAGAATAAAGACAAATAAAGAACTGAAAAAGAATTATCTACAAATAAGGCAAGAATAAGCACTAAATATGAATATGATTTGTACTCATGCATATATAAGAAAACAAATAAAAGAGTTATAAATATCACAAGGGATGCAGAGTTAACTAAGATTGCTGCTGAATTGATTCCAGGAAGAAGTGCAAATATAGCAGTAGAAAGGACTCTGTCACTTTTTCTTTTTAAAAAAAGTTTTCCTATTTTATAGATCAAAAACAATGAAAAGACATGTAATATAATAAAAGGCAATCTGAGGGCCAAGTCATTTTGTCCTAAGATTCCTGTAAAAATATGTGAAAAGTAGTATAGTAAACTATGAGCGCCAAAATATATCTGTGCCTCGCCATTTGATATTGAAACGGATTGTGTTTCAAGTAGCAAACACAGAGAACTCACAAAAAGAATAAAAAAAATCTGTAAGTTTTCTTTCATATCTTTAAAAAATTATCCAAAATTTCATAGCCATATTCACTTAATATCGACTCAGGATGAAACTGTACACCGTATATGTTCTTGCCTTTTACTTCAATAGACATGATCTCATTATCATCCATACTATATGATGTCGGAATAATATCCTCCGGTAGATCTTTTTTTTCAACTGTCAAAGAGTGATATCTTGTCATAGTAAAAACTTCAGGCAAACCTTTGAATATACAAGTATCTTTGCTTTTGTGGATTTTTGAAGTTTTTCCATGCATCATATTCTCCGCTCGCACTACTTTTCCCCCAAAAGCCTGAGCTATGGCTTGATGTCCCAAACAAATCCCTAGAATCGGCAACTTGTCTTTGAAATGTTCGATCACTTCAAGCGTCACACCTGCATCATCTGGAGTCGCAGGGCCTGGAGAGAGGATAATCTTCTGTGGATTTAGTGCTTCTATCTCTTTAACACTCATTTCATCGTTGCGTATAACTTTTAAATCAGCCCCAAGTTCTAGACAATACTGAACGATGTTATAAGTAAAGCTGTCATAATTATCAATCATTAAAATCATTTATACCCCAATCAAACCCTTTATAAACTCTTGAAGTCAAGGGTATATTATACTTATTTTTGTATTAATTTACAATCGTCTAGTCTTGTATATTCTACAGTATTAAAACATTTAAGACTTTTTTGCTCTATCGAAAGAGGACAAGGTAATAAAGTTCTTATTAATATTAGTACGGACAATCAATTACTAACCTTATTTATGGCTACAATGATTCTATTTTACTGACTGCACTATCATAATTTTACGCCATTCATAGAGACAAAATGGTTCCTTATTATGATCTATTATGTCTCTAAAAAGGAACCATAAAAACGATAGAGTATTAGAGAATATTAAAAATAAAATAGAGCCGATCAAGATGGAGAAATCAAATGATTAATAAAGAAAAATATTTTGATAAACTAAAAAATATCTTTGATAATATAAAAGTTGGTATTGCGATGTGTAATGCCAATAACAATCAATTAGAAATCGTCAATACGGCTTTTGCAAACCTTTATGGATATGAACCTCATGAGCTTATAGGTCTTCCTAATAGTAAAATTTTCACACCTGATTGTATATTAAAATTAGAGAAACACGGAAAAAATCCATCAAATGCCATAAACGATATAACATTTGAAACTGTACATTATAAAAAAGATGGCTCTTCTATAGATGTTTTTGTACACATAACAATGCTTATAGATGCAAAAGGAGATATCAAACATCGTGTAGCAAATGTGCGAGATATCACTAAAGAGAAGAGAGAGAGGGAAAAGCTACAAAACAGTGAAAATAAACGTAAAAAAATTGAAACACAGTTTGCATCACTTGGTTCAATCATTCCAGATATCATCTGGATGAAAGATATTGATGGTCATTATATTTACTGTAACAGTGCTTTTGAAAGCTTTTTTAGCACATCTAAAGAAAACATTTTTGGTAAGAACGATTATGCTCTTTTTGATAAAAATGTGGCAGACCCTTGTAAACAAACGGATATGGAGACGATATCAACCGAAACTATAAATATCAATCAAAAAACATTTATAAATCCAGACGATAAAACATCAAGAATTATGGAAATTAGAAAAATCCCTCTTATTAATGATATGAAAAAGGTCATAGGAATACTTGGAATAGGAAGAGACTTAACAGATCACATCAAGCATCAAAATCAGCTCATTAAAATGGAATTCTTTCTCAAACACATAAAAGAGAGCATATTTTTAGTCACGGAAAACGGGAAATTTGAATATGTTAACGAGCAAGCTTGCAAAGTATTGGGTTATACAAAGAAGGAACTTTTCTCACTTTGTATAAAGGATATCGCTAAAGGATTTAATGCAGATATCTGGGCGAGCCATTGGGAATATATGAAAACACATGGTTCTCAAACTATTGAAAGGGTACATATAAGAAAAGACGGTACGTATTTTCCGGTGGAGATCAATGCAAACTATTTCTTGCTTGAAAATAAAAGCTATAATCTTGCTATAGTTCGTGACATTTCACAAAAAAAAAGGCAGGAAGATCTACTTCTTCAAAAAGAGAAAGAGCTTAACGCTCTTTCTGACAACCTTCCAGGATTTGTTTATACATATCGGCTTTCATCAGACAAACAAGAAGAATTTTTATATGTTTCAAAAGGTATAATAGACGTTTACGGCATTTCTCCGCAAAATGCACTCAAAGACATTAACACGGTAAGAGAGATAATCCATCATGAAGATATAGCAAATTTTCGTGCATCCATTATAAAATCCGCTCAAACATTAGATGCCTTTAATGTTGAATTTCGAGTTAATCATCCCTTCAAAGGAAAGCTATGGCTTGAATCAAAAGCTATTCCAGAAAATCCCTCTCCAGATGGTAGTATAATTTGGCATGGGATTACAGTGGATATAACCAAACGTAAAAAACAAGAAAAAGCATTAGCCCAAAAAGAGGAGGAGTACCGCTCCTTGGCAGAAAATATACCTGACAATATTGCCCGTTGGGATGTGAAGGGTCGTTATCTCTATATCAATCCTACTCATGAACGCCTTTTGGGGATGAGCCTCTCAGAGGCAATCGGTAACTTTATACCAGATAGTCATACTGAAGTAAAATCGGCTATAGCAAAGGTCGTAGCGACCAAAGAAGAGGTAAGCATACAGCAAAAAGTGCCGAGGGAAAACGGTGAAATAGAGATACACGATGTTTCCTTGGTACCGGAGTTCGACGAGACAGGAGAAGTTGTCAGCGTACTTGGAATCGGTAGAAATATTACCAAACAAAAGCGTTCCGAAGAACACTTACAAAAGACTAAAGCAAAACTATCCGCAGTAATCTCTACTATTCCTGATTTAGTCTGGGTAAAAGATAAAAACGGCGTATATATGATGTGCAACCCTTCATTCGAGAATTTTTTCGGTGCAAAGAGCGATGAGATTATTGGTAAAACCGATTATGATTTTCTCTCTAAAGAGCAGGCAGACTTTTTCCGTCAAAAAGACAAAGAGGCGATGGATGCAGGAGAGATGCGTATTAATGAAGAGGAGATTGTCTTCGCACATAATGGACAGTACGCCCTTTTAGAAACCCGAAAAATTCCTGTTTACAACGGCACTGAGTTTATGGGAGTTCTTGGAATAGGTCGAGATATTACAGAAAGAAAAGTGATGGAAGAGCAATTGTTTGAACAAAATCAGTTCCTTGATTCACTGCTCAACGCCATTCCCGTACCGGTTTTCTATAAGGACAAAGAAACAAGATACAAAGGATTTAATAAAGCCTTCGAAGAGTTTTATGGCAAGAAGAAAGAGGAGCTAATAGGGAAAGGGGTTTTTGACATCTTCCCTCGTGAACAAGCACAAGTTTTCTTTGATGCGGATGCGGACCTATTTCGCAATGGTGGAACCCAAATATATGAGACAAAATTACGCGATACTCAGGGAATCGATCATGATGTGATGTTTCATAAAGCAGTTTATTTCGACACGGCAGGAACGGCTGTAGGTCTAATCGGTACTATTTTGGATATTACAGAACGAAAAGCAAAAGAAGAAGAACTGCTTTTGCAAAAATTCGCCCTCAATAAGATAAATGAAGCAGCCTACCTTATAGATGAGAACTCAATGTTTCATTATGTCAATGAAGCGGCATGTCGGGATTTAGGCTATAGCGCAGAAGAGTTTCTTACAATGGGAGTTATTCATATTGACCCGAATGTCCCAATTGAGTGGTGGGAAGAGCATTGGAAAGAGATTAAAAAATCAGGAACTACTCTTGGTGTAACTGAACACCGACGAAAAGACGGAACTATCTTCCCTGTAGAAGTAAGTTCCAATTATTTTGAATACAACGGCATGTCGTACTCTCTTGCTATTGCCCGTGACATTACCGATCGTAAAGAGATTGAAGAAGCGCTCAAAACAAGTGAGCAAAAATTCCGTACGCTTATAGAAAATGCGACCGATAATATTATCCGTTACGATAAAGAAGCGCGTATAATCTATATAAATCCACAACTAGAAAAAGTGCTGGATATTCCTTCAGAATTAGTCCTTGGGACAACCCCGACCGAGCATAGAAACTATGGCATATGTGACCAATATGAAATAGAACTCAAAAAAGTCATCGCTACAGGAGAAAATGCGCACACTTACATCACTCTCCCGGATATAGGCAACGGTGAACAGTACCACTACATTCAAATCGTAGCCGAGCGCGATGTTGATGGTCATATTATCGGTGCTATCGCATTTGGAAGAGATGTTACCGAACTCACCAATAAAACCATTGAACTGCAAAAATCTTTAGAGTTTAACGAAGGAGTTATCGCAGCCATTCCAGATCTGCTCTTTGAAATTGCACCTGATGGTACATATGTCGGAGTATGGGCACAAAATCCTGAACTTCTTGTAGCTCAAAGAGATATGCTTTTGGGTAACGACTTTAAAGAGATACTTCCACCTGATGTTGTTATCACATTGCTACAAACACTCAAAGAAGTGGATGAAAAAGGGTTTTCTCTGGGAAATACCTTTAGTCTTGAGCTCCCTGATGGCAAACGATGGTTTGAACTTTCAGTAAGCAAGAAAAAATCAAGCGGAAATTATATAATTTTATCTCGTGATATAACCGAGCGAAAAAGACAAGAGGAGCTTCTACGCCAAAAAGAGCAGGAGTTTCGGACACTTGCAGAGAACTCGCCGGATGTGATCGTTCGATATGATTCAAATCTTAAGCGGGTGTATGCAAACCCTGCATATGCAAAAATAAACAATATGCCCGTAGATGAAGTCTTGGGCAAAACCCCTGAAGAAAAAGCCGGACGTATAGCGCCAATGGCTACAGCTTTTGAAGCAAAACTCAAAGAAGTCATAAAAACTGGGCAAAATGCGGAGATGGAAATAACATGGCAGGATGAAGGCAATAACGCCGTCTGGTTTAACATTCGCATTGTCCCAGAATATGATGTAAGCGATAAGATTATCGGTGCCCTTAGCCTTGCAAGCGATATAACCGAACATAAAGAACATGAAAAAGTTCTATTGAAACAAGAACAAGAGTTTAGAACATTGATAGAAAACTCTCCCGATATCATAACCCGTTATGACCTAGAATGCCGCAGAATCTATGTAAACCCCAGGATGCAACAGCTGTTGGGCAGATCAAAAGAGGAGATCCTAGGTAAAAAACCTTCGGATTTTTCTCCTCTTTCAAAAGATATCCAAATTGAAGAAAAGATTCTTTTGGTAGCTAAAACGGGCAAAGAGATGCTTATGGAAGTAGATTATGTTACTCCGACAGGTGTTCAAGGTTATGGACATTTAAGAATAGTACCGGAGTTTGACAAAGAGGGGCAAGTTGTAAGCATACTCACTATCGGGCATGATATTACCGAACGAAAAGAGATGGAAAGAATGATATTGGCACGCGAGTATGAGTTTAGAACTTTGGCGGAAAACTCTCCTAACATTATTATGAGATACAACACGAAATGCGAGCGAACCTATGTAAACGGCGCCTATATACAACAAACCGGTATCCCTAAAGAGCAGGCCGAAAACAGCACACCGGACAAGCAATGGGGTGTGTATATTCATATGACGAGCATGAATGCGCAAGAGTATCAAGAAAGGGTCTTAAAAGTAATACAAACTGGTACACAGGATCAATTTATCATAGCATGGCACAGACTGAGTGATAATGTATATGTCGCACATGAACTACATGTTGTAGCAGAAAAGGATATGCATGGCAATATTATAGGTGCTTTAGCAATCGGTCACAATATAACAAAACATCAAGAATTAGAAGAAAATCTTAACGCAGCCCTCTTAAAACTGGAACAATTTATCAATAATATTCCAGAAGTCGCATGGATAAGAGATGACAAATATCGCTTCATTATGGCAAATAAAGTAATTGCCGATCAATTAAAAGTTGATTCTATTGATGATGTACTTGGAAAGTCAATTGAGGATTTTTTTCCATCAGATAAAGCAAAAGAATATATAAAAAGTGATTACATAGTATTGAATGAGGGAATTACTTTAAGAACAGAGGAAGTTTTTGTTTCGGAAAATGGAGAAGTATCATGGACAGAAACTATCAAAAATCCATTTAGAAATGCTTCAGGGGAGATCATTGGTATAATCGGTACTGAAAGAGATATTACAGAGCGCAAAATCATAGAAAAACAAATCAATCATATGGCCCATCATGATGCACTAACAGGATTGCCAAATCGTATTCTGGCGACCGACAAAGTAGAGCAAGCACTTAAACTTGCAAAGAAGAACAACACAAAAATGGCACTTCTTTTTTTAGACTTAGATGAATTTAAGACTATCAATGATTCTATGGGACATTCATATGGAGACGAGATACTCAAATTGGTTGCTTCACGACTTCAAAGTGTCGTAAGAGGAGGTGATTCGGTCTGTAGACAAGGTGGTGATGAGTTTTTGATCATCCTCTCAGATATACAAGATACAAACTGCATTATACATATTGTAGAAAAAATTTTACAAGAGTTTGAAAAGCAATGTGATATGGGAGAATATCATTTTTATACATCTGCTTCGATCGGAATCGCTGTGTATCCGGAACATGGAAATTCTTTTGAAACTTTGTTCCAAAATGCAGATACAGCTATGTACAAAGCTAAGGATACAGGAAAGAATACTTTTTCTTTTTTCACAGAACAAATGAAACATTTTCTAATCGGAAAATTTAAACTTCAAAATGATCTTAAAAAAGCTATACTAAACAATGAATTCATCTTACATTACCAACCACAAATAAGTCGTATAAACGGTAGAATTGTGGGAGCAGAAGCATTGATCCGTTGGAAACATCCTCAAATAGGAATAATACCTCCTATGGATTTTATACCAATTGCAGAATCCAGCGGACTCATCGTTAAGATAGGGGAATGGGTAATCCAAGAAGCATGTAAACAAGCAGCCCTTTGGAATAAACAAGGTATGAATATATGTATCGCCGTCAATATATCCGCACTACAATTCAAACGTGGAAATTTTAAAGAAGTTATCATTGAAGCACTCTCTTCTTCAGGGTTAGACCCTAATTTCTTAGAATTGGAGCTTACAGAGTCAATAATGATCAATGAAGCTGACAATATTCTGCAAGTAGTCAAAGCTCTCAAAAAATTGGGCATTCAACTCTCTATTGATGATTTTGGCACAGGCTATTCAAGTCTAGCATACCTTAAAAGATTTGCTATTGATAAGTTAAAAATAGATAAATCCTTTATACAAGATATTGTACATGATAATGATGATGCGATCATCGTCAAAACAATTATTCAAATGGCAAAAAATCTCAATCTGAAAACGGTGGCAGAAGGAGTCGAGAATCAAGAAGTCCTTGCTATATTAGACTCTTATGGATGTGACGAGATACAAGGATATTATTTTTCTAGACCTCTTGAAACGACTAAATTTGAAGAATATTATCATAAATATAACAAACAAAAAAATTCTTATAGAGATAAATATAAAAATTAATCATGAGCAAATATAAAATTAGATAAAATATTATTTTAATATATCATAATTTATACTTAGAGTTATTATCATGACAAAAAATCTTTTGATCCTCAAAAATAAAACTGTTCTATTTGCCGATGATGACGCTATCACTCAAGCATATATGGTAGATATATTGACAATGATTTTTGAGAAGGTATATTCTGCAAACGATGGAGAAGAAGCTTATAGACTCTATGAAGACAAAGTTCCTGACATTGTCTTAACAGACATAAAAATGCCGAATGTAGATGGACTTAGCCTAATTAAAAAGATACGGAAGAACAACTATAATACTCCTATAATATTATTGACAAGTTTTGCAGATAAAGAGTTTCTCTTAGATGCCAGTAATCTCTCTGTGGATGGCTATCTTGTAAAACCTGTAGCACTAGAAAAGTTAACGAAAGCACTCTGCAAAGCTATACAGAGGACCCTTAAAAACATGGAATTGATTTCATTAGGTAAAGAGCTTTATTACAATTCAGCTACAAAAGAGCTTTATTTTAAAAAAAACTTGATCACATTAGGAGTCAAAGAACACCAATTACTCTCGCTATTAATAGAAAACCGTCATCGAACAGTTACAAAAAAAGAGCTAATTGAAGAACTATGGCCACTTGATGAAGTCAGTTCCTCAGCATTAAAAAAACTCATCCTCAGAATTCGACATAAAATGAAAATAAATATTATAATCTCAGTTAGGGGAATTGGTTATCGATTAGATATTGGTGAATCATAGATATGAAATTCTATCTTTTACTGTTTTTGTTCTTAGTTCTTGCAAATTCAGTATTTGCATCTCAGATGAATACTAGTGCCCATATGCCTATCATGCATTTATCTGATATAACACTTTTTCCAATATTTTTGGGCTGTTTTATAAGTCTATTTTCTTATCATATTATTCAATATTTTTTAAAAAAAGAAAAAATATATTTATTATATTCCCTCTATTCATCGCTTTTCTCTCTGTTCATAATATCAGAGCAAGGATATCTCTCTGCAATTAGCCAAATATATGCCCAATTACACTACATTATCAAATTTGCAAGCCTACAAATGGCTTTTATACTATTAATGTCTCTATCAATCAATCTTCTAGATCTCAAAAAAAATGCTCCTAAGATTGCTAACTACGCAATGAATCTTGTATGGGCAGGGATATTACTATATCTGCCCATATTTGTTGGAATTTCTGAATCCACTTGTACAAAAATTTTTATTGCATTTGCAACATTTATTTGCATTTTAATAGGTTTTTATGCTCTCTATCGCAAACATCCATTGTCTAAAATATATCTTTTAGCTTTGTTTGGTTTTTTTGTTAGTTTAGTACTTTATTCTTATTTTGATTCATCTATACTACTGGGTTTTATTTGGGCAATGATTTTGCTCGCATCAGCAGTAGAGGAAAAAACAAATCATTCATTGAGAAAAAATCAAACAGAGAATAAAATGTTATATTTACAATCAAGATATGCTTATATGGGTGAAACTATAGGAAACATTGCTCACCAATGGAAACAACCCCTAAATGCCATAGGAGCTATTCAAAATAAAATTAAAGCAGCACTTATCTTTCAAGGGAATATTCCTAAAGATAAACTTTTGGACTCTGTAGAAACCAGCTTTAAATTACTGCAACATCTAGCCGGAACAATCGATACCTTCTATAGTTTTTTAGCCCCTAAAAATAGTCTCAAAAGCAGTTTTCTCATAAGCGACGTATTTGAAACGATCAGAAAAATAACAGAATACTCATTTCAAAACAATAATATTCAACTTATACTTGAGGCTCATTCCAATCCAACGATTGAGGGTGATGCAAACGAGTTTACTCATGCTATGCTTAATCTCATCCTCAATGCCAAAGATGCACTTGATAATTTTAAACCCGAAACACCGACTATAACAGTCAAGGTCATAGAGAAAGATAAGACATGTATGATATTTGTCTCAGATAATGCCGGCGGTATCAGTATGGAACCTATAAATAAAGTATTTGACTGGCACATAAGTTCAAAAACAGATGGTTCCGGTGTGGGACTGTATATGACAAAAAATATTATTGAAAAACGGTTTGGAGGGACAATAAGCGTAGAAAATAGAGATAATGGAGCTCACTTTATTATAGAGTTGCCATATGCTGAATATGGAGAATATTTCAGTACTGAAAATGATAAAGAGAGACTAAGTCTAGAACATATCAATCAACTTAGTAAAAAAATCATCGAACTGGAAGAACTTGAAAAAACACTCAAGAAATGGGCGGATCTTTTTGAACATGCGCGTTGGGCAATTACAATACGCCTCGCTGAGAGTAATACTCTGGAAATGACTAATCCCGCTTTTAATACTCTCTACGGTTACACATCCGAAGAATTAAAAAACATCACTGTTCCTGATCTTTTTGCACATAAGAACTTAGATATTGTACCAATAAAGCAAAAAGAAGCTTTTGAGAACGGTTATGCCGTATTTGAAGCGATACAAAAACGAAAAGACGGCTCTTTATTTCCTGCATCCATTGAGCTGATAGTCATTAAAGATGCTCATGGCGAAACGTTGTACAACATTGCCAATATTTGGGATTTAACCGAAGAAAAAGAGGCGGAAGAGAGACTCAAACTCAAAAAATTTGCTATCGATAACATTCAAGAAGCGGTATTTATGTCAGATGAACATGGTAAATTTGCTTATGTGAACGATAAGGCTTGCCGCGCTCTTGGTTATAGCAGGGAAGAGTTACTTGCAATGGGCGTATCGGATATCAACCCGGATTGGCCAAAAGAGCGCTGGAGCGAATTTTGGGGTGTGCTAAAAGAGAAGAAAACCGTACTCCTAGAAGCAGTGCATAAACGTCGTGACGGGACACTCTTTCCTGTTGAAGTCAGAACAAATTATTTTGAATATGACGGGATGGGCTACAATCTCTCTTTTGCCGAAGATATTACAGAGCGTAAAGCTGCCCAAAAAGACCTTCTTCTCCTTAACAAGGCGCTCAATAACACCAATGAAGCAACTTATATTACACTGGGTGAAAAAATCGTTCAGGTTAATGACGGTGCATGTAAAATGTTAGGATACAGCAAAAAAGAATTTACGTCTATGCATCTTTACGAGATAGATAAAAATATAATACCTGGGACTTTAGAAGATTTTAGAAAGAATCTACAAAATAAAAATATAAATCATTTTGAAAGAAAGCACTATACAAAAGACGGGCGAGTTCTTGATGTAGAGATAGATACGAGCGTATTTGAGTACGATGGTATTACCTACGCTTTCTCATCAGTCAGAGATATTACCGAGCAGAAAAAAGCGCGTGAAGAGCTTCTACTTAAAGAGTTTGCCCTCGATACAATCAATGAAGCAGTGTATCTCATCGACAAAGATTCGATGTTTCACTATGTAAATGAAGGGGCTTGCCACGCTTTAGGCTATACTAAAGAGGAACTTCTTACGATGGGAGTTGTTGATATTGATACAGACTTGACAACAGAATTTTGGAGTAGGCATTGGGAAAGTATCAAAAATAACAAATCAGATATTGTCTTAAGATATCACAAAAGAAAAGACGGCACGATATTTCCTATAGAAGTGAGTGCAAACTATTTTGAGTACAACGGTGTGGAATATAATCTTGCAGTTTCAAGAGATATTACCGAGCGAATCCGACTTGAAGAGCAAAAAGACAATGAACGAATGAGACTTTTCTTTGAGAGACAAATTGTGGGGATGGCTATTACTTCAGTTAAAGAGGGGTGGATACAGACAAACGATAAGCTTTGTGAGATGCTAGGATATAGTCATGAAGAGCTTTCGCAGATAAGTTGGGTGGAGATAACCCACCCAGAAGATAGAGAGCGTGATCTTGAACTGTTCAATAAAATATTCAGTGGTGAGATTGATGACTATACTTTAGAAAAGCGTGCTATACGAAAAAATAATGAGATTATTTATATCAATTTGGCCGTGAGTTGTGTTCGACATGAAGACGGAAGTGTTGATTATATATTGGCATTGATCGAAGATATTACTAAGCGAAAAGAGATGGAGAAAGCTTTAGTACAAAAAGAGGAAGCGTATCGTACTTTGGCCGAAAACAATCCGGACTCGATATATCGCTATGATAGAGACCACAGGCGTATTTATGTAAACCCGACCGCTTGCAGGATAGTCGGCAAGTCAGCAGAAGAGTTGATCGGCGGTACGCCTGATGACGGTGCCATTTTGGTTTCCCAGCAGAGTAAAATAGTGGATGAACAAATTGACCGAGTCTTCGCAACTGGTGAATCGGCAGATTTTATGGTTAATTTTATCGAACAAAATGGCGAGTCTAACGACTACCACATGCTGATGGTACCAGAGTATGACGCCGAGGGTAATGTGGCGAGTGTACTAGGATTTACGCGGAATGTGACTGAGATACGAAGCCTTGAAAAGCGGCAATCGCAATACTTTGCGATGGCACCGGGTCTTTTTGCCACGGTACTTAAAGATGTTGATGGAAATTACTCCCTGCCTTTTGTCAGCGAAGGTATCCGTGATTTGTACGGTATCGAGCCAGAAACCGCAATGGAGGATATCTTTGCATTTGTTTCTATAGCACATCCTGACGATACGGAGATGACCTTTGTCAAAGCTGAGGAATCAGCACGAGACTTGAGCCCTTATCATGTCGAGTATCGTATCAATCATCCGTACAAAGGGATACGCTGGATCGAGTGCAATAGTATGCCGCAACGCCTACCGGACGGAAGTGTACGATGGGATGGTTTCTACCATGATATTACCGAGCGAAAAGAGATGGAAGAAGCGCTCAAAACAAGTGAACAAAAATTCCGCACACTTATCGAAAACGCAACCGATAATATTATCCGTTACGATAAAGAAGCACGTATAACTTATATAAATCCGCAACTAGAAAAAATACTGGATGTTCCTTATGAATCAGTCCTTGGAAAAACTCCAACCCAAGACAAAACGGATAGCGTATTTACTCAATATGAACTGGAACTCAAAAAAGTGATCGCTACGGGTGAGAATGCTAACACTTACTTTACTTTCCCAGATACAGGAGATGGTGAACGCTACCACTACATTCAAATCGTAGCCGAGCGGGATGTTGATGGTAATATTATCGGTGCTATAGCATTTGGACGAGATGTTACCGAACTCACCAATAAAACCAATGAATTACAAAAATCTTTAGAGTTTAACGAAGGAGTTATCGCTGCCATCCCTGACCTGCTCCTTGAAGTAGCACCTAATGGTACTTATGTCGGAGTATGGGCACAAAATCCTGAGATTCTAGCAGCTCAAAGAGAGATGCTTCTGGGTAACGACTTTAAAGAGATTCTTCCTCCTGATGTCGTTATCACAGCGTTAAAAACACTCAAAGAAGTGGATGAAAAAGGGTTTTCTCTGGGGAATACCTACAGTCTTGACCTTCCTGAGGGGAAACGATGGTTTGAACTCTCTGCAAGTAAGAAAAAATCAAGCGGAAATTATATAATTTTAGCTCGTGATATAACTGAGCGCAAGCGGATGGAAGATGAGCTAAAAGAGAGCGAAACACGTTATAAAAAGAACAGCAACCTGCTAAAGGCAGTACTGGAAAGTTCTCCTGATATTATCACCTTTGCGCTAGATACAAACTACTGCTACATCGCATTTAATTCTAAACATGCCCATGTCATGCAATCTCTTTGGGGCAAAGAGATTGCTATAGGTATGAATATGTTAGATGTGATTTCATACGATGACGATAGACAAGTTGCAAAAAAGAGTTTTGACAGAGCACTTGGCGGAGAGAATTTTATTAGCGAAGAGATCTATGGAGATAGTAATTTTTCACGCTCATACTGGGAAATTTTTTATGCCCCGATTGTTTCAGACAACCAAGAAATAATCGGGCTTACCTGTTTTAACATAGAGATAACCGAGCGTAAAGAGCTAGAGATTCTTTTAGAAAAAGAACGTAAATTTTTAACAGATGCACAGAGGGTTGCAAATACGGGTAGCTGGCATCTTGATATAAAAAATGACCTTCTTTCATGGTCTGATGAAACGTATAGAATATTTGAACTCGACAAAGAGCAGATAGATGATTTGCACAAAACATTTTATGAGTCTGTTCATCCTGAT
Organism: Sulfurospirillaceae bacterium; assembly: GCA_033723415.1. Lineage (GTDB taxonomy): Bacteria > Campylobacterota > Campylobacteria > Campylobacterales > Sulfurospirillaceae > JAADIZ01. Next base: position 15,756 of record JAWVXD010000014.1, read on the forward strand.
GATAGAGAGACGGTCAATGCACCTTATTTAGAATCTTTAAAAACAGGAATCCCTTACGAAATAGAACATAGGATCGTTATGAGCGACGGCAGAATCAAGTATGTTGTCGAAAGATGTGAACACATATACGATAGTGATGGAACGCCTCTATACTCAATAGGTACGGTACAAGACATTAGCGAAAGAAAAAAGATGGAAGATGCTATTCTGGCTTTAAATGAAACTCTTGAAATAAGAGTAGAAAGTCGTACTGCAAAATTGCAAGAAGCCCTTGATTTCAATAAAGGGATAGTAAATGCTGTTCCTGATTTGATGTTTGAAGTAGATAGAGATGGTAAATATCTTAATGTTTGGGCAAAAACTGAGGAGCTTCTTGCAACACAAAAAGAACTACTACTGGGCAAAAAAATCAGTGATATTCTTTCAGAAGAAGCAACCATTATTGCAATGGAAGCTATAAAAGAGTCAGATAAGAAAGGACTTTCTTTTGGTAAAACTATCAAAATTGATTTGCCACAAGGTGAACACTGGTTTGAGATATCTTCTTCTAAAAAAAGAGACGGAAAGTTTATTTTTATCTCTCGGGATATTACTGAGAGAAAAGTTGCCGAGATTGAACTGCGTGAACGGGAAGAGAAGTTTTATAACCTCTTTAAGCTTAGTCCCGCAGCGGTTTCTATCACATCTCTTGAAAGAAATATCTATTTAGAAGTAAATGAAAGTTTCCTATTTCATACAAAATATACACGTGAAGAAGTCGTAGGTCACAGCAGTGCCGAATTAGGTGTGTTTGCAAATACTAATGATAGGACAAAATTCTTTAAAAAGGTTATAAAAGATGGGATAATTCGTGATTTTGAGTACGCATTTAAAGCCAAAGACGGAACTATAGGTTATGCTACCGCTTATGCTTCAATTATTACGCTCAAAGGAGAAAAATGCCTACTTTCACATAGTTATGATAGAACAGGTAAAAAACTGGCAGAAGATGCACTTCGTAAAAGTGAAGAATCTTTTAGAGCTATGGTCGAAAACTCTCCTGATATGATTATCCGCTATGACTTAAGAGGTCGTAGAACCTATGTCAATCGTGTTGCTCAATTACTTATGAACCAGCCGCTAGAAAAGATCATTGGCACTACACCGAGAAATTACTCACTACTTACTGATATAACAGAATTTGAAAAACTGTTTGCTAAAGTCATCAAAGAAGGTAAAGAGCTTGAATTTGAAGCTCTTTACAAAATGCCAAATGGAGAAATACGATTGGTAGAACAACGTATTATCCCTGAATTTGGTACACAAGGAAAAGTAATGAGTGTTTTAGTAGTTGGACGAGATTTGTTTAATCACACGTTATAACTATCTTATCAAGTTTTAGAATATTCAAGCTTATCCGTCAATTGTTCTGTCAGATCATTTAGATGTTCGGCAGTAGTCGCAATCTCTTCAACATTTTTTGCATTAAATGTTGACATACTATTTACTTCACTTAAAAGCTTACTTGCTTCCATAATATCATTTTTGCTTATTTTGGCATCATTGACAAAATTGATAGTTTCATAAAAATAATTATATGAAAACATCATGGAACTTAAAGAAATATCTATTTAATTGTTATTTATTTTTGAGTTATATTAAAAGGCTTTTTATAATCTATATACAATACTGTAAAATATAGTAAAAAAATGCTAATTATAAAAGCAATAAAAAGATTTGCAATAAAATATACTAAAGAGAATAAAATCAGATTAATAAAGACTGAGAAGATGACGACTTTGCTATGACTCCAGCCACTTTGGTTTAATCGTTGATAGGCATGTTTTCTGTGTGCTTGACTTAGTTTTTCACCGTTTTTGTATCTTCTATAAAGTGTTAATGTAGCATCAAACCAAAATAGACCAAAAAGGATAACCCATATCCAAAAATTTGAACTGCTTTGATTGGCATAAAATATCGTAAATATAGCTATATTATAGCCCAAAAGTGTACTACCGACATCACCCATAAATATCTTTGCCTTATGCCAATTCCAAACTAAAAATCCTAAAATTGCCATGGCTAAAACTAAGAAATGACTCCCACCAAATAGGAAAAAGCCTGCAAATGTTAAGAACAGGGCTTCACTTCCCGCATAACCGTCTATACCGTCTAAAAAATTATAGAGATTGATATACCATACGATCAACAAAAATGCAAACGTATTGGTGATGATTTGATTATGGATCGTAAAAACTCCAAGATTTAAGCTTTCAAATCCACCCAAAAAATAGAGTCCCAGCATCGCAACCAAGGCTTGGGCAAGAAGCCTGGGCTTTGCACTAAGATTAAAAAGATCATCCAAATACGAAACCGCCGAGATGATCATACCGCTCATAAGTGCGTAAAAAAGTGTTGGTTCTATCTGTTTTGATATATAAAGATATACAAGTCCGCCAAACCAAGTAATTGCGATCGCGATTCCTCCGCCATGAGGAGTCGGTATGGTATGTGAACTGCGATCATTTGGTATGTCAAGAAGCGATTTTTTCATGGCATAGTTTTTTATGAGATACGTCAGTAAAAATGATGCTAACAATAAAACTAAATAGATCACTTTTTACTTCCTATCATCAAACTAATGCCCTCTTGCGTACTATAAGGGTTTTTCAGATCTAATTTTTCTTTAGTCAGCTTATTGTCAATTTCAAGGCTTCCGTAAAGTCTTTTGTGAAAGGACGGTTTTAACAGCTTCAATAAACTCTCAAAAAATGGAACCTTTATCAGGTATGTTTTTTTATCCAAATTCTTGGCTATTTGCCTGATAAACTCGGTCGTACTGATCGGTTTATCGTCACTTGCTAGAAAAATACCTCCTGTCCTTTGTTTGATAAGCTCATCGATCAAATGACACAGATTGCCGATATATGTCATACTTCGCCTATTTTGGATATCACCAAAAGGCAGAATCGGTACTTTTTTCACAAGATTGATCAGATTTTTTATATTGGCTTTGACTCCGTATCCATATATGATCGGTGTCCTGATGATACTCACAATAAAGCTTTCATCTTCAAGTTTTTGTAATTCCCTCTCAGCCTTTAATTTGCTTTTGCCGTATTCATCTTCAGGATTGCAGGGACTTTTTTCTGTATAGACATTATCCGTTTCTTCACCATAGACTTTCACGGTACTCATAAATACAAACTGTTTTACTCCGGCTTCTTTGGCTATTTTTGCCAACTCTGAGGTCTGAGTCACATTGACTCTCTCGTATTCTTCGGCACTTGCTCCACCCATCTGATGTACAAGGGCTGAGAGATGGATCACGACATCCACATCTCTTATCTGCAGGTCATGAAGCGTGTCATGTAAAAAAGAAAACCTAACTATGTCGTATGTATCGCTATATTTATCGATAAAATAACTTCCTACAAAACCGTTGGAACCAGTGATCAGTAACTTCATTGATCTTCTTTTGTCAGTAAATTTAGCAAAGACGTGATGATATTGTCTTTGTCAAAAACTGTTTTTGTCAAATTTTCACAATTTTTTGTAAACTCTTTTATCTGCATTTCATCAGAATCTATAGCTTTCATAAAAACAGAGCTTATCTCTTCAATATCTTCGGGTTTGGCACAAAAACCTAGATTGTTATCTTTTATGATATCTGCCGCTTCACCTTTTATAATACCCAATATCGGTTTATTTGCCGCTATGTAGGTTTGAGTCTTTGCCGGAACAGTCAGTGTAAATATCGGTTTATCGATCAATGAAACGATCAAAAAATCACTTCCTCTAAAATATTTGTACATTTCATCTCTTGGTTTTTTACCCCAGAAAATTATATTTTTATATCTATTGTCTTTTACTAGCGTTTTGAGATATTCTAAGTTAGAACCGTCTCCTATGATATTTAATTGTGCTTTATCTAAATATTCCTCTTTAAGATTGCCAAATGCCGTGATTATATTATCTAGATTTTGAACTTTCCCGATATTACCGGCGAATGTAAAATGAACTTTTTTCTCTGCTGAAAAGCTAAATGCCTCAAGATTCATATCGAATGTGTCAGCCCAATTAGGAGCATATAAAATCTCTTTTCTTTCACTCAAATAGGGTTTGATCTTGGCTTCAAAACCTTTTGCAGAAATCGCAAAATTTGAAGTGTGCCTGTATACGAATTTTACAAAACCATTTAAACAGAACTCTAAAACCTTATTTCTTTTGAATCCATAAGCGTACACACTATCAGGCCAGACATCTTGTACCCAAAGAGTCACAGGTTTTTTGTAGAATTTCTTAAGCAATACTGCAGGGACCATGCAAGTCAGCGCAGCAATGTCAAAACCAAATACATGATCATACTTCTTGCCTATCCTGAGACTTGCGATACTTCCGAGGAACATAAAAGTAAAATATTTCAAAAGTTTCTTCACAAGACTTTCTCTATATCCGGTAACTGCTTTGACTCTGTAGATGTTGATCCCGTTGTAAATCTCTTTGCTATACCATTTATTTTCAAATCCAGGATAGATTTTACCTGCAGGATAAGTGGGATTTTGAGTCAATACATCGACTTCATATCCTTTATCCTTCCAGGCCAAAGCGATTTCATTGATCTTAAACTCTTCAGGATAAAAATACTCAGTGACGATCAGGATCTTTTGAGTCATATCTATTTTCTAAAAGGTTTATTTTTATAACATTCATCACTCATCACATGATCATGCATGGCTTGGAGCATTGTGTTCCAATCTGGTGCTTTATATCCTGTTATTTTTTTAAACTTATCTGAATTTAATGACCTATCTAATGTAAAATTATCATCAGCATTGATTTTTATATCCTTTTTATATACCTTCTTCATGATATTTAACAAATCATATTTTGATATTGAATCACTTGATACATGGTAAAGTCCGCTTAGATTATGATTTTCTATAACATAATTTGAAATAATATTGACTATTTCTACAGTTGTAAAACCGCTATAAATAGCTTTTGTAAACCCGTTTATCTCATTTTCTTGACTC
>JAWVXD010000015.1:0-4024 GCA_033723415.1 Sulfurospirillaceae bacterium
CTTTCCTACTTCATCTGTCATGGTCTTTGCCATATCTTCTTTATTTTGTTTCAATTTTTCTGCCACATCCAAAAGCCAACTCACGCGTTTGTGAAGCGGGACTTTTTTAGCTGAAGGTGCACTTTTCTTTGCTATATCTAGTGCTTTTAGTGCGTCATCTGCATTACAAACAGCTACTTGTGAAGCGACTCTAGCATCATAGGGACTTAAAACGTCTTTATAAGCTTTGCTCTCTTCACACGTGGATCCAAATAATATATGTGCTTTCATTTTATTTCCTTTTTTATCTATTTTCTACTCTTAACGATGTTCATCATCACTCAGACGAATCACAAAGACGGAACATTTTGCATGGCGCATCACCCGCTCAGCCGTACTACTGATAAAATAACTACCAAGACCCGGCTTTGTCGCCATCATGACAATGGCATCGGCATTCATTCTGTGTGCCTCTTGAAGGATCTCTTGATGGACTGCACCATGATTGATCACAAAGGATAATCGATCCATAGGCAGTTTATAATTTTGGGCAATCTCTTGCAGTTGTGATAGTGCACTCTGCTCATAGTCACGTTCATTTTTCTCATCAAAAAGAGGTGATACCCCTGAATGTGCACTGTTTTCTTCAACATTGAGCATAACCATTTTTCCTTCCTCTTTGCTTAGCACTTCGAGCGCACCTGTCAATAGTTTTTTATGATTTTTCTTGTATTCTAGATGAATTGGTATTAAAATATTTTTAAACATTATTAATTTCCTTTATCTCATAACCAGATTAGGTAGCCAAAGAACAATCTCAGGAAAGATCATACAGCTAATCAATACTATAAAATTGATGATTACAAAAGGTGTCACTGACTTATAAATTTCTCCCATCCCGACATCCGGAGGAGTAATCCCTTTTAAATAAAACAAGGCAAAACCATAAGGAGGTGTTTGCACGGCAATCAAAATGTTAATGATCATCAATACTCCAAACCAGATAGGATCGTAACCTAAAGAAACGGCAATTGGCGTAAATAACGGTGCGCACATCAACACGATAACATAATCATCAAGTATAAAACCTAACAATATCATAATAAATTGAAAAATTACAATAATAACAAGAGGTGGTAACTGTAATCCTTGCGTAAAGTTTGCAATCATACTTTGGATACCCATAAGTAACTGAAAATTACTAAATAATGAAGCCCCAAGTATAATCCACATAGCCACGCTTATCAAGGCGGCTCCTTGAATACCTGCTAATTTAAATATTTGAAATTTAAAGCGTTTAAAGTACATCGCTAAAAGTACGGCACCCGCAACTCCTAAGGCACCTGATTCCGTAGGAGTCGCAACGCCTGCGATAATGCTGCCAAGAACCAAAAAAATCAAACCGATTGAGAAAAAACCGTCTCGGGCTATTTTAAATTTTTCTTTGCCGCTAAGTACCGGCAAATCCATAGTCTCACTGAGCAACGGCGCGCGTTTAGGGAACAGCTTGGTACTCACTAAAATATACACCACAATAAGCAAAATTGTTAATAAAGCAGGCATAATACCTCCTATAAACATACGACCTATTGAATTGTGTGTAGAGGCTGCGAACATAACCATCGGAATACTAGGCGGGATCAAAATCCCCAATGCTCCTCCTGCCATAATGGTTCCCAGTGCCAATTTACGATCATACCCTGCTTCTAGCATAGGCTTTAGGGCAATCGTTCCTGAACTCATAATACCTGCACCGATAATACCTACCATAGCTCCAATCATGGCACAAATAAGAACAACGCTGATCGCTAGTGAACCGCGAACTTTGCCTATCATCATCTGACTAGCCTTAAACATGGCTTCACCGATACCCGTATGAGCTAAAAGTTGTCCCATATAGATATACAGAGGAATAGCAAGTAAAATGTAACTAAAGTAAGTTCCTTCAATCGTCGTTGGAATTACATTGAAGATACCGGCTCCCCAAGAAAAATAACCTACTAACATGGCAATACCGCCTAGCGCTAATCCAACAGGAGATCCTATAATGAAGAAAAACAATAGACAGGCTAATAAAATAATAGAGAGAAATTCAATTCCCATTTTTAAGCTCCTTTTCCAATAGTGGCGAACCTGTAATCAAAAAATAAAGTTCAATAATCATATCTCTGATCAATTGAATCGTAAACAAGGCACTTGCAATACAAAACATAAGCCAAAAATGCCACATTGGAGGTGCCCATTCTGTTTGACGGTGATAATTAAACTTAATAGCTTCATTAAACTTCGTAATACTGAGGTAAAAAACGACAAGAAGAAAAAAAACACCCAAAGAGTAAGATATAAGATCAAAAATCGCTTTTACTTTAGGCGATACTCTTAAATAAAATATATCCACGTTGATGTGGGCTCTTTTTTGTTGTGCGTAAGCCCCACCGAGCGCAGCGATATAGCCAAATAGAAATAAAGCAGTATCAAATGTCCAAATAGGAGGTGCATCAAATACATATCTGGCTATAGTCCCAAAAAATACGACGAAAGCAAGAATAGGCACCATTACTGATGCCCCCTTGCCGAACCACATAACCACTGTATCGACTGATACACAAAATAACTGTAAATTTCTTTTTAGCATGGTTAATACTTGTTCAAAATTCAGTGATTAATTTTGTGTTTTTCTAAGAACATCAATCAACTCTTTGCAGTATGGACCTTTTTTAGAGTATTCATCCCATAATCCTGCACCTGCTTTTTTCCAAGCCGCTTTGTCTGCTGCTGATGGTTTTGGACTCCATTTCAAGCCTTTTTTGATCATTTCAGCAAGCGCTTCACTTTCCCATTTTCTTGATTTTGTCAATTGTTCTTTTGCATGATCTACTGTTGCAGCATATACTTCTTTTTGTAATTTTGGAGACAATTTATCCCAAGCTGCTTTGTTTACAAGAATTGGTAATACTTGTGCACCGGCTTCCGGTAATCGGTACATATATTTTGCTACTTCTTCATGATTTCCGTCACGATGGTCGATCATGTTACTACCGATAGAACCGTCAATAACGCCTGTTGCAAGACTCGTATAGATTTCACTCCAAGCCAAAGATACCGGTGAAGCACCTAGATTTCTAAGAAATTTACCATAAGCTCCCGGAGCTCTAATCTTAAGACCTTGGAAATCTTTTACAGACTTGATAGGTTTTTTGGTGATAATATAAACAGCAGGCTGAATATAAGGCTCTAGCCATACTAAACCTTGTGAAGCATACGCTTTTTTAAGGATTTTTCCCCATCCGTCTTCATGAAAAAGCTTATGCAATTTCACAGGATCATTGGTACCTCCTGGTAAGCCAAGTTCAACAACACCTGCAGGAAATTCACCCGCGTTCATTGCTTGGAAAGGTGCGATCATTTCGATCAAACCTGTTTTTGCTGCTCCAAATAAACCTGCCGTTCCAACACCTTCTCCGGAGAAAAGCACTTGAACTTTAATAGCCCCATGAGTTCTTTTTTCGATATCTTTAGCAAGATCTGCATACACTTTACCAAATGCAGTACCTCGCCCGTATAAATTTGCAAATCTCCAATGAAACTGAGCTGCTGCAAAAGCAGATTGTCCCAAGCTCATAACTCCCAATACTCCAACTACCAATGTAGCAGCTATATTTTTTCTAACGTTACCAAATAAATTTGTCATGTAAGTTTTCCTTTCTTTAGTTGTTTTTTTTTCAATCATTAAGACTTTGATCGGCAAATCACTTCAATGGTGTTTGCAACCAAGTATCAATCATCTTACTATCTATAACCTTGACTACAAATACCTCCTTTAATGTTTTTGATTTGCCACATGCGCAAACAACTCACTGAACCTGTCCAAGCCTTCGTTGGCAAGGTCATCACTGATCGTTAAAGCAGGTAAAAATCTAATAACATTGCTGTTAAATCCACATGAAAGTAGAATTAAGCCATGTTTGACGGCATTTGCAATGATATTTTTAGTTAATTCTGCATTGGGTTTTTTAGGATCTCCCTCACACATTAACTCTATTGC
>JAWVXD010000016.1:0-2754 GCA_033723415.1 Sulfurospirillaceae bacterium
AAAGAGATCAGAATATTTTCTCGCGATGAGTTGAAACAAGATGATATGAGAAAGAAATACAACAATGATAAGCTGAAATTTTATATCGGAGATGTGCGAGATATAAACTCACTGGATGATGCCTTCAAAGGTGTTGATTTTATTTTTCACGCAGCAGCGCTCAAACAAGTTCCATCTTGTGAATTTTACCCGATGCAGGCAGTTCAGACCAATATAGTAGGTACCGAAAATGTCCTCAATATTGCAATAAAGCACAAAGTCCAAAAGGTCATCGTCTTAAGTACGGACAAAGCGGTATATCCGATCAATGCCATGGGCATCAGCAAAGCCATGATGGAAAAAGTCGCAGTCGCGAAATCCAGAAATGTAAGTAACGGGGATACGATCATCTGCTGCACAAGATACGGCAATGTCATGGCAAGCCGCGGGTCTGTCATACCTTTGTTTATAAATCAGATAAGAAATAATAAAGAGATCACTATCACAGATCCCAACATGACACGCTTCATGATGAGCTTGGATGATGCGGTTGATTTGGTGATGTTCGCATTTGAACACGGAAAAAGCGGCGATATCTTCGTACAAAAAGCGCCTGCTGCAACGATAGAGCTTTTAGCCAATACTCTTAAGAACATACTGAATAGACCAGATCATGTGATCAAGGTTATAGGGACAAGACACGGTGAAAAACTGTACGAAACACTTCTGACACGAGAAGAGATGGTTCATGCCATCGATCTGGAGGGTTACTACAAAATACCTGCTGATAACAGAGATCTAAACTATGAAAAGTATTTTGAAGAAGGAGAGGTTATAACCGAAGCTAGTGATTATCACTCTCACAATACAAAAAGGCTGGATGAAGCAGAACTTAAAAATATGCTTTTAAATCTCAGAGAGATACAAGAGGATTTAAAAGAGTTTGGAGCCCTCAAGTGAAAACTATCATGACGATCGTCGGTACGCGTCCCGAGATCATAAAGCTAAGCAGAGTTATCGCAGAACTAGAAAAATTTACAAATCATATCTTGGTCCATAGCGGTCAAAATTATGATTATGAACTCAATGAAGTGTTTTTTAATGACATGGGCATCAAAAAACCTGATTATTTTTTAAATGCCGCAGGAGAAAACGCAGCCGCGACGATCGCAAATGTGATCAGCAGATCTGATGAATTGTTTGAGAAGATCAAGCCCGATGCTGTTTTACTATATGGAGATACCAATAGCTGCCTTTCTGTTATATCTGCAAAAAGAAGAAAGATACCGATCTTCCACATGGAAGCTGGAAATAGATGCTTTGATCAAAGAGTCCCTGAAGAGATCAATAGAAAGATCGTGGATCACTTGAGCGATATCAATATGACCTTGACCGAACATGCCAGAAGGTATTTGATTGCTGAGGGAATCCTTGCTGAAACCGTGATCAAAACAGGCTCTTCGATGCTTGAAGTGCTTGAACATCATAAGCAAGATATCGAAAACTCAAAAGTCTTAGAAGATTTGGGATTGCAAGAAAAAGATTTTTTTATTGTGAGTGCTCATCGAGAAGAGAATATAGACAGTGAACAAAACTTTCATGATCTGCTTGATTCACTAAATGCGATAGCTCAAAATTACGGTAAGAGAGTAATCGTTTCAACGCATCCAAGAACCAGAAAGAAATTGGAATCTTTAGAGAAAAAAGCGTTTGACCCACTTATTGAATTTATGAAACCTCTAGGATTTTTTGATTATATTGCACTGCAGCAAAAATCATATTGTGCTATCAGTGACAGCGGAACGATTACCGAAGAGTCTTCTATATTAGGATTTCCTGCCATTACGATAAGACAAGCTCATGAAAGACCTGAGGGGATGGACGAGGGCACATTGATCATGTCTGGACTTAAAAGCGAGGATATCATCAATGCTATAGATATCGTTACGCATCAAGCCTCAGAAAATACTATGAACGTGGTAAAAGATTATGATGTAAATAATGTCTCTAAAAAAGTAGTGAGAATCATAGTGAGTTACATAGATTATATCAATAGAACGGTTTGGAAAAAATATTAGGATATAAAATGAAAAAAGAAAAAATATTAGTACTGGGTGTTACCGGTATGCTAGGGCATGTTCTTTTTAAAGAGATGAATAAAAACAAGAACTTTGAAGTTTTTGGGACAACACGAAATAAGACCGGTTTAGAAGTGTATTTCACAAAAGAAGAACTTGAACGTATACGAGGAGGTGTCGATGCCGATAATTTTGAAACAGTCATACGCGCCATAGCTTCCGTTCAGCCGACTATTATTATCAACTGTATAGGAATAATTAAACAACTTCCAATGTCAAATGATCCTTTGACTGCCATCACGGTTAATGCTCAACTGCCACATCGAATTTCATTGGTTGCAAGAAGCGCCAATGCAAGATTGATTCATATTAGTACAGATTGTGTATTTAATGGCAAAGATGGTAATTATACAGAGATGTCTCCATCAAACGCAGAAGATCTGTATGGTAGAACAAAATTTTTAGGTGAAGTCGCTTATCCACACTGTGTGACGCTTCGAACGTCAATCATCGGACATGAATTAAAAACAAATTTTAGTTTGATAGATTGGTTTATGAGTCAAGAAAATGAGATAAACGGGTTTACAAAAGCTATTTATAGCGGTTTTACAACTGTAGAAATAGTCAATATTATTTCAAATTATGTTATAGAAAATCATAATCTAAGCGGACTTTACCATGTATCAAGTGATTCAAT
>JAWVXD010000017.1:0-1218 GCA_033723415.1 Sulfurospirillaceae bacterium
AAATTGCGTCCGAGGTGGGCAACTCGGACGCTCTTTCAAAAAATATATTCGTTCTATAAAAAGGAGGGTTGCGTCTTGGTAAAAGAATTATAGGATTGTTTATTAAATGTGAAATTAATCTTTTTTAAACAAATAGTAAATAAGATGTATTTTGTCTTATTTATGAGATTTACACTCTATATGCTATAATCGCAGACAAATAACTAAAGGACTCATCATAATACTACATAAACTAGCATTTATCGAGCAGTTTAAACTATTCTGCTCACAAAACAATCCAAAAAATATAGAAGAAGCGATAAACTACTTTGCAGTTTTTGGAGGATTAGATATCAAGATCGACATGAATTTGCCTCTTGAAAAACTTATAGAAAAACATATACTGGATGAATATAAATATTTAAGAAACGACATAAGCCATCTCACAACCGGAGATGAGCTATACCATTTTATACTGACAGGTGCCGCCCTAGGGGATAGAAGAACAAATTCTTCTTTCAAAAGAGCAAAAGTTTCATTTGATAACGGTATGGATTGCGTAGATGAACTTTGTAACTTGGGGGTCATAAAACTAGAATCAACATACGGCAAACATGATATGTCTGACAAGATATTGTTTTCTGCACCGTTTTTGAGATTTTGGTTCGCTTTTATCTCTCCTATATTTAAAGGCATAAAAAACGGGGATTACACTGAATTTTTTGAAAAATTTAAAAACTCTAAAGCAGAATTTACAGGTTTTATATTTGAACAACTCTCTCATGAGTTTATAAAGCTATATTTCCAAGATGACAAGATCTATAATATCAACCGATATTGGGACGATGCAAGAGAGATCAATATCGTAGCAAAGACAAAATCCGGTAAAACTATAGTTGGAATATGCAAATATACGAATTCAAAAATAAAAAAGAGTGAACTGACAAAATTAGAGGAAGATTGCAAAGAAGCTGGGATCAAAGCAGATATTATCGTCATCTTTTCTAAAAATGGCTATACAAATGAGTTGAAATCATTAAAAGATCAGAATCTAAGACTTTTTAGTATTAGAAATTTTAAAATATTACTTGAAAATTGAAAAAGAAGGGAAATTGCGTCCGAGGTGGGCAACTCGGACGCTCTTTCAAAAAATATATTCGTTCTATAAAAAGGAGGGTTGCGTCTTGGTAAAAGAATTATAGGATTGTTTATTAAATGTGAAATTAATCTTTTTTAAAC